>NZ_AP021903.1:870000-2070000 GCF_018326005.1 Pseudomonas sp. Seg1
ACTACTGACTGACCGATAGTGAACTAGTACCGTGAGGGAAAGGCGAAAAGAACCCCGGAGAGGGGAGTGAAATAGATCCTGAAACCGTATGCGTACAAGCAGTGGGAGCAGACTTTGTTCTGTGACTGCGTACCTTTTGTATAATGGGTCAGCGACTTATTTTCAGTGGCGAGCTTAACCGAATAGGGGAGGCGTAGCGAAAGCGAGTCTTAATAGGGCGTCTAGTCGCTGGGAATAGACCCGAAACCGGGCGATCTATCCATGGGCAGGTTGAAGGTTGGGTAACACTAACTGGAGGACCGAACCGACTACCGTTGAAAAGTTAGCGGATGACCTGTGGATCGGAGTGAAAGGCTAATCAAGCTCGGAGATAGCTGGTTCTCCTCGAAAGCTATTTAGGTAGCGCCTCATGTATCACTGTAGGGGGTAGAGCACTGTTTCGGCTAGGGGGTCATCCCGACTTACCAAACCGATGCAAACTCCGAATACCTACAAGTGCCGAGCATGGGAGACACACGGCGGGTGCTAACGTCCGTCGTGAAAAGGGAAACAACCCAGACCGTCAGCTAAGGTCCCAAAGTTATGGTTAAGTGGGAAACGATGTGGGAAGGCTTAGACAGCTAGGAGGTTGGCTTAGAAGCAGCCACCCTTTAAAGAAAGCGTAATAGCTCACTAGTCGAGTCGGCCTGCGCGGAAGATGTAACGGGGCTCAAACCATACACCGAAGCTACGGGTATCATCTTCGGATGATGCGGTAGAGGAGCGTTCTGTAAGCCTGTGAAGGTGAGTTGAGAAGCTTGCTGGAGGTATCAGAAGTGCGAATGCTGACATGAGTAACGACAATGGGTGTGAAAAACACCCACGCCGAAAGACCAAGGTTTCCTGCGCAACGTTAATCGACGCAGGGTTAGTCGGTCCCTAAGGCGAGGCTGAAAAGCGTAGTCGATGGAAAACAGGTTAATATTCCTGTACTTCTGGTTATTGCGATGGAGGGACGGAGAAGGCTAGGCCAGCTTGGCGTTGGTTGTCCAAGTTTAAGGTGGTAGGCTGAGATCTTAGGTAAATCCGGGATCTTAAGGCCGAGAGCTGATGACGAGTTATCTTTTAGATGACGAAGTGGTTGATGCCATGCTTCCAAGAAAAGCTTCTAAGCTTCAGGTAACCAGGAACCGTACCCCAAACCGACACAGGTGGTTGGGTAGAGAATACCAAGGCGCTTGAGAGAACTCGGGTGAAGGAACTAGGCAAAATGGCACCGTAACTTCGGGAGAAGGTGCGCCGGTGAGGGTGAAGGACTTGCTCCGTAAGCTCATGCCGGTCGAAGATACCAGGCCGCTGCGACTGTTTATTAAAAACACAGCACTCTGCAAACACGAAAGTGGACGTATAGGGTGTGACGCCTGCCCGGTGCCGGAAGGTTAATTGATGGGGTTAGCTAACGCGAAGCTCTTGATCGAAGCCCCGGTAAACGGCGGCCGTAACTATAACGGTCCTAAGGTAGCGAAATTCCTTGTCGGGTAAGTTCCGACCTGCACGAATGGCGTAACGATGGCGGCGCTGTCTCCACCCGAGACTCAGTGAAATTGAAATCGCTGTGAAGATGCAGTGTATCCGCGGCTAGACGGAAAGACCCCGTGAACCTTTACTATAGCTTTGCACTGGACTTTGAATTTGCTTGTGTAGGATAGGTGGGAGGCTTTGAAGCGTGGACGCCAGTTCGCGTGGAGCCATCCTTGAAATACCACCCTGGCAACTTTGAGGTTCTAACTCAGGTCCGTTATCCGGATCGAGGACAGTGTATGGTGGGTAGTTTGACTGGGGCGGTCTCCTCCTAAAGAGTAACGGAGGAGTACGAAGGTGCGCTCAGACCGGTCGGAAATCGGTCGTAGAGTATAAAGGCAAAAGCGCGCTTGACTGCGAGACAGACACGTCGAGCAGGTACGAAAGTAGGTCTTAGTGATCCGGTGGTTCTGTATGGAAGGGCCATCGCTCAACGGATAAAAGGTACTCCGGGGATAACAGGCTGATACCGCCCAAGAGTTCATATCGACGGCGGTGTTTGGCACCTCGATGTCGGCTCATCACATCCTGGGGCTGAAGCCGGTCCCAAGGGTATGGCTGTTCGCCATTTAAAGTGGTACGCGAGCTGGGTTTAGAACGTCGTGAGACAGTTCGGTCCCTATCTGCCGTGGACGTTTGAGATTTGAGAGGGGCTGCTCCTAGTACGAGAGGACCGGAGTGGACGAACCTCTGGTGTTCCGGTTGTCACGCCAGTGGCATTGCCGGGTAGCTATGTTCGGGAAAGATAACCGCTGAAAGCATCTAAGCGGGAAACTTGCCTCAAGATGAGATCTCACTGGAACCTTGAGTTCCCTGAAGGGCCGTCGAAGACTACGACGTTGATAGGTTGGGTGTGTAAGCGCTGTGAGGCGTTGAGCTAACCAATACTAATTGCCCGTGAGGCTTGACCATATAACACCCAAGCAATCTGTAGACTCAAAAGAGACCAGATTGCGGTGTGTGAAGACGAAACGAACCGAAAGTTCGATGTTCACAAAACACCGACAGCTGTCACATACCCAATTTGCTGAAGCGAGGCCATCTGGTCACGACTCAGTACCAGAATTTCTTGACGACCATAGAGCGTTGGAACCACCTGATCCCATCCCGAACTCAGCAGTGAAACGATGCATCGCCGATGGTAGTGTGGGGTTTCCCCATGTGAGAGTAGGTCATCGTCAAGATTAAATTCCGAAACCCCAATTGCGAAAGCAGTTGGGGTTTTGTTTTGCCCGCAGGAAAGTTCTTACAGCACTCATAGACGCCGTCCGGCTGTCATCATCTGCCGACAATGCTAAGGTTCTGACCTGGCTGTTTTTATTCTCCCAAGGAAGTCTTATGCCGGACGCCCAGTCCCTCAACGCTGCATTCATGGTGGTTCAGAGCAATAGCCTGGACGAACTGCGCAGCCTGGTGGTCAGCATAATGCGGCGCTATCCGCTGGCTCCCTTGGAGAACGAAATTGCCCTGGTGCAGAGCAATGGCATCGCGCAGTGGCTTAAATTGGCCTTGGCTGAAGATCCTGAGGAAAACGACCTCGGTGGTTGTGGTATCGCAGCGGCGATAGATGTTCAATTGCCCGGCAGTTTCATGTGGCAGCTCTACCGTATGGTTTTGGGCCGAGATGAAATTCCAGCCAAATCCCTGCTCGATAAAGCTCCGCTGACCTGGCGCCTCATGCGTCTGCTGCCTCAGGTCATCGACCGTCCGCATTTCGAACCGTTGCAACGCTTCCTCACTCACGACACCGACTTGCGCAAGCGCTATCAGCTATCCGAGCGCCTGGCGGATCTATTCGACCAATATCAGGTGTATCGAGCCGACTGGCTTGAGGATTGGGCGGAAGGTCGGCATCAACTGCGCAATGTCAGAGGCGAAGTAAAGCCACTACCGCCCACCAGTTGCTGGCAGGCTGAACTCTGGCGCGCGCTCCTGGAGGATGTAGGTGCAAAAGGTATGGCGCAAAGCCGCGCCGGTGTACATCAGCGATTTATCGAGCGCATCGGTAGCATCGAGCACGCACCTACCGGGCTGCCTTCGCGAGTGATCGTCTTCGGGATTTCTTCGCTTCCGGCTCAAGTACTTGAAGCTTTGGCTGGCCTCGCCCGGTTCAGCCAGGTTTTGCTGTGTGTGCACAACCCATGTCGGCATCACTGGGCCGACATCGTTGCGGACAAGGATTTGCTGCGTCACCAATACAAGCGGCAATCGCGCAAGAGCGGCATGCCTGTCGTACTTGATCCCGAGACAATGCATCAACACGCACATCCTCTATTGGCAGCATGGGGTAAGCAAGGCCGTGACTACATCAACCTGCTCGATAGCTATGACGACCCAAACAGCTATCGAGCGGCATTTCGCGATGGGCGTATCGACCTGTTCAGCGAAAATCAGCCGCATAACCTGCTCAATCAACTCCAGGACGACATTCTCGAATTGCGCCCACTCGAGGAGACCCGCGAGCATTGGCCGGCTGTTGATCTGGCACACGACAACTCGATCCGTTTTCACATCGCTCACAGCGCTCAACGCGAGGTGGAGATTCTCCATGATCAGCTGTTGGCACGTTTCAGTGCCAATCCGGATCTACGCCCTCGCGACGTGATCGTGATGGTGCCGGACATCGACAGCTATGCGCCGCATATCCGCGCGGTGTTTGGTCAGCTTGATCGATTTGATCCACGCTTTATTCCTTTCACATTGGCGGATCAGGGCCAACGCGGTCGTGATCCATTGCTGATTGCGGTTGAACACCTGCTCAAACTGCCGGACAGTCGTTTCCCTGTCAGTGAAATCCTCGACTTGCTCGACGTTCCCGCATTACGCGCTCGTTTCGGCATGGAGGAGCGTGACTTGCCGACGTTGCACCGCTGGATTGAAGGCGCTGGTGTGCGTTGGGGAATGAACGCGGAGCAGCGTGCCGGGCTAGGTCTGCCGGATGAACTGGAGCAGAACAGCTGGCATTTCGGTCTGCGACGAATGCTTCTTGGCTACGCTGTCGGCAGCTCGACTGACTGTGCGGGTATCGAGCCCTATGATGAAATCGGGGGACTGGATGCCGCATTGATCGGGCCATTGGTGGCCCTGCTCGATGCTCTGGAACTCGCACATCAGGAACTCACCCGGCCGGCACAGCCCAAGGAGTGGGGTCATCGGCTGCAAGCGTTGATGCAGCTGTTCTTTAAAGCCAGTAACGAACACGACGATTACTTGCTGACCCAGCTAGAAGAGCTTCGTGAAACCTGGCTGGAGACCTGCGAGGCTGTTGGCCTTGAGGATGAGTTGCCCCTGACTGTCGTTCGCGAGGCCTGGCTCGCCGGGCTGGATCAGGGCCGTTTGTCTCAACGCTTTCTTGCCGGCGCGGTGAACTTCTGCACGCTGATGCCCATGCGTGCCATTCCTTTCAAACTCGTTTGTTTGCTGGGTATGAACGACGGTGATTACCCCCGTGCACAACCGCCTCTCGATTTTGACCTGATGGGTAGCGACTATCGTCCGGGCGACCGTTCCCGGCGAGAGGATGATCGCTATCTGTTGCTCGAGGCGCTGCTGTCAGCACGTAATCAGCTCTATATCAGTTGGGTCGGGCGCAGCATTCGTGACAACAGCGAGAGGCCTGCTTCGGTGCTCATCGGCCAGTTACGCGATCACCTCGCCAGTGGTTGGCGATTGATCGATGACAGTCAGGATCTGTTGAGCGCCATGACTGAGGAGCATCCACTGCAACCCTTCAGTGCCCGCTATTTCCATGAGGGAGATCAACTGTTCAGCTATGCCAGCGAGTGGCAGGTTCTGCATCAACCTCATGAGCTACGAAACGAGGCAGAATTACTCGCCCCCTATGTACAAGAGGAACCGTTGAGTCTGGCTCTGTTGCAGGACTTTTTACGTAATCCGGTTCGGCATTTTTTTACCCAGAGACTCAAGGTCTACTTCGAAGCCGCCGATGCACCGCTGGCCGATGAAGAGCCTTTTGTACTCGACGCCCTGCAGCGATATACGCTCAGCGACAGCCTGCTAGAAGCCGCGCTCAGGCAGCCGGACAATGTCGAGCAAGCGCTCCAGGCTCAGGCGCGACGTCTGCAAAATAGCGGCCTGTTGCCAATGGCCGGATTCGGCGAGTGCCTGCAAAGGGAATTGATTGAGCCACTGCCGGACTTGCTACAACGCTATCAGCAACTACTGACGCTTTGGCCGACTCCGCTCGCCAGTGCCATCCCGATCAGTCTCGAGTTGCAGGGGTTGCGTCTTGAAGGATGGCTCTCGGGTTTGCATCAACGCGCTGACGGAGGCGTGTTGTCGGTCACGACCATTCCCAACAGCATCGGCTCGATCAAAAGCCGCAAATGGCATCGACTGATCAAACCCTGGGTCAATCATCTCGTGGCCTGCGCCAGCGGGCTCTCATTGACCACCGCATTGGTGGCCAGTGACGACACATTGCTGCTCGAGTCTATGGAGCAAGACAGAGCCGTTCGGTTTCTTGGCGACCTTCTTCTCGCCTGGCTGGCCGGCATGCGTCAGCCTCTGCCGATCGCAGTGAAGACCGCTTTTGCCTGGCTATCTCAGACCGATCCGCTCAAAGCTGAAGCGGCTGCTCGCAAAGCCTACGAAGGTGACGGACAGACCAGTGAAGGCGAACGCCGCGAAAGTCCGGCGCTGTCCCGCCAATTTGCCGACTTCGATGCATTACTCGCGGACGAAACATTTTCCGGTTGGTGCGATGCTCTTTATCGCCCTCTGGTGGAAGCGCCCTGGCGCTCATTGTCCAATGAAGGGGCGCGCGCATGAGTACGAAGACACCCCTTGCGCTGGCATTCCCTCTGCGTGGCAGCCAGTTGATCGAAGCCAGCGCCGGCACCGGCAAAACCTTCACCATTTCTGCGCTCTACCTACGCCTGATTCTTGGCCATGGCGGCGAATCGAACGGGTTCGCCCGCGAACTGTTGCCGCCGCAAATTCTTGTGGTGACGTTCACCGACGCGGCAACCAAGGAGCTGCGTGAGCGGATTCGCACGCGTCTTGCCGAGGCCGCGCGATTCTTCCGCGATGAGACGCCAGCGCCTGACGGATTGATTGCCGAACTACGAGATCAATTCGATCTTCAACAGTGGCCAGGTTGCGCCAACCGTCTGGACATCGCCGCACAGTGGATGGACGAGGCCGCGGTCTCCACCATCCACAGTTGGTGTCAGCGCATGTTGCGCGAACATGCTTTCGATAGCGGAAGTCTGTTTACCCAATCCCTCGAAACGGATCACAGCGATTTGCTCGGCGAAGTGCTGCGCGATTACTGGCGGCTGTTCTGTTACCCGATGCAGGGCGATGCGTTGAATTGGGTTCGCAGCAACTGGGGTGGACCTGCGGCGTTGCTGCCTCGGGTGCGAGGCTTGTTCGCCAGCGAGCGCGAGAGCGACGAAAGCAAGGCACCGGCGGAGTTGATCGATGATTGTCTGCAAGAGCGGCGCGCTGCGTTGATCGAATTGAAAATGCCGTGGCGGCAGTGGGCTGATGAGTTGCTTGCGATTTGTCATCAAGGTGTTGCGAGTAAAAGCGTCGATGGTCGCAAGATGCAGGCCCGCTACTTTGAGCCGTGGTTCGAAAAGCTCAAGAACTGGGCTGAAGACGAGTCCCTCGAACAACTGGACATCGGCACAGGATTCACTCGGCTGACGCCCGACGGAATGGCTGAAGCCTGGAAAGGCCAGGCTCCAACTCATCCGGGGCTGGACGCCATGCCGGGGCTCAAGTCGAGTCTCGATGCATTGCCAACCCCCGATGCTGCCGTACTGCAACACGCCGCCAAGTGGGTAGGTGCACGCTTCGAAGAAGAGAAACGCCGGCGTGCCGAGATGGGCTTCGACGACATGCTCTTGCGCCTGGATGCTGCGCTGCAGTCAGAGGGCGGCGAACGCCTTGCCACATTGATCCGCGAGCAATTCCCGGTTGCACTGATCGACGAGTTCCAGGACACCGACCCGGTGCAGTACCGGATCTTCGAGAGCATTTACCGCATCGAGGACAACAATCCGGACACCGGACTGTTTCTGATTGGCGACCCCAAACAGGCGATTTACGCGTTCCGTGGCGCAGACATCTATACCTACTTGCGTGCTCGCCAAGCCACCACCGGCCGACTGCATACCTTGGGTACCAACTTCCGTTCCAGCCATGGCATGGTGAAAGCGGTCAATCACGTGTTCGAGCGCGCCGAATCCCGTGAGCAGGGCCGCGGCGCGTTTTTGTTCCGGGAGAAGAACGGTGACAACCCGGTGCCCTTCCAGCCTGTCGAATCCCAGGGCCGTAAAGAAGAACTGCAGATTGCCGGGCAGGACGTCGCGGCGCTGAATGTCTGGCACTTGTCCACCGATCAGCCGCTGTCAGGCGCGGTCTATCGCCAGCAATTGGCGGCTGCATGTGCCAGCGAAATCACCGCGCTGCTCAATGGCGGGCAAAACGGTAGCGCCGGTTTTATTCAGGACGACAAGGCCTTCAAAGGCCTGCGACCTTCCGATATCGCAATCCTCGTCCGTGACGGAAAAGAAGCTCAGGCGGTGCGCGGTGAACTCGCCAATCGCGGGGTCCGCAGCGTTTATCTGTCCGACAAGGATTCGGTTTTCGCAGCTCAGGAGGCACACGACTTGTTGTCTTGGCTCAAGGCTTGCGCCGAGCCGGATGTCGAGCGTTCCCTGAAAGCCGCGCTGGCCTGCATCACCCTGAATTTGCCACTGGCTGAGCTGGAGCGTCTGAACCAGGACGAACTGGTCTGGGAAACCCGCGTCATGCAGTTCCGTGGTTATCGTGAACTATGGCGCAAACAAGGTGTGCTGCCGATGCTGCGGCGCCTGCTGCATGACTTCCGCTTGCCGCAGACCTTGATCGCCCGCAGCGACGGCGAGCGGGTGCTGACCAACCTTCTGCATCTGTCAGAGCTGATGCAACAAGCCGCTGCCGAACTGGACGGCGAGCAAGCGCTGATCCGTCATCTGGCGGAACTGCTGGCGTTGTCAGGTCAGGCCGGTGAAGAGCAGATTCTGCGTCTGGAAAGCGACGAGCAACTGGTCAAGGTCGTGACCATTCACAAATCCAAAGGCCTCGAATATCCACTGGTGTTCCTGCCCTTCATCTGTTCAGCAAAACCGGTGGATGGCAGCCGATTGCCGCTGCATTATCACGACGCTTCGGGCAAAGCCCAGGTGAGCCTGAGGCCCACCGCCGAACTGATTGCGCAAGCCGACGATGAGCGTCTGGCCGAAGACCTGCGCCTGCTTTATGTCGCCCTGACCCGCGCCCAGCATGCTTGCTGGCTGGGGGTGACGGATCTCAAACGCGGCAATAACAACAGCTCGGTGCTGCACCTTTCTGCCCTTGGCTACTTGCTCGGTGGAGGCGCCTCTCTGGGTGAGTCCATCGCCCTTGATCGTTGGCTGCAAGACCTGCAACAAGATTGTCCTGCCATCTGCATCGGTGAAATGCCGCAACCCACCGACGAGCACTATCAGCCACCGCGTAATGACGCCATCCTCAGTGCCACTCTGCTGCCCAAGCGCAAAGCCAGCGAAAACTGGTGGATCGCGTCTTACAGTGCGCTGCGTATCAGCGACGTATTGAGTGTTGGCAGTGATGAAGCACCGGACAGTCCTCAAGCACAAAAGCTTTTCGATGACGAACGTCTCGACCCCGACGCTCCACGAGAAATCATTACCGGTGGCGCCGACATCCATCGTTTCCCGCGTGGCCCCAATCCCGGAACGTTTCTCCATGGTTTGCTGGAATGGGCGGGTGACGACGGTTTCGCTGTTACCCGTGAGGCATTGGAAGACGCGATTGCCCGGCGCTGTAATCTGCGCGGTTGGGAAGGCTGGATCATCACTCTAAGTGACTGGTTGCAGCATTTGCTCCAATTACCGCTGCCGATCGGTGACAGCCAGCCGCCGGTCATTCTGGAGCAACTGAAACAGTACCGGGTGGAGATGGAGTTCTGGTTCGCCAGTCACAAAGTCGACGTACTCAAACTCGATGAACTGGTGCGGCAATACACGCACAACGGCGTGGCTCGGGTAGCCGCAGAGCCGGTGCAGCTCAATGGCATGTTCAAAGGCTTCATCGACCTGACTTTCGAGCACGACGGCCGCTATTACGTGGCGGACTACAAATCCAACTGGCTGGGCACCGATGACCTGGCCTACACCGAGCAGGCCATGGAACAGTCGATCCTCGATAATCGCTACGACTTGCAATATGTGCTGTACCTGTTGGCGTTGCATCGCCAGCTCAAGGCACGGTTGCCCGACTACGATTACGAACGGCATGTCGGTGGCGCGCTGTACCTGTTTCTGCGCGGCACCCGCGCAGCCAGTCGCGGTGCTTACTTTGTGCGACCTCCGCGCGAGTTGATCGAGCGTCTGGACCGGATGTTCCAGGGCAAACCTGAACCCAAGGCCGAGCCCTTGTGGGAACAGGGAGTCTTGTTATGAGCCGCACCCTGGACGATCTGCTGCCGACACCGCTGGCTGCCGACAGCCTGTCGACACTCGCGCCCCTGACCCGCGCCGATGATTTGCTTGTGCTGCTCACCCGTTGGGTCGAGCGTGGCTGGCTGCGTGCCCTGGACAAAGCATTCGTAGCATTCCTCCATGAGCTTGAGCCTGGTACTGATCCATTGGTGCTGCTCGCCGCCGCGCTCACCAGCCATCAACTCGGTCATGGGCATGTCTGCCTGGATCTGTTCGAAACCCTCAAGGCTCCGGATTTTGCCCTGTCGCTACCGCCCGAAGGCGATGTGCAGGGCGGGGTGTTGCTGTTGCCCTCGCAATTGCTTGATGCCCTCGAAGGTGCGCATTGGTGCAAGGTTCTGGCGGCGAGCGCGTTGGTTGCATTGTCGGCTGACGGCAGTGATTCGGCGCAGCGACGGCCATTGGTGTTGTCCGGGAAGCGTCTGTACCTGAGACGCTACTGGGCCTATGAGCGCCGCATCGATCTCGCCTTGCGCCAGCGTCTCGCACAGCGCGAGGCGACCCCGGATGATCTGCCGCAGCGGTTGAATGAGTTGTTTGGCTCGGCGAAATCCGGCGATGTGATCGACTGGCAAAAACTCGCCTGTGCCATCGCCACGCGTGGCACCTTCAGCATCGTCACGGGTGGCCCGGGCACCGGCAAAACCACGACGGTGGTGCGTTTGCTCGCGCTGCTTCAGGCGCCGGCGGTGGAGGCTGGCCATCCACTGCGCATTCGCCTGGCGGCGCCGACCGGCAAAGCCGCGGCGCGGTTGACCGAGTCCATCAGCCAGCAAGTGCAATCGCTGACCGTCACCGAAGACGTACGGGCGAAAATTCCCTGCGACGTGACCACCGTGCATCGTTTGCTCGGCAGTCGCCCTGGCACTCGACACTTTCGACACCATGCCGGCAATCGCTTGCCTCTGGATGTGCTGGTGGTCGATGAAGCATCGATGATCGATCTGGAAATGATGGCGAATCTGCTCGACGCCTTGCCGCCCCACGCGCGTTTGGTATTGCTCGGTGACAAGGATCAACTGGCCTCCGTGGAGGCCGGTGCGGTACTGGGTGATCTGTGTCGCGACGCCGAGAGTGGATGGTACAACCCGAAGACCCGCCAGTGGCTGGAGTCGGTCAGCGGTGAAACCTTGCAGGGCAGCGGTTTGTGTGAAGACATCGACGACACTCATCCACTGGCGCAACAAGTGGTGATGTTGCGTCACTCACGGCGTTTCGGCGAGGGTAGCGGGATCGGCCAACTCGCGCGCCGGGTCAATCAGCAATTGCCGGATGAGGCGCGCCAGTTGCTGTCGGCGGGGCACTATGACGATGTGTATTCGTTGCCGCTCAAGGGCGAGCACCACCACAAGCTGGAGCGACTGTTGCTTGAGGGACATGGCGATGGCCCACAAGGTTATCGGCATTATCTGAGTGTGCTGCGCGATCAGCGCCCACCGCCCGGCCGGCCGCTCGAACATCCGGACTGGATCACGTGGGCCCGGGAAGTCCTGCAAGCGTTCGACACCTTTCAGCTGTTGTGTGCGGTGCGCAAGGGGCCGTGGGGTGTGGAAGGTTTGAACCTGCGTATTACCGCCGCTTTGCTCAAGGCCCGACTGATCGACAATGACCAGCAATGGTACGAGGGCCGGCCGGTGCTGATGACGCGCAATGACTACGGCCTGGGTTTGATGAATGGCGATATCGGTATTGCCTTGAAGCTGCCTGAGCGCGAAGGACCCGATGCCGGCAAACCGGTGCTGCGTGTAGCTTTCCCGCGCAATGATGGCCGGGGCGGGGTGCGTTTCGTGTTGCCGAGTCGGCTCAACGATGTCGAAACCGTGTACGCCATGACGGTGCACAAATCCCAGGGCTCGGAATTTGCCCACACCGCGTTGATCCTTCCGGATGCCCTGAATCCAGTGCTGACCAAGGAGCTGATTTACACCGGCATCACCCGGGCCAAGCACTGGTTCACCCTGATTGAGCCGCGAGCTGGGGTGTTCGAAGAAGCCGTGCAACGCAAGGTTAAGCGCCTGAGCGGGTTGATGCTGGAACTGGAAGAGGGTGCTGAGCCCCGAGGGTGAAAAAATAAGCGATTGATGGCAGTTACTGACCAGCCAGTCAGGAGTCACTGTCTCGCTGGTGATTCAGCGCTGTGCTATCGTTGCGGCATCATTTCGCTACGATCCAAGAGAATCCCTGCATGAAGGTGGCTGTCTGGGCGACAGAGCGCGTGTTTCGCTGCAAGCGCGCAGTGCTTGTCGGTCTGCTCTGTGCGCTGGCGGGCATGGCCGTCGCGCAGCCGCAACCGCCGCCGGGCATGGCTGAGCAACGCGCTCAAGCTGTCACCAAAGTTGTTCTGGGCATTCTCAGCTACGCGCGCTGGCCGGTGGAACCTGCGCAGTTGCGCCTGTGTATCGTCGGTCCTACCGAGTACACCGACGATCTGGTCAAAGGCACGACCCAGGCCACTGGCCGACCCGTCACCGTGCGCCGCCTGCTGGCAGATAACCCGGTCATCGTCAGTGAGTGCGATGCGGTGTACATCGGCAAACTCACAACGGATGAGCGCAGCCGCCTGTTCACCTCGCTGATCGGCCATCCGGTGCTGAGCATCAGCGAGGGCGGTGATCAATGCACGGTGGGCAGTCTGTTTTGCCTGCGGGTTGGCGACGATCAAGTGTCTTTTGAAGTCAATCTCGACTCCGTCGCCCGCAGTGGCGTACGCATTCACCCAAGCGTCCTGCAATTGTCGCGTCGCAAACCGGCGGCGCCATGAAACTGTTCAGTTCGAAAGTTCGCCCCACGCTGGGCTCGGTGATTGGTCGCGGCAACTTGATTGTGGCGCTGGTGGCCGTGACGATGGCCAGCGTCTCGCTGACCCTGCTGGGTGTTCTGGCGCTGCGGGTTTACGCCGATCACAACTTGCACCTGATTGCCCGCTCGATCAGTTACACCGTTGAAGCGGCGGTGGTGTTCAACGACAAGGCTGCCGCCACTGAGTCGCTGGCGCTGATTGCTTCCACTGAAGAAGTGGCGGACGTCCAGGTGCTGGACGCTCAAGGCCAGTTGCTCGCACGCTGGCAACGACCGGAAAACGGCTTTTTCTCCGGGTTGGAAATGCAGATCACCCGTGCCGTTCTGGAAAAGCCGATCGACCTGCCGATCCTGCATCAGGACCGTGAAATCGGGCGCGTTCTGCTGATGGGCCATGGTGGCAGCCTGATGAGCTTTCTGCTCAGTGGTCTGGCGGGGATTATCCTCTGTACCGCGATCAGTGCCTGGGTCGCGCTCTCTCTGGCTCGGCGCCAGTTGCGCGGCATCATTGGCCCGCTGCACAAACTCGCTGCCGTCGCCCATGCCGCGCGCAGCGAGCGAGCGCTGGATCGTCGCGTACCGCCGGCGCAGATCGCCGAACTCGACAATCTCGGCAACGACTTCAACGCCCTGCTCGACGAACTGGAGTCGTGGCAAACCCATCTGCAGAACGAAAACGAAACGCTCGCCCACCAGGCTAGTCACGACAGCCTGACCGGGTTGCCGAATCGCGCCTTTTTCGAGGGCCGATTGATCCGCGCCCTGCGCAACGCCAGCAAACTTCACGAGCGCGTGGCGGTGCTGTTTCTCGACAGTGATCGTTTCAAAGGCATCAACGATAACTTCGGCCACGCCGCCGGGGACGCGGTGCTGGTGGCAGTCGCTAACCGAGTGCGCGCCCAGTTGCGTGAGGAGGATCTGGTCGCGCGGCTCGGCGGTGACGAGTTCGCCGTGTTGCTGACCCCCTTGCACAAGATCGAAGACGCCGAGCGCATCGCCGACAAGATTCTCGCCAGCATGGACGTGCCCATCGCGCTGCCGGGGGACACCAGTGTCGTGACGTCGCTCAGTATCGGCATCGCCGTTTACCCCGATCATGGCGCCACGCCAGGTGCGTTGCTCGATGCCGCCGATGCGGCGATGTATCAAGCCAAGCGTTTGTCACGCGGCGCCCAATTCACGGCCGGGTCGGAGCACCCGGTCGATCCCGTTCAAACCAGGAGCTGATTCCCGTGTTCACACTGCCCATTCGAATTTTTTCCATCCTGCTGTTGATGGTCACACTGACCCTGACCGGTTGCCAGACTGCCCCGCAAAAAGGTCTGACTCCTGCGCAAATTGCCGTGCTCAAGCAGCAAGGTTTTGAGTTGACCGACGAAGGCTGGGAGTTCGGCCTGTCGGGCAAAGTGCTGTTCGGCAGCGATGTCGAAAGCCTGAACAATCAAAGCACCGAGATCGTCGAGCGCATCGGCAAGGCGCTGCTCAATGTCGGCATCGAACGAGTGCGGGTCGATGGCCACACCGATGCATCGGGCAAGGAAAGCTACAACCAGCAACTGTCCCTGCGCCGGGCCAAAAGCGTGGCCAAAGTGCTGGGCACGGTTGGCATGAAGCCAGAAAACATTCAGCTGCAAGGCCTCGGCAGCAAAGAACCGGTGGCCTCCAACGACACGGCGGCGGGCCGCACGGAAAACCGCCGCGTCGCGATTGTGGTCAGCGCCGACTAGTCAGCAAACCGCATTTCTCGGGTCTGCCCCATCAGCAGGCCCTGATTGCGCTCGGTCACCTCCCGGATGTAATCCCACAACAGGGTGATGTGTGCGAGTCATGATTACGGCACGACATCTTTGTCTTTCAACGCAATTTCTACCACCTGCTCTGGCGATAGTCTCTGCGAGTAATTCATATCGCCAAAGTATTCGTCTGGCCAAAAAATCAAATCGGATACGCGTTCATTGGGTATGTTGATTGCCAGCATGTTCAACCAAAAATCGATGTCATGTTCGGCCCCATCGCACTCCATCACCCTTCGGGCCATTTCTATAAGCTCACACTTCGTAACCTCTGCCACGCGTCGTTCATACGGTGTTGCTAAGATCTTGCGAACCCATGTGTCATGGTCTTGGCCTCCATAAATGCCCTGAAAGTCGATGTGCTCAAGCTCGGTCATGGCCTCTCGATTGAACGCGGCCAACTGCTCCCGAGTTTGTTCGGGATGTCCGCAATCAATTTGTTCAGAAAGGTTCGTCAGCCGAGCGACCAAAGATTCATCCAGCATCGGCGGCATTAAATCAGGGCGAAGCTCCATACGTTCTCTCACAATCCATTCGTTAGTCTTTGAGTCCCGGCAAGCCCTGAGCGGTGCAGGTCAGCTCAAATTGCAGGTGAGCTGGAAGATACAACCCGGGTCGAAATTCGCCTGCCTGCTAAAACCTCAATGGCTGCGAGCTGTGCGAGGCTAAGGTTATAACCCTCATCTCCGCGTTGAGGTGAAGACCAGTTCATGATTTCAGCTAACAGAACATCACACCCATTCGGAAGGTCGATCTCAAAAGCTAAAAATTCGGTTTCTTTGTCAAAAGCTTCAACGGTGTATTTCACCGTTCGACCTCGCGAGTCTTATTTGCGTCTTTAGTTTGCTGTCCAGTCTCGGGATCAAACTCCCCGAGGTGCTTGCCGCGCTTGTTGTACATCTCAACAGCTCCATGTTGGCTATCCCACTCAAGAATACTGCCATCCCTGGTTTTCCACCGTTTACGCAGACCCCCGCCAAACGTTGCCATGTGCTCATGCACTTCTCTGGATGAGGGCTTCGATGCGCTCCAGGGTGTTACAAGTCGCGTACCAACCACTGTTACAAAAGGGCTGGAAAAGCTTGCTGGCCTCGTGACGATGCCGAAGCCTGATTCCTTGAAAGCCTGTCAGTCAGCAAACTGCATCTCCCGCGTCTGCCCCATCAGCAGACCCTGATTACGCTCGGTCACCTCACGGATGTAATCCCACAACAACGTGATCCGCTTCAACTTGCGCAGGTCCTCCCGGCAGTACATCCAGAACTGTCGGGTGATGTCGATTTCCTCGGGCAACACCGGCAGCAGGCGTGGATCCTGCGCGGCGAGGAAACACGGCAAAATCGCCAGTGAACGCCCCTGCTGCGCCGCGACGAACTGCGCGATCACACTGGTGCTGCGCAAATGCGCGTTGGCGCCGGGCAGCACATTCGCCAAGTAGAGCAGCTCCGAGCTGAACGCCAGGTCATCCACATAACTGATGAATTGATGCTTGCTCAAGTCGGCCGGGCGGCGGATTGGTGGGTGTTGGTCGAGGTAATCCTGGGTGGCGTAGAGCTGCAAGCGGTAATCGCAGAGTTTGCAGCAGACGTAGGGGCCATGTTCCGGCCGTTCCAGCGCAATGACGATGTCGGCCTCGCGTTTGGACAGGCTGATGAAGTGCGGCAGCGGCAGGATATCCACCGAGATTGCCGGGTAGGCGTCGACGAAATGGCTCAATTGCGGCGTGATGAAAAAACTGCCGAAGCCTTCGGTGCAACCCATGCGCACATGCCCGGATAACGCCACGCCGGAGCCGGAAACCTGTTCGCAGGCCATGTGCAACGTGCTTTCAATCGACTCGGCATAGCCGAGCAAACGCTGGCCTTCGGTGGTCAGCACGAAGCCGCTGGTCCGCGACTTCTCGAACAGCAAGGTGCCTAACGCCGCTTCCAGTGAACTGATCCGCCGCGACACCGTGGTGTAGTCGACGGCCAGTCGTTTGGCGGCGGTGCTGGCCTTGCGGGTGCGGGCGACTTCGAGGAAAAACTTGAGGTCGTCCCAGTTCAGCGAACCTAGAGAGGTGATGTTTTTTTGCATGATGGACGGGCTTATATGTGCGTTCTTATTAGAAGTTTGCACATCTATACTCCAAAAACAGTCCGACAACCAATTCGTGACACACGCCTCATTTCAAGGCGAACCTTTCGCCTTGGCTCCTACGATAAAAACAAGTTTCGGAGACCAGCATGAACGCATCGCTTACGCCCAACGAAACCACGGTCCAGAAGGTCAAGCTGCTGATCAATGGCGAGTGGGTCGAGTCGCAAACCACTGAATGGCACGACATCGTCAACCCGGCCACCCAGCAAGTGCTGGCGAAAGTCCCGTTTGCCACCGCTGCTGAAGTCGATGCTGCCGTCAGCGCTGCGCAGCATGCGTTTCAGACCTGGAAACTGACTCCGATCGGCGCCCGCATGCGCATCATGCTCAAGCTGCAAGCGCTGATCCGCGAACACTCCAAGCGCATCGCCGTGGTGCTCAGCGCCGAGCAGGGCAAAACCATTGCCGACGCCGAGGGCGACATTTTCCGTGGCCTGGAAGTGGTCGAGCACGCCTGCTCCATCGGCACTCTGCAAATGGGCGAGTTCGCCGAAAACGTTGCCGGTGGCGTCGATACCTACACCTTGCGTCAGCCAATCGGCGTTTGCGCGGGGATCACGCCGTTCAACTTCCCGGCGATGATTCCGCTGTGGATGTTCCCTATGGCCATCGCCTGCGGCAACACTTTCGTATTGAAGCCGTCCGAACAGGATCCGCTGTCGACCATGCTGCTGGTGGAACTGGCCATCGAGGCTGGCGTCCCGGCGGGTGTGCTTAACGTGGTTCACGGTGGCAAAGACGTGGTTGATGGCCTGTGCACGCACAAGGACATCAAAGCCGTTTCGTTCGTCGGTTCGACCGCTGTTGGGACCCACGTCTACGACCTGGCCGGCAAGCACGGCAAGCGTGTGCAATCGATGATGGGCGCGAAGAACCACGCCGTGGTACTGCCAGACGCCAATCGCGAGCAAGCGCTCAACGCCCTGGTCGGTGCTGGTTTCGGCGCTGCCGGGCAACGTTGCATGGCCACTTCGGTGGTGGTGTTGGTCGGGGCGGCGAAACAATGGCTGCCGGACCTGAAAGCGCTGGCGCAGAAACTCAAGGTCAACGCCGGCAGCGAGCCGGGCACCGATGTCGGTCCGGTGATCTCGAAAAAGGCCAAGGCGCGGATTCTCGATCTGATCGAAAGCGGCATCAAGGAAGGCGCCAAGCTTGAACTGGACGGTCGCGACATCAGCGTGCCGGGTTACGAGCAAGGCAACTTCGTCGGCCCGACCCTATTCTCGGGCGTGACCACCGACATGCAGATCTACACCCAGGAAATCTTCGGCCCGGTGCTGGTAGTGCTGGAAGTCGACACCCTCGATCAGGCCATCGCACTGGTCAACGCCAACCCGTTCGGCAACGGCACAGGCCTGTTCACCCAGAGCGGTGCGGCAGCGCGTAAATTCCAGACTGAAATCGACGTTGGCCAGGTCGGCATCAATATTCCGATTCCAGTGCCGGTACCGTTCTTCAGCTTCACCGGTTCCCGTGGCTCGAAACTCGGCGACCTCGGCCCTTACGGCAAGCAAGTGGTGCAGTTCTACACCCAGACCAAAACGGTCACGGCGCGCTGGTTCGATGACGACAGCGTCAACGACGGCGTGAACACCACCATCAACCTGCGCTGAGGAACGTGCCATGAAAATCGCATTTATCGGTCTGGGCAACATGGGCGCGCCGATGGCGCGCAACCTGATCAAGGCCGGCCATTCGCTGAACCTGGTTGATCTGAACAAAACCGTGCTGGCGGAATTGGAACAACTGGGCGGCACCATTCGTTCGTCGGCTCGCGAAGCTGCCGAGGACGCCGAACTGGTGATCACCATGCTCCCGGCCGCCGTGCATGTACGCAGCGTCTGGTTAGGTGAAGACGGCGTACTCGCCGGCATCGGCAAAGGTGTGCCGGCAGTCGATTGCAGCACCATCGATCCGCAGACCGCACGCGATGTGGCTGCTGCAGCGGCGAAACAAGGCGTGGCCATGGCCGATGCGCCGGTCTCCGGCGGCACTGGCGGTGCCACCGCCGGGACACTGACCTTCATGGTCGGCGCCACCCCGGAACTGTTTGCCACCCTGCAACCGGTGCTGGCGCAAATGGGCCGCAATATTGTGCATTGCGGTGAAGTCGGCACCGGGCAGATCGCCAAGATCTGCAACAACCTGCTGCTGGCGATTTCGATGGTCGGTGTCAGTGAAGCGATGGCGCTGGGGGATGCGCTGGGGATCGACACCTCGGTGTTGGCCGGGATCATCAACAGCTCGACCGGGCGTTGCTGGAGTTCGGAAATGTATAACCCGTGGCCGGGTATCGTCGAAACGGCGCCAGCCTCGCGCGATTATACCGGCGGCTTCGGTGCCGAGTTGATGCTCAAGGATCTGGGGCTGGCGACGGAAGCTGCACGTCAGGCGCACCAACCGGTGGTGCTCGGCGCGGTGGCGCAGCAGTTGTATCAGGCGATGAGTCAGCGTGGCGATGGCGGCAAGGATTTTTCGGCGATCATCAACAGCTATCGCAAGCCGCAGTAACTAGGGTCAGCAATACTTTTGTGGCAGCTGGGATTTTGTGGTGAGGGGATTTATCCCCGATCGGCTGCGCAGCAGTCGTAAACCCTGAGCCCGCGTTTTGACTGACACGATGAAGGGGGCCGCTTCGCGTCCCATCGGGGATAAATCCCCTCGCCACAGGTTCTCTATTTCCACAGAAATCTGTGGGGTGTGCTGAACAAAATTGCAGTAGGTATTGCCGGGAAATCACGTCGGGTGATCTCCCGGCTTTTTTGCATTCAGGCAAACACGAAATACTTACGCACGGTCTCGACCACTTCCCACGTGCCTTTCATCCCCGGTTCAATCACGAAAATATCGCCGGCACGCAGGTGGATCGGCGCCATACCGTCCGGGGTGATCACGCAGTAGCCTTCCTGGAAATGGCAGTACTCCCACTTCACATATTCGACGCGCCACTTGCCCGGTGTGCAGATCCAGGTGCCCATGATCTTGCTGCCGTCTTCGCTGGTGTAGGCGTTGAGGTTGACGGTGTGCGGGTCGCCCTCAAGTTTTTCCCATTTACAGGCATCGAGTACCGGTAGCGGGTGGGTGTCGCGCAGAACGGTGATAGGGGCGGTCGCGGTCATGGGGGCTCCGGGCAGTGGACTTGAGGAATGAAGTCGCACCGTATAGCGCCCGGGCTCGGGTCAGTTGTCTGTGCTCGACATCGAAGTGCCCAGAAGCGCGCAAACCGCTTACAGATTTTCCAGCGGGCAAGTGACCCGGGCGTGCTCCAGGCTTGCCTCGAAGCCTTCCAGTTGCGCGTATTGGCGGATGAGCTCGGCCATGCTGTTGTTGATTTCGCGCTTCTTCGCTTCTATGGCCTGTTGCGCCAGCGCCCAGGGCATAGCCTCGCCGTGGTGATCAGCGAAGATCGCTTGCAACTCCTTGAGGCGAAAACCCATGTCTTTGGCGCATTTGATGAAGATCAGCAGTTCGACGCTCTGTTGGTCGTAGAGGCGGTAGTTGCCCTGACGCCGGGGTTTGGGCAGCAAGCCGATCGACTCATAGTGACGGATGCTTTTGATGGTGGTGCCGGAGCGTTGCGCGGCTTGGCCGATGTACATAAAAATCCTTTTTCAACGTGAAACAGCGCGGGGCATTATCGGCAGACTTACCGGCCGGCGATAGCCTGCGCCTGTTGCAACCAGGCTTGGCGTTGCTGCTCGGTGGAGCCAAGCACCGGGCCGAACGTCAGCGTACGCACGGGTTTGATTCCGCAGAATGCGAGTGTTGTCTGGCGCACCTCATTCAGTCCGGGCATGCGGTAGATCCAGCGGTAATACCAGGGCGGCGTGTCCATGGTCACCAGCAAATCTGCGGTGCGGCCCTTCAGCAGTTTGTCCGGGAACGCTTTGCCTTTACGGTATTTGAAAGCGAATCCCGGCAGCAGCACCCGATCAAAAAAACCTTTGAGCAGCGCCGGAATGCCGCCCCACCAGATCGGGTATACCAGCGTCAGATGTTCGGCCCAAAGGATGTCGGACTGTGCCGCACTCAAGTCGTTTTCCAGCGTCTGGATCTGTTGATAACCCTCGCGCAGCACCGGGTCGAAATCCATTTCGCCAAGCCGTAACTGACGCACTTCATGTCCGGCTTCTAGCGCTGATTGTGCATAGCGATCAGCGAGTGCGGCGCACAGGCTTGTCGCCGAAGGGTGGCCGAGAATCAGCAGAATGCGTTTGCCCATCGTCACTGTCCTTGCTGGAAAAAGCCAAGGATGAAGTCTGCCCCTTAGGGGAGAGTCAAGGCATGCAACAGTGCTTTGGCGTACCCCGGCAATGCGCTGAAATCTCTGGCACACAGCTTCAACGTGCGACGGGCCCAAGGCTCATCAAGGGCTACGCTTTTGAAGGCGCGTGATGGCCCGCGTTCAACGGCGGCCAACGGCACAATGGCGAGCCCGGCGCTACGGCCGACCATGCGCATCACGCTGTCGAAGCCATCCGCGCGGATGCGAATCTGCATGCGTGATCCGCTATTCAGCGCCTGCTCTTCGAGATAGATCGCCAGTGCGCTGTCGGCGCTCAGTCCTACAAACTCGTGGCGCAAGGCGTCGCTGAAACTGACTTTGGCGGCGTCGGACAATGGGTGGTCCAGCGGCAGAATCAGCACCAGTGGATCGTCGCGGAACGCTTGAGTCTGTAGGTCGCTGGTGTCGACCGCGTCAGACACAATCCCCAGATCCGCCGCACCCTGGCGCAAGGCGTGGGTGATACGTGCGCTGGGCAGCTCTTGCAGGTCGATGTCGAGATTGGGGTGGCTGCGCAAAAAGTCCGCGAGCACTTCCGGCAGGTATTCGGTGATCGCGGTGGTGTTGCACAGCAGGCGCACCTGACCTTTGACGCCTTTGGCGTAGTCCGCCAGATCCTGCTGCATGCGTTCGGTCTGCTGCAGGAGGATGCGCGCGTGGTGCGCCAGGGCCTTGCCGGCCGGTGTCGGGATGACGCCACGGCGGCCGCGCTGGAGAAAGTCGGTGCCCAGTGAGGCTTCCATCGCGCGGATTCTTGCGCTGGCGGCGGCGAGGGAGAGATGGCTGCGGGCAGCGCCGGCAGTGATGTTGCCGGTGTCGAGAATGTGCAGATAGAGGCGCAGGTCGGTGAGGTCGAAGTGCATGGGCAGCCTCTGGTTTTGTGGTTTATGGATAGGCCCTATCGCTGGCAAGCCAGCTCCCACAGGGTTTTGTGTGTACTCAGGTTTTGCATCCAACCCATAACCTGTGGGAGCTGGCTTGCCAGCGATGGGGCCAGTTGCCTCAATGAATTTCTCAACCTCTTCCACAAGATTTTGTGTGTACTCAGGTTTTGCATCCAACCCATAAACCTGTGGGAGCTGGCTTGCCAGCGATGGGGCCAGTTGCCTCAATGAATTTCTCAGCCTCTTCCACAGGGTTTTGTGTGTACTCAGGTTTTGAATCCAACCAAAAAACCTGTGGGAGCTGGCTTGCCAGCGATGGGGCCAATTGCCTCAATGAATTTCTCAGCCTCTTCCACAGGATTTTGTGTGTACTCAGGTTTTGAATCCAACCAAAAAACCTGTGGGAGCTGGCTTGCCAGCGATGGGGCCAGTTGCCTCAATGAATTTCTTAGCCTCTTGCATTGGCAGAGGCTGCCTCAGTATATGGCAGATTTTCAGTCAGCCCAGACTGGCGCACAGTAGCGCCATGAACGCATTCGCAGATTTCTACCAAAACCTCGGTCTGGCCCTGTCACTGCTGGTCATCGCCACCTTCGTCATGGCCGGTCTGGTCAAAGGCGTCATCGGCCTTGGCCTGCCCACGGTCGCCATGGGGTTGCTAGGTCTGGCTATGGCACCGTCGCAGGCAGCGGCGCTGCTGATCATTCCGGCAACGCTGACCAATATCTGGCAACTGGCCTTCGGCGGACATTTGAAAGAACTGATCCGGCGCCTGTGGCCCATGCTGCTGATGATCTTTCTCGGCACCGGCGTCGGCACTGTGTGGATCGGCATGGCGGGCGGGCACTGGGTAGTGCGCGGGCTGGGCACGGCGCTGTTGCTCTACGCGTTGAGCGGGTTATTCCTGCCGACGCTGCACGTTAAACCTCGCCATGAATCCTGGCTCGGTCCGGTCTGTGGCGTGATCACCGGCGTCATCACTTCCGCCACCGGCGTCTTTGTCATTCCCGCCGTGCCGTACCTGCAAGCGCTGGGCTTGAACCGTGATGAACTGGTGCAGGCGCTCGGCCTGTCCTTCACCGTTTCGACGCTGGCACTGGCTGGCGGTTTGCTCTGGCGCGGTGCGCTCGGTGGCGGCGAATTGAGCGCCTCGTTGCTGGCGCTGATTCCGGCAGTGCTCGGCATGTTGCTCGGCCAATGGCTGCGTCAGAGGATCAGCGCGGTGCTGTTCAAGCGCGTGTTCTTCATCGGCATGGGCGCGCTCGGCGCCCACTTGCTGATCAGCGGTTAGCCGACGACTCGCTGAGCATGTCGATGCGGCGGATATCAAAATCACGCTCCAGATACTCCATGCGCTGTTTGAAGAACTGCTTCATGTGCGGCAGATTCGAGTGCACATCCAGATGCGCCTGGCTTTCCCAGATCTCGTAGAAGATGAACAGCGACGGATCTTGCTGGTCGCGCAGCATGTGGTATTCGATGCAACCGGGCTCGGCGCGGCTAGGTTCGACGTAGGCGCGGAACAGCGCCTCGAAAGCCTCGGCTTTTTCCGGGCGAGTCTTGGCGTGCAGGATGAAACCGTGGCGTTCACTCATCGATAAAACTCCTCAAGTTCAGATGGCGACCCATCCTACGGCAACAATCCTGACTCGATTCGTGCGTTTTGATCAAATGTATTTTGCGCAATCGCCGCTTATTCCGCGCGAGACACAACGTTAATCTGCCGCCATTCAAACTTCCCATCTCTATCCAGCCCCAGTGGCTGCGCCGAGGCTTTCTCATGAAAAAAGTTTTGTTGCTCAACGGCGGTAAAAAATTCGCCCACTCCGACGGTCGCTATAACACCACCCTGCACGAAGCCGCACTGAGCGTGCTGGATCGTGGCGGTGTCGACGTGAAAACCACGTTCATCGACGAGGGTTACGACGTTGCTGAAGAAGTGGCGAAATTCCTCTGGGCCGACGTGATCATTTATCAAATGCCGGGCTGGTGGATGGGTGCGCCGTGGACGGTGAAAAAGTACCTCGACGAAGTCTTCACCGAAGGCCACGGCAGCCTCTACGCCAGCGATGGCCGCACCCGTTCCGACGCGTCGCAGAAGTACGGCAGCGGCGGGCTGATTCAGGGCAAGCAATACATGCTGTCGCTGACCTGGAACGCGCCGCAGCAGGCGTTTGATGACCCGACTGATTTCTTCGAAGCCAAAGGCGTGGACGCGGTGTACTTCCCGTTTCACAAGGCCAACGAATTTTTGGGCATGACTGCTTTGCCAACGTTCCTCTGTGTGGACGTGATGAAGCGTCCGAACATTGAGAACGATGTAGCGCGGTATGAGCAGCATCTGAAAGATGTGTTCGCTCTCAAGGCTTGAGGTGCTTTCCTCTGCCAAATGGATTTATCTGTGGTGAGGGGATTTATCTGTGGTGAGGGGATTTATCCCCGATGGGTCGCGTAGCGGCCCCGCTCTTGATCCTGAAAAAGAAGGGGCCTGCTGCGCAGTCCATCGGGGATAAATCCCCTCGCCACAAAGGTGTTCTCTCTCCACAATGGATTTGTGCCGACGATCAATTAAGGGACACCCGTGAAAGCCAGATCCGATGAGTTGCAGATTTTCGTCTGCGTGATCGAATGCGGTTCGATTTCCGCCGCTGCCGAACAGGTCGGGCAGACGCCGTCAGCGGTCAGCCGCACCCTGTCGCGGCTGGAAGCCAAGCTCGACACCACGCTGATCAACCGCACCACGCGGCGCATGGATCTGACCGAGGAGGGCAAGTATTTCTTCGAGCAGGCCAAGCTGATTCTCGATCAGATGGACCAACTCGAAGAGCGTCTGTCCTCCCGTCAACAAACCCCGTCCGGACGCTTGCGGATCAACGCCGCCTCGCCGTTCATGCTCCACGCCGTCGTCCCCTACATCGACGAGTTCCGCCGTCTCTACCCGGACATCCAGCTCGAACTCAACAGCAATGACCTGATCATTGACCTGCTGGAACAAAGCACCGACGTCGCCATCCGCATCGGCACCCTCGCCGATTCCACGCTGCATGCGCGTTCACTCGGTTGCAGTCCGCTGCTGATCGTCGCCAGCCCCGCGTATCTGGAAAAGCACGGCATGCCGCTGCAAGTGGCGGATCTCAGCGAGCACACCTTGCTCGGCTTCACCCAGAACGAAGGCCTCAACCAATGGCCGTTGCGTTACGTACACGGTGACCGCTGGCCGATCACCCCGGCCATCAGCGCTTCCAGCGGCGAGACCGTGCGCCATCTGGCGCTGGAAGGTCAGGGCATCGCCTGCCTGTCGCACTTCATGACCATCGACGACATCCGCGCCGGACGTTTGAAGGTGCTACTGGGCGAGTTCAACAGCGGTTATCGCCAGCCGATCAACGCGGTGTACTACCGTAACTCGCAACTGGCGCTGCGCATTCAGTGCTTCCTCGACTTCATTCAGAGCAAACTTGCGGCCTATGCCAGCGCTGATTTCAAGGGCTGATTCGTGACCTCTGCGCAACAGTGATTTGGGTGAGGGCGGGTTTTTCCGCAAGGGTCACAGGCCGATACTCGTCCCATCACTTATTCACGCAGGGAGTTTCTCCATGAACGTATTCGTCACCGGCGCTGCCGGTTTTATCGGCGGCTCGATCGCCACCGGTCTGGTCCAGGCCGGGCATAAAGTCACCGGTCTGGTGCGCAGCGCAGAACAAGCCGATGAGCTGAAAGCACTGGGCGTCACCGCGGTGATCGGCACCCTCGACGACAAAGCACTGCTCGCCGAACAGGCCCGCGCCGCCGACGCCGTGATCAACGCCGCCAGCAGCGACCATCGCGGCGCGGTTGAAGCTTTGCTCGATGCCTTGCACGGTTCCAACAAAGTATTCCTGCACACCAGCGGTTCGAGCATCGTCGGCGATGCGTCGGGCGGCAAATCCAGCGACGTCATCTACTTCGAAGACAATCTGCCGGAACCGACCGTCGACAAGGCTGCGCGCGTGGCCATCGATAACCTGATCCTCGCTGCGGCGAAGGACGGCGTGAACTCCGCTGTCATCTGCAACACCCTGATCTACGGCCACAGCCTGGGCGTCAATCGCGACAGCGTGCAGTTGCCACGTCTGCTCAAACAGGCACGCAAAAGCGGCGTCGTGCGCCACGTCGGCACTGGCCAGAACATCTGGTCCAACGTGCACATCGAAGACGTCGTCGCCCTGTATCTGCTGGCGTTGAGCAAAAACGTACCGGGTACTTTCTACTTCGTTGAAAGCGGTGAAGCGTCGTTTATCGACATGACCACCGCCATGGCCGAAGCGCTGAACCTGGGCCAGCCACAAGACTGGCCACTGAAAGACGCCGAAGCCGAATGGGGCTTTGAGATGGCCAACTACGGCCTCGGCTCCAACAGCCGCGTGCGCGGCAAACACGCCCGCGAGCTGCTGGGCTGGGCACCGAAGCGTACGTCGGTGGTTGAATGGATTCGTAACGAAATGGTGTGATGGGTGTTTAAGCCCTGTAGGGCTTGGCGATCACCACTCAAAACGGCTGCCCTCGGGCGGCCGTTTGTATTTCAGGCTTTGCTCTCGTGTCAGACCGGTCTTATGGTGCTCGCAACTATGCCGCTTCAAAGGTGCAAGGATGATTGACCGATATGACGCAGAGGGCGCACAGAACCGCTTTCAGCCCGGCTCGAATGAGCAAGTCCTGAGCAACAAATTGGGCATCTGCGATTCTGAGGAAATGGATGACGCAGAACTGGTGCTTCTGGAAAAGCTCTACCAGTCCGTGCTTATCGAGGATTTGCCGGATCGGTCAATCACTATTCAGGATTTGCAGGACTGGCATCGGCACTGGCTGGGGAGTATCTATCCATGGGCGGGTGACGTTCGTGCGGTGAACCTTGGCAAGGATGGATTCTTCTTTGCGGCGCCACCGCAGATTCCTCGACTGCTGGATGCGTTCGAAAAGAGCTGTCTGGCGAAATACACGCCATGCAGGCCTGATCTGGACGAGAACCTGATTCACGCCATCGCGGTTACGCACGTGGAGTTCATCCTGATTCATCCGTTCCGTGAAGGTAATGAACGGTTGTCGCGACTATTGGCGGATGTCATGGCCGTGCAAGCGGGCTACGTTGCGCTTGACTACAGCAGTTGGGAACGAAACAAAGAAGCTTATTTTGCTGCGATCCACCAAGGTCTGAATGGCAACTACGAACCGATGGAGTATTGGGTACGACGAGCCTTGTGGACCTGAGTGGCGAGGTTACTTGGCCAGGGAAAGGTGCAGGAACTTGCTGTTTTTGACTTTGAGTTTGCGTTCAATTGCTTCAACACTCTGCCCCGTCTCGATGGCTGTAGAGCTGGCGCTTGCACGTATCAGGTTTTCGGCAGTCATTTTTTTTCTGGTGCGGCGCGTGCTGGTCATGGCGGGTGCTCGATAGAGAAGCGTCAGGCGAGTATAGCGCTTGCCTCAACTTTCAAAACTCCCCTAACCCTGTGGGAGCTGGCTTGCCAGCAATAGCAGTTGACCAGTCACCATCTATGTTGAATGTGCCGCTGCCATCGCTGGCAAGCCGGCTCCCACAGGTGCCCGCATTCTGACTGAAGAAATGCAATCAAACTGTGAGAGCCAGCCCACAGATGTCCGTATTCTGGCTGAGGGAATGCATTCAAAGTGTGGGAGCTGGCTTGCCAGCGATAGCGGTTGAGCTGTCAGCATCTAAGTTGAATGTGCCGCCGCCATCGCTGGCAAGCCAGCTCCCACAGGTTTGCGCATTCTGTCTGAACGAATGCGATCAAAACTGTGGGAGCGAGCCTGCTCGCGATAGCGGTGCTTCAGTCGATAGAGATGTTGAATGCGAGACCGTCTTCGCGAGCAGACTCGCTCCCACATAGGTTTCTCATCTGCCAGGAAACTTATGAAAATCCCGCCCCGCGATTTTCATTAATCGCGACACGACATATCCATCCGCGACACGCCTTACCTCTCCACGAAAATTACTTTCATGCGGTTTGAAATCTCGATCTCGAAATGATTTATGAGTTTCACAACCCATTCGAACGTGACCCTTTCGAGGAGTACCGCATGACGCCTTCCTTCGGCTATTGGCTGCTGGTGTATGCCGCCGTCGCCATCATCGCGCTGATCGTATTGATCGCCCGTTATCGGCTCAATCCGTTCATTGTCATCACGCTGATTTCCATTGGTCTGGCACTCGTGGCGGGGATGCCGCCGTCGGGCGTGGTGGGTGCCTATGAGGCCGGGGTGGGCAAGACGCTGGGGCATATTGCGCTGGTGGTGGCGCTGGGAACGATGCTTGGCAAGATGATGGCCGAGTCCGGCGGCGCCGAGCAGATGGCGCGCACCTTGATCGAAAAATTCGGTGAGAAAAACGCCCATTGGGCGATGGTTTGCATTGCATTTCTGGTCGGGCTGCCGCTGTTCTTCGAAGTCGGTTTTGTCTTGCTGGTGCCGATTGCTTTCACCGTGGCGCGGCGGGTCGGCGTGTCGATTCTGATGGTCGGTTTGCCGATGGTTGCCGGCCTGTCGGTGGTGCATGCGCTGGTGCCGCCACACCCGGCGGCGATGCTCGCGGTACAGGCGTATCAGGCGTCGGTCGGGCAGACCTTGTTGTATGCAATTGCCATCGGTATTCCGACGGCGATCATTGCCGGCCCGCTCTACGCCAAATTCATCGTGCCGCGCATTCAGTTGCCGGCAGATAACCCGCTGGAAAAGCAATTCCTCGACCGCGAGCCCCGCGACAGACTGCCGGGTTTCGGCATCACCATGGCAACCATTCTGTTGCCGGTGGTGCTGATGCTGATCGGCGGTTGGGCCAACCTGATTTCCACGCCGGGCAGTGGCTTCAACCAATTCCTGTTGTTCATCGGCAACTCGGTGATCGCGCTGTTGCTGGCGACATTGCTGAGTTTCTGGACGCTGGGCATCGCTCAGGGTTTCAACCGCGAATCGATCCTCAAGTTCACCAACGAATGCCTGGCACCGACCGCCAGTATTACTCTGCTGGTGGGTGCGGGCGGTGGCTTGAACCGGATTTTGGTGGATGCTGGCGTGACCGATCAGATCGTCGGCCTCGCCCACGAATTTCACCTGTCACCGCTGATCATGGGCTGGTTGTTCGCCGCGTTGATGCGCGTCGCCACCGGTTCCGCGACCGTGGCCATGACCACCGCGTCCGGTGTGGTCGCGCCGGTGGCCATTGGTCTGGGTTATCCACACCCTGAGCTGTTGGTGCTGGCGACCGGCGCTGGCTCGGTTATCTTTTCCCACGTCAACGACGGCGGCTTCTGGTTGATCAAGGAATACTTCAACATGACGGTCGCGCAGACGTTCAAGACCTGGACCGTGCTGGAGACGTTGATCTCGCTGGTCGCTTTCGGTCTGACCGTCGGCCTTTCCTATCTGCTTTAACCGGAGCCTGCCGCCCATGGACATCCTCTACCAGATCCGCGCCCGCCAGGATTCCTTCAGCGCCGGCGAGGGCCGCATCGCCCGGCTGATGCTCGACGACGTCGGTTTTGCCGCCTCCGCCAGCCTCGAAGATCTGGCGCAACGCGCCGAGGTCAGCACCGCCACGCTGTCGCGGTTTGCCCGCACCGTCGGTTGCCGTGACCTGCGCGACCTGCGCCTGCAACTGGCTCAGGCCAGCGGCGTCGGCAGCCGTTTCCTCGACCCGGCGGGCACGCCTGAGCAGTCGGCGTTCTACGGGCAGATCGTTGGCGATATCGAAACCACGCTG
This sequence comes from Pseudomonas sp. Seg1, assembly GCF_018326005.1. Lineage (NCBI taxonomy): Bacteria > Pseudomonadati > Pseudomonadota > Gammaproteobacteria > Pseudomonadales > Pseudomonadaceae > Pseudomonas > Pseudomonas sp. Seg1. The sequence continues at coordinate 899,733 of NZ_AP021903.1, forward strand.
CGTCAGCATCTCGCAGGTTTTGACGAATCACGCTTTGCCGATGCGGTAAAACTGCTCGGCCAGGCGCGGATGATTCACGCCTTCGGCATGGGCGGTTGCTCGACCTTGTGCAGCGACGAATTGCAGGTGCGTCTGGTGCGCCTCGGTTATCCGATTGCGGTGTGTCATGACGCGGTGATGATGCGCGTCACCGCTGCCAGCCTGAACGCCGAACAAGTGGTCATCGTCTGCTCGCTGACCGGCATCACCCCGGAACTGCTGGAGACAGTCGAACTGGCGCGCAACTACGGTGCGCGCATTCTCGCAATCACCCGCGCCGACTCGCCGCTGGCCGAACTGGCCGACATCGTCCTGCCGCTGCAAGGCGCGGAAACCTCGTTCATCTACAAACCGACAGCGGCGCGCTACGGCATGCTGCTCGCCATCGATGTGCTCGCCACCGAGCTGGCGCTGGCCAATCCTGAAGACAATCAAGAACGTCTGCGGCGGATCAAACTCGCCCTCGACGAATACCGTGGCGGTGACGATCACCTGCCGCTGGGAGACTGACATGCTGTACGACACGCTGATCCGCAACGCCACCGTCATCGATGGCAGCAACACGCCCGGCTACCGCGCCGATGTGGCGATTCTTGACGGTCGCATCGAGCGCATCGGCGAGTTGCACGATGCAACCGCAACCGAAGAAATCGAGGCCACCGGCCGCGTGCTGGCGCCGGGTTTTATCGATGTGCACACCCACGACGACACGGTAGTGATCCGTCAGCCAGAGATGCTGCCAAAACTTAGCCAGGGCGTGACCACGGTGATCGTCGGCAACTGCGGGATCAGCGCCTCGCCCGTGACGCTGAAAGGCAATCCGCCGGATCCGATGAACCTGCTCGGCACTGCGGCAGCCTTCGTTTATCCACGCTTCAGCGATTACCGTACAGCGGTCGAAGCGGCGAATACCACGTTGAATGTGGCGGCGCTGGTCGGCCACACGGCGCTGCGCAGCAATCACCTCGATGACTTGTTCCGTACCGCCACGCCTGAGGAAATCGCTGCGATGCGCGAGCAATTGCGCGAGAGCCTTGAGGCTGGGGCCTTGGGTTTATCCACAGGTCTGGCCTACGCCAGCGCCTTCAACGCCTCCACCGATGAAGTCATGCAGTTGACTGAAGAACTGACGGCATTCGGCGCGGTGTACACCACTCACTTGCGCAGTGAATTCGCCCCGGTGTTGGAGGCGATGGATGAGGCGTTTCAGATCGGTCGTCATGCCAAATCCCCGGTGATCATTTCCCACCTCAAATGCGCTGGCGTCGGTAACTGGGGCCGCAGTCCGCAGTTGCTCGCATCGCTGGAAGAAGCCGCGAAAACCCACCCGGTCGGCTGCGATTGCTATCCCTACGCGGCAAGTTCTTCGACGCTCGATCTGAAGCAAGTCACCGACGCCCACCGCATCACCATCACCTGGTCGACGCCGCATCCGGAAGTCAGCGGCCGCGATCTGATCGACATCGCTGCCGAGTGGAACGTGCCGCTGATAGACGCGGCAAAACGCCTACAACCGGCGGGTGCGGTGTACTACGGAATGGACGAGGCGGATGTGCGACGAATCCTCGCCCATCCGTTGTCGATGGTGGGTTCTGACGGACTGCCGGAAGACCCGTTCCCGCATCCGCGCCTGTGGGGCGCTTTCCCACGGGTGCTCGGGCATTTCAGTCGTGATGTCGGGCTGTTTCCGCTGCACACCGCTGTGCACAAGATGACCGGGTTATCGGCGGCACGATTCGGCTTGAAGGAAAGAGGCGAGATTCGCGAAGGTTATTGGGCGGACCTGGTGTTGTTCGATCCACTGACCGTGCGCGATGTGGCGGATTTCAATGACCCGCAACGAGCGGCGCAGGGTATTGATGGCGTGTGGATCAACGGCGTGTTGAGTTACCAGGAGGGGCAGTCTTCAGGACGCCACGCAGGACGGTTCCTCGCCCGTGAAGATGACCTGCGCAAAGGTTTTGTATAACCGCAGTTGCAGGTTTGCGACGTGGTCTGGATTTTTGTGCAGTGATGGCACATTGGAATTAAAGATTCCCTCGACCAAGCCGAATCGCTGACATTCAGTGGATTTGGCGTCTGTCGCCCCAGGGAGTTTCATGTACCGCGTTTGTTTGTTCGCAGCCGTCACATTACTGGCCGGTTGTGTCAGTCCACAAGCACGCCAGGCGGCGGAAGCCGAGACCTTGTTCAAGGATATCCTCGCGCGTCCATTGGTCAGTGATTCGGTTATGCGCGAAGGCGATATCCTGACGTTCCAGATCAGTCAGTCCGGCAATGCGCAAGCGGCGGCAGGCGTGGTTTTTCAGATGGAAGCCTCCTGCGCGGCCGACCGTGCCAACTTGCTGTATCTGGGCGGCGGCGGTCGGATGTATCCGGGGCTCAATGGTCACCAGTACTCGATCGGTCGAGCGATGCCGGCCAACGTGCTCGGGATGTTGAAAAACAACCCTGACTTCATCAAGGCGTGTGCCAGCACGCCGGCGTCGGATTGGCGAGTGGTCAAAGGCAGCGGCGAGGAGCAATGGGTATTGTTTGATCGCAACAGTCTCAAGAAGGACGGTTCCGAACTGAGATTCTGGGCGGCTTACGATAACCCCTTGATTGGATTCGATGCGCCCTACGACGCTCCCTATGCGCAGAAGCGCGAGCGTTACGCAGTCGATTGTGGCAAGCAGACCTACCGTGTGGTGGCGGGCTACGATCTGGATGCCGACAACACGGTCACGGATGGACAGGACGCGATTGCACTGACCTCCAATGCAATCAGCGGCAGCAACGACGACTACGAGCTGCTGTTCAAACTGGTCTGTGAAAAACCCGAATCGGCAGCGCAATTGCCCAGGTTCGTTGCCCGCGCAAAGAAAAGCGTTCCAGTGACTCTGCCAACGCTTACCCCGGCAGTGACATCAGCCATCAAACAACTGAACATGCCGGACGCCGTTAAACCGCTCAACTATGTGGAAATCACGGGCCAGTCGAATTACCAGGGCAAGACTATAGACATGCGCGAAGTGCGCCGCTTTGAAATCGATAGCGCCTCGCAGCAACTGAGTCTGCATTTGTCGGGCGCCAATTATGAGAGCGATGCCGTGACCTTTCGCGGGCTGCTGGATCTAGCGAAATTGAGCCGTTTCAGCGTCTCGAAGGGGCCCTCGATGAAAGACACGTCCAGTGTCATCAACCTAAGCTTCAGCGGCGACTGGCAGCATATGCCGGTCAACGGACACTTGGCCTACAAAGCAACGTTCAGCAGCACTAACTCGCTGCTCGGCAAAGTCGACGAGCGCCAGGAAAACACCAACTGCACCGTTGTTCGCGAACTGTCGGCGAGCCAACTCAATTCAACCTTGAGCGGCTCGGCCAAAGAGTTGAGGTGCAGCAAAGAAGGCGATGAGTACAATCGGGTCAACACCTACTACTACTTGTCGGATTATGCTTACTTCTTCTTTGCACGCACCGACAAGAACCGTTTTTTCTACAGCGATCTGGTACTCAAGACGCTGCGTTGATCCGGCCATTTGGCCCGTCCAGACGGGCCTTTTCCATAGGCGAGAGCACTCCCATGAGCTTCGGCAAAACCACCCCGATCCTGCGGATTTTCGATGAAGCCAAAGCCGTAGAATTCTACGTCGACTTCCTCGGCTTCAAGATCGACTGGCAGCACCGTTTCGAGGCGAACTTCCCGTTGTATCTGCAGGTGTCGCGTGGCGAGTGTGTGCTGCACCTGTCCGAGCATCACGGCGATGCAACCCCCGGTTCGGCGCTACGCATCGAGACCGATGAGCTGGAGGCGTTCCAGCAGCAATTGGTGGCCAAGGACTACAAGTTCTCGCACCCACAGATTCAGGCGATGCCGTGGGGGAGTCAGGACATGACGATTGCTGATCCGTTTGGCAATCGGTTGGTGTTCACCAACGCGATCAGTGTTTGAAACAGTTTCAAGCCGCATGGAAAAGCCCGCTGCCAAACCACCAAGGTCTGCCAGCGGGCTTTTTCGTCACTCGGTCGGCACTAACCGATCAAGCACACGATTCACCGCCAACTCCGCCAGCATCACCACTTGAGCGATGCCTTGCAGGGTTTTGCGGTGGGTGCCTTCGACCAGCGCTACGTGGTTATGCAGCATGACAATGGCCGAGCCGAGGGTTTCACTGGCATCGACCAGCAGCGACTCGGTATCGGCTTCGGGGTCGGTCATGTACAGCTTGTTGGGTTTGTAGGGCGCGGCCATGATCTCGGCGGTTGGTGGTCCGAGATAATGGTCGAGGGCGCGCTCGGCGGCTTCGTGGAATTTCTTTGAGTCGGGGGATTCGTACGGGGAGGCCGGGTCGGTGACCGGTGGGTTTGGCGTTACTTTGAACATAAGCTGTGTTCCCTTCATTGAGCTTCGACCCTTCTGCTACTAAACGGAAGGGAGGCAGCTGTACGCAGGTTAGTAGACCGGGGAACTCAGCTTAAGCCGGCGCGCCGAAGCGCCCTACGTACAGCCACCATCAAGCTCAGGTACGAGAGCACCTGTGATGAATGTACGACAAGCAGAATTACCACGGGCTACTAAACCCGATCACTGGGAATCAGTGACCCGATTGAAGTTACGCAGCAAGCCCTGAACGCACAAGCCGGCGGATTCTGGTACATGCGTAGGCAGTGGCGCAAGGATTTGTAGGCTCTTGCGCGTAACACTGAGTGTCTTTAAACAGCGGGGGGTGAGGGGTTTATTGCGCTACAGAGTTTGAGGATTTGCCTGTCGGATCTCGGTGCGGCGACTGACGTCATCGCTGGCAAGCCAGCTCCCACAGTGACTGAGTCGTAAGCAAGATTTGGCTTCACCGAAAAACCTGTGGGAGCTGGCTTGCCAGCGATGAGGCCAGAACAGTCACCCCCGATGCGTCTGCCGAAACCCCCGGGCGGCATCCCCCGCCAGCTCCCACAGTGATTGAGTCGTACGCAAAATTTGGCTTCACCAAAAAACCTGTGGGAGCTGGCTTGCCAGCGATGAGGCCAGAACAGTCACCCCCGATGCATCTGCCGAAACTCCCCGGGCGGCATCCCCCGCCAGCTCCCACAGTGATTGAGTCGTACGCAAAATTTGGCTTCACCAAAAAACCTGTGGGAGCTGGCTTGCCAGCGATGAGGCCAGAACAGTCACCCGCGATGTGTCTGCCGAAACTCCCCAGGCGGCATCCCCCGCCAGCTCCCACAGTGATTGAGTCGTACGCAAAATTTGGCTTCACCAAAAAACCTGTGGGAGCTGGCTTGCCAGCGATGAGGCCAGAACAGTCACCCGCGATGTGTCTGCCGAAACTCCCCAGGCGGCATCCCCCGCCAGCTCCCACAGTGATTGAGTCGTACGCAAAATTTGGCTTCACCAAAAAACCTGTGGGAGCTGGCTTGCCAGCGATGAGGCCTGAACAGTCACCCGCGATGTGTCTGCCGAAACTCCCCAGGCGGCATCCCCCGCCAGCTCCCACAGTGATTGAGTCGTACGCAAAATTTGGCTTCACCAAAAAACCTGTGGGAGCTGGCTTGCCAGCGATGAGGCCAGAACAGTCACCCGCGATGTGTCTGCCGAAACTCCCCAGGCGGCATCCCCCGCCAGCTCCCACAGTGATTGAGTCGTACGCAAAATTTGGCTTCACCAAAAAACCTGTGGGAGCTGGCTTGCCAGCGATGGGGCCAGAACAGTCACCCGCGATGTGTCTGCCGAAACTCGCCGGGCGGCATCCCACGGCGGCTTTTGAACGTGCGATGAAACGACCGCGGTTCGGTAAAACCCAGATACTGCGCAATGTCCTGAATCGGCAACGTGCTGTTCAACAGGTAATGCTCAGCCAACTCCTGGCGCAGATCATCGAGAATCTGCTGATACGACGTCCCCGCCTGATGCAACTGGCGCTGCAATGTGCGCACCGACACCGCAAGTTGCTCGGCCACTTGCTCCTTGCGCGGCAAGCCTTCCTTGAGCAACTGCCGCAGGATGCCTTTTACCTGCTGCGCCAGCGACGCGTCCTCCAGCGTCGCCATCAAACCCATCGCATGCTCTTCCAGCGTACGCAGCAATTGCGCATCGGCCTGGCGCAACGGCAGTTGCAAATACGCTAACGGCACGATCAGCGCCGAATAGGGCTGATCGAACAACACCGGGCAATCGAAGAACTGCTCATATTGCGCCAGCGTCACCTCGTCCGGGCGCGCATGCTCCAGCCACACAGCGGCCGGCGACATCTGCGTATCGGCAATCCAGCGCGCATATTGCAGCCAGGAGCCGAGCACGTTTTCCACCAGATGCCGACGAATCCGTGGGCGCTGATAACGGCACGTCCAGACCAGATGCACATGGCCGTCCTGCATCTCGGCGCGACTCACGCCCATGTCGCCCACCAGTTTTTCGAACGGCATGATCCGGCTCATGGCATCGCCAAGAGTCGCGCAGTTCATGGTGATGTAGCCGAGCACGCTCCACGAATTGGGCAAGACGAAATTCGCCGCGTTGAGCCCGAACAGCGGATCGCCCGAGTGCTCGCAGAAATAATCCAGCAACTTTTCATGGGCCTCACCCGGCAAGCGCAGGGTGTTGTCGCTCAACTGCTGCGCCTGCAGACCGGCCGCCGCCAACGCCGGCTCGATGGCCATGCCCAATTGCTCGGCATGGCGCAAATATTTGAGCAGCGGAGGAACAGACGTGAAGCCGAGCGATTGCATGATCGTATTCCCTTGATCAAAGCCTGCATGAGCGGATGAATGCCCTGAAAGGTAATTTGAAACCACGGCTAAAGTAAATGGCTGACGCTTGCGCGACGTTTGACTCAATTGGCTACACGAACTGGCCGGATGCGACCGTGACACTTTTTGGCCGCCGACTAGTATGGGGGCCTGAAATATCCATCATAAGAACCGGAAAAGGACACACGCATGCGACGCTGGAACGGCTGGGGCGATGCAACCACGGTGGTCGAACTGCCGGCCCAGGGCGCGAGCTTTCTTGCGCAACGCTTGGGCAACGGTCGAGCGCTGCCCGACGCAACGCTGGAAGCGGCGTTGGCTCGTGTCCCGGCCTCGCGGTTGCAGGCGCACACCTTGTACAGCGTCGATGCCCATGACCGTTTGCTCCACGCCCGGGGCCAGAGCCTGCCGGACTGGCTGGCGTTGCGTGAAGGTGCGCTGGGCAAGTATCCCGATGCCGTGGCGTTCCCGGAGACTGCCGAGCAGATTCGCCAATTGCTCGCGCTCGCCCATGAGCAGGACCTGTGCCTGATTCCTTATGGCGGCGGCACCTCGGTGGCCGGGCACATCAATCCGCCAGATTCCGCACGGCCGGTGGTGACTGTTTCGCTGGCGCGAATGAATCGCCTGATCGACCTCGACGAACAGAGCCTGTTGGCAACCTTCGGCCCCGGCGCCAGTGGCCCGCAAGTGGAAAGTCAGTTGCGCGCCCGGGGCTATACACTGGGGCATTTCCCGCAGTCGTGGGAGTTGTCGACGCTGGGCGGTTGGGTCGCCAGTCGTTCCAGCGGTCAGCAGTCGTTGCGCTATGGGCGCATCGAGCAATTGTTCGCCGGAGGCACGCTGGAAACGTTCGCCGGGCCTCTGCAAATCCCCACGTTCCCGGCCTCGGCGGCAGGCCCGGATTTGCGCGAAGTGGTGCTCGGTTGTGAGGGCCGTTTCGGGATCATTTCCGAAGTCAAAGTGCGGGTCAGCGCACTGCCCGCTGACGAACGTTTCTACGGCGTATTCCTGCCGAGCTGGACCAAAGCGCTGCAAGCGATTCGCCAACTCGCTCAGGCGCGCGTACCGCTGTCGATGCTGCGCCTGTCCAACGCCGTGGAGACCGAAACGCAATTGGCGCTGGCTGGTCACCCGCAACAAATCGCCTGGCTGGAGAAATACCTGAGCCTGCGCGGGGCGGGCGAGGGCAAGTGTCTGCTGACCTTCGGCGTGACCGGCAATCGTCGGCAAAACGCGCTGTCGCTGAGCCAGGCCCGCCAGCATCTGAAAGCCTTCGGCGGTGTGTTCACCGGCACCTTGCTCGGCAAGAAGTGGGCACAGAACCGCTTCCGTTTCCCCTACCTGCGCGAGAACCTGTGGAACGCCGGTTACGTGGTCGACACCCTCGAAACCGCCACCGACTGGAGCAACGTCGACAACCTACTCAACCTCATCGAAAACAGCCTGCGCGATGCCTTGGCCGCTGAGGGTGAGCGGGTGCATGTGTTCACGCACCTGTCCCACGTTTACGGCGAAGGATCGAGCATCTACACCACCTACGTGTTTCGCCCGGCGGCGGATTACCCAGCGACCCTGGCGCGCTGGAAAGCGCTCAAGCACGCGGCCAGCCAGACCATCGTCGACAACCACGGCACCATCAGCCACCAGCACGGCGTCGGCAAGGATCACGCCCCCTACCTGTTGCGCGAAAAAGGCCAACTGGCGATGGACACCTTGCAGGCGCTGAGCCGCCATTTCGATCCGGCCGGGCGCCTCAACCCCGGCACGCTGTTGCCGGAATGACGGTCATGCGCTCGAACTGGAACGCTGCGTGGCGCCAGCAGATTCTGCCGACACTGGCGGATGAAAGCTGGGATCTGATCGTGATTGGCGGCGGCATCAGCGGCGCCGGGATTCTGCGTGAAGCTGCACGCCGTGGCTGGCGCTGTTTGTTGCTGGAACAACGCGATTTTGCTTGGGGCACGTCCAGTCGCTCGTCAAAAATGGTCCATGGTGGTTTGCGATATATCGCCAAGGGCCAGTGGCGCCTGACCCGTGATTCGGTGCGCGAACGTCAGCGCTTGCTTGATGAAGCACCGGGGCTGGTCGAGCCGATGAGTTTCCTGATGCCGCACTATCGCGGCGGCTTTCCCGGGCCGCGTGTTTTCGGTGGTTTGTTATCGGTGTATGACGCGTTGGCGGGGCGGCGCAGCCATCAGTTTCATGACGCGCAGCAACTGCGCTATCTGGCACCGGGCGTGAAGGAAAACGACCTGCTCGGCGGCACCAGTTTTGTCGACGCGCTGACCGATGATGCGCGGCTGGTAATGCGTGTTTTGAGCGAGGCGCGGGCCGACGGCGCGGTGGTGCTCAACGGCGTGCGTGTCGAGCATCTGCTGCGTGAGAACGGGCGAGTGTGCGGCGTTCAGGTCGAGGACTGCGAGGCGGGCGGATCACTGCAATTGCGTTGCGGTGTGCTGGCCGTGGCGACGGGTGCCTGGGCTGAGCGCTTGCGACCGACCGAGGCACCACGCCAATTACGGCCGTTGCGTGGCAGCCATTTGCTGCTGCCGGGCTGGCGCTTGCCGGTGGCGCAGGCCTTCACCTTTCTGCATGAGCGCGACCGTCGCCCGGTGTTCGTTTTTCCGTGGGAAGGCGCGACGGTGGTCGGCACCACGGACCTCGATCACCGCGAGGATCTGGATCAGAGCGCGAGCATTAGCGGCGAAGAGCTCGACTATCTGCTGGCGGCCTGCACGCAACAATTTCCCGCTGCGCACGTGAGCGCTGCGGATGTGCTGTCGACGTGGTCGGGCGTGCGTCCGGTGGTGGGCAGCGCGGCAGGTGAGCATCAAGGCAAACCCTCTAGCGAAACCCGTGAACACGTACTGTGGCAGGAGCCCGGTTGCGTCACGCTGGCCGGCGGCAAGCTGACGACGTTTCGCCCGCAAGCCATCGAAGTGCTCAAGGCTTGCGCGAGCATGCTTGATCGTCCTTTCGTTGATGATGCTGCGCCAGTGTTTGCCGCTGTGCCGGCGCTGCCGATCCCGGTCCTGAGCAGCCATCAATGGCGACGTCTCGCCGGACGCCATGGTCGTGACCTGCCAAGGCTGGCGCAACTGCTCGCAGACGTCGGCCACGATACGGTCGCCGCCACGGACACTCTGTGGGCCGAACTGGCTTTCGCCTGTGAGTCGGAAATGGTTCTTCACCTCGACGATCTGTTGCTGCGCCGCACGCGTCTCGGTTTGCTGCTACCCCTCGGTGGCGAAGGTTATTTCGCGCCGATTCGCCGACTCTGCCAGCCGCGACTGGGCTGGAGCGACGAGTGCTGGCAAGAGGAAGTACAGCGTTATCAGGCGTTGTGGCAACGCCATCACGGTCTGCCGGATGCCACGCCTTGATGTCCCTTGAAGAGAGCTCCATGGATAACCCACCGAACAAGCGTTACCTGCTGGCCATCGACAACGGCACCCAGAGCGTGCGCGCGCTGCTCTTTGATTTACAGGGCAATCTGCTCGGCAAAGGCAAGGTCGAATTGCAGGCGTATTACTCGACGCAACCGGGTTGGGCCGAGCAGGATCCGGAATATTACTGGGCGAAACTCGGCGAGGCCTGTCAGCAGGTGTGGGCGCAAACCGGGATTGATCGCTCGCAGATTGCCGGTGTTTCCCTGACCACTCAGCGCGGCACGGTGATCAATGTCGATGCCGAGGGCAAACCGCTGCGCCCGGCCATTCTGTGGCTCGATCAACGCCAGAGTGAAGTCGAAGGCGGGATCAAGGGACCGTGGGGCTGGCTGTTCAAACTGGTCGGCGCGCAAGCGACCGTGGATTATTTTCGGGCCCAGGCCGAGGCTAACTGGATCGCCAGACACCAGCCGGATATCTGGGCGGCGACCGACAAATTTTTGCTGCTCTCTGGGTTTCTCACTCATCGCTTGTGCGGGCAGTTTGTCGACTCGGTGGGCTGTTGCGTCGGCTACCTGCCGTTCGACTTCAAGCGTCTGAAATGGGCCGCGCCTTCCGACTGGAAATGGCAGGCGTTGGCGGTGCGTCCCGAGCAATTGCCGAGCCTGCACAAACCCGGTGAAACCCTCGGCTACATCACCGCCCAAGCCAGCCGCCATACCGGGATCCCCGAAGGCCTGCCGCTGATTGCCGCCGGTGCCGACAAGGCCTGCGAAGTGGTCGGTTCCGGCGTGGTCGATGCGGGCACGGTGTGCCTGTCCTACGGCACCACGGCGACGATCACCAGCACCCGCTCGCGCTATCTGGAAATCGTCCCGTTGATCCCGCCGTATCCGTCGGCGGTGCCGGATCAGTTCAACTGCGAGGTGATGATTTATCGCGGTTACTGGATGGTCAGCTGGTTCAAGAACGAGTTCGGTTTGCGCGAAATGCAGCAGGCGAAAGCGCAGGGCATTGAGCCCGAAGAGCTCTTCGATGCGCTGGTCAACGAGGTGCCGCCGGGGTCGATGGGTTTGATGCTGCAACCCTACTGGTCGCCGGGCATTCGTGAGCCGGGCGTGGAGGCCAAAGGCGCGATGATCGGCTTCGGCGACGTGCACACCCGCGCGCATATCTACCGGGCGATTCTGGAAGGGCTGGCGTATGCCTTGCGTCAGGGCATGGAGAAGATCGAGAAGCGTTCGAAGGTCTCGATCAAGCGTCTGCGGGTGGCGGGCGGTGGCTCGCAGAGTGATGCGGCGATGCAGCTCACGGCGAATATTTTCGGGTTGCCCGCCGAGCGTCCGCATGTGTATGAAGCGTCGGGTCTGGGCGCGGCGATTTGTTGTGCGGTGGGGTTGGGGTTGCACGCGGATTTCCCCACGGCCATCGCCGCGATGACCCGGGTGGGCGCGGTATTCACGCCGCAACCCGAGGCGCAAAAAATCTACGAACAACTCTACAAAGACGTCTACCTGCGCATGTACCGCCAGCTCAAACCGCTGTACCAGAGCATCCGCAAGATCACCGGTTACCCCGCTTGATAAAACATCGCAATCCCCTTGTAGGAGTGAGCCTGCTCGCGATATCGGAGTGTCAGCCAGCATCTATCTGACTGACGCAGCGCTATCGCGAGCAGGCTCACTCCTACAGGGGGCTGTGGCGTTTTTTATATTGGGTATGTGGCGCTATCGGAGAACTTTTCTGGTGAGATCGGACAGTGTCAGCGGCGGAGTCGGTTGTTAGGCTCGACCCCCACGGCACATCCAATAAAAAGAACCAGAAGCATGAAGCTGACATTCCTCCTGTTGCTGCTTTTTGCAACGGCCCCGAGCGCTTGGGGCTGGTCGAACCATACGGTGGGCAGCTATCTGGCGTTGCAGGATCTGCCAGCGTTGCGCGATGCGCCACAGGTGGATGTCGAACCGCTGGAGCAGTTTCTCACCGAGCAATATCCGGCCATCGTCGCACTGCTGGAACAACAGGAAAACTTCGCCCGCGAACACTTCGCGCAATACCCGCCACGCCCCGACCAGCTGAAATTGCCCGCAGTCCCCAGTGACAATCTGCGCCACGATTTCCTCACCGCGTTGCGCATCAATCCGCTCATTCATCTGGCGATGGTCATCCAGCCGTTGCCGGGCAAAGACCTGTCCGAGCGTGAGCACCTCAGCGCCGATCAGGTCATGGTCGAACAGACCCTCTCACCGTGGAATCGCCAACGCTTCATCGTTGTCGCCGACGGCGAAAAAGTCGCGGCGCTTGCGGTGCTCGCCAGCGCCGCCGACGAACCGGATTACGGCCACGACATCAACCTGTTCAGCGACAACCCGGGCGCAGTCGCTGCGGTCTATGGTTTCGGCCCGCAGCCGTTCGGCGATGCGCGTTTCCAGTACAGCTCGCAGGCACCGTTCCACATGGGCTTCTTCCATGAAAGCGCGGTGGTGTATGCCGCTGCCGGGTTTCTTCAGCGCAGTTGGCCGGACTGGCGCGCCTATCAATACATGGGCCTGGCGCGACTGGCGTTTGCCAGCGGCCATCCCTATTGGGGTTATCGCTTTCTCGGCTGGGGCATGCACCACGTGCAGGATCTGACCCAGCCCTATCACGCCAAGCCGCTGCCCGGCGTCGACCTCGCCAGTCTATTACTGCTGGAAGGCAAGGCGCTGGCCGGTTTCGCCGATGACAAACAGGCGTCCATCGAACGCGTTGCCACCCGGCATATGGAAATCGAAAAGTATCAGTCGAGTTGGCTACGGCGTTTGCTGCGTGCCGGACAAGCGCATCCGATGCTCGACGCTTACAGCGATTTTGCCCAGGACAAACAGTACCCGCCGTACTCCGTGGACTACTTGCGCGAGGTGGTCAGCGCCGAGTCCGTCGACGACTCCGCCGCGTTCGATGAAGCGATCGGTCAGTGGCTTGAGACTGCGCCGGACACCAGTGATTTCAGCAGCGGCAATCAGCTGCAACGCGAAGATTTCAATCATCCGGCACTGAATCAGCAGCTGTTCAAACTGCTCGGCCATTTCGGCTCGCACAGCCGGATTTATGTCAGCGCGGGATTGGTTCCATAGCCATCGCCTCAGCGTTGCGCGAACACAAAAACAATAAGAACAGGGAAGGAGAAAACTCATGATCAACACTCGATTGCGCCTGGCGGGCGCGGCGCTCCCCGGTGTCGGCCTGGCCGGGTTGCTGCAACTCTGCGCGGTCGATGGTGCGCAGGCTGCGGAGTTCAGCGTGCTGGACAAACAGGTCACCGGCTCGTTCGACACGACCTTGTCCTACGGCCGTTTGTGGCGCGTGCAGGGCCGCGACAAGACCAACGATGACGTCAACACCAACGACGGCAATCGCAACTTCGACACCGGACTGGTTTCCGAGGTGTACAAGATTACTTCGGAGCTTGAGGCCAACTATCAGAACTACGGTTTGTTCGTGCGCGGCACAGCATTCTACGACACGCAACTGATGGACAAGCGCAACGACTACTACCGCAACAACAACCCGTCACAACCGAGCCAGAGCTACCCGCAGGACGACCGTTTCACCAGCCAGACCCGCGACATCGCCGGCAGCCGCATCGAGATGCTCGACGCCTATGTCCACGGCAGTTGGGACGTTGCGCAGATGCCGGTGACCGCGCGCGTCGGTCGGCAGGTGTTCAACTGGGGCGAGGGGATTTTCTATCGCGGCGGGATCAATACGACCAACCCGGTGGACGCGGCCAAGTACCGCTTGCCCGGCGCCGAAGTGAAGGAAGTGCTGGTGCCGGTGGAGGCGCTGAGCTTCAACATCGGCCTCACCGACAGCCTGACCATGGAGAGTTTCTACCAGACCAACTGGAAGGAAACCCGCATCGATCCGGTCGGCACGTTCTACTCGCAGACCGACCTGTTCGCCGACGGCGGCAACACCGGGTACAACAACTTCAGCGGCACCGCGCTCGACACGCCAGTGCCGGGGTTTGGCAACGTCATCGGTCTTTACAGTGCCTTGGGCAACAACCCGTTGCTGAGCCAGGCCCTGCAAACCACCGGGCTGTACGCCAACGGCGTGACGCCGGCCTACGGCAATACGCTCAAGGTCGCGTCTATCGGCAAGGACTACAACGCGCGCAACGACGGCCAGTTCGGTTTCGCCTTTCGCTACATTGCCGAACAGCTCAACAGCACCGAGTTCGGCTTGTATATGGTCAATTACCACGCCAAGGAGCCGACCATCGCTGCTGATCTGGGGGGTTACAAGGGCATCGACATGAATGCCCTGACCAATCTGTTGGCGGGTGTCGCGGGCAGTCAGGCCGGCGCACTGGCCAACGGTCTGGCCACGGCGGATGTGATGGGCAATATCCAGGCGCATCGGCGCTATGCCGAAGACATCCGCATGTACGGTTTCAGCTTCAACACCACGTTGGGTGAGGCCTCGGTGTTTGGTGAAATTGCCTATCGGCCAAACCTGCCGATCGGTGTTGCGGCGACCAACGATCTGATTGGCGATCTGGCCAATGGTGCAGCGGCGGCAGTGACCGGCAAAGCGATCAACGTCGGCGGGCAGATGGTCACTCTCGACAGCCAGATCAACAACGCCGAGCGCGTGGAAGCGTTCAACACTTCGCTGGGCACCATCTACAACTTCGGCCCGACGGCGTCGTTCGACTCGCTGTTCGGCATCTTCGAACTGGCCTCCGAACACTTGCGTGGCAGCAGTCTGCAATACACCGCGTATGACGGCAGTCGTCGTTACTACGCTGGCACCGGTAACTATTCCTATGTGTCCGGTGGCGATCGTGACGATCAGGTCAATCGTGATTCCTACAGCTACACCGCCATGCTCAACGGTACGTGGAACGACGTGTACGCCGGGGTCAACGTCTCGCCCTACATCGTTTACAAGGACGATTTCGAGGGCAACAGCTATCAGGCCGGCAACACCATCGAAGGTCGCAAGGCCTACACGCTGGGGATCAAGGCCAACTACCAGAACAAGCTTGAGGCCGAGTTGCAGTACACCGAGTTCTACGGCGGCGGGCAGAACAACGGCATTCGTGACCGCGACAACGTCGGGTTCAACCTCAAGTATTTCCTGTGAGTTTCACACTCAACGCTTGGGACAACTCATCCCCCTGTGGAAGCGGGCTTGCCCGCGATGACGGCAGCACATTCGACATCAATGGTGGCTGAACCACCGCTATCGCTGGCAAGCCAGCTCCCACAGGTTTTTGTATTTTGGAGAAGAACATGTTCCACACTTCGCGATTGGCCAAGACCACGTTGGCGCTCGTCATGAGTCTGGCGGCCAGTAGTGTTTTCGCCGCCATCACCCCGCAACAAGCCGAACAACTGAAAACCACCCTTACCCCGATGGGCGCCGAGCGGGCCGGCAACGCCGCTGGCACTATTCCCGCCTGGGCCGGCGGCATCAACCAGGCCCCGGCCGGTTACAAACCGGGTCAGCACCACCCTGATCCCTACGCGGCGGACAAACCGCTGTTCACCATCACCAAAGCCAACCTCGACCAATACAAGGCCCACCTCAGCCCAGGTCAGATCGCGTTGTTCAACAGCTACCCCGACACCTTCCAGATGCCGATCTACCCTTCGCGGCGTTCCGGTTCGGCCCCCCAGTGGCTGTACGACAACACCCTGAAAAATGCCACCTCGGCCAAGCTGCTCGAAGGCGGCAGCGGTTTTTCCGATGCCTATGGCGGCGTACCGTTCCCGGTACCCAAGGACGGCATCGAAGTGCTGTGGAATCACATCACCCGTTATCGCGGCATCTACGTCGTGCGTCGCGCTTCCGAAGCGCCCGTACAACGCAACGGCAGCTTTGCATTGGTCACTTCGCAGCAGGAAGCCCTGTTCAATTTCTACCGCCCGGGCGGCCAGTTCGCCGACCTGAAAAACATCCTGTTCTACTACGTCGCTTTCGTGAAAAGTCCGGCACGGCTGGCCGGCGGTGCCGCGCTGGTGCACGAGATGCTCGACCAGCTCAAGGACCCGCGCCAGGCCTGGGTCTACGACGCCGGCCAACGTCGCGTGCGCCGCGCGCCGAACCTTGCGTATGACACGCCGATCGCGTCCTCCGATGGCTTGCGCACGGCGGACGACACCGACCTGTTCAACGGCTCGCCGGATCGCTACGAGTGGAAACTCAAGGGCAAACAGGAAATCTACATCCCCTACAACAACTACAAAGTCGGCAGCCCCGACGTTAAATACGCGCAACTGCTCACCCCGGGCCACCTCAACCCGCAATACACCCGCTACGAGCTACACCGGGTGTGGGTGGTCGAAGGCAACCTCAAACCCGGCGCACGACATATCTACTCCAAGCGCGTGCTGTTTCTCGATGAGGACAGCTGGGGCGCCGCACTGGTCGACCAATACGACGGACGCGGGGAGTTGTGGCGCGTGTCGATGGCCTACCTGAAAAACTTCTACGACCTGCCAACGACGTGGAGTGCGCTGGATGTTTTCCACGATTTGCAGGCCCGCCGTTACTACGTGCAGAACCTGGATAACGAAGAAGCAGAAACCGTGGATTTCGCGCAGCCTGTGCCGGAGGACGCGTATTTCATGCCGTCGGCGTTGCGCCAGCGTGGGACGCGGTGAGGAAGGACTGCCGTTCGGAAGATCGCCGGATTTTTGCACGGCAGGATGTGCTAGCCTGCAATCAATGATTTCATTGATTGCAGGAGGGCGTCATGGCCAGCATCACGATTCGAAACCTTGATGAGAAGCTGAAAGAACAACTGCGTATTACCGCAGCGCACAACGGACATTCCATGGAGGAGGAGGCTCGCCTCATTTTGGGTAGAGCCTTGGCGACTGTTGATCGCGCCGGTGGACTTGGCAGCCGGATACGCAACCGTTTCAATGCTGTCGGCGGAGTTGACCTCGACTTGCCAGAGCGTTCAGAGAAAGCCACTGCGGTGGATTTCTCTGAATGATCGTGCTCGATACCAACGTTCTTTCAGAGTTTATGCGTGTCAAGCCAGACGACCGGGTGCTTGTCTGGGTGGATGCGCAGCCAGCGATGGATCTGGCAGTCAGCGCGGTGACAGTGGCAGAAATACTCCACGGCATCGCACGCCTGCCATCTGGCAAGCGCAAACAAAAACTTGAGGCTCATGCCATGGCGATGTTCGAACAGGATTTTGCCGGACGCATTTTGCCGTTCGATGCGCACGCCGCTGTCGAATACGCAACGCTAGTCGCGGAGTGCGAGTCAAAGGGTCGCGCGGCTTCGATGGCTGATGCGCAAATTGCTGCTATCTGCCGAACGCATGGTGTTCCCATAGCCACCCGTAACGTGAAGGATTTTGAGTTCAGTGGTGTCGAGGTGATAAATCCTTGGCAGAGCTGAGTCACTTCATAGCTAACAAAATCATAAGAAAAAGGTGGTCGCATGAAGCGTAAAAAGGTTGGAACGAGCAGGTTGGACTCCTTCATGGTTGATGATTTTCCCGTTCTTGCCGGTCTAGCGGACCCGATAAAAAACGACGGTGAGTTGCAAGTGCGAATGGCCCTGATTGATGAGTTTTACTCGCATGCTGACAGTGAAGATCACGCAGCGGCGCGGTTTGCGGAATTGGTTGCTGATCGGGTGTATGAGTACGAGGCTGAAACGGTTTTGATTCCTTACTCATCCCAATCAGAAGCGCTGGCGTTTCTGATTTTGGAAAGAGGAGTCAAACAGAAGGATTTGTCTGAGATCGCAACTCAGAGTGCTGTTTCAGAGATATTGAATAACAAGCGAAAAATGACGGTTGCTCAAATCAAAGGTTTTGCCGAATTCTTTAAAGTGCCGGTTGAGTTCTTCATGCATGGCGTGGTTTGACTTGATGCGGTGACAGGTCTAACGCAATCGCGGGCAAGCCCGCTCCCACAGGTATGGAGTCGAACACAAACGCTGTGAACGACCGAAAACCTGTGGGAGCGGGCTTGCCCGCGATTGGATCTACGCTATGACGCTGAGTGAAGGTCAGACGCGGAAATGGCTGACCATCTGCTGCAACTGACCACCCAAGCGTGCCAGTTCAACGCTGGACGCTGCGGTCTCATCACTCGCCGCAGCGGTCTGTTCCGACACATCGCGCACGTTGATGATGCTGCGGCTGATCTCTTCGGCCACGGCGCTTTGCTGTTCGGCAGCGGCAGCGATCTGCTGGTTCATCGACTGGATGTTCGACACCGTGCGGGTGATGTTTTCCAGGGAGGCACCGGCCTTGCGGGTCAGGGCGACGCTGCTGTCGGTCAGGGCGCGGCTGTTGCTCATCACCGCCGAGACTTGCTGGGTGCCGTTTTGCAGACCGGCGACCAAACCTTCGATTTCTTCGGTGGATTTCTGCGTGCGCTGGGCCAGGCCACGGACTTCGTCGGCGACCACGGCGAAACCACGACCGGCTTCACCAGCACGGGCTGCTTCGATCGCGGCGTTGAGTGCCAGCAGGTTGGTCTGTTCGGCGACGGCTTTGATCACGTCCATGACGCTGCCGATCTTGTCGCTTTCCTGTTGCAGTACGCTCATGGCTTCGGTGGAACGCACCACTTCGCTGGCCAGACGTTCGATCTGGGCGATGGCTTCGTTGACCACTTTGTCGCCTTCACGGGCTTCGCCATCGGCTGCGGCTGCTGCTTGCGAAGCTTCTTCGGCGTTGCGCGCGACTTCCTGCACAGTGGCGGTCATCTCGTGCATGGCGGTGGCGACCTGATCGGTCTCGACTTTCTGGCTGTTCACACCGGCGCTGGTCTGTTCGGTCACGGCCGAGAGTTCTTCGGCGGCGCTGGCGATCTGGGTGACGCCGTCGCGGATGCCGCTGATCAAGTCGCGCAGGGTTACGCCCATGCGCGCAATGCCTTGTTGCAGTACGCCAAGTTCGTCGCGGCGGGTGATGATCACGTTTTGCGAAAGGTCGCCGCTGGCGATGCGCTCGACCACGGCCAGGGTTTCTTGCAGCGGACGGGTGATCTGGCGGGTGATGATAACGGCGGCAATCACGCCAACCAGCAGGGCCAGCAAGGTGCTGATCAACTGAAAGGTGCGCGCCTGGGCACTTTCGATGTCGCGACGGTCGAGCTGGATCTGGTAAAGCTGCTCGCTGGTGGTGACGATCGCAGCGCCCTGATCAGTCATTTCCTTACGGGCCTGCACGGCGTCGGTGTTGGCGTTTTTATACGCCATCAATGCGCTGCGATAGTTGACCAGCGCGGTTTCCAGCTGACGCAGTGCGTCTTGCTGAGTACTGGAGAAATGCGTGTTCAGCTGTTTCAGACTGCCGATGGCAACGTCGAGCTGGCCGACGGCCTTCTGCTCGGTTTCGGCGTTGGTGGTGGCGGTGTAGCCGCGCACTTCGTAGCGCGCGAGGATGAACGCTTCCTTGGCGGTGGTGATCGCCTGGAACTGTTCGAAACGCTGCTCGCTCATGTCCATCTGCTGCACGCGTTTGCTGATCGACTCGATCAGGTTGTACGCGGTTTCGGCATTGACGCTCATGGTGTCGCGGGCGCTGTTGCCAGTGCGATAGGCATTGCGCATTTTGTTCAGCGACGTCTGATATTCAGCGATGGTCGCTGCCTGCTCCTTGAGCAGTTTGACGTTTTCCGGGCTCTTGAAGCTGTTGATCAGCTTCTGTTGTTGCGCGGCGAAGCTTTCCAGGGTGGTCTGCACATTCTGTGCGGCAGTTTCGTCGCCGTTGGTCAGCATGTATTGCAGGCGCACTACGCGCAGTTTGGTCAGACCGGCGTTGAGCTGGGTGATGTCACTCATCCAGTTGCTGCGGTCAATCAGGCCGCCAAGGCTGGTCCAGCCAGTCAGGGCCAGCACACAGGTCAGGGCCAGGACAAGGCCGAAGCCCAGGCCCAATTTCATGTTCACGCTGATGTTGCCGAACCAGCTATTCATCACAATTCCTCCAGAAACGTTGGGTTTCTTGTCGTCAGTTAGGCTGGAAGATTGTTGTTTTTTTGAGCCAGCAAGGGTGTTAGCAGGACTGTATCGGCCGCAAATACGAGAGCTGAAAGGATTTTGTCCGACAGAATTTGTAACAAGCGATCCCAAGACTTTTTTCACATGGGTTTCACTGGCTGCCCACGCGAGCGTCTGTAGTTTCGCCGCATCGAATGACAAGTGACGGCGGCTTTTTGTGGAACTGAGACTGAGTCTGTTTGGCGTCAAGCGCTCGATTGATCTGAGCGGTCTGGCGCGTTTTCGCAACACCTGGGTGGTGCTGGCGGCATCGCTGCTGGTGATTCCGTTGACCCTGTGGTTGCTGGCACCAGCGGCGGTGCCGGATCTGGCCCACGGCAATGTGGCGGGCGCGCAGGCGTTGGCGGCGGGCTGGGCCAGAGGCGACATGATTGTGCTGGTGCGTCACGTCGAGCGCTGCGATCACTCCAAAGCCGCGTGCCTGAGCGGCGATGACGGCATCACCGACCGCTCGCGCAGTGTCGCCGTGGCTGTCGGGGCGCAGTTTGAACAACTGGGCCTGGATAATGCCGACTTCTACAACAGCCCGGTGATGCGTACCGTGCAGACCGCCGGTTACATGTTCAACCGGGCGGCCAGCGGCGAAGACTGGTTGATCAACTGCAAGGGCCGCATGTTGCAGGACGCGCTCTCGCATAAGGTGGCGGGTCGCAACCTGATTCTGGTGACGCACAGCGAATGCATGGGGCAAATCGAGAAAGACCTCAAAGTACCGGCCTCGGACCTCGGTTACGGCTCCTCACTGTTTGTTTCCGCTGCCAGCCCGGCGGCTCCGAAGATGCTCGGCTTTATTGAAGCCTCCGACTGGCGCACGGTGACCACCCGATGAAATCGCGTTTTTATGCCGTCAATTTCGGCATTCCGCTGGCCTGCGCCGCGCTGGTGTTTCTGATGTTCGACATGACCACCATCGACATTCAATTCAGCAATCTGCTGTTCGATCCGCTGAGCCAATCCTTCCCGCTCGACAGAGTCCACTTCTTCGAGAAACTCACGCACAAATGGGCGCGGATCATCCCGAACTGGACCGCCGAAATTGCCTTGATCGGCGCGATGCTGTCGCTGGTCTGGCCATTGGTCAATCCACAGAAACGGCCGCGACTCGGCGCGTTTCTGGAGCGCAGCAGAGTCGCGCCGGTGCTGCGCTTTGCCGCTGCTCATCGGCGGGATTTTTTCTTCGTGGTGGTCGCGTTTGCGGTCTGCACCGGGGTGATCCATTTCCTCAAGTCGCACACCAGCGTTTATTGCCCGATCGAGACCACGCTGTACGGCGGCAAAATGGCCCACATCGAGTGGTACAGCAATTTCCAGCTGTTCCATGAGGCGGGGAGTGGACGTTGCTGGCCCGGCGGACATGCCTCCGGTGGCTTCACCATGCTGGCGCTGTACTTTGTGGCGCGGCGTTATCAATGGCGTTTTTCCAATGCCATTTTGTGGGGTTCGCTATTGCTCGGTTTTGTCTACGGCACGACACGCGTTCTGCAGGGCTGGCACTACATGTCCCACACGTTCTGGGCCGGAATCTTTGTGTGGCTGGCGTGTTTACTGACGGCGCTGGCGTTTTATGGGCGTGCGCGGCTGGAACGGCCGGTGTTGCAGACCAGGGAGATTGCGCCCTCGGCAGGACTTGAAATGCAGCGATAAACCTGTGGCGAGGGAGCAAGCTCCCTCGCCACACTGTTCAGAGCGTTTAGTAGCTGACGAAGTAATACGCCTGTCGACCGACCATCAAGGTGTTGAGCACTTTGAGCGGTGCGGCGGGGATGCTTTCACCGGCCATCAGCGCCACGTTCGATGTCGATGCACTGAGGAAGGCCCGTAACTGCGCATCAGTATCCAGCCCCTTGAGCACCTGCTGCGTATAGAAAACGCTCGCCCCGCCAACCCGCTCATTGGCTTGAAACAATGCCACTTGATGCCCTTCGGCTTGCAGCGTCTGAATGTGTTCGGTCAGCGGCAGGAACGAGAGTTTTTTATCCGCGTGCGGCAACGCCCATTGCGCGGCGCCCAGATAACTGGCGATCACCAAGGTCAGTAAGCCAGTTGCCAACGCCTGACGATGGCGGGCGATTCTTCCGACAAACCGATTGGCGTTTTCATACCCCTTCAATCGCTCGAACAGTACCCACGCATACTCCGCAGCAATCACCGCCGCCGCCGGTGTCATCGACATCAGGTACACCGTGCGCTTGCTCGATGCCAGAGTCAGCATGATGAATTGCGCAACGATCCACAGGCTGAAAAACAGCAGGTAACGATTGGCCTTCAGCGCTTTGCGGAAATGCCATAACCCCAGGTACACCAGAATGTTCCACGGCAGGAACGCTTCGGGCAGTTTGGCCAAATAGTAATAGAACGGCTCGTAGTGACCGGCTTCGACGAACGATCCGCTGAAGCGCCCGACACTGTTGGTCAGCAATACTTCTCTGACGGCTTGCACTCCACCGTGCTGATACAGCACGGTCAGCCAGATCAGCAACGGAATCAGACCGACCACGGTGAGCAATCCCGGGCGCAGCCAGGCACCGAGCTTCAGGCGTTTGTCGATCAGGTTATCCGCCAGCAGATAAGCGAAGATCACCACCCCCGGCATCGCCAGCCCCAGCACGCCTTTACTCAGCGTGGCGATGGCGATCCCGACGACAAACAGCAGTGAACTGCCGGCCGTCGATGCGCGTTGCGCCTGGAAAAAACCCAACAGCGCCGCCGTCACGCCGAGGGCGAGCAGCGCATCCTCGCCGACCCCACGCACGTTGCTCCAGTAGCTGGCCATCGTCGCCAGCAGAATTCCTGCGGTCCAGGCGAGCGCTTTCGGGCGTTCGAAGCGCCGCAACATGCCGTACAACAGCATCACGCTGAGCAGCCCGGCGACCGCCGACGCCAGCCGCACCGCCCACGGCGAAACGCCGAACACGCGCAGGGCGCTGGCGTCGAGCCACAAACTCAGCGGTGGTTTTTCCAGAAAGGGTTCGCCGAACAGACGGGGCGTCACCCAGTCATCGTCCAGATGCATCTCCATGGCGATCCCGGCAACGCGGGCTTCGGTGGAGCCTTGCAATTGATGATTGCCCAACGCGAAGAAAAACAGCAGGGCAGCAAGCAGAAACAGTGAAGTGGCGGCACGCGACATAGGTTTCAGGCAACCGGAAAGGGCAGGAGACCTGAGCATAAATCGCCTTTGCTGAACAAATTGTGAATGTCAGCCCAGGCGGCGCGACCAACGCTGATCCGGCGCTTCGAACGCCTGATTGACCAACGCCGTCAGCACATGATCCTGCCAGCGCCCGGCAATGTTCAGATATGCCTTGGCGTAACCCTCTTGTTCGAAGCCCAGTCGCTCCAGCAACCGGGCACTGCGTTCGTTGCCGGGAATGTAATTGGCCATGATCCGGTGCAGGTTCTGAGTGTCGAACATGTAGTCGATGCCAGCCTCCAGGGCGTCCTGCATCAAACCCTGACCCTGATGCGCTTCGTCGATGTGATAACCCAGATAGCACGCCTGAAACGCGCCGCGAATGATCCCGCTGAAATTGCATGCGCCGATCATCTGCTGGCCATCGGGCGTCAACAGGGCGAAATGCATCGCCAACCCGGCTTCGAAAGCGCTGGCCTGGATATCGAGGCGGCGGTGAATCTGCTCGGTGGAAAAATAGTCAGTGGTGCGGATCGGTGACCACGGCGCGAGGTGTCGACGGTTGCGTTGGTAGAAATCGCTTTCCAGTTTCGCCTGATCCGGGCCAAGAATGGCGAGCGTCAGGCGTTGGCAGGGCAGGGTCAACAGCGGCATCGGGCGCTCCGGTCAGGGGAATCAAAGGACAGAATTGCCCGCGACGGCAGAAAATACAAACCGTCTTGGTCAGACCGCTAGCCAGCACTGGCCGAAACGGCGGTTTTTTTGCTGCTCAGCGTTCATCCACAGGCTCGGCATTCGCAACGCCATGGCGTACAGGACACGCTCGTCTACCGCTTCGACGCCAATCGGCAGGCAAAAAAAAGCCCGCGGGAGAGCCGCGGGCGAACCGTAGTTTCTTGAATGAGCGAGCGGACTGTACCGGTTTGGCAAAAGCCCGGCAGTGAAGAAAAATTCATCTCGATGGACTGCCCGGGCGACGGGGCGGTCAGTGCTGATTCGATCCGTTAATGGCGAACTTCAGGGCCGGACGCGTCAGGCGATGCCTGTTGCACAACCTGGTCCCGTGCGCGACAGACCACAATCTCGGCCAACGCGCTCAGTTGCCTGATCGCCACCGCGATATGGCGTTGGGATCCGTCGCATTCATCGACAAAGTTTGCGCTGATCTGCGTGAGGGAATCGAGAAGATCACTGGCGTGCGAGAGCAGAGTGATCGTGTCGACATCGTCGCGCACGCTGAACATCTGCTTGAGCGGGGTGCTACGGCGAGGTTTTCGAGCAGTTGAGCCGGTGGTGCTGGCGTGCGTTTGCTGGCCGGGCGTTTGGGTGTCGGCGGATGCCGGTCCTACGAGGGAAAGTCGGGTGATCTTTTTCATGACGTAGCTCCGTGGAGTGAACAATCTCTGCGGGGGCGGTCTGTCAAACCGTCCGCTGGAGGGCAGCGAGTCAGGGAGGGTAGCGCCGCGAAAAACTGTTCACCAGTTCATCAAAGTCGACGCGTATTGCGGGAAATTTCCTAGGACGTGAAATGTAGGAAGCGATGGCTTCTCTCAGCCATTTCAGGCGTCGCCGGGTTCGTCGCTTGCGGTGCCTGTGTTCAGTGAGTGCGATTGCCCGTTACGCGAACAAAACCAAAATCCGGTTTGATAATGTTTTGCAGGAGAACTAATGTGCGCGACGTTCTATCGGCGGGCCTCGCTCTTTTAGCGACAGTCATGGCCAAGTCCTCTCTGATATAGAACACGCGTCGCCACATCCGGAAGATTTCTCTACAAGGAGTAGAAAGCATGTTGAATCGACAGCGTTCACTACGACGCCAATGCGCGCGCCTCACTGTCACCCTTCTGCTTTCATCCGGCATGGCTGTGTGCGCGGTGCCATCGGTACAAGCCCAGACACAGGCGCCAACCCCGGCCGGGCTGATGCACGAAGCGCAACGTCTGGACAAGGAAGGCTCTCTGGCGCAGGCCACGGAAATTGCCCGAGCGGCCATGGTGGCCGGTCGCAAAAGCGGTGGTTTCGATTTCACCGAACTGGACGCGGGCGAGCTGCTGGTAGATCTGCTGTGCAAACAGGCTCGATACGACGAGGCCCGCAGCGCCGCAGAAGAGCAGATTGCCTACTGGGAGCAGCAAACCACCAGTAACGGCAGGCCGGTCAAGCGCGACGCCCGGAGCATTGGCATGCTGGGCCGGGCGATTAAAGCGAGCATCATGGCGGGCGAAAAAGACCAGGTCGCACGCCTGCAAGAAAAACTGTTTGCCGTCACCAGCCCTGATCCCGCTCTCTGGCGCTTGTCTGCGCTGGAGCCGCGCTTGCGATACAGCCTCGCTGACTTCTCGATGCCCCTCACGGTGGGGCAGTGGAACCTGACCAAATTCGAGCCGGCGGCCAAACGTGATTTCAACAGCATCGTTGTTTATACACAGGCGTTGCCGAACGGCCCGTTGAATGCCGAGATTGCGCTCTCCTATGACGAAGCTCAACGCAAGCAGGGCGAAGCCGAGCGACAAGAACAGCAAGAAGCGTATCGTCAGCGACACAAGCCCACCGCACTCGAAGCGGCAATGCCCGATCTGTCTTTCGACGGTCTGACTTCCTTTAAACGGGCAGATGAATCTCTGTGTAAAGACCAGGCTTGCATGAATGTTCATTGGCTGGCGTTCCGCGGCGACTGGCGCATCGACATCGACATCACCTTCGGACTGCACGACGAGGCCTTGGCCACCGCGCAAATGCAGCAACTGTTTGCTGCATTGCAATGGCCTAGCGCGCCGCCACTGTTTCGCGAACGGCCGCTTGAACAGCAGATCAGGGATATCGAAATAGCCGCGTCGCTGCCTGACGGCGTGAACAAAGCGGCGGTACTTGCGGAGCAGGCGTTGCCCGATGCGTACTTCCCGGACGAGATCGCGCGTGTGCAGACCTACATTGGCCTGTCTCAATATCGACGTGGCAACCTCGACGCCGCTCGCCTTGCGCTGGGTTTGGCCGTGCCGGCCTGGGAGAGCGCCCTCGTCGATGAACTGCTCTACCGCAGTGCGCTGGATTACGCCGCCGACATCGCCTATCGGCAGGGCCGAAACGACGAAGCCGTGGTGCTGAACCGCCAGTTCATCGAATGGCAGGAAAGTGATGCGACGCTGGGCTGGTCAGTACCGAAGGACGAAAATGCCTTCGTCAACCGCCGCCAAGGCACGCATCTGCCCTTGCGCGTGGGTGACTACCGGTTGCGACCGGACACGCATGGTCGGTTCTATTACGACAATCTGCAGAACGGGGCACAACTCGGCGTCACGGTGGGACTGCCTCAGTCCTCCGATCAGGAACTGGAATCGACGCTGCGTTCCTTCCTGTCGACAACCCTTGGCCTGCAGGCCGGCAATATTCACAAGAGCGGTTTTTCACCCAAGTCCGCGACACCGGGCGACGCCAAGCCCACCGGCCACAAGTGGGAGTTCGATGTGACGGCTGTGCCTGGTGAAACCGACGCCACCAAGGTCAATCCGCTTACCGGCATCCCTGACAAAATACCGACGAAGATGGCGTTCTGGATTGTCGATCGTAAAGAGCAGCGGTCGATTTTACGGGCTCCTGTGACGGACAGTGGCCGATCCAGGACCGAAGCGGATCAGGTTGCACAGGCGTTGTCCTGGTAGAAGAGGGGAGAGTGTCATCCCGGATTCACTCCGGGCTGACTAATCCTCTATTTTCTCTTCACGCAAAACCCACCCTGCCTCTCCCGCCACCAGTTTGTACTGGATCTGCCGCATCTTCCCCGTACGACCCGCAGCCGCGTCGGCGCTGTCGTACACCGGGAAGCGCTGCACGAGCGTGTTCTCCACCACCGCAAACGCATCCTCGCCCTGATACCCCTCGGCCGCTTTTGGATTTTCACTGATTGGCGGCAGATAGATTTCGCTCAGGGATTTTTTCCGGTTGGCGGAGTAGGCGATCAGTTCACCTGGCATACCGCGACCGGGCGAGCGTGTAGAGATATAGACCTCGGGCGAGCCATCGTTATTGAGATCGGCGACTTCGGCGCGGACGATGCTGCCGTTGAGCGCGTGGGTGATCGCCGAGTTGTCGATTTCCAGGCCTTTGGGCTCGATGCGCACTGCCGGCTTGCCATCGACCTGATCCGCTTTCACATGAAAGTCGATGCCCTGCAACGTCAGGTTTTGCTCGAACGGTGTTTTATTATCCACAGCGTCGCCGTTGGCGAGGATCAGCGAAATCTCGTAGTTGGCCACTTCATTGCGCCGGGCGGCGTTGCGCATGAGATAGACCTGCACCGTGTAATCGCCATCGGCGGGCAACGAACCGATGAAGTGATTGCCCATGATCGAACCGTTGAACAGCGCGTAATCGGCGCCTTTGGCGGTGATATTGAAATAGGCGGAACTGTTGGAGGGCTTGAAGTCCACGGTCAGGATCTGCCCGGCCTTGGCGTTGAGTTTGTACTCTGCCGTTTTAGAGCCTTTGATCGATTGCTTGAACTGCACGCTGCCATAGCCGCTTTTGTAGACGACTTGCTGGATCCGCGGCGGGACGTCGGTGGTGGCAGCGTGGGCAGACAGTGAAAGGAAAGTTGCCAGTGCTGCGCCGAGCCAGATGTTCATGGGCTTCCTTGGATAATTGGCGATGTGCCCCGAAGGATAGATCCGCAGCCGTGCGTGCGTCCAACTGTGCGGTTGATCAGGCTTGGGCGCTGGTCTCAAGAGCAGGATGCCAGCCAAGCGGATGTTGCAGGATCTCCAGATGCGACAAAGCCCGCACTGGGCGGGCTTTGTCGTTGAGAGTTGGTGGAGCCGGGGGGATTTGAACCCCCGTCCGCCAGTACTCCGCTGTCGGTACTACATGCGTAGCCGTGTCTATTAAGTTAACCCTCAGCGACCCGACGGGCAGGGTGCTTTGGGCGAGTTGTGTAAGTTTTAGCCGCTTCGTCCACAACGTACTGCACGGCGATTCTGTTCTATATGACAATCATTTTGGGTTTACAGACATCCCCTGATGATTGCTGGACCCGAAGGTACCAGGAGCATTGTCAGCTGCAATTAAGCAGCGAGAGCAACACCGTATTGGTCGTCATTGGCAACTATAAGTAGTTGCAACAGTGGATTTACGACTTCTGTTACCAAGTCGGCATGCACCTAAAGTTTCGCAACCGGCGTCGAATCCTAAACGGCCCCGAACTCATTGCTCTGTACATCTTGATGAGCAACAAGCCTGCGCAGTGTACGCCAAACGACGTGGGAAGGCCAACCCGAAGGTTGGCCTTGTGGTGTTTCAGTTGCGCGTCGGATTGCGAATCTGCATTTTGGTGATCAGTGCTGAAGTGACCTCTACGCAATCCTTGTCATTACCGGCCGCTTGAGCCGCTTCGGCTTTTTCCTGAGCTTCCTTGACATTGTTCATGGACGTTTCAGGAATGGACGGCTGGCTGGTGACGAAGTCCTTGATGGTTTGAAGATTCCCGGCACAAAGGTCTTTGTCTGCCGCAAACACCGGCGACGTCAGCAGGGCACCAGCGATGAACAATCCAGCAATTGCAGAATGCTTCATGGGTATCTCCTTGAACGGTTGGTCTCGGTGCTGCCGGACGATCTGGCGGCGATGCCGAGGTCGTAACAGGCCGCGTTCGTATCGGGCCTGATCAATCGACCGCGACGACACACAGGAATTCGGTTTTTTTTACAGCGGGTATGAAACGCACGAATCATCACCCCAAACCGGTCAGGCCGATTCAAAGACTAGTCGGCTCCTGGATTATTTGTTGGTGTTGCCGGTGGTTTTCTGGATTTCCAGAATGATTTGCTGGGTTTCCGCCAGACATTCGTCGATCTTGCCTTGGGCTTTCAGGGCCCGGGCTTTGCTCACACTGGCCGAGACGCGCGAATTCAGATCCGGCGACGTCTGGTACTGCGCCTTGGCGTTGTCGATTGTCTGCAAATTCGCCTCGCACAAGCTCTCTGGCTTGTCAGCGGCGAAGGAAGAAGAGGCCATTATCGAGGCCGTAACGAAAAGACCTAACAGTACAGAACGCTTCATGAGTATCTCCTTGCACCGAGGAGTCCACACTTCGCTGACCGTGACAGCAGGCCACCGAAAAGAGGACAAGCCCCGAGTGTTCGGGGCCTGTTCTGTGGACTGCCGTCTCGCGCAGGGGTTCTGTTTTTCTTCAGCAGGCCTTTGCCTGAGTCACCCGATCTACCAGATAAACCAGACCGTGATAGTCGATCCCGCCATGCTGGGTCAG
This sequence comes from Pseudomonas sp. Seg1, assembly GCF_018326005.1. Classification (NCBI taxonomy): domain Bacteria; kingdom Pseudomonadati; phylum Pseudomonadota; class Gammaproteobacteria; order Pseudomonadales; family Pseudomonadaceae; genus Pseudomonas; species Pseudomonas sp. Seg1. Next base: position 929,314 of record NZ_AP021903.1, read on the forward strand.
GCCGATTTCGCACGTGCGGCTGGTGGAAATCCCTTCGCTGCAATGCTGCACCGCGTCCTTCAGTGTGCGCAGCGAGTGGCTGTTCAGTTCCGGCGTGGTAAAGCCCTTGTCGCCGGCAAACCCGCAGCAATGAATACCCTCCGGAATCACCACGTTTTTGCTGCACTTGCGCGCCAGGTCGATCAGCGCCTGGCTTTCACCCAGGTGCTGAGTGCTGCAGGTCACATGCACCGCAATCGGCGCGTCCTGTGGGGTGAAATCCAGTCGATCAAGAAGGTGCGTACGAATGAAACGCACGGGGTCGTACAGGTCCAGGCGCACATCTCCCACGTCCTGCACCAGGCGCAAGGTGCATGGGCTGGTGTCGCAGTAGATCGGATCGAGCCCGCCGCGACTGGCGTGCAGAAGCGCGCTGATCAACTCCTGACGCTTGTGCTCGGCCTGTTCTGCATAGCCTTTGGAGGCGAAGGGCTGACCGCAGCAGAGGTTGTCCTGATTGTCCGGGAAGACCACTTGGTAACCGGCCTTTTCCAGCAGGCCACGGGTTTTGTCGTACAGCGACATCTGCTCCTTGTCACCCGCCGCCGGGCCCATGACCCGCGATACGCACGCCGCCAGATAGACCACGCGCGGGCGCTCATCGGACACACTCGGGCTGAAGCGAATGGCTTTTTCCGGTTGCGGCATTGCGTTGGTCCACAGCGGCACCTGGCCTTTGGACAATCGCGTCAGCGTCGCCGAGAGCCTGGCCAGACGCGGCGCGCCCAGCAGCATCCGTGCGCCATTGGCGACATGCAGGGTGAAGCGCGCGCCTTGCAGGGTCTTGGCGAAGTTTCCTTCAATCCAGTCAGCAGTTTTCTGATGCGTTGCGTGTCGGCCACGGAGCTTTTTCACCAGGTCACCGGTATTGATGCCTACAGGGCAGCGTTGCGCGCACAACCCGGTCGCGGCGCAGGTGTCGATGCCTTGGTATTCGTAGGCTTTTTCCTGTTCGCTGGTGTCGACGCCCGCGCGTTTTTTCGCCTGAATATCTCGCCAGATCACGATGCGCTGGCGCGGGCTGAGGGTCAGGCCTTTCGACGGGCAGACCGGTTCGCAGAAACCACACTCGATGCACTTGTCGACAATCTCGTCGGCTGCCGGCAATGGTTTCAGATGCTTGAGGTGAATCTGCGGATCTTCGCTGAGCACCACGTCCGGGTTGAGGATGCCTTTCGGGTCGAGCAGGCGTTTGAGCTGCCACATCAATTGATAGGCGTCGCTGCCCCATTCCAGCTCTACGAAGGGCGCCATGTTGCGTCCGGTACCGTGTTCAGCCTTGAGTGAACCGCCGAATTCCACTGCCACCAACTGCGCCACATCGTCCATGAACGCTTGATAGCGTGCGACTTCTTCCGCGCTGTTGAAGCCTTGGGTGAAGACAAAGTGCAGATTGCCTTCCAGCGCGTGTCCGAAAAGGATCGCTTCGTCGTAGGAGTGTTTGTCGAACAACTCGATCAAGCGGTTAACACCGATGGCCAGTTGCTCGACCGGAAAGGTCACGTCTTCGATGATCACCGTGGTGCCGGTTTTACGCACAGCGCCGACGGCGGGGAAGGTGTCCTTGCGGATCGCCCAAAGCTTGGCGTTCTCGGCAGGGTCTTCAGTGAAATCGACCTGCTTCTCCACGGGGAAACTGGCCAGCGATGCCATGATCTGCGCCAGTTGTTCCTGCAGCAAAGTGGAAGAGGCGGCGCGGGATTCGATCAGCAGGGCGCAGGCATTGTTCGACAGGTGCTGTACGAAATCCGGCATGCCGGGTTTGTCTTGCACCGAGCGCAGGCTGCGTCGATCGAGCAATTCGACGGCCGACACCGGTTGGCTTTTCAGCACGGTGACCGCGTTGCAGCAGGTTTCCACATCCGGAAACACGATCAGCGCCGACGCCTTGTTCGGGTGGTCGATTACCGTGTCGTAAGTCACCGCGCTGATGAAGCCGAGCGTGCCTTCAGAGCCGACCAGCAAGTGGCTCAAGATATCCACAGGCTCGTCGAAATCCACCAGCGCGTTGAGCGACAGACCGGTGGTATTTTTCAGACGATATTTGTGGCGGATTCGCGCAGCCAGTTCGGCATTGGCGCGGGTCTCGCGGCCCAGCGTCGCCAAACGTTCGAGCAGATCGCCATGGCTTGAGCGAAATGCCGCGACACTGGCGGCGTCTTCGGTGTCCAGGCGTGTGCCGTCGGCCAGTACCAAGCGAATGCCCGCCAACGTGTGATAGGTATTCTGCGCGGTGCCGCAGCACATGCCGCTGGCGTTGTTGGCGACGATGCCGCCGATTTTGCAGGCATTGATCGAGGCCGGGTCCGGGCCGATCTTGCGCCCGAAAGGTGCCAGCCACGCGTTGGCCTGCGCGCCGATGACCCCCGGTTGCAGGCGGATTTGCGTGCCTTGGCCGCGAATCTCGCGCGCGTTCCAGTTATCCCCAAGCACGATCAAAACGGAATCGCTGATCGCTTGCCCCGACAGGCTGGTGCCCGCCGCACGGAAGGTCACCGCGACCTGATCGCGCTGGGCCAGTTTCAGCAGCGCGACCACTTCGTCCTCGGACTCGACGCGGATCACCAGTTTTGGGATCAGTCGATAAAAACTCGCGTCAGTGCCGAACGCCAGCGTCGATAACGGATCGTCAAAGCGGCGGTCGGCCGGAATCAGTTGTTGCGCATCGCGCAGGAAAGTCGCCGGTAACGTCATTGGTCCTCCAGAATCAGAACCACCAGGTCTTTCGGACCGTGGGCGCCGTAGGCCAGCACTTGTTCGATGTCAGCGGTTTTCGATGGGCCGGATACCAGCAGCGCGTTGGTCGGCATGCCTTGTGCCCACTCGAATTCCTGTTGCACCTGATAGAAGTTGTCGCGGATTTCGCTGGCCTTGAGCAGGGCGAAATGCACAGGCGGCACCAGACTCATTAGCCGTGGTTCTTCACGGGTTGGCCACAGAATCAGGCTGCCGGTGGCGGCGATAGCGCCGAGGGTGCCGGTGAGGCTGGCGGGAGTGTCGTTGAACAGCTCGGCTTTCCATTCTTCCATCGGCCGGTCGTAGGATTTCAGCGTCGGCAGATCAGGATTGTTCGCCCAGTGCTGTGTGATTTTTTCACCGTGCCGCGTAGTCGGTGCGAACAGCAGGCTTGGCAGCTGGCGGTCGCGCAGCAATTGCGCGAGCAGTGCCGGCCATTCTTTATCAGAGGTCAGATGGATTTCGGTGTGTACCGCTTCCATCAGTTTGCGCAGTTGCGGGATACGTTGTTCGGCGCTGTAGGTGTAAGGCTGCGTTACCAGATCGACGTCGAAGTCGTCGGAGATCGGCGTGGCGCCGGTCAGACTTTTCCGCAGTTTTCCGAGGATATTTTGCTTGGCGCTCATTTGCGGTCTCCCTGTTTGGCCAGATGCTCGCGGGCCATGTCATGCAACGAGCGGGCGGCGGGTTTCGGCGCACTGTGGTTCTGCGTCCACGGGCCGACGTTGCTTGGCGTCAGGGCGCGCAGGCGCGTGGCGAAGAAGCCGAACAATCGATACAAGGTCGGCGAGCTGTTGAGCCTGGCCCAGGCGTTCCAGATGAAACGCTCCTTGCGCGAATACTTGCTGCCCTGGCCGCGCATTACTTGATGTGGGCTGTCCGGTGCTTTGACGTTCTCTTCACGTAGGCGACGGAGGATCGCCGGGATAGGAATTTTTACCGGGCATACTTCACCGCAGGCACCGCACAGCGAAGAGGCGCTCGGGTGATCCGGAACCTTGGCCAGACCGACCATGTGCGGCGTGATGATTTTGCCGATCGGACCCGGATAGACCTCGCCGTAGGTGTGGCCGCCGACGCGGGTGTAGACCGGGCAATGGTTCATGCACGCGCCGCAGCGAATGCAGTTGAGGGTCTGGCGCAGTTCACTGTCGGCAAAGGCCTGGCTGCGACCGTTGTCGAGCAGCACCAGATGCACTTCCTGCGGGCCGTCGAGTTCGTGTTCCTTGCGCGGGCCGGAGATCATGTTGACGTAGGTGGTGATCGGAATGCCCAGCGCCGAGCGGGTCAGCAGCGATAGTAGTGGCACCACATCGCGCAGGTTCTCGACGACTTTTTCGATGCCGGTGACGGCGATATGCACGGGCGGCACGGTGGTGGTCATGCGCCCGTTGCCTTCGTTTTCCACCAGCAGCAGGGTGCCGGTTTCGGCTACGGCGAAGTTGACGCCGGAGACGCCGATGTCCGCTTCGAAGAATTTCTGCCGCAGGACTCTGCGACCGATTTGAATGAGTTGGTCAACGTCCTTGGTGTACTCCACGCCAAGTTTGTCGTGGAACAAGGACGCGACCTGACCGGCATTCTTGTGGATCGCCGGCATAATGATGTGTGAAGGCTTCTCGTGGTCGAGCTGGACGATGTATTCCCCCATATCGGACTCCAGGCATTCAACACCTTGAGCCTCGAGGAAATGGTTCATCTCCATCTCTTCGCTGACCATCGATTTGCCCTTGATCACTTGCCGCGCCTCGTGAGCGCGGATGATCGAGAGGACGATGCCATTGGCCTCGTCCACCGTCTCCGCCCAGTGCACTGTCACACCGTTGCGGGTCAGGTTCTGTTCCAGTTGCTCGAGCAGGTCGGGCAACTTGGAGAGCGCACGCGCCCTGATCGAGTTGCCCAGGGCACGCAAATGTTCTCTTTCGTGGGCATCGCTGAAAGCCGCTGCCCGTTTGGTCATCAGTGAATCCATGGCAGTGCGGAAGTTGTTCCGTAACTGCGCATCGCCCAAGGCGTTGTGGGCCCGGGTGCGGAAATCTTCTTCTACGGCAACCGTAGGAATAATCGTCGAGGTGCTCATTGTGCACCCCCGGTTCGTTGCCACAGAAAGCTGGCGAGATGTTGCCCGCGCAGCGCTTCTTTTTGTTTCTCCAATGCGCCGTTGATGTTCATCAAACAGCCACAGTCGGCGCTCAACACTTGATGCGCGCCGGAATTCTTCAGCGCTTTGGTCTTGTCAGCCACCATCGCGCCGGAAATGTCTGGCATACGGACGCTGAATGTCCCACCGAAGCCACAGCATTCGCTTTCATGGTCGTGGTTGACCCGTTCCACGTTGCTCAACTGCGCCAACAACTCGCGACCGTGCAGGTGGGTGTTCATTTCTCGGCGCGCCGAACACGAAGTGTGTAGCGCGACTTTGACCGGCGCGCCGCTGTCCTGGAACTGCACCTTGCAGACGAACAGCAGAAACTCGGCCAACTCATAGGTGCGGGCCGCGAGGGCCTGAACCTGTTTCAACGTTTCCGGCTCGTCCTTGAACAAGTCGGCGTAATGTTCGCGCAACATGCCCGCGCAGGAGCCCGACGGCACCACCACCGGATAATCCCCGGCGAACAACGCCAATTGCGAGCGCGCCACGGTCCGTGCCTGCTCGGTGTAACCGGAGGTGTAGGCCGGTTGTCCGCAGCAGCTTTGCCCTTGCGGGTATTCGACCTTGATGCCTTCGCGCTCCAGCAAGTGGATCGCATCCATTCCGGCTTCGGGGTAGAACAGGTCGACCACGCACGTGCCGAACAGGTAGACCCGCGACGGTTTCTCGCTGGGGTATTGCCGAGGTTCGGGCAGAGGCGGTGCAACGCGGGTCGCGTTCGGCACAGCGTTGTAATAAAGCTCGCTCATCAGGCGTGTCTCCGGGTGGTCCCGGTTATCCGTCCGCTGAGGCTGCTGAATATAAAGAGCGTTGCTTTCAGCAGCCTTACAGACCGGGTGTGAATTGCTGACGCCGGAATCACGAGCCGGCGTCGGTTTTTTCCATGTCGCTTGTAGGCTTCTTATTGGTTTAGTGCACCAGCATGCCGGTGAACCAGTAGGCCTGAGCCAGGGTGATCAGACCGACAATCGTTGCAAAGAATAGGCTGTGCTTGAGGGTGAAGCGGAACAGATCCGATTCCTTGCCCACCAGACCGGTCGCGGCGCAGGCCACGGCGATCGATTGTGGCGAGATCATCTTGCCGGTCACGCCGCCGCTGGTGTTCGCCGCGACCAGCAGCGTGTCGTTGACGCCGATCTGGTGCGCGGTGGTCGCTTGCAAAGAACTGAACAGCGCGTTCGACGAAGTATCGGAACCGGTGAGGAACACGCCCAGCCAGCCGAGAAACGGCGAGAAGAACGGAAACGCTGCACCAGTACCCGCCAACACCAATGCCATGGTCGAAGACATGCCGGAGTAGTTGGTGACAAAAGCGAACGCCAGCACCATGCCGATCGACAGGATTGGCCAGCGCAGTTCGTAGAAGGTCTCTTTCAAAGTGGTAATACCAATTTTGAAATTGATCTTCAGCACCAGCATCGAAATAAGTGCCGAGAAGAAAATCGCTGTGCCGGTCGCGGAAATCGGGTCGAGTTTGAATACGGCCGGGATCGCAGTTGGCGCAGCCACGATCGGCGCAGTCTTGATCACCAGTTGATCAAGGTGCGGGATCGCGAAGTTGAACACCCACGCATACATCGAGCCGCCAGCGGCGAACATCGCTTTGAAAGGCTTCAACGTCCAGATCGTCACCAGCACGGTGAGAATCAGGAACGGCGACCATGCTTTGAAAATTTCCCCGAGGTTGTAAGGCGAAGCCACGGTGGTGCGCTTCTGGCCGAAACCGCCGACGCTGGCGGTAATCGCAGCGCTGGATGTAGCGCCGGCGATTTGCGCGCCTGCGGTGCGTTTCGGCTGCCAGATCTTCAGGAACAATGTCAGCGAAATCAGGCTGGCCAGCGCCGAGGTGATGTCCGGCAGTTCCGGGCCGATGAAGTTCGACGTGAAGTACTGAGTCACGGCGAAGCTCAGGCCTGCGACCATTGCAGCGGGCCAGGTTTCGCGCACGCCGCGCAGGCCATCCATCATGAATATCAGCCAGAACGGTACGAACAGCGACAGCAGCGGTAGCTGACGACCGGTCATGGCGCCAATCTTGAATGCATCGATGCCAGTCACTTGGCCGGCCACGATGATCGGAATACCCAGCGCACCGAACGCGACTGGTGCGGTGTTGGCGATCAGGCATAGACCGGCGGCGTACAGCGGGTTGAAACCCAGTCCGACGAGGAGCGCGGCGGTAATCGCGACCGGCGCACCGAAACCGGCGGCACCTTCCAGGAATGCACCGAAGCAGAAGCCGATCAGCAGCACTTGCAGGCGTTGGTCGTCAGTGATCGACAGTACCGAACTGCGAATGACCTCGAACTGACCACTCTTGACCGTCAGTTTGTAGAGGAACACGGCCGCGACAATGATCCACGCAATCGGCCACAGGCCGTAGGCGAAGCCATACCCGGCTGCGGCGAACGCCATGTCGACCGGCATCTGGAACGCGAAGATCGCCACGGCAATCGACAAGGCAAGCGTGATGCTGCCGGCCACATGACCTTTGAGGCGGAACACCGCCAAAGCGAGGAAGAAGAAAACGATGGGGATGACGGCCGCGAGTGCGGAGACGCCGAGACTGCCGAGCGGGCTGTAGAGCTGTTGCCAGGTTTGCATATGGGGTGGCCCCTAATTGTTGTTGGTCAGGCACTGTCAGCGTTCTTGGATAATTGGTAATACCAATTTACAATCGCTGTTGGCTAGGGTAAAAGCCTTGATGTCGGTGTGTCAATTTGTCGCCCTGAAACTTTTGTCGAATGAGCGGTGCAGAACGCATCTGATCTGGTCGGGCGATTGTTTTCTGGCAGGTGTCGACAGCGCGCCGATAGGCCAGAATAGAGAGCCCGGCGAGCGGTCGGGATCGTGGAGAAATGAGTTATGGGGTTTGATCAGATACGTCAGCGCCGTTTGTCTGACGACATTGTCGAGCGGCTCGAGGGGATGATTCTCGAAGGCACGCTGAAGTCCGGTGAGCGGCTGCCAGCGGAGCGCACGCTGGCCGAGCAATTTGGCGTATCACGTCCGTCGCTGCGTGAGGCGATTCAAAAACTGGCGGCCAAGGGTCTGCTGGTCAGTCGCCAGGGCGGCGGCAATTATGTGGTGGAAAGCCTGGGTTCGACCTTTAGCGATCCTCTTCTGCAATTGCTCGAAAGCAATCCCGAGGCGCAGCGTGACTTGCTGGAATTTCGGCACACTCTGGAGGCATCGTGCGCCTATTACGCTGCATTGCGCGCTACCGATGTTGATCGCGAGCGTCTGACAGCCGCATTCGAAGAGCTGCAGGATTGCTACACGCGTCACGACGATGTCAGTCGGGCGGAGGAGGGTGCGGCGGATGCGAAGTTTCATCTGGCGATTGCCGAAGCCAGTCATAACGCCGTGTTGCTGCACACCATTCGCGGGCTGTTCGATCTGCTCAAGCGCAACGTCGTGACCAACATCGGCGGGATGTACAAACAGCGCACGGAAACCCGCGACATGCTGATCACTCAGCATCGGGAATTGTATCTGGCGATTATCGAAGGTCGTGCAGAGCAGGCAAGGGAAGTCTCCAGTCGACACATTTTGTATGTGCAGGAAGTGCTGGAGGAGGTGCGCCAGGAGGTTCAGCGCATGGCTCGGGCGGAGCGGCGCAAGGGGATGTGAGGTGGCAAATTAATTGTGGCGAGGGAGCTGGCTGTCGCTGAGGCGCGCAGCGGCTCTCGCTTGTTAATGTTCGCGAGAACCGATTGCGCCTGCTGCGCAGGCGAGCGGGAGCAAGCTCCCTCGCCACAGGTGCGGCATCAGGGCAGGGAGTTAATCTTCCTTGCCCTTGTTGCGCACGGCACGCTGCAGCTCACGACCGGCATCGCGCTCACGCTCGGTGTCACGCTTGTCGTATTCCTTCTTGCCCTTGCCCAGAGCAATCTCGCACTTGACCATGTGCTTGCTCCAATACCAGGACAGGCATACGCAGGCGTAACCCTTTTGCTGCACGGCCGCCGCAAGCTTTTCCAGCTCGCGGCGGTTGAGCAGCAATTTGCGCGTGCGCACCGGGTCGGCGATGACGTGGGTGCTTGCGGTCATCAGAGGCGTGATGTGACTGCCGAGCAGCCACGCTTCGCCATCCTTGAGCAGCACGTAACTGTCGACCAGTTGCAGCTTGCTTGCCCGCAGACTTTTTACTTCCCAGCCGGCCAGGACCAGACCAGCCTCGAACTTGTGTTCGATGAAGTAATCGTGTCGCGCCTTTTTGTTCTGCGCGATGGTCCCTGTTGGGTGTTTCTTCTGTTTAGCCATAGGGGCGGCATTATATGGAGATAAACGGCTGTCGGCTACGGTGATGCTGCGTGCTTGAGCAGGTTGAGTGAATCCCGGACAATGCGGCCTCTTTTTCTAACGCTTGGGCGTGATAAACGATGTCGACAGACAAGGTTTCTGTCCACGGCAGTTGGGCTAGCCGCTGGGTATTCATACTCGCCGCGACCGGTTCGGCCGTGGGACTGGGTAGTATCTGGAAGTTCCCCTACATGGTCGGGGTCTACGGCGGCGGCGCCTTTGTGCTGATGTTTCTGGCGTGCATCGCACTGATCGGGATCCCGGTCATGCTCGCTGAAACCCTGATCGGCCGGCGCGCTCGGCAGAGTCCGGCGAACGCCTTGAAGGTGCTGGCACTGGAAGCCGGGCACTCGGCCAAGTGGTCTTGGGGCGCGTTTGCCGGGATGATCACGGCATTGTTGATCCTGTCTTTCTATAGCGTGGTCGGCGGCTGGTCGCTGGACTACATTGTCGATATGGGTCGCGGCGACTTCCAGGGCGCCACCGCCGATCAGGTCGGCGCCTATTTCGGCAATGTCATTGCCGACCCATGGCGCCTGACACTTTGGCACACAGTTTTCATGCTGCTTTCGGCGCTGGTGATCGCCAAGGGCGTGGTCGCCGGTCTTGAGCGCAGTTTGCGCATCATGATGCCGCTACTGTTCGTGATGGTGCTGGTGCTGCTGGGTTACAGCATGACCACCGGGCATTTCATGGAGGGCGTGCATTTCATGTTCGATTTCCACCCGGAAAAGGTCCTCGACGGCTTGTTGCCGGCCATGGGGCACGCGTTTTTCTCGCTGAGCGTAGGCGTGGGCTCGATCATGATCTACGGTGCTTACATGCCGAAGAACACGTCGCTGTCCGGCACGGTGGTTGGCGTAGCGCTGCTTGATACCTTCGTGTCGCTGGTGGCCGGCCTGGCCTTGTTCCCGATTGTATTCGCTGGCGGGCTGAACCCTAGCGAGGGGCCTGGCTTGATGTTCGTCAGTCTGCCATTTGCTTTCGGTAACGTGGCTTTTGGCCAACTGATGGGCGTTGTGTTCTTTGTTCTGGTGGCGATTGCTGCCTGGAGTTCGGCGATTTCTCTGCTGGAGCCGATGGTTGCCTATCTGGTTGAACGCACGAAAGTCAGCCGTGCCTGGGTGACTTTCTGGTTGGCATTCATTTGCTGGTTCGTCGGTCTGGGCACGGTGTTTTCCTTCAATATCTGGAAGGAAGCCAAATTTTTCGTGAACGAAGGCGGGATGTTCCATCTCTACCAATGGGGGGCAGCGGGCGGTCTGGATTTCTTCGGCGTGATCGACTTCTTCACCTCGCGAATCATGTTGCCACTCGGCGGATTGTGCTTCGTGCTGTTCGCCGGTTGGGTGATGGGGCGTGAAGCGGTACGTGACGAGTTGTCTATCCGTCACCCGGCATTGTTTGCCCTGTCCTTGTTTTTGATGCGCTACGTGGCGCCCATCGGCATTGTTGTAGTGTTTGCCGCTCAGCTCTGGAAGTAACGCTCACATGACGACACATATTCAACGATCTGCCCTGCTGCCTTATCCGGCGCAGTTCCTTTATGACCTGGTCAACGACGTGGCGCGGTACCCGGAGTTCTTGCCGTGGTGCTCGTCTGCTGAAGTGCTGGAAAGTTCGCCCGAGCATATGCGTGCCAGTGTGGGAGTGGCCAAGGGCGGGCTCAGTCAGCATTTCGTGACGCGCAACACGCTGGTGCCGGGGCAGTCGATCGAGATGAACCTCGAAGAAGGGCCTTTCAATCAGTTGCACGGTGTCTGGGTGTTCAAGGCGTTGAACGAGAAGGCGTGCAAGATCAGTCTGGATCTGTCCTTCGATTACGCGGGCCCGCTGGTGCGAGCTACGCTGGGACCGTTGTTCAATCAGGCAGCGAACACGCTGGTGGATGCATTCTGCCAGCGCGCCAAGCAGATGCATGGTTGAGTCGGTGATCGGGATAGAGGTCGTGTATGCGGCCGTTGACCGTCAGGTCTTGCGCACGGTCAGTGTTCCCGAAGGGATTACCGTGCGGGAGGCGTTGCTCAAGTCTGGGATTGGCGACGAGTTCCCGGAGCTTGATCTGGCGGAGTGCCCGGTAGGGATCTTTGGCAAAGTGATTGCCGATCCTCAGGTTCGCCTGATTCAAGCGGGGGATCGTATCGAAATTTATCGCCCGCTGCTCGCCGATCCCAAAGAAGTGCGGCGCTTGCGTGCCGCCAAGGCTGCGGCGGCGAAAGCTCGAGAGCAGTAATCAAGCTGAATTGCAGGCAATAAAAAACCCGGAATCTCCGGGTTTTTTATTGCGTCGCAAATTATTGCGGCGATGTATCCAGCGGCTCTGGTGTCGGAACCGGAACGGTTTCCACACCATCGACGTCCTTCTGGATCTGATCCAGCAAGGAACCTGGCTTGACCGGTTTTTCCGGTTTTGGCTTCTCGGCGTTTTCAGCAGGAGCGGTCACGGTAGTGCCACTGTCCTTGCCGAGAATGGCTTCGTCACGGCTTACGCCCGGCATGAAGTCACCGGACAGGCTGACAAGCTGGTCGTTTGAGTTGAAAATAACGCTGATGCGTTCCTGTTGGCGTTCACCGCCACCCGGTTGCAGGCTGTACAGATAATCCCAGCGATCGGCATGGAACGTGTCGGCAAGCAGAGGGTTGCCCATGATAAACCGTACTTGCGGCCGGGTCATTCCCGGGCGTAACTGGTCTATCATGTCCTGCGTGACGACATTGCCCTGCTGGATGTCGATTTTGTAAACCCCGGGGAATGAACAACCGGCGAGTGCGAGCAGTCCCACAAAGGTGAAACTGGTTAGCAAGAGCTTGGTGTTTTGCATCGGTGGGCGACTTCCACTATCTTGGCTGGGACAACGTAAACGCCGATCATACCCGCATTAAGAGAAGCTGCGAAGCAGCATCGCGAGAAAGCTGACCATGGTTGAAAATAGCGAACTACGCAAAGCCGGCCTCAAAGTGACCCTGCCACGGGTCAAGATCCTGCAAATGCTCGACTCTACCGAGCAGCGTCACATGAGTGCCGAGGACGTCTACAAGGCGTTGATGGAAGCGGGCGAGGACGTCGGTCTGGCCACGGTTTACCGTGTTCTGACCCAGTTCGAAGCAGCTGGCCTCGTGGTCCGTCACAATTTCGACGGCGGCCACGCGGTATTCGAATTGGCCGACGGTGGCCACCACGACCATATGGTCAACGTGGACTCAGGCGAAGTCATCGAATTCTTCGACGAGGAAATCGAAAAACTTCAGAAAGCGATCGTCGAGAAGCATGGCTTCGAGATGGTTGATCACAACCTGGTGCTGTACGTCCGCAAGAAAAAGTAAGCATGTCGCGCGAATTTCAGGTTCGCGAAACGAGCGAAGGCGACCCAAGGGTCGCCTTCGTGCTTTCTGCCGTTCTTAAACTTTCGCGGTAACCACCATTTTTTTCGCGTGGGCCAGGGACTCCTTTGTCAAATCGATGCCACCGAGCATCCGCGCTACTTCTTCTATACGGTCGTTCTTGCTCAATTTGGAGACGGCTGTGTGCGTTGCCTCTTCTCCGCGCACCTTATGCACAAACAGATGCTGGTGACCCTGTGCCGCTACTTGTGGCAGGTGCGTAACCGTCAGAACCTGTCCGCGCTCGCCGAGGCGACGCAACAGTTGACCGACAATCTCCGCTGTCGGGCCACCAATGCCCACATCGACTTCGTCGAACACTAGTGTCGGGACACGGGATGTCTGCGCAGTGATGACCTGGATCGCCAGGCTGATTCGTGACAGCTCACCGCCGGATGCGACTTTCGCCAGCGCCTTCAGCGGTTGGCCGGGGTTGGCACTGACCAGCAATTCGACCTGTTCAAGTCCGTTAGGCAGGAGTTCGTCGCTGCTGTTGGCTCGCAACTCGATGGTAAATCGACCGCCAGGCATGCCCAGTCGCTGAATCTCCTGCTCCACCGCACTGGCGAGGCTCCCGGCCGCCTGATGGCGCAAATCACTCAGCTCCCGTGCCTTCTCCTGATAGTGACGGGCGTAGGAAGCCAGCTCTTCGCCTAATCGCTCGATGGATTCGTCATTGGCGTTGAGTGTTTCAATTTCATCCAGCAGTTTTTGCTGCATTTCCCCGACTTCGGTCGGCTGGATGCGGTGCTTGCGCGCCAAGGTATAGATAGCGTCGAGACGTTCTTCCAGATATTGCAGGCGGGCCGGGTCGGCATCGAAGTTGTCGAGGAAGCGATTGAGCTCACCGACAGCTTCTTCGACCTGAATCTGTGCGCTGGTCAGCAGGCTGCTGGCTTCGCCCAGGGCGCCAACGGAGTTGTTCACACTCGACAGGCGATTGAGGCTGGCGGTCAATGCGTTCAGCACATTGCCGGAATCACTTTCACTGCACTGTTCGACCACCTGTCGGCAGATGCCAAGCAAGGTTTCGGCATTGGTCAGATTCTTGTGTTCCTGCTCCAGTTGTTCGAGCTCGTTATCCCCAAGACCCAGATTTTCAAGCTCTTCGAGCTGGTAGCTGAGCAGTTGATGGCGGGCGCGTTGTTCATCACCGGAGTTGGAGAGGCGCTCCAGTTCCTGGCGAGTCTGGCGCCAGCGCTGTGCGGCGAGCTGAACCTGACGGGCCAGATCGGTGGCGCCGGCATATTCGTCGAGCAGGCGACGATGGGTGTCGGTTTTCAGTAGGGATTGGTGTTCGTGCTGGCTATGGATATCTATCAGCAATTCGCCGAGGGCCTTGAGATCGCCAAGCGGGCAGGGTGTGCCGTTGATGTAGCCACGCGAACGGCCCTCCGAGGTGATCACCCGGCGCAGGATGCAGGGGCCGTCGATGTCCAGATCGCGTTCGGCCAGCCAGGCGCTGGCTTCGGGAATGTCACTCAGGTCGAAGGTCGCCAGAATATCGGCCTTGTCGGCGCCCGGGCGGACTACGCCACTGTCGGCGCGATCACCGAGGGTCAGGCCCAGTGCGTCGAGCATGATCGACTTGCCAGCGCCGGTTTCCCCTGTGATCACGCTCATCCCGCGATCAAGTTCGAGATCGAGATGTTCAACGATGGCGTAGTTGTGTACGGACAGGTGCACCAGCATAAAGGCCGCTCCCAGGCTTTAGGTCTGGTTATTTATACAGTGTTTTGTTTCGAGCTGACAATGCCCTCGCTTAGCTCGATTTGCTTGAACAGAAAATCTTCTTAGTGCATCGAGGCATGAGAAAGCGGCACTTTTTTGTAGGGTTAATGCTTGAAAGCCCTTGAAGCCTGATTTTGCGGCCCCATATATCGGGGCAGAAGCGCGAGTCGAACTCGCGGACGATATTGAAAGGAGAATTCTATGGCTGACGAACAGACAGTAGATAAGCAAAACCCAGAAGCCAATCAGGCGCCCGAGGGTTCGGGTGACGACCTGGCGACCCGTGTACAAGTGCTCGAAGAGCAATTGGCCGCCGCGCAGGATCAGTCTCTGCGTGTCGCTGCCGATCTGCAGAACGTCCGTCGTCGTGCCGAGCAGGACGTCGAAAAGGCACACAAGTTTGCTCTGGAAAAATTCGCCGGCGACCTGTTGCCGATCGTCGACAGCCTGGAGCGCGGCCTCGAGCTGTCGAATCCGGACGACGAAAGCATCCGTCCGATGCGTGAAGGCATCGAGCTGACCCTGAAAATGTTCCACGACACCCTCAAGCGTTATCAGCTTGAAGCGATCGATCCGCATGGCGAACCGTTCAACGCCGTTCAGCATCAGGCAATGGCCATGCAGGAAAGCGCCGACGTGGAACCGAACAGCGTTTTGAAGGTGTTCCAGAAGGGCTACCAGCTCAACGGTCGCCTGTTGCGTCCGGCCATGGTTGTGGTCAGCAAGGCGCCGGCGCCAATTTCGCCTTCGATTGACGAGAAGGCTTGAAATTAGCCGCAAGGCCCCCATTTAGAAGTCAAGCGTTTAAGTGCTACCGCAGTCAGCCACCACTGCTGCGGCATCCAAATCCAAAGTTTCGGGAGAGTGAACATGGGCAAAATTATCGGTATCGACCTGGGGACTACCAACTCCTGCGTCTCCGTGCTGGAAAACGGCAAGGCCAAAGTTATTGAAAACGCTGAAGGCGCGCGTACTACGCCGTCGATCATCGCTTACGCCAACGATGGCGAAATTCTGGTAGGTCAGTCGGCCAAGCGTCAGGCAGTGACCAACCCGCACAACACTCTGTACGCAGTAAAGCGTCTGATCGGTCGTCGTTTCGACGAAGAAGTTGTGCAGAAAGACATCCAGATGGTCCCTTACAAGATCGTCAAGGCTGACAACAACGACGCCTGGGTTGAAGTGAACGGCCAAAAAATGGCGCCGCCACAAATCTCGGCTGAAATTCTGAAGAAAATGAAGAAGACCGCCGAAGACTACCTCGGCGAGCCAGTGACCGAAGCGGTGATCACCGTTCCGGCCTACTTTAACGACAGCCAGCGTCAGGCGACCAAAGACGCCGGCCGCATCGCCGGTCTGGACGTAAAACGTATCATCAACGAACCAACCGCAGCCGCTCTGGCTTACGGTATGGACAAGGCCAAGGGCGATCACACCGTGATCGTTTATGACCTGGGTGGCGGTACTTTCGACGTTTCCGTGATCGAGATCGCTGAAGTCGATGGCGAGCACCAGTTCGAAGTACTGGCCACCAACGGTGACACGTTCCTCGGTGGTGAAGACTTCGACATTCGTCTGATCGACTACCTCGTTGACGAATTCAAGAAAGAAAGCGGCATGAACCTCAAAGGTGACCCGCTGGCCATGCAGCGCCTGAAAGAAGCCGCTGAGAAAGCCAAGATCGAGCTGTCGTCCGCTCAGTCGACCGACGTTAACCTGCCGTACATCACTGCAGATGCGACCGGTCCTAAGCACCTGAACGTGAAGATTTCGCGTGCCAAGCTCGAAGCACTGGTTGAAGACCTGGTTCAGCGCACCATCGAACCTTGCCGCATCGCCATGAAAGACGCAGGTCTGGACGTTGGCGCGATCAACGACGTGATTCTGGTCGGTGGTCAGACTCGTATGCCGTTGGTACAGAAGCTGGTTACTGATTTCTTCGGTAAAGAAGCTCGTAAAGACGTTAACCCGGACGAAGCGGTTGCCATGGGTGCCGCGATTCAGGGCGCTGTTCTGGCTGGTGACGTGAAAGACGTTCTGTTGCTCGACGTCAGCCCGCTGACCCTGGGTATCGAAACCATGGGTGGCGTGATGACTGCGCTGATCGAGAAAAACACCACGATTCCTACCAAGAAATCGCAAGTGTTCTCGACTGCCGACGACAACCAGGGCGCCGTGACCATTCACGTCCTGCAGGGTGAGCGTAAGCAAGCCGCACAGAACAAGTCCCTGGGCAAGTTCGACCTGGCCGACATTCCACCTGCGCCACGTGGCGTGCCGCAGATCGAAGTGACCTTCGACATCGACGCCAACGGCATTCTGCACGTTGGTGCGAAAGACAAGGCTACCGGCAAGACTCAGTCGATCGTGATCAAGGCCAACTCCGGTCTGTCCGACGAAGAAATCGAGCGCATGGTGCGTGACGCCGAAGCCAACGCTGAGGAAGACCGCAAGTTCGAAGAGCTGGCCGCTGCCCGTAACCAGGGCGATGCACTGGTTCACTCGACTCGCAAGATGATTGCTGACGCGGGTGACAAAGTCTCCGCCGAAGAGAAGACTGCGATCGAAGCGGCTGTGGTTGCTCTGGAAGCTGCCGTTAAAGGCGACGACAAGGCTGCCATCGAAGCGAAGGTTGAAGAGCTGTCGAAAGTCTCCGCTCCGGTTGCTCAGAAGATGTACGCCGAACAGGCTCAGCCAGCTGATGGCGCAGCCCCGCAAGGCGAATCGGCTGAGAAGGCTGACGACGTTGTCGATGCAGAGTTCGAAGAAGTAAAAGACCACAAGTAAGTTGTTGGTCGGCCGGTTGACTGTCTTCAGGCAGTGACTGGTAGGATGTCGCCGCGCGGGAGCTAGCTCCCGCGTTGGCGTATCTGGAATACGCGAATTTTTACAGCATGCGACAAGCCTCGCGTGTTGGCGGTATGGCCGGGAATGCTCCTGCTTTTCGTGCCGAAAGTACCGCAAGAAACAAAGACCAGGATCGTTGAATTGACGTGAGTTGGGTCCGGGCCTGTATTGGGGCTCAACGAGTTTGGCCATCCTCAGGAGGGGTTTGCCGAACGTCCTCAAGAGTGCAGAAAACATATGGCAAAGCGTGACTACTACGAAGTTTTGGGAGTTGAGCGAGGCTCAAGCGATGCGGACCTGAAGAAGGCCTATCGTCGTCTGGCGATGAAACATCACCCCGACCGTAATCCCGATGACAAAGCATCGGAAGAACTGTTCAAAGAGGCCAACGAGGCCTATGAAGTATTGTCCGATTCGAGCAAGCGCGCGGCGTACGACCAATACGGTCATGCCGGCGTCGACCCGAGCATGGGTGGCGGTGGTGGCGGTTTCGGCGGTCAGAACTTCTCTGACATCTTTGGTGATGTCTTCAGTGATTTCTTTGGCGGCGGTCGCGGCGGTTCCCGTGGCGGCGCTCAGCGTGGCAGCGATTTGCGCTACACCCTGGAGCTGAATCTGGAAGAAGCGGTGCGCGGTACGACCGTGAATATCCGTGTGCCGACGCTGGTCAATTGCAAGCCGTGTGATGGGTCGGGCGCCAAGAAAGGTTCTTCGCCGTCGACCTGCCCGACTTGCGGTGGCATCGGTCAGGTGCGCATGCAGCAAGGCTTCTTCTCGGTGCAGCAAACCTGCCCGCGCTGCCATGGCCAAGGCAAGATCATTTCCGATCCGTGCGACTCCTGTCACGGTGATGGTCGCATCGAAGAGTACAAAACCCTTTCGGTCAAAGTGCCGGCTGGCGTTGATACCGGCGACCGCATTCGTCTGTCTGGCGAAGGCGAGGCGGGTACGCAAGGTGGCCCGACTGGCGACCTGTACGTGGTTATCAATGTCCGCGAGCACGACATCTTCCAGCGTGACGGCAAGCATCTGTTCTGCGAAGTGCCGATCAGCTTTGTCGATGCGGCATTGGGCGGCGAGCTGGAAATTCCGACCCTCGACGGTCGCGTCAAACTGAAAATCCCTGAAGGCACCCAGACCGGCAAGCAGTTCCGTGTCCGTGGTAAAGGCGTTGCGCCAGTGCGTGGCGGTGGTGCGGGGGATTTGATGTGCCGTGTGGCGGTCGAGACCCCGGTCAACCTGAATCGTCGTCAGCGGGAATTGCTTGAAGAATTCCGCAGCTCGCTGGCGGATGACAACAGTCATTCGCCGAAAACCACCGGTTGGTTCGACGGTGTGAAGCGCTTCTTCGGCGATCTGTAAGGAGTCGGCATGCGACGTATAGCTGTGATGGGCGCCGCCGGGCGCATGGGCAAGATTCTGGTCGAGGCCGTGCAGCAGCGCGCGCCGCTGACCGGCCTGACGGCTGCGATTGTGCGCCCGGGCAGTACGCTGATCGGGGTGGATGCTGGTGAGCTGGCTTCGCTGGGGCGTATCGGTGTGCCGTTGTCCGGTCATGTCGAGTCGGTGGCGGAGGAGTTCGACGTGTTGATCGACTTCACCCTGCCGGAAGTCATGCTGAAAAACCTGGCGTTCTGTCGCAAGGCCGGTAAGGCCATGGTGATCGGCACCACCGGACTGGATTCCGCGCAGAAGAAGTTGTTGGCCGAGGCCGGCAAGGACATTCCAATCGTGTTCGCCGCCAATTTCAGTGTCGGTGTAAATCTGTCGCTGAAACTGCTCGAGATGACTGCGCGAGTGCTGGGGGATGATGCTGACATCGAGATCATCGAGGCTCATCACCGGCACAAGATTGATGCTCCTTCAGGCACGGCCTTGCGCATGGGTGAAGTGATCGCCGATGCGCTGGATCGTGATTTGCAGAAGGTTGCGGTCTACGGGCGCGAAGGTCACACCGGTGCGCGCGAGCGTGAAACCATTGGTTTTGCCACCGTTCGCGGCGGTGATGTGGTCGGTGATCACACGGTGTTGTTCGCCTGCGAAGGCGAGCGTCTGGAGATCACTCATAAAGCATCGAGTCGCATGACGTTTGCCAAGGGTGCGGTACGTGCTGCACTGTGGCTGGATGGTCGCGAACCGGGTCTTTATGACATGCAGGACGTGCTCGACCTCCATTGAGTCATGGTTTCATCCAGCGCAAACGCCCTGTTTGTGCTGGATTTTCACCACCGAGCGACGCCCTGTCGCATTCTCCGGCCTTTTAGGCTCTTTAACGGTGGACCAAAAAAGCCTTTTTCTGTAAGCTACAGCTTTAGTGTGTCCACTAAAAGCGCGCAGAATAATTCAGTGAAGAAGCGGGGTGACGTGTCCATACGTCACTCCGCTTTTTTACAACCTGCGATCGCCCTTTCATGCGTTATTTACGGGAGGTCTTCTTGACTAAGCCAGCCATACTTGCCCTTGCTGATGGCAGCATTTTTCGCGGCGAAGCCATTGGAGCCGACGGTCAAACCGTTGGTGAGGTGGTGTTCAACACCGCAATGACCGGCTATCAGGAAATCCTTACCGATCCTTCCTACGCCCAACAGATCGTTACCCTGACTTACCCGCACATCGGCAACACCGGCACCAACCCGGGCGATGCCGAGTCTGACCGCGTCTGGTCCGCTGGCCTGGTTATTCGTGACCTGCCGCTGGTAGCGAGCAACTGGCGTAACACGATGTCCCTGTCCGACTACCTGAAAGCCAACAACGTTGTGGCTATCGCCGGTATCGACACCCGTCGCCTGACCCGCATCCTGCGTGAGAAAGGTGCACAGAACGGCTGCATCATGGCCGGCGACAACATCTCCGAAGAAGCTGCCATTGCCGCTGCGCAAGGCTTCCCGGGCCTGAAGGGCATGGATCTGGCGAAAGTCGTCAGCACCAAGACTCAATACGAATGGCGCTCGACTGTCTGGGACCTGAAAACCGACAGCCACGCGACCATCGACGCCTCCGAGCTGCCATATCACGTCGTCGCCTTCGACTACGGTGTCAAGGTCAACATCCTGCGCATGCTGGTCGAGCGCGGCTGCCGCGTTACCGTTGTGCCGGCGCAAACGCCTGCCGCTGACGTACTCGCACTGAAGCCGGACGGTGTGTTCCTGTCCAATGGTCCTGGTGATCCGGAGCCATGCGACTACGCGATCCAGGCGATCAAGGAAGTTCTGGAAACCGAAATCCCGGTATTCGGCATCTGCCTCGGTCACCAACTGTTGGCTCTGGCCTCTGGCGCCAAGACCCTGAAAATGGGCCACGGCCACCACGGTGCCAACCACCCGGTACAGGATCTGGACACTGGCGTTGTGATGATCACCAGCCAGAACCACGGTTTTGCGGTCGACGAAGCAACCCTGCCAGCCAACGTGCGTGCGATCCACAAGTCGCTGTTCGACGGCACCCTGCAAGGCATCGAACGCACCGACAAGAGCGCGTTCAGCTTCCAGGGCCACCCTGAAGCGAGCCCGGGCCCGAACGATGTGGCGCCACTGTTCGACCGCTTCATCAACGAGATGGCCAAGCGACGCTAAGCGTTCGCCTTGAGACTGTAGAGAGAAGCCCTTGAGGGCGGCCCCGAATCCGGCGGCCCCTCGGGACTTCAGAAATCGATCAAGACGGCTTGCCGACTGACCTGCGGATTTGAGTGACAAACCCATGCCAAAACGTACAGACATTAAAAGCATCCTGATTCTCGGCGCTGGCCCGATCGTTATCGGCCAGGCCTGCGAATTCGACTACTCCGGCGCCCAGGCTTGCAAAGCCCTGCGCGAAGAGGGCTACCGCGTCATCCTGGTGAACTCCAACCCGGCCACCATCATGACCGACCCGGACATGGCCGACGCCACCTACATCGAGCCGATCAAATGGCAGACCGTTGCCAAGATCATCGAGAAAGAGCGTCCGGATGCGGTGCTGCCAACCATGGGCGGCCAAACCGCCCTGAACTGCGCCCTGGACCTGGAGCGCGAAGGCGTCCTGGAGAAGTTCGGCGTGGAAATGATCGGTGCCAACGCCGACACCATCGACAAGGCTGAAGACCGTTCGCGTTTCGACAAGGCCATGAAGTCGATCGGCCTTGAGTGCCCGCGCTCCGGCATCGCCCACAGCATGGAAGAAGCCAACGCCGTTCTTGAGCGCCTGGGCTTCCCGTGCATCATCCGTCCGTCCTTCACCATGGGCGGCACCGGTGGCGGTATCGCGTACAACCGTGAAGAGTTCGAAGAAATCTGCGCCCGTGGTCTGGACCTGTCGCCGACCAAAGAGCTGCTGATCGACGAATCGCTGATCGGCTGGAAAGAATATGAAATGGAAGTTGTCCGCGACAAAAAGGACAACTGCATCATCGTCTGCTCGATCGAAAACTTCGACCCGATGGGCGTGCACACCGGTGACTCGATCACTGTTGCGCCGGCTCAGACCCTGACCGACAAGGAATACCAGATCCTGCGTAACGCCTCCCTGGCGGTACTGCGCGAGATCGGCGTCGAGACCGGCGGTTCCAACGTGCAGTTCGGTATCTGCCCGGACACCGGCCGCATGGTCGTGATCGAGATGAACCCGCGTGTGTCGCGCTCCTCGGCCCTGGCTTCGAAAGCCACCGGTTTCCCGATCGCCAAAGTCGCCGCCAAACTGGCTGTGGGCTACACCCTCGACGAATTGTCGAACGATATCACCGGCGGCAAGACCCCGGCGTCTTTCGAACCGTCCATCGACTACGTCGTGACCAAGCTGCCACGCTTTGCCTTCGAAAAATTCGCCAATGCCGACGCGCGCCTGACTACTCAGATGAAGTCGGTCGGTGAAGTCATGGCCATCGGCCGTACCTTCCAGGAATCCCTGCAGAAAGCTCTGCGCGGTCTGGAAGTTGGCGTCTGCGGTCTGGACGAGAAGCTCGATCTGAGCAACCCGGAAAGCATGAGCGTGCTCAAGCGTGAACTCACCGTGCCGGGCGCCGAGCGTATCTGGTACGTGGCTGACGCTTTCCGCGCGGGCATGACGGTCGAAGAAATCTTCGCCATGAACATGATCGATCCGTGGTTCCTGGTGCAGATCGAAGATCTGATCAAGGACGAAGAGAAGGTCAAGACCCTCGGTCTGTCCTCTATCGACCGCGACCTGATGTTCAAGCTCAAGCGCAAAGGCTTCTCCGATCAGCGTCTGGCCAAGCTGCTGGGCGTCACCGAGAAAAACCTGCGCACGCACCGTCAAAAGCTGGAAGTGTTCCCGGTCTACAAGCGCGTTGACACCTGCGCCGCCGAGTTCGCCACTGACACCGCTTACCTCTACTCGACGTACGAGGAAGAATGCGAAGCCGCCCCGTCGGGTCGCGACAAAATCATGATTCTGGGTGGCGGTCCAAACCGTATCGGCCAAGGCATCGAGTTTGACTACTGCTGCGTTCACGCCGCCCTCGCCCTGCGCGAAGACGGCTACGAAACCATCATGGTCAACTGCAACCCGGAAACCGTTTCCACCGATTACGACACTTCCGATCGACTCTACTTCGAGCCGGTAACCCTGGAAGATGTGCTGGAAATCTGCCGCGTCGAGAAGCCGAAAGGCGTGATTGTCCAGTACGGCGGCCAGACTCCGCTGAAACTGGCTCGTGCTCTGGAAGCTGCCGGCGTGCCAATCATCGGCACCAGCCCTGACGCCATCGACCGCGCTGAAGACCGTGAGCGCTTCCAGCAAATGGTTGAGCGTCTGAACCTGCGTCAGCCGCCAAACGCCACCGTGCGCAGCGAAGACGAAGCTGTCCGTGCTGCCGCGAAGATCGGTTATCCGCTGGTGGTGCGCCCGTCCTACGTACTGGGCGGCCGCGCGATGGAAATCGTCTATAAGGAAGAAGAACTCAAGCGCTACCTGCGTGACGCGGTGCAAGTGTCCAACGACAGCCCGGTGCTGCTCGACCACTTCCTCAACTGCGCCATCGAGATGGACGTGGATGCGGTCAGCGACGGTAAAGAAGTTGTAATCGGCGCGATCATGCAGCACATCGAACAGGCTGGTGTTCACTCCGGTGACTCCGCTTGCTCGCTGCCGCCGTACTCGCTGCCGGCGCACATCCAGGACGAGATGCGCGAACAGGTCAAGAAAATGGCCCTGGAACTGGGCGTTGTCGGCCTGATGAACGTGCAACTGGCGCTGCAAGGCGAAGACATCTACGTCATCGAAGTCAACCCGCGCGCTTCCCGTACTGTACCGTTCGTCTCCAAGTGCATCGGTGTTTCCCTGGCAATGATCGCTGCCCGCGTGATGGCCGGTAAAACCCTGAAAGAAATCGGCTTCACCAAAGAAATCATCCCGAACTTCTACAGCGTGAAAGAGGCGGTATTCCCATTCGCCAAATTCCCTGGCGTTGACCCGATCCTCGGCCCAGAGATGAAGTCGACCGGTGAAGTGATGGGCGTCGGCGATACTTTCGGTGAAGCATTCGCCAAGGCTCAGATGGGCGCCAGCGAAGTATTGCCGACCGGCGGTACTGCGTTCATCAGCGTGCGTGACGATGACAAGCCGCTGGTTGCAGGCGTGGCCCGTGATCTGATCAACTTGGGTTTCGAAGTGGTTGCCACTGCCGGTACAGCCAAGCTGATCGAAGCCGCTGGCCTGAAAGTGCGCCGTGTGAACAAGGTGACCGAGGGTCGTCCGCACGTGGTCGACATGATCAAGAATGACGAAGTCACCCTGATCATCAACACCACTGAAGGTCGTCAGTCGATCGCTGATTCGTACTCCATTCGTCGTAATGCCTTGCAGCACAAGATTTACTGCACCACCACCATTGCTGCGGGCGAAGCTATCTGTGAAGCGCTTAAGTTCGGTCCGGAAAAGACCGTGCGCCGCTTGCAGGATCTACACGCAGGATTGAAGGCATGAGCATAGTTAAGTACCCAATGACTGTTCAGGGCGCTCGCGCCCTGGAAGAAGAACATACCCACCTGACCAAGGTCGTGCGTCCGAAGCTCAGCCAGGACATCGGTACGGCCCGCGAGTTGGGTGACCTGAAGGAAAACGCCGAATACCATGCTGCCCGCGAACAGCAAGGCATGGTCGAGGCGCGGATTCGTGATATCGAAGGCCGGATTCAGAACCAGGTCATCATTGATGTCACGACTATTCCTCATACCGGCAAGGTGATCTTCGGTACCACCGTCGAAATCGCCAACGTCGAGACTGATGAAAGCGTCACTTACCACATCGTGGGTGAGGATGAGGCTGACTTTAAACTCGGCAAGATTTCGGTCGGCTCGCCTTTGGCCCGTGCCTTGATTGGCAAGGAAGAGGGCGATGTGGTCGCCGTGAAAACGCCGGGTGGCGTTATCGAGTATGAGATTGTCGAAGTCCGTCATATCTGAAACCGGGCGCCCGCTGCATGCGGGCGCCATGCTTTGGCAGCTGTCCCAGATGTTGTGGGTCGGCGGTCTCTGGTTGATTCATTTCGGTTTGCAGCCGGCGCTGGGCAAGATTGGCCTGGCGCCGCTGTTGATCGATGAAGTCGCCAGTGCATTTGAAGTGCTGGTGGTGGGTTTTTCCGCCGCATGCGTGATTTTTCAGGCTTTGGTGCTGGTACAGACCGAGGGCCTTGTCAGTCTATGGCGAGATTTTCGCGGGCAGGTGCTGTTGATGGCGTTGTATGCGTGTGCGATGTTTGTCGCAGTACGTGTCGGCTGGCCGGATGCGCAGCGCTGGCAGGTGTTCAGCTATCTTGTATTGGGCTTTTCCGGGCTGGTGCTGGTGTTGCAGCCGGTTCCGGGATGGAGTGGCAGGGTGCGCGAAGCACACCCTTGACCCTGGTCATCACTTGAAGCGATGAACGTTCGACAGCTGCTTGTTGACGCTGAAGTTCTTGCGGTAAACCAGTGCCATCTTGCCGATGACCTGTACCAGATCCGCTTTGCCGACCTTGCACAGTTCTGCAATGTGCGCCAGGCGCGACTCGCGGTCGAGGATGTTGAGCTTGATTTTGATCAGCTCGTGATCCGCCAAAGCGCGTTCAAGTTCGGCTAACACGCCTTCAGTCAAACCGTTGTCCGCCACCGTCAAAACCGGTTTCAGGTGGTGGCCAATGGATTTGTACTGTTTTTTCTGCTCTGGAGTGAGCGGCATAATCTGACCCTTTCGTCTGGATTCTGTAAAATGGCGGCCATTTTACCCGAGGGTTCGTGGATCCGCCCAATTAATCACGACCCTAATCATCGAGGTGCCCAATGGCGCGTTCCAAGACAAGCCTTGGTTGGCTGAAAAGACATGTCAACGATCCTTATGTGAAGCAAGCGCAGAAGGATGGCTACCGCTCGCGTGCGAGTTACAAGCTTCTGGAGATCCAGGAGAAATACAAACTGATCCGTCCGGGCATGAACGTGGTGGACCTGGGCGCAGCGCCCGGTGGCTGGTCGCAGGTGACTAGCCGTCTGATCGGCGGTCAGGGGCGTTTGATCGCTTCGGACATCTTGGAAATGGACAGCATCCCTGATGTGACATTTATCCAGGGTGACTTCACCGAGGACGCCGTGCTCGCGCAAATTCTGGAAGCCGTCGGTAATTCGCAGGTGGACCTTGTGATTTCCGATATGGCCCCCAATATGAGTGGTACGCCTGAAGTGGACATGCCGAAAGCCATGTTCCTTTGCGAGTTGGCTCTCGATCTGGCGGAGCGGATACTCAAGCCGGGTGGTAATTTTGTGATCAAGATCTTTCAGGGTGAAGGGTTCGATGTCTACCTGAAGGACGCTCGCAAGAAATTTGAAAAGATTCAGATGATCAAGCCGGATTCGTCTCGTGGAAGTTCCCGTGAGCAATACATGCTGGCATGGGGCTACCGGGGCCGTAGTGAGTAAAACCTGGTTTTTTGTGCAGGGTGATAGGTTTTTCGTATTTCGCCCCGCGTGCATAAGCGAATATTGTGTAGAAAGTGTTTCACAAAGGGTTACAGACGGCGCCTGCCAGAGTTGTAGGTAATGTAGTAAGTTAGGCCGGTGAATATCATGCGAAGCGCGCGCCAGTAGCGGAGCTTGCTTCAGAGGGTAGTTAATTGAACGATATGGCAAAGAATCTGATCCTGTGGTTGATCATCGCGGCTGTCCTTGTGACGGTGATGAACAACTTCTCCAGCCCTAACGAGCCGCAGACCCTCAACTATTCCGACTTCATCCAGCAGGTCAAGGATGGCAAGGTCGAGCGCGTCGCGGTTGATGGCTATGTGATTACCGGCAAGCGCAACGACGGCGACAGCTTCAAGACCATTCGTCCGGCAATTCAGGACAATGGCTTGATCGGTGACCTGGTCGACAACCACGTTGTGGTTGAAGGCAAGCAGCCTGAGCAGCAAAGCATCTGGACCCAGTTGCTGGTGGCCAGCTTCCCGATCCTGGTGATCATCGCGGTGTTCATGTTCTTCATGCGCCAGATGCAGGGTGGTGCCGGCGGCAAGGGCGGGCCGATGAGTTTTGGCAAGAGCAAGGCGCGCCTGCTTTCCGAGGATCAGGTGAAAACTACCCTGGCTGACGTTGCAGGTTGCGACGAAGCCAAGGAGGAAGTCGGCGAGCTCGTCGAGTTCCTCCGTGATCCGGGCAAGTTCCAGCGTCTTGGCGGTCGCATTCCTCGCGGCGTGTTGATGGTCGGTCCTCCGGGTACCGGTAAAACCTTGCTGGCCAAGGCTATTGCCGGCGAGGCCAAGGTGCCTTTCTTCACTATTTCCGGTTCTGACTTTGTCGAGATGTTCGTCGGCGTCGGCGCAAGCCGTGTTCGTGACATGTTCGAGCAGGCGAAGAAGCACGCGCCGTGCATCATTTTCATCGACGAAATCGACGCCGTCGGTCGCCATCGTGGCGCCGGCATGGGCGGCGGTCATGACGAGCGCGAGCAGACTCTCAACCAGTTGCTGGTGGAGATGGACGGCTTCGAAATGAACGATGGCATCATCGTGATTGCTGCAACCAACCGTCCTGACGTGCTCGACCCTGCGCTGCTGCGTCCAGGTCGTTTCGACCGTCAAGTGGTTGTCGGTCTGCCGGATATCCGTGGTCGCGAACAGATCCTCAAGGTTCACATGCGTAAAGTGCCAATGGGTGACGACGTTGCTCCGGCCGTTATCGCTCGTGGTACTCCAGGTTTCTCTGGTGCTGACCTCGCTAACCTGGTTAACGAAGCCTCGCTGTTTGCGGCTCGTGCCGGCAAGCGCATTGTCGAAATGAAAGAGTTCGAACTGGCCAAAGACAAGATCATGATGGGCGCTGAGCGCAAATCGATGGTCATGTCCGAGAAAGAAAAGCAGAACACCGCTTATCACGAGGCGGGCCACGCTATTGTTGGTCGCGTCGTGCCTGAGCATGATCCGGTTTACAAGGTATCGATCATTCCGCGCGGTCGTGCGCTGGGTGTGACGATGTTCCTGCCGGAAGAAGACCGCTACAGCTTGTCCAAGCGTGCATTGATCAGTCAGATCTGCTCGCTGTACGGTGGCCGCATCGCTGAAGAAATGACGCTCGGTTTCGACGGCGTGACCACTGGTGCTTCCAACGACATCATGCGTGCCAGTCAGATTGCACGGAACATGGTGACCAAGTGGGGCCTGTCGGAAAAACTCGGTCCACTGATGTATGCGGAAGAAGAAGGCGAAGTGTTCCTTGGTCGCGGCGGTGGTGGTCAGGCTGCAAGCTTCTCCGGAGAAACGGCCAAGCTGATCGACTCCGAAGTGCGCAGCATCATTGATCAGTGCTATGGCACGGCCAAGCAGATCCTCACGGACAACCGTGACAAGCTCGATGCGATGGCTGATGCCCTGATGAAGTATGAAACGATCGATGCCGAACAGATCGACGACATCATGGCCGGCCGCACGCCTCGCGAGCCGCGTGATTGGTCGGGTGGCACCGGTACTCCGCCGCCTCCTGTTGTTCAGGATGAGCGTCCGGAAAAACCGATTGGCGGTCCGGCTGCTGACGTTTAAGGTTTGAAATGACTTCTGTACAGTCCCTGACCCGGTTGCCTTGCGGCAACCGGGTTCTTGATTTGGCCCAGACGCATGTCATGGGCATTCTCAATGTCACTCCCGATTCCTTTTCCGATGGTGGCCGACACAGCCAGCTCGATGCAGCGCTGCGCCATGCAGAAGCCATGGTTGTTGCGGGTGCGACGCTGATCGATGTGGGAGGTGAATCCACTCGTCCCGGCGCGCGAGCGGTATCTCCGCTGGAAGAGCTTGAGCGCGTGGCGCCAATCGTGGAGCTGATCAATCGTGAGCTCGACGTCATCATCTCGGTCGATACGTCGACTCCCGCCGTGATGCGAGAAACAGCGCGGCTGGGTGCAGGTTTGATCAACGATGTGCGATCGCTGCAGCGCGATGGAGCGCTGGACGCCGCAGCGGCCACAGGGTTGCCTGTGTGTCTCATGCATATGCTCGGTGAGCCCGGTGACATGCAGGACAATCCGCAATATCAGAATGTCACCCGAGAAGTAGGCGAGTTTCTCACCGAGCGCATGGCTCGATGTGCGCTGGCGGGTATCCCGGCTGAGCGGATCATTCTCGACCCTGGGTTTGGCTTCGCCAAAACACTGCAGCACAATTTAAGCTTGTTCAAGCATCTGGAAGCTCTGCACGCGTTGGGCCGGCCGTTATTGGTGGGTGTTTCGCGCAAAAGCATGATTGGCCATGCCCTGAATCGCCCGGTCGGCGAGCGGCTTTTTGGGGGCTTGGCGCTGGCAGCGCTGGCATCTGCCAAAGGCGCGCGTATATTGCGCGTCCATGATGTGGCGGAAACGGTGGATGTGGTGCGGATGATCGCGGCCGTGGAATCAGCCGAATAAGAATGGTGGAGCAATTATGAGCAAAAAATACTTTGGTACTGACGGTATTCGCGGTCGTGTGGGTGTTTATCCGATCACTCCTGACTTTATGCTCAAGCTTGGCTGGGCCGCCGGTATGGCGTTTCGCAAGATGGGTGCCTGCAAAGTGTTGGTTGGCAAGGACACGCGCATTTCCGGGTACATGTTCGAGTCGGCCCTTGAAGCCGGCCTGACCTCGGCAGGTGCCGATGTCATGCTGCTCGGTCCGATGCCGACGCCGGCTATCGCCTATCTGTCGCGAACCTTCCAGGCTGAGGCTGGTATCGTGATTAGTGCGTCGCACAATCCGCATGACGACAACGGTATCAAGTTCTTCTCTGGCAAAGGCACCAAGTTGCCGGATGAGCTGGAGCTTATGATCGAAGAGTTGCTTGATGCGCCGATGACGGTGGTTGAGTCGAGCAAGATCGGCAAAGTGTCGCGAATCAATGACGCCTCCGGTCGCTACATCGAGTTCTGCAAGAGCAGCGTGCCAACCGGGACCAACTTTAATGGTCTCAAGATCGTCATTGATTGCGCACATGGTGCGACCTACAAGGTAGCGCCGAGCGTTTTTCGTGAGTTGGGTGCAGAAGTCGTCGTGCTGTCGGCTCAGCCCAATGGCCTGAACATCAACGACAATTGCGGCTCGACCCATATGGATCAGTTGCAGGCTGCGGTGCTGGCCGAGCATGCCGATCTGGGTATCGCTTTTGATGGTGATGGTGATCGGGTGCTGATGGTGGATCACACGGGCGCGATTGTTGATGGTGACGAGTTGTTGTTCATCATTGCTCGTGACTTGCATGAGCGCGGCAAATTGCAGGGCGGTGTGGTCGGTACCCTGATGAGTAACCTCGGCCTGGAGCTGGCGCTGGCGGAGCTTTCGATTCCATTCATTCGCGCCAACGTTGGCGACCGTTATGTGATCGCCGAATTGCTTGAGCGCAACTGGCTGGTCGGTGGTGAGAACTCGGGGCACATCGTTTGCTTCAATCATACGACGACCGGCGATGCGATCATCGCTGCGCTGCAAGTGCTGATGGCACTGAAGACACGCAACGAAGGTCTGGCACAAACCCGTCAGGCGTTGCGCAAGTGCCCTCAGGTGCTGATCAATGTGCGTTTCGGTGGCGGTGAAAACCCGCTGGAGCATCCGGCTGTCAAGGAAGCCAGTGCGCGCGTCACTCAGGCAATGGCGGGCCGCGGACGGGTGCTTTTGCGCAAGTCCGGTACAGAGCCTCTGGTGCGTGTGATGGTCGAAGGTGAGGACGAAACTCAGGTTCGCAGCTATGCCGAAGAACTGGCAAAACTGGTAAGTGAAGTTTCTGCCTGATTCGGCTTGCAAGCCATGATTGTGTTGGGTAACATCTGCGCCCACTTTGACCGACGAGGTACAGCATGCGTCGCCCTATGGTAGCTGGTAACTGGAAGATGCACGGTACCCGCGCCAGCGTCGCTGAGCTGATCAACGGCCTTCGTCATCTGGCCTTGCCAAGCGGTGTTGATGTCGCGGTATTCCCGCCTTGCTTGTATATCAATCAAGTGATTGATGGCTTGAAAGGTAAATCGATTTCGGTCGGTGCGCAGAATTCTGCGGTGGAATCCATGCAAGGTGCATTGACTGGTGAGATAGCGCCGAGTCAGTTGGTGGATGCAGGTTGTTCCCTGGTGCTTGTCGGGCACTCCGAACGCCGTCAGATAATGGGCGAGCGAGACGGAATGCTGAATCGCAAGTTCGCAGCGGCACAGGCATGTGGCTTGATTCCGGTGCTGTGTGTAGGGGAAACCCTTGAGCAGCGTGAAGCCGGGAAAACTCTTGAGGTTGTCGGGCGTCAGCTGGGCAGCATCATCGAGGAGTTGGGGGTCGGTGCTTTTGCCAAGGCAGTCATAGCTTACGAGCCGGTCTGGGCAATTGGTACTGGACTGACTGCAACGCCGCAACAGGCTCAGGATGTGCATAAGGCCATTCGCGAGCAGTTGGCGGCAGAGAATTCTGAAGTCGCACGAGGTGTGCGGCTTCTATACGGCGGCAGCGTGAAGGCGGCCAATGCGGTCGAACTGTTCGGCATGCCGGATATCGATGGGGGGCTCATTGGTGGAGCTTCCCTGAATGCAGATGAGTTCGGTGCGATCTGTCGCGCCGCGGGAAACTGAAAAAATGCTGGAAACAGTCGTAGTCGTTTTTCATCTGCTGGGTGCATTGGGCGTAGTTGCTCTGGTTTTGCTGCAGCAGGGTAAGGGTGCGGACGCTGGCGCGTCTTTCGGAGCAGGTGCTTCAAATACTGTGTTCGGAAGCCAAGGTTCCTCTACCTTTCTTAGTAAGTTTACTGCTATACTTGCCGCCGGTTTCTTCATAACCAGCTTGGGGTTAGGTTACTTTGCTAAAGAGAAGGCTCATCAGCTAGCTCAAGCAGGATTGCCAGATCCAGCAGTGTTGGAAGTACCTAAGCAACAACAACCGGCTTCTGATGATGTCCCGGTGCTTCAAGAGCAAAAGTCGGCTACTCCAGCGACTGACGTACCTCCAGCTCAAGAGCAGAAGTAAGAAGAGTTTCAAAAGTAGTTTTGCCGAGGTGGTGGAATTGGTAGACACGCAACCTTGAGGTGGTTGTGCCCATAGGGTGTAGGGGTTCGAGTCCCCTTCTCGGTACCAATTAGTCAGGAGAGCCCGCTGTTGCGGGCTTTCTTGCAGGTGGAAGGTTACATTGACCCTGTAAGGGATCGGTCGTATACTTCCGCCCCAGCTTTGTCGCGGGGTGGAGCAGTCTGGTAGCTCGTCGGGCTCATAACCCGAAGGTCGTCGGTTCAAATCCGGCCCCCGCAACCAGTTTAAGGAGCCCCTTTTAAGGGGCTTTTTGTTAGCTGGACACTTTCAACGCCGCTGTTCGACGGCGTTTCAAGGATGGGCGTTTAGCCCATTTTTTTATTTTGCATAGCATGCACATATCATGCACTAGGGGGTTCAGGTGTCGAGCAAGCTAGAAGAGTTGCAGGCCTTGCTGGCCCCGGTGGTCGTGGCCCTAGGCTATGAATGCTGGGGTATCGAGTTCTCGGCTCAAGGTCGTCACTCGATGTTGCGCGTTTATATCGATAAAGAGGGTGGCGTGCTGGTGGACGATTGCGCCATTGTCAGCCGTCAGATCAGTGGTGTACTGGATGTTGAAGATCCAATCTCCGTTGAATACACCCTCGAAGTTTCCTCGCCTGGCATGGAGCGCCCACTGTTCACTCTTGAGCAGTTTGCAAAATTTGCCGGTGAACAAGTGAAGATCAAGCTGCGCTCGCCTTTCGAAGGTCGACGCAACTTTCAGGGCCTTCTGCGCGGTGTAGAAGAGCAGGATGTCGTGGTGCAAGTAGATGACCATGAGTTCCTGTTGCCGATCGATATGATCGACAAGGCCAACATTATTCCCAGTTTTGACTGAGACGCGGATCCCGCGGATCCAATGGCTTGCGAAAGGCGAGGCGTACGATGAGCAAAGAAGTACTGCTGGTTGTTGAGTCGGTATCCAATGAAAAGGGCGTACCGGCAAGCGTAATTTTTGAAGCGCTGGAGCTGGCTCTGGCCACTGCTACCAAAAAGCGTTTTGAAGACGAAGTTGACCTGCGTGTGGAAATTAACCGCCACACCGGTTCTTACGAAACCTTCCGTCGCTGGACGGTCGTCGAAGAGAACGATCTCGACGATCCGGCTATCGAAACCTGGCCTACCAAGGTTGCCGAAACGCATCCTGGTGCCAAGGTTGGCGACGTCGTTGAAGAAAAAATCGAATCCATCGAGTTCGGCCGCATTGCTGCGCAGACTGCCAAGCAAGTCATCGTGCAGAAAGTGCGTGAAGCCGAGCGCGCTCAAGTGGTCGACGCTTATCGCGAGCGCCTGGGGGAAATCATCTCCGGCACCGTGAAAAAAGTCACCCGCGACAACGTGATCGTCGATCTGGGTAATAACGCTGAAGCGTTGCTGGCCCGTGAAGACATCATCTCTCGCGAAACCTTCCGTGTCGGCGTGCGTCTGCGTGCGCTGCTCAAGGAAATCCGCACCGAGAACCGCGGCCCGCAGTTGATCCTGTCGCGTACCGCGCCGGAAATGCTGATCGAGCTGTTCCGCATCGAAGTGCCGGAAATTGCCGAAGGCCTGATCGAAGTAATGGCTGCGTCCCGTGATCCGGGTTCGCGCGCCAAGATCGCCGTCCGCTCCAAGGACAAACGCATCGACCCGCAGGGCGCTTGCATCGGTATGCGCGGTTCGCGCGTCCAGGCAGTGTCGGGTGAGTTGGGTGGTGAGCGTGTGGATATCGTCCTTTGGGATGACAACCCGGCTCAGTTCGTGATCAACGCCATGTCCCCGGCAGAGGTTGCGGCAATTATCGTTGACGAAGATGCCCATGCAATGGACATCGCCGTTGGCGCAGACAATCTGGCTCAGGCCATCGGTCGTGGTGGTCAGAACGTGCGTCTGGCGAGCCAATTGACTGGCTGGACCCTGAACGTGATGACCGAATCGGACATCCAGGCTAAGCAGCAAGCAGAAACCGGCGACATCCTGCGCAACTTCATCGACGAGCTGGAAGTCGACGAAGATCTGGCACAGGTGCTGGTAGATGAAGGCTTCACCAGCCTGGAAGAGATTGCCTACGTACCGTTGGAAGAAATGCTCAACATCGACGGCTTTGACGAAGATACCGTCAACGAGCTTCGTGCTCGTGCCAAGGATCGTTTGTTGACCAAAGCCATCGCTACTGAGGAAAAGCTGGCAGACGCCCATCCGGCCGAAGACCTGCTCTCGCTTGAGGGTATGGACAAGGATTTGGCGATGGAACTGGCGGTGCGCGGCGTAATTACCCGCGAAGACCTGGCCGAGCAGTCTATTGACGATCTGCTCGACATCGACGGCATTGACGATGATCGTGCCGGCAAGTTGATCATGGCCGCCCGAGCCCACTGGTTCGAGTAATTAGGCGCGGCCTGAGGAGAGAAGTGCATGACGCAAGTCACGGTGAAACAACTGGCCGATGAGGTCAAAACACCGGTAGAGCGCCTGTTGCAGCAGATGCGTGAGGCAGGTCTGCCGCACACCGCCGCCGAAGAAAATGTGACTGACAGTGAGAAGCAATCCCTGCTGACTCACTTGAAGAGCAGCCACAAGGCGAAAGTGGAAGAACCACGCAAGATCACGCTGCAGCGTAAAACCACCAGCACCCTGCGTGTGGCTGGTAGCAAAAGCATCAGCGTAGAAGTTCGCAAAAAGAAAGTTTTCGTACAGCGTAGCCCGGAAGAAATCGAAGCCGAACGCAAGCGTGAACTGGATGAGCGTCGCGCAGTAGAAAATGCTGCCCGTCAGAAGGCTGAAGAAGAAGCCAAGCAGCGCGCCGAAGAAGAAGCGCGCCGCCAGCCTGCTGCTGCGCAAACCGCTTCCAGCGACGCCGTTGCGGCGCCGGCTGCAGCTGCCGAACCAGTACGCGAAAGCGCACCGGTCGCCGCTGCTCCAGCACCGTCTGCTGACGTTCGTAACAAGCAGAACGAACAGCGCCGTCCGGACAAACCACGTGCCGACGACAACAATCGTCGCAGTGGCGGTGGTGATGGCGAGCGTAAAAACGCCCCGCATCGCGCATCGGTCAAAGAGAAAGCGCCAGCTCCACGTGTCGCGCCACGGACTACCGACGAAGAAAGCGATGGCTTCCGTCGTGGTGGTCGCGGCAAGGCCAAGCTGAAGAAGCGTAACGCCCACGGTTTCCAGAGCCCAACCGGCCCTGTCGTGCGTGATGTGCAGATCGGCGAGACCATCACTGTTGGCGATCTCGCCAATCAGATGTCGGTCAAGGCTGCTGAAATCATCAAGTTCATGTTCAAACTGGGTACTCCAGCGACCATCAACCAGGTGCTGGATCAGGAAACTGCTCAGCTGGTAGCCGAAGAACTGGGCCACAAAGTGACCCTGGTCAGCGACACCGCTCTGGAAGATTCCCTGGCCGAGTCCCTGAAGTTTGAAGGTGAGTCGTTCTCCCGTGCTCCAGTCGTGACCGTAATGGGCCACGTTGACCACGGTAAGACCTCGCTGCTCGACTACATCCGTCGCGCCAAGGTAGCTGCTGGCGAAGCCGGTGGTATCACCCAGCACATCGGTGCGTACCACGTTGAAACCGAACGCGGCATGGTCACCTTCCTCGACACCCCGGGTCACGCCGCGTTTACCGCAATGCGTGCTCGTGGTGCCAAGGCGACCGACATCGTGATCCTGGTAGTTGCAGCGGACGACGGCGTTATGCCGCAGACCATTGAAGCTGTTCAGCACGCTGTTGCGGCTGGCGTTCCACTGGTTGTTGCAGTGAACAAGATCGACAAGCCGGGCGCTGATCTCGATCGCATCCGTAGCGAACTGTCGGTTCACGGCGTGACTTCGGAAGAGTGGGGCGGTGATACGCCGTTCGTACCGGTTTCGGCGAAAGTCGGTACTGGCGTGGACGAGCTGCTCGAGGCTGTTCTGCTGCAAGCTGAAGTTCTCGAACTGAAAGCAACCCCGTCGGCTCCTGGCCGTGGTGTTGTGGTGGAATCGCGTCTCGACAAAGGTCGTGGCCCGGTTGCAACCGTTCTGGTTCAAGACGGTACCCTGCGCCAAGGCGACATGGTCCTGGTCGGTTCGAACTATGGCCGTGTTCGCGCCATGCTCGACGAGAACGGCAAGCCGATCAAGGAAGCCGGTCCTTCCATCCCTGTCGAGATCCTCGGCCTGGATGGTACCCCGGACGCTGGCGACGAGATGAGTGTGGTTGCCGACGAGAAGAAAGCCCGTGAAGTGGCTCTGTTCCGTCAAGGCAAGTTCCGCGAAGTCAAACTGGCTCGCGCTCACGCCGGCAAGCTGGAAAACATCTTCGAAAACATGGGTCAGGCAGAGAAGAAGACGCTCAACATCGTCCTCAAATCCGACGTCCGTGGTTCGCTGGAAGCTCTGCAGGGCGCTCTGAATGGCCTGGGCAACGACGAAGTGCAAGTGCGCGTAGTCGGCGGCGGTGTCGGTGGTATCACCGAGTCCGACGCCAACCTGGCACTGGCTTCCAACGCTGTACTGTTCGGCTTCAACGTGCGTGCCGATGCTGGCGCACGGAAGATCGTCGAGCAGGAAGGTCTGGATATGCGTTACTACAACGTGATCTACGACATCATCGAAGACGTCAAGAAAGCCCTGACCGGTATGCTCGGCAGCGATGTTCGCGAGAACATCCTGGGTATCGCCGAAGTGCGTGACGTGTTCCGTTCGCCGAAGTTTGGCGCGATCGCAGGCTGCATGGTGATCGAAGGTGTTGTGCACCGTAACCGTCCGATCCGTGTACTGCGTGAAGACATCGTTATCTTCGAAGGCGAGCTGGAATCCCTGCGCCGCTTCAAGGATGACGCTTCCGAAGTACGTGCCGGCATGGAATGCGGTATCGGCGTGAAGAGCTACAACGACGTCAAAGTCGGTGACAAGATCGAAGTCTTCGAGAAGGTTCAGGTTGCTCGCAGCCTCTAACTCGCGCACTTCAGGAGCCGTGATGGTCGGCCGCACTGCAATGTGTGGCGCCTCACCCGGACTCTAAACGCAACGCCCGGTCTGGCTTTTGTCAGGCCGGGCGTTTGCCGCTTTCAGACCTTGCGGGTTTCGCCGTGGGGCAGTAACAGGTAACAAATCATGGCAAAAGAATACAGCCGTACCCAACGTATCGGCGATCAGATGCAGCGCGAGCTGGCCCAACTGATCCGTCGTGAAGTCAAAGATCCACGCGTCGGTCTGGTCACCATTACCGCTGTGGAAGTCAGCCGTGACGTCGGTCACGCGAAGATTTTCATCACCGTGATGGGGCAGGACAACGCCGAAGACATCGCGCAAAGCATCAAGGTACTGAATGCCGCCGCAGGTTTCCTGCGTATGCAACTGGCCCGCGAAATGAAGCTTCGCAGCGTGCCGCAATTGCACTTCCATTACGACGAATCCGTCGTGCGTGGTGCGCATCTGTCGGCCCTGATCGAGCGCGCCGTGGCTGAAGACAATCAGCATCCGGTGGCCGCTGAACCTGAAGACACCAAGGAGTAATTCGGTGGCTCAGGTCAAACGTATCCGTCGTAACGTCAGTGGCATCATCCTGCTCGACAAGCCGCTGGGGTTCACCTCCAACGCCGCGTTGCAGAAGGTTCGCTGGCTGCTCAACGCCGAGAAGGCCGGTCACACCGGCAGTCTCGATCCGCTGGCCAGCGGCGTTCTGCCGCTGTGCTTCGGTGAGGCAACCAAGTTCTCGCAATATCTGCTCGATTCCGACAAGGCTTATGAAACCCTGGCGCAACTGGGCAAGACCACTACCACGGCCGATGCCGAAGGTGAGGTTTTGCAGGAACGCCCGGTGACCGTTGGTCGCTCCGATGTCGAGGCAGTCCTGCCGAAATTTCGTGGCCAAATCAGTCAGATACCGCCGATGTACTCGGCGCTCAAGCGTGATGGCCAGCCGCTGTACAAGCTGGCCCGTGCAGGTGAAGTAGTGGAGCGTGAACCGCGTTCTGTTACTATTGCGCGCTTGGAATTACTGGCCTTCGAAGGCGATACTGCGCGACTTGCGGTGGATTGCAGCAAAGGCACCTATATCCGCACCCTGGTGGAGGATATCGGTGAACAACTCGGTTGTGGTGCGTACGTCGCAGAATTGCGCCGTACCCAGGCCGGGCCTTTCACCCTGGCGCAGACCGTAACCCTCGAAGAGCTGGAAGCGGTACATGCCGAAGGCGGCAACGAAGCGGTCGACCGCTTCCTGATGCCATCGGACAGCGGCCTGCAGGATTGGCCGCTGCTGCACTTCTCGGAAGCGAGCGCGTTCTACTGGCTCAACGGCCAGCCAGTGCGTGCCCCGGATGCTCCGAAGTTCGGCATGGTACGGGTACAGGATCACAATGGTCGCTTCATCGGTATCGGTGAAGTGAGCGAAGACGGGCGCATTGCGCCACGTCGTTTGATTCGGTCGGAATGACCGAAACCAGCCTGTGTAAAAGCAGGCTGGCGAGTGTGGCTGTTAACAGGCACGGTCACGACTCATTTATAGATACAGGGATTTGTCCCTGGCCTGTTGAAGCTGTTTCCCTGAAACAGTTTCCTGATAAAAGGATTGCCTCATGGCTCTCGACGTTCAAGAAAAAGCTCAAATCGTTGCTGACTACCAGCAAGCTGTTGGTGACACTGGTTCGCCAGAAGTGCAAGTTGCACTGCTGACCCACAACATCAACAAACTGCAAGGTCACTTCAAGGCCAACGGTAAAGATCACCACTCCCGTCGTGGTCTGATCCGCATGGTAAACCAGCGCCGTAAGCTGCTGGACTACCTGAAAGGCAAGGATCTGGGTCGTTATCAGACTCTGATCGGTCGCCTGGGTCTGCGTCGCTAATCAGCGATTGCGCTATGAGGTTGGTTGTCTGTCAGACGTCAGCGGTTTTCCGCCGGCGCCTTGCAGGCTCCCAGCCTCAAGTTTTATCTGGATACAAGTTTTACCCTGGACAGGCGTTGGGCCGATTCCCGACATTGCCCAAGAATTTCGCAAGAAACCAGTTCCCCCAAGAGCCACAAAGAAGGTAGGACACCGTGAACCCGGTAATCAAAAAATTCCAGTTCGGTCAGTCGACCGTTACCCTCGAGACTGGCCGTATCGCCCGTCAGGCCTCCGGCGCAGTATTGGTCACCGTTGACGACGACGTCAGCGTATTGGTGACCGTCGTTGGTGCCAAGCAAGCCGATCCTGGCAAGGGCTTCTTCCCTCTGTCCGTTCACTACCAGGAAAAGACTTACGCTGCCGGTAAGATCCCTGGCGGTTTCTTCAAGCGTGAAGGCCGTCCTTCCGAGAAAGAAACCCTGACTTCCCGACTGATCGACCGTCCGATCCGTCCGCTGTTCCCAGAAGGTTTCATGAACGAAGTGCAGGTTGTCTGCACCGTCGTTTCCACCAGCAAGAAAACCGATCCGGACATCGCTGCGATGATCGGTACCTCGGCCGCCCTGGCCATCTCGGGTATTCCGTTCGACGGTCCGATCGGCGCCGCTCGTGTTGCTTTCCACGAAAGCACCGGCTACCTGCTGAACCCGACTTACGAGCAGCAAGCTGCTTCGAGCCTGGACATGGTCGTTGCCGGTACTTCGGACGCTGTGCTGATGGTTGAATCGGAAGCCAAAGAGCTGACCGAAGACCAGATGCTGGGCGCGGTACTGTTTGCTCACGACGAGTTCCAGGTTGTGATCAACGCCGTTAAAGAACTGGCTGCCGAAGCCGCCAAGCCAACCTGGAACTGGGCTCCGGCTCCAGAAGCCACCGAACTGCTGGGCGCTATCCGTGCCGAGTTCGGCGACGCGATTTCCCAGGCTTACACCATCACCATCAAGGCCGACCGTTACGCTCGCCTGGGTGAGTTGAAGGATCAGGTTGTAGCCAAACTTTCTGGCGAAGAAGGCCAACCGACTTCCGCTGAAGTCAAAGCTGCTTTCGGCGAAATCGAATACCGCACCGTTCGCGAAAACATCGTTAACGGCAAGCCACGTATCGACGGTCGCGACACCAAAACCGTACGTCCGCTGAACATCGAAGTCGGCGTTCTGCCGAAGACTCACGGTTCGGCGCTGTTCACCCGTGGTGAAACCCAGGCTCTGGTCGTTGCAACTCTGGGCACCGCCCGTGACGCACAACTGCTGGACACCCTGGAAGGCGAGAAAAAAGACCCATTCATGCTGCACTACAACTTCCCTCCGTTCTCGGTAGGTGAGTGTGGTCGCATGGGTGGTGCTGGCCGTCGCGAAATCGGTCACGGCCGTCTGGCCCGTCGTTCGGTTTCGGCCATGCTGCCTGCCGCTGACGTGTTCCCGTACACCATCCGCGTGGTTTCGGAAATTACCGAATCCAACGGTTCGAGCTCGATGGCTTCCGTTTGCGGTGCTTCCCTGGCCCTGATGGATGCTGGTGTGCCGATGAAGGCGCCGGTTGCCGGTATCGCCATGGGTCTGGTTAAAGAAGGCGAGAAGTTCGCCGTCCTGACCGACATCCTCGGTGACGAAGACCACCTGGGCGACATGGACTTCAAAGTAGCCGGTACCGCCAAAGGCGTTACTGCGCTGCAGATGGACATCAAGATCAAGGGCATCACCGAAGAAATCATGGAAATCGCTCTGGGCCAAGCCCTGGAAGCGCGCCTGAACATCCTCGGTCAGATGAACCAGATCATCGGTCAGTCGCGTACCGAACTGTCGGCCAACGCTCCGACCATGATCGCGATGAAGATCGACACCGACAAAATCCGTGATGTTATCGGTAAAGGTGGCGCGACCATCCGTGCGATCTGCGAAGAAACCAAGGCTTCGATCGACATCGAAGACGACGGTTCGATCAAGATCTTCGGCGAAACCAAGGAAGCTGCAGAAGCTGCTCGTCAGCGCGTTCTGGGTATCACCGCTGAAGCCGAGATCGGCAAGATCTACGTCGGCAAGGTTGAGCGCATCGTCGACTTCGGCGCATTCGTCAACATCCTGCCGGGCAAGGACGGTCTGGTGCACATCTCGATGCTGAGCGACGCTCGCGTAGAGAAAGTGACCGACATCCTGAAAGAAGGCCAGGAAGTGGAAGTGCTGGTACTGGACGTGGACAACCGCGGCCGTATCAAGCTGTCCATCAAAGACGTGGCAGCGGCCAAGGCTTCGGGCGTTTAATCACCCCAAAGCGTTAGCGCAATAAAAATGCCCCGCCGTGAAAACGGCGGGGCATTTTTTTGCCTGCGAAATATCGAGACATTCTGCGAAGTTGCCGGACTTCAATACCGGTGCTAGGTTTAGCCCACCGCCCGTGTAGCTCAGCCGGTAGAGCAGCGCACTCGTAACGCGAAGGTCGCAGGTTCGATTCCTGTCTCGGGCACCACTTCCCTTATTTCACTTTACGGCTCAGATCCTCGACGGTGCGTTTGAGCTGATCCATCGCCCGATCCTGATCGTTTATTTTCTGCTTCAGATTCGAAATCTCGCTGCTGTTCGAGTTGGAACTGGAACCACTGTTGCGCTTGAGGTCTTCGACCTGGCGGCTGAGCGTATCGAGCTGGCGGTCCTGTTCCTTGACCTTGTTCTTCAGATCTTCGACTTCTCTGCCATTGGAGCTTGAGCTGGAACCGCTGCTGCGCTTGAACTCTTCAATCTGACGCGACTGCTCATTAACGGTGTCGCGCATCTTCTTCAGTTCATCGACACCGATTCCGCTTCTGATCACCACCTCTTTGCCGTAGTCGTTGTGTATGGCGGTAATCTGATCGCCGTAGGAAGGGCTGCTGTTACTCAGTTCAATTGCCATTGCAGTTGCTGGCAGGGCCAGTGTGCCCAGCAGGGCGGTCAGAGCGGTGGCGGAGACAACAGAAGAAATCTTCGAAAAGCTGCGCATCACTGGTTTTCCTTGTGAACAGCAAGAGTAAGTGCCGACATGGCACATCGCTATGACTCAAAATCCGGATTTATGTTCCGCAGGTCAGCTTTTTGTGAGAGAGATGTAAAGAGCCGTGTAATTCGTCATGCAAACGTCCTATATTCGGTGCCTGCATGAGCATCGCCCAGCAGTTTTCAGATGATCCCGAATGGTTCCGAAGGCCGGTCAATCCGCGTCAGAGAGATCCTTGATGATCCAGATCCATCCTCCATTCCTATGATCAGCGAGAATGCCATGACCGAATTAACTCAAGAGCAACGTCACGAACTAGCGCTGGAAAAGTACGTTCTGGACGTACCGGAGCTGAAAGAAGAGATCAAGGACCTGAGTCCTGATGATCAGAAAGACCAGATCCAGTGGGCATTCGAGGACGAAGCCGAAGCCCAGGGCTTGCAGCCGTGGGAACTGACGCTCAAGTACACCAGCACTCCTGAGGAGTTCGAGGCTCAGCGTCTTGTACTGCACAAGGAGGCGGCCGAAGTGTTGGGCGTCGAGTGGCAAGAGTACTGCGAGATGAACAATCTCGTCGTTTGACGAGAGCTGCAAGCTTCAAGCCGCAAGCTACAAGTCAAAGCAGAACCGTTTGGCTTGCAGCTTGTAGCTTGAAACTTGCCGCTGCTGTTTAAAGGCTCAGACGCATCGACAGATCCACCGCCTTCACATCCTTGGTCATCGCACCGATCGAGATGTAATCCACCCCGGTCTCGGCGATTGGTAGCAGAGTGCTTTCGTTGATGCCGCCGCTGGCTTCCAGTTTGGCTTTGCCGCCGTTGAGGCGAACGGCTTCGCGCATGTCGTCCAGGCTCAGCTCGTCGAGCATGATGATATCGGCGCCGGCTGCCAGCGCTTCCTTCAGCTCCTCCAGGCTCTCCACTTCGACCTCCACCGGTTTACCCGGCGCGATCTTGTGCGCGGCAGCGATGGCCTGGGCGATGCCTCCGCTGGCGGCGATGTGGTTTTCCTTGATCAGGAACGCATCGTAGAGGCCGATGCGGTGGTTGTGGCAACCGCCGCAGGTCACCGCGTATTTCTGCGCCAGACGAAGGCCCGGCAGGGTTTTACGGGTATCGAGCAGCTTGACCTGAGTCGTCCCGACGAAGTCAGCCAGGTACTGCGCGCGCGTGGCCACGCCAGACAGCAGTTGCAGGAAATTCAGCGCGCTGCGTTCACCGGTCAGCAGTGAGCGGGCCGGCCCTTCCAGATGAAACAGCGGCTGATTCGGTTTGACCCGTTCGCCATCAACCACTTGCCAATGCACCGCGACCCGCGGATCCAGCTGACGAAACACGGCATCGACCCACGCCGTGCCGCAGATGACGGCTGCATCGCGAGTGATGATGGTGGCTTTGGCCAGACGTTCGGCAGGAATCAATTGTGCGGTGATGTCGCCGCTGCCGATGTCTTCGAGCAACGCACGGCGCACGTTGGCTTCGATTTCGGCGGTCAAATCGGCGAGACGTAGATTCGGCATAACGGGCTCCACAAACAAAGTGATTCGATTATAGGGGCATGGCACGAACCAACCCAAGGTGAGAACTCGCGTGCTTGACTGCATCTGGTCGATTTTCTTTGAGTAAACGTGCTTCAGGCGCGGTCATTGGAGGATGGCCGGGCATAGGGGAAACCCTGACGCCTCTGGCGTAGGGGATAACTTTTACAAGATAATTCGCCGCGCATTTGACGTCATAGGTTTGACGTCTGTGATGGCCAGAATCATTGATATCTGTGCAAGCCCGCTTTCACAGGGATTTGTGTCGATCAGAAGAATCACCGTTCCAGGAGGCTTGGATGCACAACGACGGGAAAGTAGTGCCTTTGCACAAGGCCGC
Organism: Pseudomonas sp. Seg1; assembly: GCF_018326005.1. Lineage (NCBI taxonomy): Bacteria > Pseudomonadati > Pseudomonadota > Gammaproteobacteria > Pseudomonadales > Pseudomonadaceae > Pseudomonas > Pseudomonas sp. Seg1. Next base: position 972,667 of record NZ_AP021903.1, read on the forward strand.
TACGGATCAGGCGAATCACTCGCCGCTCGCCCGCCTGCCTGTGATTCTGCTTCAGGTTCGCGACAAGGCCGCTCAACAGTTACGGCACGGCTTGCAGGAGCTGTTTGATAACGCCGACGACACTTTGTTTGAAATGGCTGACCGGGCGCGCAACGACGTCGAGCAGAACATCTTTTTCGAAGCCATGCGCGACCTGCGCCTCAAGCGCAAAAACATCGAGCGCGGTTTTCTCGAACAATACTTCGAGGCCTTTGTCGGCCTCACACAATACGATCCCGTTCACAACACGCTGCCGCGTCCGTTGATGTATGAAGAATCGGCTCCACGCACCGATGACATGGAGCGCAACGTGGCGGTGGAGACCATGGTCGGCCGCGTGCTCAAGCGTGATGGCTTCGCCCTCGATCAATTGACCGCACGACTTGGCGCCTTGCTCGGCAGTACGCTTGATGATCAGCACAACCCGCTCGGCCCGGCGCTGCTCTGTGAGTATTTCCTCCAGGCCGGACGCAACCTGGGCGTCGAGATCAAGGTCAAGTTGATCCTGCTCAAACTGTTCGAGCGCTATGTGCTGGCCGACACTGAGCAACTGTATGCCGAAGCCAATCAACTGCTCAGCGCCACCGGTGTGCTGCCCGAGCTGAAACCGGCTCCGGCACGGCGCGCGATTGATCGCGCGGCCGCCGCCATCAATCGCGAAGAAAGCGATGACCCGGCGCCAGCCGACGAAGGTGTGCAGGAAGTCTTCGCCGCGTTGCAGGAGTTGTTGTTGCACGTGCGCGGCAGTGTCGCGCCAACCCTCGAAACGAGCGCCGCCGCCCAGCCGATCACCACCCGCGACCTGCTGCGCCTGCTCTCGCACTTGCAGCAATATGTGCCGGCGCTGGCGGCGCAGGACGACTTTGATCTGCGCAATCAGCTCGAACAATTGCTGACGCGGGTCAGCGTCAAAAGTGGCAAGTCACGAATCGTCGGTGGTACAGACGAAGACGTGATCAACCTGATCGCCATGGTCTTCGACTGCATCCTCGAAGATCACAATGTGCCGGACTCGCTCAAGGCACTGATCGCCCGCTTGCAGATCCCGATGCTCAAGGTCGCGGTGCTCGATAAAAGTTTCTTCAGTCGCAGCAGTCACCCGGCGCGGCGCCTGCTCAATGAAATCGCCGATGCGGCCATGGGCTGGGGCGACTGCGACGGCGAGACGCGTGACGGCCTTTATCTGCGCATCGAGCAAGTGGTGCAGCGCCTGCTCACCGATTTTGTCGATGACCCGGCGATTTTTTCCGAGCTGCTCGCCGACTTTCTCGCCTTCACTAGCGATGAGCGTCGCCGCAGCGAATTGCTCGAACAGCGGCTGCGTGATGCCGAAGAGGGGCGGGCGAAAACCGAGCTGGCGCGGCGGCGGGTCGAGCTGGCGTTGAATCAGGCGCTGTTGGGCAAAGTCCTGCCACCGTCAGTCGTGACATTTGTACAGGACGCCTGGAGCAAGGTGTTGCTGCTGACCTGCCTCAAGCATGGCGACCAGTCCGCCGAGTGGCAGGCCGATGTGCAGACCATGGAACAATTGGTCTGGAGTGTGCAGCGTCATGCCGACCCGGACGCCGGTATGCGTTTGCTGGCGCTGGTGCCGGGTTTGCTCAAGTCGCTGCGTGATGGCTTGAGCAGTTCGGCATTCGATCCATTTGCGACCAGTGAATTCTTCAGTGAACTGGAAGCGCTGCATGTGTGCGTGCTGGAGCCGTCCACCCAGGCCGACGCGTCTACGTCGACGCCAATGATCGAGGTGTCGCAGCAGATCGTATTGCAGGCAGCCGAAGAGGGCGCGATGGCGCCGGGGGCGGCGCGTCTGGCGCATGACGGTGCGGGCCTGCAACAGGTCGATCAATTGCGTGTGGGCAGTTGGGTTGCGTTTCAGGAAGACGATGAAAACACCCTGCGCTGCAAATTGGCGGCGATCATCGAGGCCACCGGCAAATACGTGTTTGTCGACCGCACCGGGATGAAAGTGCGGGAGCGCAGCCGTATCGGTCTGGCCCTTGAGTTCCAGCGTGGTGCGGTGCGTGCGCTGGATGACACCTTGCTGTTCGACCGTGCGCTGGAGTCGGTGCTGGGCAATCTGCGACGACTCAATCGCGCCAAGTGATCGCGCGGCAGGGGGCGATCACGGCATACTGGGCGCCAACACAGTCGGCGTTGAAGGAATCGGTATGCAGTTGGATCCCGCTAGCGGGTGGTGTCACGGGGTGCAGGTGTGCCCATCGCCCAACTTCAATGAACGCCCTGCGGGCGAAGTTTCCCTGTTGGTGATCCACAACATCAGCCTGCCGCCTGCGCAGTTCGCAACGGGCAAGGTGCAGGAATTTTTCCAGAATCGTCTGGATGTCACCGAACATCCCTACTTTGCAGGGATTGCCGACCTACGGGTCTCGGCGCATTTTCTGATCGAACGTGACGGCAGCGTCACCCAGTTTGTCTCCTGTCTTGAACGGGCGTGGCATGCCGGCGTGTCGGTTTTCGATGGACGGGAAACCTGTAACGATTTTTCCGTGGGCATCGAGCTCGAAGGCACCGATGATCTGCCGTTCACCGACGCGCAGTATCAGGCGTTGACGGCGCTGACACGCCAGTTGCAAAAAGCATTTCCGGCTATCACCGGCGCGCGCATTTGCGGGCACAGCGACATTGCACCCGGGCGCAAGACCGATCCTGGCCCGGCATTCGACTGGGCGCGTTACCGCGCAGCCCTGGCACAAGAGGAAGGACAATGAGTTTTCTGGTGTTACTGCTGGCGGTCTGGATCGAGAAGTTCTCGGCCCTGCGCCATCGGGTTCAACGCGATGGCGGATGGATCCGCGAACTGCACAAACTCGAAAGCAGCGAGCGACTGGCGACACAGCCATGGCTGGTGCTGACGATTCTGGTGCTGCTACCGGTAGCCTTGCTGGGATTGTTGCTGGTGGTGCTGGAGCCGGTGGCCTATGGCTTGCTGGCCTTGCCGGTGCATTTGCTGGTGGTGATTTACAGCCTCGGGCGTGGCGATTTGCTGGGCGGTCTCGGGCCGTTTCGCGATGCCTGGCGCCGTGAGGATCTGCAAGCAGCGGCGCATGTCGCCAAACGTGATCTGAATATCTGCGCCGACAGCGGTGAGCAATTGCTCGATCGGGTGCAGGGGCATCTGTTGTGGCAGGCCTATCAGAGTTTCTTTGCGGTGATTTTCTGGTATTTCGTGCTCGGACCGGTGGCGGCGCTGGCCTATCGCTTGTTGGCGCTGGCTGAAGAGTACGGGCAAAACCCGGCGCTGGTCGAGCGTGCTGCGCAGTTGCGCCATGCCTTCGACTGGCTGCCGGTGCGCCTGCTGGCGGCGAGTTTTGCGTTGGTCGGCAACTTCGTTGCGGTCAGTCGGGTGATGCTGCATGAGCTGCTGAACTGGAACATCAGCGCCGCACAGCTGATCAACAAGGTCGGATTGGTCGCCGGGGAAATCCCGCCGCCGGTCGTCGGCCCGGAAGGCATCAACACTCTGGATTGCCTGTGGGAACTGCTGCTGCGCGCGGCGGTGCTGTGGTATGCCGGGTTTGCCTTGTGGACTGTTCTGATTCACTGATCTTTCAGTGAAACTCATTGTGGTGAGGGGATTTATCTCCGATGGGCTGCGTAGCGGCCCCAAAAACCATCCTCCACGATTTATCAGATACAACGCCTATTCCGTTATTGGGGCCGCTTCGTGCCCCATCGGGGATAAATCCCCTCGCCACAATGGTTTTGTGTTGTCCTTGCGTCGTTAACCTTAAGTTACAAAACCTCCCTCCGATTTGAGCTATACAGAGATGGCGCCCGATAGTGGCTATCTGCTGTCTCTGCGCGCCTGCCAATAAAAACAAGAAAAACCAAGGGAGACTTCCAGTGAAGAGCTTGCTCTATCCCGCCGTCTCGCTGATGAACCGTCTGAGCTTCGGCATGAAGTTCAGTCTGATCAGCGTGCTGTTCCTGGTGCCGATGCTGGTGACCAATTTCTACCTGGTGCGCGATTCCTATCGCGAATTCCAAGGCACCCGCGTCGAGCTGCAAAGCCTCGACCTGCTCGGGAGCAGCCTGACCCTGCGCCGGGATCTGGAGACGCTGAACAATCTGGTGCAGATCAACGTCACCCTCGGCCAGTCCGGCAAGGCCGGCAATGTCGAAGCGCAGATCAGCAGCCTTGAACAAGCCGTGCTCACACGTCTGCAAGGGTTAGTGGCAATGACCGACGATCCGGAACAGATCAAGGTGTTCGACGGCAAACGCGATGAAATGATTGCCGCGTTCAAAGCCCAGCAAGCGGAAAACTCCCTGCAAAGCAAAAGCGCGCTGATCGGCAAGCTGCTCGCCAGTGCGCAGATTTTCAGTCAGATCATCACCAGTCAGGCCGGTCTGAGCCGCGACAATCAAGGCGACATTCGTCAGCTCAGCGAACTGGTGACCCTGATTACGCCGACGGTGACGCAAACCCTCGGCGAAGGCCGGGCCATGGGCTCGTATTCGTTGGGGCAGGGCTTTCTCAACAGTTCGTCGAGCACACGTTTTGATGAGCTGCTGGTGCAGATAGAAAAACTGCAGGCCGAATACGGTCTGAAATTGCAGGACGCCCTCGGCTCCAGCAAAGCCGCGCGCGAATCCCTCAGCGCTGCGGCCGACACCAGCAAGGCCTCACTGAAACAGGCCAGCGAATTGTTCGAAGAACAAGTGGTGATGGCCGACACGCTCGATGCACCGTGGCAGGCGTTTTATGATCAGGTCACCGGGCTGATGGACAAGACCTACCAGCTCAACGAAGCCACCCTGAAGTTCCTCGACACTCAACTGCAGCAACGACTGGCGCAGAACCGCACGCACATGGTCTTGCAGGCTGCGGCGCTGTCGGTGGTGTTCGTGCTGATTTTCTATCTCTACGGCGGTTTCTACGCCTCGACCCGCACCACGCTCAAACGCCTCGGCGCGATGATGGACAAAGTTGCGGCAGGCGACATGACGGTCAATTTCAAAGCCAACAGCCGCGATGAATTGGGTGAGTTGGGCGAGGTGTTCAACGGCACGGTGAGGAAGATTCACGATTTGATCGAACGGGTCGGCCATACCGTCAGCGAAGTCGAGCGTCAGGCCGGGCAAGTTGAAAATGTCTCGGCGCAAAGCAATCAGGCGGTGGCCGGCCAGCGTACGCAAATCGAGCAAGTGGCCACCGCGATGAACCAGATGTCGGCGACCTCACTGGAAGTGGCGCGCAGTGCTGCTGCGGCGGTGAGCAGTGCCCACAGTGTGAATGACGAGACCATCAGCGGGCGGGGCCTGGTGGAGTCGCAGCAGGGCAGCATCGCTGCGCTGGCCAGCGAAATCGATCAGTCGGTGTTGGTGATCAACCAGCTCGCCAGCGACAGCCAGTCGATCAGCCGCGTACTGGAAGTGATCAAGAGCATCGCCGAACAGACCAATCTGCTGGCGCTCAACGCCGCGATCGAGGCGGCCCGGGCGGGTGAGCAGGGGCGCGGTTTTGCGGTGGTGGCGGATGAAGTGCGCACCCTGGCCAAGCGCACGCAGCAATCGACCGAAGAGATCGAACAGATGATCGCCAAGCTTCATGGCGGCGTCGGCGCGGCGGTGAAAGCCATGGGCGTCAGCCATCAGATGGCCAGCGGCACGGTCGGGCAATCGGAAAAGGTCCAGCAGGCACTGGAAAACATCCTCGGTGCCGTAGGCATGATCGTCGACCAGAACCAGCAGATTGCCGCCGCCGTCGAGCAGCAAACGGCGGTGGCCCATGACATCGACCAGAACATCGTCGAGATCAACCGCGCCGGTGAACGCACGGCGCAAGGCGCACACCAGACCGAAGACGCCAGTCGGGCGTTGTCGGCGCAGGTGGTGGAGCTGAAACAGCTGATCAGCGCGTTCCGGGTCTAGGCTTTACACAAATTCCTTGTAGGAATGAGCCTTTGTGGTGAGGGGATTTATCCCCGCTGGGGCGCGAAGCGCCCCCAATGCCTGAGTTAGAGATTTATCTAACATGTCGTCGATTTTTTGGGGCCGCTGCGCAGCCCATCGGGGATAAATCCCCTCGCCACAAAGATACCCTCCTCAAGCGGCAGGGCGTTATCAGAAACTCTTGTAATACTTTTCCACTTTGAGTCGTAGGCCGAATCCTGTTTTTCTCCCAGCGCTGGCGTTCCGTCATCAATGAGCCAGTATTCCGGTTCATCTGATCGCGTAGAGGAGGCCACTCATGTCCGTTGCAACCTTGGGAATCCAGGGCCGCTGTGCCCATTGCGAGCAGACGCTGGTGCTCAAACCCTGGCAACTCAACGCTATCGCGATCCATGAATCGTTCACCTGCGAGCATTGTCGGCAAACCCTGGAGCTGCGTTGTCCCAAGCAGATCAAACGTTTCAAGTCGCTCGATTCACTGGCGTTGTTGCGCTTCAGCGCTTCGATGACGGTGTGCACCGCGTTGCTGGTGGCGCTGGTGATGGAGTGGCTGGGGCTGCTGAGTGTCACCGAACAGTTGAACGCCTCGCTGATCACGATTTTCGTGTACTTCGTGGTCGTTCGTTATGCGCGCCAACGTCAACACATAACGCTGATTCTCGAGGCTGCCAAGGCTCACGCCGATTGACTACCAGCCAAACACCGCGCAGCTGTTGGCGGTGCTGGTGGCGGCCAGTTGTTCGGGGCTTACGTTCAGGATTTGCGCCAGCGCCGCGCAGATCGCCGGCAGGTGCGCGGGGCTGTTGCGCTGGCCGGGGAACATGGCGGGCGCCATGTCCGGTGAGTCGGTTTCCAGCACAATCGAATCCAGCGGTAAATCCGCCAGGACCCGATGCATGCGCAACGCCTGCGGCCAGGTCGGCGCACCACCCAGGCCAAGTTTGAAACCGAGTTTGATGTACTCGCGCGCCTCTTCACGGCTGCCGGCAAACGCATGGATGATCCCGGCGCGTTTGAGCTTGAAGCGCTTGAGCGTGGCAATCACCGCCGCGTGACTGCGCCGTACATGGATCAGCGCCGGCAAATTGAAATCCGCCGCCAGTTGCAACTGCGCTTCGAACAGCGCCTGTTGCCGCTCGCGGTCGAGGGTTTCGATGAAGTAGTCCAGACCGATTTCGCCCACCGCACACAACTGTCGATGACCGCGCAATCGCGTCAGCCAGTCGCCGAGGGCCTGCAAGTCTTCAGGTCGATGCTGGTCGAGATAGACCGGATGCAAACCGAACGCTGCGTACAAGTCAGCGTCGCTCTGCACCAGATCCCATACCCGCTGCCAGTTACCCTCGTACACCCCCAACACCACCATCCGCCGCACCCCGAGGGCGCGGCTTTCGCCGAGCAACGCCGAGCGGTCGGCGTCGAAGTCGGGGAAGTCCAGGTGAGTGTGGCTGTCGATCAGCTCCACGCTTCAGTCCCGGTGAATACGTTGTTTGAAGGTACGGGCAATGGCTTGCACGCCAGGCTGGTAATTCGATTGCTCGACGGCGGCCAGCGCCAGTTCCAGCGCCTTGTCGGCGATCAACTGGTGCTGCTGGGCCATGGCGTTGACCGGTAGCGGCAGGAAATCCAGCAACTGCGTGTCACCGAAGGTGCCAAGGCGCAGCGGCCTCGACTTGAGCGGGAAGTCATGCAGTGCGTCGAACACGCCCTGCAGCAGCACGTAGGAAGTGGTCACCAACGCATCCGGTAAATGCCCCAGACGTTGCAGGAGTTCTTCCATCAATTGCTTGCCGCACTCGCGACTGAACGATTCAGCATGTTCGACCAGCACTTCGCCTTTGAAATCGCCCAGCGCTTCTTTGAAGCCGGCCGCACGTTCCTGGCTGATGCTCAATTCCGGGCGAGCGCCGAGCAGGACGATCTGCTTGAGCTGCGGATCGAGCAGGCTCTGAGTCAGGTGCAGGCTGGCCTCGCGGTCGTCGCTGATCACCGAGCAAAAATGCTCGGGTTCCATGACCCGGTCGATGGCGATGATCGGCAGGCCCTTGGCCTGCAACTGGCGGTAGCTGTCATCCCCGGCCGGCAGGCAACTGGCAACGATCAGCGCATCGCAGCGGCGCGCCTTGAACAATTGCAGCAATTGGCGCTCGCTGTCCGGCGCATCGTCTGAGCTGGCGATCAGCAGTTGATAACCACGTGCCCGCGCGCCTTGTTCGAGCAGTTTGGCGATCCGCGCGTAACTGGGGTTTTCCAGGTCCGGCAAAATGAAGCCCAGTGTGCGCGTGTGCCGACTGCGCAGCCCGGCCGCTTGTGGATTGGGCGTAAAGCCATGCAGATCAACCACCGCGCGCACGCGCTCGACGGTCGCGTTACTGATGCGTTGCTGTTCGGCCTTGCCGTTGATGACGTAGCTGGCGGTGGTCACGGACACTCCGGCCAACCGCGCGATATCACTGAGTTTCAACTCGGGATTTCCTTGTTGTTTCGAGCATGCCGCGAGATTTTCGCCAATCCTACCCGATTAGGGCAGACGACTTATTGCCTACGCGCATCCGACAAGTTGGACTTCAAGGATGGGACATTATCGAGTAACGTGCCGATCAATCTAGATTAAACGTTTCAGCAAGCGTATTTTCTACGTTTTAGACGCCTTTGGCCGGTTCTGCCGTGAAACCGCCAAAACTGCCCCTGAAAAGGATGGCCCAGAGCGCCTAAGCTGCAAACCATTCAAAACAATACCTGGCTCTTTGAAGGGCCAAAAAGGAGATCGCATGCTCGAGCTCACTATAGAGCAGATATCCATGGGCCAATCGGCTGTGGATAAACCCGCTGCCCTGCAATTGCTGGCCAATCACCTGGTGGCCGATGGACTGGTCGCTGATGGTTACCTTGCCGGATTGCAGGCGCGCGAGGCCCAGGGCTCGACCTTTCTCGGTCAAGGTATTGCCATTCCCCACGGTACGCCCGAGACCCGCGATCAAGTATTCGCCACTGGCGTTCGCCTGATGCAGTTTCCCGAGGGCGTGGATTGGGGCGATGGCCAGATCGTTTATCTGGCGATCGGGATTGCGGCCAAATCCGATGAACACCTTCGTCTCTTGCAACTGCTGACCCGGGCCCTCGGCGAGACCGATCTCGGTCAGGCGCTGCGCCGCGCCAGTTCGCCCGAAGCACTGCTGAAACTGCTGCAAGGTGCGCCTCAGGAACTGGCGCTGGATGCGCAGATGATCGGCCTCGGTGTTTCGGCTGATGATTTCGAAGAACTGGTCTGGCGCGGCGCGCGCCTGCTGCGTCAGGCCGATTGTGTGAGCAACGGCTTTGCCGGCGTGTTGCAGCAAGTCGAAGCGCTGCCGCTGGGCGATGGTTTGTGGTGGCTGCACAGCGAGCAAACGGTGAAGCGTCCGGGTCTGGCGTTCGTCACCCCGGACAAACCGATGCGTTACCTCGGCCAGCCGCTGAGCGGTCTGTTCTGCCTCGCCAGCCTCGGCGAAGCGCATCAGGCGTTGCTCGAGCGTCTGTGCGCGTTGCTCATCGAAGGTCGCGGCCACGAATTGGGCCGCGCCACCAGCAGCCGTAAAGTCCTCGAAGTGCTCGGTGGTGAGTTGCCCGCCGACTGGCCGAGCGCCCGCATCGCGCTGGCCAACGCTCACGGTCTGCACGCACGCCCGGCGAAGATCCTCGCGCAACTGGCGAAGAGCTTTGACGGCGAAATCCGCGTACGCATCGTCGACAGCCAGGACAGCGCCGTGTCGGTGAAGAGCCTGAGTAAACTGCTCAGCCTCGGCGCCCGGCGTGGTCAGGTGCTGGAGTTGATCGCCGAGCCGAGCATCGCCGCCGACGCATTGCCCGCGTTGCTCGCCGCCATCGAGGAAGGCCTCGGTGAAGAAGTCGAGCCCCTGCCAGCCGTCAGTCAGCAACGCGAATTGATCGCCGACATCGCCGAAGTGGTGATCGCGCCGGCGTCCGGCAGCCTGCTGCAAGCGATTCCCGCCGCCCCCGGCATTGCCATCGGCCCGGCGCACATTCAAGTGCAGCAAACCATCGAATACCCGTTGCGCGGCGAATCTGCGGCCATCGAGCGCGAGCGTCTCAAGCAAGCCTTGGCCGATGTGCGTGCGGACATCCAGGGCCTGATCGAACGCAGCAAGGCCAAAGCCATCCGCGAGATTTTCATCACCCACCAGGAAATGCTCGACGACCCGGAACTGACCGATGAAGTCGACACGCGCCTCAAACAGGGCGAAAGCGCTGAAGCGGCGTGGATGGCGGTGATCGAAGCGGCAGCGAAGCAGCAGGAATCCTTGCAGGATGCCTTGCTCGCCGAGCGTGCGGCGGACCTGCGCGACATCGGTCGCCGGGTGCTGGCGCAACTGTGTGGCGTGCAAACCCCGAGTGAACCGGAGCAGCCGTACATTCTGGTGATGGACGAAGTCGGCCCGTCCGACGTCGCACGGCTCGATCCGGCGCGGGTGGCGGGGATTCTTACCGCTCGCGGCGGGGCCACGGCACACAGTGCAATCGTCGCCCGTGCTCTCGGCATTCCGGCGCTGGTCGGGGCCGGCGCAGCGGTGCTGCTGCTGGCGCCGGGCACGCCGTTGCTGCTCGACGGCCAGCGTGGTCGCCTGCACGTCGATGCTGATGCGGCAACGCTGCAACGTGCCACCGAAGAACGCGACACCCGCGAGCAGCGCCTCAAGGCTGCTGCCGAACAACGCCATCAACCGGCGCACACCACTGACGGTCACGCCGTCGAAGTGTTCGCCAACATCGGCGAAAGCGCCGGGGTGGTCAGCGCGGTGGAGCAGGGCGCCGAAGGTATCGGCCTGCTGCGTACCGAACTGATTTTCATGGCCCACCCGCAAGCGCCGGACGAAGCCACGCAGGAAGCAGAATACCGCCGCGTCCTCGATGGCCTTGCCGGGCGTCCGTTGGTGGTGCGCACGCTGGATGTCGGCGGCGACAAACCGCTGCCGTATTGGCCGATCGCCAAGGAAGAAAACCCGTTTCTCGGCGTACGCGGTATTCGCCTGACCTTGCAGCGTCCGCAGATCATGGAAGCGCAATTGCGCGCCTTGCTGCGTGCGGCCGACAACCGTCCGCTGCGGATCATGTTTCCGATGGTCGGCAGCGTCGAGGAGTGGCGTCAGGCCCGCGACATGACTGAACGTCTGCGTCTGGAAATCCCGGTCGCCGACCTGCAACTCGGCATCATGATCGAAGTGCCGTCCGCCGCTCTGTTGGCGCCGGTGCTGGCAAAAGAAGTCGATTTCTTCAGCGTTGGCACCAACGACCTGACCCAATACACCCTGGCCATCGACCGTGGTCATCCGACCCTGTCGGCGCAGGCTGATGGCTTGCATCCAGCGGTGCTGCAACTGATCGACATCACCGTGCGCGCCGCGCATGCCCATGGTAAATGGGTCGGTGTCTGCGGCGAGCTGGCGGCAGATCCACTGGCGGTGCCGGTGCTGGTCGGCCTCGGTGTCGATGAACTCAGCGTGTCGGGCCGCAGCATTGCTGAAGTGAAGGCACGCATACGCGAACTCAGCCTTATCCAGGCGCAAACCCTTGCTCAACAAGCCCTCAGCGTGGGCAGCGCCAACGAAGTGCGTGCATTAGTGGAGGCCCTGTAATGGCCAAGATTCTCACCCTGACCCTCAACCCGGCGCTGGACCTCACGGTCGAGCTGTCACGCCTGGAGGCCGGTCAGGTCAACCGCAGCGACGAGATGCACACCCACGCCGCCGGCAAGGGCGTGAACGTCGCGCAGGTGCTGGCCGATCTCGGGCATCAACTGACGGTCAGTGGTTTTCTCGGCGAAGACAACCTGCAAGCGTTCGAAACCCTGTTTGCCAAACGCGGCTTTGTCGACGCGTTCATCCGCGTGCCGGGCGAGACGCGCAGCAACATCAAAGTCGCCGAGCGCGACGGCCGTATCACCGACATCAACGGTCCGGGTCCGGTGGTCGATGCCGCCGCGCAGCAGGCATTGCTTGAGCGTCTGGTGCAGATCGCGCCGGGGCATGACGCGGTGGTGGTCGCCGGCAGTTTGCCGCGCGGCGTCACGGCGCAGTGGTTGCGTGAACTGATTGAGCGACTGAATCAGCTTGGTCTGAAAGTCGCCCTCGACAGCAGCGGCGAAGCCTTGCGTGCGGCGTTGCAGGCCAGTCCGTGGCTGATCAAACCGAACACCGAAGAACTCGCCGATGCCCTCGGTTGCGAGGTGGTTTCCCACGCGGCCGAGGCGCAGGCAGCGGCGCGTTTGCATGCGCAAGGCATCGAGCACGTGGTGATTTCTCACGGTGCCGATGGGGTCAACTGGTTCAGCGTCGGTTCGGCACTGCATGCCACGCCACCGAAAGTCAGCGTCGCCAGCACAGTGGGTGCCGGTGACTCGTTGCTGGCCGGCATGCTGCACGGTTTGCTCAGCGCCGACACGCCTGAGCAAACCCTGCGTACGGCCACCGCAATCGCGGCAATGGCGGTCACGCAGATCGGTTTTGGCATCAACGACAGCGCGCAACTGGCGCAGCTCGAACAGGGCGTGCGCGTGCGCCCCCTGACAGAACAATAAGAGGGTTTGTCATGAAGTTAGCCATTGTTACGGCGTGCCCGAACGGCATGGTCACCAGTGTGCTGTGCGCGCGTTTACTGGATGCGGCGGCTCAGCGTCAGGGCTGGAGCACCAGCGTCGAAGTAGTCGACGCGGCGCACCCGGAACGCGAATTGTCGGCAGCGACCATCGAGGCGGCGGAGTGGGTGTTGCTGGTCGCCACCGGTAACGTCGACATGACGCGTTTTGTTGGTAAACGCGTCTTTCAAATTGCTCCGGCGCAAGCCCTGCAAGATGTTGAAGCGGTGCTGCGACGTGGTGCCGAAGAAGCCGAGGTTTATGTCGCCAGCGAAGCCGTTCCCGCTGCCGTTGCGCAGCGTGCCCCACGCATTGTCGCGATCACCGCATGCCCCACCGGAGTCGCCCATACCTTCATGGCGGCCGAGGCGTTGCAGCAAACCGCCAAGCGTCTCGGTTATGACTTGCAGGTCGAAACCCAAGGCTCGGTCGGTGCGAAAACCCCGTTGAGCGCGACGGCAATTGCCGAGGCTGACGTGGTGCTGCTGGCGGCGGATATTGAAGTTGCCACCGAGCGTTTTGCCGGCAAGAAAATCTACCGTTGTGGCACCGGCATCGCATTGAAGCAGTCGGAAGCCACACTGAAAAAAGCCCTCGCCGAAGGTCAGGTGGAGAGCGCCGCGAGTGACGGCAAGACCCCCGCCAAACAAGAGAAAACCGGTGTCTACAAACACCTGCTGACCGGCGTTTCGTTCATGCTGCCGATGGTGGTGGCGGGCGGTTTGATGATCGCGCTGTCGTTTGTGTTCGGCATCACCGCGTTCAAAGAGCAAGGCACGCTGGCGGCTGCATTGATGCAGATCGGCGGGGAAACCGCGTTCAAGTTGATGGTGCCGCTGCTGGCCGGTTACATCGCCTACTCGATTGCCGACCGCCCAGGTCTGGCGCCGGGGATGATTGGCGGTTTGTTGGCGAGCACGTTGGGGGCCGGGTTTATCGGCGGCATTGTGGCTGGTTTCATCGCCGGTTATGCGGCCAAGGCGATCAGTCGATACGTCGCATTGCCGCAAAGTCTTGAGGCGCTGAAGCCGATTCTGATCATTCCGCTGTTCGCCAGTCTGTTTACCGGTCTGGTGATGATTTACGTGGTCGGCAAACCGGTCGCGGGCATGCTCGCCGCGCTCACGCATTTCCTCGACAGCATGGGTACCACCAACGCGATTCTGCTGGGGATCGTGCTCGGCGGCATGATGTGCGTCGACCTCGGTGGGCCGATCAACAAAGCCGCGTATGCGTTCTCGGTGGGGCTGCTGGCCTCGCAGAGTTATGCACCGATGGCGGCGACGATGGCCGCAGGCATGGTGCCGCCGATTGGTCTGGGTATCGCCACGTTCATCGCCCGGCGCAAGTTTGCCCAGACTGAGCGCGAGGCCGGCAAAGCGGCGCTGGTGCTGGGGCTGTGCTTTATCTCCGAAGGCGCGATTCCGTTTGCCGCCAAAGATCCGCTGCGGGTGATTCCGGCGAGCATTGCCGGTGGTGCATTGACCGGGGCTTTGTCGATGTACTTCGGCTGCAAACTGATGGCGCCGCACGGTGGTCTGTTTGTGCTGGCGATTCCGAATGCGATCAATCACGCGCTGCTGTATCTGCTGGCGATTGTCGCGGGGAGTTTGTTGACGGCCGTCGTATATGCAACGGTCAAACGGCCTGAGGCCGTCGAGTTGGCGCTGGAACCCGCGAAGGCCTGACTGACAACACAAATCCCCTGTGGGAGCGAGCCTGCTCGCGAATGCAATCTGCCAGCGACATGTAGGTTGACTGGCACACCGCTTTCGCGAGCAGGCTCGCTCCCACAATGGTTAGTGGTGTCATGGCGAGTTCATACAGCCGTGCTTTAGTTTTCCTTTTCTCAGGGAGAACAGCATGAGCGATTTCAATCTCGGTCGCCGTCGGGTCATGCAAGCCGTTGGCGCCGGGCTGCTGATGCCCGGGCTGGCGCCGGCGGTGATCGCCTCGGTCAAGGACCGGCCGCAACTCACCGATGGCGTACAGTCCGGCGACCTGCAAGGCGACCGGGCGATGATCTGGAGCCGCAGCGATCGTCCCGCATGGATGGTGGTCGAGTGGGACACCCGCAGTCAGTTTCGCAACCCACGTCGGGTGATCTCGGCGCTCGCCGATGCCCACAGTGATTTCACCGCTCGCGTCGAACTCACCGGGCTGCCCGCCGATCAGGCGATTTTCTATCGCGTGTATTTCAAGGACGCCCGCACGGGTGTCGCCAGCGAACCGTGGCTCGGCCATTTGCGCAGCGCCCCGACGGCGCGGCGCAATATCCGTTTCGTCTGGAGCGGCGACACCGTCGGCCAGGGCTTCGGCATCAACCCGGACATTGGCGGCATGCGCATCTACGAAGCCATGCGCCTGCGCCTGCCGGACTTCTTTATCCACAGCGGCGACACCATCTACGCCGACGGCCCGGTGCCGGCACAACTGACAACTGAGGGTGGCCGTGTGTGGCGCAACCTCACCACAGAAGCCAAGAGCAAAGTCGCCCAGACCCTCGACGACTATCGTGGCAATTATCGCTACAACCTGATGGACGAAAACATCCGCCGTTTCAACGCCGAAGTGCCGCAGATCTGGCAGTGGGACGACCATGAAGTGGTCAACAACTGGTCGCCCGGCAAGCAACTGGATGAGCGCTATCAGGAAAAAGATATCCACACCCTGGTCGGCCGCGCACGAAAAGCCTGGCTGGAATATTCGCCGATGCGTTTGCAGGCCGCCGACGGTGGCGGGCGGATTTATCGAAAGGTGAGTTATGGGCCGATGCTCGATGTGTTCGTGCTCGACATGCGCAGTTATCGCGGGGCGAACGACGACAACCTCGGCGCGGCGAAACCGTTTCTGGGGCGCGAACAACTGGACTGGCTCAAGCGCGGATTGAAGAAGTCGAAAGCCCAATGGAAAGTGATCGCCGCCGATATGCCGATTGGTCTAGGCGTGCCGGATGGCGAGGTGAGTCCGGGTGTGGCCCGTTGGGAGGCGGTGGCCAACGGTGATCCGGGGCCGGCTCAGGGACGTGAACTGGAGATCGCTGAACTGCTCGGATTCCTGCGTGCGCAGCAGGTGCGCAATTTCGTCTTTCTCACGGCAGACGTGCATTACTGCGCGGCGCATCACTATCACCCGGATCGTGCGGCGTTTCAGGATTTCGAACCGTTCTGGGAGTTTGTTGCGGGGCCGTTGAATGCCGGGAGTTTCGGGCCTAATCCGTTGGACAAGACCTTCGGGCCGGAGGTCGTGTTCGAGAAGGCGCCGCCGACACAAAACGCTTCGCCGTTTGCCGGGTTTCAGTTTTTTGGCGAGGTGAATATTGAAGGGCAGAGCGGGGAGATGAGTGTGGTGTTGCGGGATTTGAATGGGGTGGCGGTGTTTGAGCGGAAGCTGCAGCCGGTTTGATTTTTCAAGATCAAAAAACCCTCACCCCAGCCCTCTCCCAGAGGGAGAGGGGGCCGACCGCATTGTCTTGAGTCATACGCCGACCAGAAAGACCGAGTTGATTATGGATCTGACACTGCGAGTGAGCGGCGATTATGGATCTGGCACTGCGATTGAATGGCGTTGATGGATTTGGCGCTACGAGCGAATGGCGATTATGGATTCGGCACAGCGCTTTCAGGTCGGCGTAACTCTCCAGCATCCCCCAATCAGTCCCCTCTCCCTCCGGGAGAGGGTTAGGGTGAGGGGCTTTTCCGATCTGCCGCAATTCGAATGATCTGCTCCAGTACATCCCCCATCTGCTGAAGCACCTCCAGATTGCTAAACCGCACAACCTCAATGCCCTGGCGTTGAAGGAATAGCGTCCGCCGCCGGTCGTGAATCACAGCCGCCGTTTCAAAGTGCTGACCGCCGTCCAGTTCGATCGCCAACTTCAACTCAACACAATAAAAATCCAGAACATACGGCGGACAGGGAAACTGCCGGCGGAATTTCAGATTGGCGATCTGGCGCGAGCGCAGTCTTTGCCAGAGCAGGTGTTCGCAGTCGGTTTGGTGGGTGCGTAAGTGGCGGGCGAATTGAGCGAGGGTAGGGCGGTTTTGCATGCTTCACGATCCTTGTGAAGTGGCTGGAAATTTCACTGTAGCTCACACCCCTCACCCCGGCCCTCCCGAAACGTCGGACCGCCCGGAGGGAGAGGGGGCCTACGGAGTTGTTTCAGGTTGTACATCGACCTGAAAGACCGAGTCGATTATGGATTCGGCACAGCGCTCTAATATCGACGTTGGATTCAGCACAGCGTTTTCAGGTCGACGTGACTCTGTAGCATCCCCCAATCAGTCCCCTCTCCCTCGGGAGAGGGTTAGGGTGAGGGGCTCTTCGGCATTTTCAGTAAACATCGCGGCGATAACGGCCCTGCTCAATCAGGCTTTCTACCTCAGCAGCACCAAGGATCTCATTGAGCACCTGATCAACCCCGGAAGCCATCCCCTGAAGGCTGCCGCAGATGTAAATCACCGCTCCCTCGGTCAGCCATTTTTTCAATTCATCGGCAGACTCACGCAAGCGATCCTGCACATAAATCTTCTGTTCCTGATCCCGCGAAAACGCCAGATCCAGCCGCGCCAGATCTCCGTTGATCAACCACTCCTCCAGCTCCGCACGGCAAAGGAAATCGTACTCGCGATTGCGTTCGCCAAACAGCAACCACTGGCGTTGCTGACCGTCGGCAATCCGCGCCTTGAGCAGACTGCGCAATCCGGCCAGACCCGTGCCGTTACCGATCAGAATCATCGGCACTGGCTGATTCGGCAGGTGGAAACCGCTGTTGCGCCGCACCCGTAAACTGATGCTGCCGCCCACCGGCGCATGCTCGGTCAGCCAGCCGGAGCCGATGCCGAGGCTGCCGTCGGAGTGCTGTTCCTGACGCACGATCAACTCCAGCACGCCGTCGGCGGCAATCGAGGCGATCGAGTATTCGCGCATGGCCAGCGGCACCATCGCATCGACCAGCGCCTGCGCATGCAGACCGACCAGATGGGCGCGATGCTCGGGCAGTTGGCGCGAGGCGAGTGCCACTTCCAGCGGCTCGTCGAGGCCGTTTATTTTCACCAGGGTTTCGCCACGAATACCGAGGCCGTCGAGGAAGTGTTCGATCACCCACGGGCAGTTGCGCGGCAGCACTTCCACCAGATCACCGGCCAGCCAGCTGCTGGTGCTCGGAGCGCTGAGGCCCAGCAGATAAACCGGCGAACCGCTGCTGTCCGGGTTCATCAGCTCACGGCGCAGCAGCGTCCAGTTGTCGTAGCTCGGCGCTTGCCAGGTGTCGACCGGCGCTTGCCCGGTGAGCAGGCCGAGCTGGGTTTGCCAGTGACGCAGGGCGTACGGATCGCCGCTGTCGACTTCCACCGGGGCGAACAGGGTCTTGCCACCGTGTTCGCCCAGCCACTGATGAAGGCGATGGGCGAAACCACAGAAGTGCTGATACTGACGATCACCCAGCCCGAGCACGGCGTAATTCAAGCTGTCGAGGGCGGCGGCCTTGCCCAGCACCTTGCGCTCGAAACCACGGGCGCTGTCCGGTGCCTGACCGTCACCAAAAGTGCTGACCACAAACAGCGCGTTGTTCGATTCGCGCAGATCCTGCTCGCTGACATTGGCCAGCGGCTGCACTTTCACCGGCAACCCGGCGGCCTGCAATTGGCCGGCGGTCTGCCACGCCAGCTGCTCGGCGAAACCGCTTTGGCTGGCGAAGCCGATCAGCCATGCCGGCGCATCACCGGCCGGTTCTTGCAGACCTTTGCGCGCATCCTTGATCTGCTTTTTCTTGCGGCGACGATCAAGGTACAGCAGCCATCCGGTGATGAAGAACAGCGGCATGCACACCGCCGCGAGGGTGATGATGATGCGCCCGACGAGGCCGAAATAGCTGCCGACGTGCAACGCATAAATGCTGGTCAGCAGTTGCGCCTTGAAGCTCTTGTCGGCATAGCGGTCGACGCGTTTGACGATGCCGGTGGCCGGGTCGAGGGTGATCTGGTTCAGGGCGCGATCATGCGGTGAGCTGTCTAGCAGATAGAACACCGTCGCCGGTTGACCGGCCACCGCCGGCATGCGGATGTTGTAGGCGGCCAGACCCGGGCCGGCAGCGCTGTAGATGCTGCTCCACATCGCCGCGTAATCGGCCGTCGGTGCCGGGCCTTCTGGCGCCGGGCCACGACCGCCGCGCACGCGCTCGTTTTGCGGCGCGTCGGACAGCAATCTGGTCAGGCCTTTGTTGTACCACTCGTACGACCACGACAACCCGGTCAGCGCCAGCAGCAGATAGACCAACAGGCACCAGGTGCCCGCCACCGAGTGCAGATCCCAGTTGAAGGTGCGGCCCTTTTTCTGCCAGTCCAGGGTCAGCCACACGCGCCAGCTGTTCCACTGGCGCGGCCAGCGCAAATACAGACCGGAGAGGCAGAAGAACAACAGGATCAGGGTGCAGGCGCCGGTGATGTTGCGCCCGGTGTCGCCCATGGCGAGGAAGCGGTGCAGTTGCAGCATCAGGCCGAAGAAATCCTGGCCGACGGCGTCGCCCATGAACTCGCCGGTGTACGGATCGAAGTAACGCATTTCGCCACGGCGCTCGCCTTTGGGCGGGGTGAAATACACGCGTGCCGCGTTGCCGCTGTCGGTTTCGACCCAGAGCATCGAAACTTTTTTCGCCGAAGTGGCTTCGATGCGCTCCACCAGTTCAACGGGCGGCAGGACGCCAGCGACTTGTTTTTCCACCTGCAGCACTGAAGGGTTCAGCGCCCGCAGGATCTCGTCCTGAAACGAATAGGCCGCGCCGGTGATGCCCATCAAGGCCAGCACCAGGCCGGCGGTGATGCCAAAAAACCAGTGCAACTGGAACAGGGTTTTCTTCAACACGTCACTCGCCGTCCATTCGGAAATTGTCTTCACGGCGCGCATTATGCCGTGGGTTATCGAGAGCTTCTTTGATTACGCACAAAAGCCCCGTTCAACTGAGTGAACGGGGCCTCGCCTTACGGCGCATTTCCTGTAGGAGTGAGCCTGCTCGCGATAGCGGCGTGTCATCCAATCAACTTGCTGACTGACACAACCCCATCGCGAGCAGGCTCACTCCTACAGTTTCCAATATCGCTTAGAAGTGGAAGTTGGTGCTCAACAGTGCCGTACGGCCCGCCGCCTGGTTGGCGAAATGGGTCGAGAAGGCTTTGTCGTAGTAGGTTTCGTTGGTCAGGTTCTGCACGTTGAGTTGCAGGTCGACGTTCTTGCTCAGCTTGTAGGCCGCCATCGCGTCGTAACGCACGTACGAATCGACCATGGTGGTGTTGGCCACACTGCCGTAAACGTCGTCGACGTAAAACGCACCGCCACCGATGGTCAGCTTCGGCGTGATCTGGTAAGTGGTCCACAGGCTGGCGCTGTTTTTCGGCGTGTTAGGCAGTTCGTTACCGTTGTTGGCCTTGTTGGCCGGCAGGTCACCACCGTCAACCTGTTCGCTGTCCATGAACGCGTAACCGGCGAACACTTGCCACTTGTCGGTGATCTTGCCGCTGGCCGACAGCTCGATACCTTGTACACGGGTCTTGCCAGCGTTTTCGTACGAGGTGGTGTCGACTTGCACACGAGCGTTTTCTTTCTCGGTGCGGAAGATGTCCGCAGTCAGCGACAGGCGATCATTGAGCAGATCCCATTTGGTGCCGATTTCGTAGTTCTTGGTGGTTTCCGGCTCCATGTCGCTGCTCAACAGGTTGCCGCTGCGATCCGGGGTGCCGCCCAATGGGTTGCCTTCCTGACCTTCGCCCAAGGTGTTGCCCGGTGGCGTGGCGGAGGTGGCATAGGAGGCGTAGATGCTGCCGTTTTCCGCAGGCTTGTAGACGACGCCGAACTGACCGGTGACGAACTCGCTGGTGTCATCACCCTTGGACGTGGTGGTGCCGGCAGCGTTGTAGGTCTTGTAATCGGTGTCGAAATGGTCGTAACGCAGACCCATGTTCACCAGCCATTGCTCGTTCAACTCCAGCGTATCGAACACATACAGCGCGTAGGTGTTGGCCTTGGTGTCGGTGCCGGCGTAGTTGCGCGAGATCGCGCCGTTCCACGGATCGTTCGGGTTCGGATTGGACAGCGAGGTGCAGTTGTACCCGCTCGACGCGCCGATCATCGACGGAGTGCAATTGCTGCTCGACGCGACGTTGGTGGTGAGCGGTGTGGTGTCGGTGTTGACGTTGTACGAGGACTTCTGGCTTTCCTCACGGGTGTATTCGACACCGGTGGAGAAGCTGTTCTTGAAGCCGGCGACGTAGAAGTTACCGAACAGGTCAGTCTGGTTGGTGGTGGTCTCGGTGTTGCTCACCCGAGTATTCGCCCGGCGCCAGAGACTGCCATTGTTGACGTTGCCCTTGCTGTCGTCCGGCTGGGTCAGGATGTAATCCTGCATGCTGGTGCCGTGGCGCAGGGTGTTCTTGATCGTCAGCGAGTCGCTCAAATCGTGCTCGATGGCGAAGGTCGCGGTGTCGGTGCGGCCCTTGCGGAAGTCGCGATCCAGACCGTAGAAATTGCTGTGGTCACCGCCAGCGTACGGCTTGTCCGGGTTGGACTTGGTGCGTGCAGCCGAACCGCCGGCCGGGATAGTGTAAGGGATGCCCGAATCCGGAGTGTCGTTGCTTTCCAGATGGTAGTAATCGAGGTTGACGCGGGTGTCGGTGCCCAGGCCGAACGCCAGCGACGGAGCTATGCCCCAGCGGTCGTAATCGACTTTGTCGCGACCGGCGACGTTGCTTTCGTGGCTCATCAGGTTCAGACGGCCAGCGGCGGTGTCGCTGAACTGGTAGTTGCCGTCGAGGGTGTAGCGCTGGGTCTGATCGGAACCCCAGGTGAAACCACCGTCGAACGAGTTGCCCAGGTGTGCTTTCTTGCTCACCAGGTTGATGCTGCCGCCCGCTGCGCCGCGACCACCGATGGCGGAGTTCGGGCCCTTGCTGACTTCGATGTTCTCGACGGCGAAGATCTCGCGGCTCTGCGAACCGGTGTCGCGCACGCCGTCCAGGTAAGTGTCGCCCTGAGCGTCGAAGCCACGGATGAACGGACGGTCGCCCTGCGGGTTGCCGCCTTCACCGGCACCGAAGGTGATGCCCGGCACGGTGCGCAGCGCGTCCTGCATGTTCAGGGCGCCAGTGTCTTTGAGGACTTGTTGCGGAATAACGGTGACCGAGCGCGGCGTGTCGACCAGCGGCGCGGTGTACTTGGGCGAGGAGGCTTTCTCGACCTGGTAGGACGTTGAGTCCTGTGCTTCGCCAGTGATGGCGGTAGCGTCCAGGGCGATGGCATTGCCGGAAGCTTTGCTGTCGGTCTTTTCGGCGGCGAACACCATGTGGCCGGCGGAGCCAGCGGTGATAGCCACGCCTATTGCAGAGGCGAGCAGACGTGGTGAACTGACCGGTAATTGAGCGTATTGACGTGCCATTTTTATTCCCCTCCCCAAGGATTTGAGGCGGCGGAATATAGGGTAAACAGGTATTCGTATCAATTGCGAAACATTGTTATTCGCACTGAATTTACATTCTTTACAATTTATCCTTACGGTTTTTGCCAGTTCATTCGTCTCGCGGGTTGTACACAGCCAATAAGAATCAATACCATTGCCGCCTCTTTGCCATCAGGTGACATTGCCATGCTGCTGCACATTCCCGCTCTGTTTGAAAAAGACGAAGTGCAGCGCATTCGCCTGGCGCTGGAGCAGACCGATTGGGCCGATGGCAAGATCACCGCTGGCTATCAATCGGCCAAGGCCAAGCACAATCTGCAACTGCCTGAAGGTCATCCGCTGGCCAAGGAAATCGGCGCGGCGATGCTGGAGCGGCTGTGGAAAAATCCGCTGTTCATGTCTGCCGCGCTGCCGCACAAAGTGTTCCCGCCGTTAGTGAACTGCTACACGGCGGGGGGCAGTTTTGATTTCCATATCGACAATGCGGTGCGCCAACCCAAAGGCAGCATCGAGCGCGTGCGCACGGATTTGTCGGCCACGCTGTTTTTCAGTGAGCCTGAGGATTACGACGGCGGCGAACTGGAAATCCACGATACCTACGGGACGCAACGGGTGAAGCTGCCGGCCGGCGACATGGTGCTGTACCCCGGCACCAGCCTGCACAAGGTCAATGCGGTCACTCGCGGTGCGCGTTATGCGTCGTTTTTCTGGACGCAAAGCCTGGTGCGCGAAGACAGCCAGCGCGCATTGCTGTTTGAAATGGACGGCGCGATTCAACAGCTCACCCAGGACATGCCTGATCACCCATCGCTGATTCGCCTGACCGGTACGTATCACAATCTGCTGCGCCGCTGGGTCGAGGTATGAGTTTTCAACTGCGCCGCGAAGAAATCCTCGACGCCTCGGGGCTGGCAGCGATGCTTGAGGAAAGTCCGGCTCGCGCGGCGCAGGCGATTCTACTGGCGGCGGGCGAGGGTGAGGTAGAAGCGCAGGCGTTGCTCGGACAGATCCTGCTCGATGGCCGAGGCATTGCGCAGGATCCACCACTGGCCCTGCGCTGGTTCGGCATCGCGGCCGGGCGCGGGCATTTGATGGCGCGCAACATGCTCGGCCGTTGTCATGAGCAGGGTTGGGGTTGTGTGGCTGATGCTTCGGTGGCGGCCTCGCATTATCGGATCGCCGCCGAGTCCGGGCTGGACTGGGCGATGTATAACCTGGCCAATCTGCTGGCGACCGGGCGCGGTGTTGCGGTGGATCAGCGTCAGGCGTTGGCGTTATATCGACGTGCGGCTGAAGCAGGTCACGCCAAATCGATGAATCTGCTCGGCCGCTACCTGGAAGAAGGTCAGTTCTGTCCACAAGATCGGGCAACCGCGCGAGACTGGTATCGGCGCTCCGCCGAGGGCGGGGATTTTCGCGGGCAGTTCAGCCATGCGGCGGTACTGGCGGACGCGGGGCATGTCGAAGAAGCACTTGGCTGGCTGCGCAAGGGGCTGGCCGGGGGTAACGTGAACTTCTTGCGGGTCGCCAGTGAATCATTGATGAATGCGCAGCACCCGCAGTTTCGTGAACTTGCAGATGCCTACCGATTGCGCCTGAGCGAGCTGGTTGCCTTGTAAGGGTTGAACTAGGTTGTTGGCTTTGAATGTTGTTTTTTGTACTTGTTGAAGTTAGTGTTTTTCTCTCCGTTGTCTTGAATTCTAATATTTTAGAACTTGTTGTTCTTCCTTCTGATGCTCTAGGTTCTGTTTGTCGATGGCTATAAGCAAGTTGGATTAATTATCTCGCTGGCATCGTCTGCAAACTAAATCAAACCATTATCCGAAGAAGACAAGGAGTCTTTCATGGAGTCGAAGATCGACAGCAAGATTGTCGAGGCTGCCGCCAAAGCGCCTCAAATATTTGTCAATGCATCGCTGGGAGAGGGTGAGGAATATAACCGGGGTACCGGTATCCAGTTGACCAAAGAGCAAATTATCAGTTTAAGGAAGTATGAAGTTCTTGGGCTTTCATTGCCCGTCCGGATTCAGGATGTCATTTCCTATCTGAACTACGGTGCCGGTGATGTCGGTGGCGTAGGCCTCAAGCCTGCGGACTTTCTGCGTACATTCACAATGACGTATGACCATGCCAGGCGCTGGTCGCCATTGCGTGAGCAAATCATGCTCACGGGTACCGACCTGAAGATTTTTGCCGGCAGCATCCTGCGCACGGGCCGGGGCATCGTCGAGATCTATGATGATCTGAAAGCCTCGAGGTATCTGGAAGAGCACGATATCACCACGCCGGAGCAGTACCTGGCGCTCAAGCGACAGATCCCCGATCTTCCTGCTCTCACTTTGTCGGCTGACGATGTTCCGGACATCAAGGGCTACCTCAACGACATGCTGGCAAAAGTCAGGCAGTGCCACCAGAAAGCCGAGCGAGTCCGCGCTGAACTCGACAGCTTTGGCATTGATATGCGCGAGAAAGTATTGCCGGAAATCCGGCTGCGCATGGAGTTTGTGCTGAAGAATACCTATCAAGCGGACATTAAATTGCTGCAGAACGACATCGATCAGCGCTCGAAAGAGATCGATGGGCTCAACAAGCAATATGATCAACTTGTGCAGGAAGCCATCAAGTCTGCCGCGACCCTGAATATCGGTGGCTTGATTCTGGGTATTTATCAGGGCGTAAAAGCTGAGTCGATCCGCAAGGAACGGAACATGCTGAAAGAAGAGCAACAGCTTGCCAATCAGAAGATGGCCAGTAAAAGCCAGACGCTGAAGTCGTTGAACAAAGTTCGCGATGACTTGCAAAACCTGACTTATGTGGCGATTGAAGCTGAAGTGGCGACTCAGAACCTGATGCTGGTATGGAATGCGCTCAGTACTTACGTCAGTGCATCCGCCAAAGAAGTTGATCAACTTCAGGAGGCCACCTCCCTGCGAAGGTTCAAAAACCAGATTGTTGGCATTATCGAACCTTGGGAACAAATCAAATCAAGTTCCGATCAGCTCCTGGGCGTGTTTGCAGCGGCTGAAAAAGAGTATGGAAGCAACTTTCAAACATTCAGGAGTAAAAAGGTCATGTTATCGATGCGCAATAATTCCAGCAGTCAGGATTTCAATGTAGTGGCCTTGCGTGTTCATGCCGCAGCGGTTCAGGAAAGCAACACCACGGCGCAAATGCTGTTTGAACAGTTCAATTATTTGCCTGGCACTGTCCGCACCATGAATGAGCTGGCGGTGGCTATCCAGAAAACGACGTTTGATATGCGTAACCAGTCCCAGGCCAATATCATCCACCTGGAACGTGCCCAGACCAAATTGAAGGGTTATCAGGCTGAACTTGCTTATCCAGAGGATGCCGATGAGGTTCGAGAGGACATGGAGGGCGAGCTCAAGTTGGTTTTCAAAAAAATCGCCGAGTGCGCCGAAGATCTGAAGAGTACCCGCAATGGCATGAACACCGCTTATGACCGGGAAACTTCGCAGGAATGGATTGCGACACTGCAACAGGACCTGGACGCTACGCGAACGCTGAAAATCAAAGCTGAAGAGAAAGTGACCGCTCTGGAAGCAGAGATGAAATCGGTGGCCGAAGGCATCGACTTGATCACTAAAGCCGGTGTGGAGAAGATCGGCAAGGAAGCGAAGTTATCCCTGGACAGTCTGAAAGCTCTGGGTATGGCACCGCCGCAGGTTGCCGTTGCACTGCTGGCGATCGACACCCTGAAAAAAATCGTCTCCGGCATCGGTGAATCGATTTCGTTCCTGAACATGTTGGCGGGCTACAACAGGCTCAAGGACAAAGCGGCAGACTTGCGCGCGCAGGTGAAGAAATACGCAAATGACATCGCCCAGACTGAGGGGAAAATTCAACTGGTCGAGGTTCTCGACCAGTTGGATGACGGGCGCTGGAGCTATGTGAACGAGTTTTCGAATCTGGTGGCCGGGTTCGAGTCCTTCAGCCGCGATTTCAGGCAGGACAAGGCAGTGCCGGTCGAGGCGCGAGCTGCTGATGCGGTTGCCCGGATCAGCGACGTGGTCAAGTACCTGAAGGCTGTTCAACAGTAAGGAGTCGGGGCGGTGGGCAATGCGCCCATCGCCTCCTGAATAGCCATGAATAGACTTGCCTATGAATTTTCCGACGCACAGCGGCTCGTGCTGGATCGCTACACGGCGTATCTAGGGTCGGTTCCACAGACCTTCAACAATATTCCCCTGGTATTTGAACGTCGCAGAGCCAGCGGTCATGTAGCTACGGTACTGGCTGGCGATTCGCGCCTGAACAGCGTGCCGTTCAATGAGCGTTGTTTGCGAGACTTCCGGGGACGCATCAACGAAGCACAACGCCGGTGCAGAGGTTATGTTGCGGATCTCACCACGTTTATCAGCGAATCCCTGGAAATAAGCAGGCGTACTTCAAGGAATGAACCCCTCAATCAGGTGGATTTCAAGTTGTACAGTTTGTCCCGATCAAAAACCTGGAAGTTGTTTCCGCCAACGGATTTGCCGC
This sequence comes from Pseudomonas sp. Seg1, assembly GCF_018326005.1. Classification (NCBI taxonomy): domain Bacteria; kingdom Pseudomonadati; phylum Pseudomonadota; class Gammaproteobacteria; order Pseudomonadales; family Pseudomonadaceae; genus Pseudomonas; species Pseudomonas sp. Seg1. The sequence continues at coordinate 999,204 of NZ_AP021903.1, forward strand.
ATCTGATTCACGAGTTGACGCTTCGATTCTACGAACTCGGATCAGAGGCAGGACAACTCAAATATACAATCGCCGAAGTGCATGAGACTTCGTTCGGGCTGGGATCGGTTTGTTTCAGGGCAATGGATCATCGTTCCTGCCAGTGTCATAGCTTGCCGACCGTTATCCAGGAGTTGTTTCGCGACGCTCGTACTGCGCCGGCTTGGGACATCGCCTATTCTTCAGCCGATCCCGTGGTGCGCGCCGCCGAATACAAGAAGGGTGTTGCCGATTTGTTTAACGGATTAGGGGCCGTGGCCGCGCAAGTCAGCGTATTTATCGAGGAGTTACGATTACGCATAGACACTGCAATTTATGAGCTGTTACGTGCAGAGCGTGTGTGGAAGCTCGGGGAATTGAATTTCCATCTGGCTGCCGCGAAAGAGGAGGCTGACGAATCTCTTGCGATGATCAGCCATCTCGATACCTGGTTGAGCGAATAAAAAAGGCCCATGAATGCATGGGCCTTTTCATTTGACGACGCTTTACACGTAGAACGATTTCAGCGGCGGGAAGCCATTGAACTCAACGGCGCTATAGCTGGTGGTGTACGCACCGGTCGACAACCAGTACAGACGATCACCAATTGCCAGGTTCAGCGGCAGGCCGTACTTGTAGTTCTCGTACATGATGTCGGCGCTGTCGCAGGTCGGGCCGGCGATCACGACTTCTTCCATCTCGCCTTTCTTCTCGGTCCAGATCGGAAACTTGATCGCTTCGTCCATGGTTTCGATCAGGCCGGAGAACTTGCCCACATCGGTGTACACCCAACGCTCGACGGCGGTGCGGGATTTACGTGCAACCAGCACCACTTCGCTGACCAGAATGCCGGCGTTGGCGATCAACGAACGACCCGGCTCCAGAATGATTTCCGGCAGGTCATCACCGAAATCTTCTTTGAGGAAGCGGATGATCTCTTCGGCGTAGGTTTCCAGGCTGTTGGTGCGGGTGATGTAGTTGGCCGGGAAGCCGCCGCCCATGTTGATCAGCTTCAGGTGAATGCCGTCTTCTTCTTTCAAACGCTCGAAGATCACTTTGACCTTGGCGATCGCCGCGTCCCAGACGCTGATATCGCGCTGTTGCGAGCCGACGTGGAACGAGATGCCGTAAGGCACCAGGCCGAGGTCGCGGGCGAGAATCAGCAGGTCCATGGCCATGTCGGTCTGGCAGCCGAATTTGCGCGACAGTGGCCAGTCAGCCGTGGTCGAGCCTTCGGTGAGGATGCGCACATAGACTTTCGAACCCGGTGCCGCCTTGGCGATGTTGCGCAGGTCGGCTTCGGAGTCGGTGGAGAACAGACGCACGCCCTTCTCGTAGAAGTAACGGATGTCCTTGGATTTCTTGATGGTGTTGCCGTAGCTGATGCGGTCCGGGCTGACGCCGCGATCCATCACCTTGTCCAGCTCGTAGATCGAGGCGATGTCGAAGCTCGAGCCTTTCTCTTTGAGCAGGTCGATGATCTCGACGGCCGGGTTGGCCTTGACCGCGTAGTAGACCTTGGCGAATTCGAAACCGGCGCGCAGGTCATCGTAGGCCTGGGCGATCATCGCGGTGTCGATCACCACGAACGGGGTTTCCTGTTTGTCGGCGAACGCCTTCATTTTGTCGAATGTAGCGCGCGCGAAATAGTCTTCGACCTGGATCGACATACTTGGGAACTCCTACTGGCAAACGTTAATAATCAATGGGTGCAAATGAACGCCCTCCGTATCCCCACTTTGGTTCGCCTACTTCCCAAGGCATGTCGCCGAAAGCAAAAAGGCCATGGGCTATCTGCCCTTGGCCTTGCTGTCTCGTCGTCAGTACTTGAGCCGGATGGATCGTTTCCAGCATGGACGTTCGGCGCGAACTTTAGGGCGTGAGGGGCCTGAGATCAACTAAAAATGTCGCGTTTTTGCACGCTTCTGACGTGCGTCGCGTTCATCACTCTTTGTAGCCGACCGAGATGACGGGCAGATGTTCCCCGGGAATTTTCGAGTGTTAAACATACCTGCACGTTCGCTGCTTTTGTCGGCTAAGTCGTGGGTAAGTGTGATAGGCGCAACATCGGCGACGTTGCCCGCGAGAGGTGGGTGTGTGGGGGATTTTGCCTATTGAATAAGGTAGCCGAGACGGGCTGCCTGGTTATCAGGTGTTGAGATTCTTTTCCGCCTTGTGAATGACTTGGTAACACCCCCGATCCTGTAGGAATGAGCCTGCTCGCGATGACTTTTTTTCAGCCGACATCTTCATTGACTGATATTGCGCTATCGCGAGCAGGCTCACTCCTACAGGGTTTTGTGTTTTTACCGATTAATCAGGCGACGACTGCCTCTGCCGGCGAGACGATGCTGGTCTTCATCCCACGCGAACGCCCCGAGCTCAGATAAGCCGCAATCGACTCCTGCGTCACCTCGCCAAGGAACACTCGTTCGGCATCCATGACCGGCAGCCACGAACGGTTGAACTCGTACATGCGCGACAACAGGATGCGCAAATGCTCGTCATACGCCGCCGTGGCGTTGAACTCACGCAGGTACTGCGCGCAGGTGCCGGTCTGGCGGTGCAGGTCGCGACGACGCACGTAACCCAGCGCCTTGTTCTCGGCACAGGTGACCACCACGTAACGACGGTCATGCTCGTCCATCAACTCCAGCGCATCGGCCACCGGGGTTTCCGGGCTCACCGACGGCGCGTTATCCGCCGCGTCTTCAGCCTTGACCAACAGCAAGCGTTTCAACGTGCTGTCCTGGCCGACGAAGTTGCTGACAAAGTCGTCCGCCGGATGCGCGAGCAGGGTGTCCGGGTGATCGATCTGCAACAGTTTGCCGGCACGGAAGATTGCGATCTTGTCGCCGAGTTTGATCGCCTCGTCGATGTCGTGGCTGACCATGATCACGGTCTTGTTCAGCGCCCGTTGCATCTCGAAGAACTCGTTCTGGATCATCTCGCGGTTGATCGGGTCGACCGCGCCGAATGGTTCGTCCATCAGCAACAGCGGGGCATCCGCCGCCAGTGCGCGGATTACGCCGATGCGCTGTTGCTGGCCGCCGGACAATTCACGCGGATAGCGATGCAGATACTGCTTGGGCTCCAGCTTGATCATGCTCATCAGTTCGCGGGCGCGGTCGTGGCATTTCTGTTTGTCCCAGCCGAGCAGTTTTGGCACGACGACGATGTTCTCTTCGATGGTCATGTTCGGGAACAGGCCGATCTGCTGGATCACGTAGCCGATGTTGCGACGCAGGGTCACTTCGTCGAGGTCGGTGGTGTCTTCGCCGTTGATCAGGATCTTGCCCGAGGTCGGTTTGATCAGGCGGTTGATCATCTTCAGCGTGGTGCTTTTGCCGCAACCCGATGGCCCGAGGAACACACAGATTTCGCCTTCATTGACGGTCAGGCTCACCGAGTCCACGGCTTTGACATCTTTGCCGTTGCTTTGGAAGGTCTTGCTGAGGTTTTGAAGTTCGATCATTTGAGGAGTCCTTTTGGAGTCAGCGTGCGTTGCAGCCACTGCAGGAGGAGGTCGGCGAAGATCGCCAGAAGACTGACCAGCAGCGCGCCGACGATGAGCATCGACATGTCACTGCGGCTGATGGAAGCGAGGATCAACACACCGAGGCCGCCGGCGCCGATGGTCGCGGCGATGGTCATCACGCCGATGTTCATCACCACCGCGGTGCGCACACCAGCGAGGATCACCGGCACGGCAATCGGCAACTCGACCATGCGCAGGCGCTGGCCGAAGGTCATGCCGATGCCGCGTGCGGCTTCACGGATACCCGGTTCCACGCCAGTGAGGGCGAGGTAGGTATTGCGCATGATCGGCAGCAGTGAATAAAGGAATACAGCAGTAATTGCCGGCATCGGGCCGAGGCCCTGGCCGAACTTGGAGTAGAACGGCAACAGCAAACCAAACAGGGCAATCGACGGCACGGTCAGCAGCACCGTGGCGCTGGCCTGCAACGGGCCGGCGAGGCTCGGGAAACGCGTCATCAAAATGCCCAGCGGTACGCCGACGACGATGGCCAGGGTCACGGCGATGCCGACCAGCGTGATGTGCTGCCAGGTCAGGTGCATCACCTGCTGCCAGTCGAGATGGGAAAAGGCGTTCAGGAATTCCATGACTTCTCCTCTCTTAATTCAGCGGATGTTGGCGCAGGAAATCGGCGGCAACTTTCGACGGGCTTTCGTGATCGACATCGACCCGCGCGTTGAGCTGGCGCATGGTTTCGTCGTCGAACAGTTCGGCCAGCGGCTTGAGTTGCTCGGCCAGTTTCGGGTGCGCATCGAGGTAGGCCTGACGCACCACCGGCGCGGCGGTGTAGTCGGGGAAGTAATGTTTGTCGTCTTCCAGCAACTTGAGGCCGAAGGCGTTCAAGCGCCCGTCGGTGGTGTAGACCAGACCGGCGAACACCTGACCGTTGCGCAACGCCGTATAAACCAGGCCCGCGTCCATCTGGCGGATGTTCTTGCGAGTCAGGTTCATGTCATAGAGCTTGACCATGCCGTCGAGACCGTCGGAGCGGTTGGCGAACTCGGTGTCCAGCGCCACCAAGTGATTGGTCTTGGCTTCAGCCTGCAACACTTCGTTCAACTGGCTGATGTTGTTGATCTGCGGATAGGCCTCGGCCACATTTTTCGGCAGGGCGAGGGCGTAGGTGTTGCTGAATTTCGACGGCGTCAGCCAGATCAGGCCTTTTTTCGCGTCGAGTTCCTTCACCCGGGCGTAGGACTGTGCGCTGTCGAGTTTCTCGGTGACATGGTTGTAGGCCACCAGCGACACGCCGGTGTATTCCCAGAGCATGTCCAGTTGTCCGCTTTCGTGGGCGCTACGGGCGAGGTTGCTGCCCAGACCACCAGTGATCTGCGCGTCGTAACCTTTGCTGCGCAAGTATTGGGCGGTGATTTCCGCGAGCAGGGTTTGCTCGGTGAAGACCCGGGCGCCGAGACGGATCACGGGTTTTTCAGCGGCTTGCGCCAATCCTGCGAACAGCAGGACGCAACTTAAGATCAAGCTAAGTCGTTTCATATTCATTCCTTCGCAAAAGCCTTAAGACGGGCGCAAACCGCGTTCCAGCCAGAGACGGCTGGCGAGGGTGACGACGCCATCGAGCAGCAAGGCCAGCAGCGCGGTGCACGCGGCGCCGAGCAGCAGTTGCGGCTGATTGTTCAGGGCGATGCCGGGGAAGATCAGGCTGCCGAGGCTGTTGGCACCGATCAGGAACGCCAGCGGCGCGGTGCCGACGTTGATCGCCAGCGCGACACGCACGCCACCGACAATGATCGGCACGGCGTTGGGCAGCTCGACTTGCCACAGGACCTGACGCGGGGTCATGCCGATGCCGACGGCGGCTTCTTTCAGCGAACCCTGGACGTTTTTCAGGCCTTCGTAGGTGTTGCGCACAATCGGCAGCAACGAGGCGAGGAATAAAGCGAAGATCGCCGGACCACTGCCGATGCCGAGAATCCCCAGGGCAATCGCCAGTACGGCCAACGGTGGCACGGTGTTGCCGATATTGAAGATCTGCATGAAGCGTTCAGCGCGGCCGACCATGGTCGGGCGACTGAGAAAGATACCGGCGGGGATGCCCACGATCAGGGCGGCCAGCATTGAAGCGAGGACGAGAATCAGATGAGCTTGCAGGTAAAACAACAAATCGTCGCGGTAGTGTTCGATCGTGTTGATGCCGATCCAGTGGACCAGCAGGGCCAGGAGCGCGATCACCACCGCACCTCCCATCAGCCCTTTGCCATAGCGGATAGCCACAGGCGGACTCCTTTTTTATAGTCGGCGAACGCCGTCCCGAGTGGCATGCCATGCCTGGCTGCCGGGAAATAAACGTTCGCGAGAAGCAGCTCCCTCAGCACCGGCAAAAAGCGGTCTGAAAGCGAGCCATGAGCGCAGCCTCGTCAGGCTAACTTGCTGATTTTTCAGCCCCTGACGAAAATTCGTAACAGGGGATGGACGTCTCCGTGCTTTAAAAGGTTCCCACCTGCGGCAGCATTTGGCCACCCTTAATGTGCTCAACGGTTCGGTTATTGCATCGAGTTGGGCTATAATCGCGGCCCTTTTTTGAATCACCGCCAGGCGATTTCCCATGACCAACCAGGCCGCCGAAGTCGCGAAACGCCGCACTTTCGCCATTATTTCCCACCCCGATGCCGGTAAAACCACGATCACCGAAAAGCTCCTGTTGATGGGCAAGGCGATTGCAGTGGCCGGTACGGTGAAATCCCGAAAATCCGACCGCCATGCGACATCCGACTGGATGGAGATGGAGAAACAGCGGGGTATTTCCATTACCACGTCGGTCATGCAGTTCCCGTATCGCGACCACATGGTCAACCTGCTCGACACCCCGGGCCACGAAGACTTTTCCGAAGATACCTACCGCACCCTGACGGCGGTGGACTCGGCATTGATGGTTCTCGACGGCGGTAAGGGCGTTGAGCCACGGACCATCGCGCTGATGGACGTCTGCCGTCTGCGTGACACGCCGATTGTCAGCTTCATCAACAAACTCGACCGTGACATCCGCGACCCGATCGAACTGCTCGACGAAATCGAAGCCGTTCTGAAGATCAAGGCAGCGCCGATCACCTGGCCGATCGGTTGCTACCGCGACTTCAAAGGCGTGTACCACCTGGCCGACGACTACATCATTGTCTACACCGCCGGTCACGGTCACGAACGCACCGAAACCAAGATCATCGAGAAACTTGACTCCGACGAGGCGCGCGCGCACCTGGGTGACGAGTACGAGCGTTTCATCGAACAGCTGGAACTGGTGCAGGGCGCCTGCCACGAGTTCAACCAGCAGGAGTTCCTCGACGGTCAACTGACCCCGGTGTTCTTCGGTACTGCATTGGGCAACTTCGGTGTCGACCACGTGCTTGATGCTGTGGTGGATTGGGCGCCGCGTCCACTGGCCCGTGTCGCCAACGAGCGCACCGTGGAGCCGGTGGAGGAGAAGTTCTCGGGCTTCATCTTCAAGATCCAGGCGAACATGGACCCGAAACACCGTGACCGTATCGCCTTCATGCGTATCTGCTCCGGCAAGTACGAGAAAGGCATGAAGATGCGCCACGTGCGTACCGGCAAGGACGTGCGCATCGGCGACGCCCTGACGTTCTTCTCTTCCGAGCGTGAGCAGCTGGAAGAGGCGTATGCCGGCGACATCATCGGTCTGCACAACCACGGCACCATCCAGATCGGTGACACCTTCAGCGAAGGCGAAACTTTGGGCTTTACCGGTATCCCGCACTTCGCCCCGGAGCTGTTCCGTCGTGTGCGTCTGCGTGATCCGCTGAAGTCCAAGCAGTTGCGTCAGGGCTTGCAGCAATTGGCCGAGGAGGGCGCCACTCAGGTGTTTTTCCCGGAGCGTAGCAACGACATCATTCTTGGTGCTGTGGGTGTGCTGCAGTTCGATGTGGTCGCCAGCCGTTTGAAAGAGGAATACAAGGTTGAGTGCTCTTATGAGCCGATCACTGTGTACTCGGCGCGCTGGATTGAGTGCGACGACAAGAAGAAGCTTGAGGAGTTTTCCAATAAGGCTGTGGAGAACCTGGCATTGGATGGCGGTGGGCATCTGACCTACCTTGCGCCGACGCGGGTTAATCTGGCGTTGATGGAGGAGCGTTGGCCGGATGTGAAGTTCCGTGCTACGCGTGAGCATCATTAAGCGCTGAGCTGAGTTGTTCGAAAGCCCCCTAGGTGTATGCCTTGGGGGCTTTTTTTGGTTTGGTTTTGGGTGTATATCCGTTTTTTTGGTGATGGCGGCTTAAGGTTTCGCCCTTACGGCGACTCACTTTTTTTACAAACGCCTAAAAAAAGTAAGCAAAAAAACGCTTGCTCCAACGTTCGGCCCACTCGCTGGGGCTCGGGGTTCCTTCGCTCCGGGATCGATCCGGGCGCATCGCCTCCGGTTTGCTTCGCTGCACCTCCTCTCGATGTGTTTGGCTGCGCCAAACGGTCGCTGCGCTCCCATGCCCGGATCAATCCCTCCGCTCAGCCTGCCGACGTCGCCCGTGGATCAAGATCAAGAGCTGCAGCCGAGCTAACGCTCATCCTTTGAGTGGGGCTGCATGCGCCGCGTGCTTTACATAGATCAAAACTGTGGGTGCTGGCTTGCCTGCGAAGGCGGCCTGCCAGCCGACCCATTTTTCGCAGGCTGCATGCGATTCAATTGTAGGAGCGAGCCTGCTCGCGAAGGCGGCCTGCCAGCCGCGCCATGTCTCGCAGGCTGCACGCAATCCATGCGGGAGCCTGGCTTGCCAGCGATGGCGGCCTGCCAGCCGACCCATTTGTCGCAGGCTGCATGCGATTCAATTGTAGGAGCGAGCCTGCTCGCGAAGGCGGCCTACCAGCCGCGCCATGTCTTGCAGGCTGCATGCAATCCCTGTGGGAGCCGGGCTTGCCAGCGATGGCGGCCTGCCAGCCGACCCATTTGTCGCAGGCTGCATGCGATTCAAATGTAGGAGCGAGCCTGCTCGCGAAGGCGGCCTACCAGCCGCGCCATGTCTTGCAGGCTGCATGCAATCCCTGTGGGAGCCTGGCTTGCCAGCGATGGCGGCCTGCCAGCCGACCCATTTCTCTCAGGCTGCATGCGATTCAATTGTAGGAGCGAGCCTGCTCGCGAAGGCGGCCTGGCAGTGAGCAATTTTTGATGGCGTGCACTCGATCCAGTTGAGTTGTCGAAGGCTGTTCCACAGAAGTCTGTAGGGTGTCTCCGTTTTTTGTGGTCTCGATGTACTTAAGCGCGACAACTGGCGAGCTGGCCGTTAGTGTCTCAGGTCCACGCAAGTCGTTTTGAGAGGTCAATGGAATGACGAGTCGACTGACTCATCTGCTGCGGATCAACGGCTATTTCGGTGTCATGGCCTGGGTGCTCGCCGCGCTGCTGTTCATTAATCGGCTGAGCAGCATGGTCAAGCTGTTCATGGCGCTGTACCTGCGTCAGGAACTGGGGCTGGCGATTGAAACGGTTGGCTGGCTGTTGTCCGGTTACGGCGCGGGGCTGTTGGTCGGTTCGATGGTCGGTGGTTTGCTGAGTGACCGTTTTTCCACGGCGCGGCTGACGGCGGTTCTGTTTTTCCTGTCGGCGTGGACGCTGCTGTTGTTGGGGCTGGTCACGGAGGTAGCGTGGCTCGGTGCATTGCTGCTGTTCAGCGGTGTGCTCGACGGGGCGATTCGAACGCTGCATCAGCGTTTGATCATGGAGTATTGCGAGGTCGCGCAACGTGCCCGCGCGCAAGCGCTGAGCCGGGTTGCGCGAAACCTTGGCATGGCCGCCGCCGGCGTCGCTGGCGGGGTGCTGGCGCAGGTCGATTTTCGTTGGGTGTTCTTTGCCAGTGCGGCGCTGACGGTGCTGGCCTTGTTTTGGTTTGTCCGCACGACCTGGCGGCGACCGGTGCTGAGCGTTGAGGTAAAAGCCGAAACCGCTTCAGGTTTGCCTTACCGCGACAAACCCTTCCTCTGGCTATTGGCGGCGACGGTTGTGCTCGGCATGGCGTTCGACACGGTCTACAGCACGCTCGGCAACTATCTGCGGGATTACTATCGGCTGAGCACCGAGGCCATTGGTTGGCAGTTCGGCATCAACGCGCTGCTGGTGGTGACGCTGCAGATTCCGCTGGCCCATTGGGGCGAGCGCTGGAGTGCGCGGGCGCAACTGGTAGCTGGCGCCGTGTTGCTGGCCTGCGGGTTGGGCATGTTGCCGTTGGGTAGCGGGTTGTTTTATGTCTGCCTGTCGACGGTGATCTGGACATTGGGCGAGGCGTTGTTCATGCCGCCATTGAATGTACTGGTCATGCAGTACGCGCAGGGTGGCAAGAGCGGCCAGTACTTTGGCCTGTTCTTCATGAGTTGGAGCGCGAGCGCGCTGTTGTCGCCGGTGCTCAGTGGTCAGTTATACGCCCACGCTGGCGGGCACAGCGTTTGGCTGGCCAGTGCGTTGCTGGCGCTGATGAGCATTCCGCTGACTTGTCTGGCCACGCGCCCAGCCCTTGGAAGTGTGCTGCCGCGTACTGTTTAGTTGATCCGGTTATGGCGGTTATTCGAAACAGGTCTGTCAGGCAACGGCATTTCTGCGGGTTCATTAGCGTCCTATCTGGTGAAGCCGGCTGATCGGAACTAGATTTCATTCAGCGCCGGATCGGCATTGCTGTTTCACCTGCACAGGATGGAATCGGTCATGAAAAACAGGTTGCTACGCGTTTTACTGCTGTTGAAAGTGATGGTCATGCTGTCCCTCGGCACCGCGACGGCCTGGGCCGAGTGCGAGGATCACGATTCTCAGGCCTTCAGTGGGCAGGTCGGGCATAGCGGGTTGATGCTGGCCAAGTCCGAATCCGAACCGGGCGATCAGGGGCAGGGCGGCGCCGCCGATGACGATGACTCGACCACTGACGAGCCGGACACTGATGATCCGGATGACGAAGGCGACAGCCAGACGTAGATTTCGGGCAAAAGAAAACCCCTTCTGCCTCGACTGATGCGCAATCGGAGGAGAAGGGGTTTGGTTAACTTCTGACTCATGAACGAAGAGGTCAATGTGGGAGCGTTCTTGCCTGCGATTGCGGTGTGCCAGACGACAAATCAGTTGACTGGCACTACGTCATCGCGGGCAAGCCCGCTCCCACAGTTTTTTGCATGTCCTCCCGTTCTTGTTACGCCGCGCCGTCGAGGAATTGCTCGGCGTAGTGGCACGCCACCTGCCGATTGTCGAGCGCACGCAAGGCCGGCTCTTCAGTGCTGCAACGTTCGGTCGCATACGGGCAGCGCTTGTGGAAAGCGCAGCCTGGTGGCGGGTTCAGCGGGTTGGGCAGTTCGCCGACGATCTTGATTTTCGGCTTGTTCGGGTCCGGGTGAATGGTCGGGGTCGCCGACAGCAACGCCTGGGTGTACGGGTGCAGCGGACGTTCGTAGATGGCGTTTTTCGGGCCCATTTCCACCGGGCGGCCGAGGTACATCACCATCACGTCATCGGCCACGTGTTGCACCACCGCCAGGTTGTGCGAGATGAACACGTAGGCGGTGTTGAACTCCTGCTGCAGATCCATGAACAGGTTCAGCACCTGCGCCTGAATCGACACATCCAGCGCCGAAGTCGGTTCGTCTGCCACCAGCACTTTCGGTTGCAGCATCATCGCCCGGGCCAGGGCGATGCGCTGGCGCTGACCGCCGGAGAACATGTGCGGATAACGCTGGTAGTGCTCGGGACGCAAGCCGACCTGCTTCATCATCGCCTGGACTTTCTCGCGACGTTCGGCGGCACTCAGGTTGGTGTTGATCAACAGTGGCTCGGCCAGTTGATCGCCGACTTTCTGCCGTGGGTTCAATGACGCGTACGGGCTCTGAAACACCATCTGCACGTCTTTGCGCAGCTGTTTGCGCTGGGCCTTGTCGGCACCGGCGACTTCCTGGCCGGCGATTTTCAAGGAGCCGGACGACGGCTCTTCAATCAGGGTCAGGGCGCGGGCGAGGGTGGATTTGCCGCAGCCCGACTCGCCGACCACCGCGAGAGTCTTGCCGGCTTCCAGTTCGAACGACACGCCGTTGAGTGCGCGCACGGTCGCGTGGCCCTTGAACAGGCCACGGGAGACTTCGTAGTGACGGGTCAGGTCGCGGGCGGTAAGTACGACGGCCATTACGCCACCTCCTGGTTCAGCGGGTAGAAGCAGCGGGCAAGGCTGTTGGCTTTCGGATCAAGGGTCGGACGCTGCGCACGGCAGCTGTCCTGCACGTACGGGCAGCGTGGCGACAGCAGGCAACCCTGCGGGCGGTCATAACGGCCCGGGACGATGCCCGGCAGTGTCGCCAGACGTTCGGCACCCTGGCTGTGTTCCGGAATCGCCTTGAGCAGCGCTTCGCTGTACGGGTGCGCCGGGATGTCGAACAGTTGTGGCACCTGACCGACTTCAACGGCTTGACCGGCGTACATCACGCACACGCGCTGGGCGGTTTCAGCCACGACCGCGAGGTCGTGGGTGATCAGCACCAGGCCCATGTTCTGTTCTTTCTGCAACGCCAGCAGCAGGTCCATGATCTGTGCCTGAATCGTTACGTCCAAAGCAGTGGTCGGCTCATCGGCAATCAGCAGTTTCGGCTCGCCGGCAATTGCCATGGCGATGGCGACGCGCTGGCTCATACCGCCGGAGAGTTGGTGCGGGTAGGCGTCCATACGGCTGGCGGCGCCCGGGATTTCGACTTTTTCCAGCAGTTCGATGGCACGCTTGCGCGCTTGTTTGCTGGACATTTTCAGGTGCAGGCGCAGCACTTCTTCGATCTGGAAACCGACGGTGTAGCTCGGGTTGAGCGCGGTCATCGGGTCCTGGAACACCATCGACAAGTCTTTGCCGACGATTTGTCGACGCTGACGGTTGCTCAGCTTGAGCATGTCTTTGCCGTCAAAGCTCAGCGAGTCGGCGGTCACAATGCCGGGATGCTCGATCAGGCCCATCAGCGCCATCATGGTCACGGATTTGCCCGAGCCCGATTCGCCGACGATCGCCAGCACTTCGCCTTTGTCGACTTTCAGATCGAGGCCATCGACAACCGGCGTAGCAGTCTTGTCGCCGAAGCGAACGTTGAGATTCTTGATTTCTAGCAGTGACATGGGAATCTCCTCAGGCGGCATTCTTGAGTTTCGGGTCCAGCGCATCGCGCAGACCGTCGCCCATCAGGTTGATTGCCAGCACGCTGAGCAAAATGGTCAAACCAGGCAGGCTCACTACCCACCAGGCGCGTTCGATGTAGTCGCGAGCCGAAGCCAGCATGGTGCCCCACTCAGGGGTTGGCGGTTGTACGCCAAGGCCAAGGAAGCCCAGTGCGGCGGCATCGAGAATCGCCGAAGAGAAGCTCAGGGTTGCCTGAACGATCAGCGGCGCCATGCAGTTCGGCAGCACGGTGATGAACATCAGACGTGGCAGACCGGCACCGGCCAGGCGCGCGGCGGTCACGTAGTCGCGGTTCAGTTCGCCCATCACGGCGGCTCGGGTCAGACGCACGTAGGACGGCAAGGAAACCACAGCAATTGCGATCACGGTGTTGATCAGGCCAGGGCCGAGGATGGCGACGATCGCCACAGCCAGCAGCAACGACGGCAGGGCCAGCATGATGTCCATCAGACGCATGATGGTCGGGCCAAGCACTTTCGGGAAAAAGCCTGCGAACAGACCGAGCAGAATCCCCGGAATCAACGACATGACGACCGACGACAGGCCGATCAACAGCGACAGGCGCGAACCCTGGATCAGACGCGACAGCAGATCGCGACCCAGTTCATCGGTGCCGAGCAGGAACTGCATCTGTCCGCCTTCGAGCCACGCCGGTGGCGTCAGCAGGAAGTCGCGGTATTGCTCGCTCGGGTTATGCGGCGCGACCCACGGCGCGAAGATCGCGCAGAAAATCACCAGCAACATGAACAACAGGCCGGCAACGGCGCCCTTGTTCTTCGAGAAGGCTTGCCAGAATTCTTTATACGGTGACGGGTACAGCAGGCTTTGATCCACGGCGGACGTGGCGGTGGCTACTGAGGATGTTGGAGTGCTCATGGGTATTGACCTCAGCGCTGATGACGGATGCGTGGGTTGGCAAAGCCGTAGAGGATGTCCACTACGAAGTTGACCAGAATCACCAGGCAGGCGATTAACAGGATGCCGTTCTGCACAACCGGGTAGTCCCGGGCGCCGATGGCTTCGATCAGCCATTTACCGATGCCGGGCCAGGAGAAAATGGTTTCGGTCAGCACCGCACCGGCCAGCAGGGTGCCGACTTGCAGGCCGACCACGGTCAGTACCGGAATCAGTGCGTTACGCAGACCGTGGACGAACACCACGCGCGACGGCGACAGGCCTTTGGCCTTGGCTGTGCGGATGTAGTCTTCGCGCAGCACTTCGAGCATCGACGAACGGGTCATCCGCGCGATCACCGCCAGCGGAATGGTACCCAGCACGATGGCCGGCAGGATCAGGTGATGCAGCGCATCAAGGAAAGCGCCCATGTCATCGGCCAGCAGCGTATCGATGAGCATGAAACCGGTGCGTGGCTCGATGTCGTAGAGCAGGTCGATCCGCCCGGAAACCGGGGTCCAGCCCAGGCTCACCGAGAAGAACATGATCAGGATCAGGCCCCACCAGAAGATCGGCATCGAATACCCCGCCAGGGAGATGCCCATCACCCCGTGGTCGAACAGGGATCCTCGCTTGAGTGCCGCAATCACCCCGGCCAGAAGGCCCAGAATGCCGGCGAACAGCAGGGCGGCCATGGACAGTTCCAGGGTCGCCGGGAAGAGGGAGGAGAACTCGGTCCATACGCTCTCGCGCGTGCGCAGGGATTCGCCGAGGTCGCCGTGGGCCAGTTTGCCGATGTAGTCCAGATACTGGGCATACAACGGTTTGTTCAGACCGAGGCGTTCCATTGCCTGAGCGTGCATTTCGGGGTCGACCCGACGTTCGCCCATCATCACTTCCACGGGGTCGCCGGGAATCATGCGAATCAACGCGAAAGTCAGCAAGGTGATGCCGAAAAACGTGGGGATCAACAACCCCAGTCGGCGGGCAATAAAACTAAACATCTTGTGTGGTACCTCATCAGCCGGTTAGGCGTGCCCGGCTTCCCTGGAATCAGGGAGGCCGGGAGTTTCTTATCTACTTCACCTGGGTGGTGGCGAAGTTATTAGTGGTGAGAGGGCTGATGTGATAGCCCTCTACGTTGTTGCGCATTGCGGTAAACATCCGGGTGTGGGCCATGCTGATCCACGGTTGGTCCTGATTGAACAGGACCTGGGCCTGCTCGTAGAGTTTCGCGCGCTCGGCCGGATCTACTTTAGCCCGTGCTTCGTCGAGCAGTGCCTGGAATTTCTCGTTGCACCAGCGTGCGTAGTTTTCGCCGTTCTTGGCGGCCTCGCAACTGAGCATAGGCGTCAGGAAGTTATCCGGGTCGCCGTTGTCGCCCGCCCATCCGGCCGAGACCATATCGTGTTCGCCGGCCTTGGCGCGTTTGAGCATCTCGCCCCATTCCATCACGCGGATGTCGATCTTGATCCCGACTTTCGCCAGGTCAGCCTGCATCATCTGCGCGCCGAGCATCGGGTTGGGGTTGGTCGGACCGCCACCGTTGCGGGTAAACAGGGTAAACACGGTGCCTTCCGGAACCCCGGCTTCCTTGAGCAGCTTGCGGGCGGCGTCGAGGTCACGTGGCGGGTTCTTCAGGTCGTGGTTGTAGCCGAGCAGGGTCGGCGGGTACGGGTTGACCGCGACCGACGCATTGCCTTTGCCGAACAGCGCGTTGACATAGGCTTCCTTGTCGAACGCGATGTCGATGGCTTTGCGCACGCGCACGTCGCTCATGTACTTGTGCTGGGTGTTCATGGCGATGTACGAGACGGTCATCGCGTCCAGTTCATCGACTTTCAAGTTGCTGTCTTTCTTGATGCTCGGGATGTCGTCCGGTTTTGGATACAGGGCGATCTGGCACTCGTTGGCCTTGAGCTTTTGCAGGCGCACGTTGTTGTCGGTGGCGATGGCCAGGATCAACGCGTCAGCCGGCGCCTTGCCTCGGAAGTAATCCGGGTTGGCCTTGAAGCGCACCTGAGCGTCTTTTGCGTAGCGCTGGAAGATGAACGGGCCGGTGCCGATCGGCTTGTTGTTGAGGTCGCCGGTCTTGTTGGCTTTGAGCAACTGGTCGGCGTATTCGGCCGGGTAGATCGAGGAGAACGCCATCGCGATATCGGCCAGGAACGGCGCTTCGCGGCGGGTCAGGGTGAACTTGACGGTGTTGTCGTCGACTTTTTCGACGTTTTTCAGCAGTTCCTTGAAGCCCATGCTTTCAAAGTACGGGAAGCCCACGCTAGACAGTTTGTGCCATGGGTGATTCGGGTCCAGCTGACGCTGGAAGCTCCAGACCACGTCGTCGGCGTTCATGTCGCGGGTCGGCTTGAAATATTCGGTGGTGTGAAACTTGACGCCTTTGCGCAGGTGGAACGTGTAGGTCAGGCCGTCTTCACTGATGTCCCAGGATTCGGCCAGTGCCGGAATCACTTCGGTGGTGCCGGGCTTGAAGTCCGCCAGACGGTTGAAGATCGTTTCGGCCACCGCATCGGCAGTGACTGCAGTTGTGTACTGGACCATGTCGAAGCCTTCCGGACTGGCTTCGGTGCAGACCACCAAGGGTTTGGCCGAGACGCCGATGGCGGCGCTCAACAACGCGGCAGCGACGGCCGCACGTAGGGGAAGCATTTTCATCGATAACCCTCTGCAATCGGTTGAAGACAAAAACCGAACGGCCGACTCATCATGAGTCAGCCGTCGGTTGGCGTTTTTACAGGATGTTGAACGGAATGGTGGTCACGAGACGGAACTCGTTGATGTTGCCGTCAGCCTGGTTTTCACTGGCGCGGTGCGTGGTGTACGTCGCGCGAATCGCGGTGGCTTTGAGCGGGCCGCTCTGCACGGCGTAGGAAGCACCGATGCCGTATTCGTAGTGAGTTTCGCCGTCCATCAGGCTCAGGTCGCCGCGCTTGGCGCCCGGGTCGGTGTAGGCGGTGCCACGGTAGTGAGTACCGTCAATGCCCCAGCCGCGTGCCTGGTAGATGTTGAACTTCAGGCCTGGCACGCCATATTCGGCCATGTTGATGCCGTAGGCGATCTGGAAGGACTTCTCGTTCGGGCCGTTGAAGTCCGACAGCAGGGAGTTGGCCAGGTAGATACCGTTGGTTTCGTGCAGGTAGTCGAAGTAGGTGTCGCCATTCACTTCCTGGTACGAGAAGGTCAGGCTGTGCGCCTGGTGAGCCAGACCCAGCGACAGCGAGTAAGTATCGTTGTCGATCTCGCCCATCAGCTTTTTGCCTTCGTCGACGGTCTTGTAGTAGTTCAGACCGGTGGTCAGGCTCAGGACCTGGCTGTCACCCAGTTCGTGGGTGGCGCCGAAGTAGTACTGGTTCCAGAAGTCTTCGACGTTGGAGCCGTACAGGCTGGTTTTCAGACTCTTGAATGGCTGGTAGTTGACGCCAGCGATGTAAACCTTATCGGTCTCAACGCCAGTGGCCGAGTACTCGGTACGGAATTTCGACAGGCTCTGCTCGGTACGCGGCGAAACACGGTCGAAGCCACCGAGGTCGAACGACAGGTTGTTGAACTCTTCGCTGTGCAGGGTAATACCCTCAAAGCTCGAAGGCAGCGGACGGTTGCCGATGACGTCTACGATCGGCGTGCTGAAGTTCTGCCGACCGGCGGTCAGGGTGGTGTTCGACACGCGCAGCTTCACGTTGGCCAGACCCAGTTTGCTCCACTGGTCGACAGCGTCGCCGTCGGAGTGCGCCAGGGTACGGTTGGAACCGCCGGCGATGTCCTTGCGGTCACGGTCCAGAACGATGGCGTTGTAAGCGGCGACTTCGGTGCTGACGCCAACGGTGCCTTGGGTGAAGCCCGAGGTGTAGTTGACGATGGTGCCCTGAACCCAGTTGATACGACGCGGAGTTGGCGTCTTGACTACAGGCGTGGTGTTCTTGTCGCTGTTTTTCACGTAGCTGAAGCGATCATCACGACGCTTCAATTCATTGGCATACCAGTTACGTGTAGTGCCGCCCAGGCTTTGTCCATCGATAAAGCCTTTGGCCTCGCTTTGGGCGCTACTGCCGGCCAACGTGGTAGGGACGAACTCCTGACTAGCAGGTTCTGCGTACGCCGTGGCGGTGATGCTGCTGATGGCCAAGGCCAGTATCGCGGTGCTGCTCAGTTTCATGGGTGAAGCTCCTTTACTTTCTTTTTATGCCGGCTTTTTTGGGTTGGCCGGTTATTGGTTTAGAACTCATTCACACATCGCAAACGTTTGCAAAAAGCCGGATTGGCGAATTTCGGCAAAGCGCTTGCGTGAGGGGGATAGACGGTCCCCCTCAGCGTTGCGGCTAATCGGTTGGGTTAATCGATACTGACACCCGAGAACACGTTGCGACCGAAGGGGCTCACCTTGAACCCTTCAACCCGTGTGCTTAATGGCTGGTTGACCGTCGAGTGGGCGACAGGCGTAATCGGCACTTGCTGTTTAAGCAACTGCTGAGCCTGTTTGTAGAGCACGGTGCGTTGGTCGCGGTCGGTGACGACCTTGGCCTCTTTGACCAGCTTGTCGTAAGCCGCGTCGCACCACATGGAGTAGTTGTTGCCGCCAATGGCGTCGCAGCTGTACAGCGTGCCGAGCCAGTTGTCCGGGTCACCGTTGTCACCGGTCCAGCCGATCAGGCTGATGTCGTGCTCGCCGTTCTTGGTGCGCTTGATGTACTCGCCCCATTCATAGCTGACGATCTTCACCTTCAGACCGATTTTCGCCCAGTCCGCCTGAAGCATTTCGGCCATCAGTTTGGCGTTCGGGTTGTACGGACGTTGCACCGGCATTGCCCACAGGGTGATCTCGGTGCCTTCCTTGACGCCGGCAGCCTTGAGCAGCTCTTTGGCTTTTTCCGGGTTGTAGGTGGCGTCCTTGATGGTGTCGTCGTAGGACCACTGGGTCGGTGGCATGGCGTTGACGGCCAGTTGGCCGGCGCCTTGATAAACAGCGTTGAGAATCCCTTGTTTATTCACCGCCATGTCCAGCGCTTGACGCACTTCGAGCTGGTCGAACGGTTTGTGGCGCACGTTGTAGGCGATGTAGCCGAGGTTGAAGCCTGGTTTGGAGATCAGTTGCAGCTTCGGATCGGCCTTCAATGCTTCAACATCGGCCGGGCGCGGATGCAGGGTAATCTGACATTCGCCAGCCTTGAGCTTCTGCACACGCACCGAGGCGTCGGTGTTGATCGCGAAAATCAGGTTCTTCAGCTTGACCCGGCTCGGGTCCCAGTAGTGCGGGTTGCCGGTGTAGCGGATGTTCGAGTCTTTCTGATAACTCTTGAACACGTACGGCCCGGTGCCGATCGGTTTCTGGTTGATGTCGCTCGGTTTGCCTTCGGCCATCAGCTTGTCGGCGTATTCGGCGGACAGGATGGCGGCGAAGCTCATGGCGATGTTCTGGATGAACGCGGCGTCGACGCTGTTGAGCGTGAACTCCACGGTCAGCGGCCCGGTCTTCTCGACCTTGGCGATGTTCTTGTTCAGGCTCATCCCGTTGAAATACGGGAACTCGGTCGGATAAGCCTTACGGAATGGCTGCTGCGCATCAAGCATGCGGTTAAACGTAAAAAGCACGTCGTCGGCGTTGAAGTCGCGAGTCGGCTTGAAGTACGGAGTTGTATGAAATTTCACACCTTCACGTAGGTGAAAGGTGTACTTGAGACCATCCTCGGAAATATCCCACTTGGTGGCCAGCCCGGGTACGACGTTGGTCGCGCCTTTTTCGAACTCGACCAGTCGGTTGTACAGCGGCTCGGCGGCGTCGTTATCGGTGGCCGTCGTGTATTGCGCGGTATCAAAACCCGCCGGACTGCCTTCGGAGCAGAACACCAGACTGTTGCTGGCGGCGTGGCTGGCAGACGTGGCGGCCAACAGGCCGGCGCCCAGCAATGCGGAAAAAACCAAGGTATGGCGCATGACGCTCCCTCTTTTTTTAGTGTTGTTTCGATGCGCCGCGGTCCCGTCCAGGGACGTTGTGGCTGCATCGTGCTCAAACCAGTACGGACAACAAACCGTTAGCCCACGCAGTCACTGGTCAGAACCCGACGGTAGGGGCCGTGGGTCTGGCAGTAAATGCGTTGAGTCCTAAAGACTCGTAGGAAAAGGCAACACGTCCTGTATCTCCCTGGATAGGCAGGGTGGAAAAGGTTGTAGGCAAATTCCTAACTAATCGGCAGAAAAAAACAGCGGCGACGCTGAAAACGTCGCCGCTGTCTCTTTTAGTTGCTGACGCTGACGCCGTAGAAGGAGTTCAAGCCGAATGGGCTGATCTTGAAGTCCTGCACGTTGGCGCGCATGGGTTGATACACCGTCGAGTGAGCGATAGGTGTCATAGGGACTGCATCTTTGAGGACGTGTTGCGCCTGTTTGTACAGTTCGGTGCGCTTGCCCTGGTCGGTAGTGCGCTTGGCTTCTTTGACGAGGCCGTCGAACTTCTTGTCGCACCACTTGGAGAAGTTGTTGCCGCTGAGCGAGTCGCAACCAAACAACACGTTCAGCCAGTTGTCCGGATCACCATTGTCACCGCTCCAGCCAATGATCATGGCCTGGTTCTCGCCACCTTTGGAACGCTTGATGTACTCGCCCCATTCGTAGCTGGTGATCTTCACTTTCAAGCCGATCTTGGCCCAGTCGGACTGGAGCATTTCAGCCATCAGCTTGGCGTTCGGGTTGTACGGACGCTGTACCGGCATCGCCCACAGAACGATCTCGGTGCCTTCCTTGACGCCGGCTTCCTTGAGCAGCTGTTTGGCTTTCTCAGGGTCGTACTTGGCGTCTTTGATGGTGGTGTCGTAAGACCACTGGGTCGGCGGCATGGCGTTGACGGCCAGTTGGCCCGCGCCCTGGTAAACCGAGTCGATGATCTGCGGCTTGTTCACGGCCATGTCCAGCGCCTGGCGAACGCGCAGGTCAGCCAGCGGGTTCGGCTCGTTGCTGCCCTTGACCTTGTCCATCACGTTGTAGGCGATGTAGCCCAGGTTGAAGCCAGCCTGGTCAGGCATTTTCAGGGTTTTGTCTTCTTTCAGCGCTTTCAGGTCGGCTGGACGCGGGAACAGGGTGACCTGGCACTCGTTCTTTTTCAGCTTCTGGATGCGCACCGACGGGTCGGTGGTGATAGCGAAGATCAGGTTATCGATCTTCACGTCTTCAGGTTTCCAGTAGTCCTTGTTGCCGGTGTAACGGATGTTCGAGTCTTTCTGGTAGCTCTTGAACACGAACGGGCCGGTGCCGACGGGTTTCTGGTTGATGTCGGCAGCCTTGCCTTCTTTCAGTAGTTGCGCTGCGTATTCGGCGGACTGTACAGAAGCGAAGCTCATGGCCATGTTCTGGATGAACGCAGCATCCACTTCTTTCAAAGTGAACTTGACGGTGTGGTCATCGACTTTATCGATCTTGGTGATGTTGGTGTCCATCCCCATGTCGGTGAAGTACGGGAATTCGGTCGGGTACGCCTTACGGAACGGGTCATCCTTGTTAATCATGCGATTAAAGGTGAACAGCACGTCGTCGGCGTTGAACTCGCGGGTCGGCTTGAAGTACGGAGTGGTGTGGAACTTGACGCCTTCACGCAGGTGGAAGGTGTAAGTCAGGCCGTCATCGGAAATGTCCCACTTGGTCGCCAGACCAGGAACGACGGCGGTGCCGCCACGCTCGAACTGGGTCAGACGGTTGAACATGGTTTCAGCTGAGGCGTCGAAGTCGGTTCCGGTGGTGTACTGGCCTGGGTCGAATCCGGCCGGGCTCCCTTCGGAGCAGAACACCAGGTTAGTCGCAGCGGATGCGAAAGGTGCGGAGGCTAACAAGCCTGCGCCGACTAAAAACGGAATGACCGCGTGTTTAAGCATGTTGGCCTCATGATTTGTTGTCATTTTTTGATTTGAGGTACGACCTCGTGAGTCGTGCCTGCGGATACTTATGCAGGCGCCATACCCAATGCAAGATCCAGAACACTCGGCGACCTCAAACGGTGGCACGAACGTACCTTAATGTCGCATCGGTATAACTTCTGACGCATTTGACCGTTTGCGGGTGGTTTTTACGGTGCAAATGGAGCCCCAAAACGGTGCATTGGTCACGTTGTGCGCGCCGCATTGGGGCTTGGTGTTACTTATTTATACCCACACCGTAGAAAGGGGTTAGACCAAACGGGCTGATGCGGAAGTCGGTGACCTCCTTGCGCAGCGGCTGGAACACCGTGGAGTTGGCAATCGGCGTGATCGGCACTTGCTGTTTAAGGATCAGTTGCGCCTGTTGATACAGTTTTACCCGCTGCGACTTGTCGGTCGAGACCTTGGCCTGTTGCACCAGCTTGTCGTAGGTCGGGTCGCACCATTTGGCGTAGTTGCTGCCTTTTACTGCCGCGCAGCTGTACAGCACACCGAGCCAGTTGTCGGGGTCACCGTTGTCACCGGTCCAGCCATAGATCATCGCGTCGTGTTCACCATTTTTCGCACGCTTGATGTACTCGCCCCATTCGTAACTGACGATGTTGGCCTTGATGCCGATTTTTTCCCAATCCTGCTGGATCATTTGCGCCGACATCCGCGCATTCGGGTTCGAGGCACGCTGCACTGTCATCGCCCAGAGGTTGATGGTTGTACCGGGTGCAACCCCTGCTTCCTTGAGTAGCGCTTTGGCTTTTACCGGGTCGTGCGGCGCGTCTTTGATGTTCGGGTCGAAGGACCATTGCGCGGGTGGCAAGGCGTTCTCGGCCAACTGGCCGGCGCTTTGATAAACGGCTTTGATGATCGCCGGTTTGTCGATGGCCATGTCCAGGGCCTGGCGCACTTTGAGTTGGTCGAGCGGCGGGTGAGTAGTGTTGTAGGCGAGGAAGCCGAGGTTGAAACCGGCCTGTTTGAGTACGCGCAGGTTCGGGTCTTTTTCCATGACTTCAATGTCGGCCGGGCGTGGGTAGCCGCTGACCTGGCATTCGCCGGTTTTGAGCTTTTGCAGGCGTACGGCGGCGTCCGGGGTGATCGAGAAGATCAGGTTGTCGATTTTTACGTCTTCGGGTTTCCAGTAGGCCTTGTTTGCGGCGTAGCGGATTTGTGAATCCTTTTGGTAGCGCTTGAACACGAACGGGCCGGTGCCGATCGGTTTCTGGTTGAGGTCGGCGGCTTTGCCTTCCTTCAGCAGTTGCGCGGCGTATTCGGCCGATTGCACCGAGGCGAAGCTCATGGCGAGGTTTTGTACGAAGGCGGCGTCGACGTTGTTGAGGTTGAAGCGCACGGTATTTTCGTCGAGTTTTTCTACCGATTTGATCGTGGTGTTGAGGCCCATGTCGGTGAAGTACGGGGACTCGGCGGGGTAGGCCTTGCGGAAGGCGTTTTCCGGGTCGAGCAGGCGCTGGAAGGTGAACAACACGTCGTCGGCGTTGAAGTCTCGGGTTGGGGTGAAGTAGTCGGTGGTGTGGAATTTTACGTTTTGGCGCAGGTGGAAGGTGTATTGGAGTCCGTCGGTTGAGACGTCCCATTTTGTTGCCAGGCCGGGTTCGATGTCGGTGCCGCCGCGTTGGAATTGGGTGAGGCGGTTGAAGACGGTTTCGGCGGAGGCGTCGAAGTCGGTGCCGCTGGTGTATTGGCTGGGGTCGAAGCCGGCGGGGCTGGCTTCGGAGCAATAAACGAGTGTTGTGGCGGCGTTTGCTAGCGGGGCGGTTGTGGCCAGGGCCAGGGAGATCAAGAGTGGTTTTAGGGTGGATCTTGGCATGGAGTCCCCGGGGATTTGGAGGTGGTTGTTTTTTGAGGGTAGCGGGGATTTGTGGGGTTTCGGAAATATCGTTTTTCTTGGGGGAGTGTCTATCTCGGTATATCTGGCGGGTTGTGTGTATATCCGTTGCTGCGGTTATGGCTGCTTGGGGTTCCGCCCTTACGGCGGGTCACTTTTTCCAGACGCCGAAAAAGTAACCAAAAAGGCTTGCTCCTGCGTGCGGCCCGCTCGCTGGGGCTCGGGGTTCCTTCGCTCCGGGATCGATCCGCTCAGCCTTCCGACGTCGCCCGTGGATCAAGATCAAGAGCAGGCGAGCTGACACTCGGCCTATTGAGTGGGGCGGCATGCGCCGCGTGCGGGGTGTACTTGTCGCCTCTGTAGGAGTTGCCGAAGGCTCGGGCCGCGATCGGACGATCTTTTGATCTGGCTTTTGCTTACCTGTGGGAGCTGGCTTGCCAGCGATGGCGGCCTGAAAGCCGACCAATCTCTTGCAGACTGCACGCGAACCAATTGTAGGAGTGAGCCTGCTCGCGAAGAGGCCCGCCCGGTCGCCCGATTATTTGAGCTGTTTAAATGTTTATCGAATTACCAGAACCTTCCCACAAGGTTTTCAGGTTGTCCGTCGGACGTGCGCTCTCTAGGCTTCGGATGTCGCAGAGGACTCTGCGATCGGGAGGTGAGATTCCCGGTTATCGAATTTGGAAACCTGCGCAAGCAACGCCATAATCGCCGCCAGTTCATGCTGTCGGCAGTTCTTTATGGCGGCTATGTACGGGCGGACTTCGGTTCGGCCGGGTTGGTTTCCTTACCGGTAATCTCACTCCGTACATAGTTGCCACCTCGTTTCTCGAGTGAGATCGGAAGCGTATGGCGTCATTCGTAAGGAAATGCTCCATGGATAAATTAATCCCTGACCCACCCCTCGAAACCCCACTCGAAGCAGCCCTGCGCGACGAAGACCTCGCCCGCAACCGCGAAGCCATCAAGCGTGCCCTCGATTTCTATCTTTGTCCCCAACCCGGAAAACCGCGCCAACCGAGCACGATGTTCATGGTCTGTCCCAACGTCGACACCGAAAGCCTGCTCGCCCATGCCTGTGAATCACTGGCCTCTGCCAGCGCCGCTGCCAGCAACTTCGCCAATGAGTTGGGCGGCACGCAGCGCAACACGATGCTCGGTATTCAGCAGATCATCATGCTGGCCGAACTGACAGTAAACCGGGCGCTGGATCGGGTTGATCCACAAACCTGAGACCGCGTTATCGTTCATCGCTGGCAAGCCAGCTCCCACAGGTTTGTGCCGATTTTGAAATCGACGCACGACCTTGTGGGAGCTGGCTTGCCAGCGATGACGGCCGAGCAAACAACACAAATCCCAGGCACAAAAAAACCGGCGATCATGCTCTGATCGCCGGTTTTTCATTCAGCCCACATCAAATCACTGCATCAACACTTCAATCGAGCCATCAGCGGTCATGCTGACCTGGCTCGTACCCGCTTCGACTTCAGGCGTCACTGGCGCTGAATCCATGCCGGCGGCTTTCATCATCATCGGCGCGCGCAGGTACGGTTGTGGATAACCGTTGCTGTTGAGGTTCAGGTTGACGATTTTGTAGCCCTTGCCGCCGAGTGCGTCGGTGGCCAGTTGGGCGCGGGCCTTGAAGGCGGTGACGGCTTCTTTGAGCAGCGCGTCTTCACTGGATTTGCGGGTCGGGTCGGCGATGGCGAAGTCCATGCCGCCCATTTTCAGGTCGGTCAGCAGTTCGCCGGTGAGTTTGGACAGGGCGGCGAAGTCGGCGCTTTCCAGGCGCAGTTCGGCACGTTCGCGCCAGCCGGTGATTTTCTGGCCCTTGGTGTCGTAGATCGGGTAGCTGTTGCGGCTGCCCTGGCGCAGGGTGATGTCCTTGACTTGCTTGGCCTGGGCCAGTGCCTTGTTCATGGTGGTGCTGACGTCGGCGGCGAGTTTGGCCGGGTCGGTGTTTTGCTCTTCGGTGTAGAGCGTCACGATCATCAGGTCGCGGGCCACTTCCTGGCTGACTTCGGCGCGCAGGGAAATCTGGTTGTAGTGCAGCTCATCGGCGGCCAGGGCCGGAAGGCTGGCGACGCTGCCGACGGTCAGGGCGAGAAGGGCGGCGCTGCGGCGAAATGTGTGCATGAAGGCTCCTTGATGAGGGCGCAGGTGTTGGTTCGGACCTGCGTGAACCATCAGACTCTAGCTTTAATGATCCGGTTCGCCCAGTTACAACTTCTATACAGATGACTGGTGGCTGCTGCGCAGCCAATCGCGAGCAGGCTCGCTCCCACCTTTGAAATGCGTTCCCCTGTGGGAGCGAGCCTGCTCGCGAAGGCGTCCTTATAGCCGCCGAAAATGTTTTCGCCATGTGGTCGTTTGCCGCACTTTCGCCTCTGAAGGGCGCGGCTTGGTTATACTCCGTGCGATCCGCCTGGAGCGCTCATCAGGAGAGCTCATGCTCGCCCCCGTACAACTGACTTCCGCCACTCGCCAGAACCTCTGGCGGCTGACTTTCATCCGCACTTTGGTGCTGGCCGCGCAGGCCGGTTCCGTTGGTCTGGCCTATTGGCTGCAACTGTTGCCGTTGCCGTGGGTGCAACTGGCGATGACCCTCGGCTGCTCGATTCTGCTGTGCGTGTTCACTGCCGTGCGTTTGCGTACGTCGTGGCCGGTGACCGAGCTCGAATACGCCCTGCAACTGGCGTGTGATCTGGTGATCCACAGTGCGTTGCTGTATTTCTCCGGCGGTTCGACCAATCCGTTCGTTTCCTATTATCTGGTGCCGCTGACCATTGCGGCGGTGACGCTGCCGTGGCGCTACTCGGTGATTCTGTCCGGCATCGCGCTGGCGCTGTACACCGTGATGCTGACGCGTTTCTATCCACTGGAAACCCTGCCGGTCGCCCGCGAAAACCTGCAGATCTACGGCATGTGGCTGAGCTTCGCGCTGGCCGCCGCGGTGATCACGTTTTTTGCTGCGCGCATGGCCGAAGAGCTGCGCCGTCAGGAAGAATTACGCGCGATCCGCCGCGAAGAAGGCCTGCGCGATCAGCAATTGCTGGCCGTTGCCACGCAGGCCGCCGGTGCCGCGCATGAATTGGGCACGCCGTTGGCGACCATGAGTGTGCTGCTCAAGGAGATGCAGCAGGATCATCCCGATCCGATGTTGCAGGACGATCTGAAGGTGCTGCAGGATCAGGTCAAACTCTGCAAAGAAACCTTGCAGCAACTGGTGCGTGCCGCCGAGGCCAACCGGCGTTTGGCGGTCGAGATGCAGGACGTCACCCAATGGCTCGACGAAGCGCTGAACCGTTGGCACCTGATGCGTCCGGAAGCCAGTTATCGCTTCCATCGTCTCGGCCAGGGCACCGTGCCGCGCATGGCGCCGCCGCCGGATCTGACTCAGGCGCTGCTGAATCTGCTCAACAACGCCGCCGACGCCTGCCCGGAAAACCTCAAAGTGACGCTGGATTGGGATGCCGAAACCGTGACCATCAGCATTCGCGATCACGGTGCCGGCGTGCCGCTGGCCATCGCCGAGCAGATCGGCAAACCGTTTTTTACCACCAAGGGCAAAGGTTTCGGCCTGGGCCTGTTTTTGAGCAAGGCCAGCGTGACACGCGCCGGTGGCTCAGTGAAACTCTATAGTCATGAGGAAGGCGGCACGCTCACCGAGCTGCGCCTGCCTCACGGCGCCCGAGGAGACCAACATGAGTGACGAAATCCAAGTCGAAGGCGAAGAACTGCCGCATTTGCTGCTGGTCGACGACGACGCAACCTTCACCCGCGTCATGGCGCGTGCCATGGCCCGTCGCGGTTTTCGCGTCAGCACTGCCGGTTCCGCCGAGGAAGGCCTGACCATTGCTCAGGCCGATCTGCCGGACTACGCCGCGCTCGACCTGAAAATGGACGGCGACTCTGGTTTGGTGCTGCTGCCCAAGTTGCTGGAACTGGACCCGGAAATGCGCGTGGTGATCCTCACCGGTTATTCGAGCATTGCCACGGCGGTCGAAGCGATCAAGCGCGGCGCTTGCAACTACCTGTGTAAACCCGCCGACGCCGACGACGTGCTGGCCGCGCTGCTCTCCGAGCACGCCGACCTCGACAGTCTGGTGCCGGAAAACCCGATGTCGGTTGACCGCCTGCAGTGGGAGCACATCCAGCGCGTGCTCACCGAGCATGAAGGCAACATCTCCGCCACTGCCCGCGCCCTGGGCATGCACCGCCGCACCCTGCAGCGCAAACTGCAGAAGCGCCCGGTTCGTCGCTGAACCTGCGCTGAACGACTATCGCCGGCCCGCGCGATAAAACGCACCGATCTACTATGATCGGTGCGTGTCTGTTCTTTTCTATATCGAGCCTTATCCATGAATCAGAACGCTGAATATTCCGCGGTCAACGATGCTGTGCGCGGGCAGTTTTTTCGCAAGGTGTGGGCGATCATCACGCCGTACTGGCGCAGTGAAGAGAAGGGCAAGGCCTGGACGCTGCTGATTGCAGTGATCGCACTCTCGCTGGTCAGTGTGGGCATCTCGGTGTGGTTCAACACCTGGTATAAGGACTTCTACAACGCGCTGCAGAAGAAGGACGAAGCGGCGTTCTGGCATTTGATTCTGTATTTCTGCGGCATCGCCGCCGTGGCGATTGTCGGTGCGGTGTACAGGCTCTACCTGACTCAGATGCTGACGATTCGCTGGCGGGCCTGGCTCACCGAAAAGCATTTTTCCCGTTGGCTTGCCGACAAGAATTACTACCAGCTGGAGCAGGGCGGTTACACCGATAACCCGGACCAGCGGATTTCCGAGGACCTCAACAAGTTCACCGCCACCACCTTGAGCCTGGGTATTGGCTTGCTGAGCAATGTCGTCAGTCTGGTGTCTTTTTCGATCATCCTCTGGGGCGTATCGGGCAGCATCGAAGTGTTCGGAGTTACGATTCCCGGCTACATGTTCTGGTGTGTGCTGGTTTATGCAGTGGTGGGTAGTTGGCTGACGCATTTGATCGGTCGGCGCCTGATCGGCCTGAACAACAGACAACAACGTTTCGAAGCTGACCTGCGATTCTCCATGGTCCGGATCCGCGAGAACGCCGAGAGTATCGCGTTGTACAACGGCGAGCCGAACGAGAACCGCCGGTTGAGTAGCCGTTTCGGCATGGTCTGGCACAACTTCTGGGACATCATGAAAGTGTCCAAGCGCCTGACCTTCTTTACCGCCGGTTACAGCCAGGCAGCCGTTATCTTTCCATTCATCGTCGCGGCGCCGCGCTACTTCGCCGGCAAGATCGAACTCGGTGAACTGATGCAGATCAGCTCCGCATTCGGCAACGTTCAAGAGAGTTTCAGTTGGTTCATCAGCGCCTATCAGGAACTCGCCTCGTGGCGCGCCACCTGTGATCGTCTGCTGAGTTTCCGTCAGGCCATGAGCGACAACGAGGAGCGGATTCCGGCCATCGATGTGCAAAACCAGGGCAGCGAATTGAAGGTGCATAACCTCGGGCTGGACCTGGCTGACGGTCGTCATCTGCTGACCAGCGGCGACATGACTGTGGAACAGGGCGACCGGGTGATGCTCAGCGGTCGTTCCGGCAGCGGTAAGTCCACGCTGTTCCGGGCGATGGGGCATTTGTGGCCGGCGGGCCACGGCAATATTCGTTTGCCGGCGGCGCGTTATCTGTTCCTGCCGCAGAAACCCTATCTGCCGATCGGAACCTTGCGCGAAGCGCTGAGTTATCCACAACCGGGCGACACCTACCCGCAGGAACGCTACGAGCAAGTGCTGCAAACCTGTCGCTTGCCGCACCTCGTGGCGCGGCTGGATGAAGCCAATCACTGGCAGCGCATGCTGTCGCCGGGCGAACAGCAACGGCTAGCCTTCGCTCGCGCACTGCTTTACGCACCGCAATGGCTGTACATGGATGAGGCGACATCGGCGATGGATGAGGAAGACGAAGCGACGCTGTATCAGGCGCTGATCGATCAGCTGCCGGGGCTGAGCATCGTCAGCGTCGGGCATCGCAGCAGCCTCAAGCGCTTCCACCCACGGCATGTGCGGATCGACAGCGGCCATTTGGTCGAACAAACCGTGACCGCTTGACCCTGCACGGAACCTGTGGGAGCTGGCTTGCCAGCGATGGCGTCGGATCAGTCGACACCTTTATGACTGATATGGCCCCATCGCTGGCAAGCCAGCTCCCACAGGGATGGTGTTGTGAGTGGCGAGTGATCGTACAACCCGCTTGCGCTATGATGCCGACCAAGTCGAACTTTCGAGACAAGACGTAAACATGGAAAACCCGATCAACACCCCGCGCCTCCCGCGCAAGCGTCGCAGCCTGGCTCAGGAACTGGTGACGGTGCTGAGCGAGCAGATCCGTGACGGCCTGCTCAAGCGTGGCGACAAACTGCCCACCGAGTCGGCGATCATGGAAGCCCATGGCGTCAGCCGCACGGTGGTGCGCGAGGCGATTTCCCGTTTGCAGGCCGCCGGCCAGGTGGAAACCCGCCACGGCATCGGCACCTTCGTGCTCGACACCCCGAGCCCGAGTGGCTTTCGCATCGACCCGGCCACCGTCGTCACCCTGCGTGATGTGTTGGCCATTCTCGAATTACGTATCAGCCTTGAAGTCGAATCCGCCGGCCTTGCCGCGCAACGCCGCAGCCCCGAGCAACTGGCGACCATGCGCGCCGCCCTCGATGCGCTGAACGACAGCGTTGCCCATGCCAGCGACGCCGTGGCTTCGGACTTCGCTTTCCACCTGGAAATCGCCTTGTCCACCGGCAACCGCTATTTCACCGACATCATGACCCACCTGGGCACCAGCATCATTCCGCGCACGCGGCTGAATTCGGCACGCCTGGCCCATGATGATCAGCAGCACTACATGAATCGCCTGAGCCGCGAGCACGAAGAAATCTACGAGGCGATTGCTCGTCAGGATTCCGATGCCGCTCGTGCGGCCATGCGCCTGCATTTGACCAACAGTCGCGAAAGACTGCGCCAGGCCCATGAAGAGGCGCAGGCGCAGGGGTGAATGCTGGTTAGCGTTCGAGGTGCACAGTCAGAGGGGCGGATTCCGCTGGCTGGTGCGCTACTGCCGTAACAACATAGTGCAGCTTGGCAGTGGCATCCTGTACGAGGTTTTTCTCAAAGACATCTTTGGGAATGGCGAATGTGAGAGGCTTTCCTACCTGGGCAGCGGTCACTACTTTTTGTTCTCCAAAACTGTTGCCGGTAGAAGTGGATACCTGAATCTTCACGATGTCGCCGACAGTCTGGTTTGTGTAAGTGTCTACCAGAACAGTGGCATGTCCTTCCAGCTTGTGAACGTGGAGTACCCCGTTCTCGGTTTCCTTGAGTTGTGGAGCAGCCAACGCTTTTACTTGTGCAGTCATGATCAAATTCCTTTTCGCTTTCAATTCAAACCGTTGAATGAGCGCAAGTTGCGGCGTTGCGCTGTCGGAGCCAGTTCGTTAACTCCTCAGCCATTAAGGCCGGGATCGGGTATGGCTGGCACCCGTAAGAAATACCAGTCCCGACGAACGGTCGATTTCAGTTAAAAGGCACGCCCGATCAACAGGCACGTCAGGAAATCAGGCTTCGATATGCAGTATCAGAGGCGCCGAACACGGCTCCATGCTCGATTCATCCTGAAACTTGTAGCGCAGTTCAATTTCGGTGTTCAGGTACGCCTTCAGTACCTCCTTCGGTATCTGCAATTCGATGCCCGTCAGTTTTTCCATTTCATCCTCGGCGTCATCCCAGGCGCCGGTGTCGACTTTTTCGCCTGCCCAATCGGGCTCTTCGGGGTCGTCGCCGAGAATGGCGTAGACGCTCCAGTTCGCTGCAAAGTCGCTGGAGTCCGGCACCTGAATAATCAGGTCGTCGCTCAGCAGAGACAGGTTCACGGTGGCCGTTTCTGGCGAATGCGGCAGACATTGCGGCAGTGTTGGCGGGGCAAAAGTCATGAGGGGGGCGCTCTCCGTGCGAGGTGGGCCGTGATCCATTCACGGCGGTTCTGCACGGTAAGAGAATTTCCCGAAGCGAGTTTTAAACCGTCTATTTCCAGCCATTTCAAAAGCCCCCCGGTAGGAGCTGCCGCAGCCAGCGGCAGCTCCTACCGGAGGCGGCTGGTGTCAGTGTGGCGGCAGGATTGAGCGGTCAACCCTGACGGCGAGGGGGCCGTTGGCGGGCTTGGCATCAAAAGTTGCGTAACCCTGGGCATCCACGGTTGCACGGGCAATCGGTAGCCCCTTGGCCAACAGTTCCAGCGGCGCACCCTTCAGCGATTGGCCCGAGGCCAGTTCCAGTTTCAATTTGATCGTCATCGCATCTCTCCTTAATTGACGTTGCCGGTCGGGTGGTAATCCTTGAGCAGCAGGTAAGTGCTCCAGCCCCACCAGTCATCGACGGTGGCACTGTCGTTGAGGTTGTTGACGTCTTTGCGGCGCAGCACTTTGCTGCCCTCAGTGCGGAACAGCGGCGAGAAGTTGTTCGTCAGGTTCAGCACCGCCGTCAGGTCCGGCAGGCGTTGCAGTGCGGCGAATGTCGAAGGGGCCGGCAGATTGCCGCTGAGGTAGGCGGCAAATACCTCGTCCGCCGAGGTCTGTACCGCTTGATTGACCTGAGTGCGATTGTCGGCGTCGCTCGCGTCGAAGTAGCGCTTGTCGCCATAGGCGCGCCACTGATCGCCATGCCCGTTGCGTACCTTGAGACCGAACTTGCTGTCCTCGTCGTGCATGAACCGCGTGATCAACGAGCCCAGATCACTCGGGGTCACCACTGCGGCGAGTTCTTTGCGCGGCACCCGCAAATGGCCGGAGGAAAACAGGTCGGTGAGGAAGTGGTCGGCAAACGCGTTCATGGCGTAAGCCCGTTCCAATTGTTGTTCATCGTGATTGGCGCGGGCGACGATTGCCGTTTGCAGCGCGGCGGTGTGCCCGGCGATGTAGGCGAGTTTTGCCCATTCGCCAAAATGGTCGGCATTGTTCGCCGCCAGTTTCAGGTAGCGCCCGAGCGGGAACAGCGCGGAGACGAAACTGCCGCCGCCGGTGATCTTGTTCCACTCTTCGGACAACGTATCTCCCAGCGCGTCGTAGGCTTCGTGCGGTTGTTTACCGTCCTTGATTGCCTGTTTAACCGCGTCGATCTCTCTCTTCATCACCGCGAGAATCTGCGTGGCTTCGGCACGCGCCGCCGGCAGTGCCGCGAGCGAGTCGAAAGCGGCGTTGAAGCGCTGCAGGCGATCCACCGGGGTGGCGCCTTCGCTGATCGGGCGATCCGGGATGCCGTAGAAATCACCGCCCAGTGCCAGCATTTGGCCGTAGGTCAGCGCCAGGCCATTCGGCAGATGCAATGGCACGTTCTGGGCGAGCAGCGGTTGCGCATTCTCGACGAAGCGCAACAGCGTGTTATCGCCGATGGCCGTGTGTTCGCCGCCCTCGAAGCGTGCTTGCGGCCGGCCTTTCAAGGCATTGCCGGGGAGGGCGGTGACCGGTTCGACATCGCTGTGAGCGTCGGCGATGTGCAGCACCAGATGCGCATTGTCGGCGATGAAGGCGATGCCGGTTGCAGTGAACAGATCATCAAAACGGGCGATCACCGGTGTGGGTTTTTCCTGTGGTTTCGGGTGAAGTCCGGACATTTCTTTCTCCTTGATATGTCGTCGGTAGATTCTTATTTAACTGTATGTATATACAGTTAAATCGAGCCTAGCCAAGAAATTTCCTACGTCAAGAAAGAATCTTGTCCGACAAAAAGTCCGCGTCAGCGATGAAATGCAGTTGACGGTTATCTTTTAAGTTGTACGATGACCTACAACTTCAGCGCTGGCTGAACCATAAAACTCACAAAAATTGTTGCTACCCAGGGTGTTCGAAAAATGAATCCACAAGAACTGAAGTCCATCCTCTCCGCCGGCCTGCTGTCCTTCCCGGTCACCGATTTCAACGCGCAGGGCGATTTCAACCGCGCTGGCTACATCAAACGTCTGGAATGGCTGGCTCCTTATGGCGCTTCGGCTCTGTTCGCCGCCGGTGGCACCGGTGAGTTCTTCTCCTTGGCCGCCAGCGAATATTCGGAAAT
This sequence comes from Pseudomonas sp. Seg1, assembly GCF_018326005.1. Classification (NCBI taxonomy): domain Bacteria; kingdom Pseudomonadati; phylum Pseudomonadota; class Gammaproteobacteria; order Pseudomonadales; family Pseudomonadaceae; genus Pseudomonas; species Pseudomonas sp. Seg1. The sequence goes on from NZ_AP021903.1 coordinate 1,032,626, forward strand.
CATCAAGACTGCCGTCGACACTTGCGCCACCAGCGTGCCGATTCTGGCCGGTGTCGGCGGTTCGACCCGTCAGGCCATCGAGTATGCGCAGGAAGCCGAGCGTCTGGGCGCCAAAGGTCTGTTGCTGCTGCCGCACTACCTGACCGAAGCGAGTCAGGACGGCGTGGCCGCTCACGTTGAAGCGGTGTGCAAATCGGTCAACATCGGCGTGGTGGTCTACAACCGTAACGTCTGCCGCCTGACCGCTCCGCTGCTGGAACGTCTGGCCGAACGCTGCCCGAATCTGATCGGCTACAAGGATGGTTTGGGCGATATCGAGTTGATGGTGTCGATCCGTCGCCGCCTCGGTGACCGCTTCAGCTACCTGGGTGGTCTGCCGACCGCCGAAGTCTACGCCGCTGCCTACAAGGCGCTGGGCGTGCCGGTTTACTCCTCGGCGGTGTTCAACTTCATTCCGAAAACCGCGATGGATTTCTACCACGCCATCGCCCGTGAAGATCACGCCACCGTCGGCAAGATCATTGACGACTTCTTCCTGCCGTACCTGGACATTCGCAACCGCAAGGCCGGTTACGCCGTGAGCATCGTCAAGGCAGGCGCAAAAATCGCCGGCCATGACGCAGGCCCGGTGCGCGCGCCGCTGACCGATCTGACGGGCGAAGAGTACGAAATGCTCGCCGCGCTGATCGACAAGCAAGGTGCGCAGTAACACCCCACAAAAGCGAGGCCGCTGAGCAATCAGCGGCTTTTTGCGTGAAGGCTTTTAGATTCGAGGGCAGTCCCGTGGCAGATGCAAAACGCTTCGACAACTACATCAACGGTGAATGGGTCGCCGCTGCCGATTACTCGGCCAACATCAATCCGTCCGAACTGAGCGACACCATTGGCGATTACGCCAAGGCAGATCTGGCGCAGGTCAACGCGGCCATCGAGGCTGCCCGCGCGGCGTTCCCGGCCTGGTCGACGTCGGGCATCCAGGCCCGTCACGATTCGCTGGATAAAGTCGGCACCGAGATTCTGGCTCGTCGCGAAGAACTCGGCACCTTGCTGGCGCGGGAAGAGGGCAAGACCCTGCCCGAGGCCATTGGCGAAGTAACCCGCGCCGGCAACATCTTCAAGTTCTTCGCCGGTGAGTGCCTGCGTCTGTCCGGCGATTACGTGCCGTCGGTGCGTCCGGGCGTCAACGTTGAAGTGACCCGCGAAGCGCTAGGCGTGGTCGGTCTGATCACCCCGTGGAATTTCCCGATTGCCATTCCGTCGTGGAAAATCGCCCCGGCCTTGGCCTACGGCAACTGCGTGGTACTGAAACCGGCGGATCTGGTGCCGGGCTGTGCCTGGGCCCTGGCCGAAATCATCTCCCGCGCAGGCTTCCCGGCCGGCGTGTTCAACCTGGTGATGGGCAGCGGTCGCGTGGTTGGCGAAGCGCTGGTCAACAGCCCGAAAGTCGATGGCATCAGCTTCACCGGTTCGGTCGGCGTGGGCCGGCAGATCGCGGTCAACTGCGTTTCCCGTCAGGCCAAGGTGCAGCTGGAAATGGGCGGCAAGAACCCGCAGATCATTCTCGACGACGCCGACCTCAAGCAAGCGGTCGAGCTGTCGGTGCAGAGCGCGTTCTACTCCACCGGTCAGCGTTGCACCGCGTCGAGCCGCCTTATCGTCACCGCCGGGATTCACGACAAGTTCGTTGAAGCCATGGCCGAACGCATGAAGTCGATCAAGGTTGGCCACGCGCTTAAATCCGGCACCGATATCGGCCCGGTGGTTTCGCAAGCTCAGCTTGAACAGGACATGAAGTACATCGACATCGGCCAGTCCGAAGGTGCGCGGCTGGTCAGCGGCGGTGGTCTGGTGACGTGTGACACCGAAGGCTATTTCCTTGCGCCAACGCTGTTTGCCGACAGCGAGGCGTCGATGCGCATCAGCCGCGAAGAGATTTTCGGCCCGGTGGCCAACATCGTTCGCGTCGCCGATTACGACGCGGCACTGGCCATGGCCAACGACACCGAATTCGGTTTGTCGGCGGGTATTGCGACCACGTCGTTGAAATACGCCAACCACTTCAAGCGCCACTCCCAGGCCGGGATGGTGATGGTCAACCTGCCGACGGCCGGCGTCGATTACCACGTTCCGTTCGGTGGCCGTAAGGGCTCATCCTATGGCTCACGTGAGCAAGGCCGCTATGCGCAGGAGTTCTACACGGTCGTGAAGACCAGTTACATCGGTTCCTGATCCACGCAATACCTGTGGGAGCTGGCTTGCCAGCGATGCGGGCGATTCGGTATGTCAGTCGCACCGCGGTGATGCCATCGCCGGCAAGCCGGCTCCCACAAAAGCCAGACCCAAGAAGATTCACCCGCGCATAAAAATAATCAGTGGGAGTACATCTACATGCAATCGTCCAAGCCGACTCACGTCCGCTATTTGATCCTGCTCATGTTGTTTCTGGTGACCACGATCAACTACGCCGACCGCGCGACCATCGCCATCGCCGGTTCCAGCCTGCAAAAAGACCTCGGTATCGACGCGGTCACCCTCGGTTATATCTTCTCCGCATTCGGTTGGGCCTACGTCGCCGGGCAAATTCCCGGTGGCTGGCTGCTCGATCGCTTCGGCTCGAAAAAAGTCTATGCGCTGAGCATTTTCACCTGGTCGCTGTTCACCGTGCTGCAAGGCTTTGTCGGTGAATTCGGCATGTCCACGGCGATTGTTGCGCTGTTCATGCTGCGCTTTCTGGTGGGCTTGGCCGAAGCGCCATCGTTCCCCGGCAACGCGCGCATTGTCGCGGCGTGGTTCCCGACGGCTGAACGCGGTACCGCTTCGGCGATCTTCAACTCGGCGCAATACTTCGCCACCGTGCTGTTCGCACCGTTGATGGGCTGGATCGTTTACAGCTTTGGCTGGGAGCACGTGTTCATTGTCATGGGCCTGTTCGGCATCGTCTTCTCGGGGATCTGGCTGAAGGTTATCCACAGCCCGCGTCAACACCCCATGGCCAACGATGCGGAGGTACAGTTCATTGCCGACAACGGCGGCATGGTCGACATGGACCAGAACAAAGGCAAAAAGGCTGACGGTCCGAAGTGGGATTACATCCGCCAGTTGCTGACCAACCGCATGATGCTCGGCGTCTATTTGGGCCAGTACTGCATCAACGGCATCACTTATTTCTTCCTGACCTGGTTCCCGGTGTACCTGGTGCAAGAACGTGGCATGACCATTCTCAAGGCCGGTTTCATCGCCTCGTTGCCGGCGATCTGCGGTTTTATCGGCGGCGTACTCGGCGGGGTGATTTCCGATTACCTGCTGCGCAAGGGCCACTCGCTGACCTTCGCCCGCAAGGCTCCGATCATTGCCGGCCTGCTGGTATCGAGCAGCATCGTTGCCTGCAACTATGTCGACGTTGAATGGATGGTGGTTGGCTTCATGGCTTTGGCCTTCTTCGGCAAAGGCGTTGGCGCGCTGGGCTGGGCAGTGGTCTCCGACACCTCGCCAAAACAGATCGCGGGTCTGAGCGGTGGCCTGTTCAACACCTTCGGCAACATCGCTTCGATCACCACGCCGATCGTGATTGGCTACATCATCAGCTCCACCGGTTCATTCAAATGGGCGCTGGTGTTCGTCGGGGCCAACGCACTGGTCGCAGTGTTCAGCTATCTGGTGATCGTCGGCCCGATCAAACGGGTGGTACTCAAGGAGCCGCCAACCAACGGCGGTACTGAAGCCACCGGCAAATTGTCTCAAGCGCATTCCTGAGGAGCGGCGTCATGCAGTTGATTGAACATTCCGACTCGCCGCGCTACATCCGCCTGCACGAGCGGGACAATGTGGTGGTTGTAGTCAACGACCAGGGTGTACCGGCCGGTACCGAATTCGCCGATGGCCTGGTGACCGTGGATTTTGTGCCGCAGAGCCACAAGGTCACCCTCGAAGACATTGCCGAGGGCGGCCAGGTGATTCGCTACGGCCAGATCATTGGCTACGCGTTGCAGCCGATCCGCCGGGGCAGTTGGGTCAAGGAAGATCAACTACGCATGCCGACCGCGCCGCCGCTGGACAGCCTGCCGCTGTCCACCGAGGTGCCGGTCGCGCAGGCACCGCTCGAAGGCTTCACATTCGAGGGGTATCGCAACGCCGACGGCACCGTCGGCACGCGCAACATTCTCGGGATCACCACCACTGTGCAGTGCGTCACCGGTGTGCTCGATCATGCGGTGAAACGGATCAAGGAAGAGTTGCTGCCGAAGTACCCGCACGTTGATGACGTGGTGGCGCTGACCCACAGTTATGGTTGCGGCGTGGCGATTACCGCTACCGACGCGTACATCCCGATTCGCACCGTGCGCAATCTGGCGCGCAACCCGAACCTCGGTGGAGAGGCGCTGGTGATCAGTCTGGGCTGCGAGAAATTACAGGCCGGGCAGGTGATGCATGAGAACGATGCGTCGGTCGATCTCAGTGATCCATGGCTGTATCGCTTGCAGGATTCCAGTCACGGCTTCACCGAGATGATCGAGCAGATCATGGCGCTGGCCGAAGTCCGACTGAAGAAGCTCGACCAGCGCCGCCGCGAAACCGTGCCGGCGTCCGAGCTGATCCTCGGCATGCAGTGCGGCGGCAGCGATGCGTTTTCCGGTATTACCGCCAACCCGGCGCTGGGCTATGCCTCGGACTTGTTGTTGCGCGCGGGGGCGACGGTGATGTTTTCCGAAGTCACCGAAGTGCGCGACGCGATTTATCTGCTGACCTCGCGCGCCGAAAGCAAAACCGTCGCCGAGGAACTGGTACGCGAAATGGATTGGTACGACCGTTATCTGGCCAAGGGCGAAGCGGATCGCAGCGCAAACACCACGCCGGGCAACAAGAAGGGCGGGTTGTCGAACATCGTCGAGAAGTCGTTGGGCTCGATCGTCAAATCCGGTAGCAGCGCGATCAACGGCGTGCTCGGCCCGGGCGAACGGTTCAAGCAGAAAGGTCTGATCTTCTGCGCGACCCCGGCCAGTGATTTTGTCTGCGGGACATTGCAACTGGCGGCCGGGATGAACCTGCATGTGTTTACCACCGGGCGTGGCACGCCGTATGGTCTGGCGATGGCGCCGGTGGTGAAGGTCTCGACGCGCACGGAATTGGCACAGCGCTGGCCGGATTTGATTGATATCGACGCCGGGCGGATTGCCACCGGGCGCGCGACCATCGAGGAATTGGGCTGGGAGTTGTTTCACTATTACTTGGATGTCGCCAGCGGCAAACAGCAGACGTGGGCGGAGAAGCACAAGCTGCATAACGACATTACTCTGTTCAATCCTGCGCCGATTACTTGAGACGGCGTTACCGTTCTTCGCGAGCAGGCTCGCTCCCACATTCGACCGCGTTCTGTCTGTGCGAATGCGATTGATCGTTCCCACGCTCCGCGTGGGAATGCAGCCCAGGACGCTCCGCGTCCCAAAAGCGTGACGCGGAGCGTCACAGGAGGCGTTCCCACGCAGAGCGTGGGAACGATCGGGGTGAAAGTGGCTTATCATTAGCCCCCTAACGACGCTCACCCAAGGCTCCCCCGGCATGCTGGCAATTTTCCTCGAAACCCTGAACATCACCGCGCCGGTGTTTGCCATGCTGTTTCTCGGTGTGCTGCTCAAGCGCATCGACTGGATCAACGACAACTTCATCCACACGGCCTCGTCGCTGGTGTTCAACGTCAGCATGCCGGCGCTGCTGTTCCTCGGCATCCTCCACGCGGACCTGCACGCCGCGCTGCAACCGGCGCTGCTGATCTACTTCGCCGTCGCCACGCTGGCGAGTTTTGCCGTGGCCTGGGGCTGGGCGATTTTCCGCTGTCCGCGTGAGGATCGCGGCATCTACACCCAAGGCGCGTTTCGCGGCAACAACGGCGTGATCGGTCTGGCGCTGGCCGCGAGCATGTATGGCGATTACGGGATTTCCCTCGGCGCGATTCTCGCGGCACTGGTAATCCTGTTCTACAACACGCTGTCGACCATCGTGCTGGCGGTGTACAGCCCGGTGATCAAGTCCGATCCGTGGAGCATCTGCAAAAGTGTGTTCAGCAATCCATTGATCATCAGCGTGATCGCGGCGGCGCCGTTTGCCTACTTCAAGATCAGTCTGCCGGGCTGGCTGGAAACGTCCGGCCAGTATCTGGCGCAAACCACCTTGCCGCTGGCGCTGATCTGCATCGGCGGGACGCTATCGCTGGCGGCGCTGCGTCAGAGCGGCAACATGGCGCTCAGTTCGAGTCTGGTGAAGATGATCGGCCTGCCGGTGCTGGCGACCCTCGGCGCCTGGCTGTGCGGGTTTCGCGGGGCCGAGCTGGGGATTCTGTTTCTGTACTTCGGCAGCCCGACGGCAGCGGCCAGTTTTGTCATGGCCCGGGCGGCGCAGGGCAATCATGAACTGGCGGCGGCAATCATTGTGATCACCACGTTGATGGCGGCGATTACCACCAATGTCGGGATCTTTCTGTTGCAGTGGGGTGGGTGGATCTGACCGAAAGATTTTCGGCGATTTTTCCGGCCTCATCGCGGGCAAGCCCGCTCCCACAGGTTTTTCGGTTGTTAATCAAATTTCATCAACACCCAGATCCCTGTGGGAGCGGGCTTGCCCGCGATGAGGCCCGTAAAGTCACTCAGGTTTCTGGTAACTGTCGATCACTTCCTGCGCCGCCCGAAACGCATCGATCGCCGCCGGCACGCCGGCATACACCGCGCAATGCAGCAACGCCTCGCGAATCTCTTCCACCGTGCAGCCATTGTTCAGTGCACCGCGCACATGGCCCTTCAACTCTTGCGGGCACTTCAACGCCGTCAGTGCGGCGAGGGTGATCAGGCTGCGGGTTTTCAGCGGCAGACCTTCGCGATTCCACACACCGCCCCAGGCATGTTCATTGACGAAATCCTGCAGCGGCTGGGTGAACTCGGTGGCGTTGCCCAATGCGCGATCAACAAATGCATCGCCCATTACCTGGCGGCGGACTTCAACCCCGGACTTCTTCGATTCGGTCATGGCACATCCCTCTTGTGGTGTTGGCGGCGCCAGGCGATGACTGACGTGAACAACAGAAACGTCAACAGCGTCGGCAGCACATAAAACAGCATCAAGCGCTCAAGCTTGCCGGCCAGCGGCATGCCGGTGGTGAACGACACCACATGCAGGCCGTACGCCAGATACAAACCGAGCAGCAGCAAACCCTCGGCGCGGGTCACGCGGTAGCCCGAATAGAACACCGGCAGGCACAGCGCGGCGACGCCGAGCATCACCGGCAGGTCGAAATCCAGCGCATTGGGTGAAACCGACAAGGGCGTCGGCGCGATCAACGCGGTGAAGCCCAGCACCCCGAGCAGGTTGAACAGATTGGCACCGATCACGTTGCCCACCGCGATGTCCCGTTGCCCACGCAGTGCCGCGATCAGCGACGTGGCGAGCTCCGGCAGCGAAGTGCCGACGGCGACCACGGTCAGGCCGATGACGCGTTCCGACAATCCAAGGTCTGTGGCCACGGCAACCGCCGCACCGAGCAGCAGATGTCCTGCATAGACCAGCATTGCCAGACCGACAATGATCATCAGTACACTGCCGGGCCAGGACGCTTGTGCGGCTTCAGGGTGTTGCGAATGCGGTCGTGTCGAATGCCGCGACTGGCGTAGCAGCAAACCCAGATACAGCGCCAATGCACCCAGCAGCAGGACGCCATCGAAGCGCCCGAATTCTTCGTTCCAGGCCAGTACGAACACCAACAGGCTGGCGCCGATCATCAGCGGAATGTCGAGGCGCACCAGTTGCCGCGACACCCGCAAAGGAATGATCAGCGCCGACAGGCCAAGGGTCACGAGGATATTGAAGATGCTGCTGCCGATCACACTGCCGACGGCGATGTCTGGCGTATGTGCGTGTGCCGCTTGCAGGCTCACGGCCATTTGCGGTGCGCTGCTGCCGAAGGCCACGATGGTCAAACCGATGATCAATGGCCGCACATGCAGACGCGCAGCGAGGCGCACCGCCGCACGCACCATCAGTTCGGCGCCGGCGATCAGCAAGAGCAGACCGCCGAGCAACTCGATCAGATTGATCAGCGGGATATCGGCTAGGGCGAAAATGGTCGGCGCTCCATCAGTCGTCGAGGGCCTGCACGCGAACCCGCGCGGTGCCGCTGTTGAGCATACCGAGTTGTTCGGCCGCTTCGCGTGAAACATCAATCAAGCGGCCACGGGTGTGCGGCCCGCGATCGTTGATGCGCACCACACAGGATTTGTCGTTTTTCAGATTGGTGACCTTCACCCGGGTGCCGAAGGGCAACTGGCGGTGGGCGGCGGTCAGGGAATTCTGGTTGAACGCTTCGCCACTGGCGGTGCGTTTACCGTGATGTCTGGCTCCGTAATAGGAGGCGACACCGCTCTGGTCGTAACCGTGCGGGTCGATGAGGTCATTGCTGGCGCAACCGGCCAGTAGAGAGAGCAGGGCGCAGCCAATGAGCAGACGCTTCATTCAAAGGTTTCCGAGACAATTGTGGGAGCAACCCCGTGTAGAAACGAGCGTTTGTGGCGAGGGGATTTATCCCCGATGGGGCGCGTAGCGCCCCCAAATTCCCAGTGCACAAGAATTGGGTCTGCTTCGCAGCCCATCGGGGATAAATCCCCTCACCACAAAACCCCTCCAGCCACAGAGGATTATTCCCACAGGATATGGGGCCAGTCCTTGGGACTGGCTCCATTTTCATCAGCCTTCGAGCTTGCTTTTCAGCAGTTCGTTCACTTGCTGCGGGTTAGCCTTGCCTTTGGACGCTTTCATCGCCTGACCGACAAAGAAGCCGAACATCTTGCCGCGCTTGGCTTCATCAGCCGCACGATATTGTTCAACTTGCTCGGCGTTGGCCGCGAGCATTTCGTCCAGCACCGCCGAGATTGCGCCGCTGTCAGTCACTTGCTTGAGACCGCGTTTCTCGATGATCTCGTCCGCGCTGCCTTCGCCGTTGGCCATCGCTTCGAACACCACTTTGGCGATCTTGCCGGAGATGGTGTTGTCCTTGATGCGCTGCAGCATGCCGCCCAACAGTTCAGCCGAAACCGGCGACTCGTCGATGTCCAGGCCTTGCTTGTTGAGCAGGCTGCCCAACTCGACCATCACCCAGTTCGCCGCCAGTTTGGCGTCGCCGCCGATGGCTGCGACTTTCTCGAAGTAATCCGCTTGCTCACGGCTGGTGGCCAGCACGTTGGCGTCGTAGGCCGACAGACCGAACTGGCTCTGGAAGCGCTCGCGTTTCTGTGGTGGCAGTTCCGGCAGGGTGGCGCGCACTTCGCCAAGGAACGACTCTTCGATAACCACCGGCAGCAGGTCCGGATCGGGGAAGTAACGGTAGTCGTTGGCTTCCTCTTTCGAACGCATCGGACGGGTCTCGTCCTTGTTCGGATCGTACAGACGGGTCTGCTGGATCACTTTGCCGCCGTCTTCGATCAGCTCGATCTGACGCTGGATCTCGGAGTTGATCGCCTTCTCGATGAAGCGGAACGAGTTGACGTTCTTGATCTCGCAGCGCGTGCCGAACTCAACCTGGCCTTTCGGACGGATCGACACGTTGCAGTCGCAACGCAGCGAGCCTTCGGCCATGTTGCCGTCGCAGATGCCCAGGTAACGCACCAGCGCGTGGATCGCCTTGACGTAAGCCACGGCTTCCTTGGCGCTGCGCATGTCCGGCTCGGAAACGATTTCCAGCAGCGGCGTGCCGGCACGGTTCAGGTCGATGCCGGTGGCACCGTTGAACTCTTCGTGCAGGCTCTTGCCGGCGTCTTCTTCCAGGTGCGCACGGGTGATGCCGACGCGTTTGACCGTGCCGTCTTCCAGCGCGATGTCCAGGTGGCCCTTGCCGACGATCGGCAATTCCATCTGGCTGATCTGGTAGCCCTTCGGCAGATCCGGGTAGAAATAGTTTTTACGGGCGAACACGTTGTGCTGACCGATCTCGGCGTCAATCGCCAGACCGAACATCACCGCCATCCGCACGGCTTCCTGGTTCAACACCGGCAGAACGCCAGGCATGCCCAGATCGATCAGGCTGGCCTGGGTGTTCGGCTCGGAGCCGAACTGGGTGGAACTACCGGAAAAGATTTTCGACCGGGTAGTGAGCTGAGTGTGAATCTCCAGCCCGATCACGACTTCCCATTGCATGTGTGTCTCCTCAGAAGCCGGTTGGGGTGCGGGTGTGCCAGTCAGTGTTCAACTGATACTGGTGCGCAACGTTGAGCAAACGGCCTTCCTGGAAATACGGAGCGAGCAACTGCACGCCAACCGGCAGACCATCGACAAAACCGGCCGGCATCGACAGGCCCGGCAGGCCCGCGAGGTTGGCGGTGATGGTGTAGACGTCTTCCAGATAGGCAGCGACCGGGTCGCTGTTCTTGGCGCCGAGCTTCCAGGCCGGGTTCGGCGTGGTTGGGCCGAGGATGATGTCGACTTCATTAAAGGCAGCCATGAAGTCGTTCTTCACCAGGCGACGGATCTTCTGCGCTTTCAGGTAGTAGGCGTCGTAGTAACCGGCGGACAGCGCATAGGCACCAACCATGATCCGGCGCTGTACTTCCGGGCCGAAGCCTTCGCCACGGGAGCGCTTGTACAGGTCGATGAGGTTTTCCGGGTTCTCGCAGCGATGGCCGAAACGCACGCCGTCGAAACGCGACAGGTTCGAGGAGGCTTCTGCCGGGGCGATCACGTAGTACGCAGGGATCGCGTGCTGCATGTTCGGCAGGCTGATTTCCTTGATCACGGCACCGAGCTTCTGCAGCTCTTTAATGCTGTTCTGGATCAGCTCGGCGATGCGCGGGACGAGACCGGCGCTGAAGTATTCCTTCGGCACGCCGATGCGCAGGCCCTGCAGCGATTCGTGGAGGCTGGCGGAGTAATCCGGAACCGGCTCATCAATGCTGGTGGAGTCGTTCTGGTCGAAGCCAGCCATACCTTGCAACAAAATTGCGCAGTCTTCGGCCGTGCGCGCCAATGGACCGCCCTGATCGAGGCTGGAGGCGTAAGCGATCATGCCCCAGCGCGAAACACGACCGTAGGTCGGTTTCAGGCCAGTCAGGTTGGTGAATGCCGCTGGCTGACGGATCGAGCCACCAGTGTCGGTGGCCGTCGCTGCAGGCAACAGACGAGCGGCAACGGCCGCCGCCGAACCGCCGGACGAACCGCCCGGTACGTGTTCCAGGTTCCACGGGTTTTTCACCGCGCCGTACCAGCTCGACTCGTTGGCCGAACCCATGGCGAATTCGTCCATGTTGGTCTTGCCCAAAGTCACGGCACCGGCCGCAGCCAGCTTCGCGACCACGGTGGCGTCGTACGGGGCTTTGAAGTTGTCGAGCATCTTCGAGCCGCAGCTGGTGCGAATGCCCTGGGTGCAGAACAAGTCTTTGTGAGCGATCGGCGCGCCGAGCAGCGCGCCGCTCTCACCGTTGGCCCGGCGCACGTCGGCGGCTTTCGCCTGCTCGAGGGCCAGCTCTTCGGTGAGGCTGATGAAACTGTTGAGCTGCGGGTCGAGCTGGGTAATACGCGCCAGCAGGACTTTGGTCAGCTCTTCGGAGGAAAACTTTTTATCGGCGAGACCGCGGGCGATCTCGGCCAGAGTCATTTGATGCATTGCAGGCTCTTTCCCTTTAGTCGATGACTTTCGGAACCAGATACAGGCCGTTTTCGACCGCTGGTGCGATGGACTGATAGGCCTCGCGATGATTGCTTTCGGTCACGACGTCGGCGCGCAGGCGCTGACTGGCTTCCAGCGGGTGGGCCAAAGGCTCGATACCGTCGGTATTGACGGCCTGCATTTCGTCGACCAGCCCGAGAATGCTGTTGAGGGCGGAAGTAATGTGCGGAAGATCGGCATCATTAAGGCCAAGGCAGGCCAGATGAGCGATTTTTTCCACGTCGGAGCGTTCTAGCGCCATCGGGATTCTCCAGTGGAAAACAGAACGGACGGCGTCCGTGTGTTAGATTGTCGGAACACTACCGCACTTCTACGGTCATAAGGCCGCGATTGTGGGGCTTGGTGCACAGAAAAGCGGCCAATTTAACATATTGGCGCCTTGCCCAAAATCCCTGTCGTTGTTAGAGTTTGCCGCACTTTTTTACCCACGCGTTGCCTAGGGTCCCTTTCCCATGTTCAAGAAACTGCGTGGCATGTTTTCCAGCGATCTTTCCATTGACCTGGGCACTGCCAACACCCTTATTTACGTGCGCGAGCGCGGTATCGTCCTGAATGAGCCATCGGTTGTGGCCATTCGGACACACGGTAACCAGAAAAGTGTCGTCGCTGTCGGCACCGAGGCCAAGCGCATGCTCGGCCGTACGCCGGGCAACATTGCTGCCATTCGTCCGATGAAGGACGGCGTGATCGCCGACTTCAGCGTCTGCGAAAAGATGCTGCAATACTTTATTAACAAGGTTCACGAAAACAGCTTTCTGCAGCCTAGCCCTCGTGTGCTGATCTGCGTTCCATGCAAATCCACCCAGGTTGAGCGTCGTGCCATCCGTGAATCGGCCCTGGGTGCCGGTGCCCGTGAAGTGTTCCTGATCGAAGAGCCAATGGCGGCTGCGATCGGTGCCGGCCTGCCGGTAGAAGAAGCGCGCGGCTCGATGGTCGTGGATATCGGTGGTGGTACTACCGAAATCGCGCTGATCTCCCTGAACGGTGTGGTCTACGCCGAATCCGTACGCGTTGGCGGCGACCGTTTCGACGAAGCGATCATCACCTACGTGCGCCGTAACTACGGCAGCCTGATCGGTGAATCGACCGCCGAGCGCATCAAACAGGAAATCGGCACGGCCTACCCGGGCGGCGAAGTTCGCGAAGTCGACGTTCGCGGTCGCAACCTGGCCGAAGGCGTTCCACGCGCATTCACCCTGAACTCCAACGAAGTGCTGGAAGCTCTGCAAGAGTCTCTGGCTACCATCGTTCAGGCTGTGAAAAGCGCCCTGGAGCAATCGCCGCCGGAACTGGCTTCCGACATCGCCGAGCGTGGCCTGGTGCTGACCGGTGGTGGCGCGCTGCTGCGTGACCTCGACAAGTTGCTGGCTCAGGAAACCGGTCTGCCGGTGATCGTTGCCGAAGATCCGCTGACTTGCGTTGCTCGCGGCGGTGGCCGTGCATTGGAAATGATGGATAAGCACACCATGGATCTGCTCTCCAGCGAATAAGTGCTGGGTTGCAATACGTGGGTGAGCGCGCGCAGGCAGCACTTTGCAGTGCTGCCTGTTGGCGTTTATCTTCTGTCAGTCTTCATCCAGGCCGGTTTGATGCCGTATGAATAAACAGAACATTTGCCTGGGAGGAGCGGCTTATTAAACCGCTTTTCGCCAAGGGCCCTTCGTTGGGCGTCCGCCTGTTAGTGCTGGCCGTGTTGTCGGTTGCGCTGATGGTGGTCGATGCCCGCTTCAGTCTGCTCAAGCCTGCACGCAGCCAGATGTCGCTGGTGCTGATGGACGCCTACTGGATCACCGACCTGCCCGGTCGTTTGTGGGAAGGCGTTGCCAGTCAGTTCGGCAGTCGCACCGAGCTGGTCGCCGAAAACGAAAAACTCAAGACCGAGAACCTGCTGTTGCAGGGCCGCATGCAGAAGCTTGCCGCCCTCACCGAGCAGAACGTCCGGCTGCGCGAGTTGCTCAATTCCTCCGCGCTAGTCAACGAGAAGGTCGAAGTGGCCGAATTGATCGGCATGGACCCCAACCCCTTCACCCATCGCATCATCATCAATAAAGGTGAGCGCGACGGTGTGGTCCTCGGCCAGCCGGTGCTTGATGCGCGCGGCCTGATGGGCCAGGTGGTCGAGTTGATGCCGTACACCTCCCGGGTGTTGCTGTTGACCGACACCACTCACAGCATTCCGGTACAGGTGAACCGTAACGGTCTGCGGGCGATTGCCAGCGGCACCGGCAACCCGGAACGTCTGGAGTTGCGTCACGTCGCCGATACCGCAGACATCAAGGAAGGCGATCTGCTGGTCAGCTCCGGTCTCGGCCAGCGCTTCCCGGCCGGTTACCCGGTGGCGACAGTCAAGGAAGTCATCCACGATTCCGGCCAGCCCTTCGCGATCGTTCGCGCCGTGCCGACCGCCGCGTTGAACCGCAGCCGTTATCTGCTGCTGGTGTTCAGCGACAATCGCACCGCCGAAGAGCGCGCCAACGCTGCCGCGCAAGCTCAGGAAAATCTTGATGCCTTTGGTGGCGGTCCGGTGATTCCGACCACCGTGCCTAAAGTTGTGACGCCACCGGCTGCCGCTACGCCTGCCGCCGCAGCCACTCCGGCTGCACCTGCCGCTAGCGCCACACCGGCCAAACCCGTTGCAAGCAAGCCAGCCGCCGCTGCAAAACCACCGGCAACCACTCCGGCGGCCGCCAAGCCTCCGGCTGCCCAGCCTGCTGCACGACCTGCGGCGAAACCGCCGGTCACCGCGCCTGCTACCACTGGGAGACAAGAATAATGGTCGGGGCTACCGCATCGCGAAACGGCTGGATCGTCTGGCTGACGTTTGCCATCGGCATGCTGCTCAGCGTCTCGCCGCTGCCGCAATTCATGGAAATACTGCGCCCGCTGTGGCTCGCCTTGCTGCTGACTTTCTGGGCGCTGTACATGCCGCAGACGGTTGGCATGGTGACGGCGTTTTGCCTGGGCCTGGCGGAAGACGTGCTGTACGGCACGCTGCTTGGGCAGAACGCACTGATCCTGACACTGATCACCTTCCTGGTCCTGTCGTTGCAACAGCGTCTGCGCATGTTTCCGATCTGGCAGCAATGTCTGGTGATCCTGGTGATCTTCGGACTCGCGCAACTGGTGCAGTTGTGGCTCAGTGCCTTGACCGGCAATCGCCAGCCGACCCTGGCGCTGGTGCTGCCGGCACTGGTCAGCGCCTTGCTCTGGCCTTGGGTCAGCTTCGCTTTGCGTGGATTGCGCCGCCGCTACAAAATCAATTGATCCGGTGAAGCAGGGCACTGAACAGGGAGATGTTTTGATGAAGCCGCTTTACCTCGCCTCTGGATCGCCGCGTCGCCGTGAGTTGCTCACGCAGATTGGTGTGGCTTTTTCCGCCATCAGCGCGGACATCGATGAAACCCCACTTCCTGAAGAATCGCCATCGGCCTATGTCGAACGCCTCGCGCGCGGCAAGGCCGAGGCCGGGCGACGCACGATCGTGTCCGACCAGGCATTCTGTGTGCTGGGCGCCGACACGGCGGTGGTGCTCGAAGGCAAAATTCTTGGCAAACCGGTGGACGAAGCCGATGCATGCGCCATGCTGATGATGTTGTCCGGCAAGGAGCATGAAGTGCTGACCGCGATTGCCGTGCTCGAAGGCGAGCGCTGCGAATCACGGGTAGTGCGCAGTCTGGTGCGGTTCCGCCCGATCAGCCGTGAAGAAGCGGCAGCCTATTGGGCCAGTGGCGAACCCCGGGACAAGGCCGGTGGCTATGGCATTCAGGGACTCGGCGCGGTGTTTGTCGCGGGCCTCAATGGCAGCTATTCGGCGGTGGTCGGCTTGCCTGTTTGCGAAACCGCAGAACTGTTGGGCCATTTCGGCATACCCTGTTGGCAAAACCTGAACGCGCAATAAGCGTCGTACGAACAAGATGCGGCCATTATCGTGAACATGCCTGAACGAGATCCTGCCATGAGTGAAGAGATTCTGATCAACATCACGCCGATGGAGTCGCGCGTGGCGGTGGTCGAAAACGGTGTGCTGCAAGAAGTCCATGTCGAGCGCACGCAAAAACGCGGGATCGTCGGCAACATCTATAAAGGCAAGATTGTCCGGGTGCTGCCGGGTATGCAGGCGGCGTTTGTCGACATCGGCCTTGATCGTGCGGCGTTCATTCACGCTGCCGAAATATCTCTGCGCGAAGGCCCGGCGGTGGAAAGCATCAGCGCGCTGGTGCACGAAGGTCAGAGTCTGGTAGTGCAAGTCACCAAGGATCCGATCGGTTCCAAAGGCGCACGGCTGACCACGCAGTTGTCGATCCCGTCGCGTTATCTGGTGTACATGCCGCGCACCGCCCACGTCGGCATTTCCCTGAAAATCGAAGACGAAGCCGAGCGCGAACGCCTCAAGCAGGTCGTCAGCGATTGCGTGGCCAAAGAAGGCATCAAAGAGGCCGGCGGCTTTATTCTGCGTACCGCTGCCGAGGGCGCGGGAGCCGATGAAATCCTCATGGACATCCGCTACCTGCGGCGCCTGTGGGATCAGATCAACGAACAGATCAAGACCATTTCGGCGCCGAGCGTGATCTATGAAGACCTCGGTCTGGCCCTGCGCACATTGCGCGACCTGGTCAATCCGAAAATCGAGAAGATCCGCATCGATTCCCGGGAAACCTTCCAGAAAACCACGCAGTTCGTCGCCGAACTGATGCCGGAAATCGCCGATCGTCTGGAGCACTACCCCGGCGAGCGACCGATTTTTGATCTGTATGGTGTCGAAGACGAAATCCAGAAAGCCCTGGAACGCAAGGTGCCGCTGAAATCCGGTGGCTACCTGGTGGTCGATCCGGCAGAAGCCATGACCACCATCGACGTCAATACCGGGGCGTTCGTCGGTCATCGCAATCTTGAAGAAACCATTTTCAAGACCAATCTCGAGGCGGCAACCGCGATTGCCCGGCAGATGCGCCTGCGCAATCTGGGCGGGATCATCATCATCGACTTCATCGACATGGAAGATGAGGAGCACCAGCGCCAGGTGCTGCGTACGCTGGAGAAACAGCTGGAACGCGATCACGCCAAGACCAACATCATCGGCATCACCGAGTTGGGCCTGGTGCAGATGACTCGCAAGCGTACCCGCGAAAGCCTTGAACAAGTGCTGTGCGAGCCGTGCAGCAGTTGCCAGGGGCGCGGCAAGCTGAAAACCGCAGAAACCATCTGTTACGAGATTTTCCGCGAGATCCTTCGCGAGGCCCGGGCCTATCAGGCCGAGGGTTATCGCGTGTTGGCGAACCAGAAAGTTGTCGACCGTTTGCTGGATGAAGAGTCCGGTAACGTTGCCGAGCTTGAAGGGTTTATCGGGCGCACCATACGCTTCCAGGTGGAAACCATGTATTCCCAGGAACAATATGACGTGGTGTTGCTCTGATCCCCTGCGTCATCCTTTTTCCACCGCGGCTGGCCTCAGCTTTTCGCAGTATTCATGCCATGGGAGCCAACTGACATGGACCGTCTGACACGCATTTTGGCCGCACTCACCCGCTGGGGGCTGGGCCTGTGCGCGTTGGTTCTGGTGTTGATGGCGTTGTACGTCAGTCTGGGGCGCGAGCTGACCCCGCTGGTGGCCGAATACCGCGCCGAAATTGAAGACAAGGCCAGTGCCGCCCTCGGCATGCCGTTGGAGATCGGTGAGCTGGAAGGCAACTGGAGCGGTTTTGCACCGATCCTGCTGGCCCATGACGTCATGGTCGGTGATGGGGCCAATGCCTTGCGTCTGGATCGGGTGCGTGTCGTGCCGGATCTGTGGTCCAGCCTGTTGGCTCGTGAAGTACGCATTGCCCATCTGGAACTCAATGGCCTGAAAATCAGCCTCAAGGAAGCCGAGGATGGCAGTTGGGCGCTGGAGGGGCTGCCGGTGCAGAAGGACCAGCCGCTCGATCCGGAGCAGCTGTTCAATCGCTCGCAAATGATTCAGCAACTGTCGGTGCTCGACAGTCAGGTGACTTTGCAGCCGCTGGATCACCCGGCGATGACGCTCACTTATGTCGGCCTCAATCTGAAAACCGGTGCAAGTCGTCAACGTCTCGACGCGCGTTTGACCCTGCCCGACGGCCAACCCGTTGCGCTGAATCTGCGCACGCGAATTCGCCCCAAGCAGTGGCAGGACAGCTCAGTGGAGGGCTACGCCAGCCTGCCGCAAAGTGACTGGTCAAAGTGGCTGCCGGAACGCCTGACCCAACAATGGAATTTCTCCGAGATCAAGGCCGGCGGCGAGCTGTGGGTGAACTGGTCTGACGGTGCGCTGCAAAGCGCGGCGCTGCGCCTGAATGCACCGCAACTGACCGGCGCCTACGGCGAGCGCAAGCCGATCCAGATCAACAATCTGGCGCTCAACGCCTACTACGAGAACAGCGCCAATGGCGTGAAAGTCACCCTTGATTCGCTGGCGATGAACTTTGGCGACACCCGCTGGGAGTCGCGAGTCCAGGTGCAGCAGACCCTCGCCACCGACAAGGCCGACGAACTCTGGCATTTGCAGGCGGATCGTCTCGATCTGACGCCGATTACGCCGCTGCTCAATGCATTGGGGCCGTTGCCGCAGGGGTTTGCCACAGCGGTCGAGCGTCTGAAGGTCACTGGCGGTTTGCGCAACGTGTTGCTGGACTTCCGTCCGAGCGCCACGGATGGCAGCAAATTCGGCTTCGCGGCCAACCTCGACAATGTCGGTTTCGATGCCTACCACGGCGCCCCGGCGGCACGAAATGTCAGCGGTAGCCTGACAGGCAATCTCGACGGCGGCGAGTTACGCATGGACAGCAAGGACTTTGTCCTGCACCTCGATCCGATCTTCGCCAAGCCATGGCAGTACATTCAGGCCAACGCCCGGTTGACCTGGAAACTCGATAAAGACGGCTTCACCCTGATCGCGCCGTATCTGAAAGTGCTGGGCGAGGAGGGCAAGATTGCCGGTGACTTCCTGATCCGCCTGCATTTCGACCACAGCCAGGAAGACTACATGGACCTGCGCGTCGGCCTGGTCGATGGCGACGGACGCTACACCGCCAAGTACTTGCCCCAGGTGTTGAGCCCGGCGCTGGACGAATGGTTGCGCACCGCGATCCTTCAGGGGGCCGTGGATCAGGGCTTCTTCCAATATCAGGGTTCGCTGAGCAAAAACGCCGGGGAAGCGGATCGCAGTATCAGTCTGTTCTTCAAGGTGCATGACGCCGAACTGGCCTTCCAGCCAGGCTGGCCGCACGTGAGCAAGGTCAGCGGCGATGTGTTCATCGAGGACAGCGGCGTACGGATTCTGGCCAGCAAGGGCCAATTGCTCGATACCCAGGTCAGCGATGTTTTCGTCAACATTCCCCATGTGCCGGCCGGGCAACATACGCATATGTATCTCGACGGCGGGTTTGCCGGCGGTCTCGGTGATGGCCTGAAAATTCTTCAGGATGCACCGATCGGCACGGGCGAAACCTTTGCCGGCTGGGAAGGCGCGGGTGATCTGCAAGGCAAACTGAAACTGGACATCCCGCTGGACAAGGGCGGTGACCAGCCGAAGATCGTTGTCGACTTCAAGACCGCCAATGCGCGGCTGAAACTGGCCGAGCCGAAACTGGAATTGACCCAGCTCAAAGGTGATTTCCGCTTCGACAGTGCCAAGGGCCTGAGCGGGCAGAACATCGCTGCCCGAGCATTCGACAAACCGGTCACCGCGCAAATCTTCGCTGACGGCAGCGCTAACAAACTCAAGACCCGAGTGGCGGCATCGGGCCAGGTCGAAGTGAAGAAACTCACCGACTGGCTCGGCGTGACCCAGCCGCTGCCGGTGTCCGGGACGATTCCCTACCAGTTGCAGTTGAACCTGGACGGCGCCGACAGTCAGTTGATGGTCAGTTCCAGCATGAAAGGGGTGGCTGTCGATCTGCCGGCGCCGTTCGGCATGGCGGCGGATGTCGGGCGCGACACGATATTTCGCATGACCCTGCAGGGACAGGAGCGGCGTTACTGGGTCAATTACGATCAACTGGCAAATTTCACCTTCGCGGCGCCGCCAAGCAATTTCGCCGACGGTCGTGGTGAGTTGTTCCTCGGTGCCGGTGAAGCCGTGTTGCCTGGCAACAAAGGCTTGCGCATTCGTGGTGTGTTGTCGGAACTGGACGTCGCGCCGTGGCAGGCTCTGGTCAACAAATATGCCGGACAGGACCCGGGCGGCAGTGCCAAGCAACTGTTGAGCAGTGCCGACTTCAAGGTCGGCAAGCTCACCGCATTCGGCACCACGCTGGATCAGGCTTCGGTCCAGTTGAATCGCAAACCGGGGGCGTGGAATCTGGCGCTCGATAGCCAGCAGGCCAAAGGTACGGCCAGCCTGCCGGACGCGAAGAACGCGCCGATTGTGGTGAATCTGCAATCCGTGCGACTGCCGGCGCCGGATCCGACGGTGCAGGCCGACGAGAATTCGCCTGACCCGTTGGTGTCGGTCGATCCGACAAAAATCCCGGCGCTGGATATCACCATCAACCAGTTGTTCCTGGGGCAGGATCTGGTCGGTGGCTGGTCACTCAAGGTCCGGCCGACCGCCAAAGGCATTGCCCTGAACAACCTCGATATGGGCCTCAAAGGCATCCTGTTGCAGGGCAACGGCGGCTGGGAAGGCGCGCCGGGTGCGACCAATAGCTGGTTCAAAGGGCGGATTGGCGGCAAGAACCTCGCCGATGTGCTCAAGGGTTGGGGCTTTGCGCCGAGCGTGACCAGCGAAGAATTCCATATGGACGTCGATGGCCGCTGGCCGGGCTCGCCGGCATGGCTGGCGACCAAGCGCTTCTCCGGGACCCTCGATGCCTCGCTGAGCAAAGGCCAGTTTGTTGAGGTGGAAGGTGGAGCGCAGGCGTTGCGGGTGTTTGGTCTGCTCAACTTCAACTCCATCGGCCGCCGGTTGCGCCTGGACTTCTCCGATCTGTTTGGCAAAGGCTTGAGCTACGACCGGGTCAAAGGTTTGCTGGTGGCCAACAACGGCGTTTACGTCACGCGCGAACCAATCCGCCTGACCGGGCCGTCGAGCAATCTGGAGCTGGACGGCACACTGGACCTGGTCGGCGATCAGGTCGACGCCAAATTGCTGGTGACATTGCCGGTGACCAACAACCTGCCGATTGCTGCGCTGATTGTTGGCGCTCCGGCGGTAGGCGGCGCGTTGTTCCTGATCGACAAGCTGATCGGTGACCGTGTGGCGCGCTTCGCCAGTGTGAAATACACCGTCAAAGGCCCATGGAAAGAGCCGAAAATCACCTTCGACAAGCCTTTTTGAACAGCCAGCCCCTGAACCGATGGAGTAGCATGGCCGCATATCTCTTGCGGAGTTCGCTATGTCTTTAGCGGTGATTCAAATGGTCAGCCAGAGCGATGTGCTGGCCAATCTGGCTCAGGCCCGGCGCCTGCTTGAACAAGCGGCAGCGAGCGGCGCGAAGCTGGCCGTGTTGCCGGAAAACTTCGCCGCCATGGGTCGTCGCGACATCGCCGCCATCGGCCGTGCCGAGGCCCTTGGCGAAGGCCCGATCCTGCCATGGTTGAAACAGACCGCCCGCGACCTCAGGATATGGATAGTCGCCGGCACATTGCCGTTGCCGCCGGTCGATCAACCCGACGCCAAGTCGCACGCCTGTTCGCTGCTGGTCAACGATCAGGGCGAAACCGTTGCGCGATATGACAAGTTGCACTTGTTCGATGTCGATGTAGCGGACAATCGCGGCCGTTACCGCGAATCCGATGACTATGCTTATGGCAGTGGTGTGGTCGTGGCGGACACCCCGGTGGGCAAAGTCGGTCTGACCGTGTGTTATGACCTGCGCTTTCCGGAGCTGTATAGCGAATTGCGCGCTGCCGGTGCCGAGTTGATTACCGCTCCGTCGGCGTTTACCGCGGTAACGGGCGCGGCGCATTGGGACGTACTGATCCGCGCGCGGGCCATCGAGACTCAGTGTTATGTGTTGGCGGCAGCACAGGGCGGCACCCATCCGGGACCGCGAGAAACCTTCGGGCATGCGGCGATCGTCGACCCGTGGGGGCGCGTGCTGGCGCATCAGGATCAAGGCGAAGCGGTGTTGTTGGCCGAACGCGATAGCGATGAACAAGCGTCCATCAGGGCGCGGATGCCGGTGACGAGTCATCGGCGGTTTTTCTCGCAGGGCGCACAGCGACCTGCCTCAGAACATGAATTTAAGGCCTAAACCATGAGCGAGTTGTTGTCCTCAGTCAGTGATCACCTTTTGGCGCCCGGCGGCGTGACGATCGAGAGCCTGCAAGGCGTGCTCGGCGATCTGGCGGGCCCGGGCATCGATGCCGCCGACTTGTATTTCCAGGGCCAGATCTCCGAGTCCTGGGCGTTGGAAGACGGCATCGTCAAGGAAGGCAGCTTCAACCTCGACCAGGGTGTCGGTGTGCGTGCTCAGTCCGGTGAAAAAACCGGTTTTGCCTACAGTAATGCGATCACCCTCGAAGCCTTGGGCGCCGCGGCGCGTGCGGCGCGCTCGATCTCCCGTGCCGGGCAGAACGGCACCGTGCAGGCGTTCACCACTCAGGACGTCGCGCAGTTGTACGCGCCGGACAACCCGCTGGAAGTGCTGAGCCGTGCCGAGAAAGTCGAACTGCTCAAGCGCATCGACGTCGCCACTCGCGCACTTGATCCGCGTATTCAGCAGGTTAGCGTGAGCATGGCCGGCGTCTGGGAGCGAATTCTGGTGGCGTCCACCGACGGCGGCCTGGCGGCGGACGTGCGACCGCTGGTGCGCTTCAATGTCAGCGTCATCGTTGAACAGAATGGCCGTCGCGAGCGCGGCGGGCATGGCGGCGGCGGGCGTACCGATTACCGTTATTTCCTCGCCGAAGACCGTGCCATGGGCTACGCCCGTGAAGCGTTGCGTCAGGCGCTGGTGAACCTCGAAGCGATTCCGGCGCCGGCCGGTACCTTGCCGGTGGTGTTGGGTTCAGGCTGGTCGGGCGTGCTGCTGCACGAAGCGGTCGGTCATGGTCTGGAAGGCGACTTCAACCGCAAGGGCAGTTCGGCCTACAGCGGGCGCATGGGCGAAATGGTTGCCTCGAAGCTTTGCACCATCGTCGATGACGGCACCCTTAGTGGTCGTCGCGGCTCGCTGAGTGTCGACGACGAAGGCACGCCGACCGAGTGCACCACGCTGATTGAAAACGGCGTCCTCAAGGGTTACATGCAGGACAAGCTCAACGCGCGCCTGATGGGCGTGGCCCGTACCGGTAACGGTCGCCGTGAATCCTACGCGCATCTGCCGATGCCGCGCATGACCAACACTTACATGCTCGGTGGCGAAAGCGATCCGGCGGAAATCATCGCTTCGGTGAAGAAGGGCATCTACTGCGCCAACCTCGGCGGCGGTCAGGTCGACATCACCAGCGGCAAGTTCGTGTTCTCCACCAGCGAGGCGTACCTGATCGAAGACGGCAAGATCACTGCGCCGGTCAAAGGCGCGACGTTGATCGGCAATGGGCCCGAGGCGATGAGCCGGGTGTCGATGGTTGGTAACGATCTGGCACTGGACAGCGGCGTGGGCACGTGTGGCAAGGATGGGCAGTCGGTACCGGTGGGTGTTGGCCAGCCGACGCTGAAAATCGATGCGATCACCGTGGGTGGCACGGGCGCATAAGGAAAGGTGAAACTGCGGGTGGCGCACAGGGCGACCACCCGGTGACGAATATCAACGCAGTCCGCGTTGAGTCTCGTCCAGTTCACGGATGTACTTGAAGATCTTGCGGCTGGAAGCAGGAGGTTTGTTTTGCGCAACCTCATGCTGAGCCTGACGGATCAGGGAACGCAGTTGCTGGCGATCGGCGTCCGGGTACTCGACGACGAATTTTTCCAGCACGGCATCGTCGCCTGCGATCAGGCGATCACGCCAGCGTTCGAGATTGTGGAAACGCTCGTTGTACTGACGAGTCGAGGCATCGAGTTGATCGAGCAGCGTGAGAATCGCGTCAGTGTCCTGATCGCGCATCAGTTTGCCGATGAACTGCAAGTGCCGTTTACGCGCAATGTTCGCGGTGTGCTTGGGCGCATCGGCCAAGGCCCGGCGCATGGCGTCGGTCAACGGCAGTTTTGCGATCAAGTCGGGCTTGAGTGTGGTCAGGCGCTCGCCGAGGTCAACCAGAGCATGCAGCTCGCGTTTGACCTGAGATTTGCTTTTTTCTCCCGTATCGAGGGAGTCGTCGTAAGAATCAACCATGGGTGGCAGTCCGCAAAGAAACGCCGCCATGATAACCAGTCGGGGGCCGCTTGTCCGGCCCGGTCGCTCGATGACCCCAGCCGAAAGCAGAATTTGAGTGGAGATGAGCATGAGTGCAGTTGAAAGCGTCGGCCCGCAGGCATTGCCGGCACTGCAGGAACAGGTCGAGCAGATCATCGCCGAAGCCAAGCGTCAGGGCGCCAGTGCCTGCGAAGTCGCGGTGTCGCTAGAGCAGGGCCTGTCGACTTCGGTGCGCCAGCGCGAAGTCGAAACGGTCGAATTCAACCGTGATCAGGGTTTTGGCATCACGCTGTATGTCGGTCAGCGAAAGGGTTCTGCGAGCACCTCGGCTACTGGCCCGGATGCCATTCGCGAAACAGTCGCCGCCGCACTGGCGATCGCCAAACACACGTCTGAAGACGAAGCCTCAGGCCTGGCCGATGCAGCGCTAATGGCCAGGGACCTGCAGGATTTCGATCTATTCCACGAATGGGACATCACCCCGGAGCAAGCCATCGAGAAGGCATTGCTCTGTGAAGCGGCGGCATTCGACGCCGATGCGCGGATCAAGAACGCCGATGGCACTACCCTCAGCACCCATCAGGGTTGCCGCGTGTATGGCAACAGCCACGGTTTCATTGGTGGGTATGCGTCGACCCGGCACAGCCTGAGCTGCGTGATGATCGCCGAGGCCGATGGCCAGATGCAGCGTGATTACTGGTATGACGTGAGTCGTCAGGGCACATTGCTCGCCGATCCGGTAAGCATTGGCCAGAAGGCCGCGCAACGAGCGGCGAGCCGCTTGGGCGCGCGCCCGGTGCCGACATGCGAGGTGCCGGTGCTGTTTTCCGCTGAGCTGGCGGGCGGATTGTTTGGCAGTTTCCTTTCGGCAGTTTCCGGAGGCAGTCTGTATCGCAAATCGTCGTTCCTGGAAGGCACGCTGGGGCAGAAGCTGTTCCCGGAATGGCTGACCATCGACGAGCGCCCACACTTGATGCGTGCAATGGGCAGCGCTTCGTATGACGGTGACGGCTTGGCGACTTATGCCAAACCGTTCGTCGAAAAGGGCGAGTTGGTTTCATACATTCTCGGCACTTACTCCGGCCGTAAGCTCGGTATGCCGAGCACTGCCAACGCCGGTGGCGTGCACAACCTGTTCGTCACCCATGGCGACGAAGATCAGACTGCACTGTTGAAGCGTATGGGCCGTGGCTTGTTGGTCACCGAATTGATGGGCCATGGCTTGAACATGGTTACCGGCGATTATTCGCGCGGGGCGGCGGGGTTCTGGGTCGAGAACGGTGAAATCCAGTTCGCGGTGCAGGAAGTGACCATCGCCGGCAACATGCGCGACATGTTCAAACAGATCGTCGCCGTGGGTAACGATCTTGAGCTGCGCAGCAACATTCGCACCGGTTCGGTGTTGATCGAGCGGATGACCGTCGCGGGCAGCTAAGCTTCGGATTTCGTTCAGCAAAAAGGCGCGCCATCTCATCGGATGGCGCGCCTTTTTCGTTGGTGTCACACAAAACCCTGTGGGAGCGAGCCTGCTCGCGAAGGCGATTTAACTGCCAATCTCCATGGTGACTGACACGACGCCTTCGCGAGCAGGCTCGCTCCCACAATGAAATCTGCATGGCTCGGCACTCTTGTTTTGGTTCTCATTATCATCTAATAATAAATCTCATTACCGAATGAGTCCGGATCATGAGTTCTGCCTTGCACGAGCAGCCGTACCTCGAAAACTGGCGCTGGATGAGTCGCCAGATCCGTTGCGCGATGGATCCTGACGAGCCGCGCCTGATCGAGCATTACCTCGCCGAAGGGCGGTATCTGGCCTGCTGTACGGCAACTTCCCCGTGGACCATCGCTGAAACCTCTTTCCGTCTGCTGCTCGACACCGCCACCGACATCGCCTTGCCGTGGCACTGGCGCAGCTTCTGTCTCGACCAAGCCTGGCGCCCATTGCGTGAAATGGAGCGTCTGTCCCTGTGCAAGTGCCGGCTCAAGCGCTGGCAGCGCTACACCTGGCAACTGGCGACCTGCGAGTTGCTTCCCTCGATTCCTCTTATTGAACTGGTGCAAGGATTTTCAGATGACCAAGACACGTATTGAGCGCGACAGCATGGGCGAACTGCAGGTGCCGGTGGACGCTCTCTACGGCGCGCAAACCCAGCGCGCAGTGTATAACTTCCCGATCAGCGGCAAGCCGATGCCGACCCAGTTCATTCGTGCGCTGATTCTTGCTAAAGCGGCCGCCGCCCGGGCCAACGTCGAACTCAACCAGATCAGCGCCGCCCAGGGCAAAGCCATCAGCGACGCCGCCCAGGGCCTGCTCGAAGGCGACTTCATGCAGCATTTCCCGGTGGATATCTTCCAGACCGGTTCCGGCACCAGCTCCAACATGAACGCCAACGAAGTGATCGCCACCCTGGCCAGTCGCCTGCTCGACGAGCCAGTCAACGCCAACGATCACGTCAACTGCGGCCAAAGCAGCAACGACATCATCCCGACCACCATTCACGTCAGCGCGGCATTGGCCCTGCACGAGCAATTGCTGCCAGCGCTGCTGCACCTGGTGCAAGTCATCGAGCACAAAGCCGAGCAGGTGCATCATCACGTCAAAACCGGTCGCACTCACTTGATGGACGCGATGCCGGTGCGCATGAGTCAGGTGCTCAACGGCTGGGCGCAGCAACTCAAGGCCAACATCGGCCACTTGCAGGACCTGCTGCCAAGTCTGCAATCCCTGGCGCAGGGCGGCACGGCCGTCGGCACCGGGATCAATGCGCATCCTGAGTTCGCCGCACGTTTCAGCCGTCAACTCAGCCAATTGACCCACGTGCAATTCACTCAAGGCAAGGATCTGTTCGCCCTGATCGGCTCACAAGACACTGCCGTCGCCGTCTCTGGCCAGCTCAAGGCCATAGCCGTTTCGTTGATGAAAATCGCCAACGACCTGCGTTGGATGAACTCCGGCCCGCTCGCCGGTCTCGGTGAAATCGAATTGGAAGGCCTGCAACCGGGCTCGTCGATCATGCCGGGCAAGGTCAACCCGGTGATCCCGGAAGCCACTGCCATGGTTGCTGCGCAAGTGATCGGCAACGACTCGGTGATCACCATTGCCGGTCAGTCGGGCAATTTCGAGTTGAACGTAATGCTGCCGATCATCGCCCAGAACCTGTTGAGCAGCATCGAACTGCTGGCCAATTCCAGCCGTCTGCTCGGTGACAAGGCCATCGCCACATTCAAGGTCAACGAGTCGCGGCTCAAGGAAGCGCTGTCGCGCAACCCGATTCTGGTCACCGCGCTCAACCCGATCATCGGTTACCAGAAAGCCGCGGAAATCGCCAAGCAGGCCTACAAGCAGGGCCGCCCGGTAATTGATGTCGCCCTGGAACACACCGACCTGTCGCGCAGCCAACTGGAAGAGCTACTCAATCCCGAGAAGCTCACCGCCGGCGGCGTGTAAACCCCGCAACCGCTTTGGAGGCTCACCATGGAGCACTGGAAACGCACGATCGAACGGGCCAATCGCTGCTTCATGCTGGGCGAATTGATCGACGCCCGCGAGGCTTACCTGCAAGCCCTGGCCCTGGCGCAAGTGTTGTTCGAGCGCTGGGCGGATGCCGACGAAGCGGTGGCGGCCTGCGTCATCTCCCATCACAACCTGGCGGATCTGCACCTGCGCCTGAATCAGCCCGAGGAGAGCGCCGAGTATCTCTGCGCGATTCACCAACGGCTGTTGCAGACCATGCAGGACGAGCGCCTACGCCCGGCCCTGCGTGAGGCGGCGCTGCGCCAGAGCAGCAAGACCTACGTTGAATTACTGAACTTCATCAGCGAACACGGCGAATACCCGCGCACTCAGCGCCTGCTGCATCCGGATACCGGCAATGCGCGTCGCGCGCCTGCCCCACATCACCATGGAGTCCATTGAAATGGCTTTTACTTTGCCTGCCTTGCCTTACGCCTACGACGCCCTCGAACCGCATATCGATGCGCAGACCATGGAGATCCACTACACCAAGCATCACCAGACTTACATCAACAACCTCAACGCCGCCGTAGAAGGCACTGAATACGCCGAGTGGCCGGTGGAAAAACTGGTCGCCAGCGTGCAGCAGTTGCCGGAAAAACTCCGTGCGGCGGTGATCAATCAGGGCGGCGGTCATGCCAATCATTCGCTGTTCTGGGAAGTCATGGTGCCAAGCGGTGGCGGCAACCCCGATGGCGCGCTGGCCAAGGCCATTGATGAACAACTGGGTGGTCTGGACAGTTTCAAAGAGGTCTTCACCAAAGCCGCGCTGACCCGTTTCGGCAGCGGTTGGGCCTGGCTCAGCGTGACCCCGCAGAAGAGACTGATCGTGGAAAGCAGCGGCAACCAGGACAGTCCACTGATGAACGGCAACACGCCAATTCTCGGTCTCGATGTCTGGGAGCACGCCTACTACCTGCGTTACCAGAACCGTCGTCCGGAATACATCAACGCCTTTTACAACGTGATCAATTGGCCTGAAGTGGCTGCGCGCTACAAAGCCGCACTGGTTTAAGTCTTCTATAAAAACAATCCAAGGCTGACTATGGGCACTGAAACACTGGCGATCGGAAGTGGGCGTATGTTTCGTTACGCGGTGGGCTCGCTCTTGCTGTTGGCGGGCATGACCTTGCTGGTCGCTCACGGGCTGGAATGGCTGGATCTGGAACCGAGGCTGTCGCGCGCGTTGCAAGGCGGGGCGATCTGCGCGCTCGGCACGGCGCTCGGCGCGGTTCCGGTACTGGTGATTCGGCGCATGCCCCAGGCGCTCAGCGATACATTGCTGGGTTTTGGCGCTGGCGTGATGTTGGCAGCGACGGCGTTTTCGTTGATCGTGCCGGGCATTGCCGCCGCTGAAAGCCTCGGCCTGACAGCGTGGGCCGCCAGCGGCTTGATCTGCTTCGGCATCATGCTCGGTGCGTTCGGGCTGTTTCTGGTCGACCGGCAATTGGCTGGTGCGTCTCCGGAGATGCTCGTGGGCACGGTCGAACGGCCGGTGATTCCGCCGCGGATCTGGCTGTTCGTGTTCGCCATCATTGCTCATAACATTCCGGAGGGCATGGCGGTCGGTGTCTCCGCTGGCGGCGGCATGCCGGATGCCGATAGTCTGGCCATGGGGATTGCCTTGCAGGATGTGCCGGAAGGTCTGGTGATTGCGCTGGTACTGGCCGGGGCGGGGATGTCGCGGGTCAAGGCGTTCTTGATCGGCGCGGCGTCGGGTCTGGTTGAGCCGGTTTTTGCCCTGCTGTGTGCGTGGCTGGTGAGCCTGGCGCAGGTGCTGTTGCCGTTAGGTCTGGCGCTGGCGGCCGGTGCAATGTTGCTGGTGGTGACCCACGAAGTGATCCCCGAGTCGCGACGCAATGGTCACGACAAACTGGCCAGTCTTGGCCTGTTGATCGGGTTTTGTCTGATGATGGTGATGGATACAGCGCTGGGTTGAGTTGAATTGTGGCGAGGGAGCAAGCTCCCTCGCCACAGGCGATCAGCCACCTTCGTCGAAGTAGTTGTTGATCAACGCCACCAGCGCATCCAGCGCTTCCTGTTCCTGATGCCCTTCGGTACTCAAATAGATTTTGGTGCCTTTGCCAGCCGCCAACATCATCATCGCCATGATGCTTTTGCCATCAACCGTAGTCTCCGGCGTGCGGCCTACTCGGATCGTGCAATCGGGATACTGGCCGGCAACCCCGACAAACTTCGCCGACGCTCGGGCATGCAAACCCAGTTTATTGATGATTTCGATTTCCAGAGCAGGCATCGCGGTGTGAATCCTTTAAGTGAGGTCGCGGTGGCGAACCTGGACATTCTTCAGGGTTTTCTGCAGGGCCTGACCCAAGCGTTCGGTCAGGTAGACGGAGCGGTGATGCCCGCCGGTACAGCCAATGGCAATGGTGACGTAGGCGCGGTTACTCGCGGCGAAGCGTGGCAACCATTTGTGCAGATAAGTGAAGATGTCCTGGAACATTTCCTCCACCTCGGGCTGTGCTGCCAGATACTCGGCCACCGGCGCATCGAGACCCGATTGTGCACGCAACTCAGGTTTCCAGTAAGGATTGGGCAGGCAGCGCACATCGAACACCAGGTCCGCATCCACCGGCATGCCGCGCTTGAAGCCGAATGACTCGACCAGGAACGCGGTGCCCGGCTCCGGCTGATTCAGCAAACGCAGCTTGATGGTGTCGCGCAACTGGTACAGGTTCAGATGGGTGGTGTTGATTTTCAGGTCAGCGAGGTCGGCGATAGGGCCGAGCAGGGCGGTTTCATCCTGAATCGCCTCGGCCAGCGAGCGGTTGGCGTTGCTCAGTGGATGGCGACGGCGGGTTTCGGAAAAACGCTTGAGCAGGGTCTCCTCGTCGGCATCCAGATACAAGACATCGCACTGGATGTGTTTGCTGCGGACATCTTCCAGCAGTTCCGGAAAACGGGTCAGATGGCTCGGCAGGTTACGCGCATCGATAGACACGGCCACCAGCGGCTGCGCCAGTTCGGTGTGAATCAGCGCCCGTTCGGCCAGTTCTGGCAGCAGGCCAGCCGGCAGATTGTCGATGCAGTAGTAACCGTTGTCCTCAAGGACATCCAGGGCGGTACTTTTACCCGAGCCGGAACGGCCACTGACGATGATCAAGCGCATGATTACTGCCCGTTTTGCTCGTCCAGTACGACCTGGTACAAGGCTTCGTTGCTCGGAGCGCTGCGCAGCTTATCGCGCACGTCCTTTCGATCGAGCATGCTGGCGATCTGGCGCAGCAACTCCAGATGGGCATCGGTAGCCGCTTCCGGGACCAGCAGAACGAACAGCAGGTCAACCGGGGCGCCGTCGATGGCATCGAAATCGATAGGGGCTTCAAGGTGCATCAAGGCGCTGATTGGCGACTGGCAACCCTTGAGGCGGCAGTGAGGAATGGCGATGCCGTTGCCGAAACCGGTAGAGCCGAGTTTCTCACGGGCGATCAGGGCCTCGAAGACATCTTGCATCTCCAGATCCGGCACTTCGCGGGCGATCAGGTTGGCAATTTGTTCGAGGGCTTTCTTTTTACTGCCGCCCGGCACGTTCACCAGGGAACGGCCGGGGGTCAGGATACTTTCAAGTCGGATCATGGAATGGGGGGTTATCGACCGGTGGCGCCCTGTAGCAGGCTCTGGGTCTTTTCCTTATGCTTTTTGAGTTGTTTATCCAGCTTGTCGGTCAAGGCGTCGATCGCCGCGTACATATCGGTATGTTCCGCATTGGCGACCACTTCGCTGCCGGGTATATGCAAGGTGGCTTCGATTTTCTGCTTCAGCTTTTCGACGCACATCGTGACTTGCACGTTGGTGATCTTGTCGAAATGTCGTTCCAGTCGTTGGAGTTTTTCCTCGATGTAGGAACGCAGAGGTTGGGTCACTTCCAGTTGGTGTCCACTGATGTTGACTTGCATACAGCTTCTCCTTCGTTGCCAGTGCATAAAGCGGCAGGCTGGATAGCCTGCCACTGGAACGCTGTAACGTGGCTTACATCAACCGCTTGCGTTCGCTCGAAGGCGCGATCCCTAAGGACTCGCGGTACTTGGCGACGGTGCGGCGAGCCACCTGAATGCCTTGTGCCTCCAGTAAACCAGCGATCTTGCTGTCACTCAACGGCTTTTTCTGATTTTCCGCCGCAACCAGTTTTTTGATGATCGCGCGGATCGCCGTGGACGAGCATTCACCGCCTTCGGAGGTGCTGACGTGGCTGGAGAAAAAGTATTTCAGTTCATAAATACCACGCGGGGTATGCATGAATTTCTGTGTGGTCACCCGGGAAATCGTCGATTCATGCATGCCGACCGCTTCAGCGATGTCATGCAGGACCAGCGGCTTCATGGCTTCGTCGCCGTATTCCAGGAAGCCGCGCTGATGCTCGACGATCTGGGTGGCCACTTTCATCAGGGTTTCGTTGCGGCTTTGCAGGCTTTTGATGAACCAGCGAGCTTCCTGCAACTGATTGCGCATGAAAGTGTTGTCGGCACTGGTATCGGCGCGACGCACGAAACCGGCGTACTGGGCGTTTACCCGCAGGCGTGGCACTGACTCCTGATTCAGCTCGACCAGCCAGCGCTCGTTGTCCTTGCGCACGATGACGTCCGGGACGACATACTCGGCTTCAGTGGATTCGATCTGCGAGCCTGGACGCGGGTTGAGGCTCTGCACCAGTTCGATGACCTGACGCAGCTCGTCTTCCTTGAGCTTCATGCGGCGCATCAATTGGCTGTAATCACGGCTGCCGAGCAAGTCGATGTAGTCGGTGACCAGGCGCTTCGCTTCGGCCAGCCAAGGGGTCTTGGCCGAGAGCTGACGCAGTTGCAGCAGCAGGCATTCACTGAGGTTGCGGGCGCCAATGCCTGCCGGTTCGAATTGCTGGATGCGGTGCAGGACGGCTTCGATCTCGTCCAGTTCGATGTCCAGTTCCGGATCGAACGCTTCAAGAATCTCCTCGAGGGTTTCGTCCAGGTAGCCCTGATTGTTGATGCAATCGATCAGGGTCACGGCGATCAGTCGATCGGTGTCGGACATCGGTGCGAGGTTCAATTGCCACAGCAGGTGACTTTGCAGACTTTCGCCAGCGGAGGTGCGGGTGGTGAAATCCCACTCGTCGTCATCGCTGGTTGGCAGGCTGCTGGCACTGGTCTGGTAAACGTCCTCCCAGGCCGTATCGACCGGAAGCTCGTTGGGGATACGCTCGCTCCAGTCGCCGTCCTCAAGGTTATCCACCGTTGGGGCGGTTTCCTGATAGGAGGGTTCCTGGATCTCGGTGTTGGGCTTCTGTTCGGCGTTGTCGGCCAGGGGATCGGAGTTGTCGAAGTCGTCGCCTTCTTCCTGGCGTTCGAGCATCGGATTGGATTCCAGGGCCTCCTGGATTTCCTGTTGCAGATCCAGGGTCGACAATTGGAGCAGGCGGATGGCCTGTTGCAGCTGCGGTGTCATCGTCAGCTGCTGGCCCATTCTCAAGACTAGCGATGGTTTCATGGCAGGGGCTTAACACCTTATTCGCCGGCGCTATGCGCCATCCACTACAGGGCGCCGGAGCGCCAAACTTAAGCAAATTATATGCCTGAAACTGAAGTGTTTGCCTAGAGCGCTGTAACAATTAAAGCGTATTAAATCCTGCTTGAATCGATACAGCACCCGGGCGGCTCACCGGGCACTTTGCGCTTACAGGCGGAATTCGTGGCCCAGATACACTTCCTTGACCAGATCGTTGGCCAGGATGGTCGCGGAGTCACCCTCGGCGATCAGTTGACCGTCGTTGACGATGTAGGCGGTTTCGCAGATGTCCAGCGTCTCACGCACGTTGTGGTCGGTGATCAGTACACCGATGCCCTTGGCCTTGAGATGGTGGATGATCTGCTTGATGTCGCCGACCGAAATCGGGTCGACACCGGCGAACGGTTCGTCGAGCAGGATGAATTTTGGCGCAGTCGCCAGAGCGCGGGCGATTTCCACCCGGCGGCGTTCACCACCCGACAGGCTCATGCCGAGGTTGTCGCGGATGTGGCTGATGTGGAATTCCTGCAGCAGGCTTTCCAGCTCTTTGCGACGGCCGGCCTTGTCGAGCTCCTGACGGGTCTCGAGGATGGCCATGATGTTGTCGGCCACCGACAGTTTGCGGAAGATCGATGCTTCTTGCGGCAGATAGCCGATACCGGCCTTGGCGCGGCCATGCATTGGCTGGTGGCTGACGTCCAGATCGTCGATCAGCACACGACCCTGATCGGCCTGTACCAGGCCGACTATCATATAGAAGCAGGTGGTCTTGCCGGCGCCGTTCGGGCCGAGCAGGCCGACGATCTGGCCGCTGTCGATCGACAGGCTGACGTCACGCACGACCTGGCGGCTTTTATAGGCCTTGGCCAGGTGCTGAGCTTTCAGAGTTGCCATTACTGGGTTTTCTCGTCGGTTTTCTTCTTCGGCTGGATCACCATGTCGATGCGCGGACGCGACTCGGTGACCTTGCTGCCGGTAGCGCGACCGGCGCTGGCGAGTTTCTTCACGGTGTCATAGACGATTTTCTCGCCTTGAGTCGTGTTGTTGTCCTTGTCGACAACCTTGGCCTTGTCGATCAGCACAACGCGGTTTTGCGCGGCGTGGTACTGAATCGTCACGCCCCAGCCCTGAACAGGCTTGGTGTCGCCAGCGGTCTGCAGTTGTTCGAAGTAGGCGAGGTTGCCCACCGAGGTCACCACGTCGATGTCACCGGTCGGCGTGCGAGTGATGGTCACGGTGTTGCCGGTAACCTTCATCGAGCCCTGAGTGATGATGACGTCGCCTTTATAAGTGGCAATGCCATTCTTGTCGTCCAGTTGGGCGTCGTCGGCCTGGATGCGGATCGGCTGTTGCTGATCGTTCGGCAGAGCCCAGGCGCTCACGCTTCCCAGTGCTGCGCCCAGACTGAGCAAAATAGGGAGGGTTTTAACGAGCCTCATACTGTCCTCTTACGTTCGATAGCAGGTGTATCCTGCTTTCCTTCAGATACGCTTTCATTCCCACGCCAGTCGATACACCGCCAGCGCCGTCGATTCTAACGGGTTGCTCGGTCTGCGCATATTGTTCCTGCGGGAACACGGTCATGCGCGTGGAGGTAACCAGCAAATCGCGGTTTTGCTCATCGGTGCGCTTGATGCGTACCGAATCGATCAATTCGACCTGGGTGCCGCCCGAATTCACTTCGCCGCGCTCACTGGTCACATGCCACGGAAATTCCGTCCCGCGGTACATGTTCAGGTCAGGCTTGGTGACCAGCGTGATGTCGGTCGCCTTGACGTGCTCGGCCTTGTCGGAGGTCATTTCATATTGCACTTTGCCGTCCGGCAGGTATTGCAGGGTATGCGTATTGGTTGCATACCAGTCGATAGGGGTTTCGACGGACGTGACCGGAGGCTTGTCGAGGAAGCGTTCCGGGCTGATGTTCCAGTAGCCTACCGCAGCGAATATCGCCGCGATGCAGCCGAACAGCAGGAAGTTGCGAAATTTTTTGCTAAACATGGTTTGGCTCACAGGTACGCGGCGTTGGCCGCATCAAGGCGGCCCTGGGCGCGCAGGATCAATTCGCAGAATTCGCGGGCGGCACCTTCGCCGCCACGGGCCCGAGTCACGCCGTGAGCGTGTTCGCGGACGAAATCGGCAGCGTTGGCAACGGCCATGCCCAGTCCCACGCGGCGAATCACCGGCAGGTCGGGCAGATCGTCACCGAGGTAGGCGACCTGTTCATAGCTTAGGCCCAGTTGTTCAAGTAGACCGTCCAGAACCACCAATTTGTCTTCGCGCCCCTGAAACAGGTGCGGGATGCCCAGGTTTTTCGCCCGGCGCTCGACCACGGGGGTTTTGCGTCCGCTGATGATGGCGGTCTGTACGCCGGCGTTCATCAGCATTTTGATGCCTTGGCCGTCGAGCGTATTGAATGTCTTGAATTCACTGCCGTCTTCAAGGAAATACAGACGTCCGTCAGTGAGGACGCCGTCGACATCGAAAACTGCCAGTTTGATGGCTTTGCCGCGTTGCAGCAGATCGGTGCTCATTTACATCACTCCTGCGCGCAGCAGATCGGAGAGGTTGAACGCGCCGACCGGGCGATCTTCCTCATCGACAACGACCAGTGCGTTGATTCGGTGGTCTTCCATGATTTTCAGGGCTTCGGCGGCGAGCATCTCCGGCCGGGCGGTCTTGCCGTGGGCGGTCATGACCTGGTCGATGGTGGCGCTGCGAATGTCGATGCTGCGATCCAGGGTGCGGCGCAAATCGCCGTCGGTGAAGATCCCGGCCAGTTTGCCGTCGGCTTCAAGGATTACGGTCATGCCCAGACCCTTGCGGGTCATTTCCATCAGCGCGTCCTTGAGCAGCGTGCCGCGCTGCACTTGCGGCAATTCCTGCCCGGCGTGCATGACGTTTTCCACCTTCAGCAGCAGACGACGGCCGAGGGCGCCACCCGGGTGGGAGAAGGCGAAGTCTTCGGCGGTGAAACCGCGCGCTTCCAGCAATGCCACAGCCAGGGCATCGCCCATGACCAGTGCGGCAGTGGTGGAGGAGGTCGGGGCCAGGTTCAGCGGGCAGGCTTCATGCTCGACGTGTACGTTGAGGTTGACTTCGGCGGCCTTGGCCAGCGGCGAGGCCGGGTTGCCGGTCACGCTGATCAACTGGATGCCCAGTCGCTTGATCAGCGGCAGCAGGGTGACGATTTCGTTGGTCGAGCCGGAATTCGACAGCGCGAGGATCACGTCATCGCGAGTGATCATGCCCATGTCGCCATGACTGGCTTCGGCCGGGTGTACGAAAAATGCCGGGGTGCCGGTGCTGGCCAGCGTCGCGGCAATCTTGTTACCGACGTGCCCGGATTTGCCCATGCCGACCACCACAACACGGCCCTTGCTGGCCAGAATCATCTCGCAAGCGCGTACGAAATCGGCGTCGATATGGGGCAACAAGCCTTGTACGGCTTCCACTTCGAGGCGGATGGTGCGTTGTGCCGATTGGATCAGGTCGCTGGATTGGCTCATGTCAGAAATCGTATAGCCCGATGAAAAGGCGGCGATTATAGCGGTTATGTTGGAAAGCCTCACGCAAGTTCGTCGTGCTTTGTCATTACTCGTTACCAAAACCCGGGGAAACAGCCGCCAGACCTGTCATATCGCCGAACACGGGCCGGTACAAGCCTTGGGCGCTTGGCCTTTGCAGTGATATAGTTCGCCGCCAGTTCGGCCTGCCCGGGATGTACGTGCTTTTTAAGTAAAGCCAGGCGTCCGAGTGAGAGGTTGCATCGCAAGGAGTTTAGATGAGTGCCGATAACGCCTACGCGGTCGAGCTGAAGGGAGTCTCCTTCAAGCGCGGTGCGCGCAGCATTTTCAATAACGTCGATATTCGCATCCCGCGCGGCAAGGTCACCGGCATCATGGGGCCTTCCGGGTGTGGCAAGACCACGCTGTTACGGTTGATGGGCGCACAGTTGCGTCCGTCCAGTGGCGAAGTCTGGGTCAACGGTCAGAATCTGCCTGCGCTGTCGCGCAGCGATCTGTTCGATGCGCGCAAGCACATGGGTGTGCTGTTTCAGAGCGGCGCACTGTTCACCGATCTCGATGTGTTCGAGAACGTCGCTTTTCCCCTGCGCGTT
This sequence comes from Pseudomonas sp. Seg1, assembly GCF_018326005.1. NCBI lineage: Bacteria > Pseudomonadati > Pseudomonadota > Gammaproteobacteria > Pseudomonadales > Pseudomonadaceae > Pseudomonas > Pseudomonas sp. Seg1. Next base: position 1,069,714 of record NZ_AP021903.1, read on the forward strand.
CATACCCAATTGCCCGAAGAAATGATCCGCGACATCGTTCTGCTGAAATTGCAGGCGGTCGGTCTGCGCGGCGCTATCGAGCTGATGCCCGATGAACTGTCCGGCGGCATGAAACGCCGCGTGGCGCTGGCACGGGCGATTGCGCTCGATCCGCAGATTCTCATGTACGACGAACCGTTCGTCGGTCAGGATCCGATTGCCATGGGCGTGCTGGTGCGACTGATCCGTCTGCTTAACGATGCGTTGGGGATCACCAGCATCGTGGTGTCCCACGATCTGGCCGAAACCGCGAGCATCGCCGACTACATCTATGTAGTGGGTGATGGTCAGGTGCTGGGGCAGGGCACGCCGGATGAATTGATGAACTCGGATGAACCGCGTATTCGTCAGTTCATGACCGGCAATCCCGATGGCCCGGTGCCGTACCATTTTCCAGCGACGGATTACCGCGCAGATCTTCTGGGGAAGCGCTGATGCGCAGAATTTCATTAATAGAACGCGTGCGCCGTTTCGGCGAAGCGGCGATCGACGCCATTGCGGTGTTCGGTCGAGCAACGCTATTCCTGTTTCACGCCTTGTTGGGGCGTGGCGGGATCAGCGGCGGTTTCGGTTTGCTGGTCAAACAACTGCATTCGGTCGGCGTGATGTCGCTGGTGATCATCGTGGTCTCCGGTATTTTCATCGGCATGGTGCTGGCGCTGCAGGGCTTCAGCATTCTGTCGAGCTATGGTTCGGAGCAGGCAGTGGGGCAGATGGTTGCACTGACGCTGTTGCGTGAACTCGGCCCGGTGGTGACCGCACTGCTGTTCGCCGGGCGCGCCGGATCGGCACTGACCGCAGAAATCGGCAACATGAAGTCCACCGAACAGCTTTCCAGCCTGGAAATGATCGGTGTCGACCCGCTCAAATACATTATTGCCCCGCGTCTGTGGGCCGGTTTCATTTCCCTGCCGGTGCTGGCGATGATTTTCAGCGTGGTGGGTATCTGGGGCGGCTCGTGGGTGGCTGTCGACTGGCTGGGCGTGTATGAAGGCTCGTACTGGGCGAACATGCAAAACAGCGTGAACTTCACCAGTGACGTGCTCAACGGCGTCATCAAAAGTATCGTGTTTGCCTTCGTAGTGACCTGGATCGCCGTATTTCAAGGCTATGACTGTGAGCCCACTTCCGAGGGCATCAGTCGCGCCACCACCAAGACCGTAGTGTTTGCCTCGCTGGCAGTGCTGGGCCTGGACTTTATTCTGACCGCTTTGATGTTTGGAGATTTCTGATGCAAAACCGCACCCTGGAAATCGGTGTCGGCCTGTTCCTGCTGGCAGGGATCCTGGCTTTGTTGCTGCTTGCTTTGCGGGTCAGTGGCCTGTCTCCGACTTCGACCACCGACACCTATAAACTTTATGCCTACTTCGACAATATCGCCGGTTTGACGGTCAGAGCCAAAGTGACCATGGCCGGTGTGACCATCGGCAAGGTCACCGCAATCGATCTGGATCGCGACAGCTTCACCGGTCGGGTGACCTTGCAAGTGGACAAGAAGGTCGACAATCTGCCGACCGACTCCACAGCATCTATCCTGACTGCGGGTCTGCTGGGCGAGAAATACATCGGTATCAGCGTGGGAGGGGAGGACACCCGTCTGAAGGATGGTGGAACCATCCACGACACGCAGTCGTCTCTGGTACTGGAAGACCTGATCGGTAAATTCCTGCTCAATACCGTTAGCAAAGACGCCAAATGAGGAGCTTTTGAATGATCTCTACCTTGCGACGTGGCCTGTTGGTGTTACTCGCGACACTGCCACTGATGGGTACCGCTGTGGCGGCACAGTCGGCGCACGATCTGGTTCAGGACACCACGAACCGGATGCTTTCCGATCTGCAGGCCAATAAAGAGAAGTACAAGCAGGATCCGCAGGATTTCTATACGGCGTTGAACACCATCGTCGGCCCGGTGGTGGATGCCGAAGGTATTTCCAAAAGCATCATGACGGTCAAGTATTCGCGCAAGGCTACGCCGGCGCAGATGCGGACCTTCGAGGAAAACTTCAAGAAAGGCCTGTTTCAGTTCTACGGCAACGCCTTGCTCGAATACAACAACCAGGGCATTACCGTCGATCCTGCCAAGGATGAGTCGGGTGACCGCACCAGCGTTGGCATGACCGTCAAGGGCAGCAACGGCGCGATCTATCCTGTGCAATACACGCTGGAGAAGATCAACGGCGAGTGGAAACTGCGCAACGTGATCATCAACGGCATCAACATCGGCAAGCTGTTCCGTGATCAGTTCGCCGACGCGATGCAGCGCAACGGCAATGATCTGGACAAGACCATCAACAACTGGGCAGGTGAAGTGGCCAAGGCCAAGCAAACCACCGAGCAAGCTGCCGAGAAGCCAGCGCAATGAATGAGGCGGCAGTTCGTATGAGTGATGTCGACGAGCTATTGCTCAGCGGAGTGCTGGACTACCGCACCGGCCCTGACCTGCGCAAGGAAGGTCAGGCGCTGATCAAGTCGAGCAAGGCTGCTTCGCTGGTCATTGATTGCTCGGCAGTGAAGAAGTCCAGCAGCGTCGGTTTGTCGTTGCTGCTGTGCTTCATCCGTGATGCACAAGCCGCCGGCAAAGCGGTCAGCATCCGGGCGATGCCCGAAGACATGCGCGAAATCGCTCAGGTCAGCGAACTGACCGAGCTGTTGGCGCAACCCTGAACCCGCATCGATAAAGAAGCCCCCCGTCAGAGTCCTGCCAATGCGGGGTTCGCAGGCGCGGGGCTTTTTTGTATGATGTCCGACCCGTGCGCACAGGGCGCCGATTGAGGTTGAGCATGCAGGCCGTAGAAGTGAAGAGCTTCCTTGAAGGAAAGCTGCCCGGAACGTTGGTAGAAGTTGAGGGCGAAGGCTGCAATTTCCAGCTGAACGTGATTAGCGATGAACTGGCGGCGTTGAGCCCGGTGAAGCGTCAGCAGCAGATCTATGCCCATTTGAACCCATGGATCACCGATGGCAGCATCCATGCGGTCACTATGAAATTTTTCAGCAGCGCGGCCTGGGCCGAGCGCACCTGAGCCTAAGGGCGTCGAGATTCTTATGGATAAATTGATTATTACTGGTGGCGCTCGTCTTGATGGCGAGATCCGCATTTCCGGGGCAAAGAACTCTGCCCTGCCGATCCTGGCCGCCACCCTGCTGTGCGATGGCCCGGTGACGGTCGGCAACCTGCCGCACCTGCACGACATCACCACCATGATCGAGCTGTTCGGGCGCATGGGCATTGAGCCGGTGATTGACGAGAAGCTCAGCGTCGAAATCGACCCACGCACCATCAAGACCCTGATCGCGCCGTACGAACTGGTGAAAACCATGCGTGCCTCGATTCTGGTACTGGGCCCGATGGTTGCCCGTTTCGGTGAAGCCGAAGTCGCGCTGCCTGGCGGTTGCGCCATCGGTTCGCGTCCGGTCGACCTGCACATTCGCGGTCTCGAAGCCATGGGCGCAGTGATCGACGTCGAAGGCGGCTACATCAAGGCCAAGGCGCCTGAAGGCGGCCTGCGCGGTGCACAATTCTTCTTCGATACCGTCAGCGTGACCGGTACCGAAAACATCATGATGGCCGCTGCTCTGGCCAAGGGCCGCAGCGTGCTGCAGAACGCCGCGCGCGAGCCTGAAGTGGTTGACCTGGCGAACTTCCTCAACGCCATGGGCGCCAAGGTTTCCGGCGCTGGCACCGACACCATCACCATTGATGGCGTCGAGCGTCTGGGTTCGTGCTTCTACAAAGTCATGCCTGACCGTATCGAAACCGGCACCTACCTGGTGGCTGCTGCGGTCACCGGTGGTCGCGTCAAGGTCAAGGACACCGATCCGACCATCCTTGAAGCGGTTCTGGAAAAGCTTCGTGAGTCCGGCGCAGAAATCACCTGCGGTGAAGACTGGATCGAGCTGAACATGCACGGCAAGCGCCCGAAAGCGGTCAACGTGCGCACCGCGCCGTACCCGGCGTTCCCGACCGACATGCAGGCGCAGTTCATCTCGCTCAACGCCATTGCCGAAGGCACTGGTGCCGTGATCGAGACGATCTTCGAAAACCGTTTCATGCACGTTTATGAACTGCACCGCATGGGCGCCAAGATCCAGGTCGAAGGCAACACCGCCATCGTTACCGGTACTGAAGTGCTGAAGGGCGCGCCTGTGATGGCGACCGACCTGCGGGCGTCGGCCAGCCTGGTGATCTCGGCACTGGTTGCCGAAGGCGATACCCTGATCGACCGCATCTACCACATCGACCGTGGTTACGAGTGCATCGAAGAAAAACTGCAGATGCTGGGCGCCAAGATCCGTCGCGTTCCGGGCTGATCGCTGCATCGGGACACAGGGACGTGTCCACTGAATTCGTTTCGAATCGAGGTTTTCATCCGTGAAAACCTCGATGTGTGTCCGGCGCCGATTGCGACCGGACATGAGTACCTTGATAAGGACTGACGTTTCCCATGTTGACCATCGCACTGTCCAAGGGCCGTATCCTTGACGACACGCTGCCGCTTCTCGCTGAAGCGGGCATCGTGCCGACCGAGAATCCGGACAAGAGCCGCAAGCTGATCATCCCCACGACGCAGGACGACGTACGCCTGCTGATCGTGCGCGCCACCGACGTGCCGACCTATGTCGAGCATGGCGCGGCCGACCTCGGCGTTGCCGGTAAAGATGTGCTGATGGAATACACCGGCCAGGGCCTGTACGAGCCACTGGATCTGCAGATCGCTCAGTGCAAACTGATGACCGCCGGCAAGATCGGCGCCGCCGAGCCCAAGGGCCGTCTGCGCGTGGCGACCAAGTTCGTCAACGTTGCCAAGCGTTACTACGCCGAACAGGGCCGTCAGGTCGACATCATCAAGCTCTATGGCTCGATGGAGCTGGCGCCGCTGATCGGTCTGGCGGACAAGATCATCGACGTGGTCGACACCGGCAACACCCTGCGCGCCAACGGCCTGGAACCTCAGGAACTGATCGCTACGATCAGCTCGCGCCTGGTGGTCAACAAGGCTTCGATGAAAATGCAACACGCCCGAATCCAGGCGTTGATCGATACCCTGCGCAACGCAGTGGAATCGCGACACCGCGGCTGATCTACCTGCGCGACCCCAGGTCGCGCCGTCTATCCGCCTCATAGCCAGAATTCTCAGGTGCCCAAGCGGATCGAATGATAGTTTCGGGCGCCTGAGTTTTTTGCCATTCCTATGAGGCTCTCGCTATGACCGCACCGACTGCAATTCGCCGACTCAACGCTGCTGACCCGGATTTCGCGCATCATCTGGATCATCTGCTGAGCTGGGAAAGTGTGTCTGACGACTCGGTCAATCAGCGCGTGCTGGACATCATCAAGGCTGTGCGCGAGCGCGGTGACGCGGCGCTGGTCGAGTTCACTCAGAAGTTCGACGGCCTCGAAGTCGCCTCGATGGCCGACCTGATCCTGCCGCGCGAGCGCCTGGAGCTGGCCCTGACTCGCATCACCGTGGCGCAGCGCGAAGCGCTGGAAAAAGCCGCCGCCCGTGTGCGCAGCTATCACGAAAAACAGAAACAGGACTCGTGGAGCTACACCGAAGCCGACGGCACTGTGCTCGGCCAGAAGGTCACGCCACTGGATCGCGCCGGCCTGTACGTGCCGGGCGGCAAGGCGTCGTACCCGTCGTCGGTGTTGATGAACGCGATTCCGGCCAAGGTTGCCGGCGTGACCGAAGTGGTCATGGTCGTGCCGACCCCGCGCGGTGAAATCAACGAACTGGTGCTGGCGGCCGCGTGCATCGCTGGTGTTGACCGGGTGTTCACCATCGGTGGCGCGCAAGCGGTTGCTGCTCTGGCTTATGGCACCGAAAGCGTGCCGCAAGTGGACAAGGTCGTTGGCCCGGGCAACATTTATGTCGCGACGGCCAAACGTCACGTATTTGGTCAGGTCGGCATCGACATGATCGCCGGCCCTTCGGAAATCCTTGTGGTCTGCGACGGCCAGACCGACCCGGACTGGATCGCCATGGATCTGTTCTCGCAAGCCGAGCACGACGAAGACGCCCAGGCGATTCTGGTCAGCCCTGACGCCGAGTTCCTCGACAAGGTCGCCGCCAGCATCGACAAACTGCTGCCGACCATGGACCGCGCGACCATCATCGAAACCTCGATCAATGGTCGCGGCGCGCTGATTCACGTGCGCGACATGGCGCAAGCCATCGAAGTCGCCAACCGTATCGCCCCGGAGCACCTGGAGTTGTCGGTCGCCGACCCGCAAGCGTGGTTGCCACAGATCCGTCACGCCGGCGCGATCTTCATGGGCCGTCACACCTCCGAAGCGCTGGGCGATTACTGCGCAGGCCCGAACCACGTATTGCCGACTTCCGGCACTGCGCGGTTCTCTTCGCCGCTGGGCGTGTACGACTTCCAGAAACGTTCGTCGATCATCTTCTGCTCCGAAGCAGGTGCTTCCGAGCTGGGTAAAACTGCATCGGTACTGGCCCGTGGCGAATCGCTCAGCGCGCACGCCCGCAGCGCCGAATACCGCATAAAAGACGACGACTTTCTTCAAGGGCAGGGGGAATGAGCATGAGTAAATTCTGGAGCCCGTTCGTCAAGGATCTGGTGCCTTATGTGCCGGGCGAACAGCCGAAGCTGACCAAGTTGGTCAAGCTCAACACCAACGAAAACCCGTATGGCCCATCGCCAAAAGCCTTGGCGGCGATGCAGACCGAACTCAATGACAACCTGCGCCTGTACCCGGATCCGAACAGCGATCTGCTGAAAAACGCCGTCGCCAAGTATTACGGCGTGCAGAGCAATCAGGTATTCCTCGGCAACGGCTCGGACGAAGTGCTTGCGCACATCTTCCACGGTCTGTTGCAGCACGAGCAGCGGATTCTGTTCCCGGACATCAGCTACAGCTTCTACCCGGTCTATTGCGGGTTGTATGGCATCAAGTTCGACGCCGTGCCGCTGGATGCGCAATTCCGGATCAACCCGGCGGACTACGCCAAGCCGAACGGCGGGATCATTTTCCCTAACCCGAACGCCCCGACCGGTTGCCTGTTGGCGCTGGACGCGGTCGAGCAAATCCTCAAGGCCAGCGCGGATTCGGTGGTGGTCGTGGACGAGGCTTACATCGACTTCGGCGGAGAGACGGCGATCAGTCTGGTGGATCGTTATCCAAACCTGTTGGTGACGCAGACCCTGTCCAAGTCGCGTTCGCTGGCCGGCCTGCGGGTCGGTCTGGCGGTTGGGCATCCGGATCTGATCGAGGCGCTGGAGCGGATCAAGAACAGCTTCAACTCCTATCCACTGGATCGTCTGGCGAATGTCGGCGCGGCGGCGGCATTCGAGGATCGCGAGTACTTCGACAAGACTTGCCGATTGGTCATCGAGAGTCGCGAGTGGGTGATTGCGCAGTTGCAGGCCAAAGGTTTTGAAGTGCTGCCGTCGGCAGCCAACTTCATCTTTGCCCGTCACCCGCAACACGATGCGGCAGGGCTGGCGGCGAAACTGCGCGAGCAGGGCGTGATCGTGCGGCACTTCAAGCAGGAGCGGATTGCACAGTTCCTGCGGATTTCGATTGGTACGCCGGAGCAGAATCAGGCGCTGATCGATGGGTTGGGTGATTTATAACTTTGTAAGTTGATCGTTCCCATACTGCGTGTGGGAACGATCAGTACAGGTTGGTTTTTACTGCTGTTTGAATGGTTTATTTGCTTATTTGTTTGACATTAAAATTTCCGTTTAACATGACAGCTTTATCACCATCAAGAAATAAAAAAGATCCATTTACAGATTTTAAGCCGTTGACTGTTCCAATCACGATGGATGCCGTGCCAAAGCTTGGGTAGCGGGTATCTTGTCCCGGGAGTTGGTAGGACCAAAAATGTGCGACATTCCCGTTATCCAAGTCCGCAGGATAGTCGAAGATATGAGTACCATCTTCAAGAGCAGGAGGGAAAACCAGCGTCACACCCGAATGTTCGTCGTTGCCAGTAATCGAGAAGGTAAACTGGATTTGTTTTCCTATAATAGTCAGCCCTTCAGGTGATCTTGCTTCCAACGTTCCGGTGCCGTTGCTTGTTTTAGATGACTTCATAACGTTATCCTTTTTTCGTTAATGATTCTGTTTGAGAGGGCAGAGAGCTCTATTCGTTTTTTCAGTCGTTAGTTTATTTTTATGAGTTGGCGCATGCCTACTGATATAAATGACAGGTTTTTAGCATGATTTGGAATATGTCGGAGGATTCTTGCTTCTAATGAATCAAGCCAGAGTTGAGTTTTTTTACTTGGATTCATAATTCGGAGCGGTAAACGGTAAATGTAAAAAGCCCCTTACCCTCTACCCAATATAGAGGGGATCGATTGAGGGGCTTTTCAGTATCTACACCGATCTGAGATATCGAGGTGTTTTGACGGAATAGGTGGGTGACTCCGCTTACTCGTGATGCGGCTCGCCAAGGAACGTCAGTGAGCTGAACAACCCACGACTGTCCACATCAGTGCTGCCCTTCACCGGTACCTCAACCTGCGCCGCAATCACATTCAACCCTTCATTACGCACCAGCACTTGCGCACGCCCATCCTTGTCAGTCTCGGTGCTCAAGGTGTTCGGCGAACTGCGATAATCGCCAATCAGTTTCACCCCCGCCGCCGGTTTGCCATCGAGCAACACCCGCACCGGCAATGAATTCCCCGGCCCAACGGTCAGCGGATCAACCTCCGGCAGAATCAGCAATTTGATCTGATCCAGTTTCGGCAACTTTGCGCCCGGCTGATAAATCGCCAGGCTGTATTTGAACGTCTCCGTCGCCTCGACAGCGCCGGGGACTTTGCTGCGTCCTTCGTTGATCCACTTCTTGTCGGCGGTTTGCGACCACATGCCGTTATTCAATGCCACGGCCATAACCGCAGGCGACTTCAATGGTTTTAGCCGTGCGTGATCCGCCAGGCGCTCGACGCTGACCGGAATCATCTTGCCGCCCGCGTCATATGCCCAGGCACCACTGATCTTCTGCGCCTTGAACGCGTTGTCTTCAGCGCCATGGCCGTAGATCACTTCGATATTGCCGCGTCGTTGTTCGGTCCACAGGCCGTGGGCCGAGACTTGGCCGGCGAACAGCGCGGCGATAAGCACGAGGGTTTTGCCGTATTGCATGGGGGCTTCCTTTTACAGGTTGAGGGTCAGGCTGACAGTGAAGTTGCGCGGCTCACCGGGGTTGACCCAGTAATTGCTGTAGGAGCGCTCGTAATACTTCTCGTCGAAGACGTTGTTCAGGTTCAGCCCGACGGTGACGTTGTCGCTGGCCTTGTAATGGGCGAGCAGGTCGACGGTCCGGTAGGCCGGCAATTCGAAATCGCTGCCGGACTCCCCCGAGCGGTCACCGATATAAGTGAACGCCGCGCCGACGTCCGAGCCGCGCAAATGACCATCCTGAAACTCATAAACACCGAGCAGACTGCCACTGCGTTTGGCCACACCGAGGATGCGGCTGCCGGTGGGAATCTTCGCGTCGCCCTTGGTCACTTCGGCGTCGATGTAAGCGAAGGCGCCGATCACCCGCAGCGCATCGGTCACTTGCCCGGTCACTTGCCAATCGAAACCGCGACTGCGCGCCTTGCCCATCGCACGGCTGGTGTCAGTGGCCGGGTCGAGGGCGAGGACGTTTTCCTTGTCGATGTGGAAGAAGGCGAGGGTGCTGCTCAGGCGTTCGTCGAACAGTTCGTTCTTGATGCCGACTTCGTAGCCGACGCCTTCTTCGGGGGCGAAGGATTTGCCGGAGGCGTCGAGGCCGTTGTTCGGTTTGAACGAGGTCGAGGCGTTGGCGAACAGGCCGGTGTTCGGCGTCAGTTGATAGAGCAGACCGGCGCGTTGGGTGAGCGCGTCATGACGCTGGCTGCTCTTGGCGTTACGGCTGTGGTCGTCGATGCGCTGGTCGAAATGCTCGAAACGCGCACCGATCATCCCGCGTAATTTATCGCTGAAGACGATTTGATCCTGCAGGTTCAAGGCGTGGCTTTCGACGTGTTCGAAGAAGTCCGTGCCTGAGCGAGCGCCACTGGGTTTCGGCTGGCCGTAGATCGGTTTGTAGATGTCGATGGCGTAAGGGCCACCGGCAATGGTGGTGACGCGCTCGTTCTTGCGGAAGTTTTCGTATTCGCTGCCGATCAGCAGTTCGTGTTGCCACGGGCCGAGGTCGAAGAGGCCGCGCAATTCCAGTTGGGTGATGCTGTCGTGCCAGTTGGTATCGCGTTCGCGATAGCGGCGGTTGACGGTGTGACCGTCGGCATTCAACGGGCGAGATTCGGAGGCGTCGCCCCAGAGTTTGCCTTCTTTGTAATGGCTGGCCAGACGCAGTTTCCAGCTGTCATTGAGGTGATGTTCGAGGGTCGCCTGCAGCAAGTTGTTGTGGTTGTCGATGTTGCCGTCGTTGGGTTCGCCGAGGAAAGTCGAGCGCGAGACGCCGCTCCACTTGTTGTTCGGCGCAACGATGCCACGATCGAAGGTGGAGCTGTGCCGGACGATTTCGCTCTCAATCAACAGCGACGTGTCCGGGTTCAATTGCCAACTGATCGAGGGTGCGACGAAGAGGCGCTGGCTGTCGACGTGATCGCGAAAGCTGTTGTTGTCTTCGACCGCGAGGTTGATCCGCGAGAGCACATTGCCCTGATCATCCAGCGGCGTGTTGACATCCAGGGCGGTGCGGTAGCGGTCCCAACTGCCGGCGCTGGTTTGCAGGGTGGTGAAGGCTTCGGGCTGCGGTTTCTTGGTGACGATGTTCACTGTGCCGCCGGGATCGCCTCGACCATAAAGGCTGGCCGCCGGGCCTTTGAGCACTTCGATACGTTCGATGTTGGCCGCGTCAGGCGTGCTCGGATAACCGCGATTGGCGCTGAAGCCGTCCTTGTAGAACTCCGACGTGGTGAAGCCGCGCACGCTGTATTCGTAGAGGGTGAGGCCGCCAAAGTTGTTTTGCTTCGACACGCCACCGGCAAAGTCCAGTGCGCGCTCGACGCTGGTACTGCCCAGATCCTTGAGCACGCTGGCGGGCACCACGCTGATCGCTTGCGGGATATCGCGAATCGCCGTGTCGGTTTTGGTCGCGCTGGAGGAGCGGGTGGCGCGGTAGCCTTTGACCGGTCCGGTCGGGGATTCGTAGTCGGAGATGACGCTGATGGCGTCGAGTTCGAGGGGTTTGGGTTCTTCAGCGCAGGCTGGATCGACCAGCAAACCGAGGCTAAGGCCCAGCAAGGAAGCCTTTGTTCGAGACGACATGTTATGTTGTTCCAATTATCAAAATTGAAACAATATAACATGCCTGTTGAGAATGTCTTTTATCCGCGCTGTCGGCGCGAAAAAAGTTTTACTCTTCTTTTTCCTGCACTGGCGCCGGCGGTGGACGCAGGCCGATTTCAGCGGTGAGTTTCAGCTCCTTGCCGTTACGCATCACCTGAATTGTCACTTTGTCAGTCGGTTTGATCCGCGCGACCTGGTTCATCGAACGGCGACCATCACCGGCCGGTTCGCCATCAATGCTCAGAATCACGTCGCCCAATTGCAGGCCGGCCTTCTGCGCCGGGCCGTCGCGGAAGATCCCGGCGACGACAATCCCCGGACGTCCGGACAAGCCAAACGACTCGGCCAATTCCTGGGTCAGCGGTTGCACTTCGATCCCCAGCCAGCCACGAATCACCTGGCCGTGCTCGATGATCGACTTCATCACTTCCATCGCCAGTTTCACCGGGATGGCGAAGCCGATACCTTGCGAGCCGCCGGACTTGGAGAAAATTGCCGTGTTGATGCCGGTGAGGTTGCCGTTGGCATCGACCAGCGCGCCGCCGGAGTTGCCCGGGTTGATCGCTGCGTCGGTCTGGATGAAATCTTCGTAGTTGTTCAGGCCCAACTGATTACGCCCGGTGGCACTGATGATGCCCATGGTCACGGTCTGGCCAACGCCGAACGGGTTGCCGATGGCCAGCGCGACGTCGCCGATGCGAATGTTGTCGGAGCGGCCGACGGTGATGGCCGGCAGGTTTTTCAGGTCGATCTTCAAGACCGCGAGGTCGGTTTCCGGGTCACTGCCGATCACCCGGGCGAGGGTTTCACGGCCATCCTTCAGCGCCACAACGATTTGGTCGGCACCGCTGGTCACGTGGTTGTTGGTGAGGATGTAGCCTTCCGGGCTCATGATCACGCCGGAGCCGAGGCTCGATTCCATGCGCTTTTGCTTCGGCGAGTTGTCACCGAAGAAGCGGCGGAACTGCGGATCTTCAAACAGCGGATGCGCCGGTTTGTTGATGACTTTGGTGGTGTACAGGTTAACCACCGACGGCGCGGCGATGGTCACTGCGTCCGCATAGGACACCGGCCCCTGCTGCACGCTGGTGGTTTGCGGAGCCTGTTGCAGGTTGACGTCGAGGCTCGGCAGCCCGACCCACTGCGGGTAACGCTGAATAATCAACAGAGCGATAAGCACGCCGGCCAACAGCGGCCAACCCATAAAACGCAGCGCCTTGAGCATTAAGCACGTCCTGGAAAAGTTGCAGGCGGGGTCAGACCGCCCATAATGTCGCGCATTATACGAGGCCGCGCGTGCCTCTGAACGGGATATTTAGGAGTCTTTCATGGCCGTTGCCCTCAGCACCCTCGTCGAAGAAGCCGACCGCTATCTTGGCGCTGCAAAAATTGCCGATTATTGCCCCAACGGCTTGCAGGTCGAGGGCCGACCGCAGGTGATGCGCATCGTCAGTGGCGTCACCGCCAGTCAGGCGTTGCTCGATGCTGCTGTCGAAGCCGAGGCCGATCTGGTGCTGGTGCACCACGGTTATTTCTGGAAAGGCGAGAACCCGTGCATCACCGGCATGAAGCAGCGTCGCCTCAAGACCCTGCTCAAGCACGACATCAGCCTGCTCGCCTACCACTTGCCGCTGGACCTGCACCCGGACGTCGGCAACAACGTGCAACTGGCGCGTCAACTGGACATCACCGTCGAAGGCCCGCTGGACCCGGATAATCTGAAAATCGTCGGGCTGGTGGGGTCGCTGGACGAGCCGGTGAACGCCCGTGATTTTGCCCGTCGAGTGCAAGAACGCATGGGGCGCGAACCGCTGCTGATCGAAGGCAGCGGCATGATTCGCCGGGTCGGCTGGTGCACCGGTGGTGGTCAGGGCTACATCGATAACGCCATCGCTGCCGGCGTTGATCTGTTCATCAGCGGCGAGGCCTCCGAGCAAACCTTCCACAGTGCCCGGGAAAACAACATCAGCTTCATTGCCGCCGGCCACCATGCCACCGAACGTTATGGCGTGCAGGCGCTCGGTGATTACCTGGCGAAGCGTTTCGCCGTCGAACACATCTTCATCGACTGCCCGAATCCGATCTGATTCACAGCGCATCCCCCGGTAGGAGTGAGCCTGCTCGCGATAGCTTTGTCACATTCAACATAGCAGTGACTGACACACTGCTATCGCGAGCAGGCTCACTCCTACAGGGGGTGGGTGCCCAAACGAGTGGGCATATTCATATACCCTTTCGATCTAGTTGGCTTCCTGATTAGAAGAGGTCGCTGTGCTAGGATTCCCCGCTCGAACACGGCCCGCTGGCCGTTCATAAGAAAGCTTTCGTGAGTAGCCATGGTCGACAAACTGACGCATCTGAAACAGCTGGAGGCGGAAAGCATCCACATCATCCGCGAGGTGGCCGCCGAGTTCGACAACCCGGTGATGCTGTACTCCATCGGTAAAGACTCCGCCGTGATGCTGCACCTGGCACGCAAGGCGTTCTTCCCGGGCAAACTGCCGTTTCCGGTGATGCACGTCGACACCCGGTGGAAATTCCAGGAGATGTACAAGTTCCGCGACAAGATGGTCGAAGAACTGGGCCTGGACCTCATCACTCACATCAACCCGGACGGCGTGGCGCAGAACATCAACCCGTTCACCCACGGTAGCGCCAAGCACACCGACATCATGAAAACCGAGGGCCTCAAGCAGGCACTCGACAAGCATGGTTTCGACGCAGCATTCGGCGGCGCCCGTCGCGATGAAGAGAAATCCCGTGCCAAAGAGCGCGTGTACTCGTTCCGCGACAGCAAGCACCGCTGGGATCCGAAAAACCAGCGTCCGGAGCTGTGGAACGTCTACAACGGCAAGGTCAACAAGGGCGAATCCATTCGCGTGTTCCCGTTGTCGAACTGGACCGAGCTGGACATCTGGCAGTACATCTACCTCGAAGGCATCCCGATCGTGCCGCTGTACTTTGCCGCCGAGCGTGAAGTGATCGAGAAGAACGGCACGCTGATCATGATCGACGACGAGCGCATCCTTGAGCACCTGTCCGACGAAGACAAAGCGCGCATCGTCAAAAAGAAAGTGCGTTTCCGTACCCTTGGCTGCTACCCGTTGACGGGCGCGGTGGAGTCCGAGGCCGAAAGCCTGACGGACATCATTCAGGAAATGCTCCTGACGCGAACTTCCGAGCGCCAGGGCCGTGTCATCGACCACGATGGCGCAGGCTCGATGGAAGACAAAAAACGTCAAGGCTATTTCTAAGGGGCTGTCATGTCGCATGTTTCTGATTTGATCAGCGAGGACATCCTCGCCTACCTGGGCCAGCACGAACGTAAAGAGCTGCTGCGCTTTTTGACCTGCGGTAACGTCGATGACGGCAAGAGCACCCTGATCGGGCGCCTGCTGCACGACTCGAAGATGATCTACGAAGATCACCTGGAAGCGATCACCCGCGATTCGAAGAAAGTCGGCACCACCGGTGATGACATCGACCTGGCATTGCTGGTCGACGGCTTGCAGGCCGAGCGCGAGCAGGGCATCACCATCGATGTCGCTTACCGCTATTTCTCCACCGCCAAACGCAAATTCATCATCGCCGACACCCCCGGCCATGAGCAGTACACCCGCAACATGGCCACGGGTGCGTCCACCTGTGACCTGGCGATCATCCTCGTCGACGCCCGTTACGGCGTGCAGACCCAGACCCGTCGCCACAGCTTTATCGCCTCCCTTTTGGGGATCAAGCACATCGTCGTCGCCATCAACAAGATGGACTTGAAGGGCTTCGATGAAGGCGTGTTCGAGTCGATCAAGGCCGACTACCTGAAGTTCGCCGAAGGCTTGAAGATGAAGCCGACCAGCATGCACTTCGTGCCGATGTCTGCCCTCAAGGGCGACAACGTGGTGAACAAGTCCGAGCGCTCGCCTTGGTACAAAGGCCAGTCGCTGATGGAAATTCTCGAGACCGTGGAAGTGGCGGGCGACCGCAACTTCACCGATCTGCGTTTCCCGGTGCAGTACGTCAACCGTCCTAACCTGAACTTCCGCGGTTTCGCCGGCACGCTGGCCAGCGGCATCGTCAAGAAGGGCGACGAAGTCGTGGTGCTGCCGTCGGGCAAGAGCAGCCGCGTGAAGTCCATCGTCACTTTCGAAGGTGAGCTGGAGCACGCCGGTCCTGGTCAGGCTGTGACGCTGACCATGGAAGACGAAATCGACATCTCCCGGGGCGACCTGCTGGTGCATGCCGACAACGTGCCGCCGGTCACCGACAGCTTCGAAGCGATGCTGGTGTGGATGGCTGAAGAGCCGATGCTGCCGGGCAAGAAATACGACATCAAACGCGCCACCAGTTACGTGCCGGGCTCTATCGCCAGCATCGTCAACAAGGTCGACGTGAATACCCTTGAAGAAGGCCCGGCGAGCGCGTTGCAGCTCAACGAAATCGGCAAGGTGAAGATCGCGCTCGACGCGCCGATCGCCCTCGACGGTTACGAGAGCAACCGCACCACTGGCGCGTTCATCATCATCGATCGTTTGACCAACGGCACCGTCGGCGCCGGCATGATCGTCGCGCAGCCAGTGGCTCATGGCACGGCTTCGCACCACGGCAAACTGGCCCACGTTGCCACCGAAGAGCGCGCTCAGCGTTTCGGTCAGCAACCGGCCACCGTGTTGTTCAGCGGTCTGTCGGGCGCGGGCAAGAGCACTCTGGCCTACGCGGTTGAACGCAAGCTGTTCGACATGGGCCGCGCGGTGTTTGTGCTGGATGGCCAGAACCTGCGTCACGACCTCAACAAAGGTCTGCCACAGGATCGCGCCGGCCGCACCGAGAACTGGCGTCGTGCCGCGCACGTGGCGCGTCAGTTCAACGAGGCCGGTCTGCTGACGTTAGCGGCCTTCGTCGCGCCAAGTGCCGAAGGGCGCGAGCAGGCCAAGGATCTGATTGGCAAGGATCGTCTGTTGACGGTTTACGTGCAGGCCTCGCCAGCCGTGTGCGCCGAGCGTGATCCGCAAGGCCTGTACGCGGCTGGCGGCGACAACATCCCGGGCGAGTCCTTCCCGTACGACGTGCCGCTGAATGCCGATCTGGTGATCGACACCCAGTCGCTGTCGCTGGAAGAAAGCGTCAAGCAAGTGCTGGATCTGCTGCGCAAGCGTGGCGCGATCTAAGCAATAAAGCAGCGACAAGCTTCTAGTTTCAAGCTGCAAGAAAAAGCCCGCCGATGAGTAGTCTTCGGCGGGCTTTTTTGTTGTCTTGAGATTGCTATCGCTGGCAAGCCAGCTCCCACAGGGATTTTCAGCGCACACAAAGATTGTGTAACGCAGAGAAACCTGTGGGAGCTGGCTTGCCAGCGATGAGGGCGGATCAGGCGCCTGAGGACTTCGCTGGGTATTCGCGGTGCATCTGTTCCAGCAACGCATCCTTGTCCAGCCACAGCTGATTGATCCAGCCCTGGAATTGCAGGCGATATTCGCCGTCCTGGTCGTAGTTCTTGCCAATGAACTGCTGCGGGATCTTCAGCTCTTCAAAGTGCACCACCACATCGCGCACATTGCCACACAGCAAATCCCAGAAGCCCGGACGGCCGCCCGGATAGTGAATGGTCACGTTGACGATCGACTCCAGCTGTTCGCCCATCGCATCCAGCACAAACGCGATGCCGCCAGCCTTGGGCTTGAGCAGGTATTTGAACGGCGACTGCTGCTGCGCATGCTTGCCTTCGGTGAAGCGCGTGCCTTCAACGAAGTTGAAGATCCCCACCGGATTATTACGAAACTTCGCGCAGGTCTTGCGCGTGGTTTCCAGGTCTTTGCCTTTCTTTTCCGGGTGCTTTTCCAGATACGCCTTGGAATAGCGCTTCATGAACGGAAAGCCCAGCGCCCACCAAGCCAGGCCGATCACCGGCACCCAGATCAGCTCCTGCTTAAGGAAGAACTTCAGCGGCTGAATTTTCCGGTTGAGCACGTATTGCAGCACCAGAATATCGACCCAGCTCTGATGGTTGCTGGTGATCAGGTACGAGTGCTTGTAGTCCAGGCCTTGCAGCCCGCTGATGTGCCAACGGGTGCGCCGCACCAGATTCATCCAGCCTTTGTTGTTGCTGATCCACGCTTCATGCGTGTGGCTCATCAACCAGAGTGAGGCACGCCGGGCGAGGTCGAATGGCAGCACTTTGATCAGCGCCACACAGAACAGAAACGAGCACAGCAGAATCGTATTGAGTGCCAACAGCAGCGAGGCGATCACGCCGCGCAACGGTGCAGGTAGAAAATCCAGCATTTACACATCCATAGGTCGGTTGGCGGCTTGAATCGCGGTGAGGGCGATGGTGTAGACGATGTCATCAACTTGCGCGCCGCGCGGCAAATCATTCACCGGTTTGCGCAGGCCTTGCAGCATCGGCCCGAGGCTGACGCAATCGGCGCTGCGTTGCACGGCTTTGTGCGTGGTGTTGCCGGTGTTCAGATCAGGGAAGACGAACACCGTGGCGCGACCGGCCACCTGGCTGTTCGGCGCCAGTTGCCGGGCAACCTCCGCGTTGGCGGCAGCGTCGTATTGCAGCGGGCCGTCGATCAGCAGCGAGTGCTGTTGTTCGTGGGCGAGCAGGGTGGCTTCGCGGACTTTCTCGACTTCTTCGCCGGTGGCCGATTCGCCGCTGGAGTAACTGATCATTGCCACGCGCGGGGTAATGCCGAACGCCGCAGCCGAGTCGGCGCTTTGCAGGGCAATCTCGGCCAGTTCCACGGCGCTTGGATGCGGATTCATCACGCAGTCGCCATACACCAGCACTTCTTCCGGAAACAGCATGAAGAACACCGACGACACCAGCGTGCAGCCCGGTGCGGTTTTAATCAGTTGCAGGGCCGGGCGGATGGTGTTGGCGGTGGTGTTGATCACGCCGGACACCAGCCCGTCGACCTCATCCAGCGCCAGCATCATGGTGCCGATCACCACGGTGTCTTCCAGTTGTTGCTCGGCCATCGGCGCATTGAGGCTCTTGGTTTTGCGCAGGGCCACCATCGGTTCGACGTAGCGCTCGCGGATCAGGTCCGGATCGAGAATCTCCAGCCCCGGCGGCAGCACGATGCCTTGGGCGCGGGCCACCGCTTCGACGTCTTCGGGTTTGGCCAGCAAGACGCAACGGGCAATCCCGCGTTCCTGGCAGATCGCCGCCGCTTGCACGGTGAACGGCTCGCTGCCTTCGGGCAGAACGATGCGCTTGTTGGCGGCCTGGGCGCGCTGGATCAGTTGATAGCGGAATACGGCAGGTGACAGGCGCATTTCCCGTGGCGTGCCGCAGCGCTGGTGCAGCCAGTTGGCGTCGAGATGGCTGGCGACGAAATCGGTGATGATCTCCGCACGCTCGCGGTCGTCGATCGGGATTTCCTTGTTCAGGCCATTGAGCAAGTTGGCGGTGTCGTAGGAGCCAGTGCTCACCGACAACACCGGCAAACCGGCCTGCAACGCGCCACGGCACAGATCCATGATGCGCGGATCGGGCAGGGTGTCGCTGGTCAGCAGCAGACCGGCCAGCGGCACGCCGTTGATCGCCGCGAGGCTGACGGCGAGGATGATGTCGTCGCGATCGCCCGGTGTCACCACCAGCACGCCGGGCTTGAGCAGCTCGACGGTGTTGCGCATGGTGCGTGCGCAAATGATGATTTTGGTCATCCGCCGGGTTTCGTAGTCGCCGGCGTTGAGCACCTGCGCGCCCATCAGGTCGGCGACGTCGCGGGTGCGCGGCGCGTTGAGTTCCGGTTGATAGGGGATGCAGCCGAGCAGGCGGAAATCACCGCTGCGCAGCAATGGCGAATGTTCTTTCAGACGCGCGGCGAAGGCGTCCATGCTTTCTTCGGTCTTGACCTTGTTGAGGATCACACCGAGGACTTTCGGGTCTTTCGGGCCACCGAACAACTGCGCCTGCAATTCGACACGGCCAGAGAGTTCGGCCAGCACTTCGTTTTCCGGCGCCGAGACCAGAATCACCTCGGCATCGAGGCTTTTGGCCAGGTGCAGATTGACCCGTGCGGCGTAACTGGCGCTGCGGGTCGGCACCATGCCTTCCACCACCAGCACGTCCTTGCCGATGGCGGCCTGTTGATACAGGGCGATGATTTCTTCGAGTAACTCATCGAGCTGACCGTCACCGAGCATCCGCTCGACGTGGGCCAGGCCCAGCGGTTGCGGCGGCTTCAGGCCGTGAGTGCGCGCCATCAGTTCAGTCGAGCGCTCGGGGCCGGTGTCACCCGGATGCGGCTGGGCAATCGGTTTGAAGAAGCCGACTTTCAAGCCCGCTCGCTCCAATGTACGCACCAGCCCGAGGCTGATGGAGGTCAGACCCACGCCAAAATCGGTGGGGGCGATAAAAAAAGTTTGCATGCGAATTCTCTAAAGTTGCATGGCAATGGTGTCAGCTTATGTCTGGCTGACTACCGAAATTCAGTCGCCAAGGTTATCGCTAACCGAGCCTTGCGCGCACCAACCACAGGCAAAGGGTTGGCCTATTTTTTCAATACGTTGCGCCGGGTCAAGGACCCAGGCTCGCGATTGCCACGGCGGCTGATGACGCAGGTGTTGGGTGTGGCCGCAGGAAAGCTCGGCCACCCAGTGACCTTCCTCGTCCTGATGAAAGCCGGTAATGGTCGAATCCCGTTTGTCCGGGTTGTGTTCGCTTTCGCGCGATTGCTTCGCTAAACTTGGCCTTTCTATATTCTTATGCAAAAGGTCTCGCCCCATGCTGATCGCCGCCAATAAGGCTGTCTCCATCGACTATACCCTCACCAACGACGCTGGTGAGGTCATCGACAGCTCCGCCGGCGGCGCTCCGCTGGTTTACCTGCAAGGCGCAGGCAACATCATCCCGGGCCTGGAAAAAGCTCTGGAAGGTAAAGCTGTTGGTGATGAGCTGGAAGTTTCCGTTGAACCGGAAGACGCTTACGGCGAATACGCCGCTGAACTGGTCAGCACCCTGAGCCGCAGCATGTTCGAAGGCGTTGACGAGCTGGAAGTCGGCATGCAGTTCCACGCTTCGGCGCCGGACGGCCAGATGCAGATCGTCACCATTCGTGACCTGGACGGCGACGACGTGACTGTCGACGGCAACCACCCACTGGCCGGTCAGCGCCTGAACTTCAAAGTGAAGATCGTTGACATCCGTGATGCCAGCCAGGAAGAAGTCGCTCATGGTCACGTCCATGGCGAAGGTGGCCATCACCACTGATTTCTGCGCTAAGCTTTCGAGAACTGGAGAGGCGCCTGCGGGCGCCTTTTTAGTCCGCGGCTGTCCTTGGTGGCCTCGCCAAGTGGCTGTTTCGAGTAGAACACGGGAATCCTGGAGTCCGTCATGAGTGCTTTTCACGACCTTAAGTTGACAGCCCTGGATGGTCAGGAGCTACCGCTGGCACCGTTCAAGGGCCAAGTCGTGCTGGTGGTCAACGTCGCCTCCAAGTGCGGCTTGACCCCACAGTATGCGGCGCTGGAAAACCTCTATCAGCAATTCAAAGGCCGAGGCTTCAGTGTGCTGGGCCTGCCGTGCAACCAATTTGCCGGTCAGGAACCGGGCACCGAGCAGGAAATTCAGGAATTTTGCAGCCTCAACTATGGCGTGACGTTTCCGTTGTCGAGCAAGCTTGAAGTCAACGGTCACGATCGTCATCAGTTGTACCGTTTGCTGGCGGGCGAGGGTGCGGAGTTCCCCGGTGACATCACCTGGAATTTCGAGAAGTTCCTGCTCGGCAAGGACGGCCGGGTGCTGGCTCGGTTCTCGCCGCGCACGGCGCCGGATGATCCGACGGTGATTGCCGCGATCGAGAAAGCGCTGGGTTAAATCGCCAAAGATCAAAAGATCGCAGCTTTCGGCAGCTCCCACAGGGATTGCCGATGCTGCGATCTTTTCGTTTCTATCCCTTAATCATTCAAATCAATAGTGCTGTTCAAAGCTTGCAACGCTCCATATTATCGCCGTCATAAAGTCATTCCCTGTGGAGCCTTCCAATGCCGGTTCAAGCCTTGTTCAAACCGTTTCATCTCGGTGCCCTCGAACTGCCGACCCGCGTGGTCATGGCGCCTATGACCCGTTCGTTTTCTCCAGGCGGCGTGCCTAATTCGAAAGTCATCGAGTACTACCGCCGTCGCGCAGCAGCCGGTGTCGGCCTGATCATCACCGAAGGCACGACCGTCGGCCACATTGCCTCCAATGGTTATCCGAACGTGCCGCAATTTTTTGGTGACGCGCCATTGGCCGGCTGGAAGAAAGTTGTCGATGCGGTTCACGCCGAGGGCGGCAAGATCGTTCCGCAACTGTGGCACGTGGGCAGCGTGCGGCGCATCGGCACCGAGCCGGACGCCAGCGTGCCGGGTTACGGCCCGTCGGAAAAACTCAAGGACGGTCAGGTCGTCGTGCACGGCATGAGCAAACAAGACATTCAGGACGTGATCGCCGCGTTCGCTCAAGCGGCTAAAGATGCACAAAACATTGGCATGGACGGCGTGGAAATCCACGGCGCTCACGGCTACCTGATCGACCAGTTCTTCTGGGAAGGCAGCAACCAGCGCACTGACGAATACGGCGGCAGCCTGGCCAACCGTTCGCGTTTTGCCATCGAACTGATTCAAGCCGTGCGTGCGGCGGTCGGTGAAAGCTTTCCGATCATCTTCCGCTTCTCGCAGTGGAAGCAGCAGGATTACACCGCGCGTCTGGTGCAAACCCCGGAAGCGCTGGGCGAGTTCCTCAAGCCGCTGTCCGACGCTGGCGTGGATATTTTCCACTGCTCGACGCGGCGCTTCTGGGAGCCGGAATTCGATGGCTCCGATCTGAATCTGGCCGGCTGGACACGCAAACTGACTGGCAAGCCGACCATCACCGTTGGCAGTGTTGGCCTGGATGGCGAGTTCCTGCAGTTCATGGTCAACACCGACAAGGTTGCGCAGCCGGCCAGTCTGGAGAAACTGCTGGAGCGCCTGAATAAAGAGGAATTCGATCTGGTAGCGGTGGGGCGTGCGCTGCTGGTCGATCCGGACTGGGCGCTGAAAGTGCGTGAAGGGCGTGAGCAGGACATTCTGCCGTTCAGCCGTGAGGCGTTGATGACGCTGGTTTAAGCGTCGCTCTCACTGACGCTATCGCTGGCAAGTCGAAACGTCGCACCGCAGCTCCCACAGGTTTTGCGGGTGTTCACAAAAATTGTGTTCATCACAGCCCCTTGTGGGAGCTGCGGTGCGACGTTTTCGACTTGCCAGCGATGGCGGCTTCAAAATCAGCGAAGACCTAAGGCAGTGTCTGTGCATTCGGCACAACCTGCTCCCCCACGCACGCCCCACGCAAATGACTTTCAAACTGCTCAATCACCGCTGGCCAGCCTTGGCGACTTGCATGCTGCCGCGCATTGAGCCGCACGCAACGCAACGTTTCGTCCTCCTCCAGCAACCACGCCGCTGCATCGCAAAACGCGTCTTCATCGCCTGGCATTGCCAGCACGCCGTTGTAGCCATGGCGAATATGTTGCGCCGCCGCTGCCTGATCGTAAGCCACGACACCCAGCCCTGAAGCCAGCGCTTCCAGCACCACATTGCCGAAGGTTTCGGTCAGGCTCGGGAACAGAAAAACATCCCCCGACGCATAGTGCGTAGCCAACGCTTCCCCGCGCTGTGAACCACAGAAAATCGCCTCGGGCAGATCCTTTTCCAGTGCCATGCGTTGCGGCCCGTCACCGACCACGATGAGCTTCATATTGCGCTGTGGATAAGTGCTGCGCAGTTTTTCAAAGCTGCGTTTGAGTAAACCAAGGTTTTTCTCTGGTGCGAGCCGTCCTACATGAATCACCGCAATGTCACGCTCGCCCAGTCCCCATTGCTCACGTAAAGCGTTCAGCCGTTTCGCCGGATGAAATAGCTGGCTGTCCACACCTCGCGACAACAACGCCAGACGCTCGAAATGCCGGCGCTCCAGTTCCAGGCGCTGACTGACGCTCGGCACCAGTGTCAGCGCCGAACGGTTGTGAAACCAGCGCAGGTAATGGGTCAGCATCCGGGTCAGCAGACCGAGGCCGTATTGACTGGTGTATTGCTGGAAATTGGTGTGAAAGCCGCTGACAACCGAAATCCCCAGTCGCCGCGCCGCGCGCAACGCCGATAAACCGAGCGGGCCTTCAGTGGCGATATACAGCACATCCGGGCGCTGACGCTTCCAGCGCCGCAGCAGTTTGTGCATCGACGACTGACCCCATTGCAAGCCCGGATAACCGGGTAACGGCCAGCCGCGACACAACAGCAGCGCATCATCTTCACTGCGCTGCGGATCATCGGCCTGACGCGGACGCACCAGTTCGACGCGATGCCCGCGCGCGCGCAAGCCATCGCACAAGCGGCCGAGGGTATTGGCCACCCCGTTGATTTCCGGTGGGAAGGTTTCGCTGATCAGAGTGATATGCAGAGCTGTCGTCATGACCTCAGTGTCGGCTGAGGCGATGTCGCCATTGTGTCAAGTTGATGATGGATTAATGACAGATGCTTATCTGTCTGCCTAAACCTTTGGCCTATGCGGTCGTTAGCTTTGGCTTAAACTCTTTTTCCAGGAAAACGGCTGTGTCCGAGAATGCTTATGCGCCGGCTGAGGCGCAACTGTTGGTTGCGGGTGAACAAACTCCAGAGTTTTATGTTGTCGCACGGTGGAAGTTCATTCTGCTGTCGATCCTCAGTTTTGGCCTGTATTTCTATTTCTGGATTTACAAGAACTGGAGCCTGCACAAGCGCAGTACTCAACAAGAGCTATGGCCGTGGGCGCGAGCTTTTTTCTATTTGTTTTTTGTGCATCAGCTTTACCGGCTCGCCAAAAAACGAATTCTCGACAGGGGCGGTAAATCCAATTGGGATCTTGAGCAGTGGGCGACAGTCTTTGTCGTATTGACCGTAGTCGCGCACATATTCGAAAAGCTTCCCAAGCAGATTCCTGAGCTGAGTTTTCTTGGTCTTGTCGCCTTGATCATGTTGCCGATAAGAGTTTATGTCGCGAGCGAAGGTCAACAACTGATCAATTTGGCTGCGAACGACCCGCAAGGCCTGAGTAACAATCGCCTCAACGCCTGGAACTTGCTGATCATCCTGCCAGGCGTTGCGGTGTGGGTGTTGGTAGGGCTGTTGTTAGCTGGCGTTTACCCCTGAGTTATCAGGATTAAAGACTGGAGGCTCAGGCTTTTTCCTGAGCCAGTGCCTCGGCACCACGCTCACGCACCCAGAACAGCGTTGCCCCGGCTACAGCAGCCGGCATCATCAGGATGTTGACCAGCGGAATCAGCAGCACCAGATAAACAATCCCGCCGAAACTCATACTCTGCCAGCGCTTCTGGCGCAGCCAGGCGAGCATTTCGTTCCAGCCCAGTTTGTGGTTGTCCGCCGGGTAGTCGATGTACTGGATCGCCATCATCCAGACGCCGAACAATAGCCACAGCGGTGCGGCGATGATGTTCACCACCGGGATGAACGAGAGGATGAACAGGCCGATGGCCCGTGGCAGAAAGTAGCCGAGTTTGCGCATTTCCCGGGCGAGGGTGCGCGGGATCATTTCGATCAGTTCACCCCAGCTGAACGCCGGGAAATCATCGGTGCCGCGCACCACCACTTCGACTTTTTCCGCGAGGAAACCGTTGAACGGCGCGGCGATGATATTGGCCAGCATGGTGAAGCTGAAAAACACCATCAACGCCACCAGCACCACGAACAAGGGCCAGAGGATGTAGCTGAGGAAACTCAGCCAGTCGGGCAGCGAGGGCATCAACGTATCGACCCACAGGCTGAACTGGTGGCCGGCCAGATAGATCAATCCGACGAACAGCACCAGATTGATGGCCAGCGGCAACAACACGAACAGTCGCAGGCCGGGGCTGAGGACCAGTTTGAGGCCTTCGCGAAGGTATTGCGGGCCGGACAGAACAGGGGCGGGCATAAGGTGCTCCGAGCATAGGGAAAACGCGCCGACCTTACCGACTTTGCAACAGCTGCGAAAGCACGGCAGAGCGATCGACATTCACTGTAACAAAGATCAGAGGAACGCTATTCGTCAGTGAATCGTTTACCGTCCGCTCTCAAAGCTCGAAGCGAATCCGCGATTCACGGCGTTGTGCTGGTGGTAACGCTTCTCCGCGTTTTACGGCGGCCAGTAGCTGCTCGACCCCTATATGAACGGCATCGGCCTGCACGTTGCACGGTTTGAAATCCGCGACATTGTCGAGGCCTTGGCGGTGCGCCTGAATGATTTTCACGTCCTGGCGAATCACGATGTGGGTGTACAGATGAATGAAAGGGCGCAACAGGCCCAGTACCCAGCGAGGTAAGCGGAAGCGGTAGGCGATGTAGGTGTAGACGCGCGACTGGCGCGAATCGATGGGCGTGATCTGACTGATGATGAAGAATGCCGAACGCTCGCCCCACCGATAGTCGCAGCGGGTGACGTTGGGCGCAAAAAAACGATCGGTGTGCACCAGCGGCTCGCCGTCTGGGTTGCTCAGCCAGTCCATCAAACCGATCTTGTCGCCGTCGTCGTGATACGTCACTTCAATGCTCTGCGCTTTACACGCCAGCGTGGCTTCCATCGTTCGCCCGCTGCTGGAACGGAAGATACCCTCGTGGACAAAAACAGTGTGTGGCACATCCATGAAGTTCTGCACGAGGCTGCCGACGTCGGCCTCGAAGGTGTTGATCATGAAATAGGACTGCCAGGGTTTTTCGCCGTAGACCGGGAGCTTGAACACGGTTTTGCTTTGCGGGTCACCCGTGCCGGTGTAGACCCAGACCAGTCCGTCCTGTTCCTGCACCGCAAAGTGA
This sequence comes from Pseudomonas sp. Seg1, assembly GCF_018326005.1. Lineage (NCBI taxonomy): Bacteria > Pseudomonadati > Pseudomonadota > Gammaproteobacteria > Pseudomonadales > Pseudomonadaceae > Pseudomonas > Pseudomonas sp. Seg1. The sequence continues at coordinate 1,095,823 of NZ_AP021903.1, forward strand.
CGCTGGCGGTAGCGATACGCGGGGGATGTCGACGAGCACGACGTCTCGCCGACGCTGGGGATATGCACCACTTGCCCCTGAGCGTTGTAGCGCCAGCCATGATAAGGGCACACCAGGCAATCGTCGGCAATCTTGCCCGCCGACAGGCGCGTGCCGCGATGCACGCACTGGTCGAGCAATGCGGCTACCTGGCCGTCACGCTGGCGGAAAAGCACCAGGTTCAAGCCTAGAATCTTCGCCCGGTAAGGTTTGTTTTTGCGCAGTTCTTTCTGTGCGCACGCCACATACCACTGTTCGAGGGTGCCATCGTCGGGCGTCTCGAGGAGGTTGTTCAAAGGTGCCGACATGAGCTTTCCGTCAGAGCGAGAAGGGCTTCGGCTGTTTCCAGTCGATTGATAAGCGAACGCGGCTTGAAGTCGCCCGCACGAATGCCGCTCGACTCCGCCGCCTGTTGCAGCACCTGCGCGAGCTGATCAGCGCCGCCGTCGAGCAGGCGCACCTGCACCGGTCCCAGTTGCCCGAGCTGGCGTGCCTGGCCGTAATGAAAGGCGTCGGACAGTGCCGCCTCGATCGTCAGCGCCAAAGCACTGGCATCGAGGTCTCGGGACATCGCCACCAGCGCCGTGTAATGCGGTGGCGAAGCATAGGCATTGGGGATCAGACATGCGCCAGCCTGGGTGGTCGGGCAACGCTCGAACAGGTTCTGCACGACGTGTTCATCGAGTTTTTCTCCGACCAGATCACTGGTCCCCGTGGCACGTCCCACAAACTCGACCCGTGGCGTGGCGCCCGACATGCCGACGACGCGGACCCGATCGCCCAAAGCGTAGCGGTACAAGCCGCCACCGGTGCTCAGCAGCACCTGCGCCGTTTCGCCCAGACGTAACGAATGAGCGTGGCGCAGGCTGCCGTCTTCGCAAAGAAATTCCAGATAATGGCTGCCGATCGCCAACGGGCAACCCGGTCCGTCGCCGAAGGGAACACTCACGACGCCTTCGGTGGCAAACAGACTTTTTGGCAGCCACTGCGCCTGCGGAAAACGCGCGGCCAGTTGCGTGAAGTAATGGCGACTCGGACCTTCCATCCAGCAACTGACGGCGGCCAGGCGTGGCCATAACTCGCTGCAGTCACCCTGGGCGCGCGCGCGGCGTAACGCCGAGCGGCGCGGCGCGGGGAGCGCGGCCTCCAGCCATGCAAACGTCTGCAACTGTTCGGGTGTTTCGGCGTCGAACAGTGGCTGTAACAGGCTGGTCAGAAAGGTCGGGCTCCATACGCTGATAAAGCTCAAATCAGCATCGGCCAGCAAGGCCAGCAGGGTCTGGCGGCGCCATTGCGACAGTGCACCGTTAAACTCTGGAATCAGCAACGTCCCTGCCAGACCGGCCAGATGACTGCCGCTCAAATACTCCAGATCACTGGCCGAGCCGAGACAAATGCCATTGGGCCCGGCGACGGGCATTTGCAGGGGCGGCGACATCGACCAATAACTCGAGCCATGACTGATGCCCGGCACCTGGCGATGCATGTCGGCGAGCCACACGGTCAGCGCGCTGTGCATTTCTGCGAGGAAGGCGCGCGTATAGGGAATCGCTTTTTGCAGCGCGCTGTTGCCGCTCGTACGCTCGAAAAACAGCGGTGTGGCGGTGGTCAGAATCGCTGCGGATTCATGTTGAGCGCGCTCGATCCACGGCTGCAGTTGTGCGTAGGTGTGGACCGGTACGTTATCGCGAAACTGCGACGAGTCCTGCAGTCGGGCAAAGTGGTGGGCGCGGCCGAATGCGCAATCACGATTGGTTTCGAGCAGGCGCTGCAATAAGCGTTCTTGCGTTGCTTGCGGTTGCTCGAGTTGCGCGTGCCATTGATCGAGTGTCGGCTTGGCGTGCTCGAGGAAGGTCTGCCACAGCGCGCGTTTGACATCCATGTTGGCGCTCATCAGAAGTAGGTCTTGTCCAGTTGCGTCAAGTCATCGGGTAACCGCTGGGGCGGCAGGAAAACCAGCAGCCAGCCATACCAGAGTGGCCGGGTTTCCTTCAGGTTGGAGGCCTCATGCATTTGCTGCCAATGCATGGCCGAGTGCCGATGATGAGTGAGGTTGTAGTTGAAGTTCAGAAACGCCCAGCGAACCAGTCGCGGGGCGCGCATGTTATAGGCGCCCTCGACGACATCCAGCGGCGTACGCATGTGGTACACCCACTGCAGCGACGACCAGGAAAATGCAAAAGCGCTATAGGTGATGAGCACAACGTGCCACGTCCACCCCAGCAACAGCCCGATCAATAACCACGCGGCGACACCGGCAATGACTTCGTAGCGGATTCGTTTGAAGTCGGCGCTGGAGAAGTCCTTGAAGGCTGCGGCATAGGTGTTGACCTCTGCGGTTTGCGACCACTTGTCCGTGATGCGCGCCGGCAGCACCGGCAATAAAAGACTGCCGATAAACGCCGCCAACCAGATACCGCCCAGCACCGCGAAGTAGTACTCGATTCGTTTGCGCCACAGCGACTCACCCGCAACTGCAAAGTCGGCCAGCTCTGCGCGTGTGCGATTGCGGACGTGATGACCCAGGTGATTGATATGGATCAGCGTGGCCGAAGCACCAAACAGGGTAGAAGCCCACCACATGACAAAGTAGTTGAGTTTTTTGCGACTGTGCGCCAGTCCATGAAAGGACTCGTGCATCATCGAGAAGACGCCTTGCATGACCAGACAAAACGGAATGAGCACCAGCCATTTGAGCCCGCCCGCATCGGTGTGGGACAGCCACGTCAGGGTCATACCCCAAACCAGCGTCTGCAGTGCCAGAACACACAGATTGCCCACGTCGAAACGACGCATTTGCGAAATGTCACTGGAACTGCGCATATGGGGTCCTTGAGAATGCTCGAGTCGAAAAAGTATACCGTCCTGACCGCTTTGCTAACGATCAAATGCTGACGCGGCGGAGCGATGAGGAACCGCAGAAAACTTTATGTCGTATCTAAAACGCCTTTTCAGCAGACGCTCGCTGACAAAATCCGTAAGTGCAGACATCCCCCGGCGTACCCTGCGGTTTGCACTTGATGAGCAGGTTCCTCGCTATTGGTACCGTGGCTGGCCTCATGTAACACGCTTTTTCGATGGCCTGTCGATCATGTTTCCACTTGGCGAAAAACTCTTCATCGACAGTGTCGTGCACTTTCGAAAGGCGATCGACGAAGATCCGGCGCTGGCCCAGGCCGTTGACGCGTTCGTTTATCAGGAAGCGTCGCATATCCGCGAACATCGTTCGTATAACCAGCTACTCGCGGCACAAGGCGCCCCGATTGATGCGCTGGAACAACTGCTGATGCGCCGCCAGGAGGTGGGCAACAAATTTTCCCCGGTGATGCGCCTGGCCATGACGGCCAGCCTGGAACATTTCACCGCGATCCTCTCCGATCAACTCTTGCGTCATCCCGCGATCCTTGAAGGCGCCGATACGAAGATGGCCATGCTGTGGCGCTGGCATGCGATCGAAGAAACCGAACACAAGGCCGTCGCCTACGATGTGCTGGGCGTGGTAGTGAGCAATCTGCTGCGGCGATACCTGATGCGTTGCGGGGTCATGCTGATCATGACGGGCTACTTTGCCATCGATGTCCTGTATTTCATTTACCGACTGGCAAGCAATGATGGGCAGCGTCGCAACGGGCGCGAATGGCTGCGTTTGCTCGCATGGTTATTCGTCCGACCCGGCCCACTGATCCGTGTGTTTCCGAAATGGCTTGCCTGGTTCATTCCGGGGTTTCACCCCAACCATCTCGACACCCGTGAAGCGTTGGCAACGGCGCGGCAAACCCTCGACGAATACGCTGGGCGCACACCATGAAAGGGCCTTCGGCGATGACACCCGCCTGGACACCTGAGGGATTTGCCGAGTGGTCACGGCATTTTCCGGCAACCGAATTCGTCGCGCCCGACGCATTGCTGGACTGCACGGAGCAATTTATCGCGTCCTGGCCCAAGCCCACGCTCAACCTTTCCCAGGACACGTTGGTGGTACTGGTGGCCGGGCTGTTTTCCGAATGGTTGCCCGGCTGTTTTCAGGATTGCGCGCGGACGTTGCGGCGCCGGGGCTATCCGGTTTTGCGCATGCCTGTGCGTTCCTCTCGGGGCGTCATGGCGCAAGGTCGACATATCAGTCAGGTGCTGACGGCCCGACTCAGGCAGGGGCAGCGATTTGTCGTGTTGGCGCACAGCAAGGGTGGGCTTGACGCGCTCGCGGCATTGGCAGAGGACAAACTGTTGAGTCAGGCGTGTGACGGTGTGGTGCTGGTGCAACCACCGACAGGTCCGTCCACAGTCATCGATGACGTGTTGGCTTGCAGCGCAGGGCAGTCGAACCTCGACTACCCGTTTGATCGCCTTCGCCGGGTGTTGGCAAAAACCCGTTGGGTGGCCGCTGGCGCGCGGGATATCAGCAGTCTGCGCGACCCGCACATCAGCGACCTGCTCAAACATTTGCCCGCCGACGTGCAATGCCTGCACGTGATCAGTTGGAGCGCCGTCCCCAGTTCGCGCTTCGATACCCATCATGCTCGCCTCAATGCGCGACGACCGGGTTGGGCCCATGACGGCCAGTTTTACCTCGAACATCAACGCATCGCGGGCATGCCGCAGATCTGCCTGCCCCGGCTCGACCATGGTCAACCGGTGCTGGGCGGCGGTGGCTTTGACGCCACGCGTTTCTGGTTGACGCTATTGGATGTCCTGCACGGTTGCGCTCAGACGAGATAGATTTCAAACCCTGGGATGCGCTCGGCATCCTGCGGCGTCAACGCCGTGGCATTGCCCACACAAGGCGCCGTGTACAAGTCCATGGCTATGGACACGGCGCGATAGCGCTTCATGGCCAGCCAGAATGGGTCATGGTCATACAGGCATAGTTGCATCAACGCGTACTGACCGCGAACGCGCATCCACGTCGCGTCCAGCAGTGCCGCAAAAATCTGCGGGTCGCGTTGTCGGACGTGCAAATGGGTCAGGTAAACGTCGCGCAGCGCCTCGCCGGGCGCGGCAATGGCGGGGCGCCCCAACAGCGGCGCACAGGTGTTGAACGCGAGGCGCAGGGCCTGGTGGGTCAGCGGCAAAGTCTCAACCACCACGCGTTTGATCCGCCCGGCATCCCAGGGCGCGACGCAGCCCAGCAGGTTGTCTCGGGTGTCCAGTGCCAGCAGAAATGACGAGAGGCCGAAGTCCGGCCAAGTCTCCAGGCGCCTGGCAAACAGCGCCTCACTGAAGACGTTGCCGAAGGGCTGATCTGCCGATTCCCGGTCTAGAAACGCGCGAAGTGCGTCGGCGTGACACGGCTGCGCTTGCACGATGCGCACGTGCTCAGGCGTTCGCGGGGTGCTTCCCCAGCCACGCTGGGCATACACGGCGACGTTGCTGTAGCCCCGCCAGTGCGCCAGCCCGAGTGGATTGGCGCGCCGTCCGCCGAGCAGTGACTGGGTGGCGAGACGGTTGTCGCGGATGACACAGCAATAGGCGTGCTGCACCCCCGTTTCACCGGCCAGTGCTGCAAGACGGACTTTGACCTCGGCCATCCACGACAGCGACAGGCGTCGGTCAGGCACCAGCCGCAGGTCACCCAGATAGGCCACGGGCTGAATGTCGCCCTGAAGATAGCCCTCACGCACCACCAGGCTGGCGATGCCCTTCAGATCACCGGTTTCGTTCTCGGCCAGCCAGGTGCGATGGTCGCTGGCATGACAACGGTGCAGCGCAAAGTAGTCCGGCCCGCGATCGAAGCGCATTGGCAAACCACCCTGCATGGCCCGCTGCGCCTGAAAATCGAGCAACTGCCGATTGTCCGCCGCGCTGGCCTGGCGGATCAGCATGGTTGCACGGCGGCAAACAGACGCAGCGCCAATGGCCGAAGGTTTTCGGGGTGCAATTCACATAGACAGACCAGCTCATCGCCCGACGCATAACGAGGATTCTGCTGTAGAAAATACGCGACGTTTTCCAGGCGCAGGTGAGGGGCGGGGACGTGTGCCAGCTCGGTCGTCAAGCGACCTTGTGGCACTGTGAAAGACAGCACGCCCGTTGCGGGATCATAGGCCTCGCCGAAACGATCCACTGCCAGATAATCCGCCAGTGCCTTAACCGCAGGGTCCGTCACCACGCCAGCGCGGGGGGCGTAGTTCAACGCCATGGCGGCCAGATAACGGTAGGTGCGGTGACCCTTGCAGATCAGAAACCAGTACAGCGGAACGTCAGGCTGCTCCTGCCAGATCTCACCGGCCAGGCGCATCCACGCGAAAGCCAGTTGCTGGCTGCCCCAGTGTTCGCGGTCAATGATAGTGTCGCCGGAAAAAATCACCCTGATCGATTGCCCGCACCACGTGCGCTCATAGCGTTTGAGTGTGGTGAAACCGACGATAGTCTGATCCGCGCAACGCAACACGATGCAATGGGTCTTGTCCTGCAAATCCTGATCAAATTGCGGGCGAGAGATGTCGCAGTAGGAGGCGGAATAAATCTCGAACATCCGATTGATTTCATGTGGATGCAGATCGGAGCATTCAACTGACGTTGCGCTCAAACGCATGGAGATCCTCGGCATCGCAAGCAAGATGTCTGGAGTTTGGCGAGTTGAAAGGGTCAATGCAACGTAGACTTCCTTTCGTCGCTGTCATTTTCTGAAGGTGCAAACCTTGAATAACCGAGCAGAAATCGCCGTTCATGGCGGTATGAAAAATTGAGTTTGTTCTAACCTATCAGGCGCCTTATTCATGTCATCCACGTTTGTCAGTCATCACTTTGATACTTCGATCGTGACGCGACCCTTCCTCTGGCTGGTGATCTACACCGTCGTCACTGGCGCGCTGTATTTTCTCGTCACGCACTATCCGATGGGCGCGGTGCGGGTGATTCAACCGACAGGTTTTGACGCGCACATTGCTCGACTGCCTTACACCTTGCCGCTGTACCTGAGCTATGTATTGATCATGCCGGCACTGGTGCTACTGGGGCGGCGCCGCGAATGGCTGTTGCCCGCTTTTTTTGCGGCGGCCGTGGCGTCCGGAACCTGCCTGCTGAGCCACTTGTTCTGGCCAACCATGATCGAGCGTCCGGAGAACTCGTCGCAGTGGCTCACGTGGTTCTACCAACTCGACTCACCGCTGGCCGCCTCGCCCAGTGGGCACTTGGCTTTGCCGGTGGCGATCAGCGTTGTCCTCGCTTGCCTGCGCGTCCGTACGGCCTGGCTCTTCAGTCTGTGGAGCGTGGTGCTGGGGATTACCGTGTTGACGACGGGCCAGCACGTGCTGCTCGACGTGGTGTATGGCGCTGCGATCGGCGGCTTGGCAGGCCTGTTCACCGTCATGCTCAAGCGCCTGAAAGTGGATCTGCGCAGCATGGCGGCGATCCTGCTGGAATGGCTGTGCATCATCGTCACGTTGCGCATCGCCCTGTACGTGGGGGACTGGCGACTGTATGGCGTGGCCTTCGTGGTGATTGCCGCGCGCCAACATGCGCTGTTCATCCTGTACCACGACGCGACGCACTATCACCTGACCCGTCATCGCACGCTCAACGACTTTCTGATCAACCTGGCAATCGGTGTGCCGGGAATGGTCCCGGTGGAATTCTATCGGCCCCTGCACCTCGAACATCATCAACAGACCGGAACCGCCAACGACCCGGAGCGCCGCTTTTTGTATCACCGCCAGCCTTGGGATTTCCGTCCACTGAGCGGCAAATTGTTGCTGCGACAATTGCTCGGGGATCTGTTGTTGATCAACACGCTGCGCAATCTGCGCGCCTATAAGGCGGCGGGCGGAGCATCACCGAAGATGACCCGGCCGGCATTGGCTGCCGGCGTGATCTGGCTGTTCCTTTTATCTTTCATCGCTTGGCAAACGTCCGCCCAGACGCTCTTGCTGATGGTTTTTTTCTGGTTGGTGCCACTGGCCACGCTGGGCACCCTGCTGCAGAAAATCCGCAGCATTGCCGAGCACAGTGGCGGACCAGACGTCACCCCCGGTTGGCGGGAATGGACATATGCCTGGAAAGTCGGGTGCGTCGGGCGGTTTTTCATTTGGCCTTATCACATCAATCTGCACCTGCATCATCACCGCAGTGCCAACCATCCCTGGCATGTTCTCCCGCGTCTGGTTACGGCTGATGAAACGTTGCTGGACTCACGGACGCTGCCCTCGCTGCTCTGGTCGGGGGTGAACAAGAACCGTTGATCCAGCTTGTTTCCCGGGCAGCAGCGCAGACGTAAAGAACGCCCCACGTTTTCAACTTGCAGCTTCGCCCTTGGGGTTGCTGGCAATCAGGCTGGCGCCGCACGCGGTTTTCATCCCGTGAAGCGCCACTGCGATGCCGCCGACATCCAGCAGGGCGCTGCCCTGCGTGATCGGGAAAACCCCTTTGCACAGTGGGCAAACCACCTTATGACCAACACCGGACATGGGTTTGCCGTTCAGGTCCGTCTGGTTGAAAGCTTCAAGAACGGTGCCACCATGACTGGTGGAGTCGCCGAGCCGAATGATGTCCATGGCAGCAGGCCTCCTAGAGATCGTCCATCCAGTTGGTTTTCGGTTTCTGGTCGGCGAGGAATTCTTCCAGCGTGTGATCCTGTTCAATGACATGCATTTTTGGCGCCGAATGGGCATTCGGTGCGGCTGGCGGCTCCTCGGTGCTCGCGGTCTGTGGCATCAGGTTGACGCCGAAATGATCATTGCCTGAAGGCTTTTTGCCGGGCGTTGGCGAGGTCACGGCAATGATCGTTGCCTGGTCAGGGCGGCGCATCGGAATGACCACGCTGGTGTCCGCGTTCAGATAACTGGCCATCGTTGCCAGGGTGAGGCCGACAAACGGCGAGGCCGAGCCAGTGTCGCCCAAGCGCTGGGTCAAATCGTAGCTCTCGCGCGAATCGAGCAGGTCTAGCGGACTGTGCGCGGCGGTGAGCGCTGGCAGCAGTTCAGCCAGAGGTGTGGTGTTCAAGCCACCATCAAAGAAAACTCGAGCCGGTTTTTGAGGGAGCCCGTCAGTAGCGCTTTTCCAGCCTGCGGCCAGTTTGACGGTCAAGGCTTCGCGCTTGAGGCGTTCTCCGTTGTCAGGCCGTAGCAGCGACACGGTGACTGGTCGATGCAGTTTGGCCAGCACGGGCAGTGCGTCCCATTGCTCGAAAGCGCGTTGAGTCCATGGTTGAGGAATGAACTCCGACGGTTGGAACTCCACAGTTGGTTTACGTGCGCCCCAACCGGAGAATTCCGGGTCGATCTTGTTCTCGTTCACCTTCGCGAACTGGGCGTAATAACGCAGCCATTCCACGCGCTCGGGACGGCCGACGACCAAGGCGACCATTGAGTCGGTGAGTTCGCCGGGTTGTCGCGGCCCGGTGCCGAGGCCGATGGGTTTATTACCTTTCGTGCTCAACGCCAAGGCCATGTTGAAGCCTTCATTGGCGTAGACCAGCAGTGCCGGCAAATCTGGATTGTGCTCGAAGGTCTGGAACAACGTCTCCAGTAAATCTTCGGGGGTATCACTGCAGACAATTCCGTCCTGCATATTACGAATGCGATGCCAGTGCAACCCGGCGGGGCCGCGCAGGTCATTGACCATCACCGACAGGCTTTTCCGGGTTCTTTCAGGCGTAAAGCGCAGATTCGGTGTATCGGGTTTCCAGCCACGAACCACGGTCACGGTCGGAATGGGCCATTTCTCCAGGAAATCGCGCAAGCCCAGCTCCAAGGCATCTGCCTCCCTCTTCTCAGAGGCGGCATCCTTGTCATCGGCGGTTACCGGGTACTTCTTCGGGTCCATGGGCAGGATGCTGCCGACGTGCAGGGCTTCGGATTGTCTGGCATTTTGTTCTTGCAGGGTTTGCCAGGCCTGGCCTTGGCGGTAGACGTCAAGGCTCATTCCGATGCTGAGCACATCGAGTGTTTCCAGGCGAGGCGAAGTGGCAGGGGCGCGGTAACGAGTATCAGCAGGCATGGCGGCGGCCTCCTTGGCCGAAGTATAGGAAGCCACGGGCGAAGCCGGGCTGACAAAGCAACGGCTAGCCGTCAATAAATGTTCAGCCGATTGAGCCAGATGACTGGTCAGCAGAAGGCTGGTGAAAGACAGGTACGTAAGTAGCTCGCGCATCAAGGGACACCACCAAAACGAATGGGCTCGCCATTCTTCAGTTCAGTCCGGGTCTGCGTGGCCACCAATGCGGGCATTTGATCATTCACAGCGTCAGGCAGCTTGCCACTCTTTCGATAGATCACCGTGGCGTCGATCAGCGGTTTATTTTCATCCTGAAGATAAAGCGCCTCCACATCGTCATCCGGTCCGTCACTCTGTAATTCCGCGTCAGCCTGGGCCCTCCCTCTGGCGCGGGTGCTCCCACAATCCAGTCGCCAATCCGCAACACGACACAGATACGCATAAAAGGTCGCATCATCAACGCTCTCACCTGCACCAATTGCCACGTCATAGGCCAGCACTTGTCGGCTATGTTCAGGGTTGTTGGGAATGGATGAGTGAAAGGACTGAGCTTCCGAGTACTCCTCGCCTTGGAGACGTAGCCGCGCCTCATAAGGCGTTTCCCCGCGAGTGATCAGAACCATGCCATTGCCTTGAGACCGAGCGGCAAACACATGAGCCCACTGCGAGGCGTCCTTGCCCTTGTTGCGGGCCTCTTCAACGCTCTTGATGTCTTGTCCATATTGGAAAGCCAAGGCCTCTTCCATGGTCTCCTGACGGCTGCGGCGTGGGTTTTCTGGCTCCCAGCCTCCATTGGCCACGCCGATCGAAGCATCGACAGGATCCAGTTTGTCCTTGACCTGGTACACCCCGCTTTTTGATTGCTCTCCAGGGGCGGTGACGACGCCGTCGTTAGCAAAGTTCACGTCACCCGGTACCGGTAATTGAGGTGCGGTCAATACCACGCTGGCGCCCTTGTCCAGGCTACCATTGGGTATCCGGTCCATGAAGCCCAGTCCGGTGTCTTCCCATGGTTGCTCACTGTCCTGGCGCAATAGGTAGACGTAAGGAGGCACATGTTTACCGACGGGTTCTTTTTCGCCTTTACGTTTGCGCAGGGTAAATACCCGTTGATGGAAACGTTGCGGAAGGATCTTGCGCGCGGGCTGGCCATCGACCTCCTCGCCGATACCCTGCCAACCGATACCCTGGACGTTCTTCAGGCCCACAACCTGATCCTGAGGGGTGAAATAGAGAAAAGTGCAGCCGCGGTTGTCACGTTCATTGAAGGTGATTTTTTCTCCACGGATCGTGGTTTGACATGCTGATGTACCCGTCCAGCCAGGTCCGCCAATCGCGCCGTAGCCCTGTTTGTTTTTCAGGGCTACGCCCGATAGGGCTGGCACCGGATTAGGGCTGCCCGCGATGAATTGCAAGATGCCGTTGAGCGTAGCGATGCGCGCGCCGGTCGTTTGCTGACCGCCCAATTTCTGGACTTTATCCATATTGGGCTGAAACAGGCTGTAGGGTGAGTTGAGCATGACCACGCCATCGGCGGGTTTGGCACCGTCTTCTTTGAGGAAAGCATGGGCCAACAGCGTAAGAAGCGTGCCCTGACTGTGGCCAACCACGTTGATCGTATCGTTCGGATGGCGTTTGTGAATGATCTTGATCAACATGGCCAGGCGCATGGCAGCCAGCACCATGTAGCGCCGACCGGCGGCTGAAAACAACGGGTGGGTCAGTGTGCCACCGATCCTGTTCAGGGAAATGAATCCGAGCAGCATGCCGTTGAAACCCTTGCCCCACATATCCGGCAGGTTGGTGGTGGCGTTGGCGAACTGGCCGCCTTCCTTGGTACCGGCCTTGTCCAGGCGGTTGCCATCTCGATCCAGCCACTGACCGTGCTTCTCGTCTTTCTGAATGAACGCCTCTTCCTCGCGAAACCCCCAATAGAATGGCACTACCACACTGCGCGGCTGGCATCCCTCGCTAGTGGTTCCTGACTTGCGACGAAAGTACACGGCGTCAGGGTTAATGGCCTTGCCGTCATCATCGTCGGGCACACTGTAGCTGGCCGGCAACAGGTATCCCGGGTTGTTCGCGCCGTTGGGGAAGGTACGTGGCATATCGAGACGTTCGTTCAGCCCCGCGCACAGACCCTGCTCAATACGTGCGTAGCAACCCGCCAGGTCGTTGACGCCGTGCACGAGGATCGTCACACAGGGCTTCGGTGGTGGTGGAATCAGGTGGATATCGCCACCGCTGGGCATGGTGATCGATTGGCTGGAAGCGATCTTTTTCGGCTGGGTAGGATCAGTCATCGCCCATTTCCTCCTTGAAAATTCCATTGGTCTGCGCGTGGGGGCAAGGTCATGACGGATTTGTCCGCTGGCGCCTATTGGCGCTGCGCCTCAAAAACGAAGGGATCGCCCTGATTCGGGAAGTGCAACAGGTACTGCACCACCGGTTTTTTTGCTTGGGGTACCCGGTAATCCACTTGCAGCCCGGTCGGATTGTTTTCCAGCTCTGCCCCAAGGTATGCGTTTTCCGGATAGCTGAACTGATTGCCGGGCGCCTTGCGAATGGCCGAGCAAGATGAGAAAAGTCGCGGTAACGCGTAGAGATGCTGCTCGTGTACCAGCAACACCAAGGGATAGCGACTACCGTAGCCACTGCTGACGTAATGCAACTCCAGGCACGTTGAGGCGCCTTGGCGCCAAGCCGTGGCGGTCGCCACGTTTTCCGGATCGATGGGGTCACCGACGGGCCATTGCGGCGAGGCGAGGTTGACCGCCTCGCGCAGCGGCCAACGTTGTTTGCCGACCGTCAGGGCCTCTCCGTCAAAGACAATGACGGGTGTGCCTTTGGGCGGGTCGAGCTTCAGTTCGTCGGGCGCGCTCCACTGCGCATCCTCAAAACGTTCAAATGCCGGGCGCATGGCGTTGACCCACAGGCAATGCCTTGGCGATTCAGAGCAAGGCCTGGCCAGCTCGCTGCCGTCTCCGGCGAACAGGTTGTCGCCCAGCGACCGATAGAACGCACGGTAATCGGTGAACTGTACCGGGGCGGCCTGCGCCAGAAAGGGTAGGCCCGCAACGAGAAACAGGCTCAGACAACGGGTGAGTTTGCTCATCGATATTCCTTGGCGCCGGTTGCCTTGATGTACTCCGGATTGGTGGTCCAGAAGATCGTTTTGCCGATGGCGGCAGTGGACCGGTATACGTGGTTATAACGCCCCCGCTCGCGGACATTGACCATGGTGTTGGTCTTTTTGTTGAGCTGCTTCCAGTAGGTGATTTTTTCCGGCTTCGAGACTTGCGCAACACCGAAAATGTTGTGCGAGGGGGAGCCGTAGTGGAACCCGTCCGAGTGTCGGGGGTTGGTCGAATCCTTGATATCGATGCCATCCCACCAGTAAGCACCATTGGAGGGATCATTGCCGCGCTGGGCGAGAGCATCCCGCGCACTCTCCACTGCCGAGCGCATGTTCGGATCTGCATTGATGTCCGCTTCCGAAGCCGCCATGAGTTGGTTGTAACGCTCATTCTTGCCCCGCGCTGCAACGATATAACTGTCCCCGGTCTCCTTGAGCAGGCTGGCGACGTCGGCCAGCCCCCACGCGCGCATACGGTTGGTCACCGTAAAGCAAATGCCGCGGACTTCCTGCGGATTGTTGTCCGTCGAGGCTTCGCCATATCCGATGGCCGCGAGTTTGCGCACCTGTGGCGTGATGAGATCAGGCATTTTGTGTCTCCTTTACCGGCCACGACTCCAGCTCCAGCTCCATGTCAGCGGGGAAGTCAGGCGTGCGATCACCGGATCCCTCGGCCACGACTTCCCCGGCGGACATCACCTTGAAGTGGTGTGGCGCGGGACCACCCTGGTCATCCTTGAATTCAAAAAACTGCACAATTTCCTCCGCCTCGTCAGCAGCACCAGCATCGGCCGCACTGGCGGCTGCCCCTGCGCCTCCTCCCGCCGCGCCTGCCGCTGCGGGGGCGGGCGGCTTGAGCATGGCGACGTTGGCAATGCTCATCACATCTTTCTGCAGCAACTGTGTGGCGCCCTGAGCATCCGTCACGCCTTCGACCACTTCGCCATCGGACAGGGTTATTTTGTACGGCATGTTGGGCATCGCCGACGTCCCGTCGATCTGCTTGAGCATGAAGCGTCGCTGGGTATCGCCGACTTTGAATTTCGGCAGTTCGGCTTCCAGGCTGGTCGCACCGAGCAGGCTGTGCTTGGCCGCTTTGACGATCAGGTTGCCGGGCATGCCCAGTTCGATATTGCCGCCCTTGAGGGTGATGTAGGCCCCGCCACACATCAGGGTGATGTGCTCTTTCGCCGACACCAGCACATGCTGGTTGCTCGCGCTGACTTCCACACTCTGATCCGCCTCCAGGCGGATGTTGTTTTTCTGCGCCTGCAACAGCATTGGGCCCTGGTGGGTGATCTGGCGCATTTCGCCGCTGTGGGCAAACATCCCCAGGTCGCTCCCGGCATTGAGCACAAACTTCTGCCCCGAGGTCTGTTGCTGATTCTGTTGGGCAATGGTGTCGATATGCTCACCCGCTGCCACCGTGATGCTCTTGGGGGATGCCGCCGCAATGCCGGCTTCACCGCTCATGGCAATCGCCGGATTGCCACCGTTGGTCTTGCCCGACTCGTCGTTCGCGCCGTTGCCCAGGTCGCGAACCGCATCGCTGAGGGTTTTCTGCGGTGCCTTGTCATGGCCGACACCCTGGTTGTCCTGGGCGTAGTCCCCCAAGTCCTTGGCCAGTTTCAACGCTGCTTCCAGTACCTGTATGACCGAGCCGCGATTGAGGTGGCCGCCGCTGGCGTTCATTTGCTCCTCGGTACTGAGCAGCAGACCTTTGGCCGCCCGCAGCGCGCCGTGTTCGTCGGTGCGCAACTCGAAACCTTCGCCGCGCGGCTCACCACCGCTCGGCCGCGGATGCGTCAGGTAACCCAGATGCAATGCGGTGCTGCCGTGATCACTCATCAAGGCAGCACTGATCTGCTTGGTAGTGTCGTCAATGCGCAGTTCGTTGGCCCGAGTGCCCTTGTATTCCTTGCTTTTGATGGTACTGAGAATCTTGTGATCGGGCAGTTGGTAAGGCGGCATGTTCGTTGCCCGGTACGTGCGACCGGTAATGATCGGCTGATCGCAGTCGCCGTCCAGGTAATCGACGATGACCTCCTGGCCGATGCGCGGGATCGCCATATGGCCCCAGTCCGCGCCCGCCCAGTTCTGCGCCACGCGCACCCAGCAGGAGCTGAATTCGTTGTTCTTGCCTTCCCGGTCCCATGGGAACTGGACCTTTACCCGACCAAATTCATCCGTGTAGATCTCTTCCCCGTCCGGCCCGGTCACCGTCGCAATTTGCGGCCCGTCGACAATCGGTTTGGGCATCGGCGGGGTGCGCCATTCGGTTTCTTCGCAAACGATCTCTGCGACAAAGTCATAACTCACGCCGACATCGGCACCGGCGGACTCTTCTTCCTGACTGGCGTGCTGGATGCCCTTGTGAGTGATCCTCAGCGAGCGCCACCAGCGATTGAAATCTTCTCGGGGGTGGCCGGTGAGCTGGAAAGAGAAACCCGGGATCAGGCGCGGATCGTCGCCTTCGACAACGGCGATCCGCGCGTCGCCACGGTGCCCCAGCAAGCGATTCTGGGTGAAGGGTTTACCGGCAGCGGTGGCCTTGTAGCGGCCCGGATAGTCATAGCGTTCGTAGTTAGGCGTTTGATGTTGCAAATCATCGCCGGCGAAGTTCTGCTGCTGGTCGAAGGTCGGGCGCTTGAAGGTGTAGTCGCGTTGGGTCTGCTCGGCCGTGCGGACGTTCTCGGTGTAACTGAACGCATAGAGGACGGGTTGCGTGGCATCCGCTGCAGGTTCAGTGGTGTAGAGCACCGGAGCGCCTTGAATACGCTCCTGCACATAGAGTTTGTCGCCCTGGATCAGCGTGTGAGTGCTTTCATTGCATTTGAAGAAATAGAACAAGCCTTCTTCACTGGACAGCCGATCGAACAGGTACAAGTCGGTGTCGCCGACCTGCGTACAGTATTCGCGCGGCAAATGTTCGCTGTTGATGTGTTGCTGATAGTCGAGGATGCCGTGCTCGCTCAACACGGACTTGATGATGTCCGGCACGTTTTTCTGCTGAAAAATACGCCAGTTGGAACTCAGGGCGAGGCGAGCGAGTTGTGGTTCGACAACGGCGCGATAACGCGTGCGGCGAAAGCCGGTTTTGCCTTGTGTGAAGCTGGACACCAGCCCGTGGACATGGCGCACGACCGTGCCGCCCTGCCAGATCGTGAGTAGTGAGGGCTGATCGAGAACCTTGCCGAAATCGATGTTCGGGTTGTGGCTGGCCAACTCGATGCTGAGTCGAAAAGGTTCACAAACGGCTTCCTCCAGCGTGAACTCTACGACCTCGAACTCCATCTGCCCTGACAACACGGAAAACGTGAACTTCAAATCCCTTTGACGCATTGAACTGTTCCTTGGTCAGGTGAGAAAGAGAGTCCGCACATCAACTCTGCAAGACATCCATCACATCGACCAGCAGAGCTGGCCGATGTGTGAAGCGATCAGCCGTAATTAAACGACTGGAGCACGCCAGTCATCGGAACCCGAAGTACCGGATACTTCGTGGGTCCAGGTGATTTTGCGGTAGGTGAACTGCACTTCTTCCAGGTGGGTGAAGTGCGAGTTGCCTGGATCCTGGCAGTTGTGCATTTTGTTGTTGATGGCGACGATGATCGCGTCTTCCAGTTTGGTGGTGTAGTAGTGCTCTTGGGTACCTTGAGCCGAAGTACGGAACCACTGGATAACGATTTCGCTCATGCGCTCGCCCGAAGTCAGAGCAGCTTGCAGCAGAGGCGAAGCCTTGTCGTAGACCTTGGTGATCACAACTGGCTTGTGTACGCGCTGACCGGTTGGCTGACCGGATTGCGGGTCACGCGGGATGATCACGTCGTGGCTGAAAGCCTGAACCATGACCTGGTCTTCGTGGCCCTCTTGAAAAGTGTTGCCAACCGAGTCGGCGGTAAAAGCGCCGGCAGTGATCAGACCTTGTTTTTCGCCAGTGACCGACATGTACGCTGGTGTTGCCATGGGAATGCTCTCCTTGCTCGAAGTGACACGTTAAACAAGCACTATTGCCTGTCCGTGTAAGTTCTGAGATATCAACTTTCGTGCCAGTGATTCGATAGTCATTTCGGATCAAGGATTTAAGTGAATTACCTCATCCGTGCAGGTTAGTTGGACAGGCAGAACCCGCGAAAAGTGCGCAAGAAGTTGCGCAGTACTGCGCAACTTCTTGCGCACTTGGCTACAGCCCTTTGGCTGTAAGGTCTGTAGCGGTTTCAGGGGGTGTTTTATTATGAGCAGTTGCGCAACTTCTTGCGCATCATGGCTATATAGTGGCTATTAAAATTACAGGGAAATTCAGGTACTAAAATCTGCAAGTTTTTCCCTTTAAGAGAAGTGGTTTTTTGTGGTGTTCGAGTTATCTCCAGCAACCGATTTTTGCCGAGAGCTGCCAACGCTAAACGTAGCAGTCGGCAGAAAACAGGCGCCGGTGTGGATGAGTGATCCAGATCGTCGGACGTCCAGCTCGTCAGTACGTCGGCATAGAGACGACCTATGAGCTGGATTGTTAAACCGTATTTCCTTAATCTTGCCCCCCTCGATACGCTGCACCCAACTTTTTACAGGACTGTCGAGCTCACGCCTTCCCCAAGGTTATCCACAGTCCTTTTTTATTCCCGCCGGCAGTCCGGCGTTCCGCGCCAGTTTATTCGGCCCGGTCAACAGGAGCAGGTCATGTCTGAAGTCCGTCATTCGCGAGTGATTATTCTGGGTTCCGGCCCTGCCGGTTACAGCGCTGCGGTGTATGCCGCGCGTGCCAACCTCAAGCCGCTGCTGATCACCGGCATGCAGGCTGGTGGTCAACTGACCACCACCACCGAAGTCGACAACTGGCCGGGTGACGTGCACGGCCTGACCGGTCCTGTGCTGATGGAGCGGATGCGCGAGCACGCCGAGCGCTTTGAAACCGAGATCGTTTTCGATCACATCAATGCCGTGGACTTCGCCGCCAAGCCGTACACCCTGACCGGCGACAGCGCGACCTACACCTGCGACGCCCTGATCATCGCCACCGGCGCCAGCGCGCGTTACCTGGGGCTGCCGTCGGAAGAAGCGTTCATGGGCAAAGGCGTTTCCGCTTGCGCGACCTGCGACGGTTTCTTCTACCGCAACAAGCCTGTGGCAGTGGTCGGCGGCGGCAACACCGCTGTTGAAGAGGCGCTGTACCTGGCCAACATCGCCAGCACCGTGACCCTGATCCACCGTCGCGAAACCTTCCGCGCCGAGAAGATCCTGATCGACAAGCTCAACGCTCGCGTCGCCGAAGGCAAGATCATCCTCAAGTTGAACGCCAACCTCGACGAAGTCCTGGGCGACAACATGGGCGTGACCGGTGCGCGCCTGAAGAACAACGACGGCAGCTTCGACGAAATCACCGTCGACGGCGTGTTCATCGCCATCGGCCACACCCCGAACACTTCGCTGTTCGAAGGCCAGCTGACCCTGAAAGACGGTTATCTGGTGGTGCAGGGCGGCCGTGACGGCAATGCGACTGCAACCAGCGTCGAAGGTATCTTCGCCGCCGGCGACGTGGCTGACCACGTTTACCGTCAGGCCATCACCTCGGCCGGCGCCGGCTGCATGGCGGCACTGGATACCGAGCGTTACCTGGACGGTCTGCAGAACGCTTCGTTCTAAATCGCAGACGCAAAAAAACCGGCCAATTGGCCGGTTTTTTTATGCCCGAGTTTCAGGTTCAACACAGTTCCAATGTGGGAGCGAGCCTGCTCGCGAATGCGGTGTTTCAGTCGACATCAATGTCGAATGTCAGTCCGTATTCGCGAGCAGGCTCGCTCCCACAGGAATTGGGTTGCAGCTGAAGTTAGCGGCGGGTCAGGGGGTGGGCGGTGAATTTCACACCGGCCAGACCGTGCTGGATCAACGCACGAATGTTGCCGTGATCGCTGCCCTCAGGCGTCGCCACTACCGAACGGTAATGTTCGCCAAATGCCAGCAGCGCTTCTTCATCGCTCAGGCCTTCCAGCAACGCCAGACCCAGGGTCTTGCACGAACCTTCGTTCTGCCCGGCCGCGTTTTCCACGCCACCGTTATTGAATGCCTGTGGCTGATAATCGTAACCGGCGGCGATGAACGCGAGGGTGTCGGCGAAGGCATGCTCGCCGCTCTTCAGGCTGGCGCGCAGGGTGTTCAGGTCACTCATGGGTTTTTCCTTTGGCAAACGCCGCTTGCTGATCGGCGCTGGCTTCTTGCTGATATTGGGCTTTCCACTCGGCGTACGGCATGCCGTAAACCACTTCGCGGGCGTAGTCGAGGCTGACCTCGATCTGGCGCTCGTCGGCTTCGGCCTTGTACCACTTCGACAGGCAGTTGCGGCAGAACCCGGCGAGGTTCATCAGGTCGATGTTCTGCACGTCCTTGCGGCTGTCCAGGTGGGCGACCAGCCGGCGGAAGGCGGCGGCTTCGAGTTCGAGGCGTTGTTGCTCGGTCATGATGGGCTCTGTGCAGTCAATTCGTGGCGCGGATGATAAAAGTCTGGCGGCCAATGCGCCAGACACGCTCAGCGGCTGGCGGCGAGGGTGATCGACACCGATTCGGCAAACCGCAGCGCATGCGGCTTGTCGACTTCGACTTCGGCGTACAGCACCGAACCGTTGCTCATCACCAGATCGAGCAGTTCCTGCGTCAGCCGTTCGAGCAGTGCGAAACGGTTGCCCTCGACGTGCGCAATAATCGCTTTGGTGATGGTGCGGTAATTCAGCGCATGGTCGATATCGTTGTCACGCACTGCTTCCTGCGCGGCATACAGAATGGTCAGGTTGATCAACACATCCTGCTTGTTGAGGATCTCGTCCTCGTTGATCCCGATAAAGGTGCGCAAGCGCAGATCCTTGACCCGGATGCGCGCCATTCCCGGTTGAAGTTGTGGCATTTACTTGCTCCGTCCAATCAATTGCAGGAACTCCTGGCGGGTGTTGCTCGACTCGCGAAAGGCGCCAAGCATGACCGAGGTGTTCATGGTCGAATTCTGTTTCTCGACACCGCGCATCATCATGCACATGTGCCGGGCCTCGATGACCACCGCGACGCCGGCGGCATCGGTGACCTGTTGCACCGCATCGGCAATCTGCCGGGTGAGGTTTTCCTGAATCTGCAGGCGCCGGGCGAACATGTCCACCAGTCGCGCGATCTTCGACAGCCCCAGCACCTTGCCCGTCGGAATATAAGCCACATGGGCCTTGCCGATGAAGGGCAGCAGGTGATGTTCGCACAACGAGTACAACTCGATGTCGGCGACGATGATCATCTCGTCACTGTCCGAGGCAAACAACGCGCCATTGACGATGTCGTGGACGCTCTGTTCGTAACCGTGACACAGATACTGCATGGCCTTGGCCGCGCGCGTCGGCGTGTCGAGCAACCCTTCGCGGTCGGGGTTTTCACCGAGGCCGATGAGGATTTCGCGGTAATTCTCGGACAGGGAGCGGGTCATTGAACATCCTCGCGAGGCGACTACTTGATATGCCTTCCGCCGTTGACGGTCAGGGTCGTACCGGTGACATACGGGTTGTCGAGCAGATAGCGCAGGCTCTGGTAGATCACTTCGCTGCCGGGCTCGATGCCCAGCGCGGATTTGGCCAGCGCCCTGGCACGGTACGCCGCGTCGTCGTCGGGATTGAACAATAACAGGGCGGGCGCGATGCCGTTGACCTTGATTGCCGGTGCATAGCGAGCAGCAAAAGACAGGGTCAGGCTGTCGAGCCCCGCTTTGCTGGCGCAATAGCCGATGTGCTTGCTGCTGCCTTTGCGGGTGACATCGTCGCTGATATGGACGATGTCCGCGGGCGTCGATTGCCTGAGCAGGTCGGCGCAATGCAGGTTGATCAGATAGGGCGCGAGCATGTGGATGTTGAACATCCGGCTGAATGCTTCGGCTTCGTTGTCCGGGGTTTCTGCCAGCCATTCGGAGGCGTTGTGCACGATTGCGCGCAGGCTGTCGGTATAGGTTTTCAGTTCGCTGATGAAGGCCAGAATGCCGGCTTCGCTGGAGAAATCCGCGAACACGCCAATGGCGCCAAGATCGCGCAGCGTTTGCACGCCGGGCCGTTCGCTGCGGTAAGTGAAAATGACGCGATGGCCGTCTTCAAGCAATCGCTGCGCGCAGTGCAGACCGACACGCTGGCCGGCGCCGGTGATCAGAATCGGGGCGGAAGTGGGGGTCATGAACGGCTCGCATCGCAGTTAGAGCAAAAACTATAACAGCGGCGCGAGTTCTGGTGCAGAACGGGCTTCATGTGGGAGCGGGCTTGCTCGCGAACGCGGTATGTCAGTCACCTTCAATGCTGAATGACACAACGCATTCGCGAGCAAGCCCTCTCCCACGGGGTTTCACTGGTTTTGCGTTGAGGGCGCGGCAGGCAAAGGCTGTGTTGGAACACTGTTCAGCCAGTTAGCCAGCAATCGCGTCGACAGCGGAATAAAGAAATAAACCATCAGCGGCGTCAGGCACGCCGTGCTGATCAACACGCGCGGCAGCAGACTCATTTCATTCAGCAGCGGGCCCAGGACGAAGTTGAACAGCAGCGATACCGGGAAGAAAGCCAGCCAGATCGCCACCGCCTGTTTCCAGCGCGGCGGACGCTGACCGATGACGTTGGCGCCGAACCAGCCTTCAATGCCACTGACGCGGTGCTCCTTCGGATGGGCAAACAGATCGGAACCGCGATCCAGCCAGGCGGTGCGCGAGGCCGAGTGCTCCCACGCATGCAGGGTCTGCTCATCGACAAAACGGAAAATGATTTGAAACTCGTTATCGCCGGGCGGTGGCGCGAGCACGCCGGAGCCCAGATAACCGGGAAAGTCAGTGGCCAGTTGTTCGCCTTCACGTAGCCAGGCGATCAGATCCTGATAGCGGCCATCGGCGACGCGACGCGCAACCATCAGCGTGACGGGGGAAGTAGACATTGTGTATCTCCGTATTTCGAGTGCATCGCTCCGGGTAGGAGTTTCGCCAGACGCAGGCCGGGGGTAGAGGCCAGCGTTTTTTTGCAAGCAAGGATTATTCCCGATTTTAATGATTAAACCAGTGACTTTCGTCGCATATCATCGCTTGAACCTAAACAGGGCATCGAGAGTAGAATGGGATCCAAAATCCACAAGGACGTAGATCGCACAATGCCTGTCATGACGGACATAAGCCCTGCTTCGCAGGCATCTGTTGCGCTCGAGCGCGAAGATTTGTTTCCCATACGTGAAGTGTCGCGGCTGACTGGCGTCAACCCGGTCACGCTACGTGCGTGGGAGCGACGTTATGGTTTGATTCAGCCAACACGCACCGAAAGTGGGCATCGGTTGTATTCAATGACCGAAATCGAGCGCGTTCGCAGCATCGTCGAGTGGATCGATCGAGGCGTGGCGGTCAGCAAGGTCGGCAAGATCCTGGCGAAGACCGAGCCATTGAAGGTATTGGCGCACTTCATTCCCGATGATCTGGTGCAGGCCGATTACCAGCAATGGCAGCTTCAGGTGCAGCGGGCGGTGAGCGCTTTCGACGATGCCGAACTGGACCGGGTCTACGGTCAGATCTTTTCCTCGTACGCGTTGCCCGTGGTGTTTCAGGACATTCTGATGCCGCTGTGGCGGCAACTGCTGCAGCGTCAGGACGCTTTCGGGCAAACCAGTGAATGGCTGTTTCTCGACGGTTATCTGCGCACGCGCGCATTGCAGAGAATCATTGCACTGCGCGGCGCGCAACCGCGCAAGATCATTGTCAGTGCTCTGGCTGGCCAGTGTCGGGAACTGGAGCTGCTGGTCGCGGCACTGTTTCTCAGCAGCAGTGATTCGGGTGTGCGGGTGTTGACCACCGGACAACCGTTCGACGAACTGACCCTGGTGTGCGAAAAGATCAAACCGCACGCTTTGGTGCTGTTTTCCAATCACGCACCGGCTCCGGAATTGCCGCGGCGCTTGAACCGGTTGGCCTTGAGTCTCGATTGTCAGTTGTTGCTGGCGGGGGATGCCTCCGACCTTGCGCAGGAGAGCCTGGCGGGAACGTCAATCGGATGCATTGGCAACGAAGGGGCGACGATGCGTCAGCGTTTGACACAGATGCTGGCGGGCAAGCTCGATACCTGAAAATCAGGTGTGCAGGGCAGGGTGCGTCAAGCGATGTTGTTGCAGGATGAACTGGCGCAAACGCTCGGTTTCATCCGCATCGGTCTGGCTGAGTTCGTAAGCGTAGAAACCGCTTTCGGTTTCCCGCTCGAAATTCCCGCGTAGCGAAATTCGCTCATAACCGGAAGGGCTGAACCACAGCGCGAAATGTTTGGGCGGCTTGGTCTTGTTGCGCATTTCCAGCAGCACGCCTTTATGCGAAACCTCGTGCACCCACATTGTGCCCGGTTGGCCCTTGGCGTTTTCCAGTGCAACGGGTTCTTCGAGTGTCAGTCGCCACGGCCGCACCATCGGGCCATCTTCGTAAATGCTCGGTACGCCGAGGCGCAAATGCAGCGCATGAAACTCGTCTTCCACCAGGTGCAGCGGAAAGGTCATTTGCTGATTTTCGAAGTTGGCCTGAATGGTGACTTGCTCGTGAGCGGCCAGGCGCGTGAGCAAGTCACGGATCTGCGAACCACCATTAACCAGCAGACTCGACGTCGCATCCCGCACGTTCAATTGCGGGTTGTGCTGCATGGTCTGGATAAAATCCAGCTCATCCTGGGTCAGGAGGGCGTCGCGTTGCATGGTTGGCTCGTAAGAAGTAGTTACAAAGTCATTGGTGATTGTAGTTAATGACAATTAGTTCGCTGTTTTGTTTTCGCCGTTCGTCGCTTTCAACGCCGCGAGCTCGGTTTGCAGGGCGGCGACTTGTGCTTCCAGTTGCGCAACCCGCTGCTGAGCCTTGACCTGAACCGTCACATCCTTTTGCACGCCAACGAAATACGTCTGCCCGTCATCGGCGTTTTTCACCGTCGACAGCGACAGCTCATTCCAGAACGGGGTGCCGTCCTTGCGATAGTTGCGCAGGATTTCCCGACATGAGCCGCCATCGCGCAGCGTGTCGCGAATCAGCGTCAGATTTTCCTGATCACGGTCTCCAGACTGCAGAAAACGGCAGTCCTGATAAAGAATTTCCTCACTGGTGTAACCGGTCAGACGTTCGAAAGCCGGGTTGACGTAAATCAGGATGTTGTCCTGTTCACCTTCCTTCTCGGCAACCACGATCCCGTCATTCGACGCGTTGATCACCATTTGCAGCAGACTGGCGTTGATCATCCTTGAATCCTTTCAGCGTTGTCAGTGGCAGGCATTCTAAAAGAACGGTAAAGGCTGTCTATAGGCCATCAGCGCTGATTGCGAGGCAATCGCAACTTCACCGCCCGGGGCTGTTACTATCGCCGCTCTTTTTTTCAGTTTCAGGATCAGATTGATGAAAGTCGCCATCCTCTCCGGTTCGGTCTACGGCGCAGCCGAAGATGTCGCCCGCCATGCCCAGAACCTGCTGAAAGACGCTGGCTTTGAAACGTTCTACAACTCGCGCGCCAATCTGGCCGATATCCAGTCTTTCGGCCCGGAAGCCTTTCTGGCAGTGACCTCGACCACCGGCATGGGCGAGTTGCCGGACAACCTGCAACCGCTGTACTCGGCCATTCGTGATCAGTTGCCGGCAGCCTGGCGTGGTTTGCCGGGCGCGGTGATTGCCTTGGGCGACGCGAGCTACGGCGATACCTTTTGCGGCGGCGGTGAGCAAATGCGTGAGCTGTTCGCCGAACTTGGCCTGCGTGAGGTTCAGGAAATGCTGCGCATCGACGCCAGCGAAAGCGTGACGCCGGATACTGACGCAGAACCTTGGCTGGCCGAACTTGTCAGCGTACTCAAGGGCTGATGCCGCGCTCGCGCAACAGTGCCAGCCAGGCCTGCGCCGCTTTCGACAGATAGGCGCCCCGACGCCAGATAAACGCAATGTCCCAGCGCAGGTAATCCGGCGCTCGCAAGGTCAGGCGTACCACGCCTGGCCGCACCAGACCGCGTGCCACCACGCTGGGTAACAACACCACGCCTTGCCCGGCCGCCACCAGTGCCGCCAGAAAGTCTGCCTGACCGCTACGCCCGCCTTCCTTCGGTGTAAAACCCATCTGCTGACAAGCCTGCAGCAAGCGGTCATTGAGCACGAAACTGCGCTGATACAGCAGGAACGGCGTATCGGCCAACTCCTCCAGCCCAATCTCTCCACGATCTGCCAATGGATGATCCACCGGCAGCAGGGCGTCGAGTTTCTCATCACAAAACGGCTGGCAGTCGAACTGCGGATCCTTCGGCAACAAGCTGCCCCCAAGCTCGAGTTCGCCACTCAGCACCGCTTGCTCGATGTTGCGGCTGCCGCCCTCCAGCAACTGAATGCTGATGTTCGGATAGCGCCGTCGATACTCGGCAAACAGCCCGGCGAACAGCGCATCGCTGCCCAACAGGGGCAGGCCGAGGCGCAATTCGCCACGGGCCAAATGACTGAGATCGTCCAGCTCACTGAGCAACTCGTTGCGTAATCGCAACATACCTTCGGCCCTTTGCAGCACCACGCTGCCGGCGGCGGTCAGGCGCAGCTGTGAGCCAAGCCGTTCGAGCAGGGGCGTGCCGAGGCTCTGCTCCAGTTGTGCGACTTGTTTGCTTACCGCCGACTGGCTGATGTGCAAGGTTTTCGCCGCTTGGGTAAAGCCGCCCTGATGCATGACTTCGACAAAACTGCGCAGCTGTTTGAATTCCATGACCTGATTCCATTTTGGAATGGCTGTGAGTCTAACAATTCGCTTCTGGGATGGTAGGTCGATTCGTAAAATAGGCGCCTGTAAGGAGCCAAAATCATGAAAGCCGCGAACCTCAAACACCTTTCCCGTCTATTCGCCGAACTGGCCGTGTTGCTCGGTCTCTACCTGCTCGGCTGCCAACTCGCCGTCTGGCTGGCCCTGCCGATTCCCGGCGGGGTGATCGGCATGGCGCTGTTGCTGCTGGCGTTTGCCTTTGACTGGGTCAAACCGGCGGCGTTGCAGTTGGGCGCAGGATTGCTGATGGCCGAGATGCTGCTGTTTTTCATCCCGGCGCTGATGAGCCTGCTCGACTATGGCGCGTTGTTGCGCAATGACGGCTGGCGGATTCTGCTGGTGATCGCCGCCAGCACACTGATGGTGATGCTGGTGACCGCGTTCACCGTGGAATTGGCCGTGCGTATGAGGCGTTCCCATGAAGCTTGAACTGATGCCGATGTTCTGGCTCGCCTTCACACTGCTGGCCTACCTGTTCAGCCGCTGGATTTATCGCCGCACCGGGCGTTACCTGCTGTCGCCGCTGATTCTGGTGCCGGCACTGCTGCTGGCGCTCGCCGTGCCGCTGCACACCGCCTACGCCGAATACTCCAGCAACACCCATTGGCTGATGCTGGTGCTGGGCCCGGTCACTGTCGCGTTCGCCGTGCCGATCTGGCAGCAGCGGCGCCTGTTGGTGCGGCACTGGTCGGCGTTGCTGCTGGGCATGGTCGCCGGCAGTGCGGCATCGATTGCCACTTCGTTCGGCTTGGCCAAGGCACTGGCACTCGATAGCTCGGTGACGATGTCCCTGGTGCCGCGCTCGATCACCACACCGTTCGCCATGCCGCTGGCGCAGGATCTGGGGGGTACCGGAATTGACGGCGGTGTTTGTGATGTTCACCGGGGTGTTCGGCGCGATGCTCGGCGGCGTGCTCTTGAAGTGGTTGCCGTTGCGCAGTGCCTTGGCGCGTGGAGCCCTGTTCGGGGTCGGCGCGCACGGCGCCGGGGTCAGTCGCGCCCATGAAGTGGGCGGCGAGGAAGGCTCCGTGGCGGGGCTGGTGATGGTGTTGACCGGCTTGCTCAATCTGTTCGCCGCACCTTTGTTGGCGTCGTTGCTTTGACATGGATCCAAGGTGTTTGCATGGCTGACCCGCTCAGTCATCAAGCTGGCTGGCAATGCAACTACGTGATCGGCCTGGCCTGACTAGACTGCTGACACGAGCAAAACAATAAGAACGCAGAGGTGCATACAGTGAGCGTAGCCCCCGTCCAGTCGTCCCTTAATGTCAAAGAGCAGGTCAGCGCCGCCGAGTGGCAGACCCGCGTCGATCTCGCCGCTTGTTATCGTCTGGTCGCGCTGCATGGCTGGGACGATCTGATCTTCACGCACATTTCCGCCAAGGTGCCGGGCACCGAAGATTTCCTGATCAATCCATTCGGCCTGATGTTCCATGAGATCACCGCGTCGAGCCTGGTCAAAGTCGATCAGGCCGGCAACAAACTCATGGACAGCCCTTACGAGATCAACCCCGCCGGTTACACCATCCACAGCGCCGTGCATGAAGTACGACATGACGTGGTGTGCGTGCTGCACACGCACACGGCCTCCGGTGTTGCCGTTTCGGCGCAGAAACAAGGCGTGTTGCCGATCAGCCAGCAATCGCTGTTCGTGCTGTCGAGCCTGGCTTATCACGCTTATGAAGGTGTGGCGCTGAATCACGAAGAGAAAGCGCGGTTGCAAGCCGACCTCGGCGAGAGCAATTTCCTCATGTTGCACAACCACGGTTTGCTGACCTGTGGCGGCACCATCGCCGATACCTTTTTGATGATGTTCACCTTCCAGCGTGCCTGTGACATTCAAGTCATGGCGCAGACCGGCGGCGCTGAACTCATCGCCATCGAACCGCAGATTCTGGCAGGCGCCAAGGCGATGATCGCCGGCGTCACCAAAAGTGCTCAAGGCATGGGGGCGCGCTGGCCTGGCCGGCGTTGCTGCGCAAACTCGATAAACAAGACCCGGGATATAAACTCTAATGCCTCTTGCCGAGATTCCTCTGTGTGTCTGGCGTAAACGCAGCCAGACGTTTGTCTTTCGTGGCCAGCCGATCCGTTACTGGACGGCCGGGCAGGGTGAGCCGCTGCTGTTGATTCATGGCTTTCCGACCGCCAGTTGGGATTGGCATTACTTGTGGCAACCACTGGCCCAGCGTTATCGGGTGATCGCCTGTGACATGCTCGGTTTCGGTGATTCGGCCAAACCGCTGAATCACACTTACAGCCTTCTCGAGCAGGCGGATCTGCAACAGGCCTTGCTCGCCCATTTGCAGGTCGAGCCACCGGTGCACATTCTTGCCCACGACTATGGCGACAGCGTTGCGCAGGAATTGCTGGCACGGCATTACGACGATCAGATCGAAGTCGCCAGTTGCGTGTTTCTCAACGGCGGGCTGTTCCCGGAAACCCATCGTCCGGTGCTGATGCAAAAACTGTTGCTGAGCCCGTTGGGCTGGATGATCGGCCGTGCGTTTACACGCGATGCGCTGGTCAAAAGCTTCCGCCAGATCTTCGGCCCACAGACCCGTCCGAGTGAAAGTGAACTGGATGATTTCTGGAGCCTGATCGACAGTAATCGCGGGCCCCGGATCATGCACAAATTGATCAGCTACATTCCCGAACGACGCGTGCAGCGTGATCGCTGGGTGGCCGCCATGCAGCGCGGTGAAGTGCCGTTGCGGGTGATTGATGGCGAAGTCGATCCGATCTCCGGGGCGCACATGGTTGAACGTTATCGCGAGTTGATTCCCGACGCGGACACCGTGTTGTTGCCGGGCATCGGCCACTATCCGCAGACCGAGGCGCCGGGGCAGGTGCTCAAGCATTACCTGGCGTTTCGTGATCGCTTCGCACTGCCGCCGCGCCGGGTGGCGTGTTCCTGACGATCAAATGTTCCCCCGCTCCGACATTTGGCCGGGTGAACTTTTTTGGCGAGGGAGCTTGCTCCCGCTGGGGCGCGAAGCGGCCCTTGATTCTGTGATCAGGTTCTTACAGGAAAACCGCGAGTAACGTTTTACGACTGCAGCGCAGCCGAGCGGGAGCAAGCTCCCTCGCCACAAAAACTCATATGGCCTTCACTATCCCCCCACCTTATCGCGCACCATTCACCCCCAGCCGTGTTCGTTGTGAGCAAAAGCTGCGTGCCTGACACTCGGGATCACTGTCCCTTTGGCCTGCTGGAGTTGCTGCGATGAATGAGTCTGTGCGTTTCGAAGATAAAGTCGTGATCGTCACCGGCGCCGGTGGTGGCCTCGGCCGGGCTCACGCACTGCTGTTCGCCAGACAGGGCGCCAGAGTGCTGGTCAACGACCTCGGTGGTTCCACCCAGGGCGAAGGCGCCAACGCCTCTGCTGCCGACCGCGTAGTGGCAGAGATCCGCGAGGCTGGCGGTATCGCCGAAGCCAACCACGACTCGGTCACCGACGGCGACAAACTGGTACAGAACGCCCTCGACGTCTTCGGCCGTGTCGACGTCGTGGTCAACAACGCCGGGATCCTGCGCGACAAGACCTTCCACAAAATGGAAGACGCCGACTGGGATCTGGTTTACCGCGTCCACGTCGAAGGCGCCTACAAAGTCACCCGCGCCGCCTGGCCGCACCTGCGCGAACAAAACTACGGCCGGGTGATCTTCACCGCCTCGACCTCGGGCATCTACGGCAACTTCGGCCAGTCCAACTACGGCATGGCCAAACTTGGCCTCTACGGTTTGACCCGCACCCTGGCCATCGAAGGACGCAAGAACAACATCCTGGTCAACGCCATTGCACCGACTGGCGGCACGCGCATGACCGAAGGTCTGATCCCGCCGCAAGTGTTCGAGCAACTGAAGCCGGAACTGGTCAGCCCGTTGGTGGTGTATCTGGCAAGCGAACAATGCCAGGAGACTTCCGGGTTGTTTGAAGTCGGCGGCGGCTGGATGGGCAAGGTGCGTTGGGAACGCAGCCTCGGTGCCGGGTTTGATCCACGGGTGGGTTTCTCGCCGGAAGATGTTGCGGCGCACTGGCAGCAGATTTGCGACTTTGAAGGGGCAGCGCACCCGAAGGACAACATTGAGGCGTTGAAGGAGATGATGGCGAATTTGCAGAAGTATTCGCTTTAGGTGACGTTTGAGCCTCGCTGCGTTCTGAATGCGGCGAGGCTTCTTCTGCTACTCCTTGTACCTTCTATCGATCATGAACTCCGGAAATCTCCAGTTTGGTCCCGGAATGGCGACAGCCACGTTGCCCTCAGCCAATACGCCTTCATGAAATAACTCCTCGTACGTTTTACACAGTTCTCCGCGCGCGATGACTTCAAATCGATAACGCCCGAACAATGTATCGATGGAGGGAAATGCCAAACCGATAGCCAAAACTGATAGCAAGTCTTTGAGACTTTCTTGCCTGACAGCTTGTTCCAGTTTTGCAATCGAGCTCTTCGATCCGCTGACGCATTCAAATGCTTTCAGTTCCTGCTTTTTCGCAGCGTCAATTGCGTCGGCTGTATAGCGCAATGCCTCGTCGTTGCTCAGTTTGAATTCTTCAAGTGTGGCCGAATGGATGTTATTCCAAAGGGACGGATTACTCTTGGGAATGTAGTCGTCAGCGATTCCCAACGCTCTGAATCGCTCCATCATTCGAAGTGCATGCGCGTAGAACCGGCGATCGGTATCAGTCGTCTCAAGCTTGCCTTCCAAAATGGCATGAAGGCGTTGAATCATGACGAGGTCGGCAGCAGCCCCTTTTCTTTCGATTGTTGTTGCCGCTCCTTCAACAAGATTTGGTTCCAGCATTGTTTTACTCGCTGCAAGTGATTCGGTTTTTACGGAGCGATTAACCTACATCAGCTTTCGAACGGACATATCTGCATCGTTCGTGAGTAATGAGCTGCTTAGTTGTATGAATAATCGTGAGCGCGATTTGATCGCTTGGGATTGGAAGATCAAAAAGAGATTTCCTACAGATAGGAGCATCTTCCCGACGATTACAAGTGAGACGGGTAAAACGGCGCCCATAAAAAAGGCCGCTGCAAACGCAGCGGCCAAGGTAAGACGTTGGATCAAGGAGCTACAAATCAACGTCAGTGAACACCAGGGTGATAAACCGAAATATTCGATTCATCTGAAATCTTTCAGCAATGGCCTGAATTGCTCGAAGGCCTGTGCATCATGCTTTACGGCGTGTCCCGTGAAAGCCCGCTCAGAATACGGTTTCAAGCCTGTAGGAAAAATACCGATTCCAGACATGCACTGTTACGGGGCATGCAACAGTCATCCTGCATCAACGGCCTCATGCGCTTGATTGATGATCCTCCATCCAGCCGATCCATGGCCGGCGCAAAGCCCCGGGCCGCAAGGGCATTCATCCCTTCGGGCGACAATGCGAATACCTCCTTGGTGCGCTTATCGACCCCGTCGTGCGGCAGTAGGGTGGGGCCTTCTGTCACTCACCGGGGAAGACGCATGACAACAAAAACAATGCGCGCCATCTTCACACCGCAGGCGCTGGCAGCCGCGGTGGCTCTGGGTTGCTGCGCTCAGGCGCAAGCGGTTGCGTTCAACATTGGCGAAATCGAGGGCACGTTCGATTCGTCGCTGTCGGTCGGCGCGAGTTGGGGGATGCGCGATGCCGACAAGTCGCTGGTCGGCACGGTCAACGGTGGTACCGGGCAATCCTCGACCGGTGATGACGGACGCCTGAACTTCAAGAAGGGCGAAACCTTCTCGAAAATCGTCAAAGGCATCCACGACCTCGAGTTGAAGTACGGCGATACCGGCGTGTTTGTCCGTGGCAAGTATTGGTACGACTTCGAACTCAAGGACGAAGACCGCGAGTTCAAACCGATCAGCGACAAGGGCCGCAAGGAAGGTGCGAAGTCCTCCGGCGCGCAGATTCTCGATGCCTTCGTCTATCACAACTACTCCATCGCCGATTTGCCGGGCACCGTACGCGCGGGCAAACAGGTGGTGAGTTGGGGCGAAAGTACCTTCATCGGCAACTCGATCAACAGCATCAACCCGATCGACGTTTCGGCGTTTCGTCGACCCGGCGCGGAGATCAAGGAAGGCCTGATTCCGGTGAACATGTTGTTCGGCTCGCAAGGCCTCACCGATCAACTCACTGTTGAAGGCTTCTATCAATTGGAGTGGGACCAGACCGTTCTCGATAACTGCGGCACCTTCTTTGGCGTCGACGTTGCAGCGGACGGTTGCAATAACGGTTACACCGTCGGCAACCCGGCGATTGCGCCGCTGGTGCCATTGACCACTGCGTTTGGCCAAGGCATCCAAGTGACCCGCGAAGGCGTGGTCATCCCCCGTGGCGGCGACCGCGATGCGCGGGATTCCGGGCAGTGGGGCACGGCGTTACGCTGGCTCGGCGACGATACCGAATACGGCCTGTACTTCATGAATTACCACAGCCGCACGCCGACCGTGGGCACCACCACGGCAGGGCTTTCGACCCTCGCGGCATTGCCGGGCATGGTCGGCATTGCCAACGGCTTGGCACCCGGTAGCGGTTCGGGCCTGGCGCAAAGCGTGATGCTTGGGCGCGGTGGGTATTACCTGGAATACCCCGAAGACATTCGCCTGTACGGCGCGAGCTTCTCCACCACCCTGCCCACCGGCACTGCATGGACCGGTGAGATCAGCTACCGCCCCAATGCTCCGGTGCAGGTCAACACCAACGACCTGACGCTGGCGCTGCTCAACCCGATTGCCGGCGGTACGGCGTCGCCGATCGCGACAACTCCGGGTTCCGACAACAAAGGTTATCGACGCAAAGAGGTCACGCAAATCCAGAGCACCCTCACGCACTTCTTCGATCAGGTGTGGGGCGCCCAACGACTGACGTTGGTTGGCGAAGCCGCGGTGGTACGGGTCGGTGGTCTGGAGTCGCGCAGCAAGCTGCGTTATGGCCGTGACTCGGTGTACGGCCAGTACGGTTTCGGTGGCGACACTGACGGTTTTGTCACCTCGACCTCGTGGGGCTACCGTGCCCGGGCGATCCTTGATTACGCCAACGTGATCGGCGGGATCAACCTCAAACCCAACCTGTCGTGGTCGCACGACGTCGCCGGCTACGGTCCCAACGGCCTGTTCAACGAAGGCGCGAAAGCCATCAGCGTCGGCGTCGATGCCGACTACCGCAACACCTACACCGCGAGCCTCAGCTACACCGACTTTTTCGGCGGCGATTACAACGTCCTCGAAGACCGTGACTTCGTCGCTCTGAGCTTCGGCGTGAACTTCTGATCTGCCCGAGAAGGATGAAAGCAATGCGCAAAATGATTCTGCAATGCGGTGTGCTGGCCCTGAGTCTGTTGGCGGCCAACGTGATGGCGGCGGTGTCGCCGGATGAGGCAAACAAACTCGGCACCAGCCTGACCCCGCTCGGCGCCGAGAAGGCCGGCAACGCTGACGGCTCGATTCCGGCCTGGACCGGTGGCATCCCGAAAAACGCCGGAGCGGTAGACAGCAAAGGCTTCCTGGCTGACCCGTTCGCCAATGAAAAACCGCTGTTCACCATCACTGCGGCCAATGTCGATCAGTACAAGAGCAAACTCTCCGACGGCCAGGTGGCGATGTTCAAACGCTACCCGGAAACCTACAAGATCCCGGTCTATCCAACCCACCGCACCGTCGCCGTGCCGGCGGAAATCTACGAGTCGGCCAAGCGCAGCGCGCTCAATGTCACCAGTATCAATGACGGCAACGGCCTGGCCAATTTCACCGGCAATCGCTATTACGCTTTCCCGATTCCGAAGAACGGCGTGGAGGTATTGTGGAACCACATCACTCGTTACCACGGCGGTAATCTGCGCCGCATCATCACCCAGGTAACGCCGCAGACCAATGGCAGCTACACGCCGATTCGCTTCGAAGAAGAAATCGCCGTGCCGCAACTGATGAAGGACCTCGACCCGGAAAAAGCCGCCAACGTACTGACCTTCTTCAAGCAATCGGTGACGGCGCCGGCGCGTCTGGCCGGTAACGTGCTGCTGGTGCACGAGACACTCGATCAAGTAAAGGAACCGCGTCTGGCGTGGATCTACAACGCCGGTCAGCGTCGGGTTCGGCGTGCCCCGCAAGTGGCGTATGACGGGCCGGGCACGGCGGCGGATGGCCTGCGCACCTCGGACAACTTCGACATGTTCTCCGGAGCCCCGGATCGCTACGACTGGAAATTGGTCGGCAAAAAGGAAATGTACATTCCGTACAACAGCTACAAACTCGATTCGCCGAAACTCAAGTACGACGACATCGTCAAGGCTGGCCACATCAACCAGGACCTGACCCGCTATGAACTGCACCGGGTCTGGGAGGTGATCGGCACGGTCAAACCGAGCGAGCGGCACATCTACGCCAAGCGCCACATGTACATCGACGAAGACAGCTGGCAGGTCGCACTGGCGGACCATTACGACGGTCGCGGGCAACTGTGGCGCGTCGCCGAAGGTCACGCGCAGTACTACTACGATCACCAGGCGCAGGCCTACACCCTCGAAGCGCTCTACGACATCATCGCCGGCCGCTACATTGCCTTGGGGATGAAGAACGAAGAGAAGCACAGTTTCGAGTTCGGCTTCGAAGCCAAGGCTGCCGACTACACACCATCGGCCCTGCGCGCAGAGGGTGTGCGGTAACGGATCAGATACATCAGCCGTACAAAAGGCGACCGCATGCTCGCCTCTTTTATGGCCGCCAATCAGCGTGCTGAATACTCGTCAACAAGCTGCCGGGAGAGGGCTAGGGTGAGCCCACAACTATAAAAAGGCTCGCCCGATGACCGCCATGACGCCGTGTCTGGATCGCCCCGGATTCTTGCCCAGACTGTCCTCCCATCACCAACCCCGCGCACGGTTGAGCGAGCCATTGCTTGAATCGATGGCGCGGGTCAGGCTGATCTGCGCACCTGCGGGCAGTGGCAAGAGTGCGCTGCTTGCCGAGTGCCTGCTGCAGGCGCCGCAACACTGCGAAGTCTGCTGGTTGCCGCTGGCGGGGGCAGCATCGGGTGTCAGCGAATTTTGTCTGCGCCTGGCGCAGGCGTTGGAGCTGGCCGATACAACGGAGTCCGCTCTGGTCGCGGCGCTGAGTCGCTGGTCGAGGCCGACCTGGCTGTTTATCGATGACTACTGCCGGTTGCCCGATTGCGCGCTGGATGCATTGCTTGATCGCTTGCTGACGGTCAGCAGCCCGGCCTTGATCTGGTGGATCGGCACGCGTCGACGCCCGCCATGCAACTGGCCTCGTCTACTGCTCGATGATGAATTGTACGAGTGCGAAAGCTCGACGCTGGCGTTCACCCAAACAGAAATCACCCATGCGTTGAAGCACCTGCCCGCCGGGCAGGCCGGCGACCTGGCCGCGCGAATCACCCAGCGAACCGCTGGCTGGTGCGCCGGGGTGCGCATGGCGCTGTTGCGCAAATGCGATTGGTCACAGACAACAGAACCGCAGCAACGCATCGATACACTGCTCGACTACCTGCAACATGAACTCTTCACTGGCCTCACGCCGGACCTGACCGAAGTCTGGCGCGTGCTCGCACAAATGCCGCGCTTCAATGTGCAACTGTGCGAGCACCTTTTCGGCGCCGGGGAGGGGGCTTTACACCTGCGCACATTGCAAATGCTTGGCTGCTTTATTGAGCCCTGGAATGACTCCGCGGACTGGTTGCAGATTTTCCCGCCGCTGTCTCGCGTCGTGCGCGAGGAGCATTGGCCGTCGCGCCGTACATGGCATCGACGTGCCTGTCAGTGGTTCAGTTCCGCACGGGATTGGCGCTCGGCATTTGAGCAGGCGTTACTGGCTGAAGAATACGAAGCTGCCGTCAGCCTGCTGCAGCACTTCAGTTTCGAGCAATTGTTTGAAGAGCAAACGGTGGTGTTGTTGGTGCGACTGCACGAGCAACACGCGGGGGAGTTGACCCTGAGCACCCCTCAACTGGTCGGGCTGATTACCGCAGCGTTGCTCTTTGCGGGTCGTTTCGAGCACGCAGCGAAATGCATCGGGCATCTGGGGCGGTTCATGCCGCAGCCTTCGCCAGCGCTTGAGCGCCAGTTGATTTCGCGTTGGCAAACGTTGCAAGGCTGGTTAATGCACCTGGAAGGGCGGATGGAGGCCGCTCATGAACACTTTGCGCAAGCGCTGGAGGTCCTCGATCTCGAGAATTGGATCGCTCGGGTGATGTGTTTGTCAGGGTTGACCCAACAGGCCCTGTTGCGCGGGGAGCTGGATCTGGCTCATGCGTTGAATCGCCGGGCGTTGTGTCTGGCGCGGGCTCAAGGCTCGCTGGTTTTCGAAGCACTGCTTGAACTCGATCACGGACAATTACTCGAGCAGCGCGGCGCGGCGCCTCGTGCTGAAAGCCTGCTGGCGGGCGTGCATGATTTGCTCGCCAGCCAGCCGAACCGCCTGAGTCCCTTGCTGGGACGGATTGCCTTGCGTCGCGGGCGTCTTGCGCTGAGTCAGGGGCTGGATGTCTCGGCGGCGGAGTTTTTTCAGTCCGGGCTGGACGATTGCAAACGCAATCAAGACAAGCGGGTTTTGTATGGCTATCTGGGAATGGCGCAACTCGCTGCCAACGGGGCGGATTATCAAAAGGCGTTCGCATGGCTGCGTGACGCGGAGCGTTTGATGCAGCAGCGGCAGATTCCGGAAACGGTTTATCGGGGTGTGCTGTTACAAATCAGCAGCCTGTTCTGGTTACAGCAAGGACGTCCCGAGCTGGCATGCGAGGCAACGACACGCCTGCTACGGCACTATCAAGGATCGAACGCCTTGCAGGCGCCCCCCGCAACACTTGAATTGATTCCACGGATTGAATATTTGCTGATCCTTGCGCAAGTGGGTCTGCGCACAGCGCACAATCCGCTCGGCCGCCTCCAGCGTTTGCTGGAGGCGGCGCATCAACGCAAAATGTTTTCGCTGGAAGCCGACCTTCAATTGGCGTTGGCCGAGGTTGCCTTTGTGCAAGGCGATCAGCCTATGGCGCGGCGTCACTTACAGCAGGGGCTGGAACTGACCAGTCATCACTGTTTGCATCAGGCGTCGCGCGAACTGCAACTGCGCCAGCCCGGGCTGATGAAAGTGCTGGATAACGAGCCACTGAAATCGACCGGTGCCAATCCCCTCAATGGTAGTGGTCTGCTCAGCCTCCGTGAACTGGAAGTTTTAGGCCTGATCGCCAAGGGATATTCCAATCAACAAATTGCAGATCAACTGTTTATTTCTCTACATACGGTAAAAACCCACGCCAGACGCATACATGGGAAGTTAGGTGCCGCACGGCGAACTCAAGCGGTCGCGAGTGCCAAGTCGTTGGGTATGGTGTTCTAGCATTGTTGTTATATGCAGTCTTCAGCAGTGGTTCGAAATCAGTGTCTGTTTGAGCCGCTAATGCTTCGGTTTCAAGAGGTTGTTGAATTTTTTCGTAACAGCCAATCGTCTAAGGCGACTGCTTCGTGCGAGGCTGAAACATAAAGTGCTGAATGATTTGGGCGCTCACGTGTGAAGTATTTCGAGAAAATTGGATGTAATGGTCAGGGCTAAGGTGCTCATTGGTTTTAAATTTATGGTGATATCGGTATGTAAAATAATTGATTCAGTTTGTTTGTTCTGTGATTCGGTCCGGGTAATGTACAAGATTGGAAAAGTATTCCGAGTATCTTTTCGGGAAGTCCCTGGCTTAGTTTGAATTAGCGAAGCAGATGTCATTCTGATGTTTGTAAGTGTCAAACTGAGAAGGTATGTTTAAATGGAAGTTCGTAGTCTTGACAATGCTGGATTCGGTAAAGTGGGAGAGGCGCTGGTCGCATTAAAGGGGCCGTTGAACGACATGCCTGCATTCGATGTTGTTTTACGTGCCTGTTTGCAGCGTGCAGTTGGCGAATTTTTTCAGCAGGCCGATGCGCGCATCATCAATATCAATGTTCGTGGCAATGTCAAGCCGAAGCAAATGGAGCCGGTAGGAAGCCTGCTTCAAGTGTTAACTGACTGTCTGCAGCGTGGCAGGGCGCCGAAGTATGATGCGCAATATTACGCGATTTATAGTGATCCGATTACAACCAATTCTCGAGATTTGTTGCCTGCGGTCCCTCTGGCGTCTGTTGAGAAGTTACTGGAACGTCTGTTTCTAAATTTGCCAGACTACTATGTTGCGGTACTGCAAGAGTATTGGGCGGGAAAGGACGAAAGTAAGGGGCGTTTTGCAGTTCCGAGAAAAATGACCATGAGCGAACTTCAAGCCTATCTCTTTCTGGATGAGCTTGAAGTTCTTTCTGATGAGGGCGGTATCAGTCGGGAGGAACTTCAACGTATCCGTTATATGCTTCAGCCGGGCTCGCGCGGTACTTGGTATGGCGTATTTATCGGCAGCCGGGGAGACGCTTATAATGTGCAGCATTCAATGTTCGCCATCCCACTGGCAGAAGCTATCCGGGATGAACTTATTCCACGGGCGGATACGGCAATCGTACTGTACTCCCCGACTCATGGCGTCGAAAGATTCTCCTCCTCTGCTGAAATGCATCGGACGCTTGAGCAACGCCTGTCGTCCGGTGACAGTCGTGAGGTTTTCCTACAGTCGCTCGCAATCAAGGAACGAGAAAATTTTCCAGTCGTGCCCGAATTCCGTTATTTGAAAGTTGAGGCCGATCTGTTTGCACGCATCAGCGATAACGCCATTGAAAAATCCTGCAGTGAAGTTGTTAAACTGCTGGCTCAGTTCACTGATCCTGACTCGAATTATGATGCGGTTGTCGCGTCGGTGACGTCTGCACAGGCCTTGCCGGATATGCTTGGCCAAGCGAAGTCTCGCCAGGCGGCGCTTGTTCGGCTGGCGCAAAAAAACAGGTGGCCGATCTGGCTGCAGAATGCCGGTTCAACGAATCAGGAGATTTATGAGGCATTGGAAAAGCGCCTGCTGGAAAGCGAAGTGCAATACCATGAAGTAACAAAGGGGTTCGCCTCGCTCAAGGACTTTGCAAAAAAAGAAGTGGAGGATTTTATTTCTCCGGGTAAGGACGTTCGGATTGACCCCGATAGCGTCTTCGTCAATGTCCGCCATGTGTTGAATGTAACGAATGGTCAAAAGATTGAGACCAAGGAGCGTAAAACGCTCACCCAGGCGTTCATGTACGGCGTGCATGATCAACAAGGTCAATTTGAAATTGCTGTGGAAAATCAGCCTTACAATCCTAAGTGGACAGCCTCTGAACTGCCTAAGTCGATCAAAGCGTTGAACGTGCGCGTGCGATATAACGACCAAAGGCAAGCCGTCTACTCTAAACCTGAAGTCTCGCAAGCGCTTCGACAAGTTGAAGGTCGCAGGACGGCTCTGTCGCTATTTAGCGCGGTTCTGCAAAAACAAGTGAGCCATGATGCCAACGATATGGTTAATCGCTATAACTATGATGACCTGTCTATCATGTCCGGGGGGATCAAGCTTGGTGCTAAGTATCACGCGTTCAAGGAGCTGAGGTATTTTAAGCGCAAGCTTGATCAAGACTCCCCCATCGTGGTGTATGCGCCGGGTTTTCCAGGCTCGCAAGAGTGGTTCGAATTTGCCCACTTCGGAGCGTTAAGGAACACGTTATTAAAATGGGTCCAGGACGATGAAGTCTGGGAGTATCTGAAGTCTCAGGCCGTTCTGTCTGATGTAAACAGGATGGTGGCTGAAGTCACAGGTGATAGTTGGGCCCCACGTTGGATTGGTCAATCGAGTTTTGAATTCCCATTTACTACTGAAGACTACCCGCTGGAAAACGCGGTAAAAAATATCCTCAGATGGGAAGCCAAGCAAATAGAAGCTTATACACCTCAGTGGTTCCGGAACGCCTCGGCGGAGGACCAAGGGTTATCCGTTCGATTGCATACAGAATTCAAGGCTATTCAAAACGTTGCAAAAGACGATCTGAAAATCGTGCCTTTCAAGGAGTTTGCCCGTGAACTGGTGATGAACACATTCGCCCAGTACTGGAGTAGCAAAAAACTCAAGGTTCCAGTCTTTGATCCGAATAATGTCATGGTCAAGATTCATAATGTTCCAGAAATGACGCTCACCGATCTGTTCATCCAGTGGCATATTTGGCGCAGTGACGTTACGATCTTTGAAAAAATTGTGAGTGTTGTCGTTCCAGGGATCTCCATAGCAATACATGAGTTAAGAGATTACCTTCGAACTGCCCGGTTCTCCGGTCGTGGTGTAGTAACCGCATTGAATGCACAGGTCATCAATGATCTTATTGATCTGAAGCCCGGCGAACGTTACGACGAGTATCTTAAATATCAATTCCTCTCGACCCCACGTCGTGCTCTGAAGGAGGTTTGTTATCGAGAGCTGAAGCAGAACGAAATGCTCACTGCAGCGCTTGCCCAGAAAATCAGGCGCACGATATCCAATGAAGATTTCAGTTGGATTAAAACACTTATCGATGGTCTTGATAGCAATATTCGCGGCACTGATTTTTATACAGTGGGCGCTGCTGCCGTGCCGGACGAGGGCGTTTATCATTTTACCTTGGAAGGCAAGAAAGTTTACGGTGCTTATATATTTAGCCGCAAATTTAACGGGCGCCTGCAGTCTATTGTCTATGTGCCGGGAACCCATGACGGGAATGATTACTTCCCT
Source organism: Pseudomonas sp. Seg1 (assembly GCF_018326005.1). Taxonomy (NCBI): domain Bacteria; kingdom Pseudomonadati; phylum Pseudomonadota; class Gammaproteobacteria; order Pseudomonadales; family Pseudomonadaceae; genus Pseudomonas; species Pseudomonas sp. Seg1. The sequence continues at coordinate 1,136,355 of NZ_AP021903.1, forward strand.
GTCGAACAGTTGTCGACGCGGCTTGGAGACTTCACCTTTGCAGGCCATGTTTTACGAATGGTCAGACTTGAAGATCAAAAGGCTGTCAAACAACTCACAGAGAAGTACAAACGCGGGGGCACAAATGAACAGCCACCTGTGCTTTACAACGCGTATGGGGTTGGCAACGAGTTCAAACACGAGTATCAGGCCATGATCACGCGTTTCAGGGATGACGTGGATTATCAAACCACCAGTACCTGGGAGGCGGTCTGGGTCGATGCCAAGATTTTGCTCAATATCGCTTTGGATGTTGTCTCGTTGTTCGTGCCTCCAGTGGGCGCGGTAGTGACTGTACTGCGAATCGCGTATACGATCGTTGAGGGGATTTCGGCCTCACTGGACGGTGATAAAGAAGCATCCAATGCTTATTTCGCCAGTGCCTGGAGAGCGGCCATCATGTTTTATATCGGCTACATCGCCGGCGTCGGCAACTCTGCCAGCGCGGCCGGGCTGCTGTCTCGGATCAACGATTACGCGGACCTTCTCTCGTCGGTAACCGGTGTTCGCGTTGGCATCAGCTATGTCACCGCAGTCGCCGTTCCGCCTCACCGAGTGGAAAGCACCACCCGACTGATCGGTTGATTCACTCATCGAGGCGCCTGCCTACCCTTTCAGGGTGCAGGCGTCTCGAATCCCATCCGCCAACTCACGGCCCGCGTCGCAGCCAACAACCGCTGCGCCGCCGGGCCGTTTTCGTCGGCGTGGAACAACGAAGTCGGGCCGACGATGGTCAGCACCGCTGCAACTTGCCCCACCGCGTTGAACACGGGTGCCGACAAGGCATCCACCCCCGGCATCAGCAAACCATGCACATGATGCAGACCGCGTTCGCGAATCTGTTCACACAAGATGGCGTAAGCCTTTTCATCGGCCAACGGGTGATTGGCAGCAGCGATTTCCTGCTCACGTAATTCGTCGGTTTCCCGATGCGGCAGGTAGGCACTGAACACCAGCCCGGTGGAGGAGCTGAGCAACGGCAACACCGAGCCCAACTGCGTGACCACCGTCACCGCGCGCACCGCCGGTTCGATGTGCACAACGGTTGCACCCTGATTGCCCCACACCGCCAGAAAACAGGTTTCGTTGAGTTCGTCGCGCAATTCGGACAGCGGCAGGGCAGCGACTTTCAGCACGTCCATACTGTTGAGGGCGGCCAGGCCCACGCGCAGCGCCTCACGGCCGAGGCCGTAATGGTTGGTGGCGGTGTTTTGCTCGGCAAACCCCGAGGCGATCAACGCCTGCAAATAGCGATGCACTTTGCTCGCCGGCATCTGTACATGTTCGGCCAGACGTGACAGCGAAGTGGAAGGCGACAATTCGGCCAAAGCCTTAAGGATGTCGGTGCCGACTTCGGCGGAGCGCACTTTCTGTTTGCCGTTACTGTCGCTGGTTTTTTCCATGAGGCTGCCGGGATCCGAAAACGAATGGGCGTCTTTATAGCTTGACGCTGGATAGCGAGCAAATTACGTTATGCGTAATCGAATTACGATAATAACAACCCCGGCGTGCCGAAACCTCTGAGCCAGAGCGATGGGCCACTGCCGACTCCCTGTTCAGGAGGCTCCATGAACCTCGATTCAACCGCGTCGTCGCTGGCCTATCAGTCCGGTTTCGGCAACGAATTCAGCACTGAAGCGTTGCCCGGCGCGCTGCCCGTCGGCCAGAACTCCCCGCAAAAAGCCCCGTACGGCCTCTACACCGAATTGTTCTCCGGCACTGCATTCACCATGACCCGCAGTGAAGCGCGGCGTACCTGGATGTACCGGATACAGCCGTCGGCCAATCACCCGGCATTCGTCAAACTGGAGCGGCAACTGGCCGGTGGTCCGTTGGGTGAAGTGACCCCCAACCGCCTGCGCTGGAACGCGCTGGACATGCCGAGCGAGCCGACCGATTTCATCGACGGTCTGGTGAGCATGGCGGCCAACTCGGGGGCCGATAAGCCCGCCGGGATCAGCATCTATCACTACGCCGCCAACCGTTCGATGGAACGCGTTTTCTTCAACGCCGATGGCGAACTGCTGCTGGTGCCGCAACTGGGGCGCTTGCGTATTGCCACCGAGCTGGGCGTGCTGGACGTCGCGCCGCTGGAAATCGTCGTGCTGCCACGCGGTCTGAAATTCCGCGTCCAATTGCTCGATCCGCAGGCTCGTGGCTACATCGCCGAGAACCACGGTGCGCCGCTGCGCCTGCCCGACCTGGGGCCGATCGGCAGCAATGGCCTGGCCAACCCGCGCGACTTCCTGACCCCGGTCGCCGCCTACGAAAACCTGCAACAACCGACCACGCTGGTGCAGAAATTCCTCGGCCAGTTGTGGGGAACCGAGCTCAATCATTCGCCGCTGAACGTGGTCGCCTGGCATGGCAACAACGTTCCGTACAAATACGACCTGCGCCGGTTCAACACCATCGGCACGGTCAGCTTCGATCATCCGGACCCGTCGATCTTCACGGTGCTGACTTCACCGACCAGTGTGCACGGGCTGGCCAACCTGGATTTCGTGATCTTCCCGCCACGCTGGATGGTCGCCGAGAACACTTTCCGTCCACCGTGGTTCCACCGCAACCTGATGAACGAATTCATGGGCCTGATCCAGGGCGAGTACGACGCCAAGGCCGAAGGCTTTGTGCCCGGCGGCGCCTCCCTGCACAGCTGCATGAGCGCCCACGGTCCGGATGGCGAGACTTGCACCAAAGCGATCAACGCCGCGCTTGCACCGGCGAAGATCGACAACACCATGGCCTTCATGTTCGAGACCAGCCAAGTGTTGCGCCCCAGCCGCTTCGCCCTCGAATGCCCACAACTGCAACCCAATTACGACGCCTGCTGGGCCACGTTGCCCGCCACGTTCGACCCGACCCGGAGATAACCCATGACTCAGAATTCCATCACCCGCAGTTGGGTTGTCTCGGCCAATGGCCACGCCGACTTCCCGTTGCAGAACCTGCCGCTGGGCGTGTTCAGCATCAACGGTTCGGCACCGCGCGCCGGTGTGGCAATCGGCGAACACATCTTCGATCTGCAAGTGGCGCTTGAGGCCGGATTGTTCGACGGCGCCGCACGCAGCGCGGTCGAAGCCATGCACGGCGGCCAGTTGAACGCGTTCTTCGAACTCGGTCGCGAAGCGCGGGTGGCCTTGCGCGAGCGCCTGCTGGAATTGTTCAGCGAAGGCAGCACCCATCGCGGCAACATCGAAGCCCAGGGCGCGAAACTGCTGCCACTGGCCGCCGATTGCCAGATGCAGCTGCCGGCGCGCATCAGCGATTACACCGACTTCTACGTCGGCATCGAGCACGCGCAGAACGTCGGCAAACTGTTCCGTCCGGACAACCCGTTGCTGCCGAACTACAAACATGTGCCAATCGGTTATCACGGCCGCGCCTCCACCGTGCGCGCTTCCGGCACCGACGTGCGCCGCCCGAAAGGCCAGACCTTGCCGGCGGGCGCGAGCGAGCCGACGTTCGGCCCCTGCGCACGTCTGGACTATGAACTGGAACTGGGCATCTGGATCGGTCAGGGCAACGAGATGGGCGAGTCGATTGCAATTGGCGATGCCGCCGAGCACATCGCCGGTTTCTGTCTGCTCAACGACTGGTCGGCCCGCGATATCCAGGCCTGGGAATACCAGCCGCTGGGCCCGTTCCTGTCGAAGAGTTTTATCACCAGCGTTTCGCCGTGGGTCGTCACCGCTGAGGCGCTGGCGCCGTTCCGCACCGCGCAACCCGCGCGTCCTGAAGGTGATCCGCAGCCGCTGCCGTATCTGTTCGACAAGCGCGATCAGGAGGGCGGTGCGTTCGACATCGAACTGGAGGTGCTCCTGCTCACCGAACGCATGCGCGAACAGAATCTGCCAGCCCATCGCCTGACCCTGAGCAACACCCGCCACATGTACTGGACCGTTGCGCAAATGGTCGCGCACCACAGCGTCAACGGTTGCCAGTTGCAGGCCGGTGACCTGTTTGGTTCGGGCACGTTGTCCGGCCCTGAAAGCGGTCAGTTCGGCAGCCTGCTGGAAATCACCGAGGGCGGCAAAAAGCCGATCGAACTGGCGTCCGGCGAAGTGCGCAAATTCCTTGAGGACGGTGACGAAATCATCCTGCGCGCCCGTTGCGCCCGTGACGGTTTTGCTTCCATCGGCTTCGGTGAATGCCGCGGCAAAGTCTTGGCGGCACGCTGACAGGAGCGGCTCATGGATCTCTATACCTATTACCGTTCGACCTCGTCGTATCGGGTGCGGATCGCGCTGGCGCTCAAGGGCCTCGACTATCAGGCGTTGCCGGTCAATCTGATCGCGCCGTCCGGCGGCGAGCATCGGCAAGCGGCGTATCTGGCGATCAATCCACAAGGCCGCGTGCCGGCCTTGCGCACCGATGAAGGCGAATTGCTGATCCAGTCACCGGCGATCATCGAGTACCTGGAAGAGCGTTATCCACAGCAGCCGCTGTTGCCGGATGATCTCGCCGCTCGCGCCCATGTGCGTGGCGTGGCGGCAGTGATCGGCTGCGATGTGCATCCGCTGCACAACGTCAGCGTGCTCAATCGGTTGCGTCAGTTGGGGCACGAAGAGCCGCAGGTGGTGGAGTGGATCAGTCACTGGATTGCTCAAGGGCTGGCCACGGTGGAGCAGTTGATCGGCGACAGTGGTTTCTGTTTCGGCGAGTGGCCGTGTGTGGCTGACGTCTACCTGATCCCGCAGTTGTATGCGGCCGAGCGATTCAATGTTTCGCTGGAGGCTTATCCGCGGATTCGCCGGGTTGCTGCGCTGGCTGCCGAGCATCCAGCCTTTATCAAGGCCCACCCGGCCAACCAACCCGATACACCTTAAGCTCCAACCAAAAAACTGTGGGAGCGGGCTTGCCCGCGATAGCGATTTATCAGTCACCTCTATGTCGGGTGCACTGCCGCCATCGCGGGCAAGCCCGCTCCCACAGGGGGTAATGCCAGCTTCAACCAAAAAATCATAAAAACAAAACAGGTACCTTGCGATGCACAACCAGATTGCCAGCTTCCGGGCGGCACTCGACGCCCGTCCTGTGTCCCGCTATCAGTGGTTGCTCTTGATCCTGCTCGCCTTGTTGCTGGTCACCGACGGTTACGACGCTCAGGTGCTCGGTTATGTGGTGCCGGCGTTGGCGCAGGATTGGGGACTGGAGAAATCTGCGTTCGGCCCGGTGTTCAGCGCCAACCTGCTCGGTCTTACTCTCGGCTCCCTCGCTGTCACGCCACTGGCAGACCGTTTCGGCGTGCGCCGGATTCTGCTTGCCTGCGTACTGATCTACGCCACCCTCACCGTCCTCATGGTGTTCGCCGACTCGTTGAATACGCTGATGATCGCGCGCTTCATCTGCGGAATTGGTATGGGCGGCGCGATGCCCAGCGCCATGGCGTTGATGTCGGAGTACTCGCCGCCGCGCCTGCGTACATTGATGGTGACGTTGGCCGCATGCGGTTTCTCGTTTGGCGGCGCGGCGGGTGGGTTTGTCGCGGCCGGGTTCATCGACCAGTTCGGCTGGCAAGCGGTGTTCCTCGCCGGTGGCGTCACGCCGTTGCTGCTGTTTCCATTCCTTTGGTGGATGTTGCCGGAATCCTTGCCGCGTTTGTTGCGCGATGCACCGCCGTATGCGCGTCTGCGTAAGGTAACTGCGCGGATGCTGCCGGACTGGCAACCGCCGGCGGCGTCCATCGAGCAAAACCAGCGGGAGCAGGGCAGCAAGCTGACCGTGGTCGAGTTGTTCCGCAACGGTTACGCACGGCCGACTCTGCTGATCTGGGCGACGTTCTTTGTCAGCCTGATTCTGCTGTACTTCATGATCAGCTGGCTGCCGACGCTGCTGCTGGAGAGTGGCCTGAAACTCAACGAGGCCAATCTGGTGACGTCGATGTTCCTGTTCGCCGGTACCTTGGGTGCAATCTGCATGGCCTGGTTCGCCGACCGCTTGAAGCGCAAAGTTCGACTGTTGTCCGGCGTCCTGGCGGGCGCGGCGCTGTGCACGATCCTGCTGGGGCTCAATCACGACAATCCGCGTTATCTGGTGGCCTGCGTGTTCGCCGCAGGGTTCTGCATCATCGGCGGGCAACTGACGCTGAATGCGTTCGCGAGTAATTTCTACCCTGCGCACGTTCGTGCCACGGGCACTGGCTGGGCGCTGGGTGTGGGGCGATTCGGTTCGATTCTCGGGCCGCTATTTGGCAGTCTGCTGCTGGCGATGCATATTCCGGTGGAGCAGATTTTTTTCTTCTGCGCGATTCCGGCGGTGATTGCTGCATTGCTGATCATTCAGGTGCGTTCGCCCAATGACACACGCATATCCAATGTGGGAGCGAGCCTGCTCGCGAAGAGCGATAACACGGTGTAACTGAAAGACCGCGTCGCCTGCTTCGCGAGCAGGCTCGCACCCTCAGTGGTTTATGGTTTTACGCTGAACCGTGCAGGAGTGAGCCTGCTCGCGATGAGGGTGTGTCAGTTATTAATGATCCGACTGACCCACCGCTATCGCGAGCAGGCTCACTCCTATAAAAATCGTTTCAGTGGACAACCGAGTTCGGCGGGAGATGGCCGAGGCGCTCGGTCAGGCGCAGTCGCTGGATCGGATCGTCACTGAGCAACAAGGCATGTTCCAGATCGAAACGCTCGGCGTTCGGGCAGTCGAGCCGTTGATACAGACTGGCGCGGGCGAGGTAATCGGCGACGCCGGCATTGCCCAGTTCGAGCACGCGCTCGGCGTCGATCAACGCGGCGATGAAGTCATCGTGGGTCAGGTGCAACTGACGCAAGTTGCGCGACAGGCGCTGCAGCATCTGCACCGGCGTCGCCGTCAGCAAATGCTCGGCGTTGAGCTTCATGTTCGGCCCGTACTGGCGTTGCAGCAATTCGCGACAGTCATTGGGATATAGGCGTCGACCACCGCAAGGGTCGAGCAAGTGATCGGCTCCGGGCACGCGCAGCAGGAAGTGCCCGGGGAAGTTGACGCCGACCAGTGGAATCTCCAGACCGCGCGCCAGCTCCAGGGCAATCAGCGCCAACGCCAACGGCTGACCGCGCCGAGTCTGCAACACTTTATGCAGCAGGGCTGCCTGCGGACGTAGCGGCAGAAAGTCATCCTGGGCAAAACCCAGGTCCGTCATGCGTCGCAACAATGGCTGCGCCAGTTCGCTGACCGGCAGCATCGGCAAGCCGTAACTGACCCGTTGTTGCAGCTCCTTGAACTCTTGCAGCGGCGTCTCGGGATCGAGCGCTTTTTCGTGCTCGGCAGCCATCCACAGCGCGGCTTCCAACAGCGCGGGCGGCGAACGGTGCAGACAGTCGAAAAAACGTTGGCGCGGACTCATCACAATCTCCGGGGAATGCCTCGTTTTAGCCCCGTCCGCGCCATTCGTCCAGTGCGTGGTTATGCGCGTCCTGGGTTATGCCGCAAAGCGGTTGTCAGCTGTTGTGCTTATTCCGGTGCGCTTCAGCAATTTTCAGGCGCAAGCCTATACTGGCGTTCTACAAGAAGTGATTCGGGAGCCCAACGATGTTTGCGCTCATGCAAAGCACTCGCCTGGAATCGCTGCACCTTAGCGTCGACCCGGTTTCCGGGTTGAAGGCGGTCATTGCCATCCACAACAGTCGTCTCGGGCCAGCCCTGGGCGGATGTCGTTATCTTGCCTATCCCAATGATGAATCGGCGGTTGAAGACGCGATTCGCCTCGCTCAGGGCATGAGCTACAAAGCCGCGCTGGCGGGCCTGCCGCAGGGCGGTGGCGTCGCGGTGATCGTGCGCCCGGTGCATGTGGAAAATCGCGGCGCGCTGTTCGAAGCCTTCGGCCGTTGCATCGATCAGCTCGACGGCCGCTACATCACCGCCATCGACAGCGGCACCTCGGTGGCGGACATGGACTGCATTGCCCAGCAAACCCGGCACGTCACCAGCACCACCTCGGCGGGGGATCCCGCGCCGCATGCGGCCATGGGCGTGTTCACCGGAATTCGCGCCACGGCGATGGCGCGGTTGGGCAGCGACAATCTGGAAGGCTTGCGCGTGGCGATCCAGGGTCTGGGTAATGTCGGTTACGCGCTGGCCGAGCAACTGCATGCAGCCGGGGCTGAATTGCTGGTCAGCGACATCGACCACGGCAAGGTGCAACTGGCAATGGAACAGCTCAATGCGCACCCGATCGCCAACGATGCGTTGCTCAGCACGCCGTGTGACATTCTCGCGCCGTGTGGATTGGGTGGGGTGCTCAACAGTCACACGGTCACGCAACTGCGTTGCTCGGCAGTGGCCGGGTCGGCCAATAATCAGCTGACGCATCTGGATGTCGCCGATCAGCTGGAGCGGCGTGGCATTCTTTATGCGCCGGACTATGTGATCAATGCCGGGGGCCTGATTTATGTCTCGCTGAAACATCGCGGCGAGGAATTGCCCACGATAACTGCACACCTCTCGAAAATCAGTTCGCGGCTGACCGAGGTATTCGCCCATGCGCAGGCGGAGAAACGTTCGCCGGCGCGGGTGGCGGATGAGTTGGCGGAAAAGGTTTTGTATCGCTGAAACGTAAAAGATCGCAGCCTGCGGCAGCTCCTACAGGGCAAACGTATTCCAATGTAGGAGCTGCCGCAGGCTGCGATCTTTTAATGGGTCAGTGATTACTTTGCAGCTTTCGCCGCTTTTGCAGGTTTGACCGGCGCTTCAGCCGGTTCTGCCGCATCGGCAACGTCAGCCACTGGCTCTGCCGGGGCATTGATCAGCTCCGACAGTGCATCAGGCTGGCTCTTGAACGCCTTGGCAAATACATCGCGATTCTTCGCCATGTAGATCCCGACTTCTTCAACCTGCTGCTCGTTCAGCGACGGCACGGCTTTTTGCAACACTTCGGACAGCATCTCGGCCAGTTCGAGCATTTTGTCATGACGGTCAGCTTCGGCTTTATCCATGAACAAGCGCTCCAGATCTCGGCTGCTGCGGTATACCACTTCGACGGCCATTCACCACCTCACATGCCTTCACATTTAGTTGTCTTTGCGACTACTGTATCTATATACAGCGAAAAGGATAAGCGAATCCCTGCGCTTTGGGTAGCGGCTTTTCAATGTAGACCGGATTTGAAGTTTGTCAGCCTCGTCGAACGTTGGCCGCACGCGGTGCGACCAAACGCCACGGCGCGGGTTTTGCGGCGGCTCGCCATGATGGCGTGGCCTCTTTTCTGCATGAAACTGCAAACGTGCAGAAAAACCGTCACGTCCAACACGCATCATCCGCTCGAATCGGGCTAAGGAACTTCATCGTGAAAATAAACTGGGCCGAGAAACTGCGGCAAAACGTGCATCAACTGGCCGAGTCCCTGGGTAACCTGTTCGTCGAGACCTTCCACTATCTGGCGCTGTTCGCCATCGGTGCGGTCACGGCGTGGGCGGCGGTGATGGAGTTTCTCGGGATGCTCGAGGAAGGCCACATCAAGATCGATGACATTCTTTTGCTGTTCATCTATCTGGAACTGGGCGCAATGGTCGGGATTTATTTCAAGACCAACCACATGCCGGTGCGCTTCCTGATTTACGTGGCGATCACCGCGCTTACGCGCCTGCTCATTTCCAACGTCTCGCACCACAACCCGCCGGACATGGGCATCATCTACCTGTGCGGCGGAATTCTGCTGCTGGCGGTGTCGATTCTGGTGGTGCGTTATGCCTCGTCGCAATTTCCTTCGGTGAAGATCGAACACCCGCAACGCAAGATCGGTACGGGGTCCGGTGAGCATCCTGAGGTGGAAAAGGGCGAACTCTAAAGCCCGGCCACTTGCCGTGGCTGGCCTTTGAGCAGCGGCGGTGGCGGGGTCATTCCGTCGCCGCTGGTCATCGCTTCGAGAATCGCCATGGCACTGTGGCCCTGCTCGATGGCGATACCGAACTGAATGCTCTGCACCAGCAGTTTGAGGCGTTTGGGATTGTTGCGCTGTTCGGCGCTGATCATCCGTTTGGCCACGATCCGGCCGCCGTTGGACAGGGTCAGCATGATGCTGCCGTCCAGGCCCTGAATGCTCAGATTGATCTGATAGTCCGGCGCGAAGGCATCGGTAATGATCTGAAAAGGATTGTCCATGATGCGTCACCGCCTGATTGAACGTGCAGTTGTTGACCGGCCGGGATCGGGTTGGTTCGCCAAACCGGATCATCGGCCATTCCGTGGTCTGTATCGTTGCTTCATGTAGGAGCTGCCGAACCTGCGGCAACTCCTACAGGGGATGTAGCAAGGGACATGCCGGGAAAATTGTCGAACAACGAAACCGGACAAAAACAAGGCGAGCCCATGGCTCGCCTTGTTCATTTACGGGCCGTTTCAGGGCACGACCGAGAAGATGATCGCTGACAGTGCAATCAGGCCGATCAGCACGACAAACACGTTGGAGGCCTGACCCGAATACTGGCGCAAGGCTGGCACACGGCGGATGGCGTACATCGGCATCAGGAACAACAGGCAGGCAATCACCGGGCCGCCGAGGTTTTCGATCATGCCGAGGATGCTTGGGTTGAATGTCGCCACAGCCCAGCAACTGAGGATCATGAACAGCGCGGTGGCACGATTGAGCCAGCTCGCCGACATCACTCGACCGCGACCGCGCAGGCTCTTCACGATCATGCCCTGGAAACCTTCGCTGGCGCCGATGTAGTGGCCGAGGAAGGACTTGGTGATCGCCACCAGCGCAATCAACGGCGCGGCGTAAGCGATGACCGGGGTCTGGAAGTGGTTGGCCAGGTACGACAGGATCGAAATGTTCTGTGCCTTGGCCGCCGCGAGGTCCGCTGGCGACAGCGCCAGCACGCAACTGAAGCAGAAGAACATTACCGTCACCACCATCATGCCGTGGGCCATGGCGAGGATGCCGCTGCTCTTGCGTTCGGCCTGCGCGCCGTAGCGCTGCTTCTGGTCAACCGCGAACGCCGAGATGATCGGCGAATGGTTGAACGAGAACACCATCACCGGGATCGCCAGCCACAATGTCTTGAGGAACACCGACATCGGCACGGCCTCTTGAGCACTGGCAAAGAATGCGCCGTTCCAGTTCGGGATCAGGCTGATTGCGAGCAGCAGCAACGCCGCGACGAACGGATAAACCAGCACGCTCATGGCTTTGACGATGACGCTCTGGCCGCAGCGCACAATGGCCATCAGACCCAGAATCAACGCCAGCGAGAGAATCGCCCGGGGTGGCGGGGCAATCTGCAACTGGTGTTCGAGGAAGCTGCTCAAGGTGTTGGTCAACGCCACGCTGTACACCAGCAGGATCGGGAAGATCGCGAAGAAATACAGCAGCGTGATCAGTTTGCCGGCACCGATGCCGAAGTGTTCTTCGACCACTTCGGTGATGTCCCCGGAACGCCCGGACAGCACGAATCGGGTCAGGCCACGGTGGGCAAAAAACGTCATCGGGAACGCCAGCACGGCGAGAATCAGCAGCGGCCAGAAACCACCGACGCCAGCGTTGATCGGCAGGAACAGGGTGCCGGCACCGATGGCGGTGCCATACAGGCCAAGCATCCAGGTGGTGTCGAATTTGCTCCAGCCCTTGTGGGCGGTTTCTGTTTTGCCTGTGAGGTCTACAGCGGGATTTTCGGCAGCAGGTGTACGTACATCGGTCATCGGTATCGCCTCGTTATTATTTTTGCTCGGGCTCACGTGTTGCGGACAGTCAGGGAGTGCTCCTCAGCACTCCACCCAGCTCACAGCCAGGCCGCCCCGTGAAGTCTCTTTGTATTTGTCGTGCATGTCGGCGCCGGTATCGCGCATGGTGCGGATCACCCGGTCGAGGGAAATAAAGTGGTTGCCGTCGCCGCGCAGCGCCATTTGCGTGGCGTTGATCGCTTTTACGGCGGCGATGGCGTTGCGCTCGATGCACGGCACCTGCACAAGTCCGCCGACCGGGTCGCAGGTCAGGCCGAGGTTATGTTCCAGGCCGATTTCGGCGGCGTTTTCCAATTGCTCCGGGGTGGCGCCCAGCACTTCGGCCAAGCCCGCAGCGGCCATGGCGCACGCTGAACCGACCTCACCTTGGCAGCCGACTTCAGCGCCGGAGATCGAGGCATTTTTCTTACACAGAATGCCGACCGCCGCCGCACCCATGAAGAAGGCGACGACGTCATCGTCAGACGCGTCCGGGTTGAATTTCATGTAGTAGTGCAGAACCGCCGGAATAATCCCGGCCGCGCCGTTGGTCGGCGCAGTGACCATGCGCCCGCCCGCGGCGTTCTCTTCGTTGACGGCGAGGGCGAACAGGTTGACCCACTCCATCGCCGACAGCGTCGAACTGATGACATTCGGTTTGCCGATTTCCAACAGGCTGCGATGCAGTTTCGCCGCACGACGCGGCACATTCAGACCGCCGGGCAGGATGCCTTCGTGGCGCAGGCCTTGCTCGACACACTCGCGCATCACCGACCAGATGTGCAGCAAACCTTTACGGATTTCATCGTCGCTGCGCCAGGCCCGTTCGTTGGCCATCATCAGCTCGGACACTCGCAGACTGTGCTGTTTGCACAGCGACAGCAGCTCGGCGGCGCTGGAGAAATCGTAAGGCAACTCGACGTCGCCGGCCGGGGAGACGCCAGACTCGGCTTCCGCCGCTTCAATGATGAAACCGCCGCCGATCGAGTAGTACGTTTGCGTGAACAGCTCGGTGCTTTCGCCGAAGGCTGTCAGCGACATGGCGTTGGGGTGGTAGGGCAGGCTCTCGTCCAGCAGCAGGAGATCGTGCTGCCAGTCGAATGCAATCTCTCTTTGCCCGGCCAGGGACAGCAGACCGGTTTCGCGCAGTTGCTGAATTCGCGGGTCGATGGTCGACGGATCGATGCTGTCCGGCCATTCGCCCATCAGCCCCATGACCGTGGCGCGGTCGGTGGCATGGCCGACGCCGGTGGCTGATAGCGAACCGTACAAGCGGATTTCCACACGCTTCACGTCGAGCAGCAAATGCTGGTCGATCAGCGCCTGGGCGAAGGTCGCGGCGGCGCGCATCGGGCCAACGGTGTGGGAACTGGACGGACCGATGCCGACCTTGAATAAATCGAAAACACTGATAGCCATGCTAAAGCCTTACAAGCAATGGAGTGGGAATCGCCGCCATTTTTTGTAGGACAAGCGCAATGTCGGCGATACTGCCTACCTCGCTTCAACGTGACTAACGAAATTTCCTAAGTAAGCCTTTAGCAGGACTAAACAATGAGTCGTCAATTGCATGCACAGACCTACGTCTGGCTGCAGGTGTTTTCCTGTGCCGCGCGGCACTTGTCGTTCACCCGTTGCGCCGAGGAACTGCACATCACCCCGGGGGCGGTCAGTCAGCAGATCCGCCAATTGGAGGAGCGCCTTGGCTTTCGCCTGTTTCATCGGCGCGCACGCGGTGTGGAGCTGAGCGCTGAAGGCCAGCGGCTAGCGATTACGGTCAATGAGGCGTACGGCAGCATTGACGCGGAATTGCGTCGGCTCGATGCCGGAATGATCAGCGGGATTTTGCGGGTGCGCTCGATTCCGTCGTTCCTCAGCAAATGGCTGACGCCGCGCTTGCCACGCCTGCAACAGCGCTACCCGGACATCCAGTTGCGCCTGGTGGCCGAGGACAGCAGCGTGCCGTTGCACGAGGGCGACTTTGACCTGGCGATCGATCTGAACGACGGCAGCTACCCGGGACTGTTATCCACAGCCTTGCTCGATGAGCAGATTTTCCCGGTGTGCGCGCCGAGCTTGCTGCGTGGCCGCCCACCGCTGCACGGGCCGGCGGACCTGGTGCATTTCCCGTTGTTGCACGACATCACCGCCTGGCGTGGCAGTTACGAATATGCGGAGTGGGAGTTCTATCTCAACGCCATCGGCTTCGAAGGCGCCGACGTACGGCGTGGGCATACTTTCAATCGCAATCACCTGACCATCGAAGCGGCGATTGCCGGCATGGGCGTGGCGATTGCGCGGCGCACGTTGCTCAACGATGAGCTGGAGCGGGGCACCTTGATTGTGCCGTTCGGGCTGTCGGTGCCCAACCACAAACGTTACGTTCTGCTCTATGCGCCGGGGGCGTTGAGCCATCCGGGCGTGCGGGCGGTGCATGACTGGCTGGTGGAGGAAGCGGGGATTTTTCGCAGCTTGCACCCGTTGAATGACGGGCAATTGTGAGCAAATTTTGCAGGGTTGCGAGGCGACCCAACTCCCGACCTTACCAGTGACTTGCTTGGTTGTCCGGCTTTTTTTGCGAATGAATATTTATCTTTTTTCAGGGGTTGAAATGTTTGGCTGTCGGGCCGATTGTTGTAACCAAGAGGTCAGGAAAATATGTTTACGGCCTCTCGCGAGCTAGCTGAAATAAGGGATGAACTATGCAAATCCAAGTCAACAGCGATAACCATATTCAAAGTAGTCAACGACTGGAGGAGTGGGTACGTACAACCATTGAGAGCACGCTCGAACGTTATGAAGAAGACCTGACCCGTGTCGAAGTCCATCTGAGCGACGAGAACGGTGACAAGCCAGGTCCCCATGACATGCGCTGCCAACTGGAAGCGCGGCCAAAAGGCCATCAACCGATTTCCGTGACCCACAAGGCCGATTCGCTGGAACAGGCGATCGACGGTGCAGCCGAAAAACTGGAGCACGCACTGGAGCACTTGTTTGGCAAACTGCGGGGCAAACCCCGTGCCGCCATTGTGCCATTTACCAGCAAGGCGAACGACGCGCTGCTGGAGGAAGAATTTCTGGAGAATGAACAGGCAGCGATCAACAGTTGATCCGCTGATTCCATAAGCCACCCAATGAGAACGGGCCTGCGCAAGCAGGCCCGTTTTTGTTCGTGTGGCTGGATGGTTTTTGGGTATGGCATGAGAAAGCAGCCCCTCACCCCAGCCCTCTCCCGGTGGGAGAGGGGGTCGACCGAGGTGTCTGAAGAGGTGCGTCGACCTGAAAGACCGAGTCGATTCTGGATTCCGCACAGTACTTTCAGGTCGGTATATTTCTCAAGCATCCCCCAATCAGTCCCCTCTCCCTCGGGGAGAGGGTTAGGGTGAGGGGCTTTTCAAACCTCAGAACGCAACCGATGTCTGCACATAAACCGTTCGCGGCTCACCTACATACTTGCCCTTGTTGTTGTCATCAAACGAGCGGGTGAAATACTGGGTGTTGAAGATGTTCTTCACCCCTACCGCCACATTCAGATCCGACAACTGCGGGCCGAAGTCATACCCGGCGCGGCTGCTGAACAGCATGTAACCGGGGATCTTGCCGGTACTGCCGTCAGCGCTTTCTTTCGAGGTATTGGCATTGTCGGCGAACTGGTCGCTCTGGAAGCTGCTGTCCAGATTCAACTTCCAGGGTCCCTCTGTGTAGCCAACGCCAATAGTGCCTTTGTGCTTCGAAGAGAACGGCACGCGGTTGCCTTTATTCGGCCCGTCTTCACGGATGGTCGCGTCGACGTAGGCGTAAGAGGCGTAGACATCGAAACCGGCCAGCGCCGGGCTCAAGTCATCGAGGGCGTAATTGACACTGGTCTCGATGCCCTGATGACGGGTTTCGCCACGGGCGATCACCGAATCGTTGGTCTGGTTGCTTTCGTACTGATTGTCGAAGTTGATCAGGAACGCGCCAATCTCTGCGCGCAACGCGCCGTTGTCGTAGCGAGTGCCGAGTTCCCAGGTGCGGGCCTTTTCCGGTTTGACTTCGCCACTGCTCACGCGGTTGGGCATCTGGCTGTATTGCACGCTGCCGAAGGAGCCTTCGGTGTTGGCGTACAGATTCCAGCTGTCGTTCAGGTGATAAAGCACGTTCAACGCCGGCAGTGCGGTGTTGTAGTCACCCTTGTATTTGACGTTGGTCAGGTTGTTGGTCTGTTGCGACTCGATCATCTCGTAGCGCACGCCCGGGGTGATCGTCCATTTGCCGATGTCGATGCGGTCGTCGACAAAGAACGCGTTGGCTTCGGTGCCGCCGCGTGTATCGCGGTCGTTGCGGCTACTGGTGGTCGGGTATTGATTGCTGGCGATCGGCGTGCGATAGCGCAACTCGTGGCCGGCCTCGTTGATGTAGCGGTAGCCGACGCCGACTTCATGGCTGGTCGGGCCAAGGTCGAAGCCTTGGGCGAAACGGGTTTCCAGACCGCGAACCCAATATTCGCGCGGCGACAGCGACAGGAACGTGCCCTGATCCAGATAACCGCTGCGCAGGGTTTTGGTGAAGAAGGTATTAGCGGTGAATTCGCGGCGATCTTCCTGGTAGCGATAGCCGAAGTTGAACATCGTGCGACGGCCCCAGAACTGGTCTTTCGGACGCGTGGACTGATACGGATCGGCATCGTAATCGGCAACGTTCAAACCGCCGGGCATGTCGGCTTTGCCTTCGTAATACTGGGCCATGGCGTTGAAACTGTTGGCCTCGTCGAGCTGGTATTTGCCCTTGAGGATCAGGTCGTCGATTTCGGTGTCGCTGTGCTCACGCCAGTCGCCGCCACGGGTGCCGGAATACAACAGCGCGCCACCCAGTCCGTTCTCGTTGGTGCCACCGGCGAGCAGATTGGCGCTGGTCTTGAAGCCGTCATGGCGCGACGAGGGACTGGTTTCCGTCTGGAAACCACCCTTGACGGTCGGTTCGTCGGGAATCGCTCGGGTCACGAAGTTGACCACGCCGCCGACGTTCTGCGGGCCGTAGCGCACCGCGCCGCCACCACGCACCACGTCCACGGCGTCCATGTTGCCCATGCTGATCGGCGCGAACGAAAGTTGCGGCTGGCCGTAAGGTGCGAACGGCACCGGGATGCCGTCCATCAACACCGTCGAACGCGCGGCGAGGCGTGGATTGAGCCCGCGAATGCCGAAGTTCAGCGCCATGTCGTGGCTGCCGGTGCCGTTGTTTTCCGGGGCGTTGACGCCGGGAATGCGGTTGAGCACATCACGCGCCTGGGTGGCGCCCTGGCGTTCGAATTCTTCACGACGGATCACGTCGCGAGCGCCGGGGTGTTCGAACACGTTGATTTGCTGCGCATCGCCGAGCCAGTCGCCAACCACTTTCGAGGTGTCCAGTTCCAGCGCGGTATCACCCGCCGGTTGCAGGCTGAAGGCGTTATCGCCCTCGGCGCGGGCTTGCAGGCCGGTGCCTTCGAGCAATGCGTTGAGACCTTGTTCAATCGTGTAGTTGCCTTCCAGGCCACGGCTTTGTACGCCGCTGGTGACTTGCGAGCCGAACGAAATCAGCACCCCGGCTTCACGGCCAAACTGATTGAGGGCGTTTTCCAGCGCTGATGGCGCGATGTGATAGGCCTGGGTGTCGGCCGCCACTGCAGCGGGCAGGGCGCCGAAACTCAGGCTGGCGCCGAGGATAAGGTTGCGCAGGCTGCGGGCCAGTGGCGTGAGGCGGGTGGGGTGCATGGTGGCGGATCCTGAGAAGGTTGAATCAAAGGGGGCTTTCCTTCTCTGTCACGCCAGATCTGAAAAACGGCTCACGCATTACAAATATTTTTTGAAGAACTGCTTTTGTGGCAGGGAGCTTGTCGCACCGTCCCGCTGGGCGCGAAGCGGCTCTCGCTTTTAAAGGACGGGCCTGCTGCGCAGTCCAGCGGGAGCAAGCTCTCTCGCCACAGGTTCATTTCAAGTCTTGGCTTCTACGCTGACCCAGTAGCGGGTAAAGCGCTTCACTTTCACCGGCAAGCTGATTTCCAGCAGATCCAGAATCCGCTCGCTGTCGTCCAGTGGATAAGTCCCGGAGATCAGCAAGTCGGCCACCTTCCTGTCGCAGTTGAGTTGGCCGCGACGATAGCGCCCCAGCTCATCGAGGAAGTCGCCCAGACGCATATGCGCCGCGACCAGCATGCCATCGGCCCAGGCGCCGCTGTTGGCGTCCAGCGGTCGGGCGTCGCTGACAGCGGCGGAGGTGAAACTCAGTTGGCGGGCGACAGGCAGCAGCATCGGTGCGCGTCCGTTGGCCGTCAGTTCGACCCGACCCTCAAACAACGCGACCTGCGTGCGATCAACAAACTGGCGCACGTTGAGGCGCGCGTCCCGGGTTTTCAGAATGCCTTGTGCGGTCCGCACTTCGAACGATTGCGATGCGGTCAGGAGGATTTCGCCTTCAAGCAAGCGGATCAGTCGTTGTGCGCCATCGACATCCGCCGCACTTGAAGTATTGAGCTGCAATTGATCGCCCGCACCCAACGCAATCTTGCGTCGCTGACCCACCGGGCTGCGGTAATCGGCGAGCAGCGACGGCAACGGATTGTGTTCGCGCATGCCCCAGGTGACGGCCGAACCGGCACCCAGAATCAGCAACAGTTTCAACGCCTGACGGCGACTGCCGGACTTCGGCCCGTTCAACGCCGCGTGCGCCAGCGGTGAGGCCACACCGCGCAAGCGCTGGTTGACCCGCTGAATGTGTTCCCACGCCCGACGATGTTCGCTGTGTGCCTCCAGCCATTGTTGCCAGGCCAGATGTTGACGCGGGGAAAGCTTGCCTTGCTGCATTTCCATCAGCCAGTGCACGGCCTGTTCGGCCACTTGCGCAGAAAAATCCGCGACGCGGTTCATAGGGCGAAATAGCAGCGCATCGCCGCTTTGTTCAGATGACGTTTGACCGTTGCCACCGAAATGCCCAGTTCGGCGGCGATCTGTGGATAGCTCAGGCCGTCGACCTGCGCCAGCAAGAAGGCGCGCTTGACCAGGCGCGGTAAACCGTCGAGCAACTGATCGAGCTCCATCAGGGTTTGCAGGATGATCGCTTTGTCCTCTTCCGATGGCGCGAGCATTTCCGGCATCTGCGCGAGGGTGTCGAGGTAGGCGCGTTCCAGATCCTGACGGCGGTAGTGATTGAACAGGACCCGCTTGGCGAGCGTGGTGAGAAAGGCGCGAGGTTCGATGATCACCGCTGGTTCGCGGGCGGTCAGCACCTTGATGAAGGTGTCCTGCGCCAGGTCCGCCGCGCTGTCCGGGCAGCCGAGCTTGCGCCGCAACCAGCCGGTCAGCCAGCTGTGGTGGGCTTGATAAAGCGATTCGACGGGATGGGCGGACGGCAACGGGATGACTCCGGGCGCAACAATATGCGGAGAAAACATGCGTTAGAGAACAAGAATGGTTCGCATTGTAGGGCGCAAGCACGGCGCCCGGCAATCAGATGCTTTTGCGTATGAGAATATTTATCATTAATATTGCTCGCCTGTTGGTTCGGCTTGTTGGCCGGACGATTTTCGTTTCAGGGTCGAAACATGAAAGCCAAACTCGCCACACTTCCCATGTCCTATCGTCTGGCCGTCACCTCGCGGGTGTTGGCAGCGGTATTTGGCGGCTATCTGGTTGCCGCGCTGGCCAGTGTCACCCTGACGATGTGGCTGCCGTTGAACCGCGCCGAAGCGGTGGTGACCGGCATGACCGTTTCCTTCCTGGTTTATCTGGTCGCCGTGCTGTGGTGTTTTGCCTGCCGCACGGCGTGGTCGGCATGGGTCGGTTTACTGGTGCCGAGCGTGATCCTGGCGACCATCTCCGGCGCGGCCCGTGGGTTGGGGTACGCATGAAAGAGGGTTTTCGCCAGGCCATGGCCTGGCTGCACACCTGGGTCGGGCTGGTCTTCGGCTGGTTGCTGTTCGCGATTTTTCTGACCGGCACCCTGGCTTATTTCAATGACGAAACCAGCCACTGGATGCGCCCGGAAATTCCCGCACGCCCGATCAATAGCGAGGCTAGCCTGTCCCTGGCGCAGGATTATCTGCAGCAGCATGCCGCCGGTGCTTCGCGTTGGCTGATCGACTTGCCCGATGCCCGCGACCCCGGCCTGACCGTGCGCTGGCAGCAGGCGCCGGCGAAACCCGGCGAGCGCGGTCGCTTTGAATCGAAAACCCTCGATGCGCAGACCGGTGCCGAAGTGCAGGGCCGCGAAAGCCTCGGCGGCGAGTTCTTCTATCGCTTCCACTTCCAGCTGCAAATGCCTTATCCGTGGGGGCGCTGGCTGGCGACAATCGCCGCGATGGTGATGTTCGTCGCGCTGATCACCGGGATCATCACCCACAAGAAAATCTTCAAGGACTTCTTCACCTTCCGCCCGCGCAAGGGCCAGCGTTCCTGGCTCGACGGGCACAACGCGGTGGGTGTGCTGGTGCTGCCGTTTCACTTGATGATCACCTACAGCAGCCTGGTGATCTTCATGTCGATGGTCATGCCGGCGAGCATTCTGGCGTCCTACGGCGGTGATGTGCGGGCGTTTTACGATGAGGTTTTCCCGGCCTCGAAGACGCCGGAGCGGGCCGGCGTTTCCGCACCTCTGGCACCCATGGCGCCGCTGTTGGCCAAGGCCAGCGAGCAATGGTCGGGCGGCAACACCAAGCGGCTGTCGGTGAACAACCCGGGTGATGAAAATGCCTCAGTGGTGCTGTCCCGCGCCGGTGATCGTGTGGTGCACGATTTCGGCAGCGCGGTGACCTTCAACGGCGTCACCGGGCAGATGCTCGGCAGCACACCGGATCAACCTGTGGCGATGGCGGTGGGTGGCACGTTCTACGGTCTGCACATGGGCCATTTCGCCGGGCCGGTGCTGCGCTGGCTGTATTTCATTTGTGGTCTGGCCGGCACGGCCATGATCGGCACCGGGCTGGTGATCTGGCTCGGCAAGCGTCAACTCAAACACGCCAAGAGTGGTGTGATGCGGTTCGAACTGCGGCTGGTGGAAGTGCTGAACATTGCCAGCATGGCCGGACTGGTGTCAGCGGTGGCGGTGTTCTTCCTGGCCAATCGGCTGTTGCCGGTGGCGCTGGCGGGGCGGGCCGATTGGGAAGTGAATGCGTTCTTTATTGCCTGGGGTTTGAGTCTTTTGCATGCGCTGATGCGTCGCGGACGCAAGGCCTGGGTCGAACAGCTTGGGCTGGGGGCGTTGCTGTTTATCGCCGTGCCGCTGATCAATGCGCTGACCACACCGTGGAATCTCGGGGTAACGCTTGCGCAAGGGGACTGGGTGCTGGCCGGGTTCGATCTGACGTGCCTCGGAGCAGGTCTGTTCCTGGCATGGGCCGCATGGAAAATGCAGCACGCCAGCAATGCCGTCAGCGTGAAAAAGCCACGTCGCGAAACGGCTCGGCCGGTCACGCTTGAACAGGGAGCGAATTGATGCTGCTGGCCCTGTTGCTTTGCTACGCCGGGTTTACCGCGCTGTGTTTGTCGATGCCTCGGCACCACGATGAATTGCTCGGTCACAAAGCCTCGGCTCGCCGCCGTCAGGGCTTGCAACTCAGCGGGTGGTTATTGCTGGCCTTGTCGCTGTGGGCGGCAGTGTCGAGCAACGGCTGGAGTTTCGGTCTGGTCGACTGGTTCGCGGTACTGATGCTCAGCGCACTGACGTTGGTGTTGTTGCTGCCGTATCGCCCGCGTCTGGCTTTGGCACTGGCGGGGGGCAGCCTGCTGGCCAGTCCGGTCGCTGCATGGGCGCAGTGCTGAGGTGCTGATCGGTCTGCCGCCGGAATCCCGCGACGACGAGCCGCGCGGGGCACGTGCGCATTTTCTTCAGGTGTTCCTGTCCCAGCGTTCACAAATGGAAGCGCTGGTGAACCGGCGCGTCGGCTGCCGGGCGACGGCGGCAGATCTGGTGCAGGACTTGTTTCTGCGCTTCTGGCGCCGACCGTTGGTGCAGGTTGAAGAACTCAGCACCTACTTGTTGCGGTGTGCCGGCAACATCGCCATCGACCATTTGCGCAGCGAAGGCACGCGGGTGCGCGTCAATGAAGGCTGGCAACCGGAAGAACCGCACAGCCACGGCAGCGAACCGCAAGCAGCGCTGGAAGCCGGCAACGATCTGCGCCATGTCGAAGCGGCGTTGCGCGCCTTGCCCGAGCGCACCCGGCAGATTTTTTTGCTCAATCGCATTCACGGCCGCAAGTACGCGGACATCGCCAAAGCCATGGGCCTGTCCCAAAGCGCCGTGGAAAAACATATGATGCGCGCCCTCGAGGCCTGCAAGGCCAGCCTGCGCGAACCCGCGCCACGCACGCCAGGGAAAGCACCGTGAATCACTCCGACCGCGTCATCCCGACGCCCGCCCAGGAACAGGCGGCATTTGCCTGGCTGAGCCTGTTGCATGACCGGCCCAGCGCTGGCGATCAACTCACCTTCAGCCAATGGCTGCGCGCCGACCTGGCTCACGCCGAGGCTTATGCACAGGCACAAGTGGTCTGGGAGTTGAGCGAAGGGCCGGCGAAAACGCTGGCCGACGAAGAGGCGCTGGCGTTGCAGGGCTATCTCGAGACGATGGATCGCCCGCGTCGTCCGCAGCTGCTGCGTTGGTCCGGTGCGCTGGCGATGGCGGCGTGTCTGTTGCTGATGGTCAGCCTCGGCACAGGGTGGCAGCCGCAGCGCTGGCTCGATGATCTTGGCGCCGATTATGTTTCGGCGCCCGGCGAGATTCGCACCGTAACCCTGGCCGACCAGTCGCAAGTCACGCTGGATGCTGACAGCGCCATCGCGGTGGATTTCAGCCATGGCGAGCGCCATGTGCAGTTGCGTCGTGGCGCCGGATTTTTCAGCGTGACCCACACGGGTGAGCCGTTTGTGGTCGAGGCCGAGAAGGGCCAGGCGCGGGTGCTCGGGACGCAATTCGAGGTGCGTCTGCAACCTCACGGCGCGCAGGTCACGGTGTTGTCCGGACGGGTCGGTGTGACAGCGGATCGCGACGCAGCGCAGCAGATTCTCACGGCGGGTCAGCAGGTCGCCTACGGTGCGGGCTCGGCGCAGAAACTCCACGCGGTGGACAGCGAGGCACAACTGGCCTGGCGTCAGGGCTGGCTGACTTACTACAAAACCACGCTGGCGGAGGTGGTGGCGGATCTGCGCCGCTATTACCCGGGGCGAATTGTTTTGCTCAACGAAGAGCTGGCGGCGCGCAAGGTCAGCGGCAGTTTTCCCAGCAGGGATCCGCAGGCTGTTCTCAACTCTCTACAAGGGGTGCTGGGGTTTGAGCAGCATCAGGTGCTGGGGCATCTGATCATTTTGCGTTGAGGCGGCTAAAGCCATCGCGAGCAGGCTCACTCCTACATCTGGAATGCGTTCCCCTGTAGGAGTGAGCCTGCTCGCGATGGCGCCGGATCGAACACCACAAAAAATAATTTGCAAATGTTGGTGAGGTAAACCCGAGCCCCATCCGTGTAGTGACTGAAACTGCGAGTCATTCGCATCCGTTGCGGTTCTACACAGGTCATTGAGCAATGAAGTCCAGGGCAAAATCGGGTTCGGTCAAACAGTGGTTGGGCGTTCAAGTGTTGAGCTTTTCGGCATTGGCCTTGCTGCCAATGAGCGTGGCGCTCGCCGCCGAAACCGTCAGCAGTCAGGCGCAACAGCAATTCAACTTCTCCCTGGCCGCCAAACCGCTGCCCCAGGCTCTGAGCGACTTCAGCCGTGTCACCGGGCAAAGCGTGGTTTACACCGATGAAGCGCCGTACGGCCTCACCGCACCCGCCGTGAACGGCCAGATGAGCGCCGAACAAGCGCTGCAACGCCTGCTCAGCGGTTCCGGCCTGAACTTCCGTCGCACCGACAGCCACACGCTGGCGCTGGAGCCGCAACCCACTGCCGGTGCGCTGAACCTTGGCGCCACCACCATCACCTCGATGCGCGACGAGTCGATGAGTTATCAGCCGCCGCCAACCAGTTCGGTCATGCGTTCATCGGCCTCGCTTCAAGAGATCCCGCAGACCGTCAACGTCATCCCGGCGCAAGTGATCCGCGATCAGGCGCCGCGCAATCTCGACGATGCGTTGGCCAACGTCAGCGGCATCACCCAAGGCAACACTTTGGGCAGCACTCAGGATTCGGTGATGACGCGCGGTTTCGGCGACAACCGTAATGGCTCGATCATGCGCGACGGCATGCCGATCATGCAGGGCCGGGGCATGAACGCCACGGTCGATCGCGTCGAAGTGCTCAAAGGCCCGGCGTCCTTGCTGTACGGGATTCAGGACCCGGGCGGCGTGGTCAACCTGGTCAGCAAGAAGCCCGAACTTGAGCAGTACAACGCACTGACTTTCACCGGTTCGACCTACGGCGACGGCAAGAACGGCAGCGGCGGCACCTTCGACAGCACCGGCGCGCTGGGCGATTCCGCGCTGGCCTATCGCATGGTGGTGGATCACGTCGACGAAGATTACTGGCGCAACTACGGCACCCACCGTGAAACGTTGATCGCGCCATCGCTGGCCTGGTACGGCGAGCGCACCAAGCTGTTGTTCGCCTACGAACACCGGGAATTTCTCACCCCGTTCGACCGTGGCACGTTGATCGATCCGCGCACCAACCATCCGCTGGATATCTCGCGCAAGGAGCGTCTCGACGAGCCGTTCAACGACATGGAAGGGCGTTCGGACTTGTATCACTTCGAGGCCGACCACGAACTCAACGACGACTGGAAAGCCCACTTCGGCTACAGCTGGAACCGCGAAACCTACGACGCCAGCCAGGTCCGCGTGACCGCTATCGACACCAAAAAAGGCACGCTGACCCGCAGCATGGACGGCACCCACGGCGCGATCACCACCGACCGTTTCACCACCGCCAGCCTCGAAGGCAAGGTCAACGTGCTGGGCATGCAACATGACCTGGTGTTCGGCGTCGATGACGAGTACCGCAAGATCTACCGCGCTGACCTGATCCGGCAGAAAAGCCTGACGAACTTCAGCTACATCAATCCGGTGTATGGTCGCGAAGTCGAAGGCACCACGGTCAGCCCGGCGGACAGTGCACAGACCGATCTGCTGCGCAGCGATTCGGTGTTCCTGCAGGATTCGATTCACCTCAACGACCAGTGGATTCTGGTCGCCGGCGGACGCTTCCAGGAGTACGACCAGTACGCCGGCAAAGGCGTGCCGTTCAAGGCCAACACCGACACCAATGGGCAGAAGTGGGTGCCGCGCGCGGGCCTGGTGTATCGCTACACCGATGAGCTGTCGTTCTACGGCAGCTACACCGAATCGTTCAAACCCAACTCGACCATTGCCCCGTTGAGTGGCAGCAGCACCGTGCTCGACGGCAGCATCGCGCCGGAACAAGCCAAGTCCTGGGAACTGGGTGCGCGGCTGGACATGCCGGGGCGCATCACCGGTAACGTCGCGCTGTTCGACATCAAGAAACGCAACGTGCTGGTGGCCAACTCCGAAGGCCCGACGACGATTTACAGCGCTGCGGGTGAAGTGCGTTCGCGTGGTCTGGAAGTCGATATGACCGGTCAACTGAGTGAACGCTGGAGCCTGATCGGCAACTATGCCTACACCGATGCCGAAGTCACCGAAGACCCGACCTACAAGGGCAAGCGTTTGCAGAACGTGGCGAAGAACAGCGGCTCATTGTCGGCGGTGTATGACTTCGGCAGCGTGATCGGCGGCGATCAACTGCGCGTCGGTGCCCGGGCGCGCTATGTCGGCGAGCGGGCGGGCAATGCGGTGAATGATTTCGATCTGCCGAGCTACACCGTGGCCGATGCGTTTGCCACTTACGACACCCAAGTGGAAGGGCAGAAGGTCAAGTTTCAGCTCAATGTGAAGAACCTGTTTGACCGTACTTACTACACCTCGGCGGCGAGCCGGTTCTTTGTGTCGATGGGGGATTCGCGGCAGGTTTCGCTTTCCAGCACATTGGAGTTCTGAGCCGAAACCGCGTCATCGTTCTTCGCTGGCAAGCCAGCTCCCACAGGTTTTTGGTCGAGCACAAGTTTTTTGAACGGCCGAGGACTTTGTGGGAGCTGGCTTGCCAGCGATGAGGCCCTGACAGACGGCAAAGATTCCAGTTCTAACGCAAAAACGCCTGCCGATACTCGCCTGGCGTTCCGCCCAAAACCTGCCTGAACCGATTGGTGAAATGACTCGCGCTGGCAAACCCACAGGCCAGCGCAATTTCCCCCAGTGGCAACGCTGTCCCGCGCAACAACTCCCGCGCCCGGCTCAAGCGTCGTGCCAGCACATATTGATGCGGTGGCAAACCGAAGCTCACGCGAAACATCCGCGCAAAGTGGTACTCCGACAACGCACACAATCCAGCCAATTGCCCGAGGCTGATCGGCTCGGCCAACTGGTTGTCGATGAACTCCCCCAGTTGCCGACGCTGGTGCGGCGCCAGTCCACCTTTCAGACGCAAACCCTGACGGGCGCCGACCTGACTGAGCAAGGTATGGCTGATCAATTCATGCGCCAGGCTACTGGTCAGCAAGCGTTCGGCGGGCTCGTCCCAGTTCAGCGTCAGTAGCTGGCGAAAGCGCTGCGCCTGTTGCGGGTCTTCGAGAAAAGTCTGCTCGCGCAGCTGCATTTCCCGTGGCTCGCGATCAAGCAACGTGACGCAACCGATGGCGAATTGTTCGGCGCTGAAGTACAGGTGGGCCAAACGGATATCACCGTTGATTACCCAGCCCGATTCATGGTCGGCCGGCAGGATGCACAGCTTGTCCGGCCCACCCTTCTGGCCCGGCTGACCGCGACGAAACGTGCCGGTGCCGCCGGCGATGTAGCAGGAGAGGGTGTGATGGCTGGGGGCTTCGTATTCCTGGGCGTCGTGGTGATTGGTCCACAGGGCCGCAGCCAGGCCGTCACCGAGCTCGGCGCTGTGCACAAGGCGAGCGTTCGGCGAGCGGTTAAGCGCTTGGAAGACTTGCAGGTTATCGATTGCGGCCATATTCGGTTCTCTCCAACGCCTTGCATCCTACTCCGTAGGCGTCGTGCTGCCAGCCAGGCGGCCGACAAATGCGCAAGATTGTGCAAGCGCTTCAACCCTTGGTGCAGCACCCTGATCCTCAATTCAGCGCAAACCTTGTGGCGAGGGAGCTTGTCGCGCCATCTCGCTTGAGGGCGTAGCGCTCACAAGTTTTTGGGGCCGCTGCGCAGCCCATCGGGGATAAATCCCCTCGCCACAATAGCGCTTGGCATTGCTTTCGGGAGTTCGCTTATGAATCTGTCGTTGTATCTGTTGACCGTGCTGATCTGGGGCACCACCTGGATTGCCCTGAAATGGCAACTGGGTGTAGTGGCGATTCCGGTGTCGATTGTTTATCGCTTCGGCCTCGCGGCGTTGGTGCTGTTCGTCTTGTTGCTGCTCAGCCGTCGGTTGCAACCGATGAACCGTCGCGGCCATTTGATCTGCGTGGCGCAGGGCTTGTGCCTGTTTTGCGTCAACTTCATGTGCTTTTTGACCGCCAGTCAGTGGATTCCCAGCGGTCTGGTGGCGGTAGTGTTTTCCACCGCAACCCTGTGGAACGCCCTCAATGCGCGGGTGTTCTTCGGCCAACGGATTGCCCGTAACGTGTTGATGGGCGGTGCTCTGGGGTTGTTCGGTCTCGGCCTGTTGTTCTGGCCGGAACTGGCCGGCCATCGCGCCAGCCCGCAGACATTGCTCGGCCTCGGTCTGGCGCTGTGCGGCACCTTGTGTTTCTCGGCGGGCAACATGCTCTCGAGTCTGCAACAGAAAGCCGGGCTCAAACCACTGACCACCAATGCCTGGGGCATGGCCTACGGTGCGGCGATGCTGTCGGTGTGGTGCCTGATCAAAGGCATTCCGTTCGACATGGACTGGTCGACGCGTTACGTCGGGGCGCTGCTGTATCTGGTCATTCCAGGTTCGGTGATCGGTTTCACCGCGTACCTGACGCTGGTCGGGCGTATGGGCCCGGAGCGCGCGGCTTATTGCACGGTGTTGTTCCCGGTGGTGGCGCTGAACGTCTCGGCGTTTGTCGAAGGTTATCAGTGGACAGCGCCAGCATTGATCGGGCTGGTATTGGTCATGCTGGGTAACGTGCTGGTGTTTCGTAAACCGAAGGCGGTGGTATCACCGGTGCAGGGAAAGTTGGCTTGAAATAAATGAGCGCTGAACGTCAGCGCTCGACTTTCAATGTGATGTAAATCATCACCGGGAATATGAAGTCAACGATATGCCGTGCCCAGTCCTTGGCATTCCATGATTGTGAAGTGTCCATGTCGAACCATTCGACACCCACTGTTTGCAGACAGACGTAATAGATGAATATTGCAACCAGTATGCCCATGATCGAGAACTTCTTGGCTTCATGGAATACCTCTGCCGATTCATCGATCTTGCGATAAAGCTGATAAGTGCCGATCAGACACAACACCGTATAAGTCACCTCCATGGTGATGATGAACCAATAGATCCGGTGGTGAATCATCGGTGATTCAATGGCTCGATACTTGATGTTCTCACTTGCAGTAGTGGTGTCCATGCTCAGGATGTGAGCCACGTACGTGTAGTTTGAATTGTAGTCGGTGAAGTTGTGGATCATCACCAACAGGCCAAAGAAACTGATGTAAGCCATCAATATAACTTTGCTGTAGCGGATGATTTTTTCGGTGGTCAGTGTGTTCAAGGTTTTTGCTCTCCATAGCGCTCATCGATAATTCGATAGCCGGGCAGAGCTTATAATGCTGTTGTTTTGTTTTGTTTGTTGTTCAATTTCAAGTTGTGTATGTGCGTAACTAACGGGCAAGTGCTGTTTGGCACTTGCCCGTGCTTTTTTATCCGCGCCAGACTTGCGGATTGACCAGGTCCTGCGGGCGTTCGCCGAGCAACGCACTGCGCAAGTTGGCAATGGCCCGATTGGCCATGGCTTCGCGGGTTTCATGGGTGGCAGAGCCGATGTGCGGCAGGGTCACGGCGTTTTTCAGCTGGAACAGTGGCGACTCGGCCAGCGGTTCCTTTTCGTAGACGTCCAGACCGGCGCCACGGATGCGGTTGTTTTGCAGCGCTTCGATCAGCGCGGGTTCGTCGACGACCGGACCACGGGAGATGTTGACCAGAATCGCGCTCGGCTTCATCAGCGCCAGTTCGCGATGGCTGATCAGGTGGCGGGTCTTGTCGCTGAGGGGCACGACCAGGCAAACGAAATCGGCTTCGGCGAGGAGTTGGTCGAGGCTGCGAAATTGTGCGCCGAGTTCTTGTTCGAGTTCGCTCTTGCGGCTGTTGCCGCTGTAGATAATCGGCATGTTGAAGCCGAACCGGCCACGGCGGGCGACGGCGGCGCCGATGTTGCCCATGCCGACGATGCCGAGGGTTTTGCCGTGTACGTCAGTGCCGAACAATGGGGCGCCGACGCTGGCTTGCCATTGCCCAGCCTTGGTCCAGGCGTCGAGTTCGGCGACGCGGCGGGCGCTGCTCATGATCAGGGTGAAGGCGAGGTCGGCGGTACTTTCGGTGAGTACGTCCGGGGTGTTGGTGAGCATGATCCCGCGTTCGTTGAAGTAGTCGAGGTCGTAGTTGTCGTAGCCGACGGAGACGCTGGAGACCACTTCCAGTTTTGCGGCGTTTTCCAGTTGTGTGCGGCCGAGTTTGCGGCCGACGCCGATGAGGCCGTGGGCGTGGGGCAGGGCTTCGTTGAACTGGGCGTTGATGTCGCCGTTTTTTGGGGTGGGGACGATGACGTCGAACTCTTGTTTTAGTTGTTCGATCATTGGGGGGGTGATGCGGCTGAAGGCCAGGACTGTTTTTTTCATCGTTTTGGGCTCGGCTTTGGGGCTTTATTGCCAAGCACGCTAACATTTCTTGGCGGCCTTTGGGCCGACCATGTTCTTGGGGTTTTGGGTGAATATCCGTTTTTGGGGGGATGGCGGCTTAGGGTTCCGCCCTTACGGCGGGTCACTTTTGGCAAACGCCCCAAAAGTAACCAAAAGGTCTGTGCCCTGACGTTCGGCCCTCGCTGTGGCTCGGGTTCCTTCGCTCCGGGTTTCATCCGGGGCATCGCCTCCGGTTTGCTTCGCTGCACCTCCTCTCGATGTTCCCCCCGGATGAATCCCTCCACTCAGCCTGCCGACGGGCCTTTTAGATCAAGAGCGGTACTCGAGCTAACGCTCATTGTGTTGAGTGGGGCGGCATGCGCCGCGTGTGGGGTGTGGCTTGAACAGCGATGGCGGCCTGACAGCCGACCAGTCTCTAGCAGACTGCATACGATCCAATTGTAGGAGTGAGCCTGCTCGCGATGACGGTCTAACAGCCGGCCAGTCTCTGCTGGTTGTACTCCACCCCTGTGGGAGCTGGCTTGCCAGCGATGGCGGCCTGACAGCCGACCAGTCTCTGGCAGACTGCATACGATCCAATTGTAGGAGTGGGCCTGCTCGCGATGACGGTCTACAGCCGGCCAGGCTCTGCTGGTTGTACTCCACCCCTGTGGGAGCTGGCTTGCCAGCGATGGCGGCCTGACACCCGACCAGTCTCTGGCAGATTGCATACGATCCAATTGTAGGAGTGAGCCTGCTCGCGATGGCGGCCTGGCAGCCGACCAGTCTCTGGCGGGTGAACCTGGTGTCTAACTGTGGGAGCGGGCTTGCTCGCGAAGGCGGTGTGTCATTTGGCGATGATGTTTACTGATCCACCGCTTTCGCGAGCAAGCCCGTGCCCATAGGGGTCAGCTGCGTGGCGCTGGTGGTGTCACGTCGACGTTATCCAGCACGCGGTTCACCGCCAGTTCGGCGAGCATGATGATCTGCTGGATCGCCAGAATCGTGCGCCGTTGCGGGAGGTCGATGTAGGCGGCGATGTCACTGCTCATGAGGCTGGCTTGTGCCAGTGATTCGCAGGCGTGCACCAGCAGGCTTTCGTTGTCCTGATCGGGCGCGACCTGGAACATGGTGCTGGGTTTGTGAAAGCGCAGGGTGAGTGCGTTGGGTTTGAGGTAGTGGTCGAGGGCGCGATCGGCGGCTTCGTGGAATTTCTTCGAGCCGGGGAATTCGTAGGGTGTGGTGTTTTCCGCTTCAGGCGGATTGGGTGTTGGTTTGAACATGGTGAAACTCCATTCGGGATGTGGAGTTCGCCAGACGCTGCGACCAAGCAGAAGGGTGGCGAACCGTACGCGGGTTGGTCGACCAGGGAATGGAAACCCGGCAGGGCCGAAGCCCTCCCACGCACAGCTCGCCATTAAGCAAGTTTGAAAAGTGCGCCATTCTAAACCCGGACGACCAAGTCCGGTCGCTGATTCGTCAGCGACCCCCAAACCCTACCCACCACCCTTCCGACGAGCAACCTGCAAAACACGTCGGAAATATCCGCGAAAACGCCCAAATGTAGGAGCTGCCGTAGGCTGCGATCTGTTGATTTTTAAACACCAACATCAAAAGATCGCAGCCTGCGGCAGCTCCTGCACGGGCCGGTGAGCTGTTTAAAAAACATCTGGCCACGCGAACCCTGTGGGAGCTGGCTTGCCAGCGATGGCTGCCGGACAGCCGGCCAATTTCTAGCAGACTGCCCACCCTGCCAATCACCGAAATCAGTTGGCGACGCGAGCCCCGGCAAGGCTGCCGCTGAGCTCATAAGCAGCCAGTTCCGCCTGATGCGCCGCGAGTATTTCTGGCAGCGAACCGCGCAGGTACTCGACCCAGGTCTTGATCTTCGCATCAAGGTATTGCCGCGAAGGGTAGATCGCATACAGGTTGAGTTCCTGCGAGCGGTAGTTCGGCATGACCCTTACCAGCGTGCCGTTGCGCAATCCCTCGATCGCTGCGTACACCGGCAGGACGCCGACGCCCATGCCGCTGGTGATCGCGGTTTTCATCGCGTCGGCGGAGTTCACCAGAAATGGTGAGCTGTTGATGGTGACCATTTCCTGGCCTTCCGGGCCGTCGAAGGCCCATTTCTCCAGCGGGATGACCGGGCTGACCAGACGCAGGCAGGCGTGGTTGAGCAGGTCGCTGGGCTTTTGCGCGCAGCCGTTGGCTTTCACGTAGGCCGGTGAGGCGCAGACGATGCTGTAGGTGATGCCCAGGCGTTGCGAGACGAAACCGGAGTCCGGCAGTTCGCGGGCCAGCACGATGGAGACGTCGTAGCCTTCGTCGAGCAGGTCCGGCACGCGGTTGGCCATGGTCAGGTCGAAGGTCACGTCGGGGTGGGTCTTGCGGTAGCGGGCGATGGCGTCGATCACGAAGTGCTGGCCGATACCGGTCATGGTGTGCACTTTCAACTGCCCGGCGGGGCGGGCGTGGGCCTCGCTGGCTTCGGCTTCGGCTTCTTCGACGTAGGCGAGGATCTGCTCGCAGCGCAGCAGGTAACGCTTGCCGGCCTCGGTCAGGGCGATGCGCCGGGTCGTGCGGTTAAGCAGTCGGGTTTGCAGGTGGGCTTCCAGGTTGGAGACCGCGCGCGAAACGTTGGCGGTGGTGGTGTCGAGTTGCACGGCGGCGGCGGTGAAGCTGCCGGCTTCGGCCACGCAACTGAAGGCGCGCATGTTTTGCAAAGTGTCCATGGGGTGCTCTCAAGGGAGATGGCAAATTGTGACACGAAGTTTCGAGGGCTGAGACCCAGACTTAAGGATTATCTCGTTAACCGTAACAAAGATTCACAGAAAACCCAGCTTATCGCCGAACAGGGCGTTCCATAGAATTGCGCCGATCCGATGTAGGCGCTGCCGCAGGCTGCGATCTTTTGATTTTGTTTTAAGGGAATCAAGATCAAAAGATCGCAGTCTTCGGCAGCTCCTACAGCGAGTCCTCGCCTTATCCTCTTCTCAGGAATTCGCAGCTGTGCCGCGTCGCATCAACAGAGCGCTTTTGCCGCTCAGTGTTCTGGCTTTTACCCTGGGTCTCAGCGGCTGCATCTCAACGCAAGGAATTGCCCCGCATAGCAAGGCATTGGAAGCCGACGCACTGGCCACCGACGAGGCCATCGCCCACGCCGCCCGTGACGCAAACTGGCCCACCGCGCAATGGTGGCAAGCCTACGGTGACCCGCAACTGAACCGCTGGATCGACCTCGCCGTACAAGACAGCCCGAGCATGGCCATTGCCGCTGCGCGAGTGCGTCAGGCCAAAGCCATGGCCGGTGTCGCCGAAGCGGCCGAGTCGTTGCAGATCAATGGCGAGTCGACGCTCAAGCGCCACAACTGGCCGACCGATCAGTTTTACGGCCCGGGCGAGCTGGCCAACACCACCACCTGGGACAACAACGCCGCGCTCGGTTTCAGCTATGCGCTCGACCTCTGGGGCCGGGAAAGCAATGCCAGCGAACGCGCGGTGGATCTGGCGCACATGAGCGCCGCCGAAGCGCGGCAGGCACAGCTCGAATTGCAGAACAACATCGTGCGCGCCTACATCGAGCTGTCGCTGCATTACGCCCAGCGCGACATCGTCGCCGCGACGCTTGCGCAGCAGCAGCAGATTCTCGATCTGGCGCAGAAGCGTTTGAACGGCGGGATCGGCACGCACTTCGAAGTCAGCCAAGCGCAAACGCCGCTGCCGGAAACTCATCGGCAACTGGATTCGCTGGATGAAGAAATTGCCCTCAGCCGCAACCAGATCGCCGCGCTGGCCGGCAAGGGACCGGGTGCGGGCGCGCAATTGCAGCGACCGACGCTGTCCCTTGGCGCAGCGCTGAAGTTGCCGTCAGCGCTACCGGCCGAACTGCTCGGGCAACGCCCGGACGTGGTCGCCAGTCGCTGGCAAGTGGCGGCGCAGGCACGGGGAATTGATGTTGCGCACGCAGGGTTTTATCCCAACGTCGATCTGGTCGGCAGCCTCGGCTACATGGCGACCGGGGGCGGCGCGCTGGAGTTTCTGACCGGCAAGAAACTCAATTACAACGTCGGCCCTGCGATCTCGTTGCCGATCTTCGATGGTGGGCGTTTGCGTGCTGAATTGGGTGAGTCGTCGGCCGGTTATGACATCGCCGTCGCGCATTACAACCAGACGCTGGTCAACGCGCTGAAGAATATCTCTGACCAGTTGATCCGCCGTGAGTCGATGGACAAGCAGCAAGGCTTTGCCGCCGAGTCTGTGGCCACGGCGCAGAAAACTTACGACATCGCGATGATCGCCTATCAACGCGGCCTCACCGATTACCTCAACGTGCTGAATGCGCAGACGCTGTTGTTCAAGCAGCAGCAAGTGCAGCAACAGGTGCAGGCGGCGCGATTGACCGCGCATGCGGAGTTGGTGACGGCGCTGGGTGGTGGGCTCGGTGCTGGCAACGATGTGCCGACGGCCGAGAAAACCGCAGCCCCGAAAACCCCGGCACTCCTGCGGTGAACACCCAATTCACTACACAAACCCCTTGTGGCGAGGGGATTTATCCCCGATGGGCTGCGGAGCAGCCCCAAAACCTGCAAACCGGTTCTGCCTGGTACACCGCATTTGCTTTTCTTGGGGCCGCTTCGCTGCCCATCGGGGATGAATCCCCTCACCACAAAAATTGATGTTTGCCACAGAAAACTCTTCAGTCCTCAATCATTGAGCAAGACCAAATGACTCCCTTGCCCGCACCTCTACGCTGGCTCTACTCCCTGGAATGGCGTCGGGGTTTGTTTGACTGGGCGCGCAGCGATGGCGTGACCTGGGTGTATATCTTCAAGGTGTTGCTCGCCGCATTCCTCACCCTGTGGCTGGCCATGCGTCTGGAGTTGCCGCAACCGCGCACGGCGATGATCACCGTGTTTATCGTCATGCAGCCGCAGAGCGGCCAGGTGTTTGCCAAGAGCTTCTATCGCTTCCTTGGCACCCTCGCCGGGTCGGCGATGATGGTCACGCTGATCGCGCTGTTCGCGCAAAACACTGAGCTGTTCCTCGGCTCGCTGGCGATCTGGGTTGGCATCTGCTCGGCCGGTGCGGCGCGTTGCCGTAACTTTCGTGCCTACGGATTTGTCCTGGCTGGCTACACGGCGGCGATGGTTGGTTTGCCGGCGCTGGCGCATCCGGATGGCGCGTTCATGGCGGCGGTTTGGCGGGTGCTGGAGATCTCGCTGGGGATTCTCTGCTCCACCGTAATCAGCGCGGCGATCCTGCCGCAAACCGCCAGTGCGGCGATGCGCAATGCCTTGTACCAGCGGTTCGGCGTGTTCGCGCTATTCGTGACCGATGGCTTGCGCGGACGCAGCAAAACCGAATCCTTTGAAGCCAGCAACGTGCGTTTCATCGCCGAAGCCGTGGGCCTGGAAGGGTTGCGCAGTGTGACCGTGTTCGAAGACCCGCACATGCGTCGGCGCAACGGTCGACTCAGCCGTTTGAACAGCGAGTTCATGGGCATCACCACGCGCTTCAACGCCCTGCATCAGTTGCTTGAACGCTTGCGCGGCAATGGCGAGGAGCACGTCGTCGCGGCGATCAGACCGGGCTTGCAGGACCTCGCTGAAGTGCTCGACGGCTTCAGCGGCCGCGCCCTGACCAGCCCCGATGCGGCTCGACTGGCAACAGCGCTGGCCACTTACAAGGAAGGTCTGCCGGCGCGGGTACGCAGCCTGCGCGCGATCTTTCAGGAAAGCGAACCCAGCGACGCCGAGCAACTGGATTTCCACACGGCGTACGAGTTGCTCTATCGCTTCGTCGATGACCTGCACAGTTATGCGCAGACGCACGCATCCCTGGCCGATCACCGCCACGAACGCGAGCGCTGGGACGAGCCGTTCACCCCGCAAACCAACTGGTGGGCCGCTGCGGCTTCGGGAATTCGCGCCTCGTTCATTCTGATCGTGCTGGGCAGTTATTGGGTCGCCACCGCGTGGCCGAGCGGCGCGACGATGACCCTGATTGCCGCCGCCACCGTGGGCCTGTCCGCTGCCACGCCGAACCCGAAACGCATGGCGTTTCAAATGGCCTGCGGCACGTTTCTCGGGGCGCTGATCGGCTTCGTCGAGATGTTTTTCATCTTCCCGTGGATCGACGGTTTTCCCCTGCTGTGCGTCATGCTCGCGCCGGTAATCGTGTTCGGTTCGTTCCTGACTTCGCGGCCGCAGTACGCCGGTGTCGGTCTCGGTTTGCTGATCTTCTTCAGCACCGGTTCGGTGCCGGACAACCTGACCATTTACAACCCGTACACCTTCATCAACGACTACATCGCCATGGTCATGGGCATGCTGGTCTGCGCCGCTGCGGGCGCGATCATTCTGCCGCCGAACAGCCGCTGGTTGTGGCGGCGGCTGGAGCAGGATCTGCGTGGCCAGGTGGTCTATGCGATCAGCGGCAAACTCAAAGGCCTGGCGTCGAGTTTCGAGAGCCGCACCCGCGACTTGCTGCATCAGGCCTACGGTCTCGCGGCCGGTGAACCGAAGGTGCAGAAAAACCTGCTGCGCTGGATGTTCGTGGTGCTCGAAGTCGGTCACGCGATCAT
Organism: Pseudomonas sp. Seg1; assembly: GCF_018326005.1. NCBI lineage: Bacteria > Pseudomonadati > Pseudomonadota > Gammaproteobacteria > Pseudomonadales > Pseudomonadaceae > Pseudomonas > Pseudomonas sp. Seg1. The sequence goes on from NZ_AP021903.1 coordinate 1,172,435, forward strand.
CGAGTTGCGCAAGGAACAGGCGATTTTGCCGGTGCACCCAGCGTATGCCGAATCGCAGCCGTGGCGTCAGGCGATCCGCGTGATGGGCCGCGCGTTGGTGCGGCTGTTTCTGCAACCGAACGCCAGCAATCTGGAGCGCGCACTGGTCGCTGTCGATCACGCGATCAGCCGCGTGGCCGCGACCGATGAGCCATTCGCGCCGCACTTCGATACCTCGGCGTTGCGCCGGGTGAAGAGCTATCTGCACTTTATCCGCACCTCGTTGCTCGACCCGCAATCGCCGCTGGCCGCTCTCGCTCCCGCCAAGCCCGAAGGACTTGCCCATGCCTCGTGAAATCGCTTTCCACGGCGTGTACATGCCGACCATGACCCTGATGTTTTTCATCGCCGCGGCGCTGGCCTGGGCGGTGGATCGGTTCTTGTCGGGGTTCGATCTGTACCGTTTTTTCTGGCACCCGGCGCTGCTGCGCCTGAGTCTGTTTACCTGTCTGTTCGGCGCGATGGCGCTGACTGTCTACCGTTGAGAACGATCTGATGAAAAAGTTTTTCAGCCTGCTCGCGACCCTGCTGGTGCTGGCCCTGGCGCTGTGGATCGGCCGGACCTTGTGGGTGCATTACATGAACACGCCGTGGACCCGCGACGGTCGGGTGCGCGCCGACATCATCAACGTCGCCGCCGACGTCACCGGTGAAGTGGTCGATGTGCCGGTGCGTGACAACCAACTGGTGAAGAAGGGCGATCTGCTGATGCAGATCGACCCCGAGCACTACCGCATCGCGGTGAAACAGGCGCAGTCGCTGGTGGCTTCGCGCAAGTCGACATGGGAGATGCGCAAGGTCAACGCCCATCGCCGCGCCGATCTGGACAATCTGGTGATCTCCAAGGAAAACCGCGACGACGCCAGCAACATCGCCGACGCCGCGCTGGCCGACTACCAACACGCCCAGGCACAACTGGAGGCGGCCGAACTCAACCTCAAGCGCACCGAAGTACGCGCAGCAGTCGACGGCTACGTGACCAACCTCAACGTGCATCGCGGCGACTACGCACGCATCGGCGAAGCGAAAATGGCCGTGGTCGACATGAATTCGTTCTGGGTTTACGGCTTTTTCGAAGAGACCAAACTGCCGCACGTTCGCGTGGGGGATAAAGCCGACATGCAACTGATGAGCGGCGAAGTCTTGAAGGGGCACGTGGAAAGCATTTCCCGTGGCATCTATGACCGCGACAACCCGGAGAGCCGCGAGCTGATCGCCGACGTCAACCCGACCTTCAACTGGGTGCGTCTGGCGCAGCGGGTGCCGGTGCGCATTCACATTGATGAAGTACCGGAAGGGGTGTTGCTGGCGGCAGGGATTACTTGCACGGTGGTGGTGCAGCAGGGCGCCAGCGAATAACGGGTATCAAGAAATCTTTTTGTGGCGAGGGAGCAAGCTCCCCCGCCACAGGTATGTTTTTAGTTGTAGAACTTTTTGACCACCAGCAGGCCGGACTCGATGGTTTCACCGACCGACAAATCTGGGTCTTCCATGATGGCGATGATGCGCTGGTCCTTCGAGATATCCGCGTAGGACTTTTTCAGCTTGGCAGCGCGATCGATCACGATGTAGCTCAGCACGTGGCCGCGGCTCTTGGTGAACGGCTGCTTGATCGCCGTGTACATGGTTTGCTTCACGTAGTCGTAACGCTCGGTGGACGACATGCCTTTGAAGGTGTCCGGCCATTCCTGGTAGATCTCGGCGGAGTAACGGCCGACGTCTTCTTCCCGCGCTTCGGCGTACATGGCTTCTTTGCTGGTGACCTGAGTGGCGAGTTCGCTGTAACGCTTGTCGCCTTCGGCGATTTGCGCCACCGTCATTTTCTTTTTCAGGGCGTCGGTCGCTGTGGCGTCATCGGCTTTGGCCATGATCTTGGTCCAGGCGTAGGCCGCGACCAGATTGCCTTGCTCCTCGTATTGCTTGATCAGGTCTTTCTGCGCCTCGGGATAGCCGTGCACCGACGAGCGCTCCAGCCAGCGAGTGGCCAGCGCCGCATCTGCCTTGACCCCGGAGTTGCCGTATTTGTAGTCCTGGTACAGGCCGTATTCTGCGCACCAGTCGTTTTGCCGCGCCGCGTAAGCCGTGTAGTTGAAGGCTTGGCGGTTACGCTGCTCGGTGGTCAGCTGTTCGTCCTGAGCGGTAATCATCGACAGGTAGCAAAATGCGCGAGGGTGTTTCGGCGCGGCCATGACCATGCAGGTCTTGGCGTCGTCGAGTTCCTGGTTTTCGTACATCTGGAAACCGATGCCGAACAGAATGTCGCTGTCCATCTGCGCGTTGCAGTGTTCACTGGCCGTGACGGCCGGCAATACGTCCTGCTGAGTCAGTAACGGCAGGGTGTCATTGAGAGGGGTTTCTTTGCTTGCACAACCTGCCAGCACGGTGAGCAATGCCAGAGGCAATACGTTGAAAACTTTCACAAGATGTTTCCTGATCTGGATTGGAGCATAAAAGCAGGGCTCGCCTCAGGCAGTTCAACAAAGCAGCGGCCGTTTCCGCGAAGGAAAGGTCGGGGGAGGGGGGATCAGTGTTCAGCAATTCCCTTGCTTCGATGCTTGCGCCAGCGATTCCATGCGCTATCGGGTTCACTTGAAGCGGCGGGCGCTTCAAGTGCGGCGCATTCTACGTGGATCGACCGATTTGGCAATTTCACCGGGGTGAATCAGAGCTGCCCGCGCAAGCCAAAGCGCTTCATCAATGTCGATTCCAGCAAGCCTTTGGGCAACAGTGTCGCTAGCAACGGCAGCGCCCGGCTGCCATTGCCGATGCGGATCAGCCGTGGCGGGTTGCGCTGTTGCACCGCCTTGAGCAACACCTCGGCAAAATCACTGGCCGGGGTCGGTTTGTCCTGCGATGCCTTGGCCCGCGCGCGAATGCCTTCACGCAGGGGAAACCACGGCGAGTTTTCGTTGATCAGTTGCTCGGCTTCGTGACCGGCATTTTTCGCGAAGCTTGATTGAATGGCGCCGGGCTGCACCTCCATCACGCGAATGCCGAACGGCGCCAGTTCCATGCGCAGTGCATCGCTCAAGGCATGCACGGCCGCTTTCGACGCGCAATAGGCACCGGCAAACGGGGTGACCAACACACCGGAAACACTGCCGATATTCACCACCAGCCCCTTCGCTCGACGCAGCACCGGGAACAGTGCGCGGGTGACGCCGACAATCGAGAACACATTGGTTTCGAACTGGCGCTGCATGGCCGGCACGCCGCCGTCGAGCAACGGGCCCATGGCACCGTAACCGGCGTTGTTGATCAGCACGTCGAGGCCGCCATGCAGTTGATTGATCCGTTCGCTCAGTTGTTGCAACGCCGCGCCGTCGTTGACGTCGAGCTGCACCGCAGTGAATCCGGCCGCACTCAACGCTGCGACGTCTTCAGCCTTGCGCGCCGTGGCCCAGACTTCGAAACCGGCGATTTTGAACACCTCGGCGAGGGCGCGGCCGATGCCGCTGGAACATCCGGTAATCAACGCAACGGGCATGGCGCATTCCTTGTGCAAAAGAGTGGGAGGGGGGATCAGTCGGAGAAACTACCCTGCAATCGCTCGGCGCGAAACTCCAGGGTTTGCGGGCGATAACCGGGCCGCAGCGGCGGCATCGGCAAGCAGTCTTCCCAACTGCCGCCAGCCTGCAACTCGCCGGGGCCGCGATAGCGTGGCGCGGTGTATTGGTTGTCGGCCAGATTGACCGTGTCGCCCGGTGCATAGGCCGCGATGCGCCAACGCAGTTCGGTCAGCGGCACACTGTTGCCGTTGTTCATTTTCAGTTGCAACGGCCGATCGGCCGGGCATTGCTCGGGCGCATAGACAATGCGCATCTCAAGGCGCGCCAGTTGCTTGATCTCGCGGTTGTCCAGCCACACCACCCAGACGGCTACCAGACCCAGGCCGATGGCGGCCGCTACCGACACCGGCAAAGCCTTGGCCGGATAGCGCAGCAACAGGATCAGCCAGGTGATGACCAGCAAAACGCCGATGAACATGTCGCACAACCTCGAAGGGATAGAGGGGCATCCTACCTAAGCGTAGGTGAGGTTGGCGATGGGCAGGATTTCTGCGGTGAGTTTGAAGACACCTTCGCGGGCAAGCCCGCTCCCACTGGGATGGGTGGTCATCACAAAATCGAGTAACGCCTCGGTCCACTGTGGGAGCGGGCTCGCCCGCGAAGAGGCCAGTATAGACACCGCAGATTCCGGACAAAAAAAGCCCCCGTCCAACCCGCTGCGGATGGGGGACGCAGTGGGCTGAACGAGGGCTTCTTGTCTTGCTGAGCGTTTTACTGCGCGATGGTTTTCACCGACACGCCGCGTTCGATCGGGGTGGAGCGGCCGTAGATATCTTCGAACCGCTCGATATCGTCTTCGCCCAGGTACGAACCCGACTGCACTTCGATGATTTCCAGCGGGATCTTGCCCGGGTTGCGCAGGCGATGCACCGAGGCGATCGGAATGTAGGTCGACTGGTTTTCGCAGAGCAGGAACACGTTGTCATCGCAGGTCACTTCGGCGGTGCCGCTGACCACGATCCAGTGTTCGGCGCGGTGGTGGTGCATCTGCAGCGACAGGCAAGCGCCCGGTTTCACCGAGATGTGCTTGACCTGGAAACGCCCGCCCATGTCCACCGAGTCATACGAGCCCCACGGACGATAGACCTCGCAGTGGTTCTGGGTTTCGCTGCGGCCCTGCTCGTTGAGTGTGGCGACCATCTGCTTGACGCCCTGAACCTTGTCCTTGTGGGCGATCATCATCGCGTCCTTGGTTTCGACCACGACGATGTTTTCCAGACCGATCACCGAGACCAGTTTGCCGTTGCCGTGGATCATGCAGTTCTTGCTGTCCTGGATGACCACATCGCCTTTGCTGACGTTGCCGTTGGCGTCTTTCTCGTTGACTTCCCACAGCGACGACCAGCAACCGACATCGCTCCAGCCGGCGGTCAGCGGCACCACGCAGGCGCGTTGGGTTTTTTCCATCACGGAATAGTCGATGGAATTGTCCGGGCAGCAGGCGAAGGTGGCTTCGTCCAGTGTGACGGTGTCGGCGTCCTGCTGGCTGCGCTCAAGGGTCAGCAGGCAGGTGTCATAGATGTCCGGATCGTGCTTTTTCAGCTCTTCGAGGAAGCGGCTGGCGCGGAACAGGAACATGCCGCTGTTCCAGTAGTAACCGCCGGATTCGACGTATTCGGTGGCGCGTTTGACGTCGGGTTTTTCGACGAAGTGCGAGACGCGGCTGACGCCTTCGGGCAGCAGCGAATCGGCGGTGGACTTGATGTAGCCGTAGCCGGTTTCCGGTTTGGTCGCCGGCACACCGAACAGCACCATCTCGCCATTTTCGGCGGCGACGGTGGCCAGGGCGAGGGCGCGTTGCAGGGCTTTCTGGTCTTCCAGTACGTGGTCGGCCGGCAGTACCAGCATCAGATCGTCACGACCTTCGTTGACCAGCATCATCGCGGTCAGCGCCACGGCGGGCGCGGTGTTGCGGCCGAACGGTTCCATCAGGATGCGCTGGCATTCCAGATTGCGATTGGCCAACTGCTCGTTGACGATGAAACGGTGATCCTTGTTGCAGACCACGATCGGGGTGTCCATGCCTTCGAACACCAGGCGCTCCAGGGTTTGCTGGAACAGTGTGTGTTCACCGGTCAGGGCGAGGAATTGTTTAGGGAACTGCTTGCGCGAAAGCGGCCAAAGACGTGAACCGCTACCACCTGACAAGATCACCGGAATCATATTGTTTACTCCATAAAATCGATTGGTTAGAGGCACGAACGCTGTGTCGTTTCACTCTTGTTGTTGTCTCGTTCTGAACGCTAACCTCGGTCCCTGTGGGAGCCTGGCTTGCCAGCGATGGCATCGCCTCGGTGTATCTGCGGAACCGAGGTGTCTGCATCGCTGGCAAGCCAGCCCCCACAGGGAGCCGGGTCAGTTCAGGAAATGTGTTAGCGCGTCGACACCGGGCGTTTCACCCAGACTGGCGACAGGCTGCTGCCGGAACCGGTGACGTACAGCACCGCTGCCTCACCGCGCTCCAGTGCGACCGGTTTCACGTCGCCGACTTTCTTGTCGCCTTCGTACAGCGCCAGGCTGACTTTCACCGGGTTGATTTCGCGTTCGCCACGGCCCTTGGCGGCCACGTTCGGCACCACGTCGGTCTTGCCGTCGGCGGTCTTCAGGGTCAGCGGCTTGTCGCTGAGGTTCTGTACGCGGACCAGGGATTTCTGCTTGTTCTTGAACGGCGGCTCTTCGATCAGTTGCGGCGCGCCGGAGGCGTTGTTGACCAGGGTGTAGTAGTGGTCGCCGGCAAGTTTGACCGGCAGGGTCTGGCTGCCGATCTTGGCGCTGTAATCACCGCCCGGCATGAAGCTGAAGTCGCTGCTGGCCAGCGGCGCAACGTCGCTCAGGTTGGTGCTGCCGACGGTGGCGCTGACTTCTGCGTTGCTGGCGTTATAGATACGCACGAAGGTCGAGCCTTTCGGTGCGGTCGGGCCGTACAACGCGGCGTCACCACCGGCGAAGGCCTGGACGGAGAGCACGCTGAGGCCTGCAACCAGTGCAATGCGTTTTGCGAGACGACGAGGAGTAGTAGTGAAAGTCATGGTGTTACCTCTCTTTCAGTTTTGCGCCCGATCGGGCGTCTCGGATTTAGTGTTGATGGCTACGTTTTGTTGGCGAGCGCCGGCTTGTTTGAGCTCTGCGACCCACTGCGGGTCGGCGTCGCCGATTTCGTTGTTCACAGGCAGATATCGTTCAGGAAACTCCCAGATCAGCACCTGTGGCGGGCTGTTCTTGAAGTCATCGCTTTTCAGGTAACTGAGCATCGGCAGGATCGGGCCGTGGCCGTCTTCGGCGTAGCTCACCACGTCGCTGTGCAGCGCTTGTTTCAGCGCACCGACGAAGTTCCAGTTGGGATTGGCGCTGTAGCTGGTGCCGACCAGTGCCACCGGCACTTCATTGCTGGCGAACAGCGCGTCGTCACCGGCAGGCTGATCGTCGGCCGCGACGGTGTTGCGCTTTTGCAGTGGCTCTTGCGCCGGCATCAGGTTTTCGAACAGCGGATCGAGCGGCAGGAACAGACGCAGATCGCCCTTGTGCGTGACCTTCTCGGCCGGCGTGGTGACGAAACGCTGCGGTTCGCCGCTGAGCGGGAACTTGTCGGCGATGGTTTTCGCCAGCGTATTCGCCGCAATCTCGGCGCCCTCAGGTGTCCAGTGCGTGTCGGTGCGCAGGAACACTTGCTGACCGTTCTGCTTGGCCTGTTGGAACGGCTTGAGCAGGTCGGGGGCGAGGATCTTGTCGGCTGCTACGCGGTTGTGGAAATCCTGATAAAGGTTGGCGTGGATGCTTGCCGGTTTCACTTCACCCAGATGCTCCGGGTACAGGCGAACCTTGGCCGGCACGATCGCCATGACCAGTTTCACGCCTTTCGCTTTCAGGGTCTGGCGCACGCCTTCGACCAGCGCGTAGTTGCCTTGCAGGTTCAGCTCCTCGTTGACGATCGGGTTGAATTCCTCATCGCTGTACAACCACTGATCGCGACCGAGCACCACGCCCGGACGACCTTCGTTGAACAGTTTGAAATCCAGCGCGGCCCAGAGGTTGGTGCCCAGACGCTTGATCGGGAATTCATCGTCGTAGTGAGTTTCCACAGCCTTGGTCCAGCGGCCGTTGAGCACCGTCGCATCGGCGTTGGTGCTGAAGCCGAAGAAGCTGCGCACCGACCACAGACCGAGCACCAGCAGGGTCACCAGGAACAGCGCGATGTAGAAGATGCGTAATGAGCGGGTCATGTCAGATCCCTCAGAACTGGAAGTAAAGGAACGGCGAGAAGCTTTGCGCCGAGAGTTTGAGAATCGAGGCGATGAACAGCAGCAGGATCAGCCCGCGCATCACGTAGCGTGACCAATCCGCCGTCCAGTAAGCCGGTTGCACCTGGGCTTCGGCGCCGACGGTGTAGCCAGGCTCGTGGATGCTCGCCGGGTTTTCGCCGGGGGCTGCCTTGATCATTCCCGGCGTCGCGGTGGCAGGGCCGTTGGCAACGACGTTGACTTCCGGTTTGGTCTTGGCCGGCGGCTGGTTGGTGTACAGATCACGCAGGCCGAAGAACGCCAGCGTCACGTAAGCCACCACCAGAGTCGCCACTTGCAGGCCGGTGAGGCTGGCCTGATTGAGTTCCGACAGCGACCAGTCGCCGAAGCTGAACATCGCGCCGTACATGCGACCTGCCACGTGCAGGTTTTCGGCGCGGAAGATCACCCAGCCCATGACCACGAGCAGGAAGGTCAGCGCCCAGCGGATCGGGTTGAGGCTGCGCGGCGAGGTGTTCAGGCCCAGCGCTTTTTCAATCGCCAGCCACATGCCGTGCCAGGCGCCCCAGACGATGTAGGTGATGTTCGCACCGTGCCACAGACCACCGAGGAGCATGGTCAGGAACAGGTTGCGATAGGTCATCAGCGTGCCTTTACGGTTACCGCCGAGGGTGATGTAGAGATAGTCACGCAGCCAGGTCGACAGGCTGATGTGCCAGCGACGCCAGAACTCGGTGATCGACTGGCTGATGTACGGCTGTTTGAAGTTTTCCATGAAGCGGAAACCCATCATCAAGCCCAGACCGATGGCCATGTCGCTGTAACCGGAGAAGTCGAAGTACAGCTGCGCGGTGTAGGCCAGCGCGCCGAGCCAGGCATCGCCGGTGGTCGGGTTTTGCAGGGCGAAGCAATGGTCGGCCACAACGGCGAGGGTGTCGGCGATGAAGACCTTCTTGATGAAACCCTGCATGAACCGCGTGCAGCCCTCGGAGAATTTGTCGAGGGTGTGCGTGCGGTTGTTGAACTGGTCGGCGAGGTCGCGGAAACGCAGAACCGGGCCGGCAATCAGGTGCGGGAAGATCGCCACGAATGCAGCAAAGTCGATCAGGTTGCGCGTGGCCGGGGTGTCGCCGCGATACACGTCGATGATGTAGCTGATCGACTCGAAGATGTAGAACGAGATCCCGATCGGCAGCAGCACGTGGGTGAGGATGAACGGCTCAAGACCGACCGACGTCATCATCGCGTTGATGCTGTCGACGCCGAAGTTGGCGTACTTGAAGTAGCCGAGGATGCACAAGTCGACTGCCACACCGAGCAGCAGCCAGCGCTGCGCCGGTTTGGTGCGCACGCCGGCGGCACCGACTTTGAGGCCGATCCAGTAGTTCCACAGCGTGACGGCGGCGAACAGCGCAAGGAAGTCCACCCGCCACCAGGCGTAGAACACGTAGCTGGCGATCAGCAGCAGCAGGTTGCGATAGCGTTGCCCGCTCAAGTAGTACAAGCCGAGAAAGATCGGCAAGAACAGAAACAGGAACACGTTGGATGAAAATACCATCCCGATCTCTCCATGTTTGAACCAACAGTCAAGGGCCAAAGCCCCCCCAAACCCCCCATGAAAAGTCCGGGGGATGTATTGCATCCAGATTCACCACAACCCTTGTGGGAGCTGGCTTGCCAGCGATAGCGTCGGGTCAGTCGACATCAATGTTGAATGTCGGAATGCAATCGCTGGCAAGCCAGCTCCCACAGGGTTTTGTGTTCTGCCTTACGAGCCTTTGTTGCCCTTCTCATGCGCCGGGTCATAGACCTTGGTCAGATCGCCACCGAGGCGGAAGGTCTTGAACGGCTGCATGCCGCGCTTCTTCTCGATCACATCCGCCGGGCAGGTGTAGAGCGTGCAGAACGGTTCGAGCCAGGCGAATTTCATGTCCTCTTTCAAGTCGGTCATGTCCTGCTCTTTGCCGTTCTTCTTCTCGAATTCTTCCGGGTCTTTCACACCCGACAGCACCCGATCACCCAGACGCTTCAGCGCGCCATTGTTTTCCTGACGCAAATCCACACCGTTGACCTGGGCAAAACTGGCGATCATCGCCAGCGGTGGCAGGGCGTAGTTGTGATAGGCGAGGGCGCGTTGCTGGCGCTTGAGTTCGTTCGGCAGGTAACCGTCGGCGTCTACCTGATTGGCACCGACCTTGTATTCCTTGACCGCCCAATCGAACAGGTCGCGGCGGTTGGTTGCGACGGAAGTCGCCATCACCGACCACGCTGCCCAGTACGAGTGGTTGTTGGTTTTTTCCAGCGGCAGGTTGTCCCAGTCGCTGACCACCTGATAGGCCATCTTGCTGAACCACGCTTCGATCTCCTGCGCTTGCTGCTGATGCTGCGCCAGCGGATGCGAGTCGGAGAATTTCAGGCGAATGTACGAAGAGGCCATGCTGCCCAGCGCCCATTTGCGCATCGACTTGCCGGTGTGGTTGAAGTCCTTCGACATCAACGCATCGGCCTTGGCCCACGCGGTCAGCCAGTTCAGCGTGCAATCAAGCTGCTCCGGGCGACCGTCGCGCATGAACTGCATCACCCGTTTGGCGGTGCCGCGTTCCAGCGTGGTGATGTCTTTGGTGGTGTCGCGGAAGGCTTTTTCCGACTGCACATTCAGCGTCGAACGGGCCTTGTCCGAGCCTTCGTATTTGCTGCGAAATTGCAGCGGACCGGTGTACGGCGCCGGCATCGCATCGCAGCCTTCGCTTTTGTCGCCGGTCTTGAATTTATCCACAGGCGCAAAATAGCCCTGCGGTGGACGTAATGGTGCGGCGGCCTGAGTGGCCCCGGCGAACATCGCCAGGCTCAGCAGCGTCGGTGCCAACAGATTTTTGAGTTTCGGATTTCGCATAGCAGACCTCATTGCCCGACCTGAGCGGTTTGTGGCCCAGCGCCCGGGAATACGTTGCGTTTGCAGATTTTCGCTTCGACTTTCTGTGGCGCGGCGCCGGCTTCAGGGCCCTGGACTTCGACCGCCAGCAGGTTTTGCGAGGCCCAGTCTTCGTCCGTGCGCAACTCAAAGGCGAAACGACCGTCGGTGTCGGAGGTTTCCGGTTTCTCGATCTTGATGTCCTCGTGGCGACCGTTCATGTACCAGAGGGTGGCTTGCAGGGTTTTCACCGAGGGATCGGCGAAGCGGATGTCGACCTGATGGCTGCTGTTCTGCAGGTTCAGGTTCTTGCTGTTGACCAGCAGTTCTTGCTTGGTGCCTGCCTTCAGCGTGGTGCTGGCAGACATTTGCGCGTCTTTGCCTTCGCAGCCGTTATCCAGCAGCGCCATCATCTGGCGATAGATGGTTTCCTGGTCGAGGCGGTACAGCGGCGAGAATTCCCAGATGAGAATTTTCGGTGGGGTCTTCTGGAATTCGTCGCTGCCCAGATACTGCAACATCGAACCTTCCAGACCACCGCCGGGGAAGGCGACGTTGAGAATATCGGCGCCGATGGCCTCTTCGAGGAAGCCGGCGAAGTTGTAGTTTTTGCCGCTGTGCGAGGTACCGACCAGGGTGATTTGCGGGTTGCCGGAATCACCGAACAGATCGCCGTCACCGGCCTCGCCCTTAGGCTCGGTGGTGAATTGATCCATGTACTGGATCGCGTAACTGGTGCCGCACAGTTGCCCGGCCATGTTGTGCAGAGTGCCGGTCTTGCCCATGCGCCCGGAGCGCTTGGTCTCGAACTCACGCTTGGGAATGTCGGCGAAGGCCGGGATTTGCTTGACCTTCTCGGCGACGATTTTTGCCGTGCGCTGAGCGCCGTATGGTGTCCAGTGCTGGTCACCGCGGAAGTAGAAATCGTGGGCGGGCAGGGTGTCCGGCAGCGATTCGTTGGTCAGCGGCGACAGGTCTGGCACCACGTAGCCCATCTTGGCGAAACGGCCGAGCATGGTCTTGTAGTTGCCCAGCGCTTTCTCGTAATCGAACGCGGCTTTTTCCTGCGGGTTGAGCTTGTTGCGGTTCACCAGGCCACGGGTCGGCTGGTAAACGATCACCAGCTCAACGCCCTTGGCCTTGAACGCATCGTGCAGTTGTTGCAGGCGTTTGTAGCCGGCCGGAGTGGTGTTGAACTCGGTGCGCAAATCTTCCTGAGTCCGGAACAACCAGTCGCCCTGCGCCTGCACCAACGTAGTGAAGTTCTGCTGATAACGCGTGGTGTAGTTCTTCGCGTCATGGGCTTCCGGGCACAGGTTGCAGCACGGCTCGGCAGTGAATTTCGGCGCTTGCGTGTCGTCTGCACGCGCCGCATTGCTGGCCGCGAGAATGCCCACGGTCAGGGCCGACAGGCTGAGTAATTTGATCAAGTGTGGGTGCATAAAATTATCCTCAGTCCTGCATTTCGGTCTGGCGTTCGACAGGGTCGATCAGCACGGCTTTCTGCTGGCGCACCAGCAAGTCGAGAATTTCATCCTGGCGCTCGCCGAGGATGCCGTTGAAGCTGATGCCGCTGGATTTGGTCGGCGCCAGCATCGACACGCGATACAACTCGACACTCAAGGGCGAATCGATCGACAGCGGGCCGCTGCCGTTGGCCGCGAGTTCACCGCCGACGACAATCAGCGACACCTGCGCGTCGAACGGGTCGAGCTTGATGTCACGGTCGGTGTCGGTGAGGTCCTTGATGTGGCCGTAGACGCCGGTCAGGCCGTTGGCCATGGCGACGTTTTCGTAGAGGCGGATGTTCACGCTGTTACGAATGCGGATGCCGTGGCGCTTGTTGCTGATGACCTTGTTGCCCCACAGCAGGTTGTCGGCGGACTCGTAGAGGGTGATGCCGTCGGTGTGGTTCTGGTAGATCTCGTTGTAGGCAATGATGTTGTTGACGCTGTTACGGTCGATCACCAGGCCCGAGAGGTGGTTGTCGAAGCTCTTGTTGTTGAAGATGAAGCTGTCGTTGACCTCACGGGAAATAATGATCCCGTGCTTCTTCTTCGTACCGTGGACGGTGTTCTCGGCAATGATCAGGCCGTGGGAACGGTCGTGCGGGTCGATGCCGTAGACGATGTTGTCTTTGTAGGTGTTGCCCTTGACCACGAAGTCGCGGGTCTCGTAGCAGTAGAAGCCGTACCACATGTCGGAGAACTCGGAACCGACGATCCAGCCAGTTGGCTCCGGACGCTTGAGCACCTTGGCCATGTTTGGCGTGTACTGGGAAATACTCACCCCGTACGACTTACTGTTGGCGTAGCCGAAGCTGGCCATCTTGCTGTTGACGATGTAAGTCTCGGTGCCGCCCCAGGCGAGCAGGAACGGGCGGAATTCCTTCGGCGAACGGAAGGTGGCCGGGCCGTTGTCCTTCTCGCGCCAGCCAGTGACCTTGGTGTCACGCACGAACAGCTGACCGTCGTTGACCAGGAACGAACCGGCCTCTTGCGACAGGCGCAGCTCTTGAGTCTGGCCGTCGATTTCGAGGATGCCTTTACGGCCGACGACGATCGGCAACTTCGACAGATACACGCCCGGCGAGGTCTCGCTGAAATACTGCTTGGGCAGTTTCTGCGCCAGCTCTTTCAGGTTGATATAGCCGTCGTCGACGAAGATCGCCTGCGGGATGCCGTGCTGACGCACCACCCATTCGGCCATCTTGTTGTCGCCGCCGATGAAGTCCTTCAGGGCGTCTTCCTGCATCATCCGGCGCACGCTGATCTTGCCCGCTTTACTGCGCACGATTTTTGCGGCAGCGGCCTCGGCGGTGAAGCCGGACAGGTCAGGCAGTTTTGGCGCGGCCAGGTTCAGCGCATCAGTGGGTGCGCTGCTGACGGTGTAGGTCTTGGCTTGTTGCAGTTCTTTGGCGGTGGTCACAGGCTTGGCCGGTTCCACCGTGGCGAAGGCACCAGCCGAGGCCAGCAGCATTGCGCCGGCCAACAGGCTGAGCGAGCCTTTCCTTGCATGGTTCATGTCGGGCACTCCCTTCGCGGTTTGCATCAGAAGCGCCAGATCACGTCGATGAACGCGCGGTGCATGTACGAATCAACCTGGCTGCCATAAGCGTCGCCCGGCTTGAACACGCCGCCACGGAAACGCACGAGGGCCGAAGGCTCGTCGATCGACTGGCTCAGCGCCGCCGGCAACAGGCCTTGCTTGAAGTACTTGGTGACAACCAGGTCCATCTCCTGACCGAGATCCTTGTTGCCGTCTTCAAGCGGCAAAGAGGTGCTGGACAGAATCGCGCCAGTGACGTCGTCGGTGTTGTTTTCCACGGCATTGATGCCGTTGCTGCCCACCGGTTTGTTGCCGTCGACACGCCAGAACTTGTGGTAGATCAGGCTGGCGTCGTATTCGTCGTTGACCATCCACGAACCGAACAGCGTCGCGGTCTGCATGTTGTTCATTTCGCCACGGAACGCTTCGCCGAAACGGTGCACCCGCGAACGTGTGCCGGTGTAGTTGGAGCGGTTACTCTCCAGACCGTTCTGCTCGTAATCGGCACTGGCGCGGGCATAGGCGCCGCCGACTTGCCATTGCGGATCGAGGCGCAGGCGCACACCGATGTCGGTGGCCCAGCCATTCACATCATCGCTGCGTTTGGCTTGTGCCGGGCGTGTGCCGTCGGCGTTGAGGGCATTGACCGTGTCACGGTCGCCGCTCATGCCGGTGATGCTGCCCCAGTAATTGACGGTGTTGGTGTTGCGCCAGTTGTAGGCGTCGCTGTCGGCGGTGAGGCCGAGCCAGCTGATGTCGCCGTTCTCTTTCTTGTCCAGCGAGTCACCGGCCACGCCCGGTTCCGGATAATCGAGTTTGCCGTCGTCGTGGGTGTGGTGGCCGCGAATGCCGACCCAGTTGCCCGGTGTCCACTGGTAAGCGGCATCGGCGTAGGCGTGCAGGCGATCCTTGTCTTTCGGCGCCAGCTCTTTGAGGTCGGTGCGGTATTCGCTGAAGCGTTCGGCGACACCGGCGTTGGCGCGCAACAGGGTGGTGTCGAAGGTCCAGTTCAGTGCTTCGATGTTGGTGTCGCGCCATTGGCCGTCGTCATTGCGCAGGCGCTGGCGACCAAACTTGAGCATCTCGCCCGGGTACGGAGTGAGGCCGCTGTAGCCGACCCAGAATTCACGCATCGCCAGGTAGTTTTTCTTGGTCTTGCGATCACCGTTGTCGGTGGTCTGCGTGCCGTCGCTGTCGGACTGCTGCAGGGTGTCGGTCTCGATAATGTCGGTCGAGGTCACGGCCTGACCCATCGCATAGGCGCTCCACGCGCCGCTTTCGCCGTAGACCCATGGACGCAGGTCGAGGCCGACGCCGTTGACGTCGCCGCCGCTGGCGGTGCCGAGGTCGCGGTCGTCTTCGGACTGGCCGGTGATTTTCACTTCGAGGCCGAAGTTTTTGCTTTCAGTCATCGCAGCCAGTGTCGGGCAAGACCAGATCAGTGCGAAGGTGAGGCCAATACCGGCCTTCACGAATGGATTGAGCTTCATAGTTTTTCCTCGCCGTCTTCTTCTTGCAGGGCGTGCAGTTGCAGCGTGTTCTGATTCAGGGCGCCACGGCTGGCCTGTTCCTGTTGCAGCAGGCGCTGGGCTTCGGCCAGACGCTCGGGCGGCAATTGCGCGGCAAGGGTGGTCGCCAGTTCATCGGCTTGCGGGGTGTTTTGCGCCTTGGCCAATTGACTGAACACGTAGGCGTTGAGCGGATCGGGCTTGGTGCCCTTGCCTTGGGAAAACAGCTGGGCGATGGCGAAGTCGGCGCTGTTCTGGCCGTTGCGCGCAGCGGTCAGCAGGTGGTCGAGGGCCTTTTGCGGATAGACCTTGCCGAGGTAACCACGGCGATAGATCTGGCCGAGGTAGTAGTCGGCGGCGACTTCGCGGCCAACGGCTTTCTGGAAATGTTCTTCGGCGACTTTCGCGTCGGCCGGGACCATTTTGCCTTCGTAGTAGAGCTTGCCCAGCAACAGCTCGGCGCGCGGCTGGTCGGCGGCGCGGCCGTTGTCGAGGTACTTCATCATTTGGTCGACGTCGCCCAGTTCCGGGTAGTCGTAAAGCAGTTGCGCGAGGGTCACCCACGACGCCGGGTAGCCCGGGGCAATCGGTTCAAGCAACGATTGCGCGGTTTTCTCGTCGGTCTTGCCCAGGGTCGAATCGGCCAGTACACGGGCCACGGAATCGACGCGCTGAGCGGTGACGGTGCCTCGGCTGTAACCGGCCTGCATCTGCTTGATCAGCTCGGCTTGTTGCTCGGGCTGAGCACGTTTCTGATAGACCGTGGCCAGCTCGACGTAGCAAATGTCGGTAGTGTTGAGCGCGGCTTTGCAGATTTTTTCCACGTCATCCAGGTGCTGGTCGTAGGTGCCTTGGGTGCGATACAGCAGCACCTGCGCCAGACCCGCTTCCGGGTAACCGGATTTGCGCCACTGATCGATCTGCTGCTGCGCGTTGATATTCGGGAAGCTGTGCGGGTATTGCAGGTACAGCATCGCCAGCGGGATCAACGTGTTGCCTTCGCCATTGGCGGCGGCTTTTTTCAGCAGGCTTTCAGCTTCCTGATGCTCGGCTTCGGTGGAGCCTGGCTTGGCCACCAGCAAGCGACCGAGACGCGCCTGCGCGCGGGGCGAAACGCTGGCCGCTGCGCGATAGGTCGCTTCGGCCTGTTTCATTTGTTCGGGGTCACGGCTGTCGACCTGGATATCGGCGAGTCCGACTTGCGCCTCGCTGTAACCCAGATCGGCCAGTTGCTGATAGTTCTGCGCAGCGGTGGCGGTGTCGCCGCGCTTGAGCGCTTCGTTGGCCAGACGCTGATCGGGCAGGCCGGCGCAACCGGCCAGACTGACTGCCAATGCCAGCGAGCACACCACATGAATTCTGTGGGAGCTGGCTTGCCAGCGATTCAGGCGACTCGGTATTCCAGTAAAACCACTTTGATCCAATCGCTGGCAAGCCAGCTCCCACAGGGATCGCGGTGTTTTCAGGATGGGTGGAGTAGTCACAGGCATGTCCTCGACTTAAAGACCGGCAGCCATGGCTTTGTCGATCAGCCAGTTCAGGTTCGGGCCACGGTCGCTGTTCACTTCCACCGGGCGGCCGGCGAGGCTGCTGTCGAGCGGCTCGTCTGGCTGGATCTGCACGCGGATGTCGGAGGACAGGTCGGCGCTTTTCAGGCTGGTGCTGCTGACGATCTTGCCGGTGCGGGTCTTGTCTTCACCGGCGATCTGGAAACTCACCGGTGTTCCCGGGCGCACATCGCTGAACTGGCGATAGGAGAAACGCGCATCCACGGTGGCCTGGGTGTTGCGCGGTACCAGGGTGAAGATCACGTCGCCCTTGCTCGCGTACTGACCGTCAGCCACCAGTTGCTGGGCCACGGTGCAATCGCACGGCGAAGTCAGGGTGCCGGTCATTTGCTTGCCGAACAGTTCTTCAACCTTGGCCGGTGCCAGTTGATCTTCGTCCAGGTGACCCTTGAGCACGTCGAGCATGCTGGTGCTGAAGGTCGCCAGCGGTGCGCCTTTGGCTGCAACGCCGTCGGACTTGATCAGGCTCTGCACGGTGCCGTCGCGCGGCATGGTGATGTTCATCCCCGGCACGCTGACCAGACCGGCCTGCGCGTGGCTGACGAAGTACATGCCGTACACCGATTTGAAGATGAAACCCGCCGCGACCAGACCGACAGCAAAAATGCCTGCACTGAAGGTCACGGCTTTCAGGCGACCGAACGGGGTCATGCCGCTGCCGCCGTCCTTGACCTTGCGCGCCTTGGTGAAGTTGTCGCGCTGCAGGGTTGCCAGTACTTCGCCGATGCTGACGATGTCGCCGGCCAGGTGGGAGGTGATCAAGTGGCGCAGGGTGGAAATGTCCTGCTGCTCGAGGTTCTGAAACTGGCAGCCGACGCGACCGGTCTGGCGGTCGTAGGAGCGCACTTGCAGCTCAACGTCCATGGCCAGGCCGAGGTTGTCGATGACGAATTGCAGACGCGCCTTGTACACCTCGCCGAGGGTCAGCGGCATTTGCCCGGCGTTGAACGCCAGACCACCGGCAGACAAGTCGAGGACACGCGCTTCGACCGGGGTCCGGTCGGGGCCGAAGAAACGCAGTTTGGCCGGGATTTTCACGCGGGCGTGTTGGCGCTGGGCTTCGGATTCATGCACTACGTTGGCGTTGACGGCGGTATTCATAGGGGCGATTTCCTTGTTAATTCAATAGGGGCGGGTCAGACCATCATCAGCAGCACGGCGACGAAAATGCTGCCGGCGGAGAAGGTCATGGTCCGAGACGACCAGGTGTTGAACCAACGTTGAAAGCTGGCGAGATCACGGGTCAGGGATGTGGGTTGGCGAGTCCAGGATTGTTGGTCGAGGCGGAAGAACACGTAGATCTTCACCAGCGCGCCGACGATCTGGTTGTAATAGAGAATCACCGGGTAAGCCGGGCCGATGCGGTGACCGGAACACGACAACAGCAACGTCAGGATCAGGCGGGTGATGCCGATCCATAGCAGGTAAACCAGGATGAACGCGGTGCCGTACTTGAAGCTGGCTATGATCGCTACGGTCAGGCCGAGCAAGGACGTCCACATCGATACGCGCTGGTCGAACAGCACCACCGAGGTGAAGGCGCCGAGGCGTTTCACACCCAGGCCCAGTGCGCGCGAGTTCTGGCGCAGGTTGTTGCCGTACCAGCGGAACATCAGTTTGCGGCTGGCCTTGATGAAGCTCTTTTCCGGCGGGTGTTCAACGGTGTTGATCGCTGCGTCCGGCACGTAAAAGGTGTCGTAACCCAGGCGCATCAGACTGAACCAGCTCGACTTGTCGTCGCCGGTCAAGAACTTGAAGCGGCCCAGACGCCAGTGTTGCAGCGAGTCGCTTTCAACGTCGGCGATGAATTCCGGGTTGGTCACCACGGTGGCGCGGAACACCGACATACGACCGGTCATGGTCAGCACGCGTTTGGACAGAGCCATCGAGCACATGTTGATGTGGCGCTGGGCGAAACGCAGCTTGTGCCATTCGCTCATGATGTAGCCGCCGCGCACTTCGCAGAATTCGTTGGTGGTCAGGCCGCCGACGTTGCCGAACAGCTGGAACCACGGCACGGTCTTGCGCACGGTGCCTTCACCGAGCACGGTGTCGCCATCGATCACGGCCACCACGGCGCGGTCGTCCGGCAGGTGGCGGGAGATTGCGCGGAAGCCGTAAGCCAGGCCATCACGTTTGCCGGTGCCGGGAATGCGCACGAAGTCGAGCTTCACGCGGTCTGGCGGATTCATCCGCGCCCACAGCGCCTTGACCAGCAGTTCATCGGACATTTCCACGATCGAGCAGACCACGGTGGTCGGCAGTTCGCAGTCGATGGCTTCGCGGATCACCGAGCTGTAGACCTGCGCGGTGGTCAACGCGTCGATACGGAAACTGGTGACCATCAGAAACACATGCGACGGGTCCGCCGCTTTACCCAGCTTGCGCACTTTACGGCGCAGGTGCGGGTAAACGATGTAGAGGAAAATCATGCCGCGCACAAAGTGCGTTGCACCCATCGAGTAGCGCCAGATACCGACGGCGCCAATCAGGAAAATGAAGTCCTTCGACTCGGAGTCGAATGTGGACGTGGGCAGCATCAAGGCCAGGCCCATCAGCAGACTGAGATAAAAAAGCCAGCCGGCTGATTGCAGAAAAAAATGTTTGAGCTTGGTCATCAGCGTCATCCGAAGGTATTAGAGGCTTCGAGCTGCAAGCCTCGAGCTGCAAGCTGCAACTCGAGGCTTGTCGCTTGGGGCTGCTTTACCAGCAAATACCTTCGGTGCGCGTACCGGCGTCGGTGGCCTTGGCCATGAAGCCCACCAGGTCGATGACCTGTTTGCCGTGCGGCGCTTGCTGCGCCAGCGCGCGGAACTTCTCGTCGCGGTTGCCGAGGATGATCACGTCGGAGTTGTTGATCACCGAATCGAAGTCTGCGTTGAGCAGGGACGACACGTGCGGGATTTTCGACTCGATGTAATCCTTGTTCGCGCCGTGAACACGGGCGTACTCGACGTTGCTGTCGTAGATGCTCAGGTCGTAACCCTTGCCGATCAGCATTTCGGCCAGTTCCACCAGCGGGCTTTCGCGCAGGTCGTCGGTGCCAGCCTTGAAGCTCAGACCGAGCAGGGCGACTTTGCGTTTGTCGTGGCTTTCAACGATGTCAAAGGCGTTCTGCACTTGCGATTCGTTACTGCGCATCAGCGAGTTGAGCAGCGGTGCTTCGACGTCCAGCGAACCGGCGCGGTAGGTCAGGGCGCGGACGTCTTTTGGCAGGCACGAGCCGCCGAACGCGAAGCCCGGACGCATGTAGTACTGGGACAGGTTGAGGGTCTTGTCCTGGCAGACCACTTCCATCACTTCGCGACCATCGACGCCGACCGCTTTGGCGATGTTGCCGATCTCGTTGGCGAAGGTCACTTTGGTCGCGTGCCAGACGTTGCAGGTGTACTTGATCATCTCGGCGACAGCGATGTCCTTGCGGATGATCGGTGCGTCGAGTTCTTCGTACAGCGATTGCAGAACGTCTCCCGAAGCCTTGTCGAACTCGCCGATGACGGTCATCGGTGGCAGGTCGTAGTCGGCGATGGCGGTGGATTCACGCAGGAACTCAGGGTTAACTGCGACGCCGAAATCAACGCCAGCCTTTTTGCCGGAGCAATCTTCGAGGATCGGGATGACCACATTGGCGACGGTGCCCGGCAGCACGGTGCTGCGCACGACGATGGTGTGGCGGGTGGTTTTTTCACGCAGGACAAAACCGATCTCGCGGCATACCGCTTCGATGTAGTTGAGTTCGAGGTCGCCATTCTTCTTGCTCGGCGTGCCGACGCAGATCATCGACAGGTCAGTGTCACGAATCGCTTCGGCGAAGTTGGTCGTGCCACGCAGACGACCGGTTTGAATACCCTGTTGCAGAAGTTCGCCCAGGCCCGGTTCAACAATGGGAGATTTGCCAGCGTTGATCATGTCGATCTTGTCTTTGGCAACATCGACGCCAACCACGTCATGGCCCCGTGCAGACAGGCAACCGGCACATACTGCGCCAACGTAACCCAAACCAAATATGCTGATGCGCATCGCAATTACCTCTGTATATATCAGGCCTTAGAAGGCCGGAGTTAATGGTGTTCAGCGGTCACTAGTGCACTCGGAAGTGCGGCTTGGAGACGCCGCAATACCGTGTGCAGGCATAAAAAGTTCCGAGTGTCTAAATAAGTGCACTCAAGATGTGCGCAACTAGGCCTTGTAGTTGTGACGTGCCCTGTTATGCAGCCGATCTTCCGTTCGGAAGACGCTTGTGCAATCGTCTAATGCGCTCGATGTCAGGCGTAAAGCCCGTGGATCAAGCGGTCTGGTGCTCAGGCAAGCACGTTTATAGGGGCGCGGCCTTGGCCTTGTAGGGGATATTAATGGTGCGTATCTCCTGTCCTTCAGTATGTTTTCAGACTAGTTAGTCATCTAGGCAAGTTGCTGTGACAACTTGGTTACATGGCTTTTTGTCCTACGTAAGTTATCTCGTACAAATTCGGCGAGAATCGTTACCGGTGGTATGAGCTATGCATTTGGATGAAGTTCCTGTCCGCTCATCGCGAAATCTGAAATTTCTTGAAATATTGTCGAAGATGGCACTGGTCTCAATTTGATAGCACTTTCGTTTTCGCCCTTTATATGTAGGCGAATAATCGCGGTAGATAGTTTTGTGCCACTACTGCGAAAAAATTTACGTGCCACTACTGAAAAAAATGATCAGTGTCGAGTGAAACTAATATTAGAAAGGACAGGTGAGGTTTTTTGGCGCCATTAAAATGGCGAAAACAGGCGAGGGATTTTTGACATCGTGCGAGCTGCACGACTCTTTAAACAAAGAGTCGTGCAATGGGCATGCTTTATTCCGGGGCGTGGTCACGCAGAAACACCAGGTTGTCCGATTTCGATTGTTCGGCGCTGTAGCGATAACCTTGCACATCGAACTGCTTGAGCTGGGCGGGATCGTTGATTTTTTCCTGGATCACGAAGCGGCTCATCAGGCCACGGGCTTTCTTCGCGTAGAAGCTGATGATCTTGTACTGACCATTCTTCAGATCCTTGAAGTCGGCATTGATGATCCGCGCGTTCAGGGCAGTGCGTTTGACCGCCGAAAAGTATTCGTTGGACGCCAGGTTGAGCAGCACATCATCGCCCTGATCGGCCAGTGCTTCGTTCAGCCATTCACTGATGCGCGTGCCCCAGAAGGCATACAAGTCCTTGCCACGGGCATTGGCCAGTTTGGTGCCCATTTCCAGGCGATACGGTTGCATCAAATCCAGCGGACGCAGCAGGCCATAGAGGCCGGAGAGCATGCGCAGGTGTTTTTGCGCGTAATCGAAGTTCGCTTCGCTGAAGGATTGCGCGTCGAGACCGGTGTAGACATCACCCTTGAATGCGAGCAGCGCCTGCTTGGCGTTTTCCGGGGTGAACGCCGGGGTCCAGCTGCCGAACCGTGCGGCGTTGAGCCCGCCGATCTTGTCGGAGACGTGCATCAGCTCGCTGATTTGCGCCGGCGTCAGGTCGCGCAATTGCTGGATCAATTCCTGCGAATGGTCGAGGTATTGCGGCTGGGTAAAGCGCTGGGTCGCCGGCGGCGTTTCGTAATCGAGGGTCTTGGCGGGGGAAATCACCATCAGCATGAAGTCGTCTCCTTTAATCGTGGGGGCGATTCTAGGGGGTTGTCCTTGATGACTCCAGCTATCAAGCCCATAGGTGATCGACGGCTTGGCGATGATCGTTCCCACGCTCTGCGTGGGAATGCCGCCTGTGACGCTCCACGTCACCGTCGAGCTGGACGCGGAGCGTCCGGGAAGGCGTTAACACGCAGAGCGTGGGAACGATCATCCGTGGCTAAGGGGAATGGGGCAGGATCAGCTATAGTGCCGCGCGGGTTTTGTTATGGAGACATCCCTTTTGCGCATTGTTCTTTTATTCACCGCGTGGCTGTTGAGCTTCGGTGCCGTGGCGGCGCCGGGCGATGTGGCGACGCTGGATCGCAGTACCTGGCCGGAGCAACTGACCAGCCCGACGCTGTTCGACGTCGCTTCCCGGGCAGAAATCCTCATGTTCGCCCGAGGCCTGCTCGGTACCGAGTCGATGGACGAGGCCGCTTTGGCCCAGCGTCTGGGGCTGCGCACGATCAATATCGACGCGATCAACAGCCTGCGCCAACGCCTCTGGCAGCGCCTGCTGGCCAACTACAACTTCGCCCAGCAGAGTTGCGATCAGGACGCATCGTTCTGCTTCCTCGTCGAAGACCTGCCGACCCTGCGCGAGCAGGCCGCCAAGTTCGTGGTCAGCGACGACAGTTATTACACCAAGTGGGCCGAGCCGAGCCGGATCTTCCATTTGCAGTACCTCGACGAACTGCTGCGCAAGGCGGCGCTGTTCCCGCAGACCAGCAGTGAAATCGATCGTTTCGGCGACTATGAGCGCAACGGCGACGAGATGCATGACCGACTGTTTGTGCTGACATTCGACAGCGCTGCCAACGCGCAACCGGACAACGCCGACTGGCTCACTGAGTATCTGCGCAAGTCGAACATGAGCGGCACTTTCTTCATGTTGGGCAAGGATATCCAGGCACGTCTGGCCGACCGTTCGGCAAGCAGCCTGCAAGCGGCGTTCTCGCAACAATGCGTGGGTGTGCAGGGTTGGGAGTTCCGCTCCCACAGCCACTGGCAGGACTGGCAGGATTCGGTGCGGCGCAGCGCTGATCTGGTGAAGAACAAACTGCCGGAGAACTACGTACCACTGTTTCGTCCGCCGGATGGCCAGCGTCGTAGCGATGCGCAAGGTTTCTTCAACACCCAGGGCCTGCAAGTGGCGTTGTGGGACATTGATGCCCAGGACGGCGCCGGCAAGCTCAAGGGGCCCCAGAGCGGGCAACGGGTGCTGACCCTGATGCTGTTGTGGCGTCACGGGGTGATCAATTTCAACATGAAACAGGATGCAGTGAAGACGGCGATGCCGTGGCTGATCACGCAAACCGCGCAAAGCGGGATCGGTTGGGAAGACTGTCAGGACGCGTTTCGCTGAGAAACGCAGAAAGCCCGGAAACATTGGGCTTGGGGCGATTTTGTCAGGGAATTCGATGCAGGCGGACTTCCGACTCTAACGGGGGCAGGGCGGTCCGCCAAGGGCTTTTCGTCACTTTGCAAAATAAACTTAAAAAAACCGTCAAAGTGCTTTTTTATGTCATGGGTTTTGGAGTATTACGAAGACAGACCGCCGAAACCTGCAACACAGGTGGCGTCTCCCAAGACCCATTTGTTTGCAGTCACTTGAATCTCCGCAGGTGAGATTTCGGCAGTCACTTCGAGGCGCAGCACCGCTCAGGTATTGCGTCTACTGGCTCTGACAAAGGTGACCGAGTATGGATGATCACGGACGTAGCCCTTCTTCCAACCAGCCAATCCTTTATGTACTCGATACCAACGTATTGATTCACGATCCAAACGCCCTGCTGAATTTCGAAGAACACCACGTCGCGATCCCGATGACCGTGCTTGAGGAGCTGGACAAGCTCAAGAGCGGGCATCACAGCGTGGCCGCCGAATGCCGTCAGGCCATCCGGCTGATCGACAAGACCTTGGGCGATGCTTCCCCGGAAGACGTCGAACTGGGTGTGCCGATTCAGCGCGGCAAGGGCGGGCCGAAGGGCTTGCTGTCAATTCTGATGAGCAAGCAGGCCGAATCGAACCTGATTCTGCCCGAGCATCTGAACGACAACAAAATCATCAACCAACTGATCGACCTGCACACCCGCGAACCGAAAAAACCGGTGGTGCTGGTCACCAAAGACATCAACATGCGCCTCAAGGCGCGCGCCTGCGGCATCGATGCCGAGGATTACAGCACCGACCAACTGGTCGATGACGTGTCCCTGTTGCCCAACGGCTATCACAACATGACCGGCTCTTTCTGGGACCGTGTGAGCAAGGTCGAAACTCGTCAGGACCACGGCCGCACTTGGCACCAGGTGCAATTGATCGACAACCTGCCAGCGGTGCACATCAATGAATTCATCATTGATGAACAGGGCTTCGTGGGCTGGATCAAGGAGATTGAAGAAGACCGCTTGCTGATCCTCGACCTGCATCAGGAACCGCTGCTGC
This sequence comes from Pseudomonas sp. Seg1, assembly GCF_018326005.1. NCBI lineage: Bacteria > Pseudomonadati > Pseudomonadota > Gammaproteobacteria > Pseudomonadales > Pseudomonadaceae > Pseudomonas > Pseudomonas sp. Seg1. The sequence goes on from NZ_AP021903.1 coordinate 1,197,403, forward strand.
ATCAGGAAGCATGGGGGCTCAAGCCGCGCGACATCTATCAGAGCCTGGCGCTGTATGCGTTGCTCGATCCGGACATTCACCTGGTCAACCTGTCGGGTGCCGCAGGCTCCGGTAAAACCATTCTGGCGCTGGCCGCTGCCATCGAGCAGACCATGGTCAGCAAGCGTTATCGCCGCATCATCGCCACCCGCAGCGTGCAGGGCCTCGACCAAGAGATCGGCTTCCTGCCCGGCACCGAAGCGGAAAAAATGGAGCCTTGGCTGGGCGCCATCACCGACAACCTCGAAGCCTTGCACATGGATGACGAAAACACCCATGGCAGCGTCGACTACATCCTCAGCAAAGTGCCGCTGCAGTTCAAATCGCTCAACTACATTCGCGGGCGCAGCTTCCAGCAGAGCCTGATCCTGATCGACGAATGTCAGAACCTCACGCCGCACCAGATGAAAACCATCATCACCCGTGCCGGTGCCGGTTCCAAAGTGGTGTGCCTGGGCAACCTGGCGCAGATCGACACCCCTTATCTGTCCGCGACCAGTTCCGGGCTGACCTACCTGACTGAACGCTTCAAGGATTTCCCCAACGGTGTGCACATCACCCTGCAAGGGGTGCCTCGCTCGATCCTGGCCGAATACGCCGAATCGCATTTGTAACAGCTCCATCCAAACCGGGCGGCCTTCACAGGTCGCCCGGTTTTTTATGGATGAGTGCAAACCCTGTGGGAGCGTGGCTTGCCCGCGATGCAGACACCGCGGTGCTTCAGACATAACGCGTTGATCCTATCGCGGGCAAGCCACGCTCCCACAGGGTTCAATGTGATCTTGCAATCAAACGTGCGGAAATTTGACCCGCAGGTTTACAATCCCCGCTCCTGATCAGGAGTAATCCCGTGCTGACTCATCTCGATTCCCAAGGTCGCGCCAACATGGTCGACGTCACCGAAAAAGCCGTGACGTTCCGTGAAGCGACGGCCCAAGCGCTGGTGCGCATGCTCCCCGAAACGCTGCAGATGATCGTCAGCGGCGGCCATCCCAAGGGCGATGTGTTCGCCGTGGCGCGTATTGCCGGCATTCAAGCGGCGAAGAAAACCAGCGATCTGATTCCTCTGTGTCACCCACTGATGCTCACCGGGGTCAAAGTCGAACTCAGCGCGGACGGCGACGACACCGTGCGCATCGTCGCCCGCTGCAAATTGTCCGGGCAGACCGGCGTCGAGATGGAGGCGCTGACCGCCGCCAGCGTCGCCGCCCTGACTATCTACGACATGTGCAAAGCCGTGGATCGCGGCATGACCATCGAAAGTGTGCGCCTGCTGGAGAAGGTTGGCGGCAAGAGCGGGCACTTTCAGGCGGAGCAGCCATGAACCTGACGGTAAAGTTTTTCGCCCGTTACCGTGAAGCGCTGGGCGTGGACTCGGTTGCGGTGGAAGGCGATTTCGCCACCGTCGACGATGTGCGTGCGCTGCTGGCGCAACGCGATGGCGCCGAGGTATTGAGCGAGCAGAACCTGATGTGCGCACGCAACGAAGACCTTTGTCAGCTCGACGAACCGGTGGTCGATGGCGACGAAGTGGCGTTTTTCCCTACCGTGACCGGAGGCTGAGCCATGGCGATTCGTGTGCAGGCCACGTCGTTCGATCCGGGCGCTGAAGTCAACGCGATGCACGCGGCCAATGTCGGCGTCGGCGCGGTGGTGAGTTTTGTCGGCTACGTGCGCGACTTCAATGACGGGCTGGATGTCGCGGGGATGTTCCTCGAACACTATCCGGGCATGACCGAGAAAGCGCTGGGCAAGATTGCCGTGGAGGCCGAACAGCGCTGGCCATTGTTGAAGCTGGAAGTGCTGCACCGCATCGGCGCGTTAGAACCGGGCGAGCCGATCGTGTTCGTCGGCGCCGCCAGCGCCCATCGCCAGGCTGCGTTCGACGCCTGCGCCTTCGTCATGGATTACCTGAAAACCCGTGCGCCATTCTGGAAAAAAGAAAACACCAGCGATGGGCCGCGTTGGGTCGAAGGGCGGGACAGTGATCATGCCGCTGCGGATCGCTGGAACAAATAAAGTCCTGTAGCGCCCTCAAGTCAGCCATCGCTGGCAAGCCAGCTCCCACAGTGTTCTGCGTCGAGCACAAATTCTGTGTGCACCACCGAACCCTGTGGGAGCTGGCTTGCCAGCGATGAGGCCTTCTGCAACACATGAAACCTCGCAGACACTCTCTTCTCACTAATTGACGACTTGTACCTATAAGTCCAATATGGATTTCCAAGTACAAAAAAAGCTTCAGTCCTGCCGCTCGTAGCTCACCGCTCGCAGCTGCTCTTCTTCATCTTGCCAAACCAACAACAACCCGCGAGAGAACGAACATGAAGAAACTTCCCCTCATCACCGGTCTGGCCCTCAGCCTGTTGGCATCCGCCAGCGTGTTCGCCGCCGAGCAAACCCTGCGCATCGGCATCGAAGCTGCCTATCCACCCTTCGCCTCGAAAACCGACAAAGGTGAAATCGTCGGTTTCGACTACGACATCGGCAATGCCCTGTGCGCGCAGATGAAGGTCAAGTGTGTGTGGGTTGAAGGTGAGTTTGATGGCCTGATTCCTTCGCTGAAAGTGAAGAAAATCGACATGGCGCTGTCGTCGATGACCATCAACGAAGATCGCAAGAAGTCGGTGGATTTCACCCACAAGTACTACTTCACCTCCTCGCGACTGGTGATGAAGGAAGGCGCCACGGTCGATGACCAGTACGCCAGCCTCAAGGGCAAGAACGTCGGTGTGCAGCGTGCGACCACCACCGATCGATACGCTACCGAGGTGTTTGAACCCAAGGGCATCAACGTCAAGCGCTACAGCAACAACGAAGAAATCTACATGGATCTGGCGGCGGGGCGGCTTGATGCGATTTTCGCCGATACCATTCCGCTGAATGATTTCCTGTCGATGCCGCGTGGCAAGGGTTACGCGTTTGTCGGGCCTGAGTTGAAGGATCCGAAGTACGTGGGCGAGGGCGCGGGGATCGCGGTGCGCAAGGGCAATGCCGAGCTGGTCAGCCAGTTGAATGGCGCGATCGATGGCATTCGCGCGAGTGGCGAATATCAGAAGATTTCCGAGAAGTATTTCAAGTCCGACATTTACGGCGACTGATAGTCCGCTATCGCTGGCAAGCCAGCTCCCACATTGATCGATTCGTACACAGCGTTTGTGTACACCGCTAAACCTGTGGGAGCTGGCTTGCCAGCGATGGGGCCGGTTCAATCACCGCAAATCTTCAGCCCTTCAATTCCTTCAAATGTTTGTACACCGTCGCCCGCCCCATATTCAGCACATTGGCCACATAGTTCGAGGCGCTTTTGCCCTTGAACGCGCCTTCGGCGTGCAGCGCCAGCACCAGTTCGCGTTTGTGATCGCGGGTCAGCAGGTTCAGGCTCAGTTGCCGCTCGCGCAGCCAGGCGTGCAGGAACGTGTTGATGCGCTCCTGCCAGTCATCGCGAAACAGTGAATCCGGCTGCGGGATCAGTTTGCTCGGCGAGAGAAACAGATCCAGCGCAGCCTTGGCATTTTCGAACAGCGAAATATTCAGATTGATGCACAACACCGCCAGCGGCAGACCTTCGCGGTCGCGCAACACGGTGCTCAGGCTGCGGATTTTCTGACCGTCCCAGTTGAGCTTTTCGTACGGGCCGATGTTCCTGTCGCTGACATCCTCGCTGAGCATGTCCTCCAGTGATGACTCGTCGCCGATCTCGCGCTTGGACAGGTTGTTGGCAATGTAATCGACCTTCTGCGTGCGCAGGTCATGCAGCACCACTTCGGCGTGGGGGAAAAACAGTGTGGCGATGGCATCGGCGATGGCGCGGAAGTTATCCAGGGCCGGGTCGAATTCGGGGGCGGTCATGACAGTGGAGCTCCAGGCAGCGTCAACGCCCCCATGAAAAGGGGGCGCTGCGAGTTTGCCGCAATCCGTTGGGCGCGTCATCCGGATGGACGATCAGGCGAGACGGGCAGGGGAGAGCATGGCGCTGCTCAGACCGAACTGGCGCAGTTGTTCGGGCAACGGCTGGCCGCGCACCAGCGCCGCACTGGCCTGGCCCATCGCCGGTGACGTCTGAATGCCATAACCGCCCTGCGCCGCGACCCAGAACAGTCCCGGTACTTGCGGATCAAAACCGCTGAGCAAGTCACCGTCGGCGACGAAACTGCGCAGACCGGCCCAGGTGCGGGTCGGGCGGCGGATGGTCAGCGTGGTGGCTTCTTCGATCTGGTAGATGCCCATGGCGATGTCCAGTTCTTCGGGCTGCACGTCGTGGGGCTCGACCGGGTCGGCGTTGGCCGGCGAGCCGAGGAACATGCCGGCGTCGGGCTTCATGTAGAACGATTCGTCGAGGCTGACCAGCATTGGCCAGTGGTGGGTGTCGACGCCTTCCGGCCCGGCGAAGATGAACGCGGCGCGGCGTTTCGGTTGCAGGCCCAGGCATTTCGCGCCGGCCATTTCACCGACTTTGTCAGCCCAGGCGCCGGCGGCGTTGATGATCACCGGAGCGCTGAAGGTCTGGCCGTTGGTTTGCACCTGCCAGTGGCCTTCAGCGTCGCGGCTCAGCCCAAGCACCTGACAATCGGTATGCACTTCGCCGTTATTGCGGCGAATGCCACGCAAGTAGCCCTGATGCAGGGCATCGGTGTCGATGTCGCTGGCGCTCGGGTCGTAGATTGCACCGTGGACTTTTTCCCGGCGCAGGATCGGCATTCGGGCGCAGGCTTCGTCGGCTGTGAGTAATTGCATCTCCGGCACCGTGGCTTTGGCGCTGAGGTATTGGTTGTTCAGTTCGGCGGCATCCCCGGTGAAATCCACGGTCATTTCGCCGCGCGGGGTCAGCAGCGGATGCTCACAGAAACCGGCCGGCGGATGATCGAAAAACTCGCGACTGGCCTGTGTCAGTGCACGCACTTGCGGCGTGCCGTACGCGGCAGTGAACAGCGCGGCGGAGCGTCCGGTGGAGTGATAGGCCGGGTGCGACTCACGTTCGAGCACGATCACTTTGCCGTGCGGCGACAGCCAGAAGCCGGTGGAGGCGCCGGCAATTCCGCCGCCGATGATGATGAAATCTGCCTGGCTCATGAAAAACTCCACGTTGAAATACAAAGTTGAAGTTGTCGCAGATCCTGTGGGAGCCGGGCTTGCCCGCGATGGCATCACTGCGGTTGTTCTGCAGAACCGCGGTGCCTGAATCGCGGGCAAGCCCGCTCCCACAGGGATCGTGGGATCAGTTACTTAAGTGATAAACCGCATTGGCCAAAGCGATGTCTTCCAGACCCAGGCCAATCGAGCGGAAAAATACATGACGGTGGTAGTCGGGGCGCTGCACTTTTTCACTGAGCAGATCTGCCAGATCGCCAACGATCGAGTCCTTGCTCCAGGCATGCTGCTCGGCGGCAATCAACATCTCCCCCGCCGACCCCGGCGTGGTCAGACGATAGTCACAGAACACCTGCATGTCGTTGAGGCTCTGCGGTGGTACTTCGTGGGCGCGCGGGGCGTTGGTGCTGATCGAGGTGATCAGTGCCGGTTTGCTCAATGCGGCAGGATCGATCACCGGCCCTGCGGATGAAGTGCAGAGCATGATCACGTCGGCTTCGGTGACAGCGGCTTCGCGGCTGGGCGCAATGGTCAGGTCGGGAGCCATGGCTTTCAGGAGTGCCTGGGTTTCAGCATCTTCCAGCAAGCTCGGCGAATAGACGCTGATGCTCTGCCAGTCGCGCAAGCTTTTCACGTAATGCAGATGCGCCTGAGCAACCTTGCCGCTGCCGATGACCGCCAGTCGTTTGGCATTTACCGGAGCGAGAGCATCGACTGCCACTGCGGTAGTCGCGGCAGTACGCGCTGTGGTCAGTTCTCCGGCATCACAGAGCAGCAACGGCTGGCCGGTTTTCATCGACATCAGCAGCGTCCACGCGGTCACCAGCGGGCCTTGCTCGCGAACGATGTACGGCGAAGTCTTCACCCCATACACACCGTCCTCGGCCAGCACGCCCAGGTAATTGATGAAGTCGCCGGCGCCCTGCGGGAATTCCACCAGTTGCTGCGCCGGCTGCACAGCATGGCCAGCAGCGAGATCGCGGAACAGCTTGCGCAGGATTTGCGGTACGTCGATGCGCGCCAACAGCTCGCGGGCCTGGATGTGGTTGATCACGTAGGGCGTACTGGACATGGCAGGCTCCGAAGACAAAATCTAAACTAATTTGTCTATTATGGACTTTTAGTTTTCTCTCGCAAGCACCTGTTGAAACGCCGGGCGAAAAAAAAGCGCAGTCCGTTGCCGGCTGCGCTTTCTCTTTATAGCGTCGCTTACTGCGGACGCTTGCGCTCAACCGCTCGCAGCAGATGCGTCGGCGGCGTTTCACAGCTGATCTTGCGACCGAGCTTCTCTTCGATGGACGGCAACTGGTAGGAGTCGTCTTCACCGGCGAAGCTGATCGATACACCATCGGCGCCAGCACGACCGGTACGGCCGATGCGGTGCACGTAGTCGTCCGGGACTTCCGGCAGGGTGAAGTTGATCACATGGCTGATGCCGTCGATGTGGATGCCGCGACCGGCAACATCGGTGGCCACCAGCACGCGAATCTTGCCTTCGCGGAAGCCTTCCAGGGTCTTGATGCGCTTGTGCTGCGGAACATCGCCGGACAGTTGCGCGGCGTTGATGCCATCGCGCACCAGACGTTCTTCGATACGGCGCACTTCGTCCTTGCGGTTGGCAAACACGATCACCCGCTCCCAGCCGTTATCGTTGACCAGGTTGTAGAGCAGTTTGTATTTGTCGGCGCCGGCCACCGCGTAGATGTGCTGCTCGACGTTTTCGTTGGCGACGTTCTGCGACTCGATCTCGACGATCGACGGGTCGGTGGTCCATTGCTTGGCGAGGTTCATCACGTCTTCGGTGAAGGTCGCCGAGAACAGCAGGGTCTGGCGCTCGGACTTCGGCGGGGTCTGACGAATGATCTGACGTACTTGCGGGATGAAACCCATGTCGAGCATGCGGTCGGCTTCGTCCAGCACCATCACTTCGACCATGTCCAGGTGCACATCGCCGCGCTGGTTGAAGTCGAGCAGACGGCCCGGGGTCGCGACGAGGATGTCGCAGTGGCGTGCTTCGAGGTGCTTGAGCTGCTTGTCGAAGTCCATGCCGCCCACAAACGTCATGACGTTGAGGCCGGTGTACTTGGTCAGGTCGGCGGCGTCCTTGGCGATCTGCACCACCAGCTCACGGGTCGGCGCGATGATCAGCGCACGGGGTTCACCCATGTAGCGCTCTTTCGGCGGCGGCGTTTGCAGCAGTTGGGTGATGATCGAGATCAGGAACGCGGCGGTCTTGCCGGTGCCGGTCTGCGCGCGGCCGATGGCGTCTTTGCCGGCGAGGGTGAAACCCAGCACCTGCGCCTGGATCGGCGTGCAATACGGGAAACCCAGGTCCTGGATGGCGTGCATCAGTTCCGGGGAGAGCTTGAAATCGTGGAAGCGGGTTTTGCCTTCCTGAGGCTCGACGACGAAGTCTTCGAGTTTCCACGGGATAACCGCAGCCTTGGGCTTGGGTTCGCGGCGTGGTCTGGCCGGTTTCGGTGCTTCGCTGCTGGCGCTTTCGGCGACTGGAGCAGCCGCTGGAGTGGCGACGGCGGCCGGTTTTGCCTCTTGTTTCGGAGCCGCTACGGTAGCGGGGCGGTCGGCCTGGCGGGCATCGCTGCGATGGCCGGGGGCGTGCGACGGCGCACTGGGAACTGGCGCGAGCTGCTCAGCCTCGCTTTTACCGAACATCTTCTTGAGTGCTTTGAGCACGGTCATCTCATCAATTGATTAAGGAATGTACGCCGGCCAGTGTAATGCAAGAATCGGGCGCGGCGTAGTGGGAGGGATCAAAGGCTGTTGCCGTGGCTGAAAACAGCCGGCGCGATCAACGCAGGCGCTCGCTCAACCACACACCGATGTCGCGGATTTCTTCGGGTAACACTTCGTGCTCCATTGGGTATTCCTGCCATGTCACGGTGACACCATGGGCCTTCAGATACTCATAGGCGGTACGTCCCATGGAGTTCTGTACCACGTTGTCGAACTGACCGTGCAGCGACAGCACCGGAATGCGCTGCTGGCTGGCAGACAACTCCAATTCTTCGCTGAACGTCGGCGCATACGTCGACAGTGCCAGTACGCCACCCAACGGTCCCTGCCATTTCAAGAAAGCGGTGTGAAAAACCACCGCGCCACCCTGGGAGAAACCGGCGAGGAAAATCCGCGAGGCGTCTATTCCGCTGGCGCGCTGTTCTTCGATCAATTCAATGATGCGATCCGCCGACGCTTCCAGCTCATCACGATCGATCGCCCGGGCCGGGCTCATGGCCTTGATGTCGTACCAGCTCGGCATGGCATATCCGCCATTAATGGTGACCGGGCGGGTCGGCGCCTGGGGCAGAACGAAGCGCGTGCTCAACAGGCTTTCCTGCAACGCTTCGGCCACTGGCAGAAAGTCGTAGCGGTCGGCACCCAGGCCGTGCAGCCAGATCACGCAGGCGTCTGCGGGCTTAACAGGCTGAAGAATCAAGGGCTCGGTCATGGCTGCTCCAAATATGTGCGGGCGCTCTCATTAAGTGCGTGATTGGAGTGCGCGCCCGGTTGATCCGTTAAGAAGATGTCGCAAGGGTACAAGTTTTGCTATTGACCTGTCGCCCGATCAGTTCGGCGCCCAGTGTGGTACGGGCTTTGCTATGGAGGACTTTGTACGAAGCGTCCTACGCGTGGCGGTAACACTATCAGTGTACGACTCGCGACGGGATAGCAACGAATCCGGTGATGGATGTTCGCCAATGGCCGCTACGGGCTTAGCGAACGTGACAGGGCTACAGCCCGTTCGGCCGATTGGTGAGAAGTGAGTTGTCCATGATGTGGATTTTCTCCTACTAGACTCATAGCGAAGGTCTTACGTCGGTTGACCCCAAAAAAAGCCAACACGGGTCAACAACGCCTCAAAAGGGTGCGACTGGACTCAAGCTCCGACACAACAAGAGCAAAACTGGAGGTTTGAATGAAGATGTTGAAATCCACTCTGGCAGTCGTGACTGCGGCAGCAGTACTCGGCGTCAGCGGGTTCGCTCAGGCGGGTGCAACCCTGGATGCCGTACAGAAGAAAGGTTTCGTGCAGTGTGGCGTGAGCGACGGTCTGCCGGGCTTCTCGGTTCCGGACGCTACCGGCAAGATCCTCGGCATCGACGCTGACGTCTGCCGCGCTGTGGCCGCTGCCGTATTCGGCGACGCGACCAAGGTCAAGTTCAGTCAGTTGAACGCCAAGGAGCGCTTCACCGCGCTGCAATCCGGCGAGATCGACATTCTGTCGCGCAACACCACCATGACCAGCTCCCGTGACGCGGGCATGGGCCTGAAATTCCCGGGCTTCATTACCTACTATGACGGCATCGGCTTCCTGGTAAACAACAAGCTGGGCGTGAAGAGTGCCAAAGAGCTGGACGGTGCAACCATCTGCATCCAGGCCGGTACCACCACCGAACTGAACGTTTCCGACTACTTCCGCGGCAACGGTCTGAAATACACCCCGATCACTTTCGACACCTCCGATGAAAGCGCCAAGTCGCTGGAATCCGGTCGTTGCGACGTGCTGACCTCCGACAAATCGCAACTGTTCGCCCAGCGCAGCAAGCTGGCTTCGCCGAAGGACTACGTGGTTCTGCCGGAAACCATTTCCAAAGAACCACTGGGCCCGGTCGTACGTAACGGCGACGACGAGTGGCTGGCCATCGTCCGTTGGGTCGGCTACGCGCTGCTCAACACCGAGGAAGCCGGCATCACCTCGAAGAACGTCGAAGCTGAAGCCAAGTCGACCAAGAACCCGGACGTCGCCCGTATGCTCGGTGCTGACGGCGAGTACGGCAAGGACCTGAAACTGCCGAAGGACTGGGTCGTGCAGATCGTCAAACAAGTCGGCAACTACGGCGAAATCTTCGAGAAAAACCTCGGCAAGAGCACTCCGCTGGAAATCGACCGTGGCCTGAACGCCCTGTGGAACAACGGCGGCATTCAGTACGCACCACCAGTGCGCTAATGGTTCTATCACCCGGCGGGCCAACCGCCGGGTGATGTTCTGTTCCATTTCTTGCGGGGCACTTCATGCAAAATTCAATCGGCGCACCAAAGCAGAGGCTCAGCCTCAGCGATCCACGAGTGCGTGCGTGGCTATTCCAGATCATCACCGTTGTGGCGGTGGTCTCGCTGGGCTGGTACTTGTTCGACAACACGCAAACCAACCTTCAGCACCGGGGCATTACCTCCGGTTTCGGCTTTCTGGAGCGCAGTGCCGGGTTCGGCATCGCTCAACACCTGATCGACTACACGGAAGCGGACAGCTATGCCCGCGTCTTTGTCATCGGTCTGCTCAACACCCTGTTGGTGACAGTGATCGGCGTGATTCTGGCGACGATCCTCGGTTTCATCATCGGTGTGGCGCGGCTGTCGCAGAACTGGATCATCAGCAAACTGGCGACGGTGTACGTGGAAGTTTTCCGCAACATTCCGCCGCTGCTGCAAATCCTGTTCTGGTACTTCGCGGTGTTCCTGACCATGCCGGGGCCGCGCAACAGCCATAACTTCGGCGACACCTTCTTCGTCAGCAGCCGTGGCCTGAACATGCCGGCAGCGTTGGCGGCTGATGGCTTCTGGGCTTTTTTCGGCAGCGTCGTGGTGGCGATCATCGCGACCGTGCTGATGTGCCGTTGGGCCAACAAGCGCTTTGAAGAAACCGGCGTACCGTTCCATAAGTTCTGGACGGGGCTGGCGATCATGTTGCTGATCCCGACCTTGTGCGCACTGATCTTCGGCGCACCGCTGCACTGGGAAATGCCCAAGTTGCAGGGCTTCAACTTCGTCGGTGGCTGGGTACTGATCCCTGAACTGCTCGCGTTGACCCTGGCCTTGACTGTTTACACGGCAGCGTTTATCGCCGAGATCGTCCGTTCGGGGATCAAGTCGGTCAGCCACGGCCAGACCGAAGCGGCCCGTTCGCTCGGCCTGCGCAACGGCCCGACCCTGCGCAAGGTGATCATCCCGCAAGCCCTGCGCGTGATCATTCCGCCGCTGACCAGCCAATACCTGAACCTTGCGAAAAACTCCTCGCTGGCGGCCGGTATCGGTTACCCGGAAATGGTCTCGCTGTTCGCCGGCACGGTACTCAACCAGACCGGTCAGGCGATCGAGGTGATTGCGATCACCATGAGCGTGTACCTGGCGATCAGTATCAGCATTTCCCTGCTGATGAACTGGTACAACAAGCGCATTGCGCTGATCGAGCGGTAAGGAAAAGCGCATGAGTACTCATACTTTCAAACCCGACATGCCCCCACCGAACAGCAGCATCGGCGTGGTGGCGTGGATGCGCGCGAACATGTTCTCCAGCTGGCTCAACACCCTGTTGACCCTGTTTGCGTTCTACCTGATCTATCTCGTGGTGCCACCGATCCTCAGCTGGGCGATTGTCGATGCCAACTGGGTCGGCACCACCCGCGCCGACTGCACCAAGGAAGGCGCCTGCTGGGTATTCATTCAGCAGCGATTCGGCCAGTTCATGTACGGCTACTATCCGCCGGAACTGCGCTGGCGCGTGGACCTGACCGTGTGGCTGGCGGTCATCGGCGCGGCGCCTTTGTTTATCTCGCGTGTGCCGCGTAAAGCGATATACGGGCTGAGTTTCCTGGTGCTGTACCCGATCATTGCTTTCATCCTGCTGCACGGCGGCTTCGGCCTGACCAACGTGGCGACCAGCCAATGGGGCGGCCTGATGCTGACCCTGGTGATCGCCACGGTTGGTATCGCCGGCGCCCTGCCGCTGGGGATTGTGCTGGCGCTGGGACGACGCTCGAACATGCCGGCGATTCGTGTGGTCTGCGTGACCTTCATTGAGTTCTGGCGCGGTGTGCCGTTGATCACGGTGCTGTTCATGTCCTCGGTGATGCTGCCGCTGTTCCTGCCCGAAGGCATGAACTTCGACAAGCTGCTGCGGGCGCTGATCGGCGTGATCCTGTTCCAGTCGGCCTATGTGGCCGAAGTGGTGCGCGGCGGTCTGCAAGCGATCCCCAAGGGTCAGTACGAAGCGGCTGCAGCGATGGGCCTCGGTTACTGGCGTTCGATGGGCCTGGTGATCCTGCCACAAGCCCTGAAGCTGGTGATCCCCGGCATCGTCAACACGTTCATTGCGCTGTTCAAGGACACCAGTCTGGTGATCATCATCGGCCTCTTTGACCTGCTCAACAGCGTCAAGCAAGCCGCTGCCGATCCGAAATGGCTGGGCATGGCCACCGAAGGCTATGTGTTCGCCGCCCTGGTGTTCTGGATTTTCTGTTTTGGTATGTCGCGCTATTCCATGCATCTGGAACGCAAGCTCGACACTGGCCACAAGCGTTAGGAGTTCTCTGTAAATGAGCGAAGCAAGCAAAAAGCCAGTGGGCCCTGAAGGCATTATTCAGATGCAGGGCGTCAACAAGTGGTACGGCCAGTTCCACGTGCTGAAAGACATCAACCTCAACGTCAAACAGGGCGAGCGTATCGTCCTGTGCGGCCCGTCGGGTTCCGGCAAGTCGACCACCATTCGTTGCCTCAATCGTCTGGAGGAACACCAGCAGGGCCGCATTGTGGTCGATGGTGTGGAACTGACCAACGACCTCAAGCAGATCGAAGCGATCCGCCGCGAAGTCGGCATGGTGTTCCAGCACTTCAACCTGTTCCCGCACCTGACCATTTTGCAGAACTGCACCCTGGCGCCGATGTGGGTACGCAAGATGCCCAAACGCAAGGCCGAGGAAATCGCCATGCATTATCTGGAACGCGTACGCATTCCGGAGCAGGCGCATAAATTCCCGGGGCAACTGTCCGGCGGTCAGCAGCAGCGTGTGGCGATCGCCCGCGCACTGTGCATGAAACCGAAAATCATGCTGTTCGATGAACCGACTTCAGCGCTCGATCCGGAGATGGTGAAAGAGGTTCTGGACACCATGATCGGTCTGGCCGAAGACGGCATGACCATGCTCTGTGTGACTCACGAAATGGGCTTTGCCCGCACCGTGGCGAACCGCGTGATCTTCATGGACAAGGGCGAAATCGTTGAGCAGGCGGCGCCGAATGACTTCTTCGACAATCCGCAGAATGAGCGGACGAAGTTGTTCTTGAGTCAGATTTTGCATTGATGGTTGGTCGTTAAAAACAAACCCGGCCTTGTGCCGGGTTTTTTACCTTTGCTGTTCAGGACATGGTCAGCGTTTCGTGTTCTTTGTGAACTGTATCCTTGAATCCTCGCAAATCTGCTCCTTCGCCCAAAGCGCGCGCATCGGTGAGGAGGTGTGGGTGACGATCAAGCAGGCGCATCAGCACTATCAGGGCTTTCGGTGGGAGCGAGTCGCCGCGTTCATATCGTGAAAACGCATTGTGCCCGCCACCTGACAACAACAGCACCGCTTCCTTCTGTGACAGATGCAGCTTGCGGCGGATGCGCTTCATCTCGTTACCGATCATCTGTCGGCCGGCAATGACGAGTTCGTCACTCGCATTCGAGTAGCGTAATGCGCTATCGGGGTCGAATATGACTTCCCCGCATGCCTGACACTCCCATCCAGACAAATCATCAAGACGACGCTCCATGCCTTTTACGCTCATGGTTTCAGCACGACATTCAAAGTGCCGCATTCCTTCAGGTGCTCCGCAACTGAAGCATTGTTTCGTGTTCATGGGTTTTTCTCCTTGAAGGAGATCACCGGAGGTTCACCGCCTGAGCAATAAGTGACCTTGATGTAAATCTCCAGATCATGCGAAGTGATGTGATACACGTCTTGCCAAACCCGATGGTCGCCATAGGTCGTCATCGATTTGTACAGCATCCTGTTTTGCAGTTCGAAAACGACGTCCTGCATTTCCTTGAGGCTCAGGCCCATGTCTCGACCGCTTTTGCGTGCAGTCCTGGTAAATGCGTTTATTCCGAGCCTTCTGACATCCTCCTTGATCACCGCCAAGTTGTAGTGGGGTGTATTTTTCTCCATAAAAAATCTTGAACCTTTCCCTAAAATTACCCTTAAAGGGTAATTTTGACCAATCGAAAATCCCGCTCCATGTTTCTCCGATTGACCCTAGGAGGTTGCCGTCCTACGTGGGTCTGACTAACATGTCGGAAAATTCATCCTATGATTGGATGAAAGGGCGAATCCTATGTCAGACATTTCTCCACTCATCAAACGATCTCTGGTCGATCAGGCCTTGGACCAGCTCCGTCAGCGCATCAACAGCGGTGCCTGGCAGGTTGGCGAGCGGTTGCCGACCGAGCCCGAGCTGTGCGCCGAGCTGGGCATCAGCCGTAACACCGTGCGTGAAGCCATGCGCGTATTGGCGTTTTCCGGATTGATCGACATCCGTCAGGGCGACGGCAGTTACTTGCGCGCAGTCGTCGATCCCATGGACACGCTCAAGGCGCTGTCCAGGTGTTCGCTGGATCAGGCGCGGGAAACCCGGCACATCCTCGAAGTCGAGGCCATTGGCCTGGCGGCATTGCGCCGCACCGATGAGGACCTCGCCGCATTGCGTGAGGCGCTTGGCACCAGCGGCAGCCACTATCACGGCGATCTCGACACTTACATCGCTTGCGATCTGGTGTTCCACCGCCGCTTGGTCGATGCCGCGCACAACCCGACCCTCAGCGAGCTCTATCGCTATTTCTCCAGCATCGTCGGCGCGCAATTGCGCCAAACCCTGAACATCGTCCCGCGCCGTCAGGAAGTGTTCGACCTGCACATCGAGTTGCTCGATGCGGTCGAACAACGTGACCCGGAACGGGCCAAAGCTTTATCCAGGCAGTTGATCAATGAACCTTGAAACCGAGAAGTCCATGTCCCGCAGTGAGATATCCACAACCCCGAAGCTTGAAGAGCTGCTGATCGATGCCGAGGCCGATGACGAGGAGGTGCAGCAAAGCCATCCGTTGGTGCGGCGCCCGTGGTTGCTGCTGTTGGGGCTGATTCTGGTGGCACTGAACCTGCGTCCGGCGCTGTCGAGCATGGCGCCGCTGCTCAGTGACGTCTCGAAAAGTCTCGGTCTGTCCGCCGCTCAGGCCGGTTTGCTGACCACGCTGCCGGTACTGTGCCTGGGGCTGTTCGCCCCGCTGGCGCCGATTCTGGCGCGGCGCTTCGGTGCCGAGCGCGTAGTGTTGGGTATTCTGCTGACACTCGCGGGCGGCATTATCCTGCGCAGCAACTTCGGTGAAATCGGTCTGTTTGCCGGCAGCGTGCTGGGCGGCGCGAGCATTGGCATCATCGGCGTGTTGCTGCCGGGCATCGTCAAACGCGACTTCGCCAAACACGCCGGCACCATGACCGGGGTCTACACCATGGCCTTGTGTCTGGGTGCGGCTATGGCGGCGGGTTCGAGCGTGCCGCTGAGCGAACATTTCGATCACAGCTGGGCCATGGGGCTCGGTTTCTGGGTGATTCCAGCGCTGGTGGCGGCGGTGTTCTGGCTGCCGCAAGTCGGGCAGAAACACGGTGCACATAACGTCGCCTATCGCGTGCGCGGTCTGCTGCGTGATCCGCTGGCCTGGCAGGTGACCTTGTACATGGGCCTGCAATCGTCGCTGGCCTACATCGTGTTCGGCTGGTTGCCGTCGATCCTCATCGGTCGTGGCCTGACGCCGACTCAAGCGGGTCTGGTGCTGTCCGGCTCGGTCATTATTCAGTTAGCCAGTTCGCTGGCGGCACCGTGGCTGGCGACTCGCGGCAAGGATCAGCGTCTGGCGATCGTCGTGGTGATGGCGCTGACCCTCGGTGGCCTGTTCGGTTGCCTGTACGCGCCAATCGAAGGCCTGTGGGGCTGGGCGATTCTGCTGGGTCTGGGGCAAGGCGGTACGTTCAGCCTGGCGCTGACTCTGATCGTGCTGCGCTCTCGGGATTCTCACGTCGCGGCGAACCTGTCGAGCATGTCCCAAGGCTTTGGCTACACCCTGGCGTCGATGGGGCCGTTTGCGGTCGGCATCGTGCATGACTGGACTGGCGGCTGGAATGCGGTGGGCTGGATCTTCGGCATTATTGGTACCGGTGCGATCATTGCCGGCCTCGGCGCCGGTCGTGCGCTGTACGTGCAGGTGCAAAGCGAGAAGATTTAAACACCGCTTACCAGTGTGGGAGCGAGCCTGCTCGCGAAGGCAATTGAGCATTCAACATCTGTGTTGACTGACACACCGCTTTCGCGAGCAGGCTCGCTCCCACACCGGATGTGTGCACTCCGGGTATTCGCTGCGCGAATGCCGATAGTGTTTCGGGACGTTGCAGATTATCGTGATGGCCATCTGTACATTTCCTGGAGATTGCCCATGAGTGAAGCCCACGCCGCGTTGATCACCCGTTTCTACCAGGCCTTCCAGCGCCTCGATGCCGAAGGCATGGCCGCGTGCTACACCGATGACGTGGTCTTCAGCGATCCGGCCTTCGGCCAGTTGCGCGGGCGCGATGCCGGCGACATGTGGCGCATGCTCACCACTCGGGCAAAAGACTTCTCGCTGACCTTCGACAACGTCCGCGCCGACGAGCGCAGCGGCGGCGCCCATTGGGTGGCAACTTATCTGTTCAGTCAGACCGGCAACGTCGTGATCAACGATATCCAGGCGCGCTTCGTCTTCCGTGACGGCAAGATCTGCGAACACCATGACCACTTCGATCTGTGGCGCTGGTCGCGTCAGGCCCTGGGTTTCAAAGGCCTGCTGCTGGGCTGGACGCCACTGGTGCGCAACGCCGTCCGTGCCCAGGCACTGAAGGGACTGAAGGCATTTCAGGCCGGTCGCTGATAAGATCGCGGCCTGTTTCCTACACGCCTTGATCCCGAAGTGACCAGCCTTAGCGAAAAATCTGTCGATGTTGCCGAACCGGTGAGCAAGTCCTGGTTCGTCTACCTCGTTCGTGCGGCCAACGGCTCGTTGTATTGCGGGATCAGTGACGACCCGGTGCGTCGTTTCGCCAAGCATCAGAGCGGCAAAGGTGCACGGTTCTTCCTCTCCAGCCCGGCCATGGCGCTGGTCTACACCGAGCTGTGCCGAGACAAGAGCGACGCGCTGCGCCAGGAACGGCTGATCAAAAAACTGCGCAAGAGCGCCAAGGAATGTCTGGTCGCGTCTTATCAATCTGACTGATTGGTTCCCATCAGCCAGATCTGTAGGCTGCTAAGTAAATGCGCGCTAAGCTGCCGACTCACTATCTGAGCGGCGGAGCCGAGCATGTCCGAGTTGATTCTGCACCACTACCCGACCTCCCCATTTGCCGAAAAGGCCCGCCTGCTGTTGGGTTTCAAAGGCTTGTCCTGGCGTTCGGTGCATATCTCGCCGGTGATGCCGAAGCCGGATCTGACGGCCCTGACCGGCGGTTATCGCAAGACCCCGGTGCTGCAGATCGGTGCCGACATCTACTGCGACACATCGTTGATCGCCCGTCGTCTGGAGCAGGAAAAAGCCCTGCCGGCGTTTTTCCCCGAAGGTCAGGAAATGACCAGCGCCAGTTTCGCGGCGTGGGCCGATTCGGTGGTGTTCCAGCATGCGGTCAGCCTGGTGTTTCAGCCTGAGTCAGTGGCGGTCCGTTTCGGCAAGCTGCCGCCGGAAGCGATCAAGGCGTTCATTGCCGACCGTGCCGGTCTGTTCAGTGGCGGCAGTGCCACCCGGCTGTCGGCTGAACAGGCCAAGCATCAATGGCCAACGATCATGGCGCGCCTGGAGCAGCAGTTGCAGCGCGAGCAGGGCGACTTCCTGTTTGGTGAGCCGTCGATTGCTGACTTCGCGCTGGCGCATCCATTGTGGTTCCTCAAAGCGACTCACGTGACCGCGCCGCTGGTGGATGAGTATCCGGCTGTTTCGGCCTGGTTGGGTCGTGTGCTGGGTTTTGGCCACGGTGCGGCGAGCGAGATGACCTCGGAAGAGGCGTTGGAGGTTGCGCATAATGCGACACCGGCGGCGTTGCCGGATGAGCAGTTCGTCGATCCGAACGTCTTCAAGGCTGGGCAGCAAGTGGCGATTGCCGCGACGGATTACGGGGTTGATCCGGTGGTGGGTGAGTTGCTGTTTGCCGGCCGTGAAGAGCTGATCCTGCGCCGTGAAGACGAGCGTGGCGGTGTGGTGCATGTGCACTTCCCGCGCTTCGGCTTCCGTATCGAAGCACGCTGATCAGCAAGTCGAATCTGACCTGGTGGTGAGAGGAGCAATTGTGGCGAGGGTATTTATCCCCGATCGGCTGCGCAGCAGGCGCTAATCCTGTCAATGCGCATTGCGGCTGAAAAGCTGGGGCCGCTTTGCTGCCCATCGGGGATAAATCCCCTCGCCACAGGGGAGTGCGTTATTTCAGGGCGGCGAGGATTTCGTCCGGGTCAAACCCGCGAATCAACGTGCCGTTCACGTCGATGAGCGGAATCCCGCGCCCGCCCAATGCCTCATACGCCTTGCGCGCTTCAGCATCCTTCTCGATATCGAACTCCTTGAAAGGAATCCCCTTGCTGTCAAGAAAGCGCTTGGTCTGCTTGCAGTAGCCACACCAGTCGGTGGCATAGAGCACAACATTGGCTTGAGCCCGCGTCTGCTCCGCGACCATCTGCGACGGATTAAACACCCGCTCGATCTTGCCCCAGTTCTGATAAACCACGACCACCAGCAGAACCAGCGCGACCTTCTTCAGCACATTGCCCAGCATCAGTTGCGGCGCTTCAGCTGATCGGTGAGCGACGTCGGCAGGCCTTTGATCACCAGCGTGCCAGCCTCTTCGTCGTACTCGATCTTCGAGCCCAGCAGGTGCGCTTCAAAGCTGATCGACAGGCCTTCGGCGCGGCCGGTGAAGCGACGGAACTGGTTGAGGGTGCGCTTATCCGCCGGGATCTCTGGCGACAGGCCGTAGTCCTTGTTGCGGATGTGATCGTAGAAGGCTTTCGGGCGCTCTTCGTCGATCAGCTCCGACAGCTCTTCCAGGCCCATCGGCTCGCCGAGCTTGGCCTGGCTGCTGGCGTAATCCACCAGAGTCTTGGTTTTCTCGCGGGCGGAGTCTTCCGGCAGGTCTTCGCTTTCGACGAAGTCGCTGAAAGCCTTGAGCAGGGTGCGGGTCTCGCCCGGGCCGTCGACACCTTCCTGGCAGCCGATGAAATCGCGGAAGTATTCCGAAACCTTTTTACCGTTCTTGCCCTTGATAAACGAAATGTATTGCTTGGACTGCTTGTTGTTCTGCCATTCGGAGACATTGATCCGCGCCGCCAGGTGCAACTGACCGAGGTCGAGGTGGCGCGACGGGGTCACGTCCAGCTCGTCGGTCACCGCCACACCTTCGCTGTGGTGCAGCAGGGCGATCGCCAGGTAATCGGTCATGCCTTGCTGGTAGTGGGCGAACAGCACGTGGCCACCGACCGACAGGTTCGATTCTTCCATCAGCTTCTGCAGGTGCTCGACGGCGACTTTGCTGAACGCGGTGAAGTCGCGGCCGCCCTCCATGTACTCCTTCAGCCAGCCGCTGAACGGGAACGCACCGGATTCCGGATGGAACAGGCCCCAGGCTTTGCCCTGTTTGGCGTTATAGCTCTCGTTGAGGTCGGCGAGCATGTTCTCGATGGCTGCAGACTCGGCCAGTTCCGTGTCACGGGCGTGCAGAACTGCGGGCGTGCCGTCGGGTTTTTTGTCGATCAGGTGGACGATGCAATGACGGATCGGCATGGGCTTCTCGGCTGTTGGAAGGGAGGAGGGCAGGCTCCCCCGAAAAAGCGCCCAGTGTACCGCAACCACTGGTTTTGGCGCGGGGTGAAGGGAAAATCCGGGGCGGGTAGCGGCCCTTATGCAGTTTTTTACCGATTTAGAGCAATAAACCTGACCAAATGGGTAGCTAGAGGCGGATATTTCCCCGTCTCTGTGCTAGTTTTGCCCGGTCTTACGCGAAGTCACTGCGTTAAGCGTGCAATCAGCATTTGTCAGGTCGAACCAAACCCTGATTTCGGTATCTATAACCCGACTCGTCGTGGTTATCGCCGAGGGTGCCAGATCCAGAAGATCGGGCTCGATGGCTGACACTGCACTCTGCAATCCATATGAATTTGATAGGGAAGGAACACTACATGGCTCTTACTAAAGACCAACTGATCGCCGACATCGCTGAAGCTATCGACGCGCCGAAAACCACCGCGCGTAACGCTCTGGACCAACTGGGCCAAATCGTTGCCGATCAGCTGGAAAACGGCGGCGAAATCACCTTGCCAGGTATCGGCAAGCTGAAAGTGACCGAGCGTCCTGCCCGCACTGGCCGTAACCCTTCGACTGGCGCTGCCATCGAAATCCCTGCAAAGAAAGTGATCAAGCTGGTTGTGGCCAAAGGCCTGACCGACGCTGTGAACAAGTAAGACGCAGCGATAAAAAAACCGTGCTCCGGAGCGATCCGGGCACGGTTTTTTTGTGTCTGCGATTTGGCGATGCACGCTCAACCTTTGTAGGAGCGAGCATGCTCGCGAAAGCGGTGGGTCAGTCACCTTGAATGTCGACTGATATATCGCTATTGCGAGCAGGCTCGCTCCTACAGGGGGCTGCGCTGCGTTAGCGGGTCCAGCGCTCGCGACGCCAGATCTGCTGTTCGGACTTGGTCTGGAAGGTCCAGGCGACGAAGCGGCTCTGTTTCTGTCCTTGAGACATCTCAACAACCTGACTTTCCAGTACACC
The DNA here is from genome assembly GCF_018326005.1 of Pseudomonas sp. Seg1. NCBI lineage: Bacteria > Pseudomonadati > Pseudomonadota > Gammaproteobacteria > Pseudomonadales > Pseudomonadaceae > Pseudomonas > Pseudomonas sp. Seg1. The sequence continues at coordinate 1,218,134 of NZ_AP021903.1, forward strand.
GGCCTTTTTCAGCGCCGTTTCGATGGCTGGCAGGTTCGAGGCTTTCGACACCAGGGTGCTGAACCACAGCACTTTGTGCTGGAAGTTCGCGCTCTCGGCGATCAGTTGCGTCACGAAACGCGCTTCGCCCCCTTCACACCACAACTCGGCCGACTGCCCACCAAAGTTCAGTACCGGCAGTTTGCGTTTCGGGTCAGCCTTGCCCAGTGCGCGCCATTTACGCTCGCTGCCCTTGGTCGCCTCGTCCATCGAAGCGTGGAACGGCGGGTTGCACATGGTCAGGTCAAAACGCTCGCCCGGTTCCAGCAGACCAATCAGGATGTGCTTGCGGTTCTCCTGTTGGCGCAGCTTGATGACCTTGTTCAGGTCGTTGGACTGGACGATGGCCGTGGCAGCGGCAACGGCTGTCGGGTCGATTTCCGAGCCAAGGAAGTGCCAGCGGTATTCGCTGTTACCGATCAGCGGATAAACGCAGTTGGCGCCCATGCCGATGTCCAGCACGTTGACGATCGCGCCGCGCGGGACCTTGCCGTCGTTCATGCTGGCCAGCAGGTCGGCGAGGAAGTGCACGTAATCGGCACGGCCCGGCACTGGCGGGCAGAGGTAATCGGCCGGGATGTCCCAATGCTGAATGCCATAGAACGACTTGAGCAGCGCCCGGTTGAACACCCGTACCGCGTCCGGACTGGCGAAGTCGATGCTTTCCTTGCCATACGGATTGATGATCACGAATTTCGCCAGTTCTGGCGTGGTCTTGATCAGCGCCGGGAAGTCGTAACGACCCTGATGGCGATTGCGCGGGTGCAGGCTGGCCTTTTCACGCGGTTCAACGGCTTTGGCCGGGGTCGCGGAGTCAGGTTTCTTGCGCGCAGGTTTGGGTGTGCGGGGGGCGGTCATGGGCGTGGTCGATTCGGGTATGGCTGAAAGTGGCGGGTATTGTCCCACATCCAGCCGCTGTGAACGTAATGCAAAGAACACCGAGGAGCCTGTGGGAGCCGGCTTGCCCGCGATGGCGGTGTATCAGTCAACATAAATGTCGCCTGACCCGACGCTATCGCGGGCAAGCCCCCTCCCACAGGGTTCTTCGGTGGCTGTGAAATTGCAGAAACAAAAAAAGGAGGCCAATGTGGCCTCCCTTTTTCATCGCGGCTTGCCCTTACAGGCTGGAAATCCGCGCGTGCTGCTCGGCCAGTTTTCCCAAGGCCTGTTCAGCCTCGGCCAGTTTGGCGCGTTCCTTCTCGATGACTTCGGCCGGGGCCTTGTCAACGAAACCGGCGTTGGACAGTTTGCCGCCAACACGCTGGACTTCGCCCTGCAGACGCAGGATTTCCTTGTCCAGACGCGCAAGCTCAGCGCCCTTGTCGATCAGACCGGCCATTGGCACCAGAACTTCCATCTCGCCCACCAGAGCGGTAGCGGACAGTGGCGCTTCTTCGCCAGCAGCAAGAACGGTGATCGATTCCAGACGCGCCAGCTTCTTCAGCAGCGCTTCGTTCTCGGTCAGGCGACGCTGGTCTTCAGCGCTGACGTTTTTCAGGTAGATCGGCAGCGGTTTGCCCGGGCCGATGTTCATTTCACCACGGATATTACGCGTGCCGAGCATCAGTTCCTTGAGCCATTCGATGTCGTTTTCGGCGGCCGGATCGATGCGCTCTTCGTTGGCCACTGGCCAAGGTTGCAGCATGATCGTCTTGCCCTGAATGCCGGCCAGCGGCGCGATGCGCTGCCAGATTTCTTCAGTGATGAACGGCATGAACGGATGCGCCAGACGTAGCGCCACTTCCAGTACGCGAACCAACGTACGGCGGGTGCCGCGCTGACGTTCAACCGGAGCGTTTTCGTCCCACAGCACAGGCTTGGACAATTCCAGGTACCAGTCGCAGTACTGGTTCCAGATGAACTCGTACAGCGCTTGCGCGGCGAGGTCGAAACGGAACTGATCGAGTTGACGGGTCACTTCGGCTTCAGTGCGTTGCAGTTGCGAGATGATCCAGCGATCCGCCAGCGACAGCTCGTAGGCTTCGCCGTTCTGGCCGCAGTCTTCGCCCTTGTCCAGAACATAACGCGCGGCGTTCCAGATCTTGTTGCAGAAGTTGCGATAGCCTTCGACGCGGCCCATGTCGAACTTGATGTCGCGACCGGTCGACGCCAGCGAGCAGAAGGTGAAACGCAGGGCGTCGGTGCCGTAGCTGGCAATGCCGTCGGCGAATTCGTCGCGGGTCTGCTTCTCGATCTTCTTCGCCATTTTCGGCTGCATCATGCCCGAGGTGCGTTTTTGCACCAGCGCTTCAAGCTCGATACCGTCGATGATGTCCAGCGGGTCAAGGACGTTGCCCTTGGACTTGGACATCTTCTGGCCTTGGCCATCACGCACCAGACCGTGTACATAAACGGTCTTGAACGGCACCTGCGGCGTGCCGTCCTCGTTCTTGATCAGGTGCATCGTCAGCATGATCATCCGGGCAACCCAGAAGAAAATGATGTCGAAACCGGTGACCAGCACGTCGGTGGAGTGGAATTTCTTCAGGAACTCGGTCTTTTCCGGCCAGCCGAGGGTGGAGAAGGTCCACAGGCCCGCGCTGAACCAGGTGTCGAGCACGTCGTTGTCCTGTTGCAGCGCAACGTCCGGGCCGAGGTTGTGCTTGGCACGCACTTCGGCTTCGTCGCGGCCGACGTAGACCTTGCCCGACTCGTCGTACCAGGCCGGAATCCGGTGGCCCCACCACAACTGACGGCTGATGCACCAGTCCTGGATGTCGCGCATCCACGAGAAGTACATGTTTTCGTACTGCTTCGGCACGAACTGGATACGGCCGTCTTCAACGGCAGCAATCGCCGGCTCAGCCAACGGCTTGGTCGACACGTACCACTGGTCGGTCAGCCACGGCTCGATGACGGTGCCGGAGCGATCGCCCTTCGGCACTTTCAGGTTGTGATCGTCGACGCTGACCAGCAGGCCGGCGGCGTCGAACGCAGCGACGATCTGCTTGCGCGCTTCGAAGCGCTCGAGACCTGCATATTCAGCCGGGATCTTGCCGTCGATGCTGTCGTTCAGCGTGCCGTCGAGGTTGAACACCTGCGCCGCAGGCAGCACGTTGGCGTTCTTGTCGAAGATGTTCAGCAACGGCAGGTTGTGGCGTTTGCCGACTTCGTAGTCGTTGAAATCATGGGCCGGGGTGATTTTCACGCAACCGGTGCCGAATTCAGGATCGCAGTAGTCGTCGGCAATGATCGGGATGCGGCGGCCAACCAGTGGCAGCTCGACAAACTTGCCGATCAGGGCTTTGTAGCGCTCGTCGTTCGGGTTAACGGCCACGGCGGAGTCGCCGAGCATGGTTTCCGGACGAGTGGTCGCGACGATCAGGTAATCGTTGCCTTCAGCGGTTTTCGCGCCGTCGGCCAGCGGGTACTTCAGATTCCACAGGAAACCTTTCTCGTCGTGGTTTTCCACTTCGAGATCGGAAATCGCCGTGTGCAATTTGGTGTCCCAGTTGACCAGGCGCTTGCCGCGATAGATCAGGCCGTCTTCGTGCAGGCGCACGAAAGCTTCTTTAACCGCTTCCGAGAGGCCGTCGTCCATGGTGAAGCGCTCGCGGCTCCAGTCTACGGACGAGCCGAGGCGACGGATCTGCCGGCTGATGTTGCCGCCCGACTGATCCTTCCACTCCCAGACTTTCTCGAGGAATTTCTCGCGGCCCAGGTCATGACGGTTCTGGCCGGTGGCTTCCAGTTGACGCTCCACCAGCATCTGCGTGGCGATACCGGCGTGGTCGGTGCCCGGCTGCCACAGGGTGTTGCGACCCTGCATGCGGCGGAAACGGATCAGGGCGTCCATGATCGCGTTGTTGAAACCGTGACCCATGTGCAGGCTGCCGGTGACGTTCGGCGGCGGGATCATGATGGTGTAGGAATCGCCCGCGCCTTGCGGTGCGAAATAGTTCTCGGACTCCCAGGTGTTGTACCAGGAAGTTTCAATGGCGTGCGGCTGGTAGGTCTTATCCATGCGCGGCGGGACCCTATTGGCATTTATTCAGGAAAAGCCGGGAAGTATAGCGGGGCATGGGGCCGAGGGCGAGCGGGGGAGGGGCGGGTGGAGGCTTAAATGTGGGAGCTGGCTTGCCAGCGATGCAGGCGCCGCGGTTTTTCAGGAAAACCGCAGTGATGCTATCGCTGGCAAGCCAGCTCCCACAGGGGCGATCGAGGAATTATTCGTACTGGCTGAGCAGCCGCTCCATCCGCGCGTCGAGGCGGCGTTTGATTTCGGTTTCGATGTGCGGGGCGAAGTCGTCGATCACGTCTTGCATGATCAATTGCGCAGCGGCGCGCAATTCGCTGTCCAGGTGGAGCAGGGCGTCCGGGCCTTTGTCGACGGTTGCGGCAGGTTGCGCGGCGGGTGTCGGGGTTGGCGCGGGAGGCGGTTCGACGGCGGGTGGCTCATTGCCAACCGAGTCGAACAGCATCGGAATCTGTTCCTGTTCACCCTCATCGACCGTATCGGTCAGCAGGGGCGGTTGCAGGTTGTCGTCGCCGAGCAACTGACGGATCGATTCGAGATCGTCCAACAGGTGTGCGGACTTTTGCTGCGGTTTCGGAGTGTCCATTGGAGTGCTCAGAGTCGCTGTAAACGGTGATCTTGCAGAGGATAGCCCTGTTCGCGGTAGAAACGAAAACTCTCCCGCGCTGCGGCTCGAATGGTCGGGTCTTCCACCACCACTTCCGCCACCCGGGCGAACTTGTTGGCAAAGGCCGGGACTTTCAGGTCGAGATTGACCAGCAAATCCTGATGCTCGCCGCAGTCATCGCCCAAACCCAACACAATCAAACCGTCCGGTTCGCTGTCGGCAGGGCCGTGGGGCACGAAGCTTTCGCCTTTGAACGCCCACAGGCGCGCATCGAGATCTTCGCGCTGAGCGGCATCGCTGCAGTGCAGGTAGATGCGGTGGCCCATGCGCCAGGCTTTCTCGGTGAGCTTGCAGGCAAAATCCAGGCGTGCCGACGGATCGGCGCTGGGCAGGATATAGAAGTCGACTTTGGTCATTGCGGTTCCTGAGCCTTGAGCAGCGTCACTGCAAAGTGACGCCGCCCAGGTTCATCGGTTTCAGGCTTTTGCGCGGTCCAGCAGGTATTGGGTCAGCAGCGGAACCGGACGGCCAGTGGCGCCCTTGTCCTTACCGCCGCTCGTCCATGCGGTACCCGCGATGTCCAGGTGCGCCCAGTTGAGGTTCTTGGTGAAGCGCGACAGGAAGCAGGCAGCGGTGATGGTGCCGGCCTTCGGTCCGCCGATGTTGGCGATGTCGGCGAACGGGCTGTCCAGTTGCTCCTGGTACTCGTCGAACAGCGGCAGTTGCCAGGCGCGGTCATCGGCAGTCTTGCCGGCGCTGAGCAGTTGATTGATCAGCTCGTCATTGTTGCCCAGCAGGCCCGAGGTGTGAGCGCCCAGTGCAACCACGCAAGCGCCGGTCAGGGTGGCGATGTCGATTACTGCTTGCGGCTTGAAGCGTTCGGAGTAGGTCAGGGCATCGCACAGTACCAGACGGCCTTCGGCGTCGGTGTTGAGGATTTCCACGGTCTGGCCGCTCATGGTGGTGACGATGTCGCCAGGACGCGACGCGTTGCCGCTCGGCATGTTTTCCGCGCAGGCGAGGATGCACACCAGGTTGATCGGCAGCTTCAGCTCAAGCACGGCGCGCAGGGTACCGAACACGGAGGCAGCGCCGCCCATGTCGTACTTCATCTCGTCCATGCCGGCGCCCGGCTTCAGGCTGATGCCGCCAGTGTCGAAGGTGATGCCTTTGCCGACCAGTGCGTACGGCTTCTCGGATTTCTTGCCGCCGTTGTATTGCATGACGATCAGGCGCGGTGGTTGGGCGCTGCCCTGGCCAACGGCGTAGAACGAACCCATGCCCAGCGACTTGATCTTTTTCTCGTCGAGCACTTCGACTTTCAGATCCTTGAACTCTTTGCCCAGATTCTTCGCTTGTTCGCCAAGGAACGTCGGGTGGCAGATATTCGGCGGCAGGTTACCCAGATCGCGGGTGAAAGCCATGCCGTTGGCGATCGCAGTGGCGTGACTCACAGCGCGTTGCACTTCGGCTTGCGCAGCCTTGATGGTCAGCAGGGTGATTTTCTTCAGCGCACGCGGCTCGGCTTTCTGGCTCTTGAACTGGTCGAAAGTGTATTCGCCATCTACCAGAGTTTCTGCCAGCAGACGGGTCTTGCCGTAGCTGTCGCGGTTTTTGACAATGATTTCATCCAGCGCCAGCACGGCGTCGCTGCCGCCCAGGCCTTTCAGCGTGTTGAGGATGGCGGCAACGATTTTGCGGAATGGACGGTCGCCCAGTTCTTCATCCTTGCCCACGCCGACCAGCAGCACGCGTTCGGCTTTCAGGTTAGGCAGGCTGTGCAGCAGCAGGCTCTGACCGACCTTGCCGGCCAGATCGCCACGCTTGAGTACAGCGCTGATCGCGCCGCCGCTCAGTTCGTCGACCTGCTTGGCGGCGACGCCGAGTTTGCGGCCTTCGCCGACGGCAACCACCAGGGTGGCGGTTTTCAACGTTTCTGGGCTAACGCTTTTTACAACCAGTTCCATGTCCGGATCCCTGAATGAATGGTCAACACACAGGCGTTCGACGGTGTCCGCAGTCGCCCGCTTATAGATAGAAGAGGCGCAGGCCAAAGCCTGCGACAAGGGCCGCAGTTTGAACCTCGCTCCCCGCGCCTGACAACCCTCGGTTGTACGATCTTCTACGTAATGCACACGCCGATGAGTGTGCGCAGTGACAGGCGCCCCCAATCACAGGATAATGCCGCATCTTTTTTCGACGGCTCTGCGTTGCGGGCCGGTCGATGTGTTTGCTTGTTTGGCCGCCTTAGCCTGACAACCCTGGAGTGTCTGGTTTGATCGTCTTCCGTTATCTGTCCCGCGAAGTCCTGTTGACCCTCAGCGCCGTGAGTGCGGTGTTGCTGGTCATCATCATGAGCGGTCGCTTCATCAAATACCTCGCTCAGGCCGCCGCCGGCCAGCTCGATCCGGGTTCGCTGTTCCTGATCATGGGCTTTCGTCTGCCGGGCTTCCTGCAACTGATTCTGCCGCTGGGCCTGTTCCTCGGGATCCTGCTGGCCTACGGTCGCCTGTACCTGGAAAGCGAGATGACCGTGCTCTCGGCCACGGGCATGAGCCAGCAACGCTTGCTGCGCATGACCCTGTTTCCGGCGACGCTGGTGGCCCTGGTCGTGGCATGGTTGAGCCTGGGGCTGGCCCCGCAAGGCGCCAATCAGTTCCAGCTGCTGCTGAACAAGCAGGACGCCCTGACCGAATTCGACACCCTTGAGCCAGGTCGCTTCCAGGCCCTGCGTGACGGTACCCGGGTGACCTACACCGAGACCCTGAGCGACGATCGCGTCAATCTCGGCAGTGTGTTCATCTCGCAGAAGAACCTCGGCGCCGATCAGAAGGACCGCGGGATTTCCGTGCTGGTGGCCGAAAAGGGCCGTCAGGAAGTCCGCCCTGACGGCAACCGCTACCTGATTCTCGACAACGGCTACCGCTACGACGGCAGCCCGGGACAGGCCGACTATCGCGCCATCCATTACGAAACCTACGGTGTGCTGCTGCCCAAACCGGACGTCAGCGAAGAGGTCACTGACCGTGACGCCATGCCGACCTCGGCTCTGCTGGGCAGTGATGACATTCGCTCGAAAACCGAACTGCAATGGCGTCTGTCCCTGCCACTGCTGGTGTTCATCGTGACCCTGATGGCGGTGCCGCTGTCGCGAGTCAATCCGCGCCAAGGGCGTTTCCTCAAGCTGCTGCCGGCGATTCTTCTTTATATGGCTTACCTGACCATCCTGATTGCCGCCCGCGGCGCCCTTGAAAAAGGCAAGATCCCGCCAGCGCTCGGCTTGTGGTGGGTGCACGCAATCTTCCTGTTCATCGGCCTCGGCCTGCTGTACTGGGAGCCTCTGCGTCTGAAGATGGCCAGCCGTCGCGCCGCTGCGCTGGAGGTGGCCCGTGGTTAAACTCGACCGCTACATCGGCAGCAGCGTGTTCATGGCGATCATCGCCGTGTTGGCAATCATTCTCGGTCTGGCGACGTTGTTCGCTTTCATCGATGAAATGGGCGACGTCAGCGATACCTATACGCTGGTTGATGTCCTGAGTTTTGTCTTGCTGACCGCGCCGCGCCGGCTCTATGAAATGCTGCCGATGGCGGCGTTGATTGGCTGCCTGATCGGCCTCGGCAGTCTGGCCAGCAGCAGTGAACTGACAGTGATGCGCGCCGCTGGCGTGTCCATCGGCCGTATCGTCTGGGCGGTGATGAAACCGATGCTGGTGCTGATGCTGGCGGGCGTGCTGATCGGCGAATACGTTGCTCCGGCGACCGAAAGCATGGCCCAGGCCAATCGCTCGCTGGCCCAGGGCAGCGGCGACGCGCAAAGCGCCAAGCACGGTATGTGGCACCGTCAGGGTGAGGAGTTCATCCACATCAACGCCGTGCAACCTAACGGCTTGTTGTATGGCGTGACCCGCTATCACTTCGACAAGGAACGCCATCTGCTGAGTTCAAGTTTCGCCAAGAAGGCGGAGTTCGACGGCACCAAATGGCAGCTTACCGACGTTGCCACCACGAAGTTTCATGAGCGCAGCACTGAAGTCGTCAATACCCCGAACGAGCAGTGGGACGTGGCGTTGAGCCCGCAACTGCTCAGCACCGTGGTGATGGCCCCGGAATCGCTGTCGATCAGTGGTCTGTGGGGTTACATCCACTATCTCTCCGAGCAGGGCTTGAGCAACGGCCGTTACTGGCTGGCATTTTGGGTCAAGGTGTTGCAGCCGTTGGTGACCGCGGCGCTGGTGCTGATGGCCATCTCGTTCATCTTCGGTCCGCTGCGTTCGGTGACCCTCGGCCAGCGTGTGTTCACCGGTGTACTGGTGGGCTTCACCTTCCGTATCGTCCAGGATTTGCTCGGCCCGTCGAGCCTGGTGTTCGGGTTCTCGCCGCTGTTTGCGGTGCTGGTGCCGGCCGGTGTCTGCGCGCTGGCAGGTGTCTGGCTGCTTAGACGAGCGGGTTGATGAACAAGCTTTCATCCGCTGCGTAACCCTGAAAACGCCTCGATCGACAGATCGGGGCGTTTTTGCATGCAATCCGGGTGACAGGCGAACGTGACGCTTGCGCCGTGTATCAGGTACAATTCCCGGCTATTTTTCGGCGGGCCATGCCTGCAGCCTTTTTGAGTGTTGATCCGTGAGTGATTTGAGTCATATCCGCAATTTCTCCATCATCGCCCACATTGACCATGGCAAGTCGACGCTGGCCGATCGCTTCATCCAGATGTGCGGCGGCCTGGCCGAGCGTGAAATGGAAGCCCAGGTACTGGATTCCATGGATCTGGAGCGTGAACGCGGGATCACCATCAAGGCCCACAGCGTTACTCTCTATTACAAAGCCAAAGATGGCGTCACCTACCAGCTGAACTTCATTGACACCCCGGGCCACGTCGACTTCACCTATGAAGTCAGCCGTTCCCTGGCCGCGTGTGAAGGTGCCTTGCTGGTAGTCGATGCCGGTCAGGGCGTTGAAGCCCAGTCCGTGGCCAACTGCTACACCGCGATCGAGCAGGGCCTTGAGGTCATGCCGGTACTCAACAAGATCGACCTGCCGCAGGCTGATCCTGATCGCGTCAAAGACGAAATCGAAAAGATCATTGGCATCGACGCCACCGACGCCGTCACCTGCAGCGCCAAGACTGGCCTGGGTGTCGACGAAGTGCTCGAGCGTCTGGTGACGACCATTCCTGCGCCGACCGGCAACATCGAAGATCCGCTGCAAGCGTTGATCATCGACTCCTGGTTCGACAACTACCTGGGTGTTGTCTCCCTGGTACGCGTGCGTCATGGCCGCGTGAAGAAGGGCGACAAGATCCTGGTGAAATCCACCGGCAAGGTGCACCTGGTCGACAGCGTCGGTGTTTTCAACCCGAAACACACCGCCACCGCTGACCTGAAAGCCGGCGAAGTGGGCTTCATCATCGCCAGCATCAAGGACATCCACGGTGCCCCGGTCGGTGACACCCTGACTCTGAGCTCGACGCCAGACGTTCCGGTATTGCCGGGCTTCAAACGCATCCAGCCACAGGTTTACGCCGGTCTGTTCCCGGTCAGCTCCGATGACTTCGAGGATTTCCGCGAAGCGCTGCAGAAGCTGACCCTCAACGACTCGTCGCTGCAGTACACCCCGGAAAGCTCCGACGCACTGGGCTTCGGCTTCCGTTGCGGCTTCCTCGGCATGCTGCACATGGAAATCATCCAGGAGCGCCTCGAGCGCGAGTACGACCTGGACCTGATCACCACGGCGCCGACGGTAATCTTCGAACTGGTGCTGAAAACCGGTGAAACGATTTACGTCGACAACCCGTCCAAGCTGCCAGACGTCTCGGCCGTCGAAGACATGCGCGAGCCGATCGTGCGCGCCAACATCCTCGTGCCGCAAGAACACTTGGGCAACGTCATCACCCTGTGCATCGAGAAGCGTGGCGTTCAAGTCGACATGCTGTTCCTCGGCAATCAGGTGCAAGTCACCTATGACCTGCCGATGAACGAAGTGGTGCTCGACTTCTTCGACCGTCTCAAATCCACCAGCCGCGGCTATGCTTCGCTGGACTACCATTTCGATCGTTACCAATCGGCTAATCTGGTGAAACTGGACGTGCTGATCAACGGTGACAAGGTCGATGCTCTGGCGTTGATTGTGCACCGTGACAACTCGCACTTCAAAGGTCGCCAGTTGACCGAGAAGATGAAAGAACTGATTCCGCGGCAGATGTTCGACGTGGCTATCCAGGCCGCCATTGGCGGTCAGATCGTTGCCCGGACAACCGTCAAGGCACTCAGAAAGAACGTATTGGCCAAATGCTACGGCGGTGACGTCAGCCGTAAGAAGAAACTGCTCGAGAAGCAAAAGGCCGGTAAGAAACGCATGAAGCAGGTCGGCAACGTGGAAATTCCACAAGAAGCCTTCCTTGCCGTGCTCAGGTTGGAATAGTCAGGTCCTATGTCACTAAATTTCCCGCTGTTGCTGGTCATCGCCGTGTTCGTCTGCGGCCTGTTGGCGTTGCTTGATCTGCTGATTCTGGCACCGCGTCGGCGGGCTGCCATTGCCTCTTATCAAGGCAGTGTCAGCCAGCCCGATATCGTGGTGGTCGAGAAACTGAACAAAGAGCCGCTGCTGGTTGAATACGGCAAGTCGTTCTTCCCGGTGTTGTTCATCGTGCTGGTGCTGCGTTCGTTCCTCGTGGAACCGTTCCAGATCCCGTCCGGCTCGATGAAACCGACCCTGGACGTCGGCGACTTCATTCTGGTGAACAAGTTTTCTTACGGGATCCGCCTGCCGGTGATCGACAAGAAAATCATCGAAGTCGGTGATCCGCAGCGCGGCGATGTGATGGTGTTTCGCTACCCGAGTGACCCGAACGTCAACTACATCAAGCGTGTAGTCGGCCTGCCGGGCGACACCGTGCGGTACACCGCTGACAAGCGTCTGTTCGTCAATGGCGAATCGGTTGCCGAACAATTGGCCGGTTCGGAGCCGGGCATGCTCGGCACTGCCGAGTTGTACAAAGAGAAACTCGGCGCCGCCGAACACCTGATCCGCAAGGAAATGAATCGCAATCGCGCCATTCCTGACCATACCTGGACCGTGCCTGCCGGGCACTACTTCATGATGGGCGACAACCGCGACAACTCGAACGACAGTCGTTTCTGGGATGATCCGAACATTCCCAAGGATCTGCTGGGCATGGTTCCCGACCAGAATATCGTCGGCAAGGCCTTCGCGGTCTGGATGAGCTGGCCGGATCCGAAATTCAGCCACCTGCCGAATTTCTCGCGGGTTGGCCTGATCAAGTAATCACACACGGCGCTGTTGACCACAGCGCCGAATGCATTTCTGGAGCCGGCACAATCGGCTTCGCTACAGCCAGGATTTAATTTTTGAACACAGCGTTAATTGTCCCAGGCCTGCGCCGTACCCCGGCGATGGCGGTGGAATCCAGCTTTGATCTCAGCGTGGGTAAACCGTGAGCGCCTCATTAAGCCGTCTCGAGCGTCAGCTCGGTTACACCTTCAAGGACCAGGAGCTGATGCTGCTGGCCCTCACGCACCGCAGTTTTGCCGGGCGCAACAATGAGCGTCTGGAGTTTCTCGGCGATGCCATCCTCAACTTCGTTGCCGGTGAGGCGCTTTTCGACCGTTTCCCGCTGGCCCGCGAAGGCCAGTTGTCGCGTTTGCGCGCACGCCTGGTAAAAGGTGAGACGCTGGCCGTACTGGCGCGCGGTTTCGACCTTGGCGATTACCTGCGTCTGGGCTCCGGTGAACTGAAAAGCGGCGGTTTCCGTCGCGAGTCGATTCTGGCCGATGCCCTCGAAGCGTTGATCGGCGCCATCTACCTCGACGCGGGCATGGATGTCGCTCGCGAGCGCGTACTGGCCTGGCTGGCCGGCGAGTTCGAAGGGCTGACGCTGGTCGACACCAACAAGGATCCCAAGACCCGTCTGCAGGAACACCTGCAATCGCGCGGTTGCGAACTGCCTCGTTACGAAGTGGTGGACATCCAGGGTGAACCGCACTGCCGAACCTTCTTCGTCGAGTGCGAAGTTGTCTTACTGAATGAAAAAAGCCGAGGTCAGGGTGTGAGCCGTCGTATTGCCGAACAGGTAGCGGCCGCCGCAGCACTGATTGCCCTGGGCGTGGAGAATGGCAATGACTGATACAAACGCAACTCGCTGTGGCTACGTTGCCATCGTCGGCCGTCCCAACGTCGGCAAGTCGACGCTGCTGAACCACATCCTCGGCCAGAAGCTCGCGATCACTTCGCGCAAGCCGCAGACCACTCGGCACAACATGCTCGGGATCAAGACCGAGGGTGACGTGCAGGCAATCTACGTCGACACCCCCGGCATGCACAAGGGTGGCGAAAAGGCCCTGAACCGCTACATGAACAAGACCGCTTCGGCGGCGTTGAAAGACGTCGACGTGGTGATCTTCGTCGTTGACCGCACCAAGTGGACCGACGAAGACCAGATGGTGCTGGAGCGCGTGCAATACGTGACCGGCCCGCTGATCGTCGCGCTGAACAAGACTGACCGCATCGAAGACAAGGCCGAGCTGATGCCGCACCTGTCGTGGTTGCAGGAACAGCTGCCGAACGCGCAGATCATTCCGATTTCCGCGCAGCACGGGCACAACCTCGAAGCGCTGGAAAAGGTCATCGCCGATCATCTGCCGGAGAACGATCACTTCTTCCCGGAAGACCAGATCACCGACCGCAGCAGCCGCTTCCTCGCCGCTGAACTGGTGCGCGAAAAGATCATGCGCCAGATGGGCGCCGAGCTGCCGTACCAGATCACCGTCGAAATCGAAGAGTTCAAGCAGCAGGGCAAGACCTTGCATATCCACGCGCTGATCCTCGTCGAGCGTGACGGCCAGAAGAAGATCATCATTGGCGACAAGGGCGAGCGCATCAAACGCATCGGCACCGAAGCGCGCAAGGACATGGAGCTGCTGTTCGACTCCAAAATCATGCTCAACCTGTGGGTCAAGGTGAAGGGCGGCTGGTCCGACGACGAGCGCGCGCTGCGTTCGCTGGGTTACGGCGATCTGTAAAAAAATATCGGTTCCTGTTTAACCAGAGAACCCTGTGGGAGCGGGCTTGCCCGCGATGAGGATGTAATGTTCAGCAGAGATGTTGAATGTGCATCCGCCATCGCGGGCAAGCCCGCTCCCACATTTGGTTTATGTTGATCTCAAGACTGCGTTTCTTCATCGAGAACTCAATGTCGCAAAGCCCACCCCCCGCCCAACCTGCCTACGTTCTGCATTCGCGCGCCTATCGTGAAACCAGCGCGTTGGTGGACTTCCTCACGCCGCAAGGTCGGCTGCGGGCGGTGTTGCGCAGTGCGCGGGGCAAGGCCGGGACACTGGCGCGGCCGTTCGTGCCGCTGGAAGTGGAGTTTCGCGGCAAGGGTGAGCTGAAGAATGTCGGGCGCATGGAAAGTGCCGGTAACGCGACCTGGATGGTCGGCGAGGCGCTGTTCAGCGGCCTCTACCTCAATGAATTACTGATCCGTTTGCTCCCTGCTGAAGATCCGCACCCGGCGGTGTTTGATCACTATGCCGCTACCTTGCTGGCGCTGGCTGAAGGCCGGCCGTTGGAACCTTTATTGCGCTCCTTCGAATGGCGTCTACTGGACGATCTCGGCTACGGTTTTTCCATGAACACTGACATCCACGGCGAACCTGTCGCGCCGGACGGCCTCTATCGTCTGCAAGTGGATGCTGGCCTTGAGCGTGTCTACCTGCTGCAGCCGGGTCTGTTCAACGGCGTTGAATTACTGGCCATGGCCGAAGCCGACTGGACAGCGCCCGGCGCACTGTCCGCCGCCAAACGCCTGATGCGTCAGGCACTGGCTGTTCACCTGGGCGGTCGTCCCCTCGTTAGCCGGGAGCTGTTTCGCAAGCCCTGATCTCACCGTATGCTGTGCGCCGAATCTTTTTCTTCAGGAGCGCGCATCCGTGACCACCAGCAATCGCATTCTTCTTGGCGTGAACATCGACCACGTCGCCACCCTGCGTCAGGCCCGTGGTACGCGCTACCCGGATCCGGTCAAGGCTGCGCTCGACGCGGAAGAGGCGGGCGCCGACGGCATCACCGTGCACCTGCGTGAAGACCGCCGGCATATTCAGGAACGCGACGTACTGTTGCTCAAGGATGTGCTGCAAACCCGCATGAACTTCGAAATGGGCGTCACCGAAGAAATGATGGCGTTCGCTGAGCGTATCCGCCCGGCGCACATTTGCCTGGTGCCGGAAACCCGCCAGGAACTGACCACTGAAGGCGGTCTGGATGTGGCGGGGCAGGAAGAGCGCATCAGGGCAGCGGTCGAGCGTCTGTCGAAAATCGGCAGCGAAGTGTCGCTGTTCATCGATGCCGATGAGCGCCAGATTGCTGCGTCGAAACGTGTAGGCGCACCGGCGATCGAACTGCACACCGGGCGTTATGCCGATGCCGAGACCCCGACCGAAGTGGCGGAAGAATTGAAGCGTGTGGCGGACGGCGTGGCGTTTGGTCTGGCGCAGGGGCTGATCGTCAATGCCGGCCATGGCCTGCACTACCACAACGTTGAAGCGGTGGCGGCGATCAAGGGCATCAATGAACTGAACATCGGCCATGCGCTGGTGGCGCATGCATTGTTCGTGGGTTTCAAATCCGCTGTCTCTGAAATGAAATCGCTGATTCTGGCTGCTGCGCTCAAAGGCTGAAGTCGGCGGCGCTGCCATCGCGGGCAAGCCACGCTCCCACAGGTTCGTGGATCTCCTGTGGGAGCGTGGCTTGCCCGCGATGGCGTCATCAAAGACAACGAAAATTCAGAGCGGGGCAGGTTCCTGGGCGGGTTTCGACTTGTCGATACCCGGAACATGCAGATTGCCTTCAGCGACCTGATCACCCTCAAGCTGCGGCTGCGTCACCCAGGTCAAAATGTCGTAGTAACGACGAATGTTCGCCACAAAGTGCACCGGCTCGCCGCCCCGGGCGTAGCCATAGCGGGTCTTGCTGTACCACTGCTTCTGCGAGAGGCGCGGCAGCATCTTCTTCACATCCAGCCACTTGTCCGGGTTCAGGCCTTCGCGGGACGCCAGTTTGCGTGCGTCATCCAGGTGACCGCTGCCGACGTTGTACGCCGCCAGGGCAAACCAGGTGCGGTCCGGCTCCTGAATCGAATCATCGAGCTGATCCTTCATATAGGCGAGGTACTTGGCGCCGCCCATGATGCTTTGCTTCGGATCAAGACGGTTGGATACGCCCATCGCCTGAGCAGTGTTCTGCGTCAGCATCATCAAGCCGCGCACGCCGGTTTTCGAAGTGACCGTCGGTTGCCACAGCGACTCCTGATAACCGATCGCGGCGAGCAGGCGCCAGTCGACTTTCTCTTTCTTGGCGTAGGTCTTGAAGTGCTGTTCATATTTGGGCAGACGCTGCTGCAAGTGCTGGGCAAACGTCGTGGCGCCCATGTAACCGAGGACGTCGACGTGGCCGTAGTAGCGATCTTTCAGTCGTTGCAGGGTGCCGTTTTTCTGCACTTTGTCGAGGTAGGCGTTGATCTCGTTGAGCAGGCTGTTGTCTTCGCCCGGTCCCACGGCCCAGCTCTGGCTGCGCGCATCGCCAAGGTCGAAGGCCACCCGGATGTTGGTGAAGTACACCTGATTCATCGCCACTTCGTTGGAGTCGACCAGCGTCAGGTCGATCTGACCTTCATCGACCATGCGCAGCAAGTCGACCACCTCGACGGCGTCGGACTCTTCGTATTCGATGCCCGGAAATTTCTTTTTCAGCTCGGCCAGTTGTTCGGCGTGGGTGCTGCCCTTGAGCACCATGATTTTCTTGCCCACCAGATCACCGGGGTCCGTCGGCCGTGACTGGCCGTTGCGATAAATGATCTGTGGAGTCACTTCGAGGTAGGAGTGGGAGAAACGCACCTGTTTTTTGCGTTGTTCGCCGCTGACCAGACCGGCAGCCGCCAGGACCGGGCCGTTCGGTTTACCGATCTGGTCAAACAGGTCGTCGAGGTTGTCGGCGGTCTCGATCTTCAGTTCCACACCCAAATCGTCGGCGAAGCGCTTCACCAGCTCGTATTCGAAGCCGGTTTCACCGCTGCGATCCTGAAAGTAGGTGGCGGGGCTGTTACGGGTAATCACCCGCAGCACACCATCCTCCTTTACGCGCTCGAGTGTGTTGGGTTTATCAACACAGCCACCGAGCATCAGGAAGAGTCCGGTTGCGATCAGCCATTTGGCGTACCGCGGACGCAAAGCCGTTGGGAAAAACATTTGCGCAGTATACGCAAAGGACCACGGGCGCCATATCTCGACAGTTGCGGGCAGGTCTGCTAGACATCACAAAATCGAGCGAAACCCCGCAGGAATGGGGCCGAAGGGCATTTTGTTACCGTAAAAATAAGCCTTCGTCGTATGCCGGATAAATTTGACTCTCAAGGCAGAAACACAGATTGATATCCGAGTGCAACCGTGCGTAGCGTTTCGGGTGATGTTGAGGGCGGTTTAGGCTAGAATGCACGGCCTCAAAGCACACCCCTTCCCGAGGCTGTCCCGAAGATGTTGATCCTGCGCGGCGCTCCTGCCCTTTCTGCCTTTCGCCACAGCAAACTCCTTGAGCAACTGAGCCAGAAGGTTCCAGCTGTCAGTGGCCTGTATGCTGAATTCGCTCACTTCGCCGAAGTCACCGGCGTCCTGACCGGCGACGAACAGCAGGTGCTTGCGCGCCTTCTGAAGTACGGTCCAAGCGTTCCGGTACAAGAGCCGACCGGTCGTCTGTTCCTGGTGTTGCCACGTTTCGGCACCATCTCGCCATGGTCGAGCAAGGCCAGCGACATCGCTCGCAACTGCGGCCTGAGCAAGATCCAGCGTCTGGAGCGCGGAATCGCGTTCTACGTAGCCGGCCAGTTCAGCGAAGCCGAAGCCCAGCAGATTGCCGATGTCCTGCATGACCGCATGACCCAGATCGTTCTGGCCAACCTCGAGCAGGCCGCCGGTCTGTTCAGCCACGCCGAGCCGAAGCCGCTGACCGCGATCGACATCCTCGGCGGCGGTCGCGCCGCGCTGGAAAAGGCCAACACCGAGCTGGGCCTGGCCCTGGCCGAAGACGAGATCGACTATCTGGTCAACGCCTTCAACGGTCTCAAGCGCAACCCGCACGACATCGAACTGATGATGTTCGCCCAGGCCAACTCCGAGCACTGCCGCCACAAGATCTTCAACGCCAGTTGGGATATTGATGGTGAGAACCAGGAAAAAAGCCTGTTCGGCATGATCAAGAACACCTACGTGATGCACAGCGAAGGCGTTCTGTCGGCTTATAAGGACAACGCCTCGGTAATCGTCGGCAACGTTGCCGGCCGTTTCTTCCCGAACCCTGAGACCCGCCAGTACGGTGCGGTGCAGGAGCCGGTGCACATCCTGATGAAGGTTGAAACGCACAACCACCCGACCGCGATTGCCCCGTTCCCGGGCGCATCTACCGGTTCCGGTGGCGAGATCCGCGACGAAGGTGCTACCGGCCGTGGCGCCAAGCCAAAGGCTGGCCTGACCGGTTTCACCGTATCCAACCTGCAAATCCCGGGCTTCGAACAGCCATGGGAAGTGCCGTACGGCAAGCCTGAGCGCATCGTTACCGCGCTGGACATCATGATCGAAGGTCCGCTGGGCGGCGCCGCGTTCAACAACGAATTCGGTCGTCCGGCCCTGACTGGCTACTTCCGTACCTTCGAACAATCGATCACCACCCCGCACGGTGACGAAGTTCGTGGTTACCACAAGCCGATCATGCTGGCTGGCGGCATGGGCAACATCCGCGAAGAGCACGTCAAGAAAGGCGAAATCGTCGTCGGCTCCAAGCTGATCGTGCTCGGCGGTCCGGCGATGCTCATCGGTCTGGGCGGCGGTGCCGCTTCCTCGATGGCCACCGGTACCAGCTCGGCGGACCTGGACTTCGCTTCCGTACAGCGTGAAAACCCTGAAATGGAGCGTCGTTGCCAGGAAGTCATCGACCGTTGCTGGCAGCTGGGCGACAAGAACCCGATCAGCTTCATCCACGACGTGGGCGCGGGCGGTCTGTCCAACGCCTTCCCGGAACTGGTCAACGACGGCGACCGCGGTGGCCGTTTCGAACTGCGCAACATTCCAAACGACGAGCCGGGCATGGCCCCGCACGAAATCTGGTCCAACGAATCCCAGGAACGTTACGTTCTGGCGGTTGGCCCGGAAGACTTCGAGCGCTTCCAGGCGATCTGCGAACGCGAGCGTTGCCCGTTTGCCGTTGTCGGTGAGGCCACCGCCGAACCGCAGCTTACTGTCACGGATAGCCACTTCGGCAACAACCCGGTGGACATGCCACTGGAAGTGTTGCTGGGCAAGGCGCCACGCATGCACCGTTCGGTGGTGCGTGAAGCCGAACTGGGCGATGACTTCGATCCGTCGAACCTCGACATCACCGAGTCCATCGAGCGCGTTCTGCATCACCCGGCCGTGGCGAGCAAGAGTTTCCTGATCACCATCGGTGACCGCACCATCACCGGCCTCGTGGCCCGTGACCAAATGGTTGGCCCGTGGCAGGTTCCAGTGGCCGACGTTGCTGTCACCGCCACCAGCTTCGACGTCTACACCGGTGAAGCCATGGCAATGGGCGAGCGCACTCCGCTGGCGCTGCTGGACGCCCCGGCGTCGGGCCGCATGGCCATCGGCGAAACCCTGACCAACATTGCCGCTTCGCGCATCAACAAGATCTCCGACATCAAACTGTCGGCGAACTGGATGTCGGCTGCCGGCCACCCGGGCGAAGACGCACGTCTGTACGACACCGTGAAAGCGGTCGGCATGGAACTGTGCCCTGAGCTGGGTATCACCATTCCGGTGGGCAAGGACTCGATGTCCATGGCCACTCGCTGGAACGACAACGGCGAAGAAAAAACCGTGACCTCGCCGATGTCGCTGATCGTGACCGGTTTCGCGCCAGTGGCTGACATCCGTCAGACCCTGACCCCGGAACTGCGCATGGACAAGGGCACCACCGACCTGATCCTGATCGACCTCGGTCGCGGTCAGAACCGGATGGGCGCCTCGATCCTCGCTCAGGTTCACGGCAAACTCGGCAAGCACGCGCCGGACGTCGATGACGCCGAAGACCTGAAAGCCTTCTTTGCGGTCATTCAAGGCCTCAACGCCGACGGTCACCTGCTGGCTTACCACGACCGTTCCGACGGTGGTCTGCTGACGTCTGTAGTGGAAATGGCTTTCGCCGGCCACTGCGGTCTGAGCCTGAACCTGGACAGCGTTGCCGAATCCTCGGCGGAAATCGCCGCGATCCTGTTCAACGAAGAGCTGGGTGCGGTGATTCAGGTTCGTCAGGACGCCACGCCAGATATCCTCGCGCAATTCAGCGCGGCCGGTCTGGGCGACTGCGTGTCGGTGATCGGTCAGCCGATCAACAATGGCCAGATCAACATCACCTTCAACGGTGACACCGTGTTCGAAGGCCAGCGTCGTCTGCTGCAACGTCAGTGGGCCGAGACCAGCTACCAGATCCAGCGTCTGCGCGACAACGCCGACTGCGCCGAGCAAGAGTTCGACGTGTTGCTGGAAGAAGACAATCCGGGCCTGAGCGTCAAGCTGAGCTACGACGTCAACCAGGACATCGCCGCGCCTTACATCAAGAAAGGCATCCGCCCACAAGTTGCCGTGCTGCGTGAGCAGGGCGTCAACGGTCAGGTGGAGATGGCAGCCGCGTTCGACCGCGCCGGTTTCAACGCGATCGACGTGCACATGAGCGACATTCTCGCTGGCCGCGTCGACCTGAACGAGTTCAAAGGTCTGGTGGCGTGCGGTGGTTTCTCCTACGGCGACGTTCTCGGCGCCGGTGAAGGCTGGGCCAAGTCGGCGCTGTTCAACAGCCGCGCCCGCGATGCGTTCCAGGGCTTCTTCGAGCGTAACGACAGCTTCACCCTCGGCGTGTGTAACGGTTGCCAGATGATGTCCAACCTGCACGAGCTGATCCCGGGCAGCGAGTTCTGGCCGCACTTCGTGCGTAACCGCTCCGAGCAGTTCGAAGCGCGCGTGGCGATGGTGCAGATCCAGGAATCGAACTCGATCTTTCTGCAGGGCATGGCCGGTTCGCGTATGCCGATCGCCATTGCTCACGGTGAAGGTCATGCCGAGTTCTCCAGCGAAGAAGCACTGCTGGAAGCGGATCTGTCGGGTTGCGTGGCGATGCGTTTCGTCGACAACCATGGCAAGGTCACCGAGCGTTATCCGGCCAACCCGAACGGTTCGCCGCGCGGGATCACTGGTCTCACCAGCCGTGATGGCCGTGTGACGATCATGATGCCGCACCCGGAGCGTGTGTTCCGTGCGGTGCAGAACTCGTGGCGTTCGGAAGACT
Organism: Pseudomonas sp. Seg1; assembly: GCF_018326005.1. Taxonomy (NCBI): domain Bacteria; kingdom Pseudomonadati; phylum Pseudomonadota; class Gammaproteobacteria; order Pseudomonadales; family Pseudomonadaceae; genus Pseudomonas; species Pseudomonas sp. Seg1. The sequence goes on from NZ_AP021903.1 coordinate 1,239,139, forward strand.
GGAACGAGGACGCTCCTTGGATGCGTATGTTCCGTAACGCTCGCGTCTGGGTTAACTAAGCGTCGTGTACAAGCTGGCGTTTTTTGTTCCTGACAGTCATGTCGAGGTGGTCAAAGGCGCTGTGTTCGCTGCGGGTGGTGGGCGGATCGGTGACTATGACCACTGTGCTTGGCAGGTGCTTGGCTTGGGCCAGTTTCGACCGTTGGACGGGAGTCAGCCGTTTATTGGGGAGGCGGGGCAGGTTGAGCGGGTTGAGGAATTGAAGGTTGAGCTTGTTGTTGCGGATGAGTTGATTGTTGCTGTTGTGGCGGCTTTGAAGCTTAGTCATCCGTACGAGACGCCGGCTTATGAGGTGTGGCGGCTGGAAGATTTCTGATCTTTCTTGCTGCTTAAACAGGAAACCCGCAGATGAGTGATTGTCTGCGGGTTTTTTGTTGTCTGCGATTTGAAGGGCGACTTCATTCCACTGTGGGAGCTGGCTTGCCAGCGATGGCGCCCTTATAGGCGACCATGCTCTGGCTGACTGGGTGAATATCCGTTTCTTCGGTTGCTGCGGCTGGCGGTTTCGCCCTTACGGCGACTCACTTTTTTTACAAACGCCTAAAAAAAGTAAGCAAAAAAACGCTTGCCCCAACGTTCGGCCCACTCGCTAAAGCTCGGGGTTCCTTCGCTCCGGGTTTCATCCGGGGCATCGCCTCCGGTTTGCTTCGCTGCACCTCCTCTCGATGTCCTCCCCGGATGAATCCCTCCACTCAGCCTGCCGACGGGGCCTGTGGATCAAGATCAAGAGCTGCAGCCGAGCTAACGCTCATCCTGTTGAGTGGTGAGAAGCAGGAGCGAGTAAGTGGCGCTGCTTTGCTTTTCTGTGGGAGCTGGCTTGCCAGCGATGGCGGCCTGACAGCCGACCAGTCTCTATCTGGATGCACACAATCCAATTGTGGGAGTGAGCCTGCTCGCGATAGCGACCTCACAACCAACCAATCACCCGCAGATGTACCTCAATCCCTGTGGGAGCTGGCTTGCCAGCGATGGCGGCCTGACAGCCGACCAGTCTCTATCTGGATGCACACAATCCAATTGTGGGAGTGAGCCTGCTCGCGATAGCGACCTCACAACCAACCAATCACCCGCAGATGTACCTCAATCCCTGTGGGAGCTGGCTTGCCAGCGATGGCGGCCTGACAGACGACCAGTCTCTATCTGGATGCACGCAATCCAACTGTGGGAGCCAGCCTGCTGGCGATGAGGCCGCCCAGCCACCCCATCACCCAAGGCTGTTTAAAAATGCATCAAATCACCAGAACCTTCCCACAAGGTTTTCAGGTTGTCCGTCGGACGTCCGGTCTCTAGTCTTTGGTTGTCACCGCAAATCGGTGATCGGGTGTGAGAACCCGGTAAGAGGTTTTAATCAAACGTCAGTAGCACCATAATCGCCGCCAGCTCATTTGCTGCCGGTAATGTTCTATGGCGGCTGTGTGCGGGCGGACTTCGGTTCGGCCGGGTTGATCTCTTACCGGTTTCTCACTCCGTACATAGCTGCCACCTCTTCGTCGCGTGAGAAACGACCAGTGATGGCTTCAATCATTTGATTAGAGATCATTGCAATGACCAAGCCCGTCCCCGACCCACCCGAAACCACCACCCCACTCGAAGAAGCCCTCCGCGCCGAAGAGCAAGCCCGAAACCGCGAAGCCATCAAACGCGCCCTCGACTTCTACCTGTGCCCCGAGCCCGCAAAGCCCCGCCGACCGAGCACCATGTTCATGGTCTGCCCCCAAGTCGACACCGAAAGCCTGCTCGCCCACGCCTGCGAATCGTTAGCCTCGGCAAGCACCGCCGCCAGCAACTTCGCCAATGAGCTAAGCGGTTCTCAGCGCAGCACGGTATTAGGCATCCAGCAAATCGTCATGCTCGCCGAACTGGCGGTAAACCGTGCGCTGGATCGGGTAGACCCACAAACCTGATCCATTGGGGGTATCGAAAACAGGCTCGCCCCATTTGAATAGGGCGAGCCTGCTCAAGCGCACGACTTTGGAAAACTGTCGCTCGCGGCTCAATCGCAGCTTCAGATGTGACGTTGACCGTTCATCGGAAACACTCGCTGACCTGTAATTTCTGACAGTGGTGCGATTCCGCCAACTCCTGTCTGATAAGCCTTCCATCCAAAACTGGTAAGAAGGAACTTAGCTATGTCTGTTGATAAAAATGCTGTGCCTGCAATTACTTCTGTGAAAGACGATCAAGGCTCAGAGATTCCCAACGGTGGCACCACTACGGCAACTACTGTGCATCTGAGCGGGTCGGCAGTTGCTGGAGAGAATGTTCAAATTTTGGACAGTGTTGTTGTGAAGGGACAAGTAGTTGCGACTGCTGCCGGACACTGGGCTCTGAGCCTGACGGGTTTGACGCGAGCTCTTCATTCGATTACCGCGAGAGGAGAGGCTGGTTTTTCACCTGCTCGTACATTTACTGTTATTGCAGGGAAGTAACCGATAAAAAGCCGCTGTGCCTCATAGCGCAGCGGCCTTCATTGATCAGTGATTCCGTTGGATTTTGCTGCGGTTTAAACCTTGGCACTGACCTCACTGCGATTGACTAACGCCTCCAGCTCTCCACTCAAACTCGCCGCCTTGTCCCCCACCAGCAAATGCCAGACCCCACCCTCCAACTGGCTGACACCCTGACAACCCAGCTCTTTCAACTGGGCCTCAGACAAGGCCTTGGCATCTGCCAGCAACAAGCGAATCCGGCTCATCGCAATGCAGTCCAGTTGCAGCACATTGTCGCTACCACCCAGCGCTTTCAGCCATTGCTGAGCTTCCGACCCCGAGACCACAACCGCCTTCGCTTCTTCGACAACCACTACAGGTGCAGCCACAAGCGCCCGGCCCAATGCCGGCATCGCCAGGCGAATCTCATCAGCAATGCTGTCAGCCATCGGTCCGACGACAACCTGCAGACTGCCGCCCTTGCCCGGGCGTACAACCGCCATCGCACCCAGCGCTTTCAGATCAGCATCCGATGCCTTGTTGCGATCAACCATCTCCAGGCGCAACCGCGTGGTGCACGCACCGACAGTCACCAGGTTCTCGGCACCGCCCAAGGCTTTGATGTACGCAGCGGCGCGCTCGTTTTCTGTCAGCACAGATTTCTCGGCTGCGGCCACGTCTTCACGGCCCGGCGTTTTCAGATTGAAACGGCGGATACAGAAGTCGAACACCGCGTAATAGATGACCGCATAAGCCAGCCCCACCGGAATCACCAACCAGCCATTGGTCGAGCGGCCCCAGCCCAGGACCATGTCGATAAAACCGCCGGAGAAGGTGAAGCCGAGGTGAATGTTCAGCGCATTGGTAATCGCCATCGACAACCCGGTCAGCAGCGCATGCAGCAAATACAACAGCGGCGCCAGAAACATGAAGGCGAATTCGATCGGCTCGGTCACCCCGGTCAAAAACGAAGTCAAAGCCATCGACAGGAAAATCCCGCCCATCACTTTGCGGCGTTCCGGCAGGGCGTTGCGGTACATCGCCAGACACGCCGCCGGCAGGCCGAAGATCATCATCGGGAACATACCGGTCATGAACTGGCCGCCCTTCGGATCGCCAGCGAAGTAGCGCGACAGGTCACCAGTGACCAGTGCGCCGGTGGTTGGATCAGTGAAGTTGCCGAACACGAACCACGCCATGTTGTTGAGGATGTGGTGCAGGCCAGTGACGATCAGCAAGCGGTTGAACACGCCAAACACGAACGCACCAATGCTGCCGCTTTCCATCATCAAGGCGCCGAAGCTGTTGATGCCGTGCTGGATCGGCGGCCAGATGTAGCCGAACACCACGCCCAACCCGACCGCAGCGAACCCGGTGACAATCGGTACAAACCGTCGGCCACCAAAGAACGCCAGGTACTCCGGCAGCTTGATGTCCTTGAAGCGGTTGTACAGCGCGCCGGCCATCAAGCCGCTGACGATCCCGGCGAGCATGCCCATGTTGATGCTCGCGTCGAGCACCTTGAGGGTGGAGATCATCACCAGATAACCGATCACCCCGGCCAGGCCTGCGGTGCCGTTGTTGTCCTTGGCGAAACCGACGGCGATGCCGATGGCGAAGATCATTGCCAGGTTGGCGAAGATCACTTGGCCGGCATCGTGGATGATCGCGATGTTCAGCAGGTCGGTGTCGCCCAGACGCAGTAGCAGGCCGGCGATCGGCAGGATCGCGATCGGCAGCATCAGCGCACGGCCGAGGCGTTGCAGGCCTTCGATGAAGAGTTGGTACATGGTGGTTCTCCCTGCTCTTTTATAGAGAGCTTTTTGTTAGCGCAGAGGCCAATGTTGGTGGCAGGCATGACGCACCGCTGCGGCGCTGCTCAGCTTGAGCAGGTCGCGGGCGAGGCGTTGGCATTCGGTTTCGTGCAACTGGCGCACGCGATCCTTGATTTCACCGATCTGCACCGGGCTCACCGACAGTTCAGTGACGCCGAGGCCGATCAACACCGGCGTCGCCAGCGGATCCGAGGCGAGGGCGCCGCAGACGCCGACCCAACGCTTGTGCACCGCCGCGCCTTCACAGGTCATGGCGATCAAACGCAGCAGAGCAGGGTGCAGGGCGTCGACGCGGGCGGCCAGACCGGCGTGATCGCGGTCCATGGCCAGGGTGTATTGCGACAGATCGTTGGTGCCGATGGAGAGGAAGTCGGCATGTTCGGCCAATTGCTCGGCTTGCAGCGCGGCGGCGGGGACTTCGATCATGACGCCGATTTCCGGGCGTTGACTGATGTTCAGCTCCAGGCATAACGCCTCGACGCGCTGACGGATGTGCAGCAGTTCGTCGACTTCAGTGACCATCGGTAACAGGATGCGGCAGCGCTGTAACGGGCTGACTTGCAGCAGCGCGCGCAGTTGCTGGTCGAGGATTTCTGGTCGGGCCTGCGCCAGTCGAATGCCGCGCAAGCCGAGTACCGGGTTGGCCTCGGCGGGCAGTGGCAAGTAGTCGAGTTGCTTGTCGCCGCCGACGTCGATGGTGCGGATGATCACCGATTTATCGCCCATCGCGTCGATCACGGCTTGATAGGCACTGCGCTGTTCTTCGACATCCGGCGCGGTCTGGCGATCAACGAAGAGAAACTCGGTGCGCAGCAGACCGACACCGTCGGCGCCGTTGGCAAAGGCGTCCGCCGCTTCAGCACTTGAGGCGACGTTGGCGACCACTTCGATCGCCACACCATTGCGCGTTTCCGCCGGCAGATGAGCCTTGGCTTGTTGAACGTCGCGGCGCTGTTTGCGTTCGAGTTGCGCTTGCTGAACTTCAGCCAGGCGCTCGGTATTCGGTGCCAGTTCGAGGCGCCCACCATCAGCATCAAGCACCACCGCTTGGCCCTGCGGTTGATCAAGCAATGCTGCACCCAGAGCGACCATGCACGGCAGACCTTTGCCGCGCGCCAGAATCGCCACGTGAGAAGTCGCGCCGCCCTCGGCCATGCACAATCCGGCGACACCTTGCGCGCTCAGTTGCAGCAGATCCGAGGGGGTAAGTTCATGGGCTGCGACGATGGCGCCGGCCGGCACGTCGTAATGCCAGGCTTCGCCGAGCAGGGCACGCAGCACCCGTTGCTTGAGGTCGCGCAAGTCGTTGGCGCGTTCGGCCAGCAGCGCGCTACCGGTGTGCTGGAGCACTTCGCACTGGATATCAATCGACTGACCCCAGGCGTGAGTCGCTGCTGTGCCTTGCTCGATGGATTGTTGTGCGGCGTCGAGCAGGGCCGGGTCTTCGAGCAGTGCCAGATGCGCAGCGAAGATCGCTTCTTCGTCGGCATTCTTCTGCTTTTTGGCTTGGGTGAGGGTGCTGTCGATTTCGCAGCGAACCTGATTCAGTGCGGTGTCGAGGTTTTGCAGTTGCTGTACCGGGTCATGATTGCCTGCATCCACTGGCAAACTGATCGCGTTCAAGCGAAACAGCGGGCCACCGACCAGTCCCGGCGCGGCGCAAACGCCGTGCAGAACGCCAGCCTCGGCCGCACGTTTAAGAGGCGCAACACTTACCGGTGCGGCAGCGTGATGGTCATCCGGCAAAGCAGTCGCCAATGCCGTGAGCAAGGCTTGCAGCGCGGCTTCGGCGTCCGAACCCTGACAGCTGACCTGCACTTCATCCTGCTCGCCGATCGCCAGCCCCATCAATCCGATCAGGCTGTTGCACGGCGCCGATTTACCGGCGAAGTGCAACTGCGACTGACTCTTGAAACCTTGCGCGGTCTGCCGAATCAACGCGGCAGGGCGCGCATGCAAACCGCCGCGATGAGCAACCAGGACATGTCCATGAACTTCAGGCCCGCCCACCTCTTCAGCATTAGCCGACGAACTGTTGCGCGCGACGATGTGCAATAGCGGCTCGCCGACTTTTACCGCTTTCAGTGTGATCGGTCGCACCTGAAAATCCTGGCTGTTGGTCAGGATCAACAGGCTGACCAGGCTTTTGCATTGCTGACCGACCTTGTCCAGGTCGTAACGCAACAGCGGCTGACCTTTGCTGACGCGTAGGCCTTCCTTGACCAGCATCGAGAAGCCTTCGCCGTTCAGTTCAACGGTGTCGAGGCCCAGGTGCAGGAGGATTTCTGCGCCATTGTCGGCGCGCACGGTCAACGCATGGCCGGTGCGTGCGACGTGGATGATCACGCCGGCGCACGGCGAGTACAGGGTGTCGTTGACGGGATCGATGGCAATGCCATCGCCCATCGCGCCGCTGGCGAACACTGCGTCCGGGACTTTGGCGAGCGTGAGCACCGGGCCGCTGAGCGGGGCGCTGAGGGTCAGCTCTTTATTGTTGTTGTACATGGCTCGGTCTCATCAGGTGTGCAGTCATTCGGGCTTAGTGCGTACGCGTAACTTTGCTCAGGTGGCGCGGCTGATCCGGGTCCATGCCACGGGCTACGGCGAGGCCTGCGGCCATCACGTAGAAACTCTGGATGGCCAGAATCGGATCAAGGGCCGGGTGTTCGGCGCGGCTCAGGGTCAAGTCGCGTTCGCTCACGTCGTCCGGTGCGGCCAGCAACACGCGGGCGCCGCGCTGGCGCATTTCTGCCGCGAGGCTCAACAGGCCGGCCTGCTCGGCACCGCGTGGGGCGAAGACCAGCAGCGGGTAGTGTTCGTCGATCAGCGCCATCGGGCCGTGACGGACCTCGGCGCTGCTGAACGCTTCGGCTTGAATGGCCGAGGTTTCCTTGAATTTCAGCGCCGCCTCTTGGGCGATGGCAAAACCGGCGCCACGACCAATGACCATCAGGCGTTCGCAATCGCGCAGTGCTTCGATGGCCACGCTCCAGTCCTGTTGCGCGGCTTCTCGCAGGCCTTCGGGCAGAGCGTTATGAGCCTGGAGCAATTCGCTGTCTTCTTTCCAGTGCGCGATCAACCGGGCGCTGGCGCTGAGGGTGGCGATAAAGCTTTTGGTCGCGGCGACGCTGCTTTCGGTACCGGCGAGCAATGGCACGCTGAATTCACACGCAGCTTCCAGTGGCGAATCGGCGGCGTTGACCATCGACACACTGAGCGCGCCACGCTTGCGCAACAGACGCAGGCTGTTGACCAGATCCGGGCTCTGACCCGACTGTGAAAAGGCGAACGCGACCTGACCGCTGACTTTCAACGGCGCCTGCTGCATGGTCACCACCGACATCGGCAACGACGCAACGGGTACGCCCAGTTGCTGCATGGTCAGGTAGGCGAAGTAGCTCGCCGCATGATCGGAACTGCCGCGTGCAACGGTCATCGCCACTTGCGGTGGCTGACGGCGCAGGCGTCCGGCGATCTCGATCATCTGTGGATCGAGTTGCTCCAGTTGGGCTTGCACGGCCTCGAACGAGGACAGCGCCTCTTCAAGCATTTTTGAAGTCAATGTCTTCTCCTTCGACCATGACGGCGGTCAGTGTGAGTGAGCGATCCAGCCGCACGCAGTCGGCCCAGGCGCCTGGTTCAAGGCGCCCGCGTTCGGTGATGCCGAGGTAGTCGGCGGGGAATTGCGAAAGACGTTGCGAGGCCTCACTGATCGGCAAACCGATCTTCACCAGGTTGCGCAGGGCCTGATCCATGGTCAGGGTGCTGCCGGCCAGCGTGCCGTCGGGCAGGCGCACGCCGCCCAGGCATTTGGTTACGGTGTGGCTGCCAAGCTTGTACTCACCGTCGGGCATGCCGGCGGCAGCGGTCGAATCGGTGACGCAATACAGGCATGGGATCGAACGCAGGGCCACGCGAATGGCGCCGGGATGCACGTGCAGCAAATCCGGGATCAATTCGGCGAATTTGGCGTGGGCCAGTGCCGCGCCGACGATGCCGGGCTCGCGGTGATGCAGCGGGCTCATGGCGTTGTACAAATGGGTGAAGCTGGTGGCACCAGCTTCCAGTGCGGCGACGCCTTCCTCGTAACTGCCGAGGGTGTGGCCGATCTGCATGCGCACGCCACGGCTGCTCAGTTCTCGGATCAAACCGTCATGGCCGGCGATTTCCGGGGCGATGGTGATCACGCGGATCGGGGCCAGCGCCAGGTATTCTTCGACTTCGGCCATCAACGCGGTGTGGGCAAAGTTCGGTTGTGCACCGAGTTTGCCGGGATTGATGTACGGGCCTTCGAGGTGCACGCCGAGTACCCGCGCGGCGCCTTGCGGACGCTGTTCGCAGAATACTCCGACCTCTTTGAGCACACTGGAGATCTCGGCGCTCGGTGCGGTCATGGTCGTGGCCAGCAGCGAGGTGGTGCCGAAGCGCACGTGGGTTTTGGTGATGGTCTCGAACGCGCTGGCGCCTTCCATGATGTCTTTGCCGCCACCGCCGTGGACATGCAGGTCGATGAAGCCGGGCAGCAGATAGGGCAGGTCATTGGTCGCCGGATCGCACGGCACGCCTTCAATCGACACGACTTTGCCGTGTTCGTGGACCAGCCGGCCGCGAATCCAGCCGCTGGCGGTAAGGATGTTGTCTTCGGACATTTCGGTTCTCGCTTTGGGCCGTTTTAGCGGCGCAGCTCTGCAACAAAGTCGTAGTAGTCGTTGCGGCAATAGGTGTCGGTGACTTCGATCGGCGTGTTGTCTTCCAGGTAGCCGACCCGGGTCATCAGCAGCATGGCGGTGCCGGGGGCGATGCCGACCAGCGCGGCGAACTCGTCCGAGGCGTTGATCGCCTGAATGTGCTGAAGGGCGCGGACAATCGGTTTGCCGATGCCGTCGAGGTATTCGTAAAGCGAATCGCCCACCAATTGTGGCTTGGGCATGATCGAGGCGGGCAGGGTGCTCATCTCGATCGCCATCACCGTGTCGTCGGCTTTGCGCAGGCGTTTCATGCGCGCGACCTTGTCGTTCGGCGACAGGCTCAGGCGGATCAATTCTTCGTGGGTCGGCAGGGTGATTTCCCGCTCCAGCCACTGTGAGCTGGGCACAAAACCCTTGAGGCGGAGCATCTCGCTGAAACCCGAAAGGCGTGACAGCGGTTGTTCCAGGCGTGGCGTAATGAATGTGCCGGAACCCTGCAAGCGACGGATCAGACCTTGATCGAGCAAGACCTCCAGTGCTTTGCGGGCAGTGACCCGGGAGATGCCGAGCTGTTCACTGAGATTGCGCTCGGATGGCATCGCCTGTTCGGCTTTCCACTGCCCGGCATGAATCGCTGCTTCCAGGTTGCGCGCCAGTTGCAGGTACAGCGGCGTCGGCTGGGAGTCATCTGGGCGTAGGGCGTGGAAGTCGTTCATGTAGGTCATTTCCGGCGCGAGTATAGGATTGTTGTGGCTCGCTTGTGAGGCGGAAATTAATACCACTTGAATACCATGTCAACGCAGGGAAATGGTTCATGGCCTAATGAAATGGCGGTTTCTAGGGGTGATGGTTTTAAGTGGTATTAGGGGTGGGCTTTAAAAAGCAAAAGATCGCAGTCTGCGGCAGCGCTTACAGTGGGAAGTGGTATCAACCCTGTAGGCGCTGCCGCAGACTGCGATCTTTTGATTTATTTTTTTCGGAGTGACCGGTGGTCAGTCTTTACGGGCGAATCTCGATCATCGTGCCATCCGGCACCAGGCCCCAGACTTCGCGCATGTCCATGTTACGCATGGCGATGCAGCCGTCGGTCCAGTCCAGTGTGTGGAACAGGTCCTCGGGGTTTTCCTCGGTGTCGGGGGTGCCGTGGATCATGATCATCCCCCCAGGCTCGACGCCTTCACGCCGGGCGCGTGCCGAATCGCTGATGTTCGGGTAGGAGATGTGCATTGCCAGGTTGAATTTTTCGCTGACCTTGCGCCAGTCGATCCAATAGAAACCTTCAGGTGTGCGTTTGTCGCCCTCAATCAGTTTCGGCCCTTTTTTCGCGCCCTTACCCAGGGAAATGCGATAGGTCTTGAGTGGCTTGCCGTCGACGATCAGCTGCAGTTGATGGGCGGATTTGAGAACCAGAACTTTCTCGATCAGAGGTGTCTTTGACGGCGTCACGGTGGTCACGAATGACGCTTGCGAGACCGTGACGAATGACAGGCAAAACAGGGCAAGCAACCAACGCATTGAAACGATTCCCCAGGAAGTGACGCAAATATGACGTTAAGTGTAGAAGCTGCCGCAGGCTGCGATCTTTTGATCTTCTAGCCGGTGCCGTCGCCGGATCAAATAATGACCGGCTGGGCCAGCGGCGGAATCGATTCGGAACGAACCGGGTAGGCCTCGGCGCGCCGATCAGCGAAGAAGCATTCTAAGGTACGCCCCACCGTGCGGAAAGCCAGCTCATCCCATGGAATGTCGGCTTCGTCGAATAGTTGCACTTCGAGGCTCTCGGGGCCGGCGGCGAAATCCAGGTCGACCAGCTCGGCGCGGAAGAACACATGCACCTGACTGATGTGCGGCACGTCGATCAGCGTATAGATGCTCAGGTTGCGTACCCGGGCGCAGGCTTCCTCGGCGGTTTCGCGGATCGCAGCCTGCTCGATGGTCTCACCGTTTTCCATGAAACCAGCGGGCAGCGTCCAGTAACCGAGGCGCGGCTCGATGGCGCGACGGCAGAGCAATACTTTAGAGCCCCAGGTCGCGACACAACCGGCAACGATGTTGGGATTCTGATAGTGAATGGTCTGACAGCTGTCACAGACAAATCGCAGCCGCGAGTCGCCTTCGGGAATGCGCTGTGTCACCGGGTTGCCGCACTGGCTGCAAAATTTCATGCTGGGGTTCCTGAATGCTGCGCCTATCTTGGCGTGCAGCGGTGCCGGTCGGCAAGTTGTCGTTTCGCGACATGCTCCGGCGAGGGGCTTGGGCGGCCGCTATGATTGGTGCATGATGCCGGGTAAGGCACAGATCGAGAACACTCATGCTGGACGAGCTACTGCATCGGGTAAGCAACCACACACCGCGCACGCTGGAGACCGACACACGTTTCCCCGAGGCCGCCGTGCTGGTGCCGATCACCCGCAGTGCCGAGCCTGAGCTGGTACTCACTCTGCGTGCCAGCGGTCTCTCGACCCATGGCGGCGAAGTCGCCTTCCCGGGTGGGCGCCGCGATCCGGAAGACCCTGACCTGATTTTCACCGCCTTGCGTGAAGCCGAAGAAGAGATTGGCCTGCCGCCGGGACTGGTCGAAGTGATCGGCCCGCTGAGCCCGTTGATCTCTCTGCATGGAATCAAGGTCACACCTTACGTTGGCGTGATCCCCGATTTTGTCGAGTACCAGCCCAACGACGCGGAAATCGCCGCCGTGTTCAGTGTCCCCCTCGAATTCTTCCGCAAGGATCCCCGCGAACACACCCATCGCATCGACTATCAGGGCCGTAGCTGGTACGTACCGAGTTATCGCTACGGCGAGTTCAAGATCTGGGGGCTGACGGCGATCATGATCGTCGAGTTGATCAATCTGCTCTATGACGCGAAGATTAGTCTGCATCAACCGCCTAAAAGCTTTATTAACACGTAAGCCATCGTTCGAATGGCCATCCCCGTGAGCCCTGAGGAAAACAAGATGAAATACCGCTTGGGCGACGCCCGTGTCGAAACCCACCCGCAGAGCTGGGTCGCCCCCAATGCCGTGTTGGTGGGCAAGGTCAAACTGGAGGAGGGCGCCAACGTCTGGTTCAACGCCGTGCTGCGCGGCGACAACGAACTGATCCTGATCGGCAAGAACAGCAACGTCCAGGACGGCACCGTGATGCACACCGACATGGGCTATCCGCTGACCATCGGCACCGGCGTGACCATTGGCCACAACGCCATGCTCCACGGCTGCACCGTTGGCGATTACAGCCTGATCGGCATCAACGCGGTGATTCTCAACGGCGCGAAGATCGGCAAGAACTGCATCATTGGCGCCAACTCGCTGATTGGTGAGGGCAAGGAAATTCCGGATGGTTCGCTGGTGATGGGCTCGCCGGGCAAGGTTGTGCGTGAGTTGACCGAGCCGCAGAAGAAGATGCTCGAAGCGAGCGCTGCGCACTATGTGCATAACTCCCAGCGTTATGCGCGTGATCTGGTCGAGCAGGAAGAATGACTACTGTCGAAAGACCGGTCGCCTCGCCTTGCGTGAATATTTGCGCGCTGGACGAAGACGATATTTGCACCGGTTGCCAGCGCACGGTCGCGGAGATCACCCGCTGGGGCCGCATGAGCAATGACGAGCGACGCGTGGTGCTGGGGTTGTGTCATGAGCGGGCGAAGGCGAGCGGGTTGGTGTGGATGGTGCCTTCGAAATCGTGATCAACTCGGGAATGCCCTCACCCTAGCCCTCTCCCAGAGGGAGAGGGGACTGACCGAGTTGATAGTTTGAGCTACATCGACCTGAACGATTGAGTTGAGCTCAAGTTTTCAAAGCCCCCGATCTGCTCGCTTTCCCTCTGGTCTGAAGGGGGAGGGGATGACCGGGTTGATGGTTCGGTCCGTACCGACCTGCGGTCTCGAGTCGAACTCGGGATTCGATCATACGAAGATCTGCTCCCTTTCCCCCTCGCCCCCCTGGGGGGAGAGGGCTGGGGTGAGGGGGTGGCTCTTGATCTACGGGTCCAGTAACCTGTGCGCCAAACTGACAGGTCGCCCCCATGATTTTCCTCATTGCCTACATCAGCAGCGTCGTGCTGATCAACTTTGCCTTCTCCACCGCGCCCCACCTGGACATCATCTGGTCGGCCTGGGGCGGCCTGGTATTCGTGCTGCGTGACATGGTGCAAACCCGCTTCGGCCACGGCGCCATCGTGGCGATGCTGGCGGCGCTGGTGTTGTCGTATGTCACCTCCGATCCGTCCATCGCCCTGGCCAGTGCCACGGCGTTTGCGGTGTCCGAGATCATCGACTGGCTGGTCTTCAGCATCACCAAGCGGCCGTTGCGCGATCGTTTGTGGATCAGTTCGGCGCTGAGCATTCCTCTCGATACCTTCATTTTCTTCGGCATGATCGATCTGATGACGCCGCCGGTGATCATCACCGCCCTGGCCTCGAAATTCGCCGGCGTTACCGCCGTCTGGCTGATCATGGCCTGGCGCGAACGCAAACAGGCCGTCGCCAGCTGAAGCCAAACCTTCGGGTTCATGTAAAATGCCGCGCTTTCGCCCCATGGAAAGTGCGCATGGCGACGCTTTCCTCGATGATCCGCTTCTTTGAGGACCTGAGATGACCCGTATCGGAACTCCATTGTCGCCAACCGCGACCCGCGTATTGCTGTGTGGCTGTGGTGAGTTGGGCAAGGAAGTGGTAATCGAACTGCAACGTCTGGGCGTTGAAGTGATCGCCGTTGACCGTTACGCCAATGCGCCGGCCATGCAGGTTGCCCATCGCAGCCACGTGATCAACATGCTCGACGGCGCCGCGCTGCGTGCCGTCATCGAAGCCGAGAAGCCGCACTTTATCGTGCCGGAAATCGAAGCCATCGCCACCGCCACTCTGGTCGAGCTGGAAGCCGAAGGCTTCACCGTGATCCCGACCGCCCGTGCTGCGCAGTTGACCATGAACCGCGAAGGCATCCGTCGTCTGGCTGCCGAAGAGCTGGATCTGCCGACCTCGCCGTACCACTTTGCCGACACCTTCGAGGACTACAGCAAAGCCGTGCAGGATCTGGGCTTCCCTTGCGTCGTCAAGCCAGTGATGAGTTCGTCGGGCAAGGGTCAGAGCCTGCTGCGCAGCGCCGATGACGTGCAGAAAGCCTGGGATTACGCACAAGAGGGCGGTCGCGCCGGCAAAGGTCGGGTGATCATCGAAGGCTTCATCGATTTCGACTACGAAATCACCTTGCTGACCGTGCGTCATATTGGTGGTACCACGTTCTGTGCGCCAGTCGGTCATCGTCAGGAGAAGGGTGACTATCAGGAATCCTGGCAGCCACAAGCCATGAGCCCGATTGCACTGGCGGAATCCGAGCGTGTTGCCAAAGCCGTGACTGAAGCGCTGGGCGGTCGTGGTCTGTTCGGCGTCGAGTTGTTCATCAAGGGCGATCAGGTGTGGTTCAGCGAAGTATCGCCGCGCCCGCACGACACCGGTCTGGTGACGCTGATTTCGCAGGACTTGTCGCAGTTCGCCCTGCACGCACGCGCCATTCTTGGTCTGCCGGTGCCGCTGATCCGTCAGTTCGGGCCATCGGCTTCGGCAGTGATTCTGGTGGAAGGGCAGTCGACCCAAACGGCATTCGCCAACCTTGGTGCGGCGTTGAGCGAACCGGACACGGCATTGCGTCTGTTCGGCAAGCCGGAGGTGAATGGCCAGCGTCGCATGGGTGTGGCGCTGGCGCGGGATGAGTCGATCGAAGCGGCTCGTGCCAAAGCGACCCGTGCTGTTCAGGCTGTCGTTGTAGAGCTGTAAACCGAGTCGCGTCTATCGCGGGCAAGCCCGCTCCTACAATTGGAATGCGTTCCCCTGTAGGAGTGAGCCTGCTCGCGATAGCGATCTATCAGGCAACCTGATTCAGATCGTTGCCACGCGTTTCCTTCAGGCACAGCACCGCAATCAAACTCAGCACCGCCGCCGCCGACACATACCCGCCGACATAACTCAAACCACCCATCGCCACCAGTTTCTGCGCGAAAAACGGCGCCGCCGAGGCCCCGACAATGCCGCCGAGGTTGTACGCCGCCGATGCGCCGGTATAACGCACATGAGTGGGAAACAACTCCGGCAACAACGCCCCCATCGGCGCAAACGTCACGCCCATCAAGAACAACTCGATACACAGAAACAGCGCCACGCCCCAGGTCGAACCCTGCGTCAGCAATGGCTCCATCAGAAACCCGGACAGAATCGCCAGCACGCCGCCGATGATCAACACCGGTTTGCGCCCGTAACGGTCACTGGCCCAGGCTGACAACGGCGTGGCTGCCGCCATGAACAACACGGCAAAACACAGCAGACCGAGGAACGTCTCACGGCTGTAGCCGAGCGTGGATACGCCATAGCTCAGGGAAAACACCGTCGAGATATAGAACAGCGCATAACATACGACCATCGCCGCAGCGCCCAGCAGCGTCGGTGCCCAGTATTGACTGAACAGCTCGACCAACGGCACTTTCACCCTTTCGTGGCGGGCGATGGCGTTGGCGAATACCGGGGTTTCATGGAGTTTCAGGCGTACGTACAGACCCACCATCACCAGTGCCGCACTGAGCAGAAACGGGATCCGCCAGCCCCAGCTACGGAATTGTTCGTCGGTGAGGGTCATGGCCAAGGTCAGAAACAGACCATTGGCGGCGAGAAAACCAATCGAAGGGCCAAGCTGCGGAAACATACCGAACCACGCGCGTTTGCCTTTCGGCGCGTTTTCCGTGGCCAGCAGGGCGGCACCGCCCCATTCGCCACCCAATCCCAGCCCCTGCCCGAAGCGCAGCACGCACAGCAGAATCGGTGCCCACGCGCCAATCGTGGCGTAACCCGGCAGCACGCCGATCAGCGTCGTACACACGCCCATCAACAGCAAGGATGCGACCAGTGTCGATTTACGCCCGATACGGTCACCGAAGTGGCCGAACAGCGCCGAGCCCAGCGGCCGGGCAAGAAAAGCGATGCCGAAAGTGAGGAACGCCGAGAGCATCTGCGCGGTGCCGGAGGTCTGCGGAAAGAACACCGGCCCGATCACCAGCGCGGCGGCCGTGGCATACACATAGAAATCGTAGAACTCGATGGCGGTGCCGATAAAACTCGCGGTCGCCACGCGGGTGGCGGAATTGGTCGGTTGGGCAGGCGCGGTGTCGCTGTAAGCGGTACTGGTCGTCATGCGGTGATCCCTGACAGTCATGAGCTCCGTTGGAGCGAATTATTATGGTCGAACACCCAGGGATGTGGGATGAGGCGCGAGCGCTGTTTCGAGTAGGAACAGTCGCCGGTTTGTTGCGGAAAAAGGCCGAGATCCGAATCGTGCTGGATAAGCACATGGACCGGCTGCGCTTGGGTAAGCGCCTCGATTATAGGAAGGGGGCTAACAAATGAACAAGAGGGCTGGCAGAGCCAATGAAACCTGAGGTCAGTAGAGATTCTGTGGCGAGGGAGCTTGCTCCCGCTGGGTTGCGAAGCGACCCCAGCACATTTGCGGACGCTGCACGCCCGAGCGGGAGCAGGCTCCCTCGCCACAACTACGCTTAGATCTTGGCAGGCACCGAAGAGGTATGCCAGATCAACACCTTGCTCACCCGGTTCTCCTCAGTTTCGAGGATTTCCAATCGATAACGGCCGATCTTCAGGCAAACCGCGCTTTCCGGGATGGTCTCCAGCGCTTCGGTCACCAAGCCATTCAGTGTCTTCGGCCCGTCGCTTGGCAAGTGCCAGCCCAGGCATTTATTCAGCTCACGGATTGATGCCGCGCCATCAATCACCATGCGCCCATCGGCCTGTGTGTGAATGTGCGGGTTGTCGAGGCTGTGCTCGCTTTCGAACTCGCCGACGATCTCTTCAAGAATGTCTTCCAGGGTGACGATGCCCAACACTTCGCCGTACTCGTCCACCACCATGCCCAACCGGCGCTGCTGCTTGTGGAAGTTCAGCAGTTGCAGTTGCAACGGCGTGCTTTCCGGCACGAAGTACGGCTCGTAGCTGGCGGCCAGCAGCGCTTCACGGGTCAGACTGTCGTTGTTCAGCAGATGGCGGATCTGCCGGGTATTGAGCACCGCTTCGACCTGGTTGATGTCGCTGTGGAACACCGGCAGGCGCGTGCGTTTGTTGTGGCGCAGTTGTTCGATGATGTCTTCGATCGGGTCATCAAGGTTGATGCCGTCGACGTCGCTGCGCGGGACCAGAATGTCGTTGACGGTGATGTTGTCCAGCGCATGGATGCCTGACACCGGGTGCGTACGTGTCGGATGTTCGGGATCATCGGGATGATCCGCCGCCAGGTCGTCCTCGCTTTGCTGCACCACTTGGGCTTTGCGCGCAAAAGGTCGAGTCAGCAAACCGCTGATACGGCTGAGCAGCCAGGCCAATGGGTAAACCGCTTTCAACGGCACCGCCAGCAAGGTATTGCCGAAAGAAAGCACGGCGTCCGGATAGCGTTTGGCGAGCGAGCGTGGGAAGTAATCGGCGAAGACCAGCAAGATCACGCCGGCACTGAGGCACGCGGCCCACGGGCCGTTTTCTTCGCAAAGGAAAATCGCCAGCAGCGTGGCGATGATCACTGCCAGTGCCCGGCACAAGGTATTGCACAGGATCAGGCTGTCGAGCGGGAAGCTCAGCCTGGCCAGCGGCTTATCGCTGGCGCGTGAGGCGGTGCGCTGCGCGAGCAGGTGTTGCTGCGCGATTTCGACGGCGGTAAACAGCCCCGACCATAAAATCAGCAGGGCAAATATTGCGAGCATCGGCCCTATGGGCAAACCGTCCATTTATGCCGCCCGTCAGATGTGCAGGATGTATTCACGAACCAGTTTGCTGCCGAAATAAGCCAACATCAGCAGGCAGAAACCGGCGAGGGTCCAGCGAATCGCCTTGTGGCCGCGCCAGCCCAGACGATTGCGGCCCCACAACAGCACGCTGAACACCACCCAGGCCAGGCACGCCAGCAGGGTTTTGTGTACCAGATGCTGAGCGAACAGGTTTTCGACGAACAGCCAGCCGGAAATCAGCGACAGTGACAGCAGCGTCCAGCCGGCCCAAAGGAAACCGAACAGCAGGCTTTCCATGGTTTGCAGCGGCGGGAAGTTCTTGATCAGGCCGGACGGGTGCTTGTGCTTGAGCTGGTGGTCTTGCACCAGCAGCAGCAAAGCCTGGAACACCGCGATGGTGAACATGCCGTAGGCGAGGATCGACAAGAGAATGTGGGCGAGGATGCCCGGCTCTTCATCGATGATCTGCACCGTGCCGGTCGGCGCGAACTGCGCCAGCAACACGGTGACTGCGCCCAGCGGAAACAGCAGCACCAGCAGGTTCTCCACCGGAATCCGTGAGCAGGCGATCAGCGTCAGGGCGATCACCGCTGCGGCGATCAGGCTGGAGGCGCTGAAGAAATCCAGGCCCAGACCGATCGGGGTCAGCAAATGCGTGAGCAGGCTGGCGCTGTGGGCGACCACGGCGAGGACGCCAAGCATAACCAGCAGGCGCTTGTTCGCCTTGGCGCCGGTGGCCAGACGAGTGCTCTGATAAAGAGTCGCAGCGGCGTATAGAAGGGCGGCGGCGAGAGTGGTAAGCAAACTGGGTGACAAGGGGAGCATAAATCCTGTTAGGCAAGCCCGAAAGGGGCTGAGTTTGGCATAGAACCGCCATGGCACGAAAGACTCAGGAAGCTGACAGCGAGGTGTCCGCCAGCCGCAGTCTTCGCTATAATCCGCGACCTGCCCACGCCGCAGGCTCGCCGAGCACATGTTGATTCCGGTCTGGGCCGCCATTATCCCGGTCTACACAGGGCCTGAAAGGATCGCGCAATGTTTGAAAACTTAACCGACCGTCTCTCGCAGACGCTGCGCCATGTCACCGGCAAGGCGAAGCTGACCGAGGACAATATCAAAGACACCCTGCGTGAAGTGCGCATGGCGTTGCTCGAAGCCGACGTCGCCCTACCGGTGGTCAAGGACTTCGTCAATTCGGTCAAGGAGCGCGCTGTCGGCACCGAGGTGTCGCGCAGCCTGACGCCGGGCCAGGCGTTCGTGAAGATCGTCCAGGCCGAACTCGAAAGCCTGATGGGCGCGGCCAACGAAGACTTGAACCTGAGCGCTGTGCCGCCAGCGGTCATTCTGATGGCCGGTCTGCAGGGTGCGGGTAAAACCACCACCGCCGGCAAACTTGCGCGTTTCCTGAAAGAGCGCAAGAAGAAGTCGGTCATGGTGGTGTCGGCGGACGTTTATCGCCCGGCAGCTATTAAACAGCTGGAAACCCTGGCCAACGACATCGGCGTGACGTTCTTCCCGTCCGACCTGAGCCAGAAGCCGGTGGACATCGCCACCGCGGCTATTAAAGAAGCAAAACTGAAATTCATCGACGTGGTCATCGTCGACACCGCCGGTCGTCTGCACATCGACGAAGAGATGATGGGCGAGATCAAGGCGTTGCACGCCGCGATCAACCCGGTCGAAACCCTGTTCGTGGTCGACGCCATGACCGGTCAGGACGCCGCCAACACGGCCAAGGCCTTCGGCGATGCACTGCCGTTGACCGGTGTGATCCTGACCAAGGTCGACGGCGATGCCCGTGGCGGCGCCGCTCTTTCGGTGCGTGCCATCACTGGCAAGCCGATCAAGTTCATCGGTATGGGCGAGAAGAGCGAAGCGCTCGATCCGTTCCACCCTGAGCGTATCGCTTCGCGGATTCTCGGCATGGGCGACGTGCTCAGCCTGATCGAACAGGCTGAAGCGACCCTCGACAAGGACAAGGCCGACAAACTGGCCAAGAAGCTGAAGAAGGGCAAGGGCTTCGACCTCGAAGACTTCCGCGATCAGCTGCAACAAATGAAGAACATGGGCGGCCTCGGCGGGCTCATGGACAAACTGCCGAGCATCGGTGGCGTCAACCTGTCGCAAATGGGCAATGCCCAGAACGCCGCAGAGAAACAATTCAAACAGATGGAAGCCATCATCAATTCCATGACCCCGGCCGAGCGCCGCGACCCTGAGCTGATCAGCGGTTCGCGCAAGCGCCGGATCGCCATGGGTTCCGGCACGCAGGTGCAGGATATCGGTCGCTTGATCAAGCAGCACAAGCAGATGCAGAAGATGATGAAGAAATTCACCGCCAAAGGCGGAATGGCGAAAATGATGCGCGGCATGGGCGGTATGTTGCCCGGCGGCGGCATGCCAAAGATGTGAGGTGTCCCGTCTCACCCATTCTGCTCACTTATGGCGGCGCCTGATGCCCTCATGCTGCGTTGCCGCTCCTCGCCATAGCGGGCTATGACTCGTCGCGGCGCCTTGCTTGAGGGCATCAGTCACTCGCCAAAAGTGAGCGAAATGGGTGACACAGGACACTAAGACTTCGCCGGTCGTCGCACCGGCGCAGACCCCGCAAGGATGCGGGATCAACAGCAAACCCGCACTCGGCGGGAGCTGACTGGCCGTTTTCATCGACGGCTCTCTATGCAAATCTGCACGGCATGCCATAGGCGCCGGAAAAAGTCATTTGCAAAAGTCCGGATATTCCTTAGAATATGCGGCCTTTCGGGCACCCATGCCCGCTGTGCATTTAGATTTGCAGCACCGACTACAGGAACGATGTTCACATGCTAACAATCCGTCTTGCCCTTGGCGGCTCCAAAAAGCGCCCGTTTTACCACCTGACCGTAACCGACTCGCGTAACCCGCGTGACGGCTCCCACAAAGAACAGGTTGGTTTCTTCAACCCTGTTGCCCGTGGTCAGGAAATCCGTCTGTCCGTGAACCAAGAGCGCGTAGCCTACTGGCTGAGCGTTGGTGCACAGCCTTCTGAGCGTGTTGCTCAGTTGCTGAAGGAATCTGCAAAGGCTGCGGCCTGAGCAATATGAACGCGACGCCTGCTGTTGCCGATGATTTGATCGTTATTGGCAAAATTTATTCTGTTCATGGCGTTCGCGGCGAAGTGAAGGTTTATTCCTTTACTGATCCGACTGAAAACCTGTTGCAGTACAAAACCTGGACGCTCAAGCGCGAAGGCAATGTCAAACAGGTCGAGCTGGTCAGTGGACGCGGGAGCGACAAGTTCCTGGTCGCAAAGCTCAAGGGTCTTGATGATCGTGAAGAAGCTCGTCTTCTGGCCGGTTATGAGATCTGCGTGCCGCGTAATCTGTTCGCTGAATTGACCGAAGGTGAGTACTACTGGTACCAACTGGAAGGTCTGAAGGTCATCGACACCCTTGGGCAATTGCTCGGGAAAATCGATCATCTTCTGGAAACCGGCGCCAATGATGTAATGGTAGTCAAGCCTTGCGCTGGCAGCCTGGATGATCGCGAACGCCTGTTGCCCTATACGGAGCAATGCGTGTTGGCCGTCGACCTGGCAGCGGGCGAGATGAAGGTGGATTGGGACGCGGACTTCTAAGCGTGGCTAACTTGCGCGTAGAAGTGATCAGTTTGTTTCCCGAGATGTTTTCCGCCATCGGCGACTACGGCATCACCAGTCGAGCGGTCAAACAGGGGCTCTTGCAGCTGACCTGTTGGAATCCGCGGGATTACACGACGGATCGGCATCACACTGTGGACGATCGCCCGTTTGGCGGTGGTCCGGGCATGGTGATGAAGATCAAGCCCCTGGAAGATGCTCTGGTTCAGGCCAAGGCAGCAGCCGGGGAGGCGGCGAAGGTGATTTACCTGTCCCCCCAAGGCCGTCAACTGAATCAGTCGGCGGTACGCGAGTTGGCGAAATCGGATGCATTGATCCTGATTGCCGGCCGCTATGAAGGCATTGACGAGCGCTTTATTGAGGCTCATGTCGATGAAGAGTGGTCAATTGGTGACTATGTGTTGTCTGGCGGTGAGCTGCCGGCCATGGTCCTGATCGATGCGGTTACACGACTGCTGCCTGGAGCTTTAGGGCATGCGGATTCCGCTGAGGAAGATTCCTTTACGGATGGTCTGCTGGATTGCCCGCACTACACCCGACCTGAGGTGTATGCGGATCAGCGTGTTCCCGACGTGTTGCTAAGTGGCAATCACGCGCATATCCGGCGTTGGCGTTTACAGCAGTCCCTTGGTAGGACCTTTGAACGACGCGCCGATCTTCTGGAAAGCCGCTCGCTTTCTGGAGAAGAGAAGAAGCTGCTCGAGGAATACATCCGCGAGCGGGACGATAGTTAACAACGTATCGATGGTAGATCAGTTGATTTACCTTAGGAGCACAGCATGACCAACAAAATCATCCTTGCACTCGAAGCAGAGCAGATGACCAAAGAAATCCCTACCTTTGCCCCAGGCGACACTATTGTCGTTCAGGTGAAAGTGAAGGAAGGCGATCGTTCCCGTCTGCAAGCGTTCGAAGGCGTTGTAATCGCCAAGCGTAACCGCGGCGTGAACAGTGCGTTCACCGTTCGTAAAATCTCCAACGGTGTTGGCGTAGAACGTACTTTCCAGACCTACTCCCCGCAGATCGACAGCATGGCTGTTAAACGTCGCGGTGACGTACGTAAAGCCAAGCTGTACTACCTGCGCGACCTGTCGGGTAAAGCAGCTCGCATCAAGGAAAAACTGGCTTAAGTCCAGCTTCCGATGCAGAAAAAAGCAGCCTACGGGCTGCTTTTTTGTTGCCTGCAATTTGTCCACAGCCATTTCGTTTCAGGCCAGAACCATGACCACCCGTGACCAGGAAATCGAACGCCGTACCGAACTCTCGGTAACCCGCGTAACCAAAGCCGTCTTCCCGCCGACCACCAACCACCACAACACCCTGTTCGGCGGCACTGCGCTGGCGTGGATGGACGAAGTGTCGTTCATCACCGCCACGCGTTTTTGCCGTTTGCCGCTGGTGACGGTTTCGACTGATCGCATCGACTTCAACCACGCCATCCCGGCCGGCTCGATCGTCGAACTGGTAGGGAAAGTGATCAAGGTCGGCAACACCAGCCTCAAGGTCGAGGTGGAAGTGTTTGTGGAAAGCATGAGTTGTGATGGGCGCGAAAAGGCGATCCATGGGCAGTTCAGCTTTGTTGCCATCGATGATGACAAGCGACCGGTGCCGGTGCTCCCGGGTTTTGCGGCCTGATCTGAAACCGCGTCGCGACCATCGCTGGCAAGCCAGCTCCCACAGGTTTTGTGTCGTTCACAACTTTTATGCACGACACGGACACTGTGGGAGCGGGCTTGCCCGCGATTGGATTTAAGAGGCGCCGCTGGCCTCCGGCTGAATCAACGCCAGCAACGTCCACCCAGATCCCGGCTTCAACGTGGTCTCAGGCGTCACCACATGCACCCAACCACTGTCATCACGCATGAACAGCAGGGTCGCCCGATTGCCATGCAATGCCCGGTAATCCTCCCAGCCAAACCCTTCCGTCAATGCTGTGCTGTACAGCTCGGCGCCCTGGCCCATCTGGCTGGCCAGTTTCGCGTAGGTCAACGCCTCACTGCCCAACTGATTGCCACGATGCTCAAGGCTCGCGCGATGTTTGTCGCTGCGGCGGCTTTCATGACCGCTGGCCAAACCAAACAAACGATGATGTCCGAAGTCATGACGAAAGCGCATCGCCGCCAAGGTGTTTAGTTCGCCGGACGGTGACAACGCCAGCAAATGCCCCAACCCGACCAGATCCAAATGCGCATCGGCATGTTGCGAAGCCGGGTTGCCGAAGTAGGTCGGTAGCCCTTCCATACGCGCCGCGCGAATATTTTCCCAGCTCGAATCGGTCAGCAAAACCCGGCTGCCCAGTTGTTGCAACGACTTGCCAAGCAAGCGCGAAGGCGCATTGGCGCCGACGATCAGGAAGCCACTCGGCGCCGGTTCCGCGACTTTGAGCAGGCGTGCCAACGGGCGTGCTGTAGCGCTTTGCAGCACCACGGTGCCGATGATCACCGCAAAGGTCAGTGGCACCAGCAGCAACGCACCTTCATGGCCGGCCTCATCCAGGCGAATGGCAAAAATTGCCGACACTGCGGCCGCGACAATCCCTCGTGGTGCGATCCAGCACAAAAGTGCGCGCTCACGCCAACTCAGGCTGGAGCCCGCCGTGCTCATCACAACGTTCAGTGGCCGGGCGATCAATTGAATCACCAACAACAAAATCAGCACCAGCGGACCCAGTCCAATCAAGGCGTTCAAGTCGAGGCGCGCCGCCAACAGAATGAACAGTCCGGAGATCAGCAGCACGCTGAGGTTTTCCTTGAAGTGCAGGATGTGCCGCACATCCACGCCTTTCATGTTGGCCAGCCACATGCCCATCAGCGTCACCGCCAACAATCCCGACTCATGCATGACCTCGTTGGAGGCAATGAAAATCCCCAGTACCGCCGCCAGCGAGGCGAGGTTATGCAGGTACTCCGGCAGCCACTGCCGGCGGATCACCGTCCCTAATAACCATCCACCGACAATCCCGAACGCCGCGCCACACAGAATCACCCCGCCGAAGGTCAACAGACTCTGCTTGAAACCATGGCCCTCAGCGCTGGCAATGATGAAGCTGTAGACCACGACGGCGAGGAGGGCGCCGATCGGGTCAATGACAATGCCTTCCCATCGCAGAATATTGGCGATAGAGGCTTTCGGCCGCACTACCCGCAGCATCGGCACGATCACTGTCGGGCCAGTCACCAGCGTCAGGCTGCCGAAAAGGATGGCCAGCATCCAGTCAAAGCCGAGCAAATAATGGGTGGCGACCGCGATGACGATCCAGGTTGAGATAGCTCCAATCGTCACCAGTCGATGAACAACGCTGCCAATCTCTTTCCATTCCGACAGATGCAGCGTCAGGCTGCCTTCGAACAGAATCAGCGCTACCGCCAGCGACACCAGCGGCATCAGCAACGGCCCGAACATTTCCTGTGGATCGAGCCAGCCCAGTACCGGGCCGGCCAGAATGCCGGTCAGCAACAAAAACAGAATCGCCGGCAATTTCAGGCGCCAGGCCAGCCACTGGCAACCCAGCGCCGCCACACCAATCCCGCCAAATGCCAATAGGATTTGCTGCTCGTTCATTGATGCTCCCTGTTCCTTGAAATAGCGGGCTATGAAAGACTAGCGGCCATTCCTACAGTTCACTCTACATTTGCGCACAGCCCCGAGGTTGTGTGTCTTGAGCGCCCATGCCTGCCATCGACCATCCCCTGATTGACCAATTCCTCGACGCCCTGTGGCTGGAAAAAGGCCTGTCCGATAACACCCGAGGCGCCTATCGCAGTGATCTGGCGCTGTTCAACGGCTGGTTGCAGGAGAAAAACCTGGAGCTGATCAATGCTGGGCGCGAATTGATCCTCGATCACTTGGCCTGGCGTCTGGAGCAGAACTACAAACCACGTTCCACCGCGAGATTTCTTTCGGGTGTGCGTGGGTTTTATCGGTATTTGTTGCGGGAAAAGCTGATCACCGTAGATCCGACGTTGCGTGTCGACATGCCGCAGCTGGGCAGGCCGCTGCCCAAATCCCTGTCGGAAGCTGATGTGGAAGCGCTGCTCAAGGCGCCGGATCTGAGCGAAGCCATCGGCCAGCGTGATCGTGCCATGCTTGAAGTGCTGTATGCCTGCGGTCTGCGCGTGACCGAGCTGGTGAGCCTGACCCTGGAGCAGGTCAACCTGCGTCAGGGCGTGCTGCGGGTGATGGGCAAGGGCAGCAAGGAACGGCTGGTGCCGATGGGCGAGGAGGCGATTGTCTGGATCGAGCGCTATATGCGCGATGGCCGCGGCGAATTGCTCGGCGGCCGTCCCAGCGATGTGCTGTTCCCCAGTCAGCGCGGCGAGCAGATGACGCGCCAAACGTTTTGGCACCGGATCAAGCATTGGGCCAAGGTCGCCGGGATCGGCAAGTCGCTGTCGCCGCATACCTTGCGCCATGCGTTTGCCACGCACCTGCTTAACCATGGCGCCGACTTGCGCGTGGTGCAGATGCTGCTGGGGCACAGTGACCTTTCGACCACCCAGATCTATACCCATGTCGCCCGCGCCCGATTGCAAGACCTGCACGCCAAACATCACCCGCGCGGTTGATGCACCCTTCAATGTTGGAATAATTACCTGTGGTGAGGGGATTTATCCCCGATGGGCTGGGCAGCAGCCCCAGGCTCGGCTTGTTCGGTTTTTCTGATAGACCGGGGTGGACGGTTTCAGGGCTGCTTCGCAACCCATCGGGGATAAATCCCCTCGCCACAATAATGTGTGTCAGCTGCACATGTATGAGGGTGTGGCAGGTGCACATGAATCTGTGGCGACAGGCGCATTCGGCCACCGTGACCTTATGTGTTAGGCTTTGCCGGTTTGCACGATGGACGGTTATGACCCGGTGTTCCGGCACGGGCGTTCTGACCGATCCATTTGTCCGCCTTCAGGAGTTCTCATGCGTCTGACCCAGATTTTCGCCGCCGCAGCCATTGCGTTGGTCAGCACCTTTGCCGTCGCCGATGACGCGGCCGACAAAGCGATTCGTCAAAGCCTGGAAAAACTCGAACTCGAGGTTCCGGTAGAAAGCATCAATGCCAGCCCGTTGCCGGGCATGTACGAAGTCAAGCTCAAGGGCAGCCGCGTGCTGTACGCCAGCGCTGACGGTCAGTACATCGTTCAGGGTTACCTGTTCCAGCTCAAGGACGGCAAACCGGTCAACCTGACCGAGAAAGCCGAGCGCGTCGGCATCTCCAAACTGATCAACGCCATCCCGGTGGCCGAAACCGTGGTCTATCCGGCCGTGGGCGAGACCAAATCGTTCATCACCGTGTTCACCGACACCACCTGCCCGTACTGCCACAAACTGCACGCCGAAGTGCCTGAGCTGAACAAGCGCGGCATTGAAGTGCGCTATGTAGCGTTCCCGCGCCAGGGCCTCGGCTCGCCGGGTGACGAGCAGTTGCAAGCCGTGTGGTGCTCGAAAGACAAGAAAGCCGCCATGGACAAAATGGTCGATGGCAAGGAAATCAAGGCCGCCAAGTGCGATAACCCGGTTTCCAAACAGTTCGCCCTCGGTCAGTCGATCGGTGTGAACGGCACACCGGCCATCGTTTTGGCTGACGGACAAGTCATTCCGGGCTACCAGCCTGCGCCACAAGTCGCCAAACTGGCGCTGGGCGCGAAGTAATTCGCATCGTCACGGTCAGCCTTGACGATCATGGTCCGGCAGCCACATCGCCGGGCCATTAATTGAGAGCCGCGAGCATGCGGTTGTTTTCCGGCCGACCCAGCGTCGGCCGTTTTATGGGGAGTTCACAGTGAATCCGGTCAAAGTAGGCATCTGTGGGTTAGGGACCGTCGGTGGCGGTACCTTCAACGTACTTCAGCGCAACGCCGAGGAAATTGCTCGTCGTGCCGGGCGTGGGATCGAAGTGGCACAAATTGCCATGCGCACGCCAAAGCCTCAGTTCCAGACGACCGGTATTGCGATTACCAACGATGTCTTCGAAGTGGCCACGAACCCTGAGATCGACATCGTCATAGAGCTGATGGGCGGCTACACCGTTGCCCGCGAGCTGGTACTCAAGGCCATCGAGAATGGCAAGCATGTGGTCACCGCGAACAAGGCTCTGATTGCCGTTCACGGTAATGAAATTTTCGCCAAGGCCCGCGAGAAAGGCGTGATTGTGGCGTTTGAAGCGGCCGTGGCCGGCGGCATTCCGGTGATCAAGGCGATCCGTGAAGGCCTGTCCGCCAACCGCATCAACTGGGTCGCCGGGATCATCAACGGCACCGGCAACTTCATCCTCACCGAAATGCGTGAGAAGGGCCGTACCTTCGAAGACGTGCTGGCCGAGGCGCAGGCTCTGGGTTACGCCGAAGCCGATCCGACCTTCGACGTTGAAGGCATCGACGCGGCGCACAAGCTGACGATTCTGGCCTCCATTGCGTTCGGTATTCCGCTGCAATTCGACAAGGCTTACACCGAAGGCATCACCAAACTGACCACCGCCGACGTCAACTACGCCGAAGCGCTGGGCTACCGCATCAAGCACCTCGGTGTGGCCCGCAGCACCGCTACCGGCATCGAGCTGCGCGTACACCCGACGCTGATCCCGGCCGATCGTCTGATCGCCAACGTCAACGGCGTGATGAACGCGGTAATGGTTAACGGCGATGCTGCCGGTTCGACGCTGTTCTACGGCGCTGGCGCTGGCATGGAGCCAACCGCATCTTCGGTGATCGCCGATCTGGTGGACGTGGTTCGCGCCATGACCTCCGACCCGGAAAACCGCGTACCGCACCTGGCCTTCCAGCCGGACTCGCTGTCGGCCCATCCGATCCTGCCGATCGAAGCCTGCGAAAGCGCTTACTACCTGCGCATTCAGGCCAAGGACCATCCGGGCGTACTGGCTCAGGTGGCGAGCATCCTTTCGGAGCGTGGCATCAACATCGAGTCGATCATGCAGAAGGAAGTCGAGGAACACGACGGTCTGGTGCCGATGATCCTGCTGACCCACCGTGTGGTCGAGCAGCGCATCAACGATGCCATCGCCGCCCTCGAAGCCCTGGCTGGCGTGAACGGTCCGGTTGTACGGATCCGCGTCGAACACTTGAATTAACACCAGCGGCAAGTTTCAAGCTTCAAGCTGCAAGTAAAAGCACAGCCGCTTTTCACTTGTAGCTTGCAGCTCAAAGCTTGTAGCTCAAACCGAAGGTTTGAAATCATGCGTTACATCAGTACCCGCGGCCAGGCACCGGCCCTGAATTTCGAAGACGTCCTGCTGGCCGGTCTCGCCACCGACGGCGGTCTGTACGTCCCGGAAAACCTGCCACGTTTCACCCAGGAAGAAATCGCTTCCTGGGCCGGCCTGCCGTATCACGAGCTGGCCTTCCGCGTCATGCGCCCATTTGTTACCGGCAGCATCCCTGACGCCGACTTCAAAAAGATCCTCGAAGAAACCTACGGCGTGTTCTCGCACAGCGCCGTCGCGCCGTTGCGTCAACTGAACGGTAACGAGTGGGTGCTGGAGCTGTTCCACGGCCCGACCCTGGCGTTCAAGGACTTCGCCCTGCAACTGCTCGGTCGCCTGCTCGATTACGTGCTGGAAAAGCGCGGCGAGCGGGTGGTCATCGTCGGCGCCACTTCCGGTGATACCGGCTCGGCTGCCATCGAAGGCTGCAAACACTGCGAAAACGTCGACATCTTCATCCTGCACCCGCACAACCGCGTGTCCGAAGTGCAGCGTCGGCAGATGACCACGATTTTCGGCGAGAACATCCACAACATCGCCATCGAAGGCAACTTCGATGACTGCCAGGAAATGGTCAAGGCGAGCTTCGCCGACCAGAGCTTCCTCAAAGGCACACGTCTGGTGGCGGTGAATTCGATCAACTGGGCGCGGATCATGGCCCAGATCGTCTACTACTTCCACGCAGCCTTGCAGTTGGGCGGCCCGGCACGCTCGGTGTCGTTCTCGGTACCGACCGGCAACTTCGGCGACATCTTCGCCGGTTACCTGGCGCGCAACATGGGCCTGCCGATCAACCAGTTGATCGTCGCCACCAACCGCAACGACATCCTGCACCGTTTCATGAGCGGCAATCAGTACGTCAAGGAAACCTTGCACGCCACGCTGTCGCCGTCGATGGACATCATGGTTTCGTCGAACTTCGAACGTCTGCTGTTCGACCTGCACGGTCGCAACGGTGCGGCGATTGCCGGTCTGATGGACTCGTTCAAGAAGGACGGCAGCTTCAGCGTCGAGCAAGAGCGCTGGACTGAAGCGCGCAAACTGTTCGACTCGCTGGCCGTGGACGATGCGCAAACCTGCGAGACCATCGCCGAAGTCTACGAGCAGTGCGGTGAAGTGCTGGATCCGCACACCGCCATTGGCGTCAAGGCTGCGCGCGAGTGCCGCCGTAGCCTGGACATCCCGATGGTGATCCTGGGGACTGCTCACCCGGTGAAATTCCCCGACGCGGTGGAAAAAGCCGGTGTAGGAAAAGCTCTCGAACTACCTGCACATCTTTCTGATTTGTTTGAGCGAAACGAGCGCTGCACCGTTCTGCCAAACGAGCTGAAAGCCGTGCAAGCCTTTGTCAGCCAGCATGGCAACCGCGGCAAGCCACTTTAAGCCTGCCAAAGCTGTCACATTTTGAAGCCCGTCTCCTGACGGGCTTTTTTGTTTCTGCTGCCACACTGCTCGGGTTTTCACCCATGAAGGACGGGTGAGTCGATCACGAAGGATGTGGCAATGCTGTTTTATAGAGGTTTCAAACCAGCACTGGGCTGGTTGTTAGTGTTGGGAATGCTCGCGGGTATGGGCAGCAGTGTGGCGGCGCAACTGGCGCTGCGTGACGATGTGCGGACACAACATGTTCAGCCGGTCGAACTCGATGAGCATGAGCGTCAATGGATTCGCGATAACCCTAAGGTGACGGTGGCGTCGGTGCAGTACCCGCTGTATCTGTTTCAGGATGAGCACGCGCAGTGGAGCGGTTTGAACAATGATGTGCTCAAGCAAATCAGTGCCATGACCGGTCTGCAGTTTGTGCACCATGAATCGTTTTCCACCGATCACATGCTCGAGCGCCTCGAGAGTGGGGCAGCAGACATCAGTACCACTCTGGCGATGAGTGACGAGCGCAAGGTGTTTCTCGATTTCAGCCATGCCTTTGGCGGTGCAGGCTGGGTGTTTGTCGGGCGCGCGGGGGCGCCCTCGGTAGATTCGCTGGAACAACTGGCCAAGCGTGTAGTGGTGCTGCCAGCCCGGCACGCACTCGAAGATCTTATCCGTCGTGATCACCCGTCGATCGAAATTCGCTCGGTGAAAACCTACGCCGAGGCGCGGGCATTGGTCGAGAGTGGCGAGGCTTACGCCACGATCGAAAACGAAATCGGTGCGCAGCTTTATCCGTTGGGGCTGCTCAAGGTCGGCGGGCTGGTGGAAGGCAAGTGGGAGGCTGATCATCTGGCGGTGCGCAAGGGCATGCCTGAGCTTTTGAGCATTCTCAACAAGGCACTGGAGGCGTTTCCCGCTGCCGAGCTACGTGCCATTCGCCTGAAATGGCTGGAGGGCATCTCACCGCCTCCCGCGCCTTCGCTCTGGCAACGGCTGGTTGGTTGGGGCTGTTGGGCAATGGCAATGCTTGGCGTGTTCGGCCTGCTGTCGCTGGTGTGGAATCGTCGCCTGGCCGCAGTGATCAAGCTGCGCGGTGCTGCCGAGCAAAGCCTGGGCGATCAATTGGCCTTTCAGCACGCGCTGATCGATTCCATGCCTGATCCGGTATTCGTCCGGGATCTGCAAGGACGCCTGGTCATGTGCAACCGCAGTTATGAGGAGGCGCTTTCAGTACGCCAGGATCAAGTGCAGGGGCGGCTGCTGATCGAGATCGAAGCGCTGCCCGAGGCCACGGCCTTGATGCTGCATGAAGAGTTCATGGTGCAGTTGCGCACGCGTACCTCACGCTTCAGTAAACGGCAATTGCAATTCAAGAGTGGCCCGCGCGAGGTCTACCAGTGGACGGTGCCGTTCTACAGTGTCGACGGCAAGTTGCGCGGACTGCTGGGGGGCTGGACGGATATTACCCAGCGTCGGACGGAGAGTGGTTGCCGTTGTCCGCATTGAAGTTGGGAAATGTCCTATAGGACGCGGCTACTTTTCCGATGGGAGGCTTAAGACGCCTGCCCTACAGTGAACGGCAACTGCGGTGAGAGTCCGCGATTGTCGTTTCAGAGGTCGCCCATGCGCTCGCTTAAAGTCCTGATTCTTGAACCCAATCCGTTTCAGTTGATGGCATTGCATCAAATGCTCAATGCCATTGGCATCTATGACGTCCTGACCGCGCCATCGCTGCCATCGGCCTTGTGTTCTCTGGGGCATCGCGGCGCGGTCGATATTGCCATTTGCGACCCGCAACTCAAGGGCGGTGACGGCCTCGCCCTGATCCGGCATCTGGCGCAGCAGCGTGAAGCGCGAGCGCTGATCATGCTGGGTGCGGTGGCCTCGAGTCTGCTGAATGATCTCGAACCGCTGCTTTGCGAACACAGACTGCGGCTGCTGGGATGCCTGCAAACGCCGGTGTCGGCGGTGCTCATGAGAGGGTTGCTGGACAGCTACCTTATCGCCCCTTCGCCGCCTGTCGAGGCCTGAAGCGCACGGTTATTTTTCTGTCATCTTCGCGGTGCATGCTCTGAACGACCGGTAACACTCCAATGCTTGCGACCGGAATGAGGCAGAACTTTCTTCTCGGGCCGGTGGTCATTTACTGTGGACATGCCCCAGACACAATGTTTTCGGACGATTGAGTGGAGATCGAGATGGAAAGTATCAGTCTATTGCTCGGTGAGGCTCTGAGCCCGTATCAGGTTTCGTTGTCTCCAAGCGGCGCCCATGGTGAATGCCTGGTGACCTTGAAGAACAGCAGCGGTGCAATTGTGGTGGAACGCGAATTCAATCAGGCGCAACTGACCGACAAACGTCAGTTGACCGATGTTGTTGATGGCTTGCACCGAGACGTCCTGATCGCCGAAGGGCGACTGGAGCCCTGTGTGATCGCGGCGTTGCGCAATGCGGCCCTGGACAAGCGTCCGGCGCTCTGAAAATGAAATATTTTTTGTGGGAACCTTCCTGCATCCCTGTCAGTCAGACCCCATAACAGCAGGATCAAGCATTGTGCTCCGGTGCTTGTCGCTTGCTGCTACGGGTCTTTATGTAGGCCACGTTTAACCCCGAGTCGTCTCCCCACTTCTCGGGGTTTCTTTTGTCTGCAATTTGTTCACTGCGTGGCCTGCTGCTCGAAAAATGCCCGGACCTGCTCCAGGTAATCGGTGCGCATGTCGGGATCCAGCCAATCGGCATAGAGCTGGTTCAGTTGATCGTGGGGCAGGGTACGCAGTAACTGATTGATTTCGCTGATTGCCTGGCGGCCCTGAGCGGTGTCTGAGCAACCGATGTACCCCGACAGGTATTTACCGTTGCCACGGATTGGATAGAACAGCAAATCGTCTTCGGCTATTTGCGCCAGATGAGCCTGATAACGGATCTCCGGCCAATAGCCCAACACCACCTGTAACCGACCCAGTCGCTGCATCGATAGAAGACTGTTGAGGGCGTCGTTGCCGTAATGGGATGTCAGTGCGTCCTGTGGGGCCTGTCGCAACAGGTTGTCGACTCGCTCACCGTAACTGCGCTCCGCCACGACACCGACCTTCTCTTTGCCATTGGCCAAAAGCGCCGCCAGATCGATTTCCCCGTCCACCAGAAACGGTGCCAGCACCTCGCGATCTTTCTGACGCACCACCAGGCCATTACTGACAGCGCGGAAGGCCGGGATGGAAAACGCGATCCATTGCGCTCGCTCCTTGCTCCAGATCAGCGACGGGTCGCAGGTGAAGGAAGCTTCGTGGAGCATTTGCATACCCCTGGCACGGTTGACCCGCATCAGGGTGTGTTCGTATTGCGGCATGCCGGCGATGAGCATTGGCATCAAGTGATCGATGACGCCCTGACCTTTTTTCGAGCCTTCGAAAATCGTCAAGGGCGGTAAGTCGCGCAGTAACCAGATCAACGTCGGTTTGGCCTGCGTCCAAGTGGGCAGGGCCAGCAGAAACAATAAGCCGAACAACCGCCACGTCCACCAGTGGTGGGCACGATGGGTGTTCGATGTCGGCTGGCGTTTCAGCTCAAATGGCTCCGTCTTCGCGCAGTCGGGCGATCTGCTGTTCGTCATAGCCAAGATCGTGGAGTACCTGCGCATTGTGTTCACCGAGCTGCGGTCCGACCCATTCGGACGAGCCTGGCGTCTCAGAGAGTTTCGGCACGATGCCGGGCATCTTGAAGGGTTTGCCGTCGGGCAGCTTGGCGTGCAGGAACATTTCCCGGGCCAGGTATTGCGGATCGCTCAACATGTCCTCGGCGCTGAAGATGCGGCTGACTGGTACCTCGGCCTGATTGAGCAGGTCGAGCACGGTTTGCAGCGGCAGCGCATTGACCCAGCGATCGATCACGCCATACAGCTCGTCACGACGTAAGTCACGCCCGTCGTTACTGGCCAGTGTCGGGTCGTTGGCCAAGTCTTCACGACCGATCACCCGCATGAAGCGTTGGAAAATCGCATCACCATTGGCGCCGATCTGCACGTGCTTGCCGTCGGCGCTGGTGTGGATCGAGGAGGGCGTGATGCCGGGCATGATGTTGCCGGTGCGCTCGCGGATAAAACCGAACACATCGAACTCGGGCACCATGCTTTCCATCATTGCGAAAATCGCTTCATACAACGCAACGTCGACCACTTGGCCCACGCCACCGTTGACCTCGCGATGACGCAGCGCCATCAATGCGCCAATCACGCCCCATAGCGCGGCAATCGAATCACCAATGGAAATCCCGGTGCGCACCGGTGGCCGGTCTTCGAAACCGGTGATGTAGCGCAGACCGCCCATGGATTCGCCCACCGCGCCGAAGCCCGGCTGATCTTTCATCGGCCCGGTCTGACCGAAACCGGACAGGCGCACCATTACCAGTTTCGGGTTCAGCGCGTGCAGGGTTTCCCAGCTCAGGCCGAGTTTTTCCAGTACGCCGGGGCGGAAGTTCTCGATGAGGATGTCGGCTTCACTGAGCAGTTTTTTCAGGATCGCCAAACCATCGGGATGCTTGAGATTCAGCGTCAGCGACTTTTTGTTGCGTGCCTGAACGAACCACCACAACGAGGTGCCTTCGTACAATTTGCGCCACTTGCGCAGTGGGTCACCGCCGTCCGGCGATTCGATCTTGATCACTTCAGCGCCGAACTCGCCGCAAATCCGTGAAGCAAACGGCCCGGCGATCAACGTACCCAATTCAATGACTTTCACACCGCTGAGCGGTTTGTTGGCGAACGGCATACTGAATCCTGTAGGACAAGGCTGAACGGATACAGCGTTTTAACATAGCCGGCTGTCAGGCGCCCAAAGTTGATCGCCATCAATTCGATGATTGCCTACAGCATCGGTTAGACTTGCCGACTTTCCTCGTATCAAGAAGCCCGTTCATGGCCCAGCCGTCCACTACCTATAAATTCGAACTGAACCTCACCGACCTCGACCGCAGTGTCTACGAGAGCGTCAAGCAGACGATCGCCCGTCACCCTTCGGAGACCGAAGAGCGCATGACCGTGCGGCTGCTGGCCTACGCGCTCTGGTACAACGAGCAGTTGTCGTTTGGCCGTGGTCTGTCGGACGTGGATGAACCTGCGCTGTGGGAAAAGAGCCTGGATGATCGTGTTCTGCACTGGATCGAAGTTGGCCAGCCAGATGCCGATCGCCTGACCTGGTGCTCGCGTCGCACCGAACGCACCAGTCTGCTCGCCTACGGCAGCCTGCGCGTCTGGGAAACCAAAGTGATTCCGGCGATCAAGAACCTGAAAAACGTCAACATCGCCGCCGTCCCGCAGGAAGTGCTGGAGACCTTGGCCAAGGACATGCCTCGCGTTATCAAGTGGGACGTGATGATCAGCGAAGGGACGATCTTCGTCACCGACGACCGTGGTCAGCACGAAGTCCAGTTGCAATGGCTACAAGGCGAGCGCGGCTGAGCCCTCGCCCTCAACTGATTAATCACACGTATTAAAGAGAAGTCTCCGTCACCCCATGCGTATCGAACCTCGTCAACTGCCTGCCACTCTGCCATTTCTTGGTGATATCCCGCCGCTGCTGACCCGCCTGTACGCGGCGCGGGGCGTGCAGTCCGAGGCGGAGCTGGATAAAAGTCTGGCGCGGTTGATTCCGTTCCAGCAGCTCAAGGGCATCGACGCAGCGGTGGACTTGTTGGTGACCGCGCTGGAACAACGCCAGCGCATCCTCATCGTCGGCGACTTCGACGCGGACGGCGCGACAGCCAGTACCGTCGGCGTGCTCGGCCTGCGACTGTTGGGCGCGGCGCATGTCGATTATCTAGTGCCGAACCGTTTTGAATATGGCTACGGCCTGACCCCGGAAATCGTCGAAGTCGCCATGACCCGTGAGCCGCAGTTGCTGATCACGGTCGACAACGGTATCTCCAGCGTCGAAGGCGTCGCCGCCGCCAAGCGTCATGGGCTCAAAGTGCTGATCACTGACCACCACTTGCCCGGCGACGAACTGCCGCTGGCCGATGCGCTGGTCAACCCGAATCAGCCGGGCTGCGAATTCCCGAGCAAGGCGCTGGCCGGGGTCGGGGTGATTTTCTATGTGTTGATGGCATTGCGTGCGCGCTTGCGCAGTCTTGGTTGGTACGAGAGCAAGCCGCAGCCGAATATCGGCGAACTGCTGGATCTGGTGGCACTGGGCAGCGTCGCCGACGTGGTGCCGTTGGACGCTAACAACCGAATCCTGGTGCATCAAGGTCTGGAGCGGATTCGTGCCGGTCGCGCACGGCCGGGGATCAAAGCGATCCTTGAAGTGGCCAAGCGAGACGCTGCACGCATTACCTCTACCGATCTCGGTTTTATCGTCGGCCCGCGCCTGAACGCCGCCGGGCGTCTGGATGACATGAGCCTGGGCATTGAATGCCTGCTCACCGCCGACGCCAATATGGCGCGGGAAATGGCCGCACAACTGGATGGCATGAACCAGGATCGCAAATCCATCGAGCAGGGCATGCAGCGTGAAGCGCTGGCGCAGCTCAAGGACTTGCCGGTCGAATCGATGCCGTTTGGTCTGTGCCTGTTTGATCCGGAATGGCACCAGGGCGTTATCGGTATTCTCGCCTCGCGGATGAAAGAGCGTTATTTCCGCCCGACCATCGCCTTCGCTGATGCTGGCGACGGCCTGCTCAAGGGCTCGGGGCGTTCGGTGCAGGGCTTTCATATCCGCGATGCCTTGAGCGTGGTAGCGGCGCAGCATCCGGAGTTGATCAGCAAGTACGGTGGCCATGCGATGGCCGCGGGTCTGACCTTGCCGCAGGAGAATTTTCCGTTGTTTGCCGAGGCATTCGACGCTGAAGTCCGTAGGCAACTTCGCGAAGAAGATCTGACCGGGCGCTTGCTCTCGGACGGCACGCTGGCGGTTGAAGAGTTTCACCTTGAACTGGCTCGCGCCCTGCGTCACGCCGGACCTTGGGGGCAGCACTTCCCGGAGCCGCTGTTTCACGGTGTGTTCCAGTTGGTCGAGCAGCGGGTCGTGGGCGAACGGCACCTGAAAGTGGTGCTGAAAAGCGAATGCGGGTCGGTGAAGCTCGACGGTATTGCGTTCGGTATCGACCGCGAGGTCTGGCCGAATCCGACCATTCAATGGGTTGAGCTGGCTTACAAACTCGATGTGAACGAGTTCCGGGGCAACGAAACCGTGCAACTGATGATTGCCCACATCGAACCGCGTTGACGCCATTCGCGAGCAGGCTCGCTCCCACAGGTACGGTGTTGTCTTTGTGGGAGCGAGCCTGCTCGCGAAAGCACCCTTTCACACACTGAATCACTCTGAACCCTCCCTCATCCCCGGTTGTCGACTAGGCTCTAAGCACTGCTTGATTGGCCTTGTGACGTCTTGTCGATTTTTTTGCCCGCGGGGGCGGGTGCTGTACCTTTTTCTGTCACTCGTCGACTTTTCAAACAGAACCCTGGAGCCTGCCCACTGATTCGAGAGGTGCCCCATGAGTCTGCTGCTTGAACCCTTTACCCTGCGCCAACTGATCTTGCCCAACCGCATCGCCGTATCACCCATGTGCCAGTATTCCAGCGTCGATGGCCTGGCCAACGACTGGCACCTGGTCCACCTCGGTAGCCGCGCGGTGGGTGGCGCCGGCTTGGTATTCACCGAAGCCACGGCAGTCACCGCCGACGGACGGATAACCGCCGAAGACCTCGGCCTGTGGAACGACGAACAGATCGAACCGCTGCAACGCATCACCCGCTTCATCACGTCTCAGGGCGCTGTCGCCGGCATCCAGCTGGCCCACGCCGGGCGCAAGGCCAGCACCCATCGGCCGTGGATTGGCAAGCACGGCAGCGTCAAACTCGACGATGGCGGCTGGACCCCGGTCGGGCCTTCGCCGATTGCCTTTGACCCGCAACACACACAACCGAAACAGCTCGATGAGGGGCAGGTAGCCGAGGTCATTCAGGCGTTTGTCGATGCCGCCAAACGTGCGTTGACGGCGGGGTTCAGTGTGGTTGAAGTGCATGCCGCGCACGGTTATCTGCTGCATCAGTTTCTTTCGCCGCTGAGCAATCAACGTCGCGATCAGTACGGCGGTTCGTTCGAAAACCGCATTCGGCTGGTACTGCAAGTCACCGAAGCCGTCCGCGCTGTCTGGCCGGAGGAATTGCCGCTGTTTGTCCGCGTGTCGGCCACCGACTGGGTCGAGGACGGCTGGAACCCGGACGAAACCGTTGAGCTGGCGCGACGTCTGCACACCCTGGGCGCGGATCTGATTGACGTTTCGTCCGGAGGCACCGCCGCCAACGCCGAGATTCCCGTAGGACCGGGCTACCAGACGCGTTTCGCCGAACGTGTACGCAAAGAGTCAGGCATCGCCACCGGCACTGTGGGAATGATTACCGAACCTGCGCAAGCCGAACACATCCTGCGTACCTGTCAGGCCGACATCATCTTTCTCGCCCGTGAACTGCTGCGTGATCCTTACTGGCCGCTGCATGCCGATGATGACCTCGGTGGACGCAAAGCGGTGTGGCCGGCGCAGTATCAGCGCGCGACTCATCGTGATCAGCCGATTCATGAGTCTGATTTGCGCGATTGATTGATTTTCATCTTTTGATTATGCAGTGCCTGGGGAGCCGCCATCGCTGGCAAGCCAGCTCCCACAGGTTTTGTGTTGAAACACGGCCAACGTGTCAACGTTGAACACTGTGGGAGCTGGCTTGCCAGCGATGAGGCCCGTCCAGGCACCTCAAGTCATCAAGGATACTTACGCTTGTCCGGCGCCGGCGGGAAGTACTGGTACAACCAGGTCTCGCTCAACGTGCGGTCATTGGTGCGAATGAACAACCGCAGCTCCACCGGCTCAACGCTGTCACTGGTCGGATACCAGTCGAACAGGATCCGGTAACCCTTGATGTCATCCAGCACCAACACGCTGAAGTCCTGCACCTTGCCGTTCGAGCAGGTCACCACCGGTTCGATCCCGGTGCCCTGCGGCAGGCGATCCAGGCCGCCACCGGTGAAGTCCACGGCAAAGCGACGGGCCCAGACTGGCGGATAATGCTCGCCCGGCGCCCAGCCTTCGGTGAACCCCCCCATGCCGGAACGGGTGGCATGCACTCGCGCCAACGGCGTACCCACTGGCGGCAGTGCGCTCCAGTAAAGCTTGTAGCCATAGTTCAGCGAATCCCCGGCGGCCACCGGTTTTTTCGGTGTCCAGAACGCCACGATGTTATCGAGGGTTTCGCCGGTTGTAGGAATTTCCAGCAGATCGATAGAGCCTTCGCCCCATGCGGTTGTAGGTTCTACCCACAGACTCGGGCGCTTGCTGTACCAGTCGACGGTGTCCTGATAGTTGGCAAACTCGTGATCGGTCTGCACCAGGCCAAAACCTTTCGGATCAGTGTCGGCAAACGCGTTGAATTGCAGAGTCGCCGGGTTGTTCAGCGGTCGACAGATCCATTCGCCGTTGCCGCGCCACATCGCCAGGCGATC
Source organism: Pseudomonas sp. Seg1 (assembly GCF_018326005.1). Classification (NCBI taxonomy): domain Bacteria; kingdom Pseudomonadati; phylum Pseudomonadota; class Gammaproteobacteria; order Pseudomonadales; family Pseudomonadaceae; genus Pseudomonas; species Pseudomonas sp. Seg1. Next base: position 1,278,631 of record NZ_AP021903.1, read on the forward strand.
CGAATCATGGATCTGCGGGTGAATGGTGTCGCACATGCGGCGCTCGTGGGTGCCGCAGCTGAACATGCTGGTCATCGGCGAGATACCCAGTTGCTCAATGGCCGTGCGCGCATTGATGTGCGCGTCGACTTCCATCACCACGCGCTCGGCCTGGCAATCGATGTCAAAGCGGTACGCGCCAGTGGCGCTCGGCGAATCGAGCAGGGCGTAGACCACGAACCGCGTGGCGTTCTTGTCCGGTGTCTCGAACCAGAACTTGGTGAAGTCAGGGAATTCTTCGCGTTTTTTCGCGTAAGTGTCGATCGCCAGACCGCGTGCGGAGAGGCCATATTGGCCAGTCGCATCCACTGCACGGAAATAGCTGGCGCCGAGGAACGACAGCACGTCATGTCGATCCAGCTCCGGCGCCTTGAACAGCTTGAAGCCGGCAAAACCCAAGTCGCCTTTCAACTGTTGAGTGTCGACCGAGGTGTTTTCATAGTTGAACAACGCCGGGCGGAAATGCACCTCGCGGGCGGTACGGGTCTTGGCATCGACGCTATACATGCGCACCGGCTGACGGAAACCCATGCCAACGTGGAAGAACTGCACGTCCAGTTGGCCCTTGTTCTCCTTCCACAACGAATGCTCGCCGTCGTAGCGGATCGCGTTGAAGTTTTGCGGGGTCATGGTCGCCAAGGTCGGCGGCAACACCTGCTTGGTGTCCTGATAGCCGTTGCCGGCCAATTGTTTGGCCTGACGCTTGAGCGCTTCGAAGTCAAAGGCCTGAGCCTCGCCATCAGCCGCGCCACCATTGCCAGCCCAGGCACGGCTAGCCAGCAGGCCGGTGGCCGACAGACCGGTGTAAGCCGCAATGGCCATGGACGCTTTGAGCAAATTCCTGCGGTGCATAAATACAACCTGTCGTGTGCAATCCCGCGCCTTTCCTGGCACGTGCTGGATCAGAAATTACGGTTCGGACAAGCCTTCGGCCAAACGCAACGGACTATAAACAGATGCCGGCTAGCTTAAACGGTTCGATTGTCGAGCAGAAATGATTGATTACAAGGCTCAATCTGGCAATGAAACAAGACATGTCAGTATTTTTTCCGACAGGGCTTTCTGAATTACACGGCATATCTGCTTTTTTCGACTAATTACTCTAAATAACCCTTTTCAGCGCCGATTTAATTTCTATTCTATGGGCATGACCGGTCGCGAACCTTCAGACCGGTGGGGCACACGACGCTGCTGAAAGGGGCAGGGCGATGTGGTTGTTGAGCAGTTCTTTGACGTATTAGAGAAGGACATCGTCCATGGCAAAAATACAAGGCATCACCGACATGTTGGGCATCTTTCCCTGCCTCGGCAGCGGCCGCAAAAGACGCCGGCTCAGCTCTGATGAGCTGAAGCTGGTGGAGCGTTATCGAGAGCTTTCGGAGAGCGACCGGATCGCGATGAGGTACCTGGTGGATGCGATGAGGAGTGTTTCGCGGTTTTGAGTGGAAATAAAAAGGGGCGGACTTAAAGGTCTGCCCCTTTTTATTTGGATCAGCTACACGTTCCCAATACTGGATACGGCCGCTGGCCGTGCATCAACTCCGGCGCATCCCGCCATTTGACCCACGCCTGCTGTTGCCAGTGCAGCAACGGCACAGTAACGCCTGCCCAATGCATTGAGCTCAAGCTCGGGTGGTTTTCCACAGGGCTTGATTGGGTTTCGCGCAGCGTCGGGATCACTTCATGGCTCAGCCATTGGCGCAGGTGTCGGTTTTCCGGGACGAAGTGATGGACGAGCAGGGCGTACAGGCCGGATTCGCTGACCATCGCGCAATCGATAATTTCGCCATCCCGACGCAGGAGGACATGGCGGCGCTGATCGGGATCGAGTTTCAGGGTGAGGCGTTCGTTTAGCGGATAGCCCATCAGACGACCGAGATCCTGAACACAGAACCAGGCTTCGTGGTCTTGCATGAAGGCGTGGAGGAAGCGGTTGTGGCGGGTGAAGATTGTGGGGGTGAAGAAGTCAGAACTTTCAGAAAGATTTTGGACGTGGTTAGGCATTTGTCGACTCCAATGTTGAGAATAGAGCCGCCACTCAAATGAGTGCGGTCACGCCGTTTTGATATTTACTCCGGCTCCGACACCGGGCCGCTGATTTCGCCGCCGAGAGAAAGCCTATCGGCTAGCCACCCAAGACGCCAAGTCGGCTCTATCGATACCTTCTGTAGGAAGGCGGGCTTATTTCTGAAGGCAGTATCTGTAGGAAATGCCTGATTTTGTAGTGTCAGCAGCAACCGACCGCCCAAGCCTTAGTTTTTCCTTTATCTATTTGGGTCCACGGAATGAACTGCATGGGTGCCACCAGGGCTAAGAGGTCGAGGCCTGCAATACGGTAAAAATAATCCTGCGATAAGCGGCGGTTGCGGATATCTCGATCAAGTAATACGTTGTTCCATTGAGTAATACTTTAGGGGTATGACATGTCGACGACCATGACCAGCAAGGGGCAAGTCACAATTCCCAAGCCAATTCGTGATGCTTTGCATCTTACGCCGGGCTCGGCCATTGAGTTCAGCGTCAACGATCATGGCGAAGTGGTTCTGCATAGTGCTAAGCGCGAATCGGGAAAAGCGCGAGCTCCTGATCGATTTGATGCCGTAAGGGGCAAAGCCGATATCAAATGGCGAACCGATGATTTAATGGCCTTGCTCCGAGGGGATGATTGATGGTGCTGGTCGATACGAATGTGTTGATTGATGTGCTCGAAGACGATCCGGTCTGGGCCGATTGGTCGATTCAGCAACTTCGTGCTCAATCACTGATCCATGAGTTAGCTATCAATCCGATAGTTTATGCAGAGCTATCACAGACATTTTCGACGTTTGAGGCATTGGACGGAGTAGTGAATCAACTGGGATTGGTCATGCAGGACATTCCCAGACCCGCACTGTTTTTAGCTGGTAAGGCCTTCGTGAAGTATCGGAAGGTTGGCGGTGGAAAGCATAATGTTCTGGCGGATTTTTTCATCGGAGCACATGCGGCCGTTAAAAAATTGCCCTTGTTGACAAGAGACTCCAAGCGTTACCGCAATTATTTCCCTTCAGTCGAATTGATAACGCCGTCCTGAGCTTATGGATTGCTACACGACGTGCGGTCTCGCAAATCGCCCCGGTAACAATGAATCTACCGGGGCGATTCTGCTTTATCGACTCACCTTCCACGCATCCCCAGCCGGCGCCTTGCCATGGTCATACGGCTTGCCAATCCACATATAAACTAGGCCCAAGCCAATCACGATCGCAGTGCTCAACACCATCGCATAGTTCACATACCAAGCCGCATCCGGTGTACGTGGCCAGGCCATGTTGATGATTGCGCCAACGCCATACACCAGCGCGCCGATATTCACTGGCCAGCCCCAAGCACCAAGGGTGAATTTGCCGCTCGGTTTCCAGCCTTTACTGCGGGCGTACAGCGCGGCCAGTACGATCATCTGGAACGCGAGGTAGATACCGATGGCGGCGAAACTGACGATGGTCGCCACTGCGTCTTGCAGGAAGAAACCGAGGGCGATGATCAGGGCGGGCAGGACGCCGGACACGAACAGTGCGGCAACCGGAACCTGGGTGGTAGGAGAAATCTTCTTCAGCAGTCGGCTGCCGATGACCATTTCGTCGCGAGCGTAGGAGTACAGCAGGCGGCTCGCCGCTGCTTGTAGGCTGATGACGCAGGAGATGAAGGAAATCATCACCACGCCCATCACCACTTTAGAGCCGATCGGGCCGAACGCATTGTTGAGGATGGTGGTGACCGGGTCTTTGTCGGTGCCGTTGATCACCGCTTGCATATCCGGCACGGCGAGGATCAGCGCCAGGCAAGCGAACATCGCGGCGATGCCGCCAATGTAGATGGTCATGCGCATGGCCACCGGGATTTTTGCGCTTGGGTTCGGGGTTTCTTCGGCGACATCACCGCAAGCCTCGAAGCCGTAGTAGAGGAACATTCCCGCCAATGAAGCCGTGAGGAACGCCGGCAGGTACGAGCCGTCGACGCTGATGTCGAAGGTGTTGAACAGCACACTGAGCGGCTGGTGGCGTTCGAAGATCAGCAGGTAAACGCCGACGATCACCGCGCCGACCAGTTCGCAGAGGAAGCCGAACATGGCGATCCGTGCCAGCACTTTGGTGCCGCTGAGGTTGACCAGCGTGGCGAACAGGGTCAGCACCAAAGCAATGACAATGTTGGTGTTGTTGCTCGGCTCAAAACCGAGCATGGCGGCCAGGTACGGTCCAGCACCGACGGCGACTGCAGCGATGGTCACGCAGAGGGCGATGGAGTAGATCCAGCCGACCATCCACGCCCATTTCTTGCCCACCAAACGGCGCGCCCAAGGGTACACGCCGCCGGAAATCGGGAACTGCGAAACCACTTCGCCGAAGATCAGGCACACCAGCAATTGGCCGCAACCGACCAGCAAGTAGGCCCAGAACATCGGTGGCCCGCCAGCGGCGAGGCACAGGCCGAAGAGGGTATAAACCCCTACGACCGGTGACAGATACGTGAAGCCTAAAGCGAAGTTTTCCCACAGGCTCATGCTGCGGTTGAAGTTCGAGGTGTAGCCCAGTTTGCGCAGTTGTTCGGCATCGCTGTCGGCAACGGCTGCGGCGAGATCGGGTGAGGCACTCATATGTGTTTGCTCCGTGAAATCGGCAGATTTCGGATGGCCAAGGCCGTGGCGGGGCCATGCAGGCACCGCCCGGATCGGTAGTTATTGTTTTGGGATCCTGGTGGTGCGTAATGCCGGTTTCCTTCCTGAAACCGAGGTGACGCCATCGCTGGCAAGCCAGCTCCCACAAGGGCTGCACTGAACCTTGTGGGAGCTGGCTTGCCAGCGATGCTTTTAGTGCTTGAACATCACATGCCGAACCGTGGTGTAGTCCTCCAGCCCATACATGGACATGTCTTTCCCGTAACCTGACAACTTCTGACCGCCATGGGGCATTTCGCTGACGAGCATGAAGTGCGTGTTCACCCACGTGCAGCCGTACTGCAAACGCGCCGACATGCGATGTGCGCGTCCTACATCCGCCGTCCATACGGAGGAAGCGAGGCCGTAGTCCGAATCGTTGGCCCACTCCAGCGCCTGCGCTTCATCGGTGAACTTCGTCACCGAAACCACCGGCCCAAACACTTCGCGGCGGACGATTTCGTCGTCCTGCTGCGCATCGGCCAGTACGGTCGGTTCAAAGAAGAACCCGTTGCCGTCGACAGCCTTGCCGCCAGTGATCAAGCGAATGTGTGGCTGTGCCACCGCTCGCTCGACAAACCCGGCAACACGGTCGCGATGTTGCGCAGTGATCAACGGCCCAAGCTCAGTCGACGGATCATCCTGCAAGCCGTACTTGATTGTGCTCACCGCCGCGCCAAGCTTCTCGACAAACTTGTCGTAGATGTCTTGTTGCGCATAGATCCGGCACGCAGCGGTGCAATCCTGCCCTGCGTTGTAGAAGCCGAAGGTACGAATGCCTTCAACTGCCGCATCGATATCGGCGTCGTCGAAGATGATCACCGGCGCCTTGCCGCCCAGTTCCATGTGCATGCGTTTAACACTGTCGGCGGTGCTGGAAATGATATTGGCGCCCGTGGCGATGGAGCCCGTTAGCGAAACCATGCGCACTTTCGGGTGTGTAACCAACGGACTGCCGACGGTAGGACCACGGCCGAATACCAGATTGAGCACACCGGCCGGGAAAATTTCCGACGCCAGTTCGGCCAGACGCAACGCGGTCAGCGGGGTTTGTTCCGACGGCTTGAGCACCACGGTATTACCCGCAGCCAGCGCCGGGGCGATTTTCCAGGCGACCATCATCAGCGGGTAGTTCCACGGCGCGATGGAGGCAATGACGCCGACCGGATCGCGACGGATCATCGAGGTGTGACCGGGCAGGTATTCGCCACCCGCCGAACCGCTCATGCAACGGCTGGCGCCGGCGAAGAAGCGGAACACGTCGGCAATCGCCGGGATCTCGTCGTTGAGCGCCGCGCTGTAGGGTTTGCCGCAGTTATCGGATTCGAGTTTGGCCAGTTCTTCGCCGTGGGCTTCGATGGCGTCGGCGAGTTTGAGCAGTAGCAGGGAGCGGTCTTTCGGCGCTGTTTGCGACCAGTCGGCGAAGGCATTGTCGGCGGCGCGTACGGCGGCATCGACCTGGGCTTCGGTGGCTTCGTTGATTTCCACTAGCACTTCGCCGAGTGCCGGGTTGAGCACCGGTTGGGCGGGGCCTTCGCCGTTGACCAGGTGGCCGTTGATCAAGAGTTTGGTTTGCATGGGTTTGTCCTCACTAACACTTTTGTTGTTCTGGCCGAATCGAGAACCCTGTGGGAGCGGGTTTGCCCGCGATGAGGCCTTCCCATTCAAAATTGATGGTGGCTGACGCACCGCCATCGCGGGCAAGCCCGCTCCCACAGGGGATTGTGGTGTCGGTTATGAATTCATTTGCCGCCACTGCCCGCGACACTCTCGCCACCCCGAGTCAGGTAATAAGCGCCAAGGATCGGCAGCATGGTCACCATCATCACCAGCATCGCGACGACGTTGGTCACCGGCACATCCCGTGGTCGGCTCAGTTGATTGAGCAGCCACAACGGCAAAGTGCGTTCATGCCCGGCGGTAAACGTAGTGACGATGATTTCGTCGAACGACAGCGCAAACGCCAACATGCCGCCAGCCAGCAACGCCGAGCCGAGGTTCGGCAGGATGATGTAGCGAAAGGTCTGCCAGCCATCGGCGCCGAGATCCATCGAAGCTTCGATCAAACTGTGCGAAGTACGGCGCAGGCGGGCGATGACGTTGTTGTAGACGATCACCACACAGAAGGTCGCGTGGCCGACGATGATGGTGAACATCCCCGGCTCGATCCCCAGCGTCTTGAAGGTCGCCAGCAGCGCGATCCCGGTGATGATCCCCGGCAGCGCAATCGGCAAGATCAGCATCAGCGAAATGCCCTGCTTGCCGAAGAAGTCCCGGCGGTACAGAGCTGCCGAAGCCAACGTGCCAAGCACCATCGCAATCAATGTGGCGATGGCTGCGATCTGCAATGAAAGCTTGATCGCCTCCAGAACGTCAGGCCGCGAAAACGCCACGCTGAACCAGTGCAACGTGAAGCCTTTCGGCGGAAAGCTGAACGCCGCTTCCTCGGTGTTGAAGGCGTAAAGAAAGATGATCAGGATCGGGAAGTGCAGAAACACCAACCCGCCCCAGGCCGCGATGCGTAAACCTAGTGAAGCCTTTTCAGAGTGCATCGAAGGCCCCCAGTCGTTTAACGATGGACAGGTAGATGGCGATCAACACAATCGGCACCAACGTAAACGCGGCGGCCATTGGCATGTTGCCGATCGCACCTTGCTGCGCGTACACCATGCTGCCGACGAAATAACCCGGCGGGCCGACCAGTTGCGGCACGATGAAGTCGCCCAATGTCAGCGAAAAAGTAAAGATCGAACCGGCCGCAATTCCGGGAATCGACAGCGGCAGAATCACCTGCATAAACGTCTGGCGCGGCTTGGCGCCAAGGTCGGCGGAAGCCTGCAACAGCGACGGCGGCAAGCGCTCAAGCGAAGCCTGAATCGGCAGGATCATGAACGGCAGCCAGATGTAGACGAACACCATGAACCGCCCCAGATGCGAGGTCGACAAGGTGCTGCCGCCCACGCCGGGAATCCCCAAGATGAACTGCAATACCGGCTCAAGTCCCAGGTGCTGCACAAACCACTGCGCCACACCGCCCTTGGCCAACAGCAATGTCCACGCGTAGGCCTTGACGATGTAACTGGCCCACATCGGCATCATCACCGCGATGTAGAAAAACGCTTTCGTCTTGCCGGTGGTGTAGCGCGCCATGTAATAGGCGATCGGAAACGCGACGATGGCGCTGGCAATCGACACGACGATGGCCATGCTCAGCGTGCGCAGGATGATGTCGAAATTCGAAGGCTGAAACAGCGCGGCAAAATTCGCCACGGTCAGGTCAGGGGTGACCGCCATTGTGAAGTCGTCGAAGGTGTAGAACCCCTGCCACAACAGCACCAGCAACGAGCCCAGATAGATCGCGCCGAACCACAGCAGCGGCGGCACCAGCAGCATCGACAGATACAGATTTGGCTTGCGATAGAGCAGGTTGGAAAACCTGCGCAACGGCGGCGATTGAGTCATCGCGAGCGTGCTCATGTCACACCCCGCTTGTTACGGTGTCGTGCAGCGGGATCATCGCTTCCCGCGCCCAGCGCGCACTGAGGCGCTGGCCGGTCTGGTGTTGTGCGCTGCTGTCGATCCACTGGTTATTGGCGTGGCTGATGCTTAGGGTCTGGCCGTTTTCCAGTTTCAATTCATAGCGCGTGGCGCTGCCCTGATATTGGATGTCGTGGAGCAATCCGCTGATCTCGATTTCGTGGCTGGCGAGTGGGCCCTCGGCGAAACGCACGTGTTCCGGACGGATCGAAAACGGCTGCGGATGACCGCTGATTTGGCGAGCCAGATCACCACGAATGACGTTTGAAGTGCCGACAAATTCAGCCACGAAAGTGGTGGTCGGTTTCATGTACAGGTTGCGCGGCGTGTCGACCTGTTCGATGCGGCCCTTGTTGAACACGGCGACGCGATCGGACATGGACAGCGCTTCGGTTTGATCGTGGGTGACGAAGATAAAAGTAATGCCGAGTTGGCGTTGCAGCTTCTTCAGTTCGCTCTGCATTTGCTCGCGCAGTTTCAGGTCGAGTGCACCCAAAGGCTCATCGAGCAACAGCACGCGCGGACGATTGACCAGCGCGCGGGCGAGGGCGACACGCTGGCGCTGACCACCGGACAACTGCACCGGTTTGCGTGCGCCGTAGCCGCCGAGGGCGACCATGTCCAAGGCTTCTTCGGCACGTTTGTGCCGTTCGGTTTTGCCGACGCCTTTGACCTTCAATCCATAGGCGACGTTGTCGAGGACGTTCATGTGCGGGAACAGCGCGTAATCCTGAAACACCGTGTTTACATCACGTTGATACGGCGGCAGACCGGCCGCTTCGGCGCCGTGAATGCGGATCGAGCCGGCGCTCGGTTGTTCGAACCCGGCGATCAGGCGCAGGCAGGTGGTCTTGCCCGAGCCGGAAGGGCCGAGCATGGAAAAGAACTCGCCGTCCTCGATATCGATGGAAACCCGGTCAACGGCCTTCACTTCGCCAAACTGCCGGGAAACGTTGGTGAACTGGACTGCAAGCGTCATGGTGCGGTGCTCCAAAAAGGCGAAGGCCGTCGCAGCGGCCCTGCCTGGACTTTTTCGAGTGATCGTTCCCACGCTCTGCGTGGGAATGCAGCCTGTGACGCTCTGCGTCACCTCGTGCAAATGGACGCGGAGCGTCCGGATGCATTCCCACGCAGAGCGTGGGAATGATCGGCATCTAACGGTGAATGCCATCCGCTTTTAGCTCCCTCTTCTCCAGGAGGCGAGAGGGAAAGGGAGCTTGACCGAGTTGCTCTCGGGCTTAGCGGCCGCCCATGATCGCGATGTAGTCCTGGGTCCAGCGGCTATACGGCACAAACTTGCCGCCCTCAGCCTGCGGGGTTTTCCAGAAGGCGATTTTGTCAAACTGATCAAAGCCGTTGGTCTTGCAGCCCTCGGCGCCGAGCAGTTCGCTCTCCTTGCACGCCGCCGGTACCGCCGGCAACGAACCAAACCACGCCGCCACATCACCCTGGACTTTCGGTTTCAGCGACCAGTCCATCCACTTGTACGCGCAGTTCGGGTGCTTGGCCTCGGCGTGCAACATGGTGGTATCAGCCCAGCCAGTAGCGCCTTCTTTCGGAATGGTCGAAGCAATTGGCTGCTTCTCGTTCATCAGACCGTTGACCTGATACGGCCATGCGCTGGAAGCGACAACACCTTCGTTCTTGAAGTCGCTCATCTGCACCGTGGTGTCATGCCAGTAGCGGTGGATCAGCGGCTGCTGTGCGCGCAACAGATCGAGCACGGCTTTGTACTGCGCTTCGGTCAGTTGATACGGATCGCTGATGCCCAGTTCAGGCTTGGTCGATTTCAGATACAGCGCCGCATCGGCGATGTAGATCGGGCCGTCATAGGCCTGCACGCGGCCCTTGTTCGGCTTGCCATCGGGCAGATCCTGCGCGTCGAACAGCACGTTCCAACTGGTCGGCGCCGTCTTGAACACATTGGTGTTGTACATCAACACGTTCGGGCCCCACTGGTACGGGGTGCCGTAGGTCTGGTTGTTGACCACGTACCACGGCGCATCTTTCAGGCGCGGGTCGAGAGTCTTCCAGTTCGGGATCAACGCGGTGTTGATCGGTTGCACGCGCTTGCCGACGATCAACCGCAGCGACGCATCGCCCGATGCTGTGACCAGGTCGTAACCGCCCTTGGCCATCAGGCTGACCATTTCGTCGGAGGTCGCAGCCGTCTTCACATTGACCTTGCAGCCGGTTTCCTGCTCGAAACCGGTCACCCAGTCGTAGGCCTTGTCGCTCTCGCCACGTTCGATGTAACCCGGCCACGCGACGATATCCAGCTGACCTTCGCCAGCGCCGACAGCCTTCAGCGGTTCTGCCGCTTGCAGGCTGGCGCTGGCCAGCAAGGCCGTGGTGATTGCACTGAGCAGTGCGGTCTTGTGCACGAACATGGTTGAACCCTCTTCTTTAAATTATGGTCGGGGCAGTTTTGAACGCGGTGAAGCATGCCGTTTTCGGCTTGTTATTAGCGTAGTCAGAGATGCTGACCGTGGCGGGCCATGATGTGCCGCACCACGCTGTAGTCCTGAAGCGAATCGCTGGATAAGTCTTTGCCGTAACCGGAGCGTTTCAGCCCGCCGTGGGGCATTTCGCTGACCAGCATGAAATGGCTGTTGATCCATGTGCAGCCGTATTGCAGGCGCGCGGCAACCTGCATCGCCTTGTCCAGATTTTGTGTCCACACCGACGAGGCGAGGCCGTATTCCGAATCGTTGGCCCAGTCGACGGCTTGCGCGAGTTCGTCGAAACGGGTCACGGTGACCACCGGGCCGAACACTTCGCGCTGGACGATTTCATCGCTCTGTTTGCAACCGGCGAGCAGCGTCGGCTGATAGTAGAAACCGGCGCCGGAATGCACCGCCGCACCGGTCACGCGTTCGATGTGCGGCTGACCAAGGGCGCGTTCGACGAAACTGGCGACGCGGTCGCGCTGGCGGGTGCTGATCAGCGGGCCGATCTCGTTATCGGCATCACGTTTGCCGGCGAAGCGCAGGCTGCTGACTGCTGCGCCCAACTCAGCGACCAATTTGTCGTGGATGCCGGCCTGGGCGTAGATCCGGCAAGCAGCGGTGCAATCCTGACCGGCGTTGTAATAACCGTAGGTGCGCACGCCTTCGACGACGGCCTGGATGTCGGCGTCGTTGCAGACGATCACCGGGGCTTTGCCGCCGAGTTCGAGGTGCGTGCGTTTCAGGGTTTTCGCAGCGGCCTGGAGGATTTTCTGGCCGGTGACGATATCGCCGGTCAGCGAGACCATGCGCACTTTAGCGTGGCCGACCAGATGGCTGCCGACGCCTTCGCCGCCACCGCAGATGATGTTGATCACCCCACGCGGGAGGATTTCGGCCAACGCAGGCGCCAACGCCAGAATCGACAACGGCGTGTGTTCGGACGGTTTGAACACCAGCGTGTTGCCGGCGGCAAGGGCCGGAGCGATTTTCCACGCGGCCATCATGATCGGGTAATTCCACGGCGCAATCGAGGCGACCACGCCAATCGGATCGCGACGGACCATGCTGGTGTAGCCGGGCAGGTATTCGCCGCTGAGCTGGCCGGTCTGGCAACGCACGGCGCCAGCGAAGAAACGGAACACATCGACGGTCGCGGTCAGATCGTCCTGACGAGCCAAGTGCAGTGGCTTGCCGCAGTTCAGCGATTCGAGGCGGGCGAGGTGATCGGCGTGTTTTTCGACGGCATTGGCGATGTCCAGCAACAGGTTGGAGCGTTGCTGCGGCGTGGTGCGCGACCAGCCGTCAAAGGCGCGGTGGGCGGCAAGGATCGCGGCTTCGACCTGCTCGGTGCTGGCCTCGGCGATGTGCGTGAGGATTTCGCCGGTTGCCGGGTTGAGGATCGGCTCGACGAAACCTTCCCCGGCGACCAGTTCGCCGTTGATCAACAACGCGGTACACATCGGGGGTTGCACGCCAGCCATTTTCCGCGATCTCTTTTCTTGTGTATTCATGACGCTCCCTGTGACCGGGAGCCGAACGTCTTATAGATGCAGCAAGACTAGTGCGCGGCTCCGAGGTCGACAAATTCTAAATACTGAAGGTTGCATTCGATTAAATAGATGGCTTGCGGCCGCCGTGGGGTTGTTCACGGGCGACGGTCAGGAAGGGATCGACCAGAGCCGGGCGCGCGGTACCACGGCGCCAGGCCAGACCGACATCGAGGGTCTGATTGAGATCGGCAATGGGCCGCGCCTCGATGATGTCGCCCTCCAGTGACCATGGGCGATAGGTCATGTCCGGCTGAATCGAAACGCCCAAGCCCGCCGCAACAAGGCTTCGCACGGCTTCGGTGGAGGCGGTTCTCAGGGTGATTTTTGGTTGCAGCCCGGCGCCGCGCCAAAGTCGCTGAGCGTTGCGATCCATCTCATCGACGTTCAGTTGAATCAGCGGTTCGCGGGCAACGTCGGCGAGGTTGATGCTGTCGTGTTCCAGCAACGGATGCTGCGCCGGCAGCCATAAACGGTGTGGGGAGTGAGTCAGCACTTCCGTCTGCAAGGCATGGCGGTCTTCGAGGTTGGAGAGGATCAGCACACCGACATCAATCTCGCCGCTGACCAGCAAATGCTCGATGTAGGGCCGTTCATCCTCCATCACTCTTATTTCAACGTTGGGATAGGCCCGTTGAAATCGAGTCAGTAGATCCGCGAGGTAATAACCGGCGACCAGACTGGTCACCCCGACGATCAACTGCCCGGCAACCTGATCAGTGCTCTGTTGCAGGCTGCGCTTGGCGTTGTCCACGGTCGCCAGAATCAGGTGCGCCTGGCGCAGGAATTGATGACCTTGGTGTGTCAGCGTCATGCCTTTAGCGTGACGGCTGAACAGGCTGACACCTATTTCTTCCTCCAGTTGCTGGATCGCCAGCGTCAGAGTCGATTGGGAGATAAACGCGGTTTGCGCGGCGGCGGAGATCGAGCCGGTTTCGGCCACGGCGATGAAGTGACGAATCTGACGCAAGGTCATCATGAGAAGGGGTACCCAGTGGGCGGTTTTTATAGATTGGCCTGAGTGTATATCTATTTTCGCGAACGCCTTGCGCCTACTGAGCAACATCTGGAAGCACACTCGCAAACAGGGCAGGGGCACTTTCGAACTAGGCTGAGGGCCTTATAGATCCGGATAACCCCTGTTTTGGAGGCGGAACATGAACACCCGTGGATTGCTCGATCAACTACTCAAATCCGGCCAGGATCTGTTGCAAAACAAGGCCGGCGGCTCGCAGAACAAATCGTCCGGCGCCTTGGGCAGCTTGCTTGGCGGATCATCCAGCAAAGGCGCCCTCGGCGGTCTGCTCTCAGGTGCGGGCGGTGGCGCATTGGCGGCCGGCGCAATGGGCCTGCTGCTCGGCAACAAGAAAGTGCGCAAGGTCGGCGGTAAAGTCGCAATCTATGGCGGCCTCGCCGCCCTGGGTGTGCTGGCCTACAAAGCCTACGGCAACTACAACGCCCAAAAAGGCACCGCACCGCAAACCGAGCCACAAACCCTCGACCGCTTGCCACCCGCGCAAGCCGAACAACACAGCCAGGCAATCCTCAAAGCCCTGGTCGCTGCCGCCAAAGCCGACGGCCACATCGACGACCGCGAGCGCCAACTGATCGAAGGCGAGTTCAGCAAACTCGACAACGACCAAGAGCTACAACACTGGCTCCACGCCGAACTCAACAAACCTCTCGACCCCACCGACGTCGCCCGCGCTGCCAGCACGCCGGAGATGGCTGCGGAGATGTACATCGCCAGCGTGATGCTGGTGGACGAGGAGAACTTCATGGAGAAGAGCTATCTGGATGAGCTGGCGAAACAGTTGAAACTGGAGCCGGGGTTGAAGGTGGAGTTGGAGAAGCAGGTGCGGTTGGCGGTTGTTTAAACAGTAGAAAAAGAAAAATCGCAGCTTTGAGCTGCGATTTTTTTTGCAGTTTTATGGTGATGGAAATGTACTTGTCGATTGCATCGCGAGAGGTATCCCTTAGGGCGCATGTGGAAGTAAGCGACAGTACCCTCTTCAAACTCCTCAGGTTAAGGTGTCGGGAGTGCTGAAGGGCCTTCTTCCATGTAGACGCGTATGGCTTTCCATTCGGAGACAGTCTCATGTACGAAGGAGTGATCCGCACGGCAGATGCGACGGCATAGATGGAAAAAATCGACAGTACCTTCCTCAAACTCATCTGATTAATCTGGTGGTAAGGAAACCATTCCTTCCTCCATGTAGACACGAATTGCCTCCCACTCAGAAACGGCAAGACTCAAGTTGCTACTCGGGATCACAGACCACAGCACATCACCTGTGTTGGCATCTCTTTAGCCAATCAGTAATTTAAATTCAGGCATTACTGAATATTGAGTAATGAGCTTTCCAACAGATGCGCAAACAATGACATCCTCCCAAGGTATATAGCACCGGTTATCGTGTTTTTTTGGGGGTGAATACAACTTCGCGGCGCTCTCGAGTGAAACGGATGGGTGGCTAAAGAGATACTTGGTGCGCTGCCTGAAAGAAAAAATAAATGTATGTTAGAGAGATTGATCTGATAATCGACCACAGCACGCGGTTGAAGAAAAATTTCAACCAAGCATAAAGGAAGGGTTCTTCATACCTTCTAATCCAAGACGCGAATCCTGAGATAAAGAATAATAGTGTCACGATTAGCATTATCGACCCGATGCCGGTTCGTGACATAAATTCAAAATTACCTTGCCCGATAGCGAAGTCCAGAAAAGTTTAGTTCACATTACGATGCAGTTGACGTGCACTAAACGGTGGCATTCCTGTGGGGATGGGCCGTGGCGAAATATAAACCACTTCAATGCCGGATTTTGTTTCGAAGTCTCCGGCGTGAGGAAGTCGGTCGTATTTATCGTCAAAGGCACTATTCATCAGTTGGTGGATTCGGTCTCGCGAGATGGCTCTGCAAGCTTCACCTTGAAGTAATCCAACAGGTTCTGACCTTTGGCGAAGGCCTTCCTGATTTCGGCGCTCTCCTTGAGCAACGCTTCGCTTGGCATAGCGTATTGCTCGAGGGGGAGAGATCTTGACCATTCCAGGATTTCTCTAGGGAAGGCGGCTTTGGGGCGGTTATTGATCCAGGCTGCGATGTAACAAGGTATCGTCCAGCCACTGAAAAACTGAATAATCAAAAATCCCCAGATATACCGAAGGAATGAATGATGAGAACGGTACCCTTGTCTACACATATGAAAATACGCGACTGATCCTGCTTCGAATTCATCTGATTGCTTCATGGTTAACGCTTGAGGCCCTTCCTCCATATAGACACGTATCGCCTCCCACTCAGCTATGGCTTGGTTCAAATTTCCACTTGGAACACTGACCCAAAGCACATCGCCATTTTTGTCGCGAAGTCCGATCATAAGTTTGAACTCGGGGATTACAGCATATTGGGTGATCAGCTTGCTAACTGAAACGCTCGCGATAACCTCTTCCCACGGCACATAACGAGGGGTCATTCCCTTCTTGGGAACATAAACCACTTCCCGACGCTGGCGATTGAAGCGTATGGGAGGTTGATTGCTGGCTTGGCGAATTGCAAAGAAAAATACGCAAAGGTAAAGAGTTGCAAGTGCTCCCACAAAACCCCAGACAGCAATGCTTGTAAAGAAATCAAGCCAACTACTCCAAAACGGCTCTACATCTCTTCTTATCCAAGACCCAAACCCCGTTGTAAAAAACAGAAAAATTAACAGGAACATTACCGCCCCAATTCCTGCTCGGGCCATAAACTCAAAATTTCCTCGGGAGATGGCAAAGTCTAAGAAAACCTCATTGGCATAGCGGTGCAGTTGGCGCGCACTGAAAGGTAGCACTCCGGTCGGTACCGGTTTCGGTGATAAATAGACTATCTCAGTTCCCGGTTCTCTCTCGACATCACCTGCGTGAGGCAGCCGATCATATTTGTTTTCAAGCATGCAGATTCTCCGGTTTCACGTCGACCCACTGTAATGGTATTCGACTGGCTCGGACGGATGGCTCGCCATTAACGACGCTATTTTTTCCAGCCCCAAGAAAACTTAAGGATATGGGGTAATACAGGTATTCGTCCGTAGCTTTCAGGGGAGCATTCGCAGTGTCAGGCTGAACACTCAATCGCAGTTTAAGTTGAGACTGCTCACCGCACCAGTTTTCAGGTACGACGAGCCGAGCGATAAGGGGGTTAATATTTGCTAAGCTTAATGCATGTCTGACATATGTTTGCTCATTGGTCAGTTCAGGTTTTAAACTAAGACCTAGTTGCTGTTTTTTTTGATCTTGCAAAAATAATTAATTTTTGTCGCGGCCCTCTTCAAAATCTGTAGACGGCCGAGTAAATTTCTTTGCGAGTACTAAGAATTTGTCAATATCAGCTTTATGTAGGTGTACCGGTATATAAAGGTAGTTATCTTCAAGGCGCATTTCTGGGTTGTGACGGCGCTGAATGGCAACTAAGTTCCGCTTTCTATCGGTAATTACTAGATTTGGTCGATCCCAAGTGAATCTTAAACTTTTTGTTGGGTTTTTCCAATTTAAAAGATGTATGGCGCTCACAATAGAAATTCCAGCGGGACCGGCCAGTAGCCATGCTGCTGATGGATTAAAGATAATAAATATGAAAACTGTGAAGATGAATATCCCAGATAGCCATTTGAAGAAGGTTCCCGCAAACTTCGGGAAGTGGGTTTTGTATTTGACATCGATTTCTTTGTCGGTAACAACATAGTGGTATATATATTTTTGCCGTATAACTAAGGTCCAGAAATATAGAGTCATACATAGACATACAATTCCGAAGTGTGCGCTTAGGAATGTTGAGCGTTGCCGTAGTGGGAGCTCAAGATAAAATATTTCATATATTCCATTTAAGAGTGCGGTTAGTCCGATTAGGGTAAGTACAATCATGCCCATGTCCATGATTGAAGTATTGTGAGGTAATGCTTTGATTGTCCAAGACATTTGGACATCGCCCGTGATTGGTGCTTGTTCGATGGCGTTTTTGTCTGGTATTAAAGTAGTCATTTAACCTCCTTAAGCGGAATTGGCACCACCGCGCCCTGCATTCGACCGCCTAATGTTTGTACTAGAAAGTGCTAACGCCTTGATGCGTGTGTCTTTTTGATCCTTTACCCCTTCGCTAGATAGTTCTAGTTGATATCTATACCTCGATCTCCTTCGTTAGAAAAAAACATCGACCAGAGCTAGCCGATGTGTGAAGCGATCAATCGTAATTAGACGACTGGAGCACGCCAGTCATCGGAACCCGAAGTACCGGATATTGCATGGGTCCAGGTGATTTTGCGGTAGGTGAACTGCACTTCTTCGAGGTGGGTGAAGTGCGAGTTGCCTAGATCCTGGCAGTTGTGCATTTTGTTGTTGATGGCGACATAGGTAATCATGAACGATGAATATTATCGAAGTCATCGGCTTACGGAGTGGCATGTATCCCGTTTGCTTCTTGAGCGCGGTAATACGCCTCAATCGTCAACGATGGATCGATACGCGCTTTAACGATGCAGGGTTCTTTTTGCCACGGATATTCCTGCAACTGCTTGGCCAGAGCCTTCTGGCCGCCTGTGATCCATCCTTTCTCCGACTGATCTCTCCATCGTCGTGGGTTGCGGCCAGTTTTTGCGTCGTGGGCCACTGTCACGGGATCAAGATGTCGACTTTGCTCAAGCACAGGCAGGTCAGGTAGTGGCTGCGTGATATCCATGTAACGCTGTAGACAATCCCAAAAAGCGAGTGTGTTGGCCTGATCCAATCCCAGCGAGTGAACCTTGGTCGCCAAGCAAATTTTGGTGTCGGTATAGCGATGATGCAGCCACAACGCGTAGTCGTGGGAGCCATAACCGCTTGGAAGCAGTTGCAGCACCGGATCGAACTCTTCAAATGGGGCAACGAAGAGTCGACGGAAGCGACGCTTGAAACGGAGCATACCGTCAAGGCGGTTGAACTCGCTTCCGTCGTGGGTGCTCAACTTGCTATAAACCCACAGCAGGCAATTGAAGCCAACAGCACCCAAAAAGTAAAGAAGGGTGCCGAACCATAAGTAAATATGTAGCTTATCACTACCCCATAGCGCCCCCGTCTGTGAGTAGGCAGATATGGATAATGTAAAAAAACCTATTATTTGCAAGTAATGAACGGCTATTTTTCCGTTCATGTAAAGAGCGAGTGAGCTAATCATTAGCGCGGCAACTAGAAACGATGACACTAGAATCAGAAATGCATTGAAGTCTTTACGTCCGGTGTCAGGTAGGAACTCAACTATGAGTCCCGTTCCCCAAAGAACCCATATGAAGAAAAAGCACATCATTTTACATGCAAGAATAATCTGTGGAATCTTGCTTGAATTTTGAAAGCGCCAGCGCTTGGCGTCGCAATAGGTTCCTTCCTCTTTTCCTTGGTTTTGTTGTTGCCGATATATCGTTCGCTCTTCACCTTGTAACTGATTATTTATCTCGGTCGCAGGTTCTAAGTTAGCGTAATGACCAAAGGCTAGATGCGTGTCAAAGTTCCCTGACCTATTAGCATCCTCAGCCCATTTCGGAGGAGGTAATGGTGAATCGCTATTGCTGCGGTAGGCACCTGTTGCATAAGGTATGTTTGCCCTACCAGTCATTTAGAAAGCTCGGCTGTCCAGGTGATTTTGCGGTAGGTGAACTGCACTTCTTTCAGGTGGGAGCAGTGCGAGTTGCCTGGATCCTGACAAGAGTGCATTTTGTTTATATTGGCAATATAGATAATCATGGGCGGTGAATATTATCGTAATCAGTTGCTTTAGGGGTGGAATTAATGCCTTTCTTCTCTTGAGAATGATAGTAGTCTTCGATACTCAACGTGGAATCAATTTCGGCCGCCAAAATGCAGGCTTCAGTTTGCCAAGGATAATTCAGGTTTTTTTTCATCATGGCAGGTCGTTCGGTGCGATCCCATACTTTGTATTTAGTATCGCGCCAACGGCGTGGTGGTCGGTTGGAGAGTTTGTCATGAGCCGCAGTGGTCGGATCTAGATGGCGGAATTGTTCAAGGAGTGGTAATTCCGGCAATGGTTGACTTACGTCCATATAGCGCTGCAAGGTATCCCAGAATGCCAAGCATTCTTCACGACTCATTCCTAACGATTGGACCTTGCCTCCAAGAAAAATCTCGAAATCACTGTAACGGTGATGTAACCAAATAGCCGTACTGCTGTTGCCGTGGGGAGATGGTCGCAATTCCATCGATGCATCGAATTCATAAAATGGCGCAGAGAAGGCTGGACGAAAACGGCGAGCGACGGTGAGTATTCCCGTTTTCCTATTGAATTCGCTGCCATCGTGCTGGAAAAATTGTAGATACTTAACAAATAAGTAGTCCCATCCTACCAGTCCCATGACTACGCTAACTACCATGGCTGCACTTCCTATCAGAAGATTTTCGCCGTACACAGGATTGCCATAATCGATAACTGATGCCGTAGTGCATGTCAGGATGCCAAACGACATTTGGGTTAGGTATTTTTTATATTTTGGTTCGTCAGACCACATGAACCAGGAGCTAAATCCCATCATTAGAAGGGCGAGTAGTGGAATGATTGAAGCGATCGCCATTGAGGAGTACGTACTATGGTTCTTCATCATGTGATCTAGAGGTCGGGATATTGCCCCGGACATAACTAACGTCCAAAATATCCAAGGTACAAAGGCTATGCAACTCCATTTTAAAAATGGGTGCAATATTTGGATTTTACTTGAGTTGTCAAAGTGCCAGTGTTCATTGGTTTTTGAGTAGGTTTCGTTTTCATCTTTAGTTTTCTCACGGTTATTGAGTTGATGAAGCTGTGCACTTACGTCCTGCCAGGGCTCAAGATTTGCATAGTTTCCCCAGTGGAGAGTGCTTCGAAGTAATCCGAAACTCTTCGATTCTTCCGTCCGTTTGTGAGCAGGTAATTTAGGAATTACCTGACTATTGAACGCCGCAATTCCGTATCTATTGGCTTGAAGTTCTTTAGGGTTCATATTTTTAAGAAATCTCTCTGTTCTATCAACCAATAAGGCACGTCGTCTGCCCCATCTTTATTAGTTGGCTGAGGACCAGGGTATGGCTCCCATGAGCTTGGCTTCGGTTGTGGTAAAATAATATTACGGTATTCAGGGAATGGATCTTCTGCTAGGCATTGAGGTTGTCCAAGCTCAAATTGCCCGTAAACTTTCAGGCTGTATTCGCAAGTGGTAAAGTTGCGTCTAATGTTATTTTCCTCTATTACTTGATTTTGATGGGCAAGTATGTAGATTATGCGTGAATCATCTAGTACTACGCCGCCAAGTTTTTCACGAGTTATGTCCACTGGTGGTCGGTAGTTCCATCCCGTATTGTTTTGTAGTGTTCTTACTATTTCTTTAGCTCTTATTTTGAAGTTTATTCCGTTTTCGAAGTGACCTAGCAGAGGTGTCTGTAGCTCAACAATCCAGTCGTATGGGTTTAACTTTACATTGAGCTCATTAGCTGTAAGAGTTATTTTTTCTTGTTCTTCTTTCTTTGCTTCTTTTTGCCAGTCACGCAGTCGCGTAATTTTGAATCGTGGTGCTCCCAAAAAGCCTAGTAATTGTTGGTAGGCAATTACTGGGTTGTTCAAGTGTGTCAGCCCCTTGCTGTCGCCAAATGGACCTTGTTTAACAACTTGCTCCAGTGGGCTATTGGTTAGTAATACGCTGCCGATCAAGCCAGTGACGAATAAAATAACACCTGCAGTTAATATCCACGGGCTGGCTAACAATCCTATTGAATAAAAAGCCCACATTCCAGACCCCAGCGCGGCTATACTGTAGGCCATCGCTACTTTATTCTCTCCTTGCTGGAAAGAACGGCCTGCATCCCATATGAACAGCACTGTGGTTGCAGCAATGGCCACGACTGAGCCTACACGTGTCCAATTTAGCCATGTATCTCCTGTCCTTTTAAGGAGGTTTTGTGCTAGACGTTTGCTTAAGTTTTTTGTATCAAAACGGCCATCCTCCCAGAACGCAAGCCAAGGTGATTTATTCGCCTTTGAGTTTTCTAAAATCTTTAATGCCACATTGTTTGCTGCCAATCCGAGGTCAGCTGACGCAGCTAGCACGCCAACGCCAAATCTAGCGCGCTCGCCATTGTCATAGATCGATTTAGCACCCACCGTATTAGCATATAAACTAAATGCCGCAAATGCCGTTGCTATCCCAGGAAGAGCGATATTTTTTTTCAGTTTCTCTGCCGATGCCATAGCAGGCATCGCCATGCGCCAACGCATATATTCTTGAACAATCGGATCATCTGCAGAACCTGCCACCACCATTACATATCCAAGCTCTTTTTTAGCGAAGGACAGGCGTTCCGCTACTTTGCCGCTTGTCGTGCCAACGATTTGTCCGTTTCTTCCTTCAAAATTCGCCACAAGGAAGTTTTTACGCGTGAGAGTAGTTCGTTCGTCCGGCGTGACTCCGAAACTCAATCCGGCGCCATGTATACCCAATACAACCAGGTTCTGACCCAAGGCTTCACCTTGAGTGATCAACCTCAGATTTTTTGCTTTACTGGAAAGTTTGTTGGCGAACGTAAAGCTTGGTCCGAATACTCTGACCATTTCAACTTGAGTAATATTTTCGCTCTCAGCTACTTTTTTTGCTATGGCAGCGGTGGCGTGGGCAATATGCGCGGCTACTTCATCTACTGCGAGCGCTACGTTCTGTCCGATGTATAAATTGCTGAACAATGATAGAGAACTTAGCCCAAGGTTTTCCGGATTCGCTTCTTTTTCAGTACTCTTGAATGCAGCAAGTTTGCTCGCTGTCGCTGGTAATTCACCGTTAGTCGTCGGCAGCAAATCTTTGGTCAGAGCGTTAGTTGCGGCAGCCAAGTCTCTACTCAGCTTTAACACCGCCGCACTGACTTTGCTGTCCTCTGGCTCAATACACCGGGGATCAGATTTTTTTGCCGAGCAACCTAGTATTTCCAACAGTTCAACCAATAGAGCGTAGGGCTCTAACAGCCGTTCATCCTTACTGTAGGTGTAGTCATTCCAGATTGAAGGCAAGCTTTTGTTAACTAAGTCAAGCATGCGTTCTTGCTGGATATAGATAACTTCTCGAGCTTTTTCACGCTCAGCATGGAGGGTGGTCTTTTTTAATCCATCCTCATCGACGTGCGGTAGCAAGTCTTTCAAACTGCCTGCAGGTGACAGCACTTCTTGATAGAGGAGTTCGGCGTAGTGACCAAAAGGTTGATATGGAACAAGTGCGTTGAGAGTTTGAAGCAGTTCGACTGCCAATCTGCACTGAGCGACAGCATGACGGAATGTAAACAATGGATCGTCGACGATGAACCCCACCAAATGCGGGTAGTCACGGAGTTTATACTCGCTGAGCACATCGGTACTTGCGGGTAAAGCATCGGGAGGCGAGGGCGGGGTAGTGTTCAGATGCCCCGCGAGCTCTTGTTGGTACTTTTCCAGTTGTTTGATGAGTGTAGTAGCTGGCAGAGTCGTCAAATCGGGAGTGAATAGACTTGGATCTTCCAGCAAGGTTTCTACGTGCAGTTCTCGCGCTCGGAGTCCTTTGGTAATACCCTTTATTGGTGTCGCCGGGTAAATCAAAGAAGCCTTCCAATGCTGCGTCTCACCTGCAGTCGCCGCCCAGGCAGGTGCCATATTTTGACTGCGAGCCTTGATCCGCCCCGCATCCTTTTCGAGCCATTCGATGTACTCCCACGTCCAAGGCAGCTCACTGTAAGCCATGCTCAGTTGATCGCCAACGAATCTACCCTGTAGAAACATCGGAACCAGTATCAAGAACTGTTTAACGCACACTGGGTCGCGCTTGTCTGCATCACCTTTTTTCTCGGCAATCTTGCGCCAGTGGGCTACATCAACTTCGAACAACTGACCTTTGCCGTCGGTTTCCAGTTCTCGCCACAGTTTGTTTTTTAGGAACACATAGATACGGCCGGGGCGGGGGAGTGCGCCCTTCAGCGTTTCAGTCAGTTTGTCATGCCCAGGCAGCCGCGCCAGCGGTGTGACTGCAAGCAAGGTGTTGTGCTGATACTTCTCTTCTTCTTCAGTGGTCCTAGCATCGACCATGATCGGAATCTGCAGCTTGCCGCCATCGGTGCGTTCTACGTTAAGCGCCAACCTCGATTTTTGCGCATTTTCGTAGTCAGTCTTCTTGCGCGTCCCTTCGGTAATGGACTTGTCCTTGAACTCACTCATGCCTTGTCCTCTGGCCCCAACAATTGCAATTGACTACCCAAATCCGGGTCTCCCCACACGTCTACGATGAGCGCCTCTTTGCCTTTCTCGCTGGTTTTTCTTGGTGCGGCCGTGTTGACCGGTGCGTTGCCCAGCGTTTGCCCGACCGGTGCGGTATCGGCCGGCTTGGGCGGTACAGGAAGTACCGCAGCAGCGCCAGTACCGCTTCCGGGGCTGCCGCCGGAGTTGATGTTGATCACCGGGCCGCTCATGGTAACGCCAGCGGCGTCGATCTTGATAAAGCTGCCCCCTCCGATCAGCGTCAGCTCAGCTCCCGCTTCCAGCACGACTTTGATGCCGCTATCAAGATGGATTTCCTGCCCCGCATCAATGAACTGCCCTGTACCAATCTTGATGTGCTGATTCACTCCCACCGTCAGGTGATCATTGGCCTGCGCTTCAACCTTGCGGTCCTCAAAAACCGTGTGGTGTTCTTCGGCCTTGAATTCCGTGTAGCTGTTCTTCTCGACCGTGTCGTGACGCTCGTTGCCGACCCGAATCTTCTGGTCGTGCTCGATGTTTTCGTCCCAATCGCGCTGGGCATGCAGGTAGATCTGCTCCTGACCTTTCTTGTCTTCGATGCGCAGTTCGTTGTAACCGCTGCCGCCCATGGAGCTCAGGGTTTTGAAGGTGCTGCGCGTCTTGTTCGCCGGCAGTTCGTAGGGAACGGTGTTTTCCTTGTGGTACAGGCAGCCGCTGATGAGCGGTTGATCGGGGTCGCCTTCGAGGAACGTCACCAGTACTTCCATGCCGATGCGCGGGATGGCGATGCCGCCGTACTGGGCGCCGGCCCAGGCGCTGGAGACGCGGAGCCAGCAGCTGGTCTTGTCGTCGGCCTGGCCTTCGCGGTCCCAGTGGAACTGGACCTTGACGCGGCCGTACTGGTCGCAATGGATCTCTTCACCTTTGGGGCCGGTGACCACGGCGCTCTGGCTGCCGAGGATGCGCGGTTTCGGGTGGCGCAGGGGCGGGCGGTTGGGCACGTCCCACGGGGTGGCCTGGAAGCGGTTGCGGTAGCCCTGGTGGAAATCGTCTTTCAGCGCGGTGGTGTCGCTGGTCACCGACTCTTCGAGGACTTGCGGCTGTTTGCCTTCGTGGAGGACTTCGGTGAGCAGCCAGAGGTCGTTCCACTTGGCTTTCGGGTGCGCAGTGAGTGCGAGGAAATGGCCGCTGACCAGCAACGGTTGATCGCTTTTGCCTTCGGCGAGTTGGAAGTCGCTGCGGTGGCGTTCGAGGGCGCGTTTGGCCAGGTGCTTGCCGCGTTCGCGGTCGACGAAGCGGCCCGGGTAGTCGTAGTCCTCGAGGTCGGGCAGGGCGTCGCCACGGTTTTCGCTTTCGAGGGTGATTCGCGGTTTTTCGAAGTCGTAATCGCGACGCGTGGTGCGGCTGGTGCGGGTTTCCAGGCGCAGGTCGAAGCGCTTGATCACCGGGTCGCTGGCGGCCATGCCGGAGTCTTGCTGATAGGCCACGGGTTTGAGTTTCGGGAACACCGTCTGGTCATCGCCGAAGATCAGTTTGTGCGCGGTGGCACTGTGCTGGAAGTGGTAGTGAATGCCTTCTTCCTCGCACAGGCGCTGGATGAAGTGCAGGTCCGACTCGTCGTACTGCACGCAGTAGATGCGCTCGGGGTAGATCGAGTGGGTCTGGAATTCGTAGGCGTTGCTCTGGATGCCGTGCTCTTCGAGGACCATGCCGATGATTTTCGGCACGCTGAGGTTCTGGAAGATGCGCTGGTTGATGCGGTGCGCGAGGTACGCCAGTTGCGGGCGCAGGGTCACGGAATAACGGGTCAGGCGCTTGCCCGAGTCGCCTTGCGCGGCGCGGTAGATCTGGCCGTGGATGCCGCTGCCGTCGGGCGACAGTTGCAGGAAGGCCGGTTTGTGCAGGAGGGTTTCAAGGTCCAGCGACGGCTGCTCACTGACCAGTTCCACCTCGAAGACAAAAGGCTGGCTGATGGCCTCCCGGCCTTGCAGGGTAAACACCTGAAAGTCGGCGGAAAGACCTTCGATGGTCAGGGCAAAGTGAGTTTCGTTGGCCGGCGCGAACATCCGTTGTTCCTCGTGCTGTACAGCGGCGCTCGTCGACGGCCGCAAAGCGGGTCAACGTACGCGAAATTCTGGAGGGGCGTAAACAACATCGACCAGCAGAGCTGGCCGATGTGTGAAGCGATCAGCCGTAATTAAACGACTGGAGCACGCCAGTCATCGGAACCCGAAGTACCGGATACTTCGTGGGTCCAGGTGATTTTGCGGTAGGTGAACTGCACTTCTTCCAGGTGGGTGAAGTGCGAGTTGCCTGGGTCCTGGCAGTTGTGCATTTTGTTGTTGATGGCGACGATGATCGCGTCTTCCAGTTTGGTGGTGTAGTAGTGCTCTTGAGTACCTTGAGCCGAAGTGCGGTACCACTGGATAACGATTTCGCTCATGCGCTCGCCCGAGGTCAGAGCGGCTTGCAGCAGAGGCGAAGCCTTGTCGTAGACCTTGGTGATCACAACAGGTTTGTGAACGCGCTGACCGGTTGGCTGACCGGATTGCGGGTCACGCGGGATGATCACGTCGTGGCTGAAAGCCTGAACCATGACCTGGTCTTCGTGGCCTTCCTGGTAGGTGTTGCCAACGGAGTCGGCGGTGAAAGCGCCTGCAGTGATCAGGCCTTGTTTTTCGCCGGTAACCGACATGTACGCTGGTGTTGCCATGGGATGCTCTCCTTGCGGATAAATTTAAGGTGCCCGGGAGGCGAAATCGCCCGGTGGGTGCCTGACTGTTATCAAGGAGCGTGCCAGCTTTTGTGAGGTCCCCGGGAGCCGGGGGTGAAACCGCTCTGGCCTGCGCTTTGTAGGATTTTTCAGCGGGGATTCAGGGTAAAAGTGCGCAAGAAGTTGCGCAGTACTGCGCAACTTCTTGCGCACTTGGCTACAGGCCTTGTGGCGTATGGGCTGTAGCCAAGTTGGTAGCTGAAAATTGAAAACAAGTGCGCAACTTCTTGCGCATCATGGCTCTTCGCCGCCATTGGCCGGTCACGAATGACCGATCCATCGCCTCCTTTTGTCATTCCGTCACTGGTACGCCAGCCCCGGATTGGCGGACAGTCCCACCCCAGAGCCGCCCGGCAAACCACGCCGGGCCGGCCCGGGGGTTAAAAAGCGTCTTATTAATGAAACACTGCCCTCGGCTATACTCCCCGCATTTCGACCTAGGCACGAGGAATCACTGTGAAGAACTGGACGTTGCGCCAACGCATTTTGGCGAGCTTTGCGGTGATTATCGCGATCATGTTGCTGATGGTGGTCGTGTCGTATTCGCGGCTGCTGAAGATTGAAAGCAGTGAAAGCAGCGTGCGCGACGACGCGATCCCCGGGGTTTATTACAGCTCGATGATCCGCGGCGCCTGGGTCGACAGTTACCTGCAGACTCAGGAGTTGCTCGGGCTCAAGGAAGGGCAGGGCATCAGTAGCGAAGATGCCGCCGACTACAAGGCGTTCGAAAACCGCCTGCAAGAGCAGATGGCCAACTACCGCAATACCGTCACCACGGACGAGGATCGGGTCGAGTTCGCCGCGTTCGAGAAATATCACGACGCTTATATGCAGATTCAGGATCAGGTGCTGGATCTTCACAAGCGCAATCTGGAAGCCGACGCGGTCAAGCTGTTCAGCGAAAAGCTGACACCGACCTGGTACACCGGGCGCATGAAACTCAACGACATCATCAGCGAAAACAAGAAAGTCGCCGATCAGGCCATGGCCAATATCGACGATGCCGTCGCGGCAGCGAAGATCAGCATGTTCATCTCGCTGCTGGTGGCCGTGCTGGCCGCCGGTGCCTGTGGCTTGCTGCTGATGCGCGCGATCATGGCGCCGATGAACCGCATCGTGCAAATCCTCGAAATCATGCGCACCGGCGACTTGAGCAGCCGTTTGAACCTTGAGCGCAAAGACGAATTCGGCGCAGTGGAAACCGGCTTCAACGACATGATGACCGAGCTGACGTCGCTGGTTTCTCAGGCGCAGCGCTCCTCGGTGCAGGTGACCACCTCGGTGACCGAGATCGCCGCCACCTCCAAGCAACAGCAAGCCACTGCCACCGAAACCGCTGCCACGACCACCGAGATCGGCGCGACGTCCCGTGAGATCGCCGCCACCTCGCGGGATCTGGTGCGCACCATGACCGAAGTCTCCACCGCCGCCGATCAGGCCTCGGTGCTCGCCGGCTCCGGCCAGCAGGGCCTGGCGCGCATGGAAGACACCATGCATTCGGTGATGGGCGCGGCCGATCTGGTCAACGCCAAACTGGCGATCCTCAACGAGAAGGCCGGCAACATCAATCAGGTGGTGGTGACCATCGTCAAGGTCGCCGACCAGACCAACCTGCTCTCGCTCAACGCGGCGATCGAGGCGGAGAAAGCTGGCGAATACGGCCGCGGTTTCGCCGTGGTTGCCACCGAAGTACGGCGTCTGGCGGATCAGACTGCCGTCGCCACGTATGACATCGAACAAATGGTGCGCGAGATCCAGTCGGCGGTATCCGCAGGCGTGATGGGCATGGACAAGTTCTCGGAAGAAGTGCGTCGCGGCATGTCCGAAGTGCAGCAGGTCGGCGAGCAGCTGTCGCAGATCATCCACCAGGTGCAGGCGCTGGCGCCGCGGGTGTTGATGGTCAACGAAGGCATGCAGGCGCAGGCCACTGGCGCTGAGCAAATCAACCATGCGCTGGTGCAACTGGGCGACGCCAGCAGCCAGACCGTCGAGTCGTTGCGTCAGGCCAGTTTCGCCATCGACGAACTGAGCCAGGTGGCCGTCGGGCTGCGCAGCGGCGTCTCGCGATTCAAAGTCTGATGAGTGAAATCATCGCCAAACGCAGCGCCGCGCAAGTGGTGAAGCCGGCGTTGTTCCTGCTGTTTCGTATTGGCAGCGAGCGCTACGCTTTGCGCGCCACCGAGGTGGCGGAGGTGCTGCCGCGCCTGCCGTTGAAGCCGATTGCCCGCGCGCCGCATTGGGTCGCCGGGGTGTTTGCCTATCGTGGCGCGGTGGTGCCGGTCATCGACCTGAGTGCGCTGACGTTCGGTCAGCCTGCCGAGGCGCGCACCAGTACGCGATTGGTGTTGGTGCATTACCGCCCGGACGAAACGCAACCGACGCAATGGCTCGGACTGATTCTTGAGCAGGCCACCGACACCCTGCGTTGCCATCCGCACGAGTTTCAGCCTTACGGCCTCGATAACCGTGAGGCGCCGTACCTCGGCCCGGTGCGCGAGGATGCTCAGGGGTTGGTGCAATGGGTGCGGGTAAATGATTTGCTGGATGATTCGGTGCGCACTTTGCTGTTCCCCAATCCGCCGCGTGATCCGGCGCAGCTTGAGGCACAGCCATGAGCAGCGATCAGCGTTTTTTCGACTTCCTGAAGGAGCGTATCGGCCTCGACGTCACCTCGGTCGGTCCGGCAATTATTGAACGTGCCGTGCGCCAGCGCACGACGCTCTCGCAAGCGGCGCATGCCGACGAGTATTGGCAGTTGCTGCAAGTTTCGCGAGACGAACAACAGGCGCTGATCGAAGCGGTGATCGTCCCGGAAACGTGGTTTTTCCGTTATCCGGAATCCTTCACCACGCTGGGCAAACTGGCACGCAAGCGCCTCGCCGAATTGAACAACATGCGCGCGCTGCGCATCCTCAGCCTGCCGTGTTCGACCGGCGAAGAACCCTATTCGATTGCCATGGCCTTGCTCGATGCCGGGCTCAAACCGCATCAGTTCAAGGTCGACGGCATGGACGTCAGCCCGCTGTCGGTGGACAAGGCGCGGCGGGCGCTGTACGGCAAGAATTCGTTTCGCGGCCAGGATCTGGACTATCGCGAGCGGCACTTCACACCTGAACAGGACGGCCATCGGGTCAACGAAATCGTCCGCGAGCAGGTGCGTTTGCAGGTCGGCAATGTGCTCGATCCAACGCTATTGGCCAGTGAGCCAGCCTTCGATTTCGTGTTCTGCCGCAACCTGCTGATCTATTTCGATCAGCCGACCCAGAAGCAAGTGTTCGAAGTGCTCAAGCGCCTGACGCATGTCGACGGCGTGCTGTTCATCGGTCCGGCCGAGGGCAGTCTGCTCGGGCGGTTGGGCATGCGTTCGATTGGTATCCCGCAGTCGTTTGCCTTCAGTCGCCACAGCGATCCGCAGCCCGAGCCGGTGCCCATTCCCGCACCCGTCCCATTGCCGGTACGCCAACCCGTGCGCAGCACACCGCCGCCGCCCGTGCGTAATCGACCCTTTGCCTCCGTGACGTCGATGCCGGTGACCAGCAAAAGTGCGAATCCCGACGCGGCCACGCTATTGGCCAACATCGCCGCACTGGCCAACGAAGGCAAAAGCGCCGAGGCCCGCGCTGCGTGCGAGCAGTATTTGCGCAGCCATGAACCGGTGGCGCAGGTGTTTTACTGGCTCGGCCTGCTCAGCGATGTTGCAGGTCTGGCCCTCGAAGCCCAGGGTTACTACCGCAAGGCTTTGTACCTCGAACCGCAACACCCCGAAGCGCTGATGCACCTGGCCGCCTTGTTGCAGGCCCAGGGTGACAGCGCCGGTGCCAGACGATTGCAGGAACGCGCCGCCCGCAGCGGCCGTACCGCCGACAGTGAGCGTAAATGATGATCGCGTCCGACACCTTGAACGTCACCCACGAAGACGCCCGGGCCATCGATGACTGCTGGAACCGCATCGGCATCCACGGCGACAAGTCGTGTCCGTTGCTGGAAGAACATATTCATTGCCGTAACTGCTCGGTGTATTCCGCCGCCGCCACGCGCCTGCTCGATCGTTATGCCTTGCAGCAGGACGAGCGCGATCCAGTGGCGACGGCGCTTGAAACCGATCTGAAGACCCGTTCGCTGCTGATGTTCCGTCTCGGCGAAGAATGGCTCGGATTGGCCACTCGCAGCCTGGTAGAAGTGGCGCCGTTGCAGGCGATTCACTCGTTGCCGCACCAGCGCTCGCGGGCCTTGCTCGGTGTGGCGAATGTGCGCGGAGCGTTGGTAGCGTGCCTGTCGCTGGTCGAGCTGCTGGATCTGGACGGTAACTCGGCCCCGGCCAACGGTGCGCGGATCATGCCGCGCATGCTGATCATCGCTGCCGATGGCGGGCCGGTCGTAGTACCGGTGGATGAGGTCGACGGCATCCACGCCATCGATGAACGAATACTCGACGCCGCCTCACGTTCCGGCGCGCAGGCTAACGCCAGATACACCCGTGGCGTCCTGCAATATCGAGGTCGCAGTCTGCGTTGGCTGGATGAAGAACAGCTGCTGTTCGCCGTGACCCGGAGCCTCACATGACCCCCGAACAAATGCGCGACGCCTCCCTGCTGGAGCTGTTCAGCCTCGAAGCCGAAGCCCAGACCCAGGTACTCAGTGCCGGGCTGCTGGCGCTGGAGCGCAATCCGACCCAGGCCGATCAACTGGAGTCGTGCATGCGCGCGGCGCACTCGCTCAAGGGCGCGGCGCGGATCGTCGGCATCGACAGCGGCGTCAGCGTCGCGCATGTGATGGAGGACTGTCTGGTCAGCGCGCAGGAGGGGCGTTTGTTGCTGCGCCCGGAACACATCGACGCGTTGTTGCAGGGCACCGACCTGCTGATGCGCATCGCGACACCGGCGAACGCACCGCAACCGCCAGACATCGAGGCGTATGTCGCCTTGATGGGGCAATTGCTCGACCCTTCGACCCCGGTCACCCCGGTGGCTGCCCCGGTCATGGCCGAGTTGCAGCTTGAGCCGCCGCCCCGAATCGAACCGCTGCTGGCGCCTTCGGTGGAAATCCCTGTCGAGGTATCCGAGCCGACGCCACGCAAGAACAAACGCACCACCGAAGGTGGCGAGCGCGTATTGCGCGTCACCGCCGAACGCTTGAACAGCCTGCTCGACCTGTCGAGCAAGTCGCTGGTCGAAACCCAGCGCCTCAAGCCACATCTGGCGACCATGCAACGCCTCAAGCGCATGCAGAACAACGGCCTGCGCGCCCTGGAAAATCTCAACGTGCATCTCAAGGAGCATGCACTGAGCCTTGAGGCCCTGGAGTCGTTGGAAGATGCGCGGCGCTTGCTCGCCGAATCCCAGCAACTGCTGGCAGAAAAGAACGCCGAACTCGACGAGTTTGCCTGGCAGGCCAGCCAGCGCGCACAAGTGCTCTACGACACCGCTCTGGCTTGTCGCATGCGGCCGTTTGCCGATGTGCTCAGCGGTCAGACGCGCATGGTGCGTGACCTGGGGCGCAGCCTCGGCAAGCAGGTGCGGTTGGAGATCGAAGGCGAGAAAACCCAGGTCGACCGCGATGTGCTGGAAAAGCTTGAGGCGCCGCTCACGCATTTGTTGCGCAACGCGGTCGATCACGGCATCGAAACCCCGGAGCAGCGTTTGCTCAAGGGCAAGTCCGAGGAAGGCCTGATCCGCCTGCGGGCCTCGCATCAGGCCGGTTTGCTGGTCCTGGAATTGAGCGATGACGGCAACGGCGTCGATCTGGAAAAGGTCCGCCGTAGCATCATCGAACGACAATTATCACCGGCGGAGACTGCCGCGCAGTTGAGCGAAGAAGAGCTGCTGACGTTCCTGTTTCTGCCGGGATTCAGCCTGCGCGACACCGTCACCGAAGTGTCCGGGCGAGGCGTCGGGCTTGATGCTGTTCAGCACATGGTTCGTCAATTGCGCGGTGCGGTGGTGCTGGAGCAGACGGCGGGCGAGGGCAGTCGTTTTCATCTCGAAGTACCGTTGACCCTGTCGGTGGTGCGCAGTCTGGTGGTGGAAGTCGGCGAAGAGGCCTATGCCTTCCCGCTGGCGCACATCGAGCGCATGTGTGATCTGGCGCCGGACGACATCGTGCAGGTCGAAGGTCGTCAGCATTTCTGGCATGAAGGCCAGCACGTCGGCCTGGTCGCCGCCAGCCAGTTGCTCAACCGCCCGGCCAGCCAGAACAGCGGTGAAACCCTCAAAGTCGTGGTCATCCGCGAGCGCGATGCGGTCTACGGGGTGGCGGTCGAACGCTTCATTGGCGAGCGCACGCTGGTGGTATTGCCTCTGGACGAGCGTCTGGGCAAAGTGCAGGACATCTCCGCCGGCGCCTTGCTCGATGACGGTTCGGTGGTGCTGATCGTTGATGTCGAGGACATGCTGCGTTCGGTGGACAAGCTGCTCAATACCGGACGCCTGGAACGCATCGCCCGCCACGGCAATCAGGTCGCAGAAGCGGCACGCAAGCGCGTACTGGTGGTCGACGACTCGCTGACTGTGCGCGAACTGCAACGCAAGCTGCTGCTCAACCGTGGCTACGACGTGGCCGTCGCGGTGGATGGCATGGACGGCTGGAACGCACTGCGTTCGGAGGACTTCGATTTGCTCATCACCGATATCGACATGCCGCGCATGGACGGCATCGAACTGGTCACGCTGTTGCGTCGCGACAACCGTCTGCAATCGCTGCCGGTGATGGTGGTCTCGTACAAGGACCGCGAAGAAGACCGGCGCCGTGGACTGGACGCCGGCGCCGACTATTATTTAGCCAAAGCCAGTTTTCATGACGACGCCCTGCTCGACGCAGTGGTTGAGCTTATCGGAGGAGCGCGGGCATGAAGATCGCAATCGTCAACGACATGCCCATGGCGGTGGAGGCGCTGCGCCGGGCGCTGGCCTTCGAGCCGGCGCATCAGGTGGTCTGGGTCGCTTACAACGGCGCCGAAGCGGTGCAACTGTGCGCGCAAAATACCCCGGATCTGATCCTGATGGATCTGATCATGCCGGTGATGGACGGCGTCGAAGCCACCCGGCGCATCATGGCCGAAACCCCGTGCGCGATCGTCATTGTCACGGTCGACCGCCAGCAGAACGTGCACCGGGTCTTCGAGGCCATGGGCCACGGCGCGCTGGACGTGGTCGACACCCCGGCCCTCGGTGCCGGCAACGCTCAAGAAGCGGCGGCGCCATTGCTGCGCAAGATCCTCAATATTGGCTGGTTGATCGGCGAGAAAACCCCGCGTTCGCGTCCGGTGCCGACACCACAACGCAGCTCGGGCTCGTGCCAGCGGTTGGTGGCAATCGGTTCTTCCGCAGGCGGGCCGGCGGCACTGGAAGTGTTGCTCAAAGGCTTGCCGCGCAACTTTTCCGCGGCCATCGTGCTGGTGCAGCATGTGGATCAGGTGTTTGCAGCCGGCATGGCCGAATGGCTGGCCAGCGCCAGTGGCCTGGACGTGCGCCTCGCCCGCGAAGGCGAGCCGCCGCAAGCTGGCGCGGTGCTGTTGGCCGGCACCAACCACCATATTCGCTTGTTGAAAAACGGCACGCTGGCCTACACCGCCGAACCGGTCAACGAGATCTACCGACCCTCCATCGACGTGTTTTTCGAAAGCGTCGCCAGTTACTGGAACGGTGATGCGGTCGGGGTTTTATTGACCGGGATGGGACGCGACGGGGCGCAAGGGCTTAAGCTCATGCGCCAGCAGGGTTATCTGACCATCGCGCAGGACCAGCACAGCAGTGCGGTGTACGGCATGCCCAAGGCCGCCGCGGCCATTGATGCCGCCGTCGAAATTCGCCCACTGGAAAAGATAGCGCCACGATTGCTGGAGATTTTCCCCAAATGAACCGATTTATCCGCAATCCTGGCCCCCGCAGTACTCAGGTGACCGCCCATGAATGACTTACAGATCGACGACATTAAAACCGACGAAAACGCCGCCATGGTGTTGTTGGTGGACGATCAGGCGATGATCGGCGAAGCCGTGCGCCGTGGGCTGTCGAACGAAGAGAACATCGACTTCCACTTCTGCTCCGACCCGCATCAGGCCATCGCGCAAGCCGTGCGGATCAAGCCGACGGTGATCCTGCAGGATCTGGTGATGCCCGGCCTCGACGGCCTGAGTCTGGTACGCGAATACCGCAATCACCCGGCCACCAAGGACATCCCGATCATCGTCCTGTCGACCAAGGAAGACCCGTTGATCAAGAGCGCGGCGTTTTCCGCCGGGGCCAACGATTATCTGGTGAAACTGCCGGACACCATCGAGTTGGTGGCGCGCATCCGCTATCACTCGCGCTCCTACATGACCTTGTTGCAGCGGGATGCGGCGTACCGTGCGTTGCGGGTGAGCCAGCAGCAGTTGCTCGATACCAACCTGGTGCTGCAACGCCTGATGAACTCCGACGGCCTGACCGGACTGTCCAACCGCCGCCACTTCGACGAGTACCTGGAACTGGAATGGCGCCGTTCGCTGCGTGATCAGAGCCAGTTGTCGTTGCTGATGATCGACGTCGATTATTTCAAGTCGTACAACGACAGTTTTGGCCATGTCGAAGGCGACGAGGCGCTGCGCAAGGTCGCCACGGCGATACGCGATGCCAGCGCGCGACCGTCGGATTTGCCGGCACGTTATGGCGGTGAGGAGTTTGCCTTGGTGCTGCCGAACACCTCGCCGGGCGGTGCACGGCTGGTGGCGGAGAAGTTGCGCCAGACTGTGGCGGCGCTGAAGATTCCTCACAACACCCCGGGCGACGGTGCGAGCCTGACCATCAGTATCGGTCTGGCGACCATGGTGCCCGAGGCGGGTAGCGATTGCCGGCTGCTGATCTCGGCGGCGGATCGCGGGTTGTATCTGGCCAAGAACAACGGGAGAAATCAGGTGGGTATCGAATAGCGGGTCAGGACAGCTCTGAGGGATAAATGCATTCCCTGCGCTGTTTCATTGTTCTTTACCGGTCGAGGCTGCCAGCAGCAATTCACCGTAAAGCTTTTCGGCGCCCTGTTGACGAAAAACCCGATGTTCGATCGTCGCCAGTTGTTCTGTCCGCGCATCGATTGCCCGTTGTTTTGCCTGTTCTTCACCGAACGTGTTGACGTTGAATGACCGGGTCAGCCTTTTACCGTCACGGGCCGTTGTCTGCGCGATCCAGTAGGTGTTCTTGCCGTTTTTCTGTCTTGAAACACCCGCCAGGCCACTGGTATTACTTGAGCGGAGCTTTTGACGAATCGTACAGCTCAGAGGGGGTGGGAAACGGAGCATCTGCTCATTGCGAAACTTCACGGCAGCGGCATGCGCCGGGTGTTCACCTCCATGGCTGATAAATGGGAACTCCTTGTGAACCTTCACACTGCCTTCCCGATAAAGAAAAACACGCCATGCCATCGCTCCAGACTTCTTGTGGCGGATTCGGATGATGGCGTAGGAGTTGCTGCACGTAGCTTCAGCAGGGCGGTCGTTGCTCATGTTGGGCTCTTGTTCAGTTGCTGAGAGTCGGTCGGACTGATCAATCGACATACGTCACATACCCCGCCATCAGGTTTGGCCGCTGAAACGTGTCGATGTTGTTCACGCGTCGGTGCATCTCCCTGACTACCTGTTTGAACGTTGTATCGTCCATGTCGATCCAGAAACGCGGATTTCGGCCGGTGAGGCGGTCGTATTCGGCGGTAGTGGGGTCGAGGTGGCGGTATTCCTCGTATTGCGGCAGGTCGGGCAGGGGGCGGCTGACGTCCATGTAGTTCTGGATGAAATCCCACAGGGCGCACGCGGGTTGAGTCTCGGGGCCGGGGCAGAGCAGCGCGCCGAAGTTGATCATGATGTTGCGGTAGCGATGGGCGAGGTAGAGCACATTCATCGGCATGCCCTGACTGTCCGGGGACGTGGCGATGTAGGCGTCGAACTCGTAGAAGGGGGCGGTGAGTTCTCCGATGGTGCCGTTCTTTTTATATTCACCGTTGTTTTTGTAGTCGAAGACGGTGACCAGCCCGGTGCGGCGATTGAGTTCCCAGATCGGGCCTCGGGAGGGTTTTAGCCAGAGGCTGGGGAAGTGTTTTATGACGATTGAGCCGATTGCCCAGCATAGAAGTGGTACGCCGAGAATCCAGGAGAAGAAAACTTTAAACATGATTTGTGTAGATTCCCAAATAGACTCATCTCCTGTTGATATTCCTAAAAAATAAGTTGGGATGCTGACTAAAAGGAACAAAAAAAACAAAAAACGGCCCCCTCCAGACATATACATCCAGAAGTGGGAGCTTGCGGGAAGAAGGGCAAATCTGAACCTTTCGTGGTTATCCCTAATATGGAAGTCAATAAATTCATCCTGACTGGCGGTATAGGGGGTTGTGGCGATTTTTTCTTCACGTTCTTTCTTGAATCCTTCATGAAGACGAAGTTTTTCTGGTGTGAATTTTTCGAGAATATTTACAGGTATTAGTTTATCTGCGTTACCCCAAGGCAGTCTGACCTTGGCGAAACGTATAATCCACGGACGGCCAGTCGAGGGTTCTTGTTGCGGAACCTCATTCGTCCCGTAAGCAGTCTGGGCGTACCACGATTCATCATTCATTAATTACTATTCCGCGATTTATTTGTAATCTCATCTGCCCATTAAAGTTTGCCTTCACCGCCGAACTCCCGTTTTTTGTGGGACTCGCTAAACGACGTGCCATCCTTGGGCGGTGGCGCGTGAAAGTGCCCGCACTCCCATCAATCGACATACGTCACATACCTCGCCATCAGGTTTGGCCGCTGAAACGTGTCGATGTTGTTCACGCGTTGATGCATCTCCCTGACTACCTGTTTGAACTTTGCATCGTCCATGTCGATCCAGAAACGCGGGTTGCGGCCGGTGAGGCGGTCGTATTCGGCGGTGGTGGGGTCGAGGTGGCGGTATTCCTCGTATTGCGGCAGGTCGGGCAGGGGGCGGCTGACGTCCATGTAGTTCTGGATGAAATCCCACAGGGCGCACGCGGGTTGAGTCTCGGGGCCGGGGCAGAGCAGCGCGCCGAAGTTGATCATGATGTTGCGGTAGCGATGGGCGAGGTAGAGCACATTCATCGGCATGCCCTGACTGTCCGGGGACGTGGCGATGTAGGCGTCGAACTCGTAGAAGGGTGCGGTGAGTTCACCGATGGTGCCGTTCTTTTTATATTCACCGTTGTTTTTGTAGTCGAAGACGGTGACCAGCCCGGTGCGGCGGTTGAGTTCCCAGAGCGGGCCTCGGGAGGGTTTTAGCCAGAGGCTGGGGAAGTGTTTTATGACGATTGAGCCGATTGCCCAGCATAGAAGTGGTACGCCGAGAAACCAGGAGTAGTACTCGATAAATGAGTTCTTAGTGAATTCCCACCAACTTTCATCTACCAACAAAGTTAATGAGATGTGTCCGGGAATGCTAAATATAAAACATATGTAAAAAATCCATTTGCCCAAAAGATTCATGTATAACCAGAAGTGGGAACTGGCGGGAAGAAGTGTGTACCTGAAGCACTCATGATTATCCCTTATGTGAAAGTCTATAAGTTCGTATAGGGCCGGTGCGTAGGCGCTTGTGGTGAAATTTTCTTCACGCTTTTTCTTGAGGTCGTCATGAAGACGAAGTTTTTTTGGTGTGAATTTTTCAAGGATGTTTACAGGTATCAGTTCATCCGCATTACCCCAAGGCAGTCTGATTTTGGCGAAACGCATTATCCACGGACGTCCAGCCGAGGGTTCTTGTTGCGGGACTTCATTCGCCCCGTAAGCAGCCTTGGCGTACCACGATTGATCAGTCATGAATCACTATTCCGCGATTTATTTGTAATCTCATCTGCCCAGAAAAGTTTACCCTCACCGTCAAATGTTGGTTTTTTGTGGAACTCGCTAAATGGTGTGCCATCCTTTGGTGGTGGAGCAGGAAAGTACCAGATTTGATTTTTCTGTTCTAGTACACATTGTGCTCTTACTTGCCACTGTTGTGAGGTGCCAGATAATCCTGTTACCAAATCGAAGGCGTAATTAGATGGGGTTTCGAAAAACAGTTCCAGTCCCTGCGGTAACAGCCTTTGTGCTTTAGGTTGGGCAAGTTGGCTGTTGAGCAGCTTTGTGAACGGCACGGTTTCGCTTTTAATGCGACCGCCTCTGACTTCAAATGTGTTGAGCCGGCAGTGGGCGTTGATGTTGAACGTACCTAAATTTGAAACTAAACCCGGTAAGTTACTTTCAATTCGAATGCAGGTGTTGGATGAGGTCACCTGAAACGGCGTTTTAGCGTGAATGTCCATTTTGGCATTGGGGATGAATTCGGGGTTGGAGCCCACGTTAATCCGGATATCGGCGAACAAACTGATCAGGTAATAAAAGCCGCTCTGCGGATCTAGTAGATGCGCATTGCCCGAATGAACTTGCGTGCCGAAAGGGCCGTTGACCAGCCATTCCTCGATAGGTTTGTCGGTCAGCCACCATGCAGTTCCGGCGCCGATCACGATCAATATCAGCGCTAGCCACCCTGCCGGGCCAAGACCAAGGAAGGTGACGGTGGTGACGATCATGCCGCTGAGAGCGCTGACGGCTCCACCCATTGCCATCATCAAATATGCCCAACTGGCGTCATCGCCCCATCTGTAGGCATACCAGGCGTCTGTCAGGCAAATGGCGGCAAGAATTAATCCAGAACCTATTTGAGCAAATATTCGCCCGGTAAACTCCTTGGCTAAATACTCTGCCGCTAGAGCACCTAAGGTTTTTTCTGCAGCGTCCTTTGAAATAGTAAAAAGAACCTTGCGGCCAACCGCTAAAACGGATTCGGTTCCCGCAAGTTTTACCGTCAGCATTTCCAGCGCAATAACTAGATCTACACCCGCTCCGAATCCAGATAAAAGTATTCGGAATACTCCCTTCTCCCGTCTCACCTGCTCCGCCGCCGCCCACTCCGTCCTGACATTCCAAACCTCCAGCATCAAAACCCCAGCCGCAAAAGGCAACGAGCCCAACACGCGATGTACCCTGCTGTTCCGCAACGCCCCATGCTCATCCACCCCCCGCTGCAACGCGCCTTTCACTCTCGCGTCATCCGCCCCCCGCGCCTCCACATCCTCTTTTTGCACGGCATTAATCCGCTGATTCAGTTCACTCAGACTCCGCACCGTCGAATGCCCCACCGGCATCACCAATAATTTGTAATGAGCCATGCGAGAAGCGCTCGGCGTCTCGAACACGTCCGCAGCGTTCCCCGCCTTCAACGGTCGTCCCTGAGCATCCAGGTATTCCCCCATCAGCCGCCGTGGTCGCTGATCTCCGGCCGGCACGTCGGACAAGCCGAAGAGGTAATACCGCTGCGGATCAGCGTCACGGCGATTGATGAAATGCATTTCGCCAAAGGTCTTGGGCATCAAACTGCGCAGCAACCCCACGCCAAGACCGTGCAGGTAGGCGCTGGTGGGGGCGTGTACGATCTGGGTTTTCATCG
Organism: Pseudomonas sp. Seg1; assembly: GCF_018326005.1. Lineage (NCBI taxonomy): Bacteria > Pseudomonadati > Pseudomonadota > Gammaproteobacteria > Pseudomonadales > Pseudomonadaceae > Pseudomonas > Pseudomonas sp. Seg1. The sequence continues at coordinate 1,318,365 of NZ_AP021903.1, forward strand.
CGCCGCTGGCGGTTTCAACGGCGCCCGCGAGATTTTCATAAATGCTGACCAGCGTGCTGGCCGCCGCTTTCGATTGGCCAGTCAGTGTGCTGTTCAGGCTGCCGCTGGCCAGTAATCCTTCCAGCAAGTGCCCGTCGAGGTGTTCGAGCTGCGGGTAGTAAGGCCCCGGGTCGGTCTCGAATTCGGCGAGGTGTTCGGCGCGTAAACGGCCATCGCCCTCGTTAAGCATTTTCTCTGTGGGCGGCACATAAGGCGCCGCCAGCGCGGCTTCATCAACGGCCGGCCAAAGCATCCCGTGCAGTGGATGCGCCGGGTCGTGGGCGATGTCGTTGAGCAATGTCTGGCCGATACTGGCCTGCGGGCTGTAGAGGCTCAGTCCGGTCAGCGCGTTGGTGACATCGCCATTTTTAGCCAGCGGATCGAGTTGTGCCGGCACGGTCGCCAGGCTGGCGAACACCTGGCTGACGGCAAACAACGCGGCGAGGTAGTCAAAGCCCTCCAGGCTCAAATGATCGGCCAGGGTTTGCTGGGTGACCGGTTGTTGCAGGCACTCGGCGAGCAGCGCCTGCGCGCTGTTCAGTTGCTGCCAGAGCAGCGCGCGTTCTGCGGTGGCGGTGAAGCGGTTGATGTCGCGGCGGCCGGCCTCTTTCACCTTGTCGAAGCAGGCGTGCAACGGATTTTTCTGGCCACCGATGCTCGCTGGCACGATCAGTTGCTGAACCATGACCGCGCTGGCGTGGTGCGGGTGCAGGCTGGCGCGCTCGGCATGCCGCGCCAGCAGTTGCTGTTGTTGCTGGATCTGCGAAACCAGATGCCGCACGCGGTAGCGCGGGTCTTCCAGCAGCACGCCGCACACGCGTCGTTGCCGAGCCGCTTGCAGTACGTCGACGACAGAAGGCTGGGGCTGCCAGAGATCCGTTTCATCGGCGCTCGGCGGGTTACCGCGCAATTGATCCAGCAACGTGGTGAGGCAATCGGCCCACGCGCTGCTTTCGAACGTTTCAGGCAGCGTAGGTGTGGCGCCTTGCTCCCACTGATCAAGACAGGCCTGGGCCTCGGTTTTACGCTGCGCCGCGAATTGCCCCGAGAGGTCGCAAACGTAGCGGCCCGGATGCTCAAAAACGTATTCGAAACCGCTTTGGCGTGCCCGTTGCGGGGCGATCAGCGCGACGGGAAAGGCCCGCTCGGCCAGGTTGCGCCAAGTAATGCTGGCTTTCGTCGCCGCATCGGACGCTTGTGCATTCCACGCGTCGAAGCGACTGAAAGTCTCTAGCATCGCCGCACCATCGGGTTTCTCCTCGAATAGCCGTTCAAACGTCTGGCTCTCGCACAGCAGCGTTGGGCTCTGACACCGCAGAGCGCGCAACGCAGGATCTTCCTCAAGCCGCTTGATGCGCGCGGCGCTGAGCTGGATTTCGCTGAAACACATTTGCACGGCTTCGGCGGGTTGATTGTTCCAGGTCGCGGGCAGCCAGATCTCGCTGAGATCGACACCACTGGCTTGTCGGTAATCGCTGCTGAATTCCTGGTTCTGGCGATAGGCCTGTAGGTCGATATCGCGGTAAGTCGTGAGTTCGCCGTCTTGCTGCACTTCCAGTTCGCGCCAAAGACGATCACGGTAAAACACATAGACGTAACCACTGCGACACAGCACCGGCGTGCCGAGGTCGTAGTGGCTACGAGTGCCGGGCAGGGCGGAGAACGGCAGGGTCGGCACGATCTGATTGCACTGCACTTCCAGTTGGCGCGGAGTGACACGCAAGTCTTCCAGCAACGGCAGGCGAATGGGCGGGCCTTGGCGAGTAGCAATTTCCAGCCACAACTGATGCTTGAGCCGTGCCGACCAATCCCACACAAACAATTCGCTGTGAACGCTGGTCAAGCGGTCTGTTTCGCGTACGGCTTCATCGGTCAGGGCCAGAAGAGGTTCGACGCCGGATTGATCGACGATCAGCAGGCGCTGGTTATTGCCATGTGCCGTGCCAATTACTTGAACAATCAGCTTGTCGCGTTCGCAGCCGGGGCCTCCGGTCAACTTCCCCAGGCGCGTCATGACTGGGCCTGCGTGCAATGGGCGCTCAGGAAGGCGCTGATCGCGTCGCTGTCGTCGATGCCCTGAGTCAGGGCTTGCGCCATCAACTGCGCCGCCTGCACATAGGAGTGCTGTGGATGTTGCCGCCACCAGCGATAGAGAAACTGTTCATTGCGCTGGCGCGTCAGGGCCTCTTCCTGGGCGGCGCTCAGCACCATGGCCCGGTTTGTGCGTTCGATGTGCCAGTCGTTGGCGTGGAGGTTGTTCAGTTGCTGCCAGCCAGACTCGCCTGTCGCTTGAGTGGCCCATGTCGCACCGAACCAACGCAGTTCGTTGATCGGACCGAGCCACAGGCTGAGGTCTTGCGCGGTACACGCGGCAAAAAAATAACTGGCGACGGTCGGGTTGCTGTAGCGCAGCACGCCTTTGCGTTGCTGGTCGAAGTTGACGAACAGGATCTGCCGCAAATGCGCGAGAACCGAGGACATGTCACACGCACTTTCAATCAGCAGCCCGGGCCATTGCGCCGGGGTCTGCTCGATGGCCTGAGTGAGTATTGACTGGTTGTCGAGACGGACCAGCAGTGGGCTGTGTTCGGCAAAACCGTTGAGTGACGTGCCGGCGAACAGCTTCTGGGTGTCGGGATGTGTCGTCAGGCGATAGAGCGTTTCGAGTTGCGCAGCAGGGCGCTCGAGCAAAATCCAGGTATTCATGAGCGAGCTCCATTGCCCAAGGCTTTGCGGCATTGACAGTCGCTCAGCGGGCAGTCCATCGGCGTACCGCCGTTGGGCATCTGGCACAGTTCAATCAACGCTTCGTCGCCGAGCAGTTGCTTGAGGAGTGCGGTTGAAACGGTGTCGGGGAGAGGTGGTTCGCTCGCGTCGAGCGCCACCGGTGCGGCCGCCATCAGCGGCATTGGTGCCCCTCCTTGCTCAACCGGCACGCTGCTGAAAATGCCTGTCGCATTGATCGTGATCCAGCCGCCACCGGCCTGAATCGTGACGCTGGTGCCGCCGTCGATAACGATGCGCTGGTCGGCGCTGACGTGGACTTGCTGTTGAGCGCTCAACCGATGGTTGGTGGTGCGAATATGCCGGTCGCCATGCACCGTCAGGTGGTCGTCTTGTCTGATTTCCGTCTGTCGGTTGCCGTGGGTGATGTGTTGTTCTTCTGCGTGCAGTTCATGCCGGGCATTGCCGCCGACTACGACGCTGCACTGGTTGTCGACTTGCACCCGCTGGTCGTTCAGCACGTGTTGGACGAAATCGCGTTGGGCGCGGATGGAAATTTCCTCGGACCCCTTGCGATCTTCCACGCGCAGTTCGTTGAAGCCTCCGCCACCAGGGCTGCTTTGGGTCTTGAAGGTGCTGCGAGTGTGTTCGGCGGGAAGGTCGAGCGCAGGGCGATTGGTGCCATTGGGCAGGCAGCCGACGATCAACGGGTTATCCGGGTCGCCCTGATAAAAACTGACGAGCACTTCCATACCGACGCGGGGGATCAGCACGCTGCCATAACGGTCGTGAGCCCAGCCGCTGGCAACGCGCACCCAGCAACTGGAATGATCGTTGTGGTCGCCATCGCGGTCCCACGGGAACTGAACACGGACACGGCCATATTCGTCGCAGTGGATTTCTTCGCCGGGCGGGCCGCAGACCACGGCGCTTTGGTAGCCAGTGATGGTTTTTTTGCGGTGCACGAGCGAGGGGCGGAAAGGGGTATCCCATGGGGTCGCGAGAAAGGTGTTGCGGTAGCCTTGGGAAAAGCCGTCGCTCGGGATGCTGGTAACCGACTCTTCAAGCACTTGCGGTTGTTTCGCGGTGTGGATGACTTCGGTCAGCAACCACAGGTCGTTCCATTCCTGGCGTGGGTGGCCGGTCAAGGACAGGAAGTGGCCACTGAGCAACATGGGCTGGTCGCTGCGTCCGGTGGCTTGCCGATAATCGCTGCGGTGCCGTTCAAGTGCTCGTCGGGCGCGCTGATTGCCGTGTTCGCGGTCGGTGAATTGGCCGGGAAATCCGTAGTCTTCGAGTCGCAACGGCGAAGGATCTTTCGCAGTGCTCTCCAGTTGCAGCAAAGGCTTTTCAAAGTCGTAGTCGCGACGGGTCACGGCAGTGGGGCGGGTGTTGAACGAGAGGGTGAACGCGTTGATCACTTGCTCATCAGCGACCATCCCGCTGTCCTGAAGGTAGCTGGTGGGGCGGTGCAGCCTGGGGAAGACGGTCTGATCATCGCCGAACACCAGCACATGCCCCGCGCGGCTGTGCTCGAAGTGGTAGTGCAGGCCCTCTTCTTCGCACAGTCGCTGCAGGAAATGCAGGCAACTCTCGTCGTACTGGACGCAATAGTCTCGTGGGCGGTAGTCCGTACCGAGGGCAAATCGATAGCCATTGCGCAGGATGCCGTGGCTTTCCAGAACCTGGGCGATGATCTGCGGCACGCTGAGTTTCTGGAATATTTTCTGCTCGAAACGGTGGCCCAGCCAGGCAAGGCTGGGCATCAGGCTGATCTGGTATTGCGTCAGGCGTTTGCCGGAGTCGCCCTGGCCGACGCTGTAGATCTGGCCATGAATGCCGCTGCCGTGACGGTCAAAACCGAGAAAGGCCAGACGATGCAGAAGGCTTTCCAGGTCGAGGTCGGGGCGTTCACTGACCAGTGTCAAATCAAAGCGAAAGGGCTGGCTGATAGCTTCCTTGCCAGTGAACTCAAGGACCTGCAGGTCGTGTTCGAACCCCTCGATGTCCAGGAAGAAAGAGGCTTGGTTGGCAGGGCTGAACATCACACGTCCCTTGTGCTGATTTAGAAGGGCGGGACTGTGAATGAGTGAAAGTGCGTTGAATGCCGGGCAATTCTGTTTCTGTTGTAGGACTAGTCCTTTGCCGTGTGGGATTTTTCTGGAGAAAGTGCCTTGTGTTTGCGCCTGTAAACGCGCAATCAAGGCGTATTCAGTCCGCCAGACGGGCTGCCGTCACAGCCTGATTACGTTATACTCGCCGGCTTTCAAAAGTTCGCCAACGAGTGCTGCCCGTCATGGAAATCAATCCGATCCTGAACACCATCAAGGACCTGTCCGAGCGCTCCGAAACTATTCGGGGGTATCTTTGACTACGATCAAAAGCATGAGCGTCTGACTGAAGTCAATCGCGAGCTTGAAGATCCGAGTGTCTGGAACAAACCTGAATACGCCCAGGAACTGGGCCGTGAGCGCTCGGCGCTGGCGCAGATCGTCGATACCCTCGACGAACTGAACGCCGGTCTGGCCGATTGCCGCGACTTGCTGGACATGGCCGTCGAAGAAAACGACGAAGGCGCAGTGGGCGATGTCGTCGCCGAACTGGCCCGTCTCGAGGAAAACCTCGCCAAGCTCGAATTCCGCCGCATGTTCAGCCATGAAATGGACCCGAACAACGCCTACCTGGACATCCAGGCCGGTTCCGGTGGCACCGAGGCCCAGGACTGGGCCAACATCCTGCTGCGCATGTACCTGCGCTGGGCTGACAAACGCGGTTTCGACGCGACCATCATGGAACTGTCGGCCGGTGAAGTCGCCGGTATCAAAGGCGCGACCGTGCACATCAAGGGCGAATACGCCTTTGGCTGGTTGCGCACCGAGATCGGCGTACACCGTCTGGTGCGCAAGAGTCCGTTCGACTCCGGCAACCGTCGTCACACCTCGTTCTCTGCGGTTTTCGTCTCGCCAGAGATCGACGACAAAGTGGAAATCGAAATCAACCCGGCAGACCTGCGGATCGACACCTATCGTTCCTCCGGTGCCGGTGGTCAGCACGTAAACACCACCGACTCGGCCGTACGTATCACCCACGTACCGACCAACACCGTGGTCAGCTGCCAGAACGAACGTTCCCAGCACGCCAACAAGGACACCGCCATGAAAATGCTGCGGGCCAAGTTGTACGAGCAGGAGATGCAGAAACGCAACGCGGCGTCCCAGGCGCTGGAAGACACCAAGTCCGACATCGGCTGGGGTCACCAGATCCGCTCGTACGTGCTTGATGCCTCGCGCATCAAGGATCTTCGCACCAACATCGAACGCAGCGACTGCGACAAGGTGCTCGATGGCGACATCGATGAGTACCTGGAAGCCAGCCTGAAATCGGGGCTTTAAGAAATAAGCTGCAGGATCGCTGATTCAACACGATCCCTGTAGGAGTGGGCCTGCCCGCGATCCCCAGCCGCAGGCTGGGGGCAACGAACCTGTGATGGAAAATTTAAAGACATGAGCGACCAACAACTCGATCCGCAAGCCCTGCAACAGGAAGAAAACTCCCTGATCGCCCTGCGCAAGGAAAAGCTTGCTGCCGAGCGCGCCAAGGGCAACGCTTTCCCGAACGACTTCCGCCGCGAAAACTACTGCGAAGAACTGCAGAAGAAGTACGCGGACAAGACCAAGGAAGAGCTGGCAGAGGCTGCAATCCCGGTCAAGGTTGCCGGTCGCATCATGCTCAACCGTGGCTCGTTCATGGTGATTCAGGACATGACCGGCCGCATCCAGGTCTACGTCAACCGTAAAACCCTGTCCGAAGAAACCCTGGCCGCGGTGAAAACCTGGGACATGGGCGACATCATTGCCGCCGTCGGCACCCTGGCCCGTTCCGGCAAAGGCGACCTGTACGTTGAAATGACCGAAGTGCGCCTGCTGACCAAGTCGCTGCGCCCACTTCCGGACAAGCACCACGGCCTGACCGACACCGAACAGCGCTACCGTCAGCGTTACGTTGACCTGATTGTCAACGAAGACGTGCGCCAGACATTCCGCGTGCGTTCGCAAGTGATCGCGCACATCCGCAGCTTCCTGATGAAGCGCGACTTCCTCGAAGTCGAAACGCCGATGCTGCAGACCATCCCGGGCGGCGCCGCAGCCAAACCGTTTGAAACCCACCACAACGCGCTGGACATGGAAATGTTCCTGCGTATCGCCCCCGAGCTGTACCTCAAGCGTCTGGTGGTAGGCGGTTTCGAGAAAGTGTTCGAGATCAACCGCAACTTCCGTAACGAAGGCGTTTCGACTCGTCACAACCCTGAATTCACCATGTTGGAGTTCTACCAGGCTTACGCCGACTACGAAGACAACATGGACCTGACCGAAGAACTGTTCCGCGAACTGGCGCAGCTGGTTCTGGGCAGCACCGACGTGCCGTACGGCGACAAGGTGTTCCACTTCGGCGAGCCGTTCGTGCGCCTGTCGGTGTTCGACTCGATCCTCAAGTACAACCCTGAGCTGACCGCCGATGACCTGAACGACATCGACAAGGCGCGCGCCATCGCCAAGAAGGCCGGCGCCAAGGTGCTGGGCTTCGAAGGTCTGGGCAAGCTGCAAGTGATGATTTTCGAAGAACTGGTCGAGCATAAACTCGAGCAGCCGCACTTCATCACTCAGTACCCGTTCGAAGTGTCGCCACTGGCCCGTCGCAACGATGACAACCCGAACGTCACCGACCGTTTCGAGCTGTTCATCGGCGGCCGTGAGATCGCCAACGCCTATTCCGAGTTGAACGACGCGGAAGACCAGGCCGAGCGCTTCATGGCGCAGGTGGCGGACAAGGACGCCGGCGACGACGAAGCCATGCACTACGACGCCGACTTCGTGCGCGCGCTGGAGTACGGCATGCCGCCAACTGCCGGTGAAGGTATCGGCATCGACCGTCTGGTGATGTTGCTGACCAACTCGCCGTCGATCCGCGATGTGATCCTGTTCCCGCACATGCGACCGCAAGCGTAAACGTTTCAGTTAAAAAGCCGCCTAAAACAGGCGGCTTTTTATTGCCTGTCTGGTACAAATGTATCAATTGGTTACTTTTGAAATAGCAGAGGAAGTCCTGTCGTGATGGTTGCAATCGCTCAAGAAGGTGCAGCGGGTATCGCCACTGCGGTCGCTGAAAGTGTTCAGTACCAGGGCCGTAAGGCCAGCCGACAGGGCAGCGAACAGCGTCGCCAGGATATTCTCGATGCGGCGATGCGCATCGTCGTGCGTGACGGTGTGCGCGCCGTGCGTCACCGCGCCGTGGCCGCCGAGGCCGGTGTGCCGCTGTCGGCGACCACGTACTACTTCAAGGACATCGATGACCTGCTCACCGATACCTTCGCTCAATACGTCGAACGCAGTGCGGCTTACATGGCCAAGCTGTGGATCAACAACGAAGGTCTGTTGCGTGAAATGGTCGTCAGCGGTGACGGCAGCCCCGAGTCGCGCTCACAACTGGCGGATGATATTGCGCGGCTGATGGCCGATTACGTGCATCGGCAACTGGTTAATCGTCGCGAGCATCTGATGGCCGAACAGGCCTTCCGTCAGGAAGCGCTGCTCAACCCGCGTCTGGCGATTCTGGTGCGCTCCCATCAGCAGATTCTGTTACAAGGCACCTGCCAGTTGTTCCAGGTATTGGGCTCGCGTGAACCGCAGCAGGATGCCAAGGTGTTGACGGCGATTATCGGACGGATGGAATATCAGGGCCTGCTCAACGACGCCGAGCCATTGGACGAACAAGACATGCTCGGCATTCTGACGCGGTATATGCACCTCGTACTCGCGTCAGTCTGATTGGCTGCTGCATCACCCTGTGGGAGCGAGCCTGCTCGCGAAAGCGGTGTGTCAGGCAACACAGATGTTGAATGTCAGACCGTATTCGCGAGCAGGCTCGCTCCCACAGGGGACTGTAGTGATGTTCAGGGTGGTACGTTCATAGGGAGTGTTGAATGAAAGCCTGGCGTGGCGTGCTGATCGCCTTGTCGTTCCTGCTGCTCAGTGGCTGTCTGGTGACGTTCAGAGAGCCGCTGCCCGCCAGTGATCCGGCGCCCAAGGGCCTGCTCGGCAAGTGGTCGAGCATCAATGCCTGGGGCGAGCCGATGAACCTTGAACTGACCCGCGTCGGTAACGATCGCTATCAGGCCGTCACGTACTTCAAGGCCAAACCCCGCGAACGCGAAGCCTATCCGTTCACCGTGTCGCGCCATGGCAGCCGTTGGTATCTGTCAGCGAAAGTGCCGGCCCGCTACGGTGGCCATTACACCATCGCCGGGTTCGAACTCACCGACAAGCACGAACTGGTGGTGTACAACCTCGATCTCGAACAGATCAATCAAACGATCCAGCAAAAAGCCCTCGACGGTCGGTCCTTCCAGACCGACGATGGCGACGGCGTGGAGGTCGACAGCAGCCTCGACAAGGTCTTCGCTTACCTCGATGATCCGGCTAATTCCGATGTTTTTGTTGAAGCGGCGCGCTATCAGCGCCAGGCTCGCGCCAAATAATTCACAGGTCAGGTTTTCTACAGGAGTTTCGGGTGGACGATTACCAGCAGTCGATACGCATATTGTCTGATCGCATCGTGCTGGCGCAGACGCCGATCCGCGTCCTCGATGCCGTCAAGTGGGACGAGAACATCCGCAAGGGCTTTCTCAAGGGCAAGGGCAAGGAAATGCCGGCGGTGGATCGCGACTACTACCTCAATCGGCCGCTGTCGTTCGATTCAAGCAAGGTCAAACTGGAATTCCAGAACATCGAGCGCGACATCACCCGCCAACTCGGCCAGTTCAACCCGGTCGGCCAGATCATGCGGCGCATGTGCAAGGAATACCGCATGGTGGTGCGCATGCTCGAAGCGCGCGGCACCGAGGATTTCGGCCTGATCTCGCAAGAGCTGTACGGCGCCGCGTCCGATGCGTTTCACGCCGGTGATCCGACCCTGGCCGACCTCGGCCTGATGATGTCCGACTATCTGAACAACATCGATGGCCGTGGCGATCTGAAGGACGAGCCGAAAATCCTCACCGCCAAAGATGCCGTGCATCTGTTGCAAACCCGCCTGAACAAGGTGTTCGGCGAGGCCGAGGAAACCATCCGCGTGTTCGAGTCCGACGGCATCGTTGCCGACGCGGCGGCGGGCGCCGACTACATCAAGATCCGCACCGATGCGCTGTTCAACGACCGCGATGTGCGCGCGCTGGAGGTCCACGAAGGCCTGGTCCACGTCGGCACCACACTCAACGGTCTGAACCAGCCGATCTGCACCTTCCTGTCCAAGGGCCCGCCCTCGTCGACGGTGACTCAGGAAGGCTTGGCGATTCTGATGGAAATCATCACCTTCGCCTCCTACCCGAGCCGCTTGCGCAAACTGACCAACCGTACCCGCGCCATCCACATGGTCGAGGAGGGCGCGGACTTCTTGCAGGTGTTCGAGTTCTTCCGCGAACAGGGCTTCGAAATGGCGGAAAGCTACGGCAACGCCAGTCGGGTTTTCCGTGGATCGACGCCGACCGGTCTGCCATTCACCAAAGACTTGTCCTACCTCAAGGGCTTCATCATGGTTTACAACTACATTCAGTTGGCCGTGCGTAAGGGCAAGCTTGAGCAGATCCCGCTGTTGTTCTGCGGCAAGACCACGCTGGAAGACATGCGTACCCTGCGTCAGTTGGTCGATGAGGGGCTTGTCGTGCCGCCGAAGTATCTGCCGGACCAGTTCCGCGACCTGAACGCGTTGTCGGCGTGGATGTGTTTCTCCAACTTCCTCAACCATTTGAGCCTGGACCGGATCGAAGCGGATTACTCCAATATCCTTTAACCCAAACACAATCCCCTGTGGGAGCTGCGGTTCGACGATTCGACTTGCCAGCGATTGCATTCTGTCAGTCAAAATTGATGTTGGCTGACCCACCGCCATCGCTGGCAAGCCAGCTCCCACAGGGTTATTTGTTTTTCTCTGAATCGTTTGTTTGCCAATTTCCTTCGCGAGGTTTCACCGGATGAGAATCCTCGGCATTCTTTGCCTGCTCCTGACCCTCAGCGGTTGCAGTTCGCTGTTGTTCTACCCCGAGCCTGGGCAGATTTTCACCCCGGAAAAAGCCAAACTCGAATACCGCACCGTTACCCTGACAACGGCGGACGGTTTGAAGCTCAACGCCTGGTGGCTACCGGCCAAACCGGGTGTGGAAGTCAAAGGCACGGTCCTGCACCTGCACGGCAACGGCGGCAATTTGCCGATGCACTTGGGTGGCAGTTGGTGGTTGCCGAAAAACGGCTATCAAGTGCTGCTGGTGGACTATCGCGGTTATGGCTTGTCCGAGGGTGAGCCTAGCCTGCCGGCGATTTATCAGGACATCGACGCCGCGTTCGCCTGGCTCGACAAGGCCCCTGAGGTCAAAGGCAAGCCGTTGATCCTGCTCGGCCAAAGCCTTGGCGGCGCGATGGCCGTGCATTGGCTGGTGCAGCATCCAGAGCGGCAGAAGCAGCTCAAAGCCTTGGTCCTCGACGGCGTGCCCGCCAGTTACCGCAGCGTCGGCCAATATGCCCTTAGCACCTCGTGGCTGACCTGGCCGTTTCAGGTACCGCTGTCGTGGCTGGTGCCGGATGGCGACAGTGCGATCAACTCGATGCCGCAGCTCAATGGCGTGCCCAAACTGATCTTCCACAGCATCGATGATCCACTGGTGCCGCTTTCCAATGGCATCCGCTTGTATCAAGCTGCGCCGCCGCCGCGTGTGCTGCAATTGACCCGTGGCGGTCATGTGCAGACTTTCGGCGACCCGATCTGGCGCCAGGTGATGCTGCGTTACCTCGACGATCCCGAGCACTTCAACGGCTTGCGCCGCCTCGGCGAAATCCCCTATTACCCGACACCCCCGAATGCTGAAGACGAGAGTCCGCAATGACTGAAGAACGTAACGCCATCCCACTGATCATCACCGGTATCTGCAGCATCCTCGGCACCGTCGGGGCGCTGTGGTACTACGGTTACCTGCATTTCGCCAAGCCTGAGGATGCGTTGCTGCTCAACGAATTCACCATGCTCAAGACGGTGCCGGGTGAGGACTACAAGGTTTCGCTCGACCCGGCACCGCAAGTGGCGCAGTGCATCGATGGCGTGCTGGTGTTGTTCGATACCGAGCAAAAGGGTTTGACCGGTGTACTGATCAATGCGCAGAAAAAAGCCGTGCGTTGCATGGGCGAAGAGACCCCGCAGAAGCTGCAAGAGTGATTCTGCAGGTTCAGCCCTCACCCTGACCCTCTCCCTCGGGAGAGGGGACTGACCGAGCTGTCTTTCGAGTTACGCCGACCTGAAAGAGAGTGTCGACTATGGATTCGGCAAAACACTCCCAGGTCGACGCAGCTATTGAGCATCCCCCATTCGGCTCCCTCTCCCTCGGGAGAGGGCTGGGGTGAGGGGCCGCGATTTCAGCTCCCACAAAAAAGCCCCGCCTGATCACTCAGGCGGGGCTTTTACATTACCGAGTAATGCTTAGTTCGAGCTGACAGCCGAACGTGGCATCACAGGCTGGTTGTCGTTGGAAATGGTCACTTCCACACGACGATTCATCGCACGGCCCGAAGCGCTGCCATTCTCGGCAACCGGATATTCCTTGCCGTAGCCTTGAGTGACGATACGCGCTGGATCAACACCCATTTTCACCAGCGCAGTGCGCACGGAGTTGGCGCGACGCTCGGACAGCGACTGGTTGTGGCTGGCGGTACCGGTGCTGTCGGTGTAACCCTCGACGATCACTTTGCGATCAGGGTTTTCCTGGAGGAATTGCGCCAGTTTGTTGATGTTCACCAGACCGCTGGATTTCAGGTCGGCACGGTCGGTGGCGAACAGCACGTCACCGAAAGTCACCAGCGTACCGCGATCGGTCTGCTTGGCGTTGAGGCTGTCCTGCAGCTGTTTGATCTGCTGATCACGAGCGTCCAGACGGGCCTGGGCACGTTGCGCTGCGGCGTTCTTCAGGTTGTTTTCAGCGGTGCGCAGAGCGATGGTCTGCTTGGCTACTTCCACACGCTGGTTCGTCAGGTAGGCCAGTTGGTCAACCTTGGCGGCGTCTTGCTTGTCCAGATAAGCCTTGTCGGCCTTGTCCAGATAATCGCTGGCGTCTTTGGTTTCCAGAGCGGCTACTTTGCTCGCTTGCGGGTTGGCTTGCAGGCCGGCGTAGTTGGTGCGTGCCTGTTCCAGATTCGGGTTAGGCGGGGTGGAGCAGGCAGCCAGGGCAACGCTTGCAGCCAGGAGAGCGGGGATCATCAGTTGCTTACGCATAATTTGTCGTCCTTTCTATCAATAAAAGTTTCAGCTTTGCGGTCGGGATGCGCGCTTACTGCACTGGGCGCTGACTTTCCTGACGCAGTTCCTGAACACCTTTCTGGGAATCCTTCACAGCCAGTTCGGCCTTGGCGGCTTGAGCCTTGCGTTCGGCTACACGAGCGTCCCACTCGGCCTGTTCGGACAGGCGACGGGCCTCGTCATACTTCTTGTCGTGCATGGCGATTTCGGCTTGTTTCAATTTGTCCTGCGCTTGCTTCATCTCGACTGCGGCGAACTCGGTACCACCGGCGCTGACCGCACTGTTGACCGCCGATTGGGTCACAGCGTACTGCTCGGTTGGTGGGTTACCGGCGCAACCGGCCAGTACGAAGCTGGTGCCGATTGCCAGGGCCGCCAGTTTCAGACCGCGCAGGTGGGTAAACGAGGTTTGGTTTTTCATGGTCTTCAACTCCATTAGGCATCTCCTGAAAACATCTAAATCCATCCTGGTCGAGGAGCCGAAAGCGTCGTGTGAAAGCGCGTTTTTGAAACGCTCGTTCCAGGAGTGGTTACAGCTTCCGACCGGAGGCGATTTTCAAAAGTTCAGAAAAGATGGCCTATCGCCAAAAAAAACTTTGACCGAATGGACAAGGCTCTAAAGCGGGAACTTTGACGGTTTGGAGTGGTACGCGCGGGGGAATACGACGTAGTGCTACAGGAAAAATAAAGCCCCTGTGGGAGCTGGCTTGCCAGCGATGGGGCCACCGGATTCAACGCATCTTTGACTGAAGTGGCGCTATCGCGGGCAAGCCCGCTCCCACAGGTTTAACGCAATTTCGGATCAGTGTTTCTGTTTGCCGTCTGCGGCCGAGAGGTCATGTAAATGTCGGCGCGACAACGCCAGAAACCGCGGCGTCGGCCCGACGTCTTCATACAACGGATCACCTTCCTCATCCGTCGCCACCACGGTCGACCCCTTCACGTACGGCAGGCTCGCTTCGAACTCTTCAAGCGCGGCGCCAATCAGTTCGCCGAGCAGCTCTTCGGGGTGGCGTTTGGGGTACATCTCGGCAATCGCCGCCAGGCGCGCAGCCGCTTCGACATCCAGATGAATCGTGTAGCCAGTGTCGGTCAGGCGACCCTTGGCGTTTTCTTCCCAATGCTGGGCGAGCTCACGAATTTTCATAAAAACCTCATGTCGCGCCTGCGGGTGGCAGGCCTTGGTGAGTGTCCGGCCGGGGCCGGCGGCAAGCCGTTGTGCGGCTTACTGTTGAGACTAGCTTTCGGTGACAAGGTTTAAAGTCCCTTCGTCGGCCGGCTTGTAAGAAGCGGCGCAGAGCGGCACTCTCTAGGCCATGCACTCGTTTCTAGGCCGCCCGGATTACCGCTGGAGAACTGCTGATGACCGATATTGATGCACGCTTGCGCGAAGATGTTCACCTGCTCGGAGAGCTGCTGGGCAACACCATTCGAGACCAGTACGGCGAGGACTTTCTCGACAAGATCGAGCAGATTCGCAAGGGCGCCAAGGCCGATCGCCGCGGCTCGATGGACGCCGAACTGAGCGCCAGCCTCAATCAATTGAGCGAAGACGAATTGCTCCCGGTGGCGCGGGCGTTTAACCAGTTTTTGAATCTGGCGAACATCGCCGAGCAGTATCAATTGATCCATCGTCGCGAAGAGTCGCAGCCGGCGCCGTTCGAATCCCGTGTCCTGCCGGAATTGCTTGCGCGCTTGCGTAACGAAGGCCACAGCGCCGAGTCGTTGGCCCGGCAACTGGCGCGACTGGAAATCGAGCTGGTGCTGACCGCGCACCCGACCGAAGTGGCGCGCCGCACGCTGATCCAGAAGTACGACGCGATCGCCGCGCAACTTGCCGCACAGGATCATCGCGACCTGACCACGGCCGAACGCGAGCAGATCCAGAACACCTTGCAACGGCTGATCGCCGAAGCCTGGCACACCGAAGAAATTCGCCGCACGCGACCGACGCCGGTAGACGAAGCCAAGTGGGGTTTTGCGGTGATCGAGCATTCGCTGTGGCAGGCGATTCCCAACCACATGCGCAAGGCCGACCAAGCGCTGCATGCCGCGACCGGCCTGCGTTTGCCATTGGAGGCCGCACCGATTCGCTTTGCCTCGTGGATGGGCGGCGACCGTGACGGCAATCCCAATGTCACCGCCGCGGTGACTCGCGAAGTGCTGTTGCTGGCGCGCTGGATGGCCGCCGATTTGTACCTTCGCGATGTCGATCACCTCGCCGCCGAACTGTCGATGCAACAGGCCAGCGATGCGCTGAAAGCCAAGGCTGGCGACAGTGCCGAGCCGTATCGCGCAGTGCTCAAGCAATTGCGTGAACGCCTGCGCGCCACGCGCAACTGGGCGCATGCTTCATTGACGGCGACAACGCCGGCGCCTGCCGATGTATTGCACAACAATCGCGATCTGCTCGATCCGCTGGAGCTGTGCTTCAACTCGCTGCACGAGTGCGGCATGGGCGTGATCGCTGACGGGCCGCTGCTCGATTGTCTGCGCCGGGCGGTGACGTTCGGCTTGTTCCTTGTGCGTCTCGATGTGCGCCAGGACTCATCGCGGCACAGCGCGGCGATGACGGAAATCACCGATTATCTGGGCCTCGGTCGTTACGAAGACTGGGACGAAGACGCCCGCATTGCCTTTCTGAGTCGAGAGTTGGCCAATCGTCGCCCATTGCTTCCAGCGCATTTCAAACCCTCCGCCGACACGGCGGAAGTGCTCAACACCTGCAAGGAAATCGCCGCCGCACCGGGTGCCTCGCTGGGTTCCTACGTGATCTCCATGGCCGGCGCGGCTTCCGATGTGCTGGCCGTGCAGCTGCTGCTCAAAGAGGCCGGTGTACTGCGGCCGATGCGTGTGGTGCCGCTGTTCGAAACCCTCGCCGACCTCGATAACGCCGGCCCGGTGATCGAGCGGCTGTTGCTGTTGCCGGGTTACCGCGTGCGGCTGCAAGGCCCGCAGGAAGTGATGATCGGTTATTCCGACTCGGCCAAGGACGCCGGCACGACCGCAGCGGCATGGGCGCAATACCGCGCGCAGGAACGGCTGGTGGAAATCTGCCGCGAGCAGCAAGTCGAGCTGCTGTTGTTCCACGGTCGCGGTGGCACTGTGGGGCGTGGCGGTGGTCCGGCCCACGCTGCGATCCTGTCGCAGCCACCGGGTTCGGTGGCAGGACGGTTCCGCACCACCGAGCAAGGGGAAATGATTCGATTCAAATTCGGCCTGCCGGACATCGCCGAGCAAAACCTCAATCTTTACCTCGCGGCGGTGCTTGAAGCGACGTTGCTGCCACCACCGCCGCCTACGCCCGAGTGGCGTCATCTGATGGACGAATTGGCCGCCGACGGCGTCAGCGCTTATCGTCAGGTGGTGCGGGAAAATCCGCAGTTCGTCGAGTATTTCCGCCAGTCCACGCCGGAGCAGGAGCTGGGTCGTTTACCGCTCGGCAGTCGTCCCGCCAAGCGGCGTGCCGGCGGCATCGAGAGCCTGCGGGCGATTCCGTGGATTTTCGGCTGGACGCAAACGCGCCTGATGCTGCCCGCCTGGCTCGGCTGGGAAACCGCGTTGAGCAAGGCATTGGCGCGCGGGGAGGGCGAACTGCTCGGGCAGATGCGCGAACAGTGGCCGTTTTTCCGCACGCGCATCGACATGCTGGAAATGGTGCTGGCCAAGGCAGACGCCGATATTGCGCTGTCTTATGACCAACGTCTGGTCGAGCCGGCGTTGCTGCCGTTGGGCGCGCACTTACGCGACCTATTGTCGCAGGCGTGCACGGTGGTGCTTGGCCTGACCGGTCAGTCGCAACTGCTGGCACATAGCCCCGATACCTTGGAATTCATCCGTCTGCGCAACACCTACCTCGACCCGCTTCATCTATTGCAGGCCGAGTTGCTGGCTCGTTCGCGGCAGCAGAATGTCGAGCAGGGCAGCCCCGTGGAACAGGCGCTGCTGGTGTCTGTGGCGGGGATTGCCGCCGGTTTGCGAAATACCGGCTAAGGTTTTTGCTGTGGCGCGCGGCACCCGCAGTCAACCTCGGGTGCCGCTTCGCGTTGAGGGGGAATGTGCCGCAAGGCGACAGTTAATGATGGGGTTGCGACTTGGGTCACCTTGTAGCGGGGGCTCGGCGGGCGTCGGTTTCTCCGACTTTTGGCGTCTTGTGTGGGCGCAGCCTGCTGTGTATCTTGATCAGCCTTTGGCCGTTTGTGCGGCCACGACCCGTATTTTTCAGGATTCGTCCCAAGTGGCGAGTCCTTTGTTTTGTAAAAGCTTTTTATAAAAAAATTGAGGAGCACATCTAATGCGCGTCATTCTGCTGGGAGCTCCCGGGGCCGGTAAAGGTACTCAGGCTAAGTTCATCACCGAAAAATTCGGCATTCCGCAAATCTCCACCGGTGACATGCTGCGTGCAGCGGTCAAGGCCGGTACTCCGCTGGGCGTTCAAGCCAAGAGCATCATGGATGCCGGCGGCCTGGTGTCGGATGACCTGATCATCGCACTGGTCCAGGATCGTATCGCCCAGCCAGACTGCGCCAACGGTTTCCTGTTCGACGGCTTCCCGCGCACCATTCCGCAGGCTGAAGCACTGGTCACTGCCGGTGTCGAGCTGGACGCCGTGGTCGAAATCGCCGTTGAAGACGAAGAAATCGTTCAGCGTATCGCCGGTCGTCGTGTGCACGAGGCCAGCGGCCGCGTTTACCACATCGTCTACAACCCGCCGAAAATCGCTGGCAAAGACGACATCACCGGCGATGAGCTGGTACAGCGCAAGGACGACACGGAAGAAACCGTGCGTCATCGCCTGTCGGTCTACCACTCGCAGACCAAGCCGCTGGTGGATTTCTACCAGAAGCTGTCGGCTGCCAACGGCAAGCCGAAGTACAGCCACATTCCTGGCGTCGGTTCGGTCGAAGCGATCACCGCCAAGGTGCTTGAAGCGCTGAGCTGAAAAAGCTGATCGGCTGCATCATCCACGGCCCGCTTGCGGGCCGTAGTTGTTTATACTGACGCACTTTTTTCCCCACCCTGTTCTGGATACATCGATGAGTACCTTGCTGGCCCTGGACACCGCGACTGAAGCTTGCTCCGTTGCTTTGCTGCATGACGGCAAGGTCACGAGCCATTACGAGGTGATCCCGCGCCTGCATGCGCAGAAGTTGTTGCCGATGATCCAGCAACTGCTGGCCGACGCCGGCACCACGCTGCAAGCGGTGGATGCGATTGCTTTCGGTCGCGGCCCGGGCGCGTTCACGGGTGTGCGGATCGCCATTGGTGTGGTGCAGGGTCTGGCGTTCGCGCTGGATCGTCCGGTGTTGCCGGTGTCCAATCTGGCGGTGCTCGCGCAGCGGGCATTTCGTGAGCATGGCGTGAGTCAGGTCGCGGCCGCGATCGATGCGCGCATGGATGAAGTGTATTGGGGTTGCTACCGCGAGACGGCTGGCGAAATGCGTCTGGTCGGCGCCGAAGCGGTGTTGCCGCCGGAAGTTGCCGCGCTGCCGACCGATGCCAGCGGCGACTGGTTTGGTGCGGGCACTGGTTGGGGCTACGGTGAACGCATCGCCGTCAACCTGACCGGCTCCGATGCCGGCATGCTGCCCCACGCTGAAGACTTGCTGACCCTGGCGCGTTTTGCCTGGGAGCGCGGCGAGTCGATTCCCGCGGATGATGCGCAGCCGGTTTACCTGCGCGACAAAGTCGCCACCCCCAAAGCCCGCTGATTCACCCGGATCCTTGCTGTTCACTTGTGGCGAGGGGATTTATCCCCGATGGAGTGCGCAGCGCTCCCTCTGCATTCCTCCAGTGAAACTGCATTATCAGCATGCTGCGCAGCCGGTCGGGGATGAATCCCCTCACCACAAAAAGCCTCCACAAGCTTTTCCCTGAATAAATGCCTTTTCCAAATTCTGCCAATCGTCAGTTTCAAACCCCGCGCTTTAAACCTTTTGCGCTTTATGTGTTCTAGTTATCACTCGGCGGTTTGCTAAGTCGGTCAAGTGCCGCTAAATTGCCATCATCGATACCGAGCATGAATTTATGCGTATAGACGGCCTCTCCTCTCAGTCCTACCCGATCAAGCGCAAGCCTCGCAAAGGCAATCCGGCGCTGGATGAATCCGTCGACGATATCGATGGCGAGGTGGAATTCCCGACTGAAGAGCAACTGGCCGCCCGCGCTGCCAAAGCCTCTGCCCAACGCCTGTCCAATCTGCCTGCCCGTCAGCAAGACATGATTTATCACCGCGCGATGAAAAAGAGCGTAGCCATGGCCCTCGCCAGCTACCTGAGCACCGCCGGTTTTGTCGATTGGGATGCAGACGTGCTGGGCCTCGATCTGTACATCTGATGGATCTGCCTTACTACCTCGGTTGTCCGTCCTGGAGCGAAAACGCCTGGCGCGAGTATCTGTACCCGCAAGACGCCAAAACCTCCGACTTCCTGGGCCTCTACTGCCAGGTGTTCAACGCCGTTGAAGGCAATACCACTTTCTACGCCAGTCCTTCGCCGGCCACCGTGCAGCGTTGGGCCGAAATCATGCCTGCGCATTTTCGCTTTACCGCCAAGTTTCCCGGTGACATCAGCCACAGTGGCGACTTGCGCGATCAACTGACCGCCGCCGACACCTTTGTGCAATTGCTCAAACCCCTCGGCGAGCGTGTAGCGCCGCTGTGGCTGCAACTGTCGAAAAGCTTCACGCCGCATCGGCTGCCGGAGCTGGCGGCGTTCATCGATGCGCTGGATTACCCGTTGGCGGTCGAAGTGCGGCATGAACAGTTCTTCGCCAAGGGCGAGAGCGAGCGGCTGCTCAATCGCCTGCTGCTGGACCGTGGCGTCGAGCGTATCTGCCTCGATCCGCGTGCGCTGTTCAGTTGCCTGTCGACCGAGTCTTCGGTGATCCACGCACAATCGAAAAAGCCGCGGGTGCCGACGCGTCCGGCGGCGTTCACGCAGTTCCCGCAAGTGCGCTTCATCGGTCATCCCGAGCTTGAAGCCAACGATCCATTCCTGGTGCCGTGGGTGGCGAAAATCGCCGAGTGGATCGAAGAGGGCCGCACGCCCTACATCTTCCTGCACACCGCCGACAACCTGTTGGCGGCGAAGCTGGCGCAACGATTTCACGCACAACTGATGCAACGTTTGCCTGGCCTGCCATCTCTGCCTGAGCTATACAGAGAACCCGCCGCGGAGCAACTTGGCCTGCTCTGAGGCGAACTCGTTTTTCTGCCCGGGAGCCTGCCGATGGATGCCACTGCCCTTCAAGAACAAGTCCGTAAAGCCCAAGCCTTCAAAGCCCTGCATGAGCGCCCGGGGATTTTCGTCATTCCCAATCCGTGGGATGCCGGCTCGGCGAAGATGCTCGCCAGTCTGGGGTATCAGGCATTGGCGACCACCAGCGCCGGTTATGCGTTTTCCCAGGGCAAGGCCGATGGAGCCTTGAGTCTCGATGACACCTTGGCCAACGTCCGCGCGATTGTCGCGGCGACCGATTTGCCGGTGGCGGTGGATCTGGAAAACGGTTTCGCCGATGACCCGGCCGAGTGCGCGAAGAGTTTGCTGCGGGCAGCAGAGGCGGGTGCGGTGGGCGGTTCGATCGAGGACGCCACGGGGCGTGCAGACGCGCCGATCTATTGCTTCGAACACGCCGTGGCGCGCATCGAAGCGGCCGTTGCCGCTGTGCGTACGCTGCCATTTCCATTCCTGCTGACCGCCCGCGCGGAGAACTATCTGCACGGCAATCCTGACATCAACGACACTATCCGTCGCTTGCAGGCTTTCGCCGAGGCCGGGGCCGACGTGCTATATGCGCCAGGTTTGCGCAGTGCTGAAGAAGTCCTGGCAGTGGTGCGCGCGGTAGCGCCAAAACCGGTCAACGTGTTGATGTCCGGCGGGCTGAAGCTGACCGTGCAGCAACTCGAGGAAATGGGCGTACGGCGCATTAGCACCGGTTCGGCGCTGGCGCTCGCGGCGTTCGGTGAGTTCTTCCGCGCCGCCGAAGAAATTCAGCAGTCCGGCACTTTCGGCTTCACTTCAAAGTCGATGCCGTACGCCAAGGCCAACCAGTTTTTCAAAGGCTGAGCATGGCGCGGTGGATTGCGCTGGTC
Organism: Pseudomonas sp. Seg1; assembly: GCF_018326005.1. NCBI lineage: Bacteria > Pseudomonadati > Pseudomonadota > Gammaproteobacteria > Pseudomonadales > Pseudomonadaceae > Pseudomonas > Pseudomonas sp. Seg1. The sequence continues at coordinate 1,339,552 of NZ_AP021903.1, forward strand.
GTTCTGCTGATGTTTGGCGCTGCCATGGTCAGTGTCTGGCGCGGCTGGCTGGAAGTGCCGCCGCAGTGGAATCCGTGGGCGCCGCTGGATGTGAAAGCGTCGCCCAACTGGCTGACCGGTTACAAGCTGATGCGTTTACGCAGCGACCCCGAACTCTGCGCCCAGGCACTGCGCAGCTCGGCGTTGCGCGTGACGCCGCAGTCCGACAGCCCGGATGCCAAGTGTCCGCTGATCGGCGCCTTGCGCGTGCAGGGCGGCGAAGTGGCGCTCAGCAGCAGCTTCCTCGCCAGTTGCCCGCTGGCAGTCGCCTACACTCTGTTCGAACGCCATACCCTGCAACCCGCCGCACAGTCCGTTTACGGCGAGAAAGTCGTGCGCCTCGATCACCTCGGCAGCTTCGCCTGCCGCAATATCTACAACCGCGAAAGCGGCGCACTGAGTCGTCATGCCAGTGCCGATGCGTTGGATATCGCTGGCTTTCGGCTGGCGGATGGCCGAACCATCAGCGTGCTCAAGGACTGGCCCAAGCAGAATCAGGACGCGCAGTTTCTCCGCAGGGTGCGCGACGGCGCCTGCGAGGCGTTCAGTGTGGTGTTGAGTCCGGATTACAACGCTGCCCATCGCAATCATTTTCATGTCGATGTCGGGCGCTGGAGCGTGTGTCGCTGAGGGTCAGGCGGCGATGCGCAGGTTTTGCAAAACGATCGGGCGCGCCCAGCCGTTATCGAAGTCCAGGGCTTTCTGCTGCTCGACGATTTCTTCCGGCGGGAATGGCGGGTACGGCTTCTGCAGCAGATCGAGGTCGAATTCGGCAATCGGCAGGTACAGCGGACGCTTTTGCGGCGCAGCACCCGGTTCCGGAATCGGTTGGCCGTTGTTCATCACGATCGGGCGAACCCAGCTGCTGTCGAAATCCTGCTGCGACTGTTGAGCCTTGAGCTCTTCTGGCGGGAACGGTGGGAACGGCTTGTCCAGCAGCTCCGTTTCGAACTCGGCGATCGGCAGGAACAACGGCTCTGGCGGACGCACTTCGGTTTCGACGACATTGCATTCGCGCTGCTCGATGATGTGCGCGTGCAACTCGCTGCCCACGGTCGGCTCTTCAGTGCTGTTAAGGTCAACCGGTGGAAACTTGCCGCAGGCAGGCACCACTTCACTCGTCTGTTCGGCCAGCGCCTGGGCAAAGAAATCCTGCCACAGGTGACTGACGCCGCTCAGTGCTTGAGTGTTTTGACGGCTGAAATCGCCATGGGGCGAAATGTAGCCAATCGATGTGGGAAGAATGCCTGACATTTTTTTCGGTTGACGCTCAGCTCTGGCAAAATGCGCGTTGATTGGGTTATCGGCGGTTTTTGCCGATCCTTAACTTTTTTGAGCGTGTTTTCCATGATTGAGCAACCCGCGGCCTGCCGCATCCATGTCGAAGCCCTCGGCCCGACGTTTGAAGCGCAAGCCGAGCAGTGGGCCGAACGCCTGGGTCTGCCGTTGCAAGTGGCCAACGGCGAGTTCGCCTTGCAGGTCGGTGAGCAGGGTTTGCAGCTCCAGCAACTCGGCCCGGATGCACCGGGGCCGGTACGCGTGGACTTCGTCGAGGGCGGCGCGGCGCATCGGCGGTTGTACGGCGGCGGTAGCGGGCAGATGATCGCCAAGGCTGTCGGCATCGCCCAAGGCGTGCGCCCGCGGGTGCTGGATGCCACGGCGGGATTGGGCAAGGATGCGTTCGTGCTGGCCAGTCTTGGTTGCGAGATGAGCCTGATCGAGCGCCAACCGCTGATCGGTGCGTTGCTGGAGGATGGTCTGGCGCGTGGCGCGGAAGATTTCGATGTGGCGCCGATCGTGGCGCGGATGAAATTGCTCAAGGGCAACTCCATCGAGGTCATGCGCAACTGGGAAGGCGAGCCGCCGCAGGTGATCTACCTCGACCCGATGTTCCCCCATCGTGAAAAAACCGCACTGGTGAAGAAGGAAATGCGCCTGTTCCGGCCGCTGGTCGGGGATGATCCGGATGCCCCGGCGCTGCTGGCAGCGGCACTGGCATTGGCGACCCATCGTGTGGTGGTCAAACGCCCGCGCAAGGCGCCGTGTATTGAAGGGCCTAAGCCGAGTCATGCGCTGGATGGTAAATCCAGCCGGTATGACATCTACCCGAAGAAAGCGCTCAAGCCTTGAGACCGAGTCGCGCCAATCGCTGGCAAGCAGCTCCCACAGGTTTTGGTAGTGTGCACACAATTGGTGATCGCACTCTGATCCCTGTGGGAGCTGGCTTGCCAGCGATGGCGTCAGTACAGACACCGCAGAAACTAGGGTCTGTAAGCCCGCATAAACAACTCCACCACTTCCCGCACATGGCTCTCTGAAGCCTCTTCGCTCAGCGGCTCGCCGCAGCCATACAACAAGCGAAAATTCCCTGCGCCTTTGATCAGGCAGAAGAAATGCTCGGCCGCATTACGCGGCAGGTCGATGCTCAGTGCGCCCGTCTCGTGGATGCGCGTTAACAGCCGCTCCATGCCCTGCACCATGCGCTGCGGGCCCGCTTCAAAGAAGATCAGCGACAGATTCGGATCCTGACTGCCGAGCGCCATGATCAAACGATGCAGATTCACCGACTCATCGCTGTTGATCAGTTGGTGAAAGCCTCGCGCAATGTTCAGCAACACATTTTCCACGGCAATGCCTTCCGGCAATTCGAAGAACAGCGGTGGCAGTTGCTCCTCGCATTTGGCCATCACGGCGGCGGAAAACAGCGTCTCCTTGTCGTTGAAATGGCTGTAGACCGTCAGCTTCGACACGCCGGCCTCGGCAGCGACCGCGTCCATGCTGGTGTTGGCATAGCCGTGACTCAGAAAAAGAATTTTCGCCGCGTCGAGGATCGCCTGGCGCTTGGCCAGATCCTTGGGGCGGCCCGGGCCGTTTGGAGCTGAAAGATTGTTCGACATTCTTCGCTTTTAATACTGGACTGGTGAGTTTGCTATTAATAACATACCGGCCAGTATAATTATTCCAAGCACCATTAGCGAAAGGTCCGTCACCATGTTCCGCCATGCGTTGTCCTTTGCGTTGCCAGCCTGTCTGGCATTTTTATTATCGGCATGCGGTCAGGAAGAGGTGACGCAAGTGGCCGTGCGACCGGCCATGGTGGTGCAGCCAGAGCCTTCGGCGCAGGCGATGGAAAGTTATCCGGGCGAAGTCCGCGCCCGTTACGAGCCGAGTCTGGCGTTCCGCATCGGTGGCAAAGTCAGCCGACGACTGGTTGACGAAGGCCAGCGCGTGAAGGCCGATCAGCCACTCGCCGAACTCGATCCGCAGGATGTGCGCCTGCAACTGGAAGCCACCCGCGCCCAAGTCGCAGCTGCCGAAGCCAATCTGAATCTGGTGCGCGCCGAGCGTGATCGCTACAAGACCTTGATGGATCGGCAGATGGTCAGCCGCTCCGCGTACGACAACGCCGAGAATCTCTACCGCTCCGGCGAAGCCCGTCTCAAGCAAATCAAAGCCGAATTCAACGTGTCGACCAATCAGGCCAGTTACGCGGTTTTGCGTGCGCCACAGGATGGCGTGGTGGCCCAGCGTTCGGTGGAAGTCGGCCAGGTCGTCGCGGCCGGGCAAACTGTATTCACCCTCGCCACAGACGGCGAGCGTGAAGTGTTGATCAGCCTGCCGGAGCAGAGTTTTGGCCGCTTCAAGGTCGGGCAGCCGGTGACGGTCGAGTTGTGGACGCAGCAGAACCAGCGTTTTGCCGGGCAGATCCGCGAGCTGTCTCCCGCCGCCGATCCGCGCTCTCGCACCTTCGCCGCACGCATCTCTTTCACCAGCGGCAAAGTCCCGGCCGAGCTCGGCCAGAGCGCCCGGGTGTTCGTGCAGTCTGCCGATGTCGTGCCGCTGTCCGTTCCACTGTCGGCGCTGACCGCTGAAAACGGCGCGACCTACGTCTGGGTCGTCAACGCCAACAACACGCTGAAGAAAACGCCCGTGCGCGTCGGCCCGTTCGGCGAGAAAACCGTGCCGGTGCTCGAAGGTTTGAACGCCAGCGATTGGGTGGTCGCCGCAGGTGTGCATGTGCTGCTCGAAGGGCAGCAGGTGCGTCCCGTGGATCGCTCCAACCGTGTGGTCAATCTGGCGGACAAGGAGTAAGTCCCGATGCGCTTCAACCTTTCCGAATGGGCGTTGCGTAATCGCCAGATCGTACTGTTCGTGATGCTTTTGCTGGCGATCGTCGGTGCGTTGTCCTACACCAAACTGGGTCAGAGTGAAGACCCGCCATTCACCTTCAAGGCCATGGTCATCCAGACCCGCTGGCCGGGTGCGACCGCGCAGGAAGTTTCGCGCCAGGTCACCGAGCGTATCGAAAAGAAGCTGATGGAAACCGGTGAGTACGAACGTATTGTTTCGTTCTCGCGTCCCGGTGAATCGCAGGTCACCTTTATTGCCCGCGATTCGATGCATTCCAAGGAAATCCCCGACCTCTGGTATCAGGTGCGCAAGAAAGTCGGCGACATCCGCCAGACCTTGCCGCCGGGCATTCAGGGACCATTCTTCAACGATGAATTCGGCACCACGTTCGGCAATATCTACGCGTTGACCGGCGACGGTTTCGACTACGCCGTGCTCAAGGATTACGCCGATCGCATCCAGATTCAGCTGCAACGGGTCAAGGATGTCGGCAAGGTCGATCTGCTCGGTTTGCAGGACGAAAAGATCTGGGTCGAACTGTCCAACGTCAAACTCGCCACCCTCGGCTTGCCGCTGGCGGCGGTGCAGCAGGCGCTGGAAGAGCAGAACGCGGTATCCACTGCCGGCTTCTTCGAAACCAGCAGCGAGCGATTGCAGCTACGGGTTTCGGGGAATTTTCAGACAGTCGATGAGATAAAAAACTTTCCGATCCGGGTCGGCGATCGTACGTTCCGCATCTCCGATGTCGCCGACGTGCGTCGCGGTTTCAATGATCCACCGGCGCCGCGCATGCGTTTCATGGGCGAAGACGCGATCGGTCTGGCCGTGGCGATGAAGGACGGCGGTGACATTCTGGTGTTGGGTAAAGCGCTGGAAGGCGAGTTTTCGCGCATCCAGAAAAACCTTCCGGCCGGCATGCAGTTGCGCAAGGTCTCCGATCAGCCTGCGGCGGTGAAAACCGGGGTTGGCGAGTTCGTCCAGGTGCTGGTCGAAGCGTTGGCGATTGTGTTGCTGGTGAGTTTTTTCTCCCTCGGCGTGCGCACCGGCATGGTCGTCGCGCTGACGATTCCGCTGGTGCTGGCGATGACCTTCGCCTGCATGTATTACCTCGGCATCGGCCTGCACAAGATTTCCCTTGGCGCGTTGGTGCTGGCGCTGGGGCTGCTGGTGGACGACGCGATCATTGCCGTGGAAATGATGGCGATCAAAATGGAGCAGGGCTTCGACCGGATCCGCGCGGCGAGCTATGCCTGGACCAGCACGGCGTTTCCGATGCTCACCGGAACGCTGATCACCGCCGCAGGCTTTCTGCCGATTGCCACGGCGCAGTCGGGCACCGGCGAATACACCCGGTCGATCTTTCAGGTAGTGACCATCGCGCTGCTCGCGTCATGGGTGGCGGCGGTGATGTTCGTGCCGTACCTGGGGGAAAAGCTCCTGCCGGATCTGGCGAAAATTCATGCGGCCAAACACGGCACGGCTGGTGGTCAGCCGGACCCTTACGGCACGCCGTTCTATCAGCGGGTTCGTCGTTTGGTCGAGTGGTGCGTAGCGCATCGCAAGACCGTGATCTTGCTGACAGTCGGGCTGTTTGTCGCCTCGGTGATGTTGTTCCGCTTCGTGCCTCAGCAGTTCTTCCCGGCTTCGAATCGGCTGGAACTGATGGTTGATCTGAAACTGGCTGAAGGTGCTTCGTTGGCGAACACCACGGCTGAGGTCAAGCGACTTGAAGCGATGCTCAAGGAGCACGCCGGTATCGACAATTATGTGGCGTATGTCGGTACGGGCTCGCCGCGTTTTTATCTGCCGCTCGATCAGCAGTTGCCCGCAGCGAGCTTTGCGCAATTTGTGGTGCTGGCGAAAAACATCGAGGAGCGTGAAGCCTTGCGCAGCTGGCTGATCGACACCCTCAACGAACAATTCCCGGCGCTGCGCTCGCGGGTCACGCGCTTGGAAAACGGTCCGCCGGTTGGCTATCCGGTGCAGTTCCGTGTCACTGGCGAGCACATCGAGGAAGTCCGTGCTTTGGCGCGCAAGGTTGCGGCCAAGGTTCGCGAGAATCCGCATGTGGTTAACGTGCATCTGGATTGGGAGGAGCCGAGCAAGGTTGTCTACCTGAACATTGATCAGGATCGCGCCCGGGCGCTTGGCGTGAGCACTGCGAATCTGGCGAAATTCCTGCAGAGTTCGTTGACCGGGTCCAGCGTCAGTCAGTACCGCGAAGACAATGAGTTGATCGAGATTCTGCTGCGCGGCACGGTGCATGAGCGTACTGAACTGTCGTTGTTGCCGAGTCTGGCGGTGCCGACGGATAACGGTCGCAGTGTGGCGTTGTCGCAGATTGCCACGCTGGAATACGGCTTTGAGGAAGGCATTATCTGGCACCGTAATCGTCTGCCGAACGTGACTGTGCGGGCGGACATTTATGGCAAGGAGCAGCCGGCGACGCTGGTCAAGCAGATCATGCCAACGCTGGATTCGATTCGCGCTGAGTTGCCGGATGGTTATCTGCTGGATGTCGGCGGCACGGTGGAGGATTCGGAGCGCGGGCAGAAGTCGGTGAATGCCGGGGTGCCGATGTTCATTGTCGTGGTGCTGACGCTTTTGATGGTGCAGTTGCGCAGTTTTTCGCGTACGGCGATGGTGTTTTTGACGGCGCCGTTGGGGTTGATCGGGGTGACGTTGTTTTTGATGGTGTTCCGGCAGCCGTTCGGGTTTGTGGCGATGTTGGGGACGATCGCGTTGTCCGGGATGATCATGCGTAATTCGGTGATTCTGGTGGATCAGATCGAGCAGGATATTGCTTCTGGGCTCAAGCCTTGGCAGGCGATTATCGAGGCTACGGTGCGGCGTTTTCGGCCGATTGTGTTGACGGCTCTGGCGGCGGTTCTGGCGATGATTCCGTTGTCGCGCAGTGTGTTTTTTGGGCCTATGGCGGTGGCGATCATGGGGGGGTTGATTGTTGCGACTGCGCTGACGCTGTTGTTTTTGCCTGCTTTGTATGCGGCTTGGTTCAGGGTTCGGCGGGAGGCTTGATTTTTTTGGGCTTGGCGGCCTTCGGGCCGACCAGGTTCTTGGGTTTTGGGTGAATATCCGTTTCTGCGGGTGTTGTCGCTGGCGGTTTCGCTCTTACAGCGAGTCACCTTTTCCAAACGCCGAAAAGGTAACCCAAAAGGCTTTGCCCTGACGTTCGGCCCTCGCTGTGGCTCGGGTCCCTTCGTTACGGGATTGATCCGGGGGCATCGCCTCCGGTTTGCTTCGCTGCACCTCCTCTCGATGTGTTCGACTTCGTCGAACGGTCGCTGCGCTCCCCCCCCGGATCAATCCCTCCACTCAGCCTGCCGACGGGCTCTAAGATCAAAAGCCGCAGCCGAGCTAACGCTCATCCTGTTGAGTGGTTAGAGCAGAAGCGATCTGCTCTTGCTCTTCTGTGGGAGGAAGCCTGCTCGCGATGGCGGCCTGACAGCCGACCTGTTGCTCGCAGATGTGCGCAATCCAACTGTAGGAGTGAGCCTGCTCGCGATGACGGCCTGACAGCCGCCCCATTTCTATCTGAACGCACCCAATCCAAATTGTGGGAGCTGGCTTGCCAGCGATGACGGCCCGCCAGCCGCCCCATTTCTATCTGAACGCACCCGATCCAAATTGTGGGAGCTGGCTTGCCAGCGATGACGGCCCGCCAGCCGCCCCATTTCTATCTGAACGAATCCAATCTAAATTGTGGGAGCTGGCTTGCCAGCGATGACGGCCCGCCAGCCGCCCTATTTCTATCTGAACGAACCCAATCCAAATTGTGGGAGCTGGCTTGCCAGCGATGGCGGCCTGCCAGCCGCTCCATTTCTATCTGAATACCCTTGGCCCGTTCTGCCTCCGTCACTTCCTACATCTTTTTCAGAAACCTCCGATATTGAGCCTCGGCGCCTCGGATGCTGTACTCCAGCCTCTGCTTTCCAGCGTTCCTGAGTTTGTCTTGATGAAAAAGCCGCCAGCATTGAAAGGCAGAACTGACCGGGTCTTCGACTTATTGGTGCGTCCGCCTCACAAGCAACGTTTGGCGGATTATCTCGCGTTGCTCAAGCCGCTCGATGATCAAGGGCGTTATCTGCCCTTTGAAGCGTTGCGCTATCGCTGGGCGGCGGGGCTGGATGTCAATTTGTGTTGGGCTCTTGTCAAGAAGGCGCGGGTTGCGCAGTACGTCGATTTGCTGCCGTTGGGAGAGCCGGTGCAGTGGGGCAAGTATTTGCTAACGCCGTTGGCGCAGAGAACCCTTTCGATTGTGGATCGGCAGACGACCAGTGCCGCGCTGGACTACATGACCAGTCAGATCGGCGAGCGGGCGCATTTCAGTTATTTGCTGAATGATCTGATTGAGGACGAAGCGATCGCCAGCAGTCAGCTGGAAGGTGCTGCGACGACCACGCGTGTGGCCAAGGACATGCTCAAGCGTCAGCGCCAGCCGCGTACGCCGGACGAGCGTATGGTCATGGGTAACTACCGGATGATGAATTTCGCTTGGGAAAAACGCTACGAACCTTTGAGTGTCGAGTTGATCAGCGCGATGCATCGGGTTGGCGTCGAGGGGATTGATGACGAGCAGTATTCTCCCGGTATGTTCAGGGCGAATGATGAAGTGGTTGTTCAGGACGGTGCAGGCAACACTGTGCATCGGCCGCCCCCTGCCACCGGGCTGGTCTTGCGGCTGGAGCGGCTTTCGCAGTGGATCAATCTTGCCCATGAGTTACCTCACCATAAGGCCTATCTGCATCCGCTGATCAAGGCGATCACGCTGCACTTTGCCTTGGGCTATGAGCATCCGTTTCGTGACGGTAATGGCCGGGTCGCGAGGGCGTTGTTTTATTGGTTCATGTTCAAGAACGAGTTCGCGGCGTTTCGCTACATTGCGATCAGTCTGTTGTTGCGTAATGCACCGGTGAAGTATGGACGTTCATATCTGCATACCGAGGCGGATGAGCTGGATCTGACCTACTTCATCGAGTTCCAGTGTTCGGTGATCGTGCGGGCGGTGAGCCGTTTTGATGAGGCATGGCGCAAGAGCGTGGCGTTCAGCGAGGACTTCGAGCGGTGGCTGACGAGGGCGGGATTCTTTGAGCGGCTGACGGAGCCGCAGCGGTCGCTGTATCAGGCTGCCAAGAACGGCGTGGCGAAGGAGTTTACGGCAGGCAATGTGATGGAGCATCTTGGCTGCTCTTGCAATTCAGCGATGTCGACGCTCAACGGGCTGGTCGAGTTGCAGATTTTCGAGAAGAGAAAAATGGGCTCCGAGTGGGTGTTCTTCTTGCACATTGCCAATGAATTGAAAAACGGGAGCGAGCGATCTCGCTCCCGTTCGGAGTCGGCTTAAAGGGTGCCAAACACCTTCTTCGCCAGACTCGTCGCCGCAGCGGCCGGGTTTTTGCGAAGGGTTTCTTCCTGTTTGCCGATCATTTCGAACAAGCCGTTGAGCGCTTGTTCGGTCACGTAGTTTTCGACGTTGGCGCTCTTCGCGTCCACCACACCAAAGGTCGCGGCCTGGCCGGCGAAGGCGTTGTATTTCTGCGCTACGCCGACCTTGTCCGTGGCTTGTTTGACGATGGGCAGGAACTTGGCGCGGATCTGTTCGCGGCTGGATTTGTCGAGGTATTGGGTGGCCGAATCGCTGCCGCCGCTGAGGATGCCTTTGGCGTCGGCCACGCTCATTTTTTTCACGGCGTCGACGAGGATCGGCTGGGCCTGGGTCACGGCGGTTTCCGCAGCCTTGTTCATCGCGGTTTCCAGTTCTTCGACCTGGGCGCCCATGCCGAAGGCTTTCATTTTGCTGGCGGCTTTACCGAGTTTGCCCGGCAGTTCGATCTTCACCTCAGGGTTGTTGCTGAAGCCACCCGGGGTGCCCAGTTGTTTGACGGCCAGTTGCGCGCCTTGGGTCAGGGCGTCCTTGAGACCGCCGGTGGCGTCTTGTTGCGACAGGTCGCTGAGCGACAGCGCCAGCACGTTGGCAGAGATCATCAGGCCCGCGCAGAGGCCGGCGAAGCGGAGGGTAGGGCGGAGCATGGCGGCTTCCTTGTTGCAGAAAATGAATTAACGAACGGCGTCGACGCGGATTTTCAGCGGCTGCGGATCGTTGCCGTCGAGTTGCACGGCGTGGTTTTCGGTGGTGATGAACATCAACTCACCATTGACCTCAATACGCGCGCTGACCGAGTAGCGGTGGCTGGGTTTGACCTGTGCCGGATCGTAGCTCAAGTGGAACGGCAGTGGCACCTGGCCTTTGACCGGGCCTTTCTGTTCGTCGAGTACGACGGCTGGTGCGTCGGCCAGCGAAACGTCTTGCAGGCTTACGCTCAGGGTCGCGCTCGGTGGCAGGGCGATGCGTTGCAGATAGAACACTTCACCATCGAGGCTGGTTTTGCCGGCGGGGGTGGTCGATTGGCAGGCGCTGAGCAGGGCAGCGGCAGCGAGAACGGTCAGTTTTTTCATGGCAAATCTCCTTTCAATGTAGGAGTGAGCCTGCTCGCGATGGCGGTTCAACATCTCTGTTGTCTGACCCAGCGTTTTCGCGAGCAGGCTCACTCCTACAGGTTTTCATAAGGCTTCGGGCTGTATGGCCGGTTGATCGGCCGCATCTTCACTGCGATGCAGCGCGACCTGACGGATCGACAAACGAATCTCCGCCGGCAACACACGTTTGGCCGCGCCTTCTGCCAGTTCGCCGAGCAGTTCGTGGTAGCTCAGTTTGCCGGCCTCGTCGCGACGCAGCACGTCGAGGTCGAGCAGGGTCTGGATGAAGTGGCGGAACAGGCTCTTGTCGAAGAACTCCGGGGCATTCAGGCCGTGGAGGATCGACAGGCGCTGGGCCATGACCGTGCACAGGTCTTCCAGTTCTTCGGCGCTGACGCTGTTCTGGCCGGCGTTGAGCAGCAGCGAGACGGTCATGTAGAAACGTTGCAGGGTCTGCGCAATGCTCTTCGACAGCAGGGTCAGCAGCACGAAATGCCGCGAGCTCGGTGCCGGACGCAGGTACACGTCTTTCTCGAACCGCAGCAGGCCTTGTTCGACGAACGCTTCCAGCCATTGATCGACCACCGCGTCGAGTTCGTCGAGGCTCCAGCGGATGAACAGCTCCGACTGCAAGTACGGATACAGCGCGCGGGTGTAGCGCAGGATCTGTTCGCGGCTCATGCGCGAGGTGCTCTGGAAGAAGCTCGCCAGCAGCGATGGCAGGGCGAAAATGTGCAGCACGTTGTTGCGGTAGTAGGTCATCAGGACGGCATTTTGCTCGTCCAGATAGAGAATCTTGCCCAGCGCATCGTTTTGTTCGGACAGCAGATCCATGTCCTTCACATGCTCGATCAGCGCGCGACCATCGCCTTCCGGCAATGTGGTGTGCGGCGAGTACGGGACCTTGCGCAGCAGGGCCAGATACAGATCCAGTACCCGCGCCATCGCCCGATCATCCAGCGCCAGACGGCTGGTCGACAGCAGCGCCAGGGCCACCAGGTTGACCGGGTTGATCGCCGCCGCTTCGTTCAGATGCTGCGCGACTTTTTCGCCGAGGCGGTTGGTGGTCTCGTTGAGCCACGCCGGTTTGTACTGCGGGCCAAGTTCCTGCTGGCGCCAGTCCGGTTGTTCGGCGTCGAGGAACTCCGCCAGTTTGATCGGCTCGCCGAAGTTCACCGCGACCTGACCGAAGCGCTGTTTGAGCGCGCCGATGACTTTGAAGATGTCGAAGATCGACTCTTTCTTCTTGCTCGCGCCACGCAGTTCGCCGAGGTAGGTGCGACCTTCAAGTACGCGCTCATAGCCGATGTACACCGGCACAAACACGATCGGCATCCGCGACGAACGCAGGAAGCTGCGCATGGTAATGGCGAGCATCCCGGTTTTCGGTTGCAGCATGCGCCCGGTGCGCGAGCGGCCGCCCTCGACGAAGTACTCGACCGGAAAACCTTTGGTGAACAGGGTGTGCAGGTATTCGTTGAACACCGAGGTGTACAGCGGGTTGCCCTTGAACGTGCGGCGCATGAAGAACGCGCCGCCACGGCGCAGCAGGCTGCCAATCACCGGCATGTTCAGGTTGATCCCGGCGGCGATGTGCGGCGGGGTCAAGCCGTTGCGGAACAGCAAATACGAGAGCAGCAGGTAGTCGATGTGGCTGCGGTGGCACGGCACGTAGATCACTTCGTGACCCTGGGCGACCTTTTGCACGCCTTCGATGTGGTTGACCTTGATGCCGTCGTAGATTTTGTTCCAGAACCAGCTCAGCACCACTTCAAGGAAGCGGATCGCGGTGTAGGTGTAGTCCGAGGCGATCTCGTTGCCGTAGCGCAGGGCCTGGGCTTTGGCTTTTTCCGGCGAGATGTTTTCGCGCTCGGCTTCGTCGAGGATCGCTTGCTTGACCAGCGGCTGGTTGAGCAGGCCTTTGACCAGGTTGCGGCGGTGGGAAATGTCCGGACCGATCACTGCCGCTTTCAGATTGCGGAAGTGTACGCGCAGGATGCGCTGGGCCATGCGCACGGTGCGTTCGTGGCCCTTGTTGTGTTCGATCAGCTCGCGCAGGTGGATCGGCGCGGAGAATTGCACGCGGGTTTTACGCCCGAGGACGATGATGCTCAGCAGGCGACGCAGACGGCCGGTGACGGCCCAGCTGTCGGCGAACAACAATTTCCAGGGACTGTTTTCACTGTCCGGCGATTGGCCCCAGAACACGCTGACCGGAATGATCTGTGCGTCTTCGGCAGCGTTCTGCGTGAGCGCGCTGACCAGCCGCGTCAGGGTCGGCGGCGCACCGCGTTTGTCCTGACGGCCGAGCCAGTCCGGGTCCGGGGTCAGATAGAAGAATGCGGCGGGCTCGATCAGCGAACCCACTGACACCGGCAGCACCGGACGCGGCAGGCCGGCCTTGGTGCACTCGGTATCGACCACCGCCAGATCGGTCAGCGATGGATTTTGCAGGACGTAGAACACCGGACGACTGCGGTCGAGGTTGAGGGTGAACGACGACTGGTTGATCGTCTCGGAGCGAACCCAGAGATACAACAGTCGGCGCAAGGTGCCAAACACAAGACGGCGGAACGGGGAACGGGTCATACGGCTTCTGCGTGAGTGGATAAAACCGAGCAGGTGCTCGGGCGGTGGCTAGTGTGCCGGATTCATCGAAAATCGGCAAAAAAGCGGCGAAGTAATCTCCTGTTGAGAGTTTTGCCGCCTGTCATATACTCGGCGATCTGCCGCCGGGGCCCTTTTATGGACGTCGGACGCAGGCTGACGTTCCTCAAAGGCTTTCCTGCGAAAAGCCTGTTCAATAATAAAAAAGGAGTATGAACAGATGGCAACACGTGAAACCGGCAACGTGAAGTGGTTCAACGACGCCAAGGGCTATGGCTTCATTCAGCGCGAGGACGGGGTGGACGTGTTCGTGCACTACCGCGCGATTCGTGGCGAAGGGCATCGGTCACTGACGGAAGGTCAGCAGGTCGAGTACGCGGTGATCACCGGCGAGAAGGGTTTGCAGGCTGAGGATGTTGTAGGTCTGTGATGATCGTTCCCACGCTCTGCGTGGGAATGCCTCAATGGACGCTCCGCGTCCGCATTGGGACGCAGAGCGTCCCGGGCTGCATTCCCACGCGGAGCGTGGGAACGATCAGTATCAGGCGGTTTTCCAGGTGATCTCTTCTTCACCGTCTTCGCTGATGCGAATCCAGCGATCTGCTGTCTCTTCGCCTTCTTCCTCGACCCACGTCCCCGGCGCACAACGCACTTCGACGTTCAGCGCAGCAAAGGCTGCGCGAGCGCAGGCGATGTCGTCGTCCCAAGGCGTCTGGTCGCTTTCCAGATACAGGCTGTTCCACTTGCCGACGGCTTTCGGCAGCCAGGTCACCGGCACGTTGCCGGCCTTGCACTTGTAGGTCTGGCCTTTCTGCACCCAGTCGCTGCATGGGCCCAACGCTTCGCCCAGCCAGGCCGAAATGGCCTTGTGGTCGACGTCGGCGTCTTTCAGGTAAATCTCGATATCCGGTTGGCGCATGGATGTCCTCACTGCGGGTCTGAAAAATCCATTCGCGGATTTAGCCGGCCCCGGGCATTGGCCCGAGACCAAAAGTTATTGAAGAACGAAATAATCGTAGCGCATCGACACGGTGGTCTCGAACGGCTCGGCCTGCTCGATCACCGCCGCGCGACGCTCGGCACTGGCACGCCAGCCGTGAGGTGTCATCGCCAACAGGTTGGCGCGGTCCTCGGGCTTGTCCAGCGTCAGTTTGAATTCCAGGGTTTCACTGTGCGCCAACGCCATGCCTTCGGGTACCAGGGCCAGATGCTTGTCGTCGGTGTATTCGCGCACTTCGTCGTACAGGCGTTCGCGCAATTCCATCAGGTGGCCGCTGGTCGGGCCGACTTTCATCAGCCCGCCGCCAACGCTGAGCAGACGCTTGGCTTCTTCCCAGTCCAAAGGACTGAAAACGCTGGCGAGAAACTGGCAACTGCCCGACGCCAATGGCACGCGAGCCATGCTGGCGATCAACCAGGTCAGCGCCGGGTTGCGCTTGCAGGCGCGTTTGACCGCTTCACGCGAGATGTCCAGCGCGTAGCCGTCGGCATCCGGCAGGGCCTCAGCGATTTGCGCGGTGTAATAACCCTCGCCACAACCGATGTCGACCCAGCGATCTGGCGCATAGCTCGCCGCCAGTTCGGCCAGACGCTTGGCCACCGGCGCGTAATGGCCGGCGTTCAAAAAGTCACGGCGCGCCTCGACCATGGCCTGGTTGTCGCCAGGGTCGCGGCTGTTCTTGTGCTGCACCGGCAGCAGGTTCAGATAACCCTGCCGCGCACGATCGAAGCGATGGCCGGCGGGGCAGACCACGCCGTTGTCCACTGTGTTCAGCGGTTCACTGCAAATGGGGCAAGCAAGCATCAGGCGAGCAACTTGATCAGGGTCTGGTAGTAGATCTCGGTCAGCACGTCGAGATCGGCCGCCAATACGCGTTCGTTGACCTGGTGGATAGTCGCGTTGACCGGGCCCAGTTCAACCACTTGCGTGCCCATGGTCGCGATGAAACGGCCATCGGAGGTACCGCCGCTGGTCGACGCCTTGGTCTCGCGACCGGTGATGTCCTTGATGCTCGCCGACACGGCGTCGAGCAGCGCGCCCGGCTCGGTGAGGAACGGCAGGCCGGACAGCGCCCAGTCGATGTGCCAGTCCAGATCGTGCTTGTCGAGGATGTCGGCGACACGTTTCTGCAGGCCTTCGACGGTCGATTCGGTGGAGAAGCGGAAGTTGAACACCGCCACCAGATCACCCGGAATCACGTTGGTCGCGCCGGTGCCGGAATTGACGTTGGAAATCTGGAAACTGGTCGGCGGGAAGAAATCGTTGCCGTGATCCCAATGCTCTGCGGCCAGTTCGGCCAGCGCCGGAGCAGCAAGGTGGATCGGGTTTTTCGCCAGGTGCGGGTAGGCGACGTGGCCCTGAATGCCTTTGACGGTGAGCTTGGCGCCGAGCGAGCCACGGCGGCCGTTTTTCACAACGTCGCCAACCAAAGTGGTGCTCGACGGTTCGCCGACGATGCACCAGTCCAGACGCTCGTTGCGCGCGGCCAGGCGTTCAACCACAGCCTTGGTGCCGTGATGCGCCGGGCCTTCTTCGTCGCTGGTGATCAGGAACGCGACCTTGCCCTTGTGGTTCGGGTAGTCGGTGACAAAGCGTTCGGCGGCAACGGTCATCGACGCCAGGCTGCCTTTCATGTCCGCCGCGCCACGACCGCAGAGCATGCCGTGTTCATCAATCACCGCGTTGAACGGGTCGATCTGCCACGCCGTTACCGGACCGGTCGGCACCACGTCGGTGTGGCCGGCGAAGCACAGCACCGGGCCGTCGTTGTTGCCGTGTGTGGCCCAGAAGTTATCCACATCCTCGATGCGCATCGGTTCGAGGGTGAAACCGGCATCGCCCAGGCGCTGCATCATCTGCTTCTGGCAATCGGCATCGACCGGCGTTACGGACGGACGGCGGATCAGATCGATGGCGAGTTGGAGGGTCGGCGAAAGGTCGGCGTGGGCCGTCATGGAAAACTCCGGGATCATGAATTTGAGCAGGGACCAATGTGGGAGCGAGCCTGCTCGCGAATGCGGTGTGTCAGTCAACATAGTTGGTGATTGTTACAACGCCTTCGCGAGCAGGCTCGCTCCCACAGGGATTAGAGCTGAGCCCCGCAAAATGGCGGTTATCTTAAAGCAAAACGGCGACCATTGGCCGCCGTTTAGTGCATCGATGAGGATTTAGACGACCGGCGCCGGTTCAGGCGCGGGCGCAGGTTTCGGTAGCGACGACAGGAACGCCATGATCAACGCCGCCAGGTACGGCAGCGACTGCACCAGCAGCATCACCACCCAGAAACGCATGTCATTGCTCGGCATGCCGTTGACCAGGAAGATCCCCAGCGCCGCGCCCCACAACAGCAACATGATGAACAGCTCCTCCCGCGCTTCGGAAATCGCCACCCAGAAGCCATGGTTGTCGGCATTTTTCGGCGTACGGAAGAACGGAATGCTGCTGGTGAAGAAGCCGTACAACACCGCTTTGGCGATGGTGTGCGACAACGCCAGACCGGCCAGTGCCGCACAGAACGCATCCTTCAGGTTCACCCCAACCGCGCGGCGATACAGGAAGATGATCTTGCCGACCTTGAACACGAACAGCGCCAACGGCGGGATCGCGAAAATCAGCAGCGGCGGATCGACCCGTTGCGGCACGATGATCATTGCCGCCGACCACAACAGCGCGCCGACGGTGAAGAAAATGTTCATGCCGTCCGCGACCCACGGCAACCAGCCCGCGAGGAAGTGGTAGCGCTGGCCACGAGTCAGTTCGGTGTCCTTGCCGCGCAGCAGGCTGCGGGTGTGGCGCTTGATGATCTGGATCGCACCGTAAGCCCAACGGAAACGCTGCTTCTTGAAGTCGATGAAGGTGTCCGGCATCAGACCCTTGCCGTAGCTGTCGTGGTAATACGCCGCCGACAGGCCTTTCTCGAACACGCGCAGACCGAGCTCGGCGTCTTCACAGATGCACCAGTCGGCCCAGCCCAATTCTTCCAGAACCGAACGGCGGGTCATGGTCATGGTGCCGTGCTGGATGATCGCGTCACGGTCATTGCGGGTGACCATGCCGATGTGGAAGAAGCCTTTGTATTCCGCGTAGCAGAGCTTCTTGAAGGTGCTTTCGTTCTGGTCGCGATAATCCTGCGGCGACTGCACCACGGCAATTTTCGGATCGGCGAAGTGCGGCACCATGTGCTTGAGCCAGTTCGGGTGCACGCAATAATCGGAGTCGATCACCGCGATCACTTCGGCGTCCTTGGCGGTGTGCGGGATCAGGTAGTTCAGCGCACCGCCCTTGAAACCGGCCAATGGCGCAACGTGGAAGAACTTGAAGCGTGGGCCGAGGGTTGCGCAGTAGTCGCGCACCGGTTCCCAGACCGCCGGGTCCTTGGTGTTGTTGTCGATGATCAGGACTTCATAGTCCGGGTAATCGAGCGCGGCCAGGGCGTCGAGAGTCTGTTTGACCATGTCCGGCGGCTCGTTGTAGCAAGGCACGTGTATCGAGACCTTCGGGCGATAGCTGGAGTCGCCCTCGACCGGCAGGAATTCCCGTCGACGCTTGTGAATCCACACCGCTTCGGCCAATTCGTGCGCCTCCGTCAGCAAGACGATAAACACGCCGAGCGCACCCAGTGCCAGGAGGAAACCGACCGTCAGGCTGAACCACGTGCTGTATTGCAGACTGTAGTCGTAACCGATCCACACCAGTACCGAACCACACAGGAATGCAATAAAGGTCAGGAAGATCCGGCCACGCTGGCGCAGCGCCGAGCCGTCGATCATCAGCAACGTCAGCGACAACAACGCCAGCACCACCGAACCGACCGCCAGCACGCGCCATTGCGGAATCGCTACCACCGGGCCTTCGAAGTTGAATTTCTGCTGACGCGCGGCGTTGAACACGCCCCAGTAGGCGCCGACAGAACCTTCGTCACTGGCCTTCCACGGCTGGTCAAACGCTTCGATCACGAAGTAGTTGAAGCCCTGGCGATTGAGCTTGTTCACCAGGTTGCGCAGGTAGATCGCCTGATCTGCTGGCGACGCATCAGCACCACCGCGCATACGGCCGTTGCTCGGCCAGCCCACTTCGGACAGCAGCAGCGGTTTTTTCGGGAACAGCTTTTTCAGGTCGCGGGCACGGTCGAAAACGAACTGGCCAGCCTTGTCGACCGGGATGAATTCCCAGTACGGCAGAACGTGGGCGGCGATCAGGTCAACGTGCTTGGCCAGTTCCGGGTGTTCTTCCCAGACGTGCCACTGCTCGGAGGTAGTCACCGGCACTTTCACCGCGGCGCGAACCCGGTCAAGCAGCACGCTCAGTTGTTCGGCGGTGATTTCCTTGCGGAAGATCGCCTCGTTGCCGACTACCACGCGAACCACGCTGCGCGAGGTGTTGGCCAGTTCGATGGCGCGGGTGATTTCCCGTTCGTTGCGCTCCTGGTCGGGGCTGATCCAGATCCCGAGGGTCACGCGCAGGCCGAACTCTTCCGCCAGTTTCGGGATGTCTTGCAAAGAGCCGTCGACCGAGTAGATACGGATGTTGTCCGTCAGCTTGCTCATGATCTCCAGATCGCGGCGCATTTCCTCGTCAGATGGGAACTGATCCTTCTGCGGGAATTGTCCCTGTTGGAACGGCGAATAGGAGAAACCGGAGATCTGCTCCGGCCAGTTCGGCGCGGTGACCGGGCGATTGATCAGCGCCCAGAAGCCGGTGAACAGGGCGGCGATTGCCAGAACCACCACCAGGTTGAGTCCAAATTTACGCGATGACATAGCTGTTTCAGGTTCCAAAGGCTGTGGAACGGAGGATCGGTAGGCTATACGCCAAAGGGGCGCGCATCCTACACCGGTAGTTCACAAGTCGTACAACAGACAGGGAAATGCCCGATATTGGGCAATCCTCTTTGACTTAAGTTCTTACACTTGTAGATCGAAGGTTAAAACTTGTCGCTGCGTAGCCCTATAATGCGCGCCGGTTTTTGGGGTATTGGTCATGAGTACAGAAGATCCGCGGTTTGCAGGCATCGCCCGTTTGTATGGCATCGAAGGCCTGGAGCGCTTGCGCGCCGCCCACGTGGCGATCGTCGGCGTCGGTGGCGTCGGTTCCTGGGCGGCGGAAGCCATGGCCCGTTGTGGTGTCGGCGAAATTTCGCTGTTCGACCTCGACGATGTCTGTGTCAGCAATGCCAATCGGCAGTTGCACGCGCTGGACAGCACCGTCGGCAAGCCCAAGGTCGAAGTGATGGCCGAGCGGTTGCGCGGGATCAACCCGGATTGCAGCGTGCACGCTGTGGCGGATTTCGTGACCCGCGAGACCATGGCCGAGTACATCACGCCGAACATCGATTGCGTGATTGACTGCATCGACGCCGTCAACGCCAAGGCTGCGCTGATCGCCTGGTGCAAGCGCCGCAAGATCCAGATCATCACCACCGGCGGCGCGGGCGGGCAGATTGATCCGACGCTGATTCAGGTCTGCGATCTGAACCGTACGTTCAACGATCCGCTGGCGTCGAAAGTGCGCTCGACGTTGCGCCGTGACTACGGCTTCTCACGCACCGTGACCCGTCATTACAGCGTGCCGTGTGTGTTCTCCACCGAGCAACTGCGCTATCCGAAACCGGACGGCAGTATCTGTTTGCAGAAGAGTTTTGTCGGTGATGGCGTGAAGCTCGACTGCGCGGGCGGTTTTGGCGCGGTGATGATGGTCACGGCGACGTTCGGCATGGTCGCGGCGACCAAGGCTGTGGACAAGATTGTGGCGGGTGTCCGGCGCCCGGCTGACCGAGTGAAACCTCAGGTTTGATCGGTGGAGTTGATGACCTCATCGCTGGCAAGCCAGCTCCCACAGGTATTTGGCAGGTTCACTACATTTGTGAACACCATGGACCCTGTGGGAGCTGGCTTGCCAGCGATAGCGATCAACCTGCCAACTCATTCATCCGCTGGAGCACGGCATTCAGGCCATTGCTGCGCGACGGCGACAACTGGCGCGAAAGGCCGAGTTGATTGAACCAGTCCGGCAAATCAACTTCCTGCAATTCATCAGCGCTCAGTCCATTGACCCGCAACAACAGCAACGCCACCAACCCGCGAATCATCCGCGCATCGCTGCTCGCCGCGAACTGCCAGTGACCATCACGCAATTCCCCAACCAGCCACACCTGACTTTCACACCCATGCACCCGGTTGGCTTCGCACTTGTCCGAGTCATTCAACGGCGCCAGACGATCACCAAACTGCATCAGCAACCGCGCCCGCTGTTCCCAGCCTGCGGCATTCTGAAAGGTGTGCAACGCTTCGGCGGCTTCAGCCGGCAATTTCATCGCAACAACTCCAGTGCCTGATCCAGCGCTTCAAAAAACCGCTCCAGATCTTCGGAATCGTTGTACAGCGCCAGCGACACCCGAATCGCCCCGGCCAGTTCGAAGCTTTTCAGCAACGGCATGGCGCAGTGATGCCCGGCGCGCACGGCGATGCCTTGCTCGGTCAGCAGATGCGCCAGGTCGGCGTTGTGCACACCCTCGACGACAAAACTCGCCAGCGCCAGATGCGGCTTGCCCAGCAGGCGAATGCCATTGCGGGCGGCGAGGCCGCGCAGCAGGTAGTCATGCAACGCGGCTTCGTGAGCAGATACCGCGTCCTGATCCAGCCCGGCGAGATAATCGAGGGTCGCGCCGAGGCCGATCACACTGGCAATCGGCGGCGTGCCTGCCTCGAAACCCAGCGGGGCAGGGCGAAAGCGTGAGTCGTGGTAGTTGGCTTCCAGCACCATCTCACCGCCAAACTGCCACGGCTTCAGCTGTCCGAGCGCGGCATTGCGGCCGAACAACACGCCGAGGCCATCGGGGCCGTACAGTTTGTGGCTGGAAAACACATAAAAATCGCAGCCCAGCGCCTGTACGTCATGCCGACCGTGCACCACGCCTTGGGCGCCATCGAGCACGGTCAGCGCGTTCTGCGCCTTGGCCATGCCAAGCAGTGCAGGCAGTGGTTGCCAGGCGCCGAGCACGTTGGACAACTGGCTGACCGCCAGCAAACGCGTGCGCGGGCCGATCAGATGGACAGCGGCGGCGAGGTCGATCACACCGTCGTCATCCAGCGGCAGGATCACCAGTTTCAGCTGGCGACGTTGCGCCAGTTGCTGCCACGGCAGCAGGTTGGCGTGATGCTCCAGGGCGCTGATGACAATTTCATCGCCCGGATGGAAAAGATGTTCCAGGCCATAAGCCAGGAGATTCAGCGCACTGGTGGCGCCGTGGGTGAAGATGATTTGCCCGCTGTCACCGGCATTGAGCCACTGCGCGACTTTGAGTCGACTGTCTTCGAACGCTTGCGTGGCGTGGGCGCCGGGCAAATGTTGCGCACGATGCACATTGGCCGCGCCGTTGGCGTAGTAATGCGCCAGCGCGTCGAGCAGGGCCTGAGGTTTTTGCGTGGTGGCGGCGTTGTCCAGATAGGTCTGGTCTTGCCGTTGCAGGGCGGCGATGGCCGGGAAATCGGCACGCCAGGGGGAGGGAATCATCACGGTTTATAGCCCTGGTGAAATGGGCGGGATGTACGCCAAATCCTGTAGGAGTGAGCCTGCTCGCGATGGCGTCCGTGAGGGCGCTAAAAGCATCGCGAGCAGGCTCACTCCTACAATGGATTATCCAAGCACTCAGTTGTGAGCGTGCAGCGCTTCGTTCAGTTCGATCGCCGATTTGTGGGTTTTGCATTCCACGGCACCGGTTTCCGAATTGCGACGGAACAGCAGGTCAGTCTGACCGGCCAGCTCACGCGCTTTCACAACTTTGACCAGATTGTTGTTCTCGTCCAGCAGCGCCACTTTGGTGCCGGCGGTCACGTACAGGCCAGACTCGACGGTGTTGCGGTCGCCCAGCGGAATACCGATACCGGCGTTGGCGCCGATCAGGCAGCCTTCGCCGACCTTGATCACGATGTTGCCGCCGCCCGACAGGGTGCCCATGGTCGAGCAACCGCCGCCCAGGTCCGAACCCTTGCCGACGAAAACGCCAGCCGATACGCGGCCTTCGATCATGCCCGGGCCTTCGGTGCCGGCGTTGAAGTTGATGAAGCCTTCGTGCATCACGGTGGTGCCTTCGCCCACGTACGCGCCCAGACGCAGACGTGCGGCATCAGCGATACGCACACCAGCAGGGACAACGTAGTCAGTCATTTTCGGGAACTTGTCCACCGAGAACACTTCCAGCAGCTCGCCACGCAGACGGGCTTCGAGTTGCAGCTCGGCCAGTTCGCTCAGGTCGATCGCACCCTGGCTGGTCCACGCTACGTTCGGCAGCAGCGGGAAGATCCCGGCCAGGCTCACGCCGTGCGGCTTGACCAGGCGATGGGACAGCAGGTGCAGCTTCAGGTACGCCTCAGGCGTGGAAGTCAGTTGTGCGTCTTCGGCCAGCAGGGTGGCGACCAGCGGCTTGTGGCTCTCGGCCAGGCGGGTCAGCAATTTGCCTTGAACGGCGTCGATGCCTTTCACTGCTTCAGCCAGTTGCGCAGCCTGTGCGGTGGTGAAGGTGATGGCCTGGTTGCCTTCGGTGTAGCCGAGGATCGGCGCAACGGCGGCGACCAGTTCGGCCGAAGGGTTGAGCAGTGGCTGTGCGTAGAACACTTCGAGCCAGGCGCCTTGACGGTTTTGCGTGCCGACACCGAAGGCGATGCTGAACAGGGAGTTGGACATGTGAATACCTCTACAAAGAGTGACGGGCTGCTTACTTCAGCGCGGCCGCGTAGATATCTGGCTTGAAGCCAATCAGGGTTCGGTCACCGAGATCGAGCACCGGGCGCTTGATCATCGAGGGTTGAGCGAGCATCAGTTCGATGGCTTTCGCTTGGTCGAGATCGGCTTTGCGTTCGTCGTCGAGTTTGCGAAAGGTCGTGCCTGCACGGTTCAACACCGTTTGCCAGCCGTGCTCGTCACACCATTGAGTCAGGTGTTCACGGTCGATACCGGCGGTTTTGTAATCATGAAAGTCGTAGCTGACAGCGTGTTCATCGAGCCAGGTGCGCGCCTTTTTCATGGTGTCGCAGGCTTTGATGCCGAAAAGGTGCAACGTTTTACTTGAAACCGTCAAGGAATCGCCCCCTTTACAGGTGCTGGAGAAAAATGGTGTCGGATTATGCCATGACCAAACGGTTTCGCGGCGCCTGAGGTCGATTTCCCACCGCAAAACCCTGTAGGAGTGAGCCTGCTCGCGATGGCGATTTACCTGCCACTGGCATTGTTGAATGTTAAACCGTTATCGCGAGCAGGCTCACTCCTAGAAGGGATTTGTGGCAGGGCTGCGACATAGGTGCAACGGTCAGGCACAGCCTAAGCGGCTAATATGGCAGTTCAACGCTGTCGATTGTCTGAGATTTCCGCTTTATGCAAACTGCCTACACCGTCCTGATCCTGCTGATGCTGGTCAGCGTCTCCCGTCTGGTCGGACGGGTCATCCCGCTGCCGCTGCCTTTGGTCCAGATCGCCGCCGGTGCCTTGCTGGCCTGGCCGACGCTGGGTCTGCATGTCGCCCTTGATCCCGAACTTTTCCTGTTTCTGTTCTTGCCGCCGCTGCTGTTTTCCGACGGTTGGCGCATGCCCAAACGTGAACTCTGGCATTTGCGCGGACCGATTCTGACGCTCGCGGTCGGGCTGGTGCTGTTTACGGTGGTGGGCGCCGGGTACTTCATCCATTGGCTGCTGCCGACAATTCCACTGCCGGTGGCTTTCGCGTTGGCCGCTGTGCTGTCGCCAACGGACGCTGTGGCGGTGTCGGCCATCTCGCAAAACCGTTTGCCCACGCCGTTGATGCATATGTTGCAAGGCGAGGCGTTGATGAACGACGCGTCCGGTCTGGTGACGTTCAAGTTTGCCTTGGCTGCCGCCGTGACGGGCGTTTTCTCGCTGACCAACGCCAGCCTGACCTTTGTGGTCGTGGCACTTGGAGGCTTGGCGGTCGGCGTCGCGTTGAGCTGGCTGGTCGGGCGATTGCGGGCATGGATGATCGCCCGAGGCTGGGATGACCCGGCGACTCACGTGGTGTTCATGCTGTTGTTGCCGTTTGCCGCCTATGTACTGGCCGAGCGTCTCGGTGTATCGGGCATCCTGTCGGCGGTCGCGGCGGGAATGATGCAGAGCTGGCTCGATCTGTTGCCGCGCCAGACCAGCACGCGCCTGCTTAACCGGAGCGTCTGGTCGCTGCTGGAGTTTGCTTTCAACGGTTTGATTTTTCTGCTGCTGGGTCTGCAACTGCCGGACATCATCAAAGCCGTGGTCAGCCATGAGCCGACGCTGTGGCCAACGCTGCTGTATCGCTGCCTCGATGTGCTGGCGATTTTCCTCGCGTTAGTGCTGCTGCGATTTATCTGGGTGCAAAGCATCTGGCGTTTGTCAGTGCTGTTGCGACGATTGCGCGGCAAGGGAGATCTGACGCAAGTCCCGACCGCCCGCTCCTGCTGGCTGCTGACAGTCGGCGGTGTACGCGGCGCGGTAACGCTGGCGGGTGTGATGTCGGTGCCGATGTTGATGGGGAGTGAGGCATTTCCCGAGCGTGACCTGCTGATTTTCATTGCCGCCGGGGTGATTCTGCTGTCACTGGTCTCGGCATGTATCGCCTTGCCATTGCTGTTGCGCGGCATCGAAAAAAGCCCTGACGATAAACGCCGTCAGGAAGTCCGGGACGCCTGGCGCAAGACCGCCGAAGCGGCGATCCATGCGCTGGAAACCGAAGAGGTCGGCCCGCAGGATGCCGCGCAAGCGGCGCTGTCGGCAGAATTGAAGGCGCGGATCATGTCCGAGTACCGCCATCAACTCGACGTCTTCAACGATTCCGCCGAAGCCCAGGCGCTGGCGTTCCAGATGGATCTGCTGGAACGCCGTTTACGCTTGAAGGCGCTGCGCGCGCAACGCCTGGAGCTGTACAGCCTCAGCCGTCAACATGAGATTGGTGATGACGTGCTCAGGGAAGTATTGGCTGACCTTGACCTGAGTGAAGCGAATCTGGGGCAGGTCAAGTAGGCAGTTGCCAGTAGTCAAGGGCGGGATAAGCTTGTCTGGCGAAGAGTTTGTCCCCTTCGCTGAGGGTCATGTTGTCGCCGATATCCCATTTTTTGTAGGTGAGAAATTCGGGAGTCGGGTAATGCATGATCGAGTGTCTGTCGTAGCTGCCGAGGAATGCCGACTGCCTGGAGTCAAGGTTGAAGAAGTTGTGATCAACCTGGGATTTGCTCCAGCCATGGTTCTGTTTGAAAAAGTCATAGGCGGCGGGTTTGTCCCACGGGATGTTAGCGTCGGGATGCAGATGCGCATGATGAAATCCCAGCGCATGGCCGAATTCATGCAGGATCGTTTGCTCAAAAAAACGATCATCAGGGCTTTTGCCTATCACCAGGGTGGGCTCGTCCGGATCCTCTTGCAGGGCCCATGTGCCAATGGCCGAGTAACTGTCGTTGCCTTCCACTGCAATGCGTATCTGGCCGTCGCCGTCATCGACCAGTTCGAGCGCCAGGCTGATAAAGGGCTCCCATCGCCTGAGGCAGAATTCTATCCTTACCCTTAGATTGGCCGGTACGTCCTCTTTGAACGAGAAGGTCACCGTACTGGCGTTTTCCCAGAAGCTGTTTGAGTAAGCGACTGAACGCCTGTGGCGCGTTTGCGGAGGGAGGTTCTGTCGGGCTTGTTCCTGGCGAGTGCCGGGCTCCAGCATTCTCACAAAATGACAGGTGTGCATGGTCAATATCCTTATTGATTGTGAACGTCGTGCCTTGATCCGTAAGGCGTCGCGTTTGGAAAAGGGAAGGTAATAGGCTTTGTACTTTTTTGGCTGGTCGAAGTTGTAACTTGATACTGATAACAAATCCCCGTCTGCGTGAAACAGCGAGCAGGGTATTCCCGCACGGCATTGCACCGTGCGGGATATAAGTTTTACGAGCGATGACGGGTAATGAAGTTTCGAATGCGTTCGGCGGCTTCAACGCATTCCGCCAGTGGCGCAACCAACGCCATCCGCACTCGACCTGCCCCCGGATTGACGCCATCCACGTCACGAGACAAATAGGAGCCGGGCACGACAGTCACATGTTCTTCGGCAAACAGATCCCGGCAAAACGCCGCATCGTCGCCTTGCACATTCGGCCACAAGTAGAAGCTGCCATCCGGACGTTGTACGTCCATCACCGGGCTGAGAATCTCCAGCACCGCGTCGAACTTCTCGCGATACAACGCACGGTTGGCGCGTACATGCACTTCATCATTCCACGCAGCGACGCTGGCCAGTTGCGTTTGTACCGGCATCGCACAACCGTGGTAGGTGCGATACAGCAGGAAACCCTTGAGGATGTCGGCGTCGCCGGCGACGAAACCGGAGCGCAGGCCCGGCAGGTTGGAGCGCTTGGACAAGCTGTGGAACACCACACAGCGTTTGAAGTCCTTGCGGCCCAGTTCGACGCAGGCTGTGAGCAAACCCGGCGGCGGGGTCTGTTCGTCGAAGTACAGTTCGCTGTAGCACTCGTCGGCGGCGATGACGAAGTCGTATTCGTCGGCCAGCGCTATGAGCTTTTTCAGGGTCTCGACCGGGATCAGTGCGCCGGTCGGGTTGCCCGGCGAGCACAGAAACAGGATCTGGCAGCGCTTCCAGATATCCGGCGACACCGCGTCAAAGTCAGGATTGAAGCCGTTTTCATCAAGGCATGGCAGGTAATGCGGCTTGGCTCCGGCGAGAAACGCGGCGCCTTCGTAGATCTGATAGAACGGGTTGGGGCTGACCACCAGTGCGTCGTCGCCACGGTTGACCACGGTCTGGGTAAACGCGAACAACGCTTCGCGGGTACCGTTGACCGGCAGCACGTTACGCGCCGGATCGATCCAGCCGGTTGGCACGCCAAAGCGGCGTTCGCACCAGCCAGCGATGGCTTCGCGCAGGGCGGGAATACCGAGGGTGGTCGGGTACACGGCCATCTGATCCAGACTGTTCGCCAGCGCCTCGGCGACGAAGCTTGGCGAACGGTGTTTCGGCTCACCGATCGACAGCGCGATCGGACGCTTGTCCGGGTTTGGCGTCACGCTGCCGAGCAGGGCGCGGAGCTTCTCGAACGGGTAGGGCTGGAGCTGGTTCAGAGCGTTGTTCATTTGGGCCTCTTTTAATGTGCAAGAGATTTCTGTAGCGAGGGGATTTATCCCCGATGGGCTGCGGAGCAGCCCCCAAAACCATGATTGATAGTATGTCTGGCAGACCACTGTTGCAGGTTTTGGGGCCACTTCGCGGCCCATCGGGGATGAATCCCCTCACCACAAGAAATTCGCTTTCACAGGGGGAAATGGGTGAGTTCAGATACTGATGCGCGAAAGCTTGATATCGGGTTCCTGATTGACGCTCAACTGTTCAACGATCGCATCCTGCAAGCGACTGCACAGCAAGGGGTCGGATAACGGCTGGTTGTGGGCATCAGTGATGAAAAACACGTCCTCTACCCGTTCGCCCAATGTCGCAATCTTGGCGTTCTGCAGCGACAGGTCGAACTCGAGGAAGATCCCGCCGATTCGCGCCAGCAGTCCCGGGCGATCCGGCGCAGTGAGTTCCAGCACCGTCACCGGTCGTTGAGCGTCGTTGTGGATCGTCACCTGCGGTGCGAAGGCAAAGTGCTTCAGCTGGCGCGGTACCCGGCGCTGAATAATCGTCGGGTAGTCGTCCGGGTTGCGCAGGGCTTCGGTCAGGCCCTCGCGGATCTGCTTGATCCGTGCCGGGTTGTCGCCGATGGATTCGCCGTCGTTGTCGAGCACGATGTAGGTGTCGAGGGTGAATTGGCTGCTTGAGGTAATGACCCGGGCATCGTGAATGTTCAGGTTGAGCTGATCCATTGCGGCCACGGTTACGGCGAAGAAGTCGTGTTGATCCGGTGCGTAAATGAAGATCTGCGTGCCGCCCTCGAACTCGCGCTGGGTGGTTTCCTTGATCAGCACCAGCGGCCCGCCATCGGCCGGCTGCTGGAGGATCGCGTCGCTGTGCCAGGCCACATCGCCAGCGGTGTGGCGCAGGAAATAGTCATCGCCCAGTTGCGCCCACAATTGTTCGACATCGTCCGGGTCGGTGCCGCCGCGCACCAGAATGTCCAGCGCCGCGCTCTGGGTCTGGCGAATCTGCTCTTCGCGATCCACCGGGTTCTCCAGGCCACGGCGCAGGGCACGCTTGGTCTCGGTGTAGAGCTGGCGCAACAGGCTGGCACGCCACGAGTTCCACAGCGTCGGGTTGGTTGCGTTGATGTCGGCCACGGTCAGCACGTACAGGTAGTCGAGGCGGGTTTCGTCGCCGACGGCTTGTGCGAAGTCATGAATCACCTGCGGGTCGGACAAGTCCTTGCGCTGCGCGGTGGTCGACATCACCAGATGGTTTTGCACCAGCCAGACGATCAAGCGGCTGTCCCACACCGGTAATTGATGGCGCTGGCAGAACGCTTCGGCATCGACGGCGCCGATCTCCGAGTGATCGCCATGCCGGCCTTTGCCGATGTCGTGATACAGGCCGGCCATGTAGATCAGCTCGGGCTTGGGCAGTTTGGCCATGAGCTTGGCGGCCAGCGGGAATTTTTCCGAGACCTGGGTGTACTGAAGCTTACGCAGGTGCTTGATCAGGTTCAGCGTGTGCGCATCGACCGTATAGATGTGGAACAGGTCGTGCTGCATCTGCCCGACAATGAAACCGAACTCCGGCAAATAACGCCCGAGAATGCCGTAACGATTCATCCGGCGCAGGTTGCGGTGGATGCCGATCTTGCACTTGAACAGCTCGATGAACAGGCTGGTGTTGCGGATGTCATTGCGGAAATTGTCGTCGATCAAATGACGGTTTTCGCGCAGCAGGCGAATGGTGTCGGCGCGCACCCCTTTGATTTCCGGCTGCTGCGCCATCAGCACGAAGATCTCGAGCATGGCGAACGGCGTGCGGCGGAACACGTTGTCGTTGCGCGCCTCGATATAGCCATCGTGCAACTGGAAGCGCGAGTTGATTGGCTGCGGCGGCGCTTCGTCCTCAGGGGCGAGGATGACTTCTTCGAAGTGCTGGATGATCAGGTCGCTGAGCTGGGCGATGCTCATCACCACGCGGAAATACTGTTGCATGAAGTTTTCGACAGCCTGTTTGGCGTCGTCACCTTCGAAGCCGAGCAGGCCGGCGATGGTGCGTTGATGATCGAACAGCAGGCGGTCTTCCGAGCGACCGGCAAGCATGTGCAGGGCGTAGCGGACTTTCCAGAGGAATTCCTGAGAGGAGGCGAGAAGGGCGTTTTCGCTCTCGACCAGGAAGCCTTCGCCAGCGAGGGCGCGCAGGTTCAGGGTGCCGTACTGGCGACGGGCAACCCATAGAATCGTCTGGATATCCCGTAGGCCGCCGGGCGAGCCTTTGACGTTGGGTTCCAGGTTGTATTCGGTGTCGTTGTACTTGTGGTGGCGAGCTTTCTGTTCGGCGCGCTTGGCCAGGAAAAACTCCTTGGCCGGCCACATGTGTGCGGTGCTGGTGACGTCGAGCATGCGTTGGCGCAGGCGCTCGGGACCGCAGATGGTGCGGCTTTCCATCAGGTTGGTGACGACTGTCAGGTCGGCGCGGGCCTCTTCGGCGCATTCGTCGACCGAGCGCACGCTCTGGCCGACTTCCAGGCCGATATCCCACAGCAGCGTCAGAAAACGCTCGATGGAATCGCGGAAAACTTCGTGATCGGCGCTGTCCAGCAGGATCAGCAAGTCGATGTCGGAATAGGGGTGTAACTCGCCACGGCCATAGCCGCCGACCGCAACCAGCGCGATGTCGGCGTCTTCACTCCAGTTGAACTGCTCCCAGGCCTTTTGCAGGATGTTATCGACGAACCAGGCACGGTCCTCGATCAGCCGACGGATATCACGGCCGTTGCGAAAACGTGCGTCGAGCACTTCGCGGGCCTGGCGGATCGCCTTCTTGAATGCGGCGATAGGGCTCGCTTTCAGGGCCAGTTCAGCCTGGAACTGGCCGCGGTCGAAGAGTTCGGGATCCACCTGCGGCATCGATTGGCTTTCCTTCTATAAGGCTGGGAGCGTTCTGGGGGTCAGGCCGACATGCGCGGGATGGTGTCGTCGGCGCGCAGGGTGAAGATCTCGTAGCCGGTGTCAGTGACCAGCAGGGTGTGTTCCCACTGCGCCGAAAGCTTGCGGTCCTTGGTGATCGCGGTCCAGCCGTCGCCCAATACCTTGGTGTCGGCCTTGCCCTGGTTGATCATCGGCTCGATGGTGAAGGTCATGCCGGCCTTGAGTTCCATGCCGGTGCCGGCGCGGCCGTAGTGCAGGATCTGTGGCTCTTCGTGGAACACCTTGCCGATGCCGTGGCCGCAGAACTCGCGTACTACCGAGAAGCCGTTCTTTTCGGCGTGCTTCTGGATCACTTCACCGATGTCGCCCAGGCGGCAGCCGGGTTTGACGATCTCGATCGCCTTGTACATGCATTCCTGAGTGATCTGCGACAGACGCTCGGCCCAGACCGGCACGGTGCCGACGTGGAACATGCGGCTGGTATCGCCGTGGTAACCGTCCTTGATCACGGTGACGTCGATGTTCAAGGTGTCGCCGTTTTTCAGCGGCTTGTCATTCGGGATGCCGTGGCAGACCACATGGTTGATCGAGGTGCAGATCGACTTTGGGTAACCTTTGTAGTTGAGCGGGGCAGGGATGGCTTGCTGCACGTTGACGATGTAGTCGTGGCAGATCTGGTTCAGCTCATCGGTGGTAACGCCCGGTTTGACATGTTCGGCAATCATTTCCAGCACATCGGCGGCCAGTTTGCCGGCGACACGCATGCCAGCGATGTCCTCGGGGGTTTTGAGGTTGACGGTCATACAGGCTCTCTCTGCGCTCGGCGGCGCTTGCTGATACGGATAGGGTGGCAGCTGTGCGTTTTGCGACCCTGAAAAACGCGATTCTACCAGACGGAAGGAGCAAATCCGCGCCTGCGTGTATCGCTTGTCTCTATACAATGGTGCGCCCAGGGCCGATTCCAAGGGGGCCGAGCCCATGTCCTTGGTGCGATTGCAGATTTCGGGTTCCGTTTCTGCCTTCCCTGTGATATAAAATGCGCCGCTTTCCGGGGATACCCCGAAAGGCTTAAATCCACACACGTGTCGACACGATGACCTGGGTGCTTTTGGCTTTATGCCACTGGTTGGTCATTGGGATACGTGGAGGCCAAACCCGACTTATTAAGGAACTATCATGTCCCAAGTCAACATGCGCGATATGCTGAAGGCCGGTGTGCACTTCGGTCACCAAACCCGTTACTGGAATCCGAAAATGGGTAAGTACATTTTCGGCGCGCGTAACAAGATTCACATCATCAACCTTGAAAAAACCCTGCCAATGTTCAACGAAGCTCTGACTTTCGTAGAGCGTCTGGCCCAGGGCAAAAACAAGATTCTGTTCGTCGGCACCAAGCGTTCCGCTGGCAAGATCGTTGCTGAAGAAGCAGCACGTTGCGGTTCGCCGTACGTCGATCACCGCTGGTTGGGCGGCATGCTGACCAACTTCAAAACCATTCGTGCTTCCATCAAGCGTCTGCGTGACCTTGAAGTTCAGGCCGAAGACGGTACTTTCGCCAAGCTGACCAAGAAAGAAGCGCTGATGCGCTCCCGTGATCTTGAGAAGCTGGATCGCTCCCTGGGCGGCATCAAGGACATGGGCGGTCTGCCAGACGCACTGTTCGTGATCGACGTTGACCACGAGCGCATCGCGATCACCGAAGCCAACAAGCTGGGCATCCCGGTAATCGGCGTTGTCGATACCAACAGCAGCCCGGAAGGCGTTGACTACATCATCCCAGGCAACGATGACGCAATCCGCGCTATCCAGCTGTACATGGGTTCGATGGCTGACGCAGTTATCCGTGGTCGCAACAATGTTGGCGGCGGCACTGTAGAATTCGCAGCTGAAGAAACTCAGGCTGCAGCTGAGTAATTAACGCCCTGGCGTTGACTCAGTAAGCAAAAAGGGGGCCTGGCCCCCTTTTTGCCACCTCGAAAACCGTTGTCGGCGCCCACGTGTGGCAGCGCTCACCCTGCACCTGTAACGTGCAGCGGCTACAACGGTGGTTCGGGAAGAATTGAACGCCCGTTCGATCGGGTGGAATGGTTGAAAACCTATCCAAGAGGAATTTGAAAATGGCAGCAATTACTGCAGCGTTGGTTAAAGAACTGCGCGAGCGTACCGGCGAAGGCATGATGGATTGCAAGAAAGCCCTGGAAAAGGCTGACGGCGACATCGAAAAAGCCATTGATGATATGCGTGCTTCGGGCGCGATCAAAGCTGCGAAAAAGGCTGGCAACGTTGCCGCTGAAGGCGCAATCGCAATCAAGGACGACGGTAAAGCTGCCGTTATCCTGGAAGTGAACTCGCAGACCGACTTCCTGGCTCTGCAAGACGACTTCAAAAACTTTGTTGCTGCCAGCGTTGAAAAAGCCTTCGCTGACAAGCTGACCGACGCTGCTCCGCTGATCGCTGCTCAAGAAGCCGCTCGCGAAGCACTGGTTGCCAAAGTAGGCGAGAACGTGAACATCCGTCGTCTGACCCGTATTGAAGGTGACGTTGTAGGTTCGTACCTGCACGGCAACAAGATCGGTGTGGTTGTGGCTCTGAAAGGCGGTGACGTCGAGCTGGCCAAAGACATCGCGATGCACGTAGCTGCAAGCAACCCTGAGTTCCTGCTGCCTTCGCAAGTTTCCGATGAAGCGATCGAGCGTGAAAAAGCTGTGTTCCTGCAGCTGAACGAAGAAAAAATCAAAGGCAAGCCAGAAAACATTGTTGAGAACATGGTCAAAGGCCGTATCAGCAAGTTCCTGGCAGAAGCGAGCCTGGTTGAGCAGGCGTTCGTCAAGAACCCTGAAATCAAGGTTGGCGAGCTGGCCAAGAAAGGCGGCGCAGAAATCGTTTCCTTCACTTACTACAAAGTAGGTGATGGCATCGAGAAGCCGGTCGACAACTTCGCTGAAGAAGTTGCTGCCCAGCTGGCTGCCGCCAAGCAATAAGACGGTTTTCAACTGTCGCCCGAAAGAGGCTGCCCGCTCACGCGCGCAGCCTCTTTTCAGATGGGGTTATCAATTTTTAATTGGTTTCCACTTGGAACTGACTTACAAAGCCATGTTCCGATGGCGCTGAAGCAGCGCCAAGCTAGAGTGAACGCCAGCTGTAAACAGCTCGCAAAGAATTTTTAAATACGCCGCAGGAGAGATTCGCAATGGCTCAGCAGGGCAGTGGTTATCAGGCTCGCTATAAACGCATTCTACTCAAGCTTAGCGGCGAGGCCCTGATGGGCTCGGAAGAGTTCGGGATCGATCCAAAAGTGCTGGATCGGATGGCGCTGGAAGTCGGCCAACTGGTCGGCATCGGCGTACAGGTCGGTCTGGTGATCGGCGGTGGCAACCTGTTCCGCGGTGAAGCGCTGAGCAAAGCCGGCATGGATCGGGTTACAGGCGACCACATGGGCATGCTGGCCACTGTGATGAACGCCCTGGCCATGCGTGATGCGTTGGAGCGTGCCAATATCTCGGCCATCGTGATGTCGGCCATTTCCATGGTTGGCGTGACCGATCATTATGATCGCCGCAAAGCCATGCGCCACCTGAACTCCAAGGACGTCGTAATCTTCGCGGCCGGTACCGGCAATCCGTTCTTTACCACGGATTCGGCAGCCTGCCTGCGTGCAATCGAAATCGATGCCGACGTCGTTCTGAAGGCGACCAAGGTCGATGGCGTCTACACCGCAGACCCGTTCAAAGACCCGCATGCCGAGAAGTTCGATCATCTGACTTATGATGAAGTCCTGGATCGCAAGCTGGGTGTAATGGACCTGACGGCTATTTGCCTGTGCCGCGACCACAAAATGCCGCTGCGCGTATTCAACATGAACAAGCCCGGCGCCCTGCTGAACATCGTGCATGGCGGCGCTGAAGGCACTCTGATCGAGGAAGTCCAACAATGATCAACGAAATCAAGAAAGACGCTAAAGAGCGCATGACGAAGTCGGTTGAGTCCCTGGCTCACAACTTCGGCCGCATCCGTACCGGCCAAGCGCACCCAAGCATTCTGGAAGGCGTGATGGTGCCGTACTACGGCTCTGACACCCCGATCAAGCAAGTCGCCAACATCACCGTCAAAGACGCGCGTACCCTGCAAGTTGTCGCGTTCGAGCGCAACATGCTCGGTGCTGTGGACAAAGCGATCGGCAGTGCAGGCCTGAACCTGAACCCGACCAACCTGGGTGAGCTGCTGCTGATCAGCATGCCGGCCCTGACCGAAGAAACCCGTCGCGGTTTCACCAAGCAGGCGCGTGATGTGGCTGAAGACGCCCGTGTTGCCGTGCGCAACATTCGTCGTGATGCCAACAGCTCGCTGAAGGACCTGGTCAAGGAAAAAGAGATCAGCGAAGACGAAGAGCGTCGCGCCACTGGCGAGATCGACGATCTGACCAAGAAATTCGTGGCTGAAATCGACGCGAAGCTGGCAGAGAAAGAAAAAGACCTGATGGCCGTATAAGGGTCGAGCTTTAAATGGACAAGACCAAGCAGACTGCGCCGTCCGCGGTGCCGCGCCATGTCGCGATCATCATGGATGGCAACAATCGCTGGGCGAAAAAACGCTTTATGCCAGGTGTCGCCGGGCATAAAGCGGGCGTGGATGCTGTGCGGGCCGTTATTGAGGTGTGCGCTGAAGCCAAGGTCGAAGTGTTGACCCTGTTCGCTTTTTCCAGTGAAAACTGGCAGCGCCCGGCCGATGAAGTCAGTGCCTTGATGGATCTGTTCTTCAAGGCCTTGCGTCGTGAAGCCAAGCGTCTCAATGACAACAACATCAGCCTGCGCATCATTGGCGATCGTTCGCGCTTTCATCCGGAGCTTCAAACCGCGATGCGCGAAGCCGAGGCCATGACTGCGGGTGCCAACCGCTTCATCCTGCAGATTGCCGCCAACTATGGTGGTCAGTGGGATATCGCGCAAGCTGCGCAGCGTCTGGCCCGTGAAGTCCAGGCCGGGCATCTGCGTCCGGAAGACATCACCCCTGATCTGTTGCAAACCTGTCTGGCGACCGGCGATCTGCCGTTGCCGGACCTGTGCATTCGCACGGGTGGCGAGCACCGCATCAGTAACTTCCTGCTGTGGCAACTGGCTTACGCCGAGTTGTACTTCTCCGACCTGTTCTGGCCGGACTTCAAACACGATGCCATGCGCAATGCGCTGGCCGATTTCGCTTCGCGCCAGCGTCGCTTCGGTAAAACGAGCGAGCAGGTCGAAGCTGGAGCCCGGGTTTAATGCTTAAACAACGAATCATCACTGCGCTGATCCTGCTGCCGATTGCCTTGTGCGGGTTTTTCCTGCTCGAAGGTTCCGCTTTTGCGCTGTTCATTGGTCTGGTCGTGAGTCTCGGCGCCTGGGAATGGGCGCGTCTGGCGGGCTTCACCGCACAATCGTTCCGCGTCGGCTTTGCCGCTGTCGTCGCATTGATGCTGTTCGTCATGTATGTGCTACCCGGTCTTGCGCCTTGGGTGCTCGGTGCTTCGGTGTTGTGGTGGGCCGTGGCAACGTTTCTCGTGTTGACATACCCGCGCTCCAGCGAGCATTGGTCCAGTGCGGCCACCAAACTGGTGATTGGCCTGTTGATTCTGCTGCCGGCCTGGCAAGGCCTGGTGCAGATCAAGCAGTACCCGTTGGGCAACTGGCTGATCATGGCGGTGATGGTGCTGGTCTGGGGTGCGGATATCGGCGCCTACTTCTCGGGTCGTGCATTCGGCAAGCGCAAGTTGGCGCCTCAGGTCAGCCCGGGCAAAAGCTGGGAAGGCGTTTATGGTGGCCTGGCGCTGAGCCTGGTGATTACCGCCATTGTCGGGCTGGTGCGCGACTGGACAGTGGCAGAGTTGCTTAAAGGCCTGATTGGCGCGGCACTGATCGTATTTATCTCGGTCGTCGGTGATCTCACCGAAAGCATGTTCAAGCGTCAGTCCGGCATCAAGGACAGCAGCAATTTGCTGCCGGGTCATGGCGGCGTGCTTGATCGCATCGACAGTCTGACGGCGGCTATTCCAGTCTTCGCTGTATTGCTGTGGATGGCTGCACCGTGAGCCGCCCGCAGCAGATTACCGTTCTGGGGGCTACCGGCTCGATCGGCCTGAGCACTCTGGATGTGATTGCTCGCCACCCTGAGCGTTACCAGGTTTTCGCCTTGAGTGGGTTCACTCGTCTGGCTGAGCTGCTGGCCTTGTGCGTACGTCATGTGCCGCAGTATGCCGTGGTGCCGGAAGTCGCCGCCGCTCGCGGTTTGCAGGACGATTTGCGCGCAGCCGGTTTGCCAACCCGTGTGCTGGTGGGGGAGGAGGGCCTGTGTCAGGTCGCCTCTGCGCCGGAAGTCGATGCGGTCATGGCTGCGATCGTCGGTGCGGCAGGCTTGCGCCCGACACTGGCAGCCGTCGAGGCGGGCAAGAAGATCCTGTTGGCCAATAAAGAGGCGTTGGTGATGTCCGGCGCCTTGTTCATGCAGGCGGTACGCAAGAGCGGTTCGGTGCTGCTGCCGATCGACAGTGAGCACAACGCGATTTTCCAGTGCATGCCACAGGATTTCGCCCGTGGATTAAGCAACGTCGGCGTGCGTCGGATTTTACTCACAGCCTCTGGCGGCCCGTTCCGACAGACGCCCATGAGTGAGTTGGCGCATGTTTCACCTGACCAGGCCTGTGCGCACCCGAACTGGTCCATGGGGCGCAAGATTTCCGTGGATTCGGCAAGCATGATGAATAAAGGTCTCGAGCTGATCGAGGCCTGCTGGTTGTTTGATGCCAAGCCGTCCCAAGTCGAGGTGGTGATCCATCCGCAGAGCGTGATTCACTCGCTGGTCGATTATGTCGATGGTTCGGTGTTGGCGCAGTTGGGCAATCCCGACATGCGTACGCCAATTGCCAATGCACTGGCCTGGCCGGAGCGAATTGATTCCGGCGTGGCGCCGCTGGACCTGTTTGCGATCGCGCGTCTGGACTTCGAAGCGCCGGACGAAGAGCGCTTCCCCTGCCTGCGTCTGGCGCGGCAGGCTGCCGAGGCGGGCGACAGCGCGCCGGCGATGCTCAATGCCGCCAATGAAGTGGCGGTCGCAGCGTTTCTCGACGGACGGGTTCGTTATCTGGAAATCGCGAGTATCATCGAGGAGGTCTTGAGTCTTGAGCCGGTTGTGGCACTCGGCGATCTCGATGCGGTCTTCACGGCAGACGCCAGGGCGCGAGTCCTGGCGGAACAATGGTTGAAGCGTCACGACCGATAGATTTAGAAACACAATGGCTTCACGCGGCACTGAACGGGATTGCGGAGAAAGTAGATGAGCGCGCTCTATATGATTGCCGGCACCCTGATCGCTTTGGGTGTGCTGGTCACCTTTCACGAATTCGGCCATTTCTGGGTCGCGCGTCGCTGCGGCGTCAAGGTTCTGCGCTTTTCCGTAGGCTTCGGTATGCCGTTGCTGCGTTGGCACGACAAGCAAGGCACCGAGTTCGTCGTCGCTGCCATCCCGTTGGGTGGTTACGTGAAGATGCTCGATGAGCGCGAAGGTGAAGTGCCGGTCGATCAACTCGACCAGTCGTTCAACCGCAAGTCGGTTCGCCAGCGTATCGCCATTGTCGCCGCCGGCCCAATTGCCAACTTCCTTTTGGCCTTGGTGTTCTTCTGGGTGCTGGCCATGCTCGGAAGCGAGCAGGTGCGTCCGGTGATCGGGGCGGTCGAGTCCGGTAGCATTGCGGCCAAGGCTGGTTTGAGCGCAGGTCAGGAAATTGTTGCGATTGATGGCGAGCCGACCTCTGGCTGGGCTGCTGTCAATCTGCAACTGGTTCGTCGACTCGGTGAGAGCGGCTCGTTGCAGTTGCTGGTCCGTGAGCAGGGTTCTACTGCAGATTCGCCGCGCGAACTGGCGCTGGATCACTGGCTCAAGGGTGCTGATGAGCCGGATCCGATCCGTTCTCTGGGTATTCGTCCATGGCGTCCGGCCTTGCCGCCGGTGCTTGCCGAGCTTGATCCGAAGGGCCCGGCTCAGGCGGCTGGCCTGAAAACCGGTGATCGTCTGCTGACGCTTGATGGCCAGGCACTCAATGACTGGCAGCAAGTGGTGGATACCGTTCGTACGCGTCCTGATACCAAAATCATGCTGCGCGTCGAGCGTGATGGTGCTCAAATCGACGTCCCGGTGACCTTGGCCGCTCGCGGTGAAAGCAAGTCGCCAAGCGGTTACCTGGGTGCCGGCGTGAAAGCCATCGACTGGCCGCCGGAGATGATTCGCGAGGTCAGTTACGGGCCGTTGGCCGCAATTGGCGAGGGTGCCCGTCGCACTTGGACCATGAGCATTCTGACGCTCGATTCGCTAAAGAAAATGCTCTTCGGCGAGCTCTCGGTAAAAAACTTGAGTGGACCGATAACCATTGCTAAAGTGGCGGGCGCTTCTGCCCAGTCGGGCGTCGCTGATTTCCTGAATTTCCTTGCTTATCTGAGTATTAGCCTGGGGGTTCTGAATTTGCTGCCCATTCCTGTACTGGATGGGGGGCATCTGTTGTTTTATCTGATCGAGTGGGCGCGTGGTCGTCCCTTGTCGGATCGGGTGCAAGGTTGGGGGATACAGATCGGTATCAGTTTGGTGGTCGGGGTGATGTTGCTTGCTCTGGTCAACGATCTGGGTCGACTGTAACGCTTCGCTGAATTGCGAATCTGCCGCATTTTGCGGCAGTTTGTTTATTGCCAGTTGGAATAAGAAAGGACTTCATGAAACGTCTGCTGCTAACTGCGGTTCTCACCGTATTGATGATCGCCGAAGTTCACGCCGAGTCCTTCACTATCTCTGATATTCGCGTCAATGGCCTCCAGCGGGTCTCCGCGGGTAGTGTCTTTGGTGCCTTGCCGTTGAACGTCGGCGAGCAGGCGGATGATCGTCGCCTGGTGGAATCCACTCGTGCGTTGTTCAAAACCGGTTTCTTTCAAGATATCCAGCTGGGCCGCGAAGGCAACGTTCTGGTAATCACGGTTGTCGAGCGTCCATCCGTCGCCAGTATCGAGATCGAGGGTAACAAGGCGATCTCCACTGAAGACTTGATGAAAGGCCTCAAGCAATCCGGTCTGGCCGAAGGCGAGATCTTCCAGCGCGCTACCCTTGAAGGTGTGCGTAACGAACTGCAACGTCAGTACGTTGCACAGGGCCGCTACTCGGCGACCGTTGATACCGAAGTGGTATCGCAGCCGCGTAACCGCGTCGGTCTGAAAGTGAAGATCAACGAAGGCACCGTTGCTGCCATTCAGCACATCAACGTGGTGGGTAACACGGTTTTCCCCGAGGAAGACCTGACCGATCTGTTCGAGCTGAAAACCACCAACTGGCTGTCGTTCTTCAAGAACGATGACAAATATGCCCGTGAAAAACTCTCCGGTGACCTGGAACGTCTGCGTTCCTACTATCTGGACCGCGGCTATATCAACATGGATATCGCTTCGACCCAGGTGTCCATCACCCCGGACAAGAAGCACGTCTACATCACCGTCAACGTGACCGAGGGCGAGAAGTACACCGTCCGCGACGTCAAGCTCAGCGGTGATCTGAAAGTCCCTGAAGATCAGGTCAAGTCCTTGTTGCTGGTGCAGAAAGGCCAGGTGTTCTCGCGCAAGCTGATGACCACCACCTCCGAACTGATCACCCGCCGTCTGGGTAACGAGGGTTACACCTTCGCCAACGTCAACGGCGTGCCTCAGCCGCACGATGATGACCACACCGTGGACATCCTGTTTGCTGTCGATCCGGGCAAGCGTGCCTACGTCAACCGCATCAACTTCCGTGGCAACACCAAGTCCGAAGACGAAGTGCTGCGTCGTGAAATGCGTCAGATGGAAGGTGGCTGGGCTTCGACCTACCTGATCGATCAGTCCAAGACCCGTCTTGAGCGTCTGGGCTTCTTTAAAGAAGTCAACGTCGAGACTCCGGCTGTTCCGGGTGTCGATGACCAGGTTGATGTGAACTACAGCGTTGAAGAGCAGGCTTCCGGTTCGATCACTGCCAGCGTCGGTTTCGCCCAGAGCGCCGGTCTGATCCTCGGTGGTTCGATTACCCAGAACAACTTCCTCGGTACCGGTAACCGCGTCAGCGTCGGTCTGACCCGAAGCGAATACCAGAGCCGCTACAACTTTGGCTATGTTGACCCGTACTGGACCGCCGATGGCGTGAGCCTGGGTTACAACGCGTTCTATCGCACCACCGACTACAAAGACCTCGACGTCGACGTAGCCAGCTATGCGGTAGACAGCCTGGGTGCCGGCGTGAACGTGGGCTACCCGATCAGCGAGACTTCGCGTCTGACCTTCGGTCTGTCCGCGCAGCAAGACAAGATCAAGACCGGTAAATACACCGTTGACGAGATTTTTGACTTCGTTAACAAGGAAGGCGACAACTACCTGAACTTCAAGGCGTCGGCCGGCTGGTCCGAGTCGACCCTGAACAAAGGCGTACTGCCAACCCGTGGTCGTTCCCAGAGCCTGACCCTGGAAACCACCATTCCGGGCAGCGACCTGTCGTTCTACAAGCTTGATTACCGTGGTCAGCTGTTCCAGCCGATCAGCGAAAACTACACCCTGCGTCTGCATACCGAGCTGGGTTATGGCGACGGTTATGGTTCGACTGACGGCTTGCCGTTCTATGAAAACTACTATGCTGGTGGTTTCAACTCGGTACGTGGCTTCAAGGACAGTACGCTGGGTCCACGCAGTACCCCGAGCCGTGGCACCAACCCGGGTACTTCGATAGACCCGGACCAGGACCCACTGCCGTTCGGTGGCAACGTCCTGATTCAGGGCGGCGTGGAAGTTCTGTTCCCGCTGCCGTTCGTCAAGGATCAACGCTCCCTGCGTACGTCGGTATTCTGGGATGTGGGTAACGTATTCGATTCGCAGTGCAAGGACACCACCAACGCCAATGGCTCGTCGTCGAACACCAAGTGCAACGACATCAGCCTGAGCAACATGGCCAGTTCCGTCGGTGTTGGTGTGACATGGGTCACCGCACTGGGTCCTCTGAGCTTCGCGTTGGCCATGCCGATCAAGAAACCGGATGAAGCTGAAACTCAAGTGTTCCAATTCTCCCTCGGCCAGACGTTCTAAGCGTCTGACCCAAGATAACGACAATGGATTTTGTAGGAGTGCATCGTGCGTAAGTTGACTCAATTGGTTCTCCTGGCCTCCTTGATGGTGGCAGGTCCGGCATTTGCCGACATGAAAATTGCCGTTCTGAACTATCAGATGGCCCTGCTCGAATCCGATGCGGCGAAGAAGTACGCCGTGGATGCCGAGAAAAAGTTCGGTCCTCAACTGACCAAACTGAAGACTCTGGAAAGCAGTGCCAAGGGTATCCAGGATCGTCTGATGGCTGGTGGCGACAAGATGCAGCAAGGCGAGCGTGAGCGTCTGGAGCTGGAATTCAAGCAAAAGGCCCGTGACTTCCAGTTTCAGTCCAAGGAGCTGAACGAAGCCAAAGCCGTTGCCGACCGCGAAATGCTCAAGCAACTGAAGCCGAAACTGGATAGCGCAGTGGAAGAAGTCATCAAAAAAGGTGGTTTTGACCTGGTGTTCGAGCGTGGCGCAGTGATTGATGTCAAACCTCAGTACGACATCACGCGCCAGGTTATCGAGCGCATGAATCAGCTGAAGTAACCCATGACCGTGACTATCAAGCTCGGCCAGTTGGCCGAGTTCCTCGGCGCCACCCTGCGTGGCGACCCGGAGAAGCAAATTACTGGGCTAGCCACTTTGCAAGAGGCTGGCCCAGCTCAGTTGAGCTTTCTGGCAAATCCTCAATATCGTAAATACCTGGCGGGTTCGCAGGCAGCAGCATTGCTGCTCAAGGACGCGGATGCCGAAGGTTTTTCCGGTAATGCGCTGGTCGTGCCGGACCCTTATCTGGCTTACGCACGTCTCTCTCACTTGTTCGATCCCAAGCCAAAAGCCACAGCGGGTATCCATCCCACAGCGGTGATTGCTGCAGACGCGGTGGTTGATCCGACCGCCAGTGTCGGGCCTTTCGTGGTGATCGAGGCCGGTGCGCGGATTGGTGCGCAAGTGACCTTGGGTGCCCATTGCGTGATCGGTGCGCGCAGCGAAATCGGTGAGGGCGGCTGGCTCGCTCCACGGGTGACGCTGTATCACGATGTGCGCATCGGCAAGCGGGTGGTGATCCAGTCCGGTGCGGTGCTCGGTGGTGAAGGCTTCGGTTTCGCCAATGAGAAAGGTATCTGGCAGAAAATCGCCCAGATCGGTGGCGTGACCATCGGCGACGATGTCGAAATCGGCGTTAATACCGCGATCGACCGCGGCGCCCTGGCCGATACCGTGATCGGCAATGGCGTGAAGCTCGACAACCAGATTCAGATTGCCCACAACGTCCAGGTCGGTGATCACACCGCGATGGCGGCGTGCGTGGGGATCTCCGGCAGCACCAAAATCGGCAAGCACTGCATGCTCGCCGGCGGTGTCGGTCTGGTCGGTCACATTGATATTTGCGACAACGTTTTCCTGACCGGGATGACCATGGTGACCCACTCGATTACCGAGCCGGGCGCTTATTCTTCCGGCACAGCCATGCAACCAGCGGCCGAATGGCGCAAAAGCGCGGCACGCATCCGTCAGCTCGATGACATCGCGCGACGTTTGAAACAGCTGGAAAAGCGCGTAGGGGAAGTGACCCCTGACGGCAATGCTTCATCAGATGGCTGATACCATTTCCATATCAAGTGTGCACAGCCTCTAGACTGCCTCCTTGATTTGCTAGAGGAGTGCGCGTCAGTCGCGCTCCCAATCTTTACATAGGCTTCCCCCGAAATGATGGACATCAACGAGATTCGCGAATACCTGCCTCACCGTTACCCGTTCCTGCTGGTGGACCGGGTGGTGGAACTGGACACTGAAGGCAAGCGCATTCGCGCCTACAAGAATGTCAGCATCAATGAGCCGTTCTTCAATGGTCACTTCCCGGCGCATCCAATCATGCCGGGCGTGCTGATCATCGAGGCGATGGCTCAGGCTGCCGGGATCCTCGGTTTCAAAATGCTCGACGTCAAACCGGCCGACGGCACCCTGTATTACTTCGTCGGTTCCGACAAGCTGCGCTTCCGCCAGCCTGTGCTTCCGGGTGATCAGTTGATCCTCGAAGCCAAGTTCATCAGCTGCAAGCGCCAGATCTGGAAATTCGAATGCCAGGCTTCGGTCGACGGCAAGCCAGTCTGCTCCGCTGAAATCATCTGCGCGGAACGCAAGCTATGAGTTTGATTGACCCTCGCGCAATCATCGATCCGTCGGCCGTACTGGCAGACGGCGTCGAGGTCGGCCCGTGGTCGATCATCGGCGCAGGTGTGGAAATCGGCGAGGGTACCGTGATCGGGCCGCATGTGATCCTCAAAGGCCCGACCCGCATCGGCAAGCACAATCGCATCTACCAGTTTTCCTCGGTAGGTGAGGACACGCCGGATCTGAAATACAAGGGTGAAGAAACCCGTCTGGTGATCGGTGACCACAACGTCATCCGCGAAGGTGTGACGATTCACCGTGGTACCGTGCAGGACCGCTCGGAAACCACGCTGGGCGATCACAACCTGATCATGGCCTATGCCCACATCGGTCATGACAGCGTCATCGGCAATCACTGCATTCTGGTCAACAACACCGCATTGGCCGGCCATGTGCACGTTGAAGACTGGGCGATCCTTTCCGGATTCACCCTGGTTCACCAGTATTGCCACATCGGTGCTCACAGCTTTTCCGGCATGGGTACCGCCATCGGCAAGGACGTTCCGGCGTACGTCACCGTATTTGGCAACCCTGCCGAAGCGCGCA
The DNA here is from genome assembly GCF_018326005.1 of Pseudomonas sp. Seg1. Classification (NCBI taxonomy): domain Bacteria; kingdom Pseudomonadati; phylum Pseudomonadota; class Gammaproteobacteria; order Pseudomonadales; family Pseudomonadaceae; genus Pseudomonas; species Pseudomonas sp. Seg1. Next base: position 1,383,688 of record NZ_AP021903.1, read on the forward strand.
GCATGAACTTCGAAGGCATGCGCCGTCGCGGTTTCAGCGAAGACGCTATCCATGCGTTGCGCCGCGCATACAAAACCGTTTATCGCCAAGGACTGACGGTCGAGCAGGCTCTGGCGGAGCTGGTTGAGCCTGCGGCCCAATTCCCGGAAGTTGCGGTGTTCCGCGACTCCATCCAGTCGTCGACTCGCGGCATCACTCGCTGATCATGGCCAATTTGCGTATTGCGCTGGTGGCGGGTGAGGCTTCCGGTGACATTCTGGGCGCCGGTCTTATGCGCGCCCTCAAGGCACAGCATCCGGCGGTCGAATTCATCGGTGTCGGCGGTCCGTTGATGCAGGCTGAAGGCCTGACGTCTTACTTTCCCATGGAGCGCTTGTCGGTCATGGGTTTGGTGGAAGTGCTTGGCCGGCTGCGTGAGTTGCTCAAGCGCCGCAAGGATCTGATCGCCACGTTGATCGCCGAGAAACCGGACGTGTTCATCGGTATCGATGCGCCGGATTTCAACCTCAATATCGAACTCAAACTGCGTCAGGCCGGGATCAAGACCGTGCACTACGTCAGCCCGTCGGTGTGGGCGTGGCGGCAGAAGCGTGTGCTGAAGATCCGTGAAGGCTGCGATCTGATGCTCACCCTGCTGCCGTTCGAAGCCAGATTCTATGAAGATAAGGGCGTACCGGTGCGGTTCGTCGGTCATACGCTGGCCGATACCATTCCTCTGGAAGCTGATCGAGCCGCAGCGCGTGCCGAGTTGGGCTTGCCCGATGGCCCGCTGGTTGCTTTGATGCCCGGCAGTCGCGGCGGAGAAGTCAGTCGGCTGGGCGCACTTTTCCTCGATACTGCCGAACGTCTGCGTGCCATGCGCCCGGGTTTGCGTTTCGTCATGCCGTGCGCCAACGCAGAACGGCGTGCGCAGATCGAGGCGCTGTTGGTCGGCCGCGATCTGCCGGTGACGTTGCTCGACGGCAAGTCCCATCTGGCCTTGGCAGCGTGCAACGCAGTATTGATCGCTTCCGGCACGGCGACCCTTGAAGCGTTGCTGTACAAGCGGCCGATGGTGGTCGCTTATCGCCTGGCGCCCCTGACGTTCTGGATTCTCAAACGCATGGTCAAGAGTCCTTATGTGTCCTTGCCTAACCTGCTGGCCCAACGCTTGCTGGTGCCGGAATTGTTGCAGGATGATGCGACAGTTGAGGCACTCGCACAGACCTTGTCGCCATTGATCGAGGGTGGCGAGGAACAGACGCGCGGCTTTGACGAGATTCATCGCACCCTGCGCCGGGACGCATCCAATCAGGCGGCGGACGCCGTCCTCAACCTGATCGGTCAAACACGATGAGCAAGAAAGATATGCAAATGGGTCTGGATTTCACCTTGGTCGCCGAAGTTGAAGAATTGGTTGCCGGTGTCGATGAAGTCGGTCGTGGCCCGTTGTGCGGTGCAGTGGTGACGGCGGCGGTGATCCTCGATCCGAACCGGCCGATCCTCGGTCTCAACGATTCGAAGAAACTCACCGAAGCCAAGCGCGAAAAGCTCTACGACGAGATCATCGAGAAATCTCTCAGTTGGTGCATCGCCCGCGCCGAAGTCGAAGAAATCGACGAGTTGAACATCCTCCACGCGACCATGCTGGCCATGCAGCGCGCAGTGGCGGGTCTGCACATTCAGCCGAAACTGGCGATGATCGACGGCAACCGCTGCCCGCAACTGCCGATGCGCGCTGAAGCTGTTGTGCAAGGCGACGGCAAGGTGCCGGCGATTGCCGCTGCGTCGATTCTGGCCAAAGTCAGCCGTGACCGCGAAATGGCCGCGTTTGAATTGATCTATCCGGGTTACGGCATTGGGGGCCATAAAGGCTACCCGACGCCCGTTCATCTGGAAGCGCTGGTGCGTCTTGGTCCGACGCCGATCCACCGGCGCTCGTTCGCCCCGGTGCGTCAGGCTTATGAGGCGCTGGAAGGTCTGACGCAGGTTTAGTCGCAAGGCTGATGTTTTATTCAAGGCCCGGTACAATCCGGGCCTTGTTGTCTCTATGTAACTGGACAGGATCACTATGCCGGCTTCATTCGTTCATCTACGCCTGCACACTGAATACTCCCTGGTCGACGGGCTGGTGCGGATCAAGCCACTGGTCAAGGCGCTGACCGCCATGAACATGCCGGCGGTCGCGGTCACCGACCAGAACAACATGTGTTCCCTGGTCAAATTCTATAAAAACACCATGGGCGCGGGCATCAAGCCGATCTGCGGTGCCGACCTGTGGCTGTCGAACAAGGATCCGGACGCACCGCTGAGCCGGATCAGCCTGTTGGTGATGAACGCCAAGGGCTATCGCAACCTCACCGAATTGATCTCGCGCGGCTTCATCGAAGGCCAGCGCAACGGCATGATCATTGTCGAGCGCGAGTGGGTCGCCGAAGCCAACGAAGGCCTGATCATGCTCTCCGCTGCCAAAGAAGGCGAGATCGGCATGGCGATGATCGGCGGCAACCCGGCCGAGGCTGAAGCCCTGGCGCGTGAATGGATGGCAGTGTTCCCGGATCGTTTCTATCTGGAGATCCAGCGCACCAATCGCCCCAACGATGAAGAACAACTGCACGGCGCCGTGGCTCTGGCCGACAAGCTTGGTGCGCCGCTGGTGGCGACCAACGATGTGCGCTTCATCAAGCAGGAAGACTTCGCCGCCCACGAGACCCGCGTGTGCATCGGTGAGGGCCGCGCCCTCGACGATCCGCGCCGTTCGAAGAATTACAGCGATCAGCAATACCTCAAAAGCGCCGAGGAAATGGCCGAGCTGTTCAGCGACATTCCTGACGCTATCGAAAACACCATCGAGATCGCCAAGCGCTGCAACATCGAAGTGAAACTGGGCACGCACTTCCTGCCCAACTTCCCGATTCCCGATGGCATGACCATCGACGAGTATTTCCGCAAAGTCTCCTTCGACGGACTCGAAGAGCGACTGGCGGTACTGCTGCCCAAAGACACCACCGAAGACTATGAAGCCAAGCGTCAGGTCTACGTCGATCGCTTGAATTTCGAGCTGGATATCATCATCCAGATGGGCTTCCCCGGTTACTTCCTGATCGTGATGGACTTTATCCAGTGGGCCAAGAACAACGGCGTACCGGTCGGTCCTGGCCGTGGGTCGGGTGCCGGCTCGCTGGTGGCCTACGTGCAGAAGATCACCGACCTTGATCCGCTGGAATATGACCTGCTGTTCGAACGTTTCCTTAACCCGGAACGGGTATCGATGCCCGACTTCGACGTCGACTTCTGCATGGACGGCCGTGACCGGGTGATCGACTATGTGGCCGAGAAATACGGCCGCAACGCGGTAAGCCAGATCATCACGTTCGGTTCCATGGCCGCCAAGGCTGTGGTGCGTGACGTGGCGCGGGTGCAGGGCAAGTCCTACGGCCTGGCGGATCGTCTGTCGAAGATGATCCCGTTCGAAGTCGGCATGACCCTGGAAAAAGCCTACGAGCAGGAAGAAATCCTCCGTGACTTCATCAAGGTCGATGAAGAGGCTGCGGAAATCTGGGAGATGGCGCGCAAGCTCGAAGGCGTTGTGCGTAACGTCGGTAAACACGCCGGTGGTGTGGTGATCGCACCGACCAAGCTGACCGACTTCTCGCCAATCTATTGCGACGAGGCCGGTGACGGTCTGGTAACCCAGTTTGACAAGGATGACGTTGAGGCCGCCGGTCTGGTGAAGTTCGACTTCCTCGGTCTGCGGACCCTGACGATCATCGATTGGGCGCTGAAAACCATCAACCGTGACCGCGCCAAGGTCAACGAACCGCCGCTGGATATCGCGTTTATCCCGCTCGACGACAAACCGACTTATACATTGCTGCAAAAAGCTGAAACCACAGCGGTGTTCCAGCTTGAATCGCGCGGCATGAAAGAGCTGATCAAAAAACTCAAGCCCGACTGCCTGGAAGACTTGATCGCACTGGTAGCGCTGTTCCGTCCGGGCCCGCTGCAATCCGGCATGGTGGACGACTTCATCAACCGTAAGCACGGTCGCGCCGAACTGGCGTACCCGCACTCGGACTACCAGTACGAAGGCCTCAAGCCAGTATTGGCGCCGACGTACGGCATCATCCTGTATCAGGAACAGGTGATGCAGATTGCCCAGGTCATGGCCGGTTACACCCTCGGTGGTGCGGACATGCTCCGTCGGGCGATGGGTAAGAAAAAGCCCGAGGAAATGGCCAAGCAACGCGGCGGTTTCATTGAAGGTTGCGCAACCAACAATATTGACGCTGACCTCGCCGGTAACATTTTCGACCTGGTAGAGAAGTTTGCCGGTTACGGCTTCAACAAATCCCACTCCGCCGCCTACGGCCTGGTCTCGTACCAGACCGCCTGGCTGAAAGCCCACTACCCGGCGCCGTTCATGGCCGCGGTACTGTCGGCGGATATGCACAACACCGACAAGGTCGTGACCTTGATCGAGGAAGTGCGCACGATGAAACTGCGCCTCGACGCGCCGGACGTGAACACTTCGGAGTTCAAGTTCACGGTGAACGACGACGGCCGCATCGTTTACGGCCTCGGCGCGATCAAAGGTGTCGGCGAAGGCCCGGTGGAAGCGATCACCGAGGCACGCCAGGAAGGTCCGTTCAAGGATCTGTTCGATTTCTGCGCCCGGGTTGACCTCAAACGTATCAACAAGCGCACGCTGGACGGTCTGATCCGCAGCGGTGCGCTGGATCGTCTTGGCCCGTACTTCCATGACGAACAAAAGGCCTACCAGGCCAACATCGACCGCAACCGCGCCGTGTTGCTGGCGGCGATGGAAGAGGCGATCAAGGCTGCCGAGCAGACCGCGCGCACCCACGACAGTGGTCACGCCGACCTGTTTGGCGGGCTGTTCGTCGAGGAAGATGCCGACGTTTATGCGAGCCATCGCAAAGCCAAGGAACTGACCCTCAAGGAGCGCCTCAAGGGTGAGAAAGACACCTTGGGCCTGTACCTGACCGGTCACCCGATTGACGAATACGAAGGCGAGATCCGCCGTTTCGCCCGGCAGCGCATCATTGATCTGAAGCCGGCTCGCGATACGCAGACCGTGGCAGGCATGATCATCGCGCTGCGGGTGATGAAGAACAAAAAGGGCGACAAGATGGGCTTCATCACCCTCGACGACCGTTCGGGGCGGATCGAGGCGTCGCTGTTTGCCGATGCTTTCCACTCTGCGCAATCGCTGCTGCAGACCGACGCGATGGTGGTGGTCGAAGGCGAGGTCAGCAATGACGACTTCTCCGGCGGCCTGCGTCTGCGGGTCAAGCGTGTGATGAGCATGGAAGACGCGCGCACCAACCTTGCCGAAAGCCTGCGTCTGAAGCTGCAAACCCAGGACTTGAAGGGCGATCAGCTACGCTGGTTGGGCGACCTGCTCAAGCGTCATCGCGGGGCGTGCCCGATTACCATGGAGTACACCAGCCCCGATGCGAAGACCTTGCTGCAGTTTGGCGAGACCTGGCGAATCGACCCGGCGGATGCCTTGATTCAAGCCCTGCGTGACCAGTTCGGGCGAGACAACGTCTTCCTCCAATACCGTTGACCGGCAGGTGGTATCACAATGCCTGCCCACAACCTGAATTTTTAATCTCGACCTCAGCGCGCCTCTCCCTTAAGGTAGGGCGCGAATAGACAACCGGCCGGCCCAAGCTCATTTGGGACACGACCCAAGACGGACGCCTATGAACCCGAATTTTCTAGATTTCGAACAGCCGATCGCCGACCTGCAAGCCAAGATCGAAGAGTTGCGCTTGGTCGGTAATGACAATTCGCTGAATATCGGCGATGAGATCTCCCGCCTGCAGGACAAGAGCAAAACGCTGACCGAAGACATCTTCGGCAAGCTGACCAGCTGGCAGATCGCACGCCTTGCGCGTCACCCGAAACGCCCGTACACCCTCGATTACATCGAGCACATCTTCACCGAGTTCGACGAGTTGCACGGCGACCGTCACTTCTCCGACGACGCGGCTATCGTTGGCGGTATCGCCCGTCTGGAAGACCAGCCGGTGATGATCATCGGTCACCAGAAAGGCCGTGAAGTCCGTGAGAAGGTGCGCCGCAACTTCGGCATGCCGCGTCCGGAAGGCTACCGCAAGGCTTGCCGTCTGATGGAGATGGCCGAGCGTTTCAAAATGCCGATCCTGACCTTCATCGACACTCCGGGCGCCTACCCTGGAATCGACGCTGAAGAGCGCAACCAGAGCGAAGCCATCGCCTGGAACCTGCGCGTGATGTCGCGCCTGAAAACCCCTATCATCGCCACCGTTATCGGTGAGGGTGGTTCCGGTGGTGCATTGGCCATTGGCGTCTGCGATCAGCTGAACATGCTGCAATACTCGACTTACGCGGTGATCTCGCCGGAAGGCTGCGCTTCGATTCTGTGGAAAACCGCAGAAAAGGCGCCGGATGCCGCTGAAGCGATGGGCATCACCGCCGAGCGTCTGAAAGGTCTGGGCATTGTCGACAAGGTGATTGGCGAGCCTCTGGGCGGCGCCCACCGTGATCCGGCCGCTGCTGCTGCGTCGATCCGTGCCGAGCTGAGCTCGCAACTGGCGATGCTGAAGAAGTTCGATAACGAAGCGCTGTTGAAGCGTCGTTACGATCGACTGATGAGCTACGGCCTCTAAGTCGAACGCAATACCCCTGTAGGAGTGAGCCTGCTCGCGATGAGGGCGTAACATTCAACCAATGTGTTGGCTGTCACACCGCTATCGCGAGCAGGCTCACTCCTACATTTGTTTTGGGGCAAAGAGTTAAATATGGGCCAGTCCATGATTGATTTGCCTTCCCGGCTTCTGCTGAATCTTGAGCCGTGGCGCAACGCCACTCATTGGCGCATCGCGTTTTCCGGTGGTCTCGATTCCACCGTCCTCCTGCACCTGCTTGCCGATCTGGCAAAAACCGAATCCCTCCCGACGCTCAGCGCCATCCACATCCATCACGGCCTTCAGGCTGCGGCTGATGCGTGGCCGGCGCATTGCCAGTCTGTATGCGATGTGTTGGGTATTCCGTTACAAGTGGTGCGGGTGAGTGTGCGGCCGGGAGCCAGTCTGGAGCGGGCGGCGCGGGATGCGCGGTATGCGGTGTTCAGTTCGGTGACGCAGTTGGATGACGTGTTGCTGACAGGCCAGCACCGTGACGATCAAGCCGAAACCCTGCTTTTTCGTCTGATGCGCGGTGCGGGAGTGCGCGGTCTTTCGGGGATGCCACAACAGCGTCCGTTGGGGCTGGGGGCTTTGGTTAGGCCGTTGCTCGATGTCACTCGGGCGGAGCTGGAGTCCTACGCCCACAGTCATCAACTGCGCTGGATCGAAGACCCGTCGAATCAGGATTCGCAATTCTCGCGCAATTATTTGCGCCAGCAAATCACGCCACTGCTGACTGAACGCTGGCCGCAAGCACAGGCCAGCATGGCCCGTAGCGCTGCGCATCTGCGCGAAGCGCAAGGTCTGCTCGATGAGCTGGCAAAAATGGATCTGGCTCAGGCGCAAACCGCGGATGAATTCGCATGGCTGGGGCTGCCCTCGCTGGAACTGGCGCCGCTGGCAGGATTGTCCGCCGCCCGTCAGCGCAATGCGCTGAGTCACTGGCTCGAACCCCTCACGCGCCTGCCCGACACTGACCACTGGTCGGGTTGGGTAAATCTTTACGAAGCCGCCCAGAGCGCTTCGCCTGTCTGGCGTCTGGCCGATGGTGAGCTGCACCGCAGCGCCGGTCGTCTGTGGTGGCTAAGCGCCGACTGGCTGCGTGCACCGGTGATCGGCAGCGACTGGCAGGCCCCGGCGTCACCGCTACGCTTGCCCGATAACGGGCGTGTCATGTTCAGCGGACAGACTCCTCGCGGGCCGCTGCGCATTGCTTATCGGCAGGGCGGCGAAGTGATGCATCTGGCCGAGCGGGGTCATCGCGACCTCAAACGCCTGCTCAACGAGCGTGCGGTGCCGGGCTTCGTGCGTGGCAGATTGCCGCTGCTGTTTCGCGGCGAAGAATTGCTCGCGGTGGCGAACCTGCCGGGTCTTGATGGCAATGCGCAGGGAGGCTGGAAATTGCATTGGCAGCCAATAGACGAAGATCAAGGTTTGAGCTGAAAGGAGCATTCCGGTAGACTACGCTCCCTTCTTGATACAACTTCTGTGGATTCGCCTGAATTGCAGGAGTTGCCGATTACCAAGCAGTCTTTGCTGGGCGATTCCAAAAAATGTGTAGCGAGCAACGTACCGGTGTTTCATCTGCCGGTCTGTCCCAACGCGGCGGTTTTTTTGAAAGGTGCACTGTGATTAATGCAGGTGATCGGGGGCTTCGGCCTTCCTTCGCTTTCCCCGGCGGCTCGTACCGCTTTAACGCAGACTTCTAGGGTTTTTCATGACGCGCTACATATTCGTCACGGGCGGTGTTGTTTCTTCATTGGGGAAAGGCATTGCCTCGGCTTCATTGGCGGCCATCCTGGAGGCGCGGGGGCTTAAGGTCACCATGCTTAAGCTGGATCCGTACATCAACGTCGACCCGGGCACCATGAGCCCGTTCCAGCACGGTGAAGTGTTCGTCACCCACGACGGCGCCGAGACCGACCTGGACCTGGGCCACTACGAGCGGTTCATCCGCACGACCATGACCCAGAACAACAACTTCACCACCGGCCGTGTCTACGAGCACGTGCTGCGCAAAGAGCGCCGTGGTGACTACCTGGGTGCAACCATCCAGGTGATTCCGCACATCACCGACGAAATCAAGCGCCGCATCATCAAGGGTGCCGGTGACGCCGACGTGGCGATGGTTGAAATCGGTGGCACCGTCGGTGACATCGAGTCCCAACCGTTCCTCGAAGCCATCCGTCAATTGCGTTTCGAGGTCGGCGCCAAGCGCGCGATGCTGATGCACCTGACGCTGGTGCCGTACATCGCCACCGCTGGCGAAACCAAGACCAAGCCAACCCAGCACTCCGTCAAGGAACTGCGTTCGATCGGCCTGCAGCCAGACGTGCTGGTGTGCCGCTCCGATCACCCGATCGACGTTTCGTCGCGCCGCAAGATCGCTCAGTTCACCAACGTTGAAGAGCGTGCGGTGATCGCGCTGGAAGACGCCGACACCATCTACAAGATCCCGGGCATCCTGCATTCGCAGGGTCTGGATGACTTCGTCGTCGAGCGTTTTGGTCTGCAATGCGGCAGCGCCGATCTGTCCGAGTGGGAAGCAGTGGTTGACGCCAAGCTGAACCCGGAACACGAAGTGACCATCGCCATGGTCGGCAAGTACATGGAGCTGTTGGACGCGTACAAGTCGCTGATCGAGGCGATGAGTCACGCCGGCATCAGCAACCGCACCAAGGTCAACCTGCGCTACATCGATTCCGAAGACATCGAAAACCAGGGCACTGCGCTGCTCGAAGGTGTCGACGCGATTCTGGTTCCAGGCGGCTTCGGTCTGCGTGGCGTGGAAGGCAAGATCACTGCCGTTCAGTACGCTCGCGAAAACAAGGTTCCGTACCTGGGTATCTGCCTCGGCATGCAAGTGGCGGTCATCGAGTTCGCTCGTAACGTCATGGGCTGGAAAGACGCCAACTCCACCGAGTTCGACCGCGCCAGCGGCCATCCGGTTGTAGGTCTGATCACCGAGTGGGAAGACGCGACCGGTGCCGTCGAAGTGCGTACCGAAGCGTCCGATCTGGGCGGCACCATGCGCCTCGGCGCTCAGGAATGCCTGCTTGAAGCCGGCTCCAAAGTTCACGATTGCTATGGCAAGGACGTGATTGTCGAACGTCACCGTCACCGTTACGAAGTGAACAACAACCTGCTGCCACAAATCATCGAAGCCGGCCTGAAAATCTCCGGTCGCTCCGCTGACGCAGCGCTGGTTGAAGTGGTTGAAGCGCCGGATCATCCATGGTTCGTCGCTTGCCAGTTCCACCCTGAGTTCACCTCGACACCGCGTGATGGCCATCCGCTGTTCAGCGGTTTTGTCAAAGCAGCGTTGGCTCAACACCAGAAGAAGGCGTAACCCCGATGGCACAGAAGATCATCCGCGTCGGCGACATCGAGATTGCCAACGACAAACCCATGGTGCTGTTCGGCGGCATGAACGTGCTGGAAAGCCGTGACATGGCCATGCAGGTTTGCGAAGAGTACGTGAAGGTCACCGAAAAACTCGGCATCCCTTACGTGTTCAAGGCCAGTTTCGACAAGGCCAACCGGTCTTCTGTGGCCTCTTATCGCGGTCCTGGCCTGGAAGAGGGCATGCGCATCTTCCAGGACATCAAACAAGCCTTCGGCGTGCCGATCATCACCGACGTCCACGAGCCTGAACAGGCAGCGGTCGTCGCTGAGGTCTGCGACATCATCCAGCTGCCGGCCTTCCTGTCGCGTCAGACCGATCTGGTCGTCGCGATGGCCAAGACCAATGCAGTGATCAACATCAAGAAAGCCCAGTTCCTCGCGCCTCAGGAAATGAAACACATCCTGAACAAGTGCGTGGAAGCGGGTAACGATCAATTGATCCTCTGCGAGCGTGGCTCGAGCTTCGGCTACAACAACCTCGTGGTCGACATGCTCGGCTTCGGCATCATGAAGCAGTTCGAGTACCCGGTATTCTTCGACGTGACCCACGCGCTGCAAATGCCGGGCGGTCGTGCCGACTCTGCCGGCGGTCGCCGTGCACAGGTTCTGGATCTGGCGAAGGCCGGTATGAGCCAGTCGCTGGCGGGTCTGTTTCTCGAAGCGCATCCGGATCCGGACAACGCCAAATGCGACGGCCCTTGCGCCTTGCGTCTGGACAAACTGGAGCCATTCCTGGCCCAGCTCAAAGCTTTGGACGAACTGGTTAAGAGTTTTCCGACGGTAGAAACCGCGTAACACTCATTTCTCCGGTAAAGTACCGCACGATTTGTCGCACATGCCCTCGGGCATGTGCGTTGTCGTCTGCAAGCTGCCCGCTGCACACCACTTGCCGACGGTAAAAAGATTTCCTCTAGCTGCGTCGTTTTCGTCAACTTTGGAGTGTTTACAACAATGGCAAAAATCGTCGACATCAAAGGTCGTGAAGTTCTCGACTCCCGTGGCAATCCCACCGTGGAAGCGGACGTGCTTCTCGACAACGGCATCATCGGCAGCGCTTGCGCGCCGTCCGGTGCATCCACTGGCTCGCGTGAAGCGCTCGAGCTGCGTGATGGCGACAAGAGCCGTTATCTGGGCAAGGGCGTGCTCAAAGCGGTAGCCAACATCAACGGTCCGATCCGCGATCTGCTGCTGGGTACTGACCCAAGCGACCAGAAAGCCCTGGATCACGCGATGATCAAGCTCGACGGTACTGAAAACAAAGCGACCCTGGGCGCCAACGCGATCCTCGCCGTGTCCCTGGCTGCGGCCAAGGCTGCTGCGCAGGATCAGGATCTGCCGCTGTACGCACACATCGCCAACCTCAACGGCACGCCGGGTGGTTACTCGATGCCGGTGCCGATGATGAACATCATCAACGGTGGCGAGCACGCCGATAACAACGTCGACATCCAGGAATTCATGGTGCAGCCGGTTGGCGCCAAGTCTTTCTCGGAAGGTCTGCGCATGGGCACCGAGATTTTCCATCACCTCAAAGCTGTGCTGAAGGCCCGTGGCTTGAGCACCGCCGTTGGCGACGAAGGCGGTTTCGCACCGAACCTGGCGTCCAACGAAGACGCGCTGAAAGTGATCTCGGAAGCTGTGGCCAACGCCGGTTACAAGCTGGGCACCGACGTGACCCTGGCCCTGGACTGCGCGGCCAGCGAATTCTACGAAGACGGCAAGTACAACCTGTCCGGCGAAGGTCAGGTGTTTACCGCGGAAGGTTTCGCTGACTACCTGAAAGGCCTGACCGAACGTTATCCGATCATTTCGATCGAAGACGGTCTGGACGAGTCCGACTGGGCTGGCTGGAAGATCCTCACCGACAAGATCGGCGAGAAGGTTCAACTGGTAGGCGACGACCTGTTCGTGACCAACACCAAGATCCTGAAAGAAGGCATCGATAAAAAGATCGCCAACTCGATCCTGATCAAGTTCAACCAGATCGGCACCCTGACCGAAACCCTGGAAGCCATCCAGATGGCCAAGGCTGCCGGTTACACCGCAGTGATCTCGCACCGTTCGGGCGAAACCGAAGATTCGACCATTGCCGACCTGGCTGTGGGCACCTCGGCTGGCCAGATCAAGACGGGTTCGCTGTGCCGTTCCGACCGCGTTTCCAAGTACAACCAACTGCTGCGTATCGAAGAGCAGTTGAATGGCAAAGCCAAGTACAACGGTCGCAGCGAATTCCGCGGTTAAGCGGAAACTGATAAAAGGACACCGGATTGTGTCGAAAAAGTCGTGACAGCGATGGATTTGCCACTAATCTGATGCCTTAACAGCACAAGCCTGGGTCTTCCAGGCTTCGTGCTATCAGATGCTTCAAAGTTTTGGCGTGGCTGTCTTTTTTCACTGGATACCTGATATTCGATGCGCAGTCCTTACTGGTTGTTTCTCGTTTTGCTCTTGCTGCTGGCCGGTCTGCAGTACCGCCTGTGGGTGGGCAATGGCAGTCTGGCGCAAGTTGCCGAGCTGAATCAGCAGATTGCTGATCAACATGCCGAGAACGAAGGTTTGCTGGAGCGCAACCGGGTGATGGACGCTGAAGTCAGCGAGCTGAAAAAAGGCATGGAGACCGTTGAAGAACGGGCTCGTCACGAGTTGGGCATGGTCAAGGACGGTGAAACCCTTTACCAGTTGGCCCAATGATCAATTCCCTGCCGGCCTTCTGGGCCGTGATTCCTGCCGCGGGCGTCGGTGCCCGAATGGCCGCGGACCGTCCCAAGCAATACCTGAAACTGGGCGGACGCACAATTCTCGAACACAGCCTTGGCTGTTTCCTTGATCACCCAAGCCTCAAGGGTTTGGTGGTCAGTCTTGCGGTTGATGATCCTTACTGGCCGAATCTGGCCTGCGTCAGCGATCCGCGTATTCAGCGCGTTGAGGGCGGGGCCGAGCGCTCCGGCTCGGTGCTCAATGCCTTGCTGCATTTGCATGCGCAAGGTGCTGATGATGAGGATTGGGTGCTCGTGCACGATGCGGCACGACCGAATCTGAGTCGCGAAGATCTCGACAAATTACTGGATGAACTGGCGGATGATCCGGTGGGCGGTTTGCTGGCGGTACCTGCGCGCGACACGTTGAAGCGGGTCGACAAGCACGGTCGGGTAGTTGAGACCGTGGATCGCAGCGTGATCTGGCAGGCGTATACGCCGCAGATGTTTCGCCTCGGTGCGTTGCATCGGGCATTGGCCGATAGTCTGGTGGCGGATGCGGTGATTACCGATGAAGCTTCGGCGATGGAGTGGGCAGGACTGGCGCCGCGTCTGATTGAAGGGCGGGCGGATAACCTCAAGGTCACCCGACCGGAAGATCTCGAATGGTTGCGTCAGCGTTGGACTAAGCGCCACTGAATTTCTGTGGTGCCTGTTGAATCGCCATCGCGAGCAGGCTCACTCCTGCATTTTGAAATGCGTTCCTCTGTAGGAGCGAGCCTGCTCGCGATAGCGCATTTACGGGCAACGCAACACTCATTCCTGATACTCCGGCTGCTCAGCCAACCCCACCTTCAAATAATCCACCAGTTTGCGCACCTTTGGCGACAAATGCCGTTGCTGCGGATACAGCGCCCACACTGCGGTATTCGGCGGCTGATGCGTCTCCAGCAACGAAATCAACGCACCACTGTGCAGATGCTCCAGCACGTAATAGTCCGGCAACTGACACAACCCGACGCCTTGCAGCGCCGCATCCAGCACCGCTTGCCCACTGTTGCAGCGCCAGTTTCCCTGCACGCGCTGGGAAAATTCCCGCCCGTTTTGCTCCAGTTGCCATATGTCCGAGCTACCAATCAGACAATTGTGGCGGCTCAGTTCCGACAAACTGTGTGGGCGGCCGTACCGTTCGAGGTAGGACGGTGACGCACACAGGTACATGCGCCTTGGCGCCAGGCGCGTCGCGACCAATCGCGAATCCTGCAGGCGTCCCAACCGGATCGCCAGATCCAGTCCTTCGTGTACCAGGTCGAGTTGGCGATTGCTCAATTCAATATCGATGCGCAGTTGTGGGTAGAGCCCCATGAACCGCGTTACCAGCGGCACGATAAAACGTTCACCGTAGGCAACGGCACAGGTCATGCGCAGCATGCCCTTCGGTTCGCTGGTCAGGTCGCCGACTGCGCGCAAAGCCTCTTCACGACCATCCTGCAAGCGCTGGCAATGTTGCAGGAAAGTCTGTCCAGCTTCGGTCAGCGTCACCCGTCGGGTGCTGCGATACAGCAGTCGCGTCTGCAAACGCTCTTCCAGTCGTACGATTTGTCGACTGATGTGCGAGGAAGAAACCCCAAGACGTTCGGCAGCGGCGGTGAATTGGCTGCATTCGGCGACGGCGACGAACTCGTCAATACCTTCCCAACGGTTTTCGGACATCAGGATTATCCCTGTGTGGCAATAATGTTTTGCTTTTGTCCGGATTATTCATCGTCAGGCCATGTATTACACTCCTTGTCTGCTTTTTTATTCAATGGATTCACTGGAGAGTCAGCATGATCAAGTCGCGCGCCGCCGTTGCCTTCGAGGCCAAGAAGCCGCTGGAAATCGTAGAAGTCGATGTCGCCATGCCCAAGGCCGGTGAAGTGCTGCTGCGTGTGGTGGCTTCCGGGGTCTGCCACACTGACGCCTACACCTTGTCCGGCGCTGACCCGGAAGGCATCTTCCCGTCGATCCTTGGCCACGAAGGTGGCGCAATCGTTGAAGCCATCGGCGAAGGTGTGACTTCGGTTGCCGTCGGCGATCACGTGATTCCGCTGTACACCCCGGAATGCGGCCAGTGCAAATTCTGTAAGTCGGGCAAGACCAACCTGTGTCAGGCGATTCGCGCGACCCAGGGCAAAGGTTTAATGCCGGATGGCACTTCGCGTTTTTCCTACAAAGGCGAGACGATTTTCCACTACATGGGTACGTCGACCTTCTCGGAATACACCGTATTGCCGGAAATCTCCGTCGCCAAAATCTCCAAGGATGCACCGCTGGAAAAGGTCTGTCTGCTCGGCTGTGGCGTCACCACCGGTATCGGTGCCGTGCTCAACACTGCCAAAGTCAAGCCGGGTGACACCGTGGCGATCTTCGGTTTGGGCGGTATCGGCCTGTCTGCAGTGATCGGCGCAGTGAAGGCCAAGGCTGCGCGCATCATCGCCATCGATATCAACCCGGCAAAGTTCGAAATCGCTAAACAATTGGGTGCCACCGACTGCGTGAACCCGAAAGATTTTGATCGTCCGATCCAGGAAGTGATCGTCGACATGACCGATGGCGGCGTCGACTTCTCCTTCGAATGCATCGGCAACGTGCAACTGATGCGCGCAGCGCTTGAGTGCTGCCACAAAGGCTGGGGCGAGTCGGTGATCATCGGCGTGGCCGGTGCCGGCCAGGAAATCGCTACCCGTCCGTTCCAGTTGGTCACCGGTCGCGTCTGGCGCGGTTCTGCGTTCGGCGGCGTGCGTGGTCGTACCGAGTTGCCAAGCTATGTCGACATGGCCCAGAGCGGTGAAATTCCGCTGGATACCTTCATCACCCACACCATGGGCCTGGAAGACATCAACAAGGCGTTCGACCTGATGCACGAAGGCAAGAGCATTCGTACCGTTATTCATTTCTGATCAATCGTGGCGACATGGCCGCAAGTCTCGAAGGCTTGCTGCCGTGACTGCGTAGGAGTCTTTACATGAGTCTGGAAAATATCTCCTGTCAGAAGAGTTTCGGCG
This sequence comes from Pseudomonas sp. Seg1, assembly GCF_018326005.1. Taxonomy (NCBI): domain Bacteria; kingdom Pseudomonadati; phylum Pseudomonadota; class Gammaproteobacteria; order Pseudomonadales; family Pseudomonadaceae; genus Pseudomonas; species Pseudomonas sp. Seg1. Next base: position 1,399,513 of record NZ_AP021903.1, read on the forward strand.
GCTGGCACAAACGCTATCGCCATCGCTCCGATGTGCTCGGTTGTGACATGGTATTTGCCGTGTACCTGCCGCCGCAGGCAGAGCAGGGCGGCAAGTTGCCGGTGCTGTACTGGCTGTCGGGTCTGACCTGTACTGATGAGAACTTCATGCAGAAGGCTGGCGCGATGCGCATGGCTGCCGAGCTCGGTTTGATCATCGTCGCACCGGACACCAGCCCGCGTGGCCCTGATGTGCCGGGTGATCCTGACAATGCCTGGGATTTTGGTCTCGGCGCGGGGTTTTATCTGAATGCCACGCAGGAACCCTGGTCCCGTCACTATCGGATGCATGACTATGTCGTGCAGGAATTGCCTTCACTGGTTGAAGCGCATTTCCCGGCGTCCGATAAGCGCAGTATCAGCGGCCACTCCATGGGCGGCCACGGTGCGTTGATTTGTGCGTTGCGTAATCCGGGGCGTTACCAATCGGTGTCGGCGTTTTCACCGATCAACAATCCAATGGATTGCCCGTGGGGCCAAAAGGCTTTTTCCCGTTACCTGGGCGAAGACCGTTCGAAGTGGAAAGAATGGGATGCCTGCGCGTTGATTGCTGAAGCTTCTGAGAAACTGCCACTGCTGGTCGATCAAGGTGATCGCGACGACTTCCTCGCCAACCAGCTCAAGCCAGAAGCGCTGCAACAAGCGGCCAAACAGGCAGGCCATCCACTGACGCTGCGCCTGCAACCGGGCTACGACCACAGCTATTTCTTCATCTCAAGCTTCATTGACGACCACTTGCAGCATCACGCACGCGCCCTTCGGGATTAATGCAGGTAGAATCACGCCCTGACAAAAATCGGGGCGTTTTTTTATGCGTATTGGCCACGGCTATGATGTGCACCGTTTCGCTGAAGGCGATTTCATTACTCTGGGCGGCGTGCGCATTGCACACGGCTTCGGGCTGCTCGCTCATTCCGACGGTGACGTCCTGCTGCACGCCTTGAGCGATGCCTTGCTCGGCGCGGCGGCGCTGGGCGATATCGGCAAACACTTCCCGGACACCGACCCGCAATTCAAAGGCGCCGACAGCCGCGCACTGCTGCGTCATGTGGTCGCGCTGATCCATGCCAAAGGCTGGAAAGTCGGCAACGTCGACAACACCATCGTTGCCCAGGCGCCGAAAATGGCTCCGCATATCGAATCGATGCGCGCGCTGATCGCGGCGGATCTTCAAGTTGAGTTGGATCAAGTGAACGTGAAAGCTACCACCACCGAAAAGCTTGGCTTTGTCGGTCGCGAAGAAGGCATCGCCGTGCACTCCGTTGCCTTGTTGCTGCGCGCATGAACGAACTGCAATTGCTCGGCCCGCGTGCCTATGGCGAATCCCTGGGCAGCGCCGTACTGAAAGCGGTCGCTGAAGATTTTCAGGTCGATGAAGTGCTCGATATCCCGTTCAGCGGCGATGGCGAACATCTGTGGATCTGGGTGGAAAAGCGTGGCCTGAACACCGAAGAGGCAGCGCGGCGTATCGCCAAGGCTGCGGGCGTGCCGTTGCGTACCGTCAGCTATGCCGGCCTCAAGGATCGCCAGGCGTTGACCCGTCAGTGGTTCAGCGTGCAACTGCCAGGCAAGGCTGACCCCGATCTGACGGCAGCGGAAAATGACACGCTGAAGATCCTCAAGACCACCCGCCACAAACGCAAGTTGCAACGCGGTGCGCATTCGGCCAACGGTTTCACGTTGCGCCTGACTCAGTTTGCCGGCGACAAAGCTGCCATTGAAGAGCGTCTGCAACTGATCGCCAAACAAGGCATTCCCAATTATTTCGGCGCCCAGCGTTTCGGCCATGACGGCGGCAACGTCGTTGATGCGCGTTCGTGGGCGGCGCGCAAAGCCTTGCCGGAGCAGCGCAATGTGCGTTCGCGCCTGCTCTCGACCGCGCGCAGTTTCCTGTTCAATCAGGTGCTCGCGGCGCGGGTCGCCGATGGCACCTGGCAAAAGGCACAAGTCGGCGATCTGCTCGCATTCACTGATAGCCGCAGTTTTTTCCCGGCCGGTGAAGCCGAGTGCAGCGACCCACGCCTGGCGATTCTCGATCTGCACCCGACCGGGCCGCAGTGGGGCGAAGGTGACTCGCCCGCCGCTGGCGCTGTCCATGATCTGGAGCAGGGGATTGCCGCCCGTGAAGCGGAGCTGCGTGATTGGTTGATTCACGCCGGCATGAGCCACGAACGTCGCATCCTGCGGCTGCCCATTGGCGGGTTGACGTGGCATTATCCCCAGCCTGACATTCTGCAACTGGAATTCGTCCTCCCGGCCGGATGCTTCGCCACTGTATTGGTGCGCGAACTCGTTGATCTGGTGCCGGTGGGGCAGACGGACAGCCCATGCGTATTCTGATTTCTAACGACGATGGGGTAACCGCACCCGGTCTCGCCGCGCTTTATGCTGCGCTGGCGGATTACACCGAGTGCGTGGTTATCGCCCCGGAGCAGGACAAAAGCGGCGCCAGCAGTTCGCTGACGCTCGACCGTCCGTTGCACCCGCAATATCTGGCCAACGGCTTCATCAGCCTCAATGGCACACCGACCGATTGCGTACACCTGGGCCTCAATGGTTTGCTGGAGCGCGAGCCGGACATGGTGGTTTCCGGCATCAACCTCGGCGCCAACCTTGGCGATGACGTGCTGTATTCCGGGACAGTAGCGGCAGCCCTTGAAGGGCGTTTTCTTGAGCTTCCGTCGTTCGCTTTTTCGCTGGCCTCACGCCAGGTGGATAACTTGCCGACGGCGGCTTACTTTGCGCGCAAACTGGTCGAGGCCCATGCCGGGCTGGATTTGCCGCCGCGCACGGTGCTCAACGTGAACATTCCCAATTTGCCGCTCGACCATATTCGCGGCATTCAGCTGACCCGGCTGGGGCATCGCGCCCGGGCGGCAGCGCCGATGAAAGTGGTTGACCCGCGTGGCAAGGCCGGTTACTGGATTGCTGCCGCCGGCGATGCCGAAGACGGCGGCCCGGGGACCGACTTTCATGCGGTGATGCAGGGCTATGTCTCGATCACCCCGTTGCAGCTTGATCGCACCTTCAACGATGCCTTCAGAAGTCTCGACGGCTGGCTGGAGGGACTGCGCTGATGGCCCGTGAACACGAAGACAGAATGCGCAGCGGCATCGGCATGACGTCCCAGCGCACCCGCGAGCGTTTGATTCAGCGCCTGTATGAAGAAGGCCTGTCCAACGCCAAGGTGCTGGAAGTGATTCGCCGCACGCCGCGTCACCTGTTCGTCGACGAAGCGCTGGCGCACCGTGCGTATGAAGACACGGCCCTGCCGATCGGCCATAACCAGACCATCTCTCAGCCTTATATGGTGGCGCGCATGAGCGAGCTGCTGCTTGAGGCCGGTCCATTGGACAAGGTGTTGGAAATCGGCACAGGCTCCGGTTACCAGACGGCCGTTTTGTCGCAACTGGTGGAGCGGGTGTTCTCGGTTGAACGCATCAAGGTCTTGCAGGATCGGGCCAAGGAGCGTCTGGTCGAACTCAATCTGCGCAACGTGGTGTTCCGTTGGGGCGATGGCTGGGAAGGCTGGCCGGCGCTGGCGCCGTACAACGGCATCATCGTCACCGCCGTCGCCACCGATGTGCCGCAAGCCTTGCTTGATCAACTGGCCCCGGGCGGGCGCATGGTGATCCCGGTGGGTTCGGGGGAAGTGCAGCAGCTGATGCTGATCGTGCGCGAAGAACACGGCTTTTCCCGACACGTTCTGGGCGCTGTTCGCTTCGTGCCTTTGCTCAACGGGCCACTGGCCTGAGCATTTCTTCAAAGGCGCTGAATTCCTTTCGTTCGCCTCGGTCTTACTCCGGCAGCGATGGTTTAAACGCAACAGATTGTCGGCTTGCAAACGTGTGCGCGAAGCGATTTCGCTTCATTAAAGGTAAAGCCGATTCGGCCCGTTATACTTGCGACACCTCATGCCGAAATGCGGCATTCCGAATTTTTTCAGCCACCACAAAGGGAGCGGCGGGTGAGTCTCACAGTCATTGCGCAGCGTATGGGTAACACGAGCTTTCAGCGCCTGGTGACTGGCCTTGTCTTGAGCACCTTGCTGGTGGGCTGCTCCAGCACCAAATCGAGCAACGTCCGGGTAGTCGATCGCAACAGTGCGGCAGCCCAACGTCCTGCCGTCACGACCGGGCAGTATGTAGTCCGTCCGGGCGATACGATGTTTTCCATCGCATTTCGCTACGGCTGGGACTACAAAGCCCTCGCGGCCCGGAACAATATTCCTACGCCGTATACGATCCACCCGGGTCAGACAATTCGCTTCGATGGCCGCACCGGATCAACGTCGACAGCGGTGGTGAGCAACGCCAGTTCTTCACCTTCGTCGTCGAGTAAAACAACGGTAATCCGACGCCAGGCAAATGGCACGACAACCACGACAACCACTGGTTCTGCGGGCGCAGCACCGTCCGTCGCTAACAAGCAAGCGCCAGCTCCACTGCCTCCACCCGGCCCGGCCCCGACCGGCTGGGGATGGCCATCTAATGGCATTCTTATTGGAAAATTCTCTTCAAACGGTAGTTTGAATAAAGGAATTGATATCGCCGGGGATTTGGGACAGCCTGTTTTAGCTGCGTCTGATGGGACGGTGGTATACGCCGGGAGTGGCTTAAGGGGCTACGGCGAATTAGTCATCATCAAACACAGCGAAACCTACGTCAGTGCTTACGGTCACAACCGTCGGCTGTTGGTTCGGGAGGGACAGCAGGTCAAGGTCGGACAGACAATTGCCGAAATGGGGTCAACGGGTACAGACCGGGTGAAACTGCATTTTGAGATTCGCCGCCAAGGTAAACCTGTAGATCCGCTGCAGTTCCTGCCAAGACGTTGATTTGTAAGCCAGCCTGTTCCGTCTCGTAGAGGGGACAGGCTCCAGCGCTGCCAAGGATAAAGGCGTCGCTTGAGCTTGGGGTCGAACTCACCAAAGGACTATAACAATGGCTCTCAGTAAAGAAGTGCCGGAGTTTGACATCGACGATGAGGTTCTCCTTATGGAGGCCGGCATCGATTCGGAATCTTCGATGTCGAATGATGAAGGGGCTGCTCCACCTTCCGTTCGTTCCAAATCCAAACACTCCGCTTCACTTAAACAACATAAGTACATCGACTACACGCGTGCACTTGATGCCACGCAGTTGTATCTCAACGAAATCGGCTTTTCCCCACTGCTCTCCCCGGAGGAAGAAGTTCATTTTGCGCGTTTGTCGCAAAGTGGCGATCCCGCCGGACGCAAGCGCATGATTGAAAGTAACCTGCGGCTGGTGGTCAAAATCGCCCGGCGTTACGTCAATCGGGGGCTGTCGCTGCTGGATCTGATCGAAGAGGGCAACCTCGGCTTGATCCGTGCGGTGGAAAAGTTCGATCCCGAGCGCGGCTTCCGCTTCTCGACCTACGCAACCTGGTGGATTCGTCAGACCATCGAGCGTGCAATCATGAATCAGACCCGGACCATCCGGTTGCCGATCCATGTGGTCAAGGAGCTCAACGTGTACCTGCGGGCTGCACGGGAGCTGACGCAAAAGCTCGACCACGAACCTTCACCCGAAGAAATCGCCAACCTGCTGGAAAAACCGGTGGGCGAGGTCAAGCGCATGCTGGGCCTGAATGAACGGGTTTCTTCGGTCGACGTCTCGCTGGGTCCGGATTCGGATAAAACCCTGCTGGACACCCTGACGGATGATCGTCCTACCGATCCATGCGAACTGCTGCAGGACGACGATCTGTCGCAGAGCATCGATCAATGGCTGTCCGAATTGACCGACAAGCAGCGTGAGGTGGTGATACGTCGCTTCGGCCTGCGCGGTCACGAGAGCAGCACGCTGGAAGATGTAGGCCTGGAGATCGGCCTGACCCGGGAACGGGTAAGACAGATCCAGGTGGAAGGCCTCAAGCGCCTACGGGAAATTCTCGAGAAGAATGGCCTGTCGAGCGAGTCGCTGTTTCAGTAGGCGCCTCCAACGCCCGCAAAAGCCCCGACTGGTTCGGGGCTTTTTGTTGCTCGCTATTTAGTGGCTCAACGATACGCCTGTGGCGAGGGAGCTTGCTCCCGCTGGGCTGCGCAGCAGCCCCAAACGCACTCAAGCGGGAGCAAGCTCCCTCGCCACACGTTTAGTGCTCGACTTTCGATCGGTGTCAGTACCTTTGTAGTCTCGAGATGTAAGCCTTTACTTACTCTTTCGTAAGTGTTCGTTATTTTTACAATGCGGTAGACGTCCATTCGCCACTTTCATCATATTTAACTTATTGATTTACTTATTTATTTTCTAATATGAAGTGCTTATGACAGCGCCTCAAAGCGTATTCGGCCCGTTGCTCCTGGCGGGGAACTCTTTAGTATCAGGGCTGTGTCGACGGACAGACACGCCCTTCAAGGATGAGGGGAATGGACATCGCAGGACGCGATTCATCAGGACGATGAAAAGGAACACAGGGAATAGGGAAAAAATGTGGGCGGGTCAAACCGCCCCTTTTTTTTGTCTGTAGAAAAGCAAAATGCAGAAAAACAAAAAAGGCCCCGAAGGGCCTTTTTATCGAACGCGCAACAAATCAGCGTTCGAGGTCTTTGATCTTGCCTTTGACGCCATCCCACTCTTCAGCGTCCGGCAGCGATTCTTTCTTCTCGGTGATGTTTGGCCAGATCTCGGCCAACTCAACGTTCAGTTGAATGAACTCCTGCATCTCTTCCGGAACTTCGTCCTCGGAGAAAATGGCCACGGCCGGGCATTCCGGCTCGCACAGGGCGCAGTCGATGCACTCATCCGGGTGAATCACCAGGAAGTTCGGGCCTTCGTAAAAGCAGTCCACCGGACAGACTTCTACGCAGTCGGTGTACTTGCACTTGATGCAGTTGTCGGTGACGACGAAGGTCATTTCTAATTTTCTCCTCAGGCGGCGGCAGCGTTGCCCCTTCACGGTTGGGGTCGCCAGGTTCGGGAGCGATGTCTGCTGGCCAGGCTATTAGCCAGCAGCATCCCAAACCGCGCGAGATTCTAACAGCTTGAAGCCGTTTGCGTTATATCCGGTTCTTTAGTGCTTAGATCCGGTTCTTGAGTGCATATAACAATTCGAGCGCACGACGTGGCGTCAGATCATCGACATCCAGTTTGGCCAGCTCATCCAGCACCGGGTGTGGCAGGCTCGCAAACATGTCGCTTTGCTGCGGAGCGAGCGGTTTGCCTTTGGCGGCAGGCTTCGGCGCCTCATGCGGCAATGCGGTGTCTTCCAGACGGCTCAAGTGCTCACGTGCACGCACAATGACTTCACTCGGCACGCCGGCCAGTTGCGCCACCGCCAGGCCGTAGCTCTGACTGGCCGGCCCTGGCAACACGTGGTGCAGGAAGACGATGCGTTCATTGTGTTCGGTGGCATTGAGATGCACGTTGGCCACCAACGGTTCGGCTTCCGGCAATACGGTGAGTTCGAAGTAGTGCGTAGCAAATAGAGTATAGGCACGCAGATGCGCCAGACGCTCGGCGGCGGCCCAGGCCAGCGACAGGCCGTCGAAGGTGCTGGTGCCGCGACCGACCTCGTCCATCAACACCAGGCTGCGTTCAGTAGCGTTATGCAGGATGTTGGCGGTTTCGCTCATTTCCACCATGAAGGTCGAACGGCCACCGGCCAGGTCATCGCTGGAGCCGATCCGGGTGAAAATCCGGTCCACCAGTGACAGTTCGCAACTGGCTGCCGGTACGAAGCTGCCGATGTGCGCCAGCAACACGATCAATGCAGTCTGACGCATGTAGGTGGATTTACCGCCCATGTTCGGACCGGTAATCACCAGCATCCGAGTGTCGTCGTCGAGGCTCAGGTCGTTCGCCACGAACGGCGTGGTCAGGACTTGCTCGACCACCGGGTGACGACCCTGCGTGATGCGCATGCACGGCTCGCTGACGAAACGCGGGCAGTTCAGGTCAAGATTCAGCGCACGTTCGGCGAGGTTGCTCAGCACGTCCAGTTCGGCCAGAGCGCCAGCGGTGTCCTGCAACGGCGGCAACTGGCTGATCAGATCTTCCAGCAGTGCTTCGTAGAGCATCTTCTCGCGGGCGAGGGCACGGCTCTTGGCCGACAGCGCCTTGTCTTCGAATTCTTTCAGTTCCGGCGTAATGAAACGCTCGGCGCCTTTCAGCGTCTGGCGCCGGATGTAGTCTGCCGGGGCCGACTCTGCCTGCTTGCTCGGCAGTTCGATGAAGTAGCCATGAATGCGGTTGTAACCGACTTTCAAGTGGGACAGGCCGGTACGAGCCTTCTCCCGGGCTTCCAGATCGATCAGGAATTGACCGGCGTTTTCGCTCAGCGATTGCAACTCGTCAAGTTCACTGTCGTAACCGGTTTTCAGCACGCCGCCGTCACGGATCACCGCTGGCGGGTTGTCGATGATGGCTTTTTCCAGCAACGCCGCCAGTTCCGGGTAGGTGCTGGTGGTTGTGGCGAGACGTTGCAGGTGCGGCGCTTCCAGGTCAGTCATCGCCACTTGCAGTTCGGGCAGCGCGCCGAGGGCGTCACGCAGGCGAGCGAGGTCACGCGGGCGCGCATTGCGCAAGCCGATCCGCGCGAGAATCCGCTCGATGTCGCCAATTTCCTTGAGCTGCGGTTGCAGCTTTTCAAAGCGGTAACCGTCGAGCAGGCAAGTGATCGACGTCTGCCGCGCCAGCAACACCGTCAGGTCGCGCAGCGGACGGTTCAGCCAACGGGTCAGCAGACGGCTACCCATCGCGGTCTGGCAGCGATCAACTACCGATTGCAGGGTGTTATCGCGGCCACCGGCCAGGTTGGTATCGAGCTCCAGGTTGCGCCGGCTCGCGCCGTCGAGCACCACGGTGTCGTCGAGACGTTCGTGACGCAGGCTGCGCAAATGGGGCAGGGCGGTGCGCTGGGTTTCTTTCGCGTAGGCCAGCAGGCAACCGGCAGCGCCGATGGCCAGAGTCAGGGTTTCGCAGCCGAAGCCTTTGAGATCCTGAGTGGAGAATTGTTGGCAGAGGCTCTTCAACGCCGAGTCGCGCTCGAAGTCCCACGGTGCACGGCGACGCACGCCACGGCGTTTTTCTGCCGGCAGATCTTTCGGCCAGTCATCCGGGATCAACAATTCCACTGGATTGACCCGCTCCAGTTCTGCCAGCAGGTTCTCCCAGCCTTTGATCTCGAGCACGGTGAAGTTGCCGCTGGTGATGTCGAGCACCGCCAGACCAAACAGACGTTCATCACCCAGCACCGCAGCGATCAGGTTGTCGCGACGCTCATCCAGCAGCGCTTCATCACTGACCGTGCCCGGCGTGATGATCCGCACTACCTGACGTTCCACCGGGCCTTTACTGGTAGCCGGGTCACCGACCTGTTCGCAGATCACCACCGATTCGCCGAGCTTGACCAGCTTCGCCAGGTAACCTTCCGCCGCATGGTAAGGAATCCCACACATCGGAATCGCCTGCCCCGCCGACTGCCCGCGCGCGGTCAGGGTGATGTCGAGCAACTTGGCGGCCTTCTTCGCGTCTTCGTAGAAGATCTCGTAGAAGTCGCCCATGCGATAGAACATCAGCTGATCCGGGTGCTGGTTCTTCAGGCGCCAGTACTGCTGCATCATCGGAGTGTGGGAGGACAGGTCGGAGACGGCTTTATTCATCGGATTGTCAGGTAACTCGTTAAAAGATGTAGGGCAAAAGCGAGGACTACAGCCCGGCTTTTCCGCGATGGGCGCAAGGTTACCATGGGCAGTCGGCCCGACGCAGGCATGACGGCTCACTGACACTTTTCAGCCAAATTGTGATTTATGCACGAAATATGCAAATCAGCATTTGTCTTCGCGAAAAACTTCAAGCACTATGCGCGTTATGCAAAAACGCAACGTATCCTCCGTCTTAAGAGCACTGCTCGACCAGCACGGGATCTCCCCCACGGAGCTCCACCGTCGCACCGGCGTGCCTCAATCCACTCTCTCGCGAATTCTCAGCGGGAAGATCGTCGATCCTTCGGATAAACACATCTCGAAGATCGCCGAGTACTTCAATGTAAGCACCGATCAGTTGCGCGGGCGCGCGGATGTTGCGCCGTCGGCCGTTGCCGCGCGTGATGACGTACACGCGGAACTCAAGGACATAATGCTGTGGGACGACGACACCCCTGTCGATGACGACGAGGTGTCGGTGCCGTTTCTTCGCGAGGTTGAATTGGCAGCAGGATCAGGAAGATTCGTCATCGAAGAGAGCGAGCGCTCTAGTCTGCGCTTCGGCAAGCGCAGCCTGCGTCATAACGGTGTGCAGTTCGATCAGGCCAAGTGCGTGACCGTGCGCGGCAACAGCATGTTGCCGGTACTGCGTGACGGCGCCACGGTTGGCGTGAACGCAGGCAAGTGCGGGATCGGCGACATCATTGACGGTGATCTGTACGCGATCAACCACAATGGTCAGTTGCGGGTGAAGCAACTCTATCGCCTGCCTACCGGCATCCGTCTGCGCAGCTTCAATCGTGATGAGCATCCGGACGAGGACTACAGCTTCCAGGAAATCCAGGAAGAGCAGATCGTCATCCTTGGCCACGTCTTCTGGTGGGGCATGTACGCCCGTTAACCACGCCCCTTTCGAATAGAACCCGCCCATTGGCGGGTTTTTTTTCGCCCGTGAAAAACCCTCTACGCCTTGATTTATGCGGCCTTCATGCGCTCATGCATTTCTCGCGCATAAATAAATGCATTTACGCATTGACTGGATATGCATACATGCATATTATTGCCACCAAGCCGCTCGACAAAGCGGCTGGAAACGAAAGCTCTTTAGTTCCACAAGAACAGGCAGCGATGAACCGGCCTCAACGGTTCAGAGGGTTGGCAACTGACCCGGGTGTGCAGCGTAAAGCACCAGAAGCAGTTATCCGGCGGGCAGGGACCGCGGTCGGAAAAACAATTTGAATGGACTCGTACCGCGCCAGTAGCGCCGAACAGTCAGCTTCCTTCTTGAACACAGGATTTGAAGGAAGGCGAAGGAGCGCATTACTGAAAAGCCCGGCGTTCAAACACCGGGCTTTTTGGAATGCCTACCTGTCGTAATTGGCGTTTTCCCCAGTCGCGGTTAACGCAAGGTTGGCAGATGAAAACAACATTTAATGAAACTTCGTAGCAAGGAAATATGATGAATCGATACGTATTTATTGACGCTTACAGCCCACCTTTCACCCGTGCGGTACAAATTGTGGATGCAGAGGAATCGCCGCAATTTACCCCACCAGGGCCATCTGGTTATTGGGTCCAGGTCTCTATCGACACTCCGGTTCAAGTGGGCTGGAAGGGTAATTACGTTGGCAATGGCTGGGTGTTCACTGAGCTGACCTATGAAGATAACGTCGTTGTCCTTGATATTCGAGTGCGCCAACTACTGACTCAGGCCGCTAGTTGGCTGACGGTCAATCCTCTGCAGTACAAACTCGACCTGGGTGTTGCCAGCAGTTCCGAGACCGAACTGCTGCTTGCCTATAAGCAGTACTGCGTCGCAATCAGTGACATTAAAGACCAAGCTGGTTATCCCTATACAATCAACTGGCCAGTTGCTCCCTTCTAATCCACCACTTTGGTAAACCCGATATCGGGATTGCATCATGCAATGGCGCGGCTTTTTAGCCGCGTCTGCAAAGTTGTGCTCAGTCAGACGATCGAAGAACGGGCAAATACTAAAGCTGTCTTTGCTTTCAGCGGCAAGATCGGTGTCGTCATGATTTTAATGTGTATTCCTCCGGGCATTCCTGTAATGCCCGCTTTCAGAGATGTCGTTTGAACGGACATAAAAAGCGAATAACTCACTCCCAGGAGGCGTGACATGACAAACGAGCAACAAGCGTTGGCGGACATGCCGATCTGGCTGGTCATCCTCCTTGCCATCGTCGGCGGGGTGTCTGGCGAAATGTGGCGCGCTGACAAGGAGGGCGCTCGCGGCTGGCCGCTTTTGCGCCGTCTCGCGCTGCGCTCCGGCGCCTGCATGATCTGCGGCGTCTCGGCGATCATGCTGTTGTATGCCGCCGGCATGTCGATCTGGGCCGCCGGAGCATTCGGTTGCCTGACCGCCATGGCCGGTGCCGACGTGGCCATCGGTCTGTATGAACGCTGGGCCGCCAAGCGCATCGGCGTCTGCGAAGTCCCGCCGCGCGACCAGCCTTGACCTTGACTGTTTCCATGCCGCCATTTTGGCGGCAGGGCTTCGCGTGGACGATTGAAAAGGAGGTCATGTATGCCCACACCGATCCAGCAGCCGTCGCAACTGTTCACAGCCATCGCGACGACACTGCGCAACACTGCCGGACTCAACCTCAACGTCGGCAATCACGATGATTTTACGCAACCGGGCGATCAGGCCTGGGTGTTGATCGACTTCGACCGGAATGGATCTGGAATGCGCGCCGCTGATGGGCGAATTGCTCATGTCATGACGGTGTCGTTGCAAGTCGTCCCGGCGCTTAACGCCACGGCATTTGCAGCGTGCGATCTGATCGCCGTGCTGAAGAACCTGATCACCGACAACCGCTGGAACTTGCCCGGCGATCAATGCGATCTACCGATGAACATTGATGGTTTGCCATCATTGCTCATCCGCACCGAGCAGTCATACAAAACCTGGACGTTGTCATTCAACCAGACCCTCTACCTCGGCCCGACCTTGCTCGACGACCCGCTGGGTACGCCGAAATTTGCCCGCACCTGGGAAGTCAGCAACATCGACGACCCCGACCAATACACCGCGCTGGAGGCCTGACCGATGTTCGACGCAATACTGCGCATGCAGCTAGGCCCGATCATCGAACGGCTGGCCGAAATGGAAGCGGAAATCGAAGACCTGCACCGCCGCGCCGAAAGCTTTTGCCGGATCGGCATCTGCCAATCGGTCGATGCCGCCAGCAACACGTGTCAGGTGAGCCACGGTGGATTGCTGACGCCGGCCATCAAGTTTTTCAACCCGAGTGCAGGCGCACAGAGCGAGTCGCGCATCCCGTCCGTGGGCGAGCAATGTCTGCTACTCAATTACGGCAGTGGCGAAAGCGGCGCACAAAGCGTGGCGTTGTTCGGCTTGAACAGTGATCGCTTTCCGCCAACCTCGACGGTACCGACGCTGACCCGTCGAGTGCATCAGGACGGCAGCGAAAGCGGCTACGACGATGCCGCGCATACCTTGCATTGGCAAAACGGTCCGGCGACGTTCAACGGTTCTCGCGAATCGTTGCAACTGAGCATCGGCCCGGCACAACTGGCGATGACCCCACAGGCAATCAACCTGCAACTGGGCGCCGTCGGCCTGACCATCGACGCTTCGGGCGTGCACTTCAGCGGCCCTTTGGTCGATCACCAGGGCCGCGTCATCAGCCCCTGATTAAGAAGCCTTCCATGATCGGAATCGATAGAGACAGCGGGGCCACGGTCGACGACTGGCTGCAATTTGTGCAGCGCGCGACCCGGGCCCTGACCACGCCGCTGGGCACCCGGCAAAAAAGGCCCCTTTATGGTTCGTTGATCCCCACGTTGCTGGGGCAAAACCTCGGTGATGACGTCCTGCTTCTGGCGCAGAGCCACGCAGCGCAAGCGTTCTACAACAAGCAAAACGGCATCGACGATTTTCAGCCGCAAGTGATCGTCGCCACACGACAGGGCGCCGGCCTGCTGTTGCGTTTCGCCGGCACCTGGAAAAACCGTCAACAGACTTTCGAGGTAGTGACATGAGCATGTTGATCCCCGGCCAGAACCAATTGGCCGAACCCGCGCTGATCACCGTCGAAGCCTTCGAGGACCTGCTCGCCGAGTTCAAGATCTTTGTCATCGAATACGTCGGCGCCCGGTCGCCGGACAGTGCGGTGAAACTCAAAGTCAGTCTGGAAAACGAAAGCGAACTGCTGACCCTGGCGCTGGAAGCGTTCTGCGTGCGGTTGCAAACCCACGAACGCAAATACAACGCCCGCATCAAGCAGATGCTGGCGTGGTGGGCCACCGGCAGCAACCTCGATGCTCGGCTGGCGGACATGGGCCTGGAGCGGCAATTGCTCGACCCGGGCGATCCGGCAGCGTTCCCGCCGGTGCCAGCGGTTTATGAAAGCGACGACGACGCGCGGTTGCGTTATTACCTGGCGCCGCATGCACCGGCGGCGGGTTCGCGGATGCAGTATCGCCGCGAAGTGTTCACCCTCGGCGAGCGGCCGACGGTGAACGTCGAATCCACTGAAGCCGGTGTGGTGAATGTCACTTACACCTTCAACCCGGACGGCTTCGCCGCGCAGGTCAAGGATGGCAATGGCCGCCGCACCGCGCCGGGCGAAGTGCAGGTCACAGTGTTGTCGCGAGACGGCGATGGCACCCCGTCTGCAGCGTTGCTCGAAGGCGTGCGTCAGCACTTCGCCCGACCGGATGTACGACCGGAAACCGACCTCGTCACCGTCAAGGCTGCCGACATTCAGCGCTACAAGATCCGCGTCGTCGCCAAGATCAATTCCGGACCCGATTCCGGCCTGACCAAAGTCGCCGCGCAGCAACAATTGCAGGCTTACGCCGACAGTTGCCATCGCCTTGAAGGGCGGGTCGATCCGAGCTGGATCGACTACACGCTGCACAGCGCTGGCGCCGTGCAATTGCAGATTCTCGAACCGCTATTGCCTGTCGTGTGTAGCGCTTTTGAAGCGCCGTACTGCACGGCGGTTGAAGTCGAGGTGCTGACACTATGAGTGATCAGAATCAGCGACCGACGCTGTTGCCGGCCAACAGTTCGGCGCTGGAGCGCGGACTGGATCTGGGCTTCGGCGCCTTGTTGGATCGCATCGCACCGCCGTTCCCCGAACTGATGAATCCAAGCGAAACGCCGGTCGCGTTCCTGCCATATCTCGCAGCGGATCGCGGCGTCGCCGAATGGAGCACCGCCGCACCGGAAACGGAAAAGCGCCTGACCGTCGAACTCGCCTGGCCCACCGCGCGCCAGGCCGGCACTCGCAAAGCACTGGAAAACGCTGCCAAGGGGTTGCAACTGCGCCCGGAAATCCGCGCCTGGTACGAACAAACGCCGCCCGGCGCGCCCTACAGCTTTTCCGTGCGCGCCTTCAGCGACCAACCCTACAGCGAAGAAATCGACGCCCGTCTCGACCGACGCCTGGCCGATGCCAAAAGCGAACGGGATGTGCTGTCGGTCTCTGTAGGCCTGAGCGCATTCGGTACTCATGTCATCGGCGGCGCGACGTTCTGCGGCGAACTGACCACGGTTTATCCGGTGTTCATCGAAGGGCTGGAAACCTCGGGAGAGGTGTTCATGGCCGCTGGCATGTACACCGTCGAAACATCCACTATTTATCCTCAGGGGGCCTGAATGGCTGACTATTACACCCTGCTCACCAACGCAGGGATTGCCTACGAAACGGCGTGCAAGGCCGCGGGCACGCCGATCAAGTTGACGCAGATTTCCGTCGGCGATGGTGACGGCAAAGTCTACAACCCGGCCGCAACTGCCACGGCGCTTGCACGTGAAGTCTGGCGCGGGCCACTCAATGCGCTGTTCCAGGACGAGAAGAATCCGAGCTGGCTGCTCGCCGAAGTCACCATCCCGCCTGACGTTGGCGGTTGGTATGTGCGTGAAGCGGGGCTGTGGACTGACACCGGGATTCTTTACGCCATCGTCAAATATCCGGAGTCGTTCAAGCCGGTTCTGGCGACGTCGGGCTCGGGGAAAGAGTTCTACATTCGCTCGATTTTCGAGACCAGCAATGCATCGCTGGTGACGTTGTTGATTGATGACACGGTGGTTAAAGCCACACGTGCCTGGGTCACGGGGTATGTGACGGATGAGCTTGCCAAGCTGGATGCCAAGCAGTCGGTGCGCGTGGCTACGACTGGCAATATTGCATTAAAAGCGGCACAAACCGTTGATGGTGTCGCCGTCCATGCGGGTGACAGAGTGCTGGTGAAAAACCAGACGTTATCGAAAGACAATGGACTGTACGTTGTTGCAAATGAAGTCTGGGTTCGCGCAAAAGATGCCGACTCAAATCTCAAGGTAACGCCAACTCTGACCGTATCTGTTGAGCAGGGTACAACTCAAGCCGACACGATCTGGCAGCTTGTTACCGATGGCCCTGTGCTCCTCGGCACTACTGCTTTGGTGTTTCAAAACATCACCTTCGGCTTGGCACCGCTCAGTTCTCCGGTGTTTTCCGGCAGCCCGACAGCGCCAACGGCTAGCGTTTTTAGCAATGATGATGTTCTGGCAACTACGAAGTTTGTCCAACGAGCGCTGGGTAGTTACGCCGGCCAGACAAACTATGACTCCAACACCCAGTTGACTGTTGCCGACGTCGGGAAACTATCGATCTTTACCACAGCAGGTTTGACGGCGACGCTCCCCGATTGGAACAGCGTGCCTCCGGGGGGGATGGTACATCTGACCACCACTGCGGGACTAACAGTCAAAACTCGGTCAGGGGAAACGCTCGGAGCCGTAAATACAACCAACTTGACTAGCGTTGTGCTTAAGCCGGGCAGTTTCGCGGTGTTCAGGCGTTTGTTGCTTGGGCCTGGCTGGAGTCTGGATTCAGGGGATTCCGCGCTGAAGTACTCGCCGATGTTTGAATCTTTGCTAACGGGTTCTAATGGATACAAAAAAGATCCGAGCGGATTAATCGAACAATGGGGCTTTTTGCCTGCTTACAACACCGGCGGAACGGTTTCAGTTGTTTATCCTACCGCTTTCACTTCAGCCACTCTTTCAATCATGACTCAACGAATGGACGGGGTTATCACGTCAGGAACAATCGTAATCAATGGCATGTCGCTTAATGGATTTACCTTTGTGGATACTGGTATGCCTGTCAGTGATGTCAACGCCATATATTGGATTGCAAAAGGAAAGTAAGGGACGACCAATGCACTATTCACCGTCTAAAAATGGCTTTTATGATCCGGGTTTTACCGGTCGAGTTCCTATCGATGTAGTACCGATTACTGCAGAAGAACATCTTCGTTTGCTGGACGGGCAGAGTCGGGGGCTAATAATCGAGGCTGGTCCGCAAGGTTTTCCAATTTTAAAAGCACGGCCTGCACTGACAGCCGAACAGTTAGCGACCGCCGAACGCTATTGGCGTGATCAGCGCCTGGCGGAAACGGACGGCATTGTCGCCAGGCATCGTGACGAGCAAGAAGAAGGTCAGAACACGACGCTGGCTCCGGAGGAATATGGTCAGCTGCAGTCTTATCGTCGCACATTGCGTAGCTGGCCGGAGGCGGGGGAGTTTCCGTTGTCGGCACACCGTCCTCAAGCGCCTGCATGGCTCTCGCTACTGCCCCTATAAACGCCCCTTACTCCGGGGCGTTTTCTTATCCGCAAAAAAACCTCAACACCCGCCAAAGCCCCTCCCCACGAGGGGCTTTCCCGTTTATGGAGAAACGAAAAATGGCAACTCGCCAAACCTACACCGTGCTCGTCCCATTCCCCACCGGCGGTGGGCACTGGTCGAGCGTCGGTCAAGACCTTGATCTGCTCGACGTCGAGGCCAGTGCTTTGCACACCGCTGGTCGACTGGAACTGAAAACACCTACCACCCAGGCCAAAAAGGCCGCTGCCAAGAAGGCTGACTGAACATGGCTGAGGTTCTGAACTTCGAGCACAACGGCATTACCGTCAATGCCACTGAATCCCCCGAGGCCATGGGTGGCCTGGGTGACAACGTCATCGGTCTGGTCGGCACCGCGCCGAAGGCCGATCCGCTGATTCCGCGTAACGCCCCGTTCCGCATCAACAGCTTCACCACTCACGCGCTGCTCGATCCGACCGGTTCGGAAGAGGGCACGCTGTACCACGCGGTTTACCAGATCCTCAAAGTGGTCAAGGTGCCGGTGTATGTGGTGATCGTCGAAGCGGGCGCGACCCCGGCCGACACGGTCAACGCAGTGATCGGCGGTGTTGAGCCGGCGACCGGCCGCAAGCTCGGTCTGGCCGCGCTGGGCAGTGTCCCGGAAGACCTGACGATCATCGGCGCGCCGGGCTTCACCGGCACCAAAGCGGTGGCCAGCGAGTTTGCCTCGTTCGGCAAGCGCATCAAGGCCCGTGTGGTGCTGGACGGCAAGGACGCTTCGGTCGCTGACCAAGTGCTGTACAGCCAGGAACTCGGCGGCGCCGATCTCGGTTTCGACCGTTGCCTGGTGGTGCACAACATGCCCGCCGTGTACTCGAAAGCTGCGAAGAAAAACGTCTTCCTTGCGCCATCCAGCCTGGCGATTGCCGCGCTGGCCAAGGTCAAGCAGTGGGAGAGCCCGGGCAACCAGGTGACCTACGCCGAGGACGTCTCGCGAGTGGTCGAATACAACATCCTCGACACCTCAACCGAAGGCGATCTGCTCAACCGCTACGGCGTCAGCTATTACGCCCGCACCGTGCTTGGCGGCTTCTCGCTGCTGGGTAACCGTTCGATCACCGGCAAGTTCATCAGCTACGTCGGTCTTGAAGATGCGATCAGCCGCAAGCTGGTCAAGGCCGGCCAGAAAGCCATGGCCAAGAACTTGACCAAGTCGTTCATGGATCAAGAGGTCAAGCGCATCAACGACTGGCTGCAGACCCTGGTCGCCGACGAAACCATTCCTGGCGGCAGCGTCTATCTGCACCCGGAACTCAACAGCGTCGAGAAGTACAAGAACGGCACCTGGTACGTGGTCATCGACTACGGTCGCTACGCGCCGAACGAACACATGATTTATCAACTCAACGCCCGCGATGAAATCATCGAGCAGTTCCTGGAGGACGTTCTCTAATGTTTACCAACCGCAATCGCCAGGCCATCGCGGCCACCCTGCAAGGCCTGCCGCTGTCGGCGACCGTGGAGGAATTTACCCCGCCGAAAATCGAATTCGACATGGAAGAGATGCGCGGCGGTCGCTTCATCGTCGAAGAAATGACCAAGGGCGGCAAAGCCCTTAACGCCAAGCTGACCCTGCAAGGCATGGGCACGGAAGTGATGCTGGCGCTGGGCGTAAAACTGGGTGACGACATCCTGCTGAACGTGCGTGAAGCCGGCCAGGATCAGGATGGCAACACCTGGTTCACCTACCACACCGTCGGCGGCAAGCTGAAATCCCTTGAGGAAACCGCGGTGAAGATGGGCGAGAAACCGAAGACCAACCTCGAACTGTCCTGCCGCACCTACAACCGCCTGGAAAACAGCGTGCCGGTGATCGACATCGACGTGCGCACCCAGAAGTTCGTGCTCAACGGCGTCGACATCCTCGGTGATGCTCGTCGTGCGGTGCTGATGCCGTAATCCGGCAAGCACACCGGGCACAAAACCTGTGGGAGCGGACCCCGTGGTGAGGGGATTCATCCCCGATGGCTGCGTAGCAGCCCAAAGTCTGTTTTTGTAAAACCAGCTTGGGGCCGCTTCGCGACCCATCGGGGATAAATCCCCTCGCCACAACAGCCCGCTCCCACAAGGGACTGCAACAACTCCCCCAAAGAATCACCAAGGAATTCATTCATGTCGTGGATGCCACCCAAGCATGATTTGTTGTCGCCCATCACTGGCGATGACGGCTCGCAAATCGAACAGATCCAGCTCAAGCCGCTGTTCTACGCCGCGCAGAAAGAAGCGCTGGAGCGTGCCGGTGATGACGAAGACGATCAGTTCTTCGAACTGGCGCTGCTTGCCACCGGCCTGTCGGTCAAGGAACTCGACCAGCTCAAACGCCCGGACTACGTGAGCATCGCCCAGTACGTGCACGAGATGTCGACCCGTCCGACTTCGTACTTTCTCGAGCAGGTCGAGGACGCGGATAAATCCGCAGATCCTGATCAGGTGCAACTGCTGCAACCGCTCGCCGTGACCGGCCGCACCGTGACGTCGCTGTCGCTGGAAATGCCGGTGCTGCGCGCCACCAAAGTGATGAAGAAACTGAAAACGGCCAAGGAACGCGCCGAGTTCATCACCGCTCATTGCGCCGGCCTGATGATCCCCGATCTGGCCCAACTGACCGTCCCGGACTGGACGCAATTGCAGGTGCGCATAGACGATTTTTTAAACCAGCCGGCGGCCTACTTTCGGAACGCGACATCGAAGTAATCCTCGATATCGTCCCGCTCATTTACCCGGTAAGTGAGGCGGAGATTCTGGAATGGGACGCCGAAAAGGCGTTGCGCCGCTACGACATAGCGATCACTCGCCTTGGCGTGAAACAGGAGTAGAGCGGCATGGCAGATGATAACTATGCGTTGACGTTCGCGAAGATCAATCGAGAGGGGCGGATACCCGACACCACGGCCACCCTGAAGTCTGCTGCGATGTCCGCACGAGGCGCCGATTCGGCAGTTGCAGAGCTGACGTTGAAAGCGGATGGCGGGTTTGCCGGGCTGAGCCTGGCGCTGGCAGATGCCACCGCCGAGCTGCGTCAGTTGACGGCCGAACAGGTTCAGCTCAGGGATGTGCTGGGGTCGATACACACGGTGCTGATGTCACAGCACTCGCTGCAACAGGCACTGAACGACCGACAATCACAAATGGGCGGTATGGCCCTTGGCGCCGGGCAAAAAACGCCGAGTGAGAATGCCGCCACGGCGCCATATCAGCCTTTGCAACCGGCCATCAATCTCGACGCCGCGATGGCGAGGCTCGATCTGGTCGTCGGGCTTGAAGGCGACCAACGCAAAACGATGCAGGTCGCGCTGGAGAAGATGGCCACCGAGGCGAAAGTGGCGGCCGGCGGTACAACTACGGTTGAGCTGGCAAGCATTGGCTACGCTGGCGCCAAGGCCGGGGTCGGCAATGATCGGGTGGATGCCAAAGGCAATATCGATCAAGCCGCCAAGCAAAACGACCTGATGGATTTCACCAGAGACACGGCGGTCACGGCGACCGCGTTCGAGATGAAACCACTGGATGCCGCGGACCTGTTGATCGGCTGGCGTACCTCGATGAGCCTCAATCGCGCGCAAACCCTGGATCTGGCCGACGCGACCAGTTTGCTCGACAGTCGATTGGCCGCTTCTGCCGCTGATATCGGCTCGATTCTGGGCACTTACGGCACATCGGCAAAAGGCGCCGGAATGGCGCCCGAGCAAGCCGCGGCATTTTCTGCGGCGTTGCTTAACGCCGGGGTAAACAAGGCCGATGCGGGCGTAGCGTTCGAAAAAATCACGACGACCCTGGCACTCGGGGATAAAGCTTCTGCAAGCCAGAAAGCGGCGTTCGCTCAGCTGCAGCTCGACCCCAAGGCCCTGGCCGAGAAAATGAAGGGCGATGCTCCCGGCGCGATCATGGAGTTGCTGGAGGCGCTGAAGAAACAATCCCCGAATGAGCAATCCGCGCTGTCGACAACGTTGTTTTCGGTCGCCCAACCGGTTCGGCAAATGCTCGAGAATACCGCTGACGTGCAGCGCGCCTTTGCACTGGTGGCGGATAAAAAACAGTACACAGGGGCGGTTGATCAGACCGCCCTGACACTCGCGGATACTTCGCAGACACGCTGGAACATCTTCGGCGCCCAGAAGGACCGGCTCTATTCATCCGCCGGCGATACCGTACTGCCAGTCTTTGACTACCTGGTGGAAAAAGTCGGAGGAGCAGCCGATGGCTTGAGTGAGGTGGCGGAAAAGGCCCCGGCACTTGCTGGCGCGCTGATTCTGATGGCTGCCGGAATGAAGGGCGGCAAACCGCTGGGCGCATTGGCGTCCCAAGCCGCGACGTGGACAGGCCCGGTAATGGCCAGCATCAGATCCGGGTTGGGCAGCCTCTCGGCCAGTGCCGGATCCCTCGGAACCGCCGCCCTGAGTCGGGCCAAATTTCTGGTCTCCACTCCAGGGCGCAGCCTGATCAGTCAGGGCGCCCGATTTGGCCGGGTGGCAGGCCCATTGAGCATGCCATTGACGATGGTCGAAGCCGGCATGAAAGTCGTCGAAGGCGTGGCCGAGGGCGATACGAAAAAAGTCGCCGGTGGCGTAGGGATGGCAGCGGGCGGCTTGGCCGGTGGCTATGCCGGCGCGAGCATCGGTGCCACGATCGGTACCTTCATCCTTCCCGGCATCGGTACGATGATCGGTGGTGCATTAGGCGGCGTCATCGGCAGCTTTTACGGCAGTCAGGAAGGGGAAGCGCTGGGTGAAAAGCTTGCGACACCCGCGCCTGATCGGCTTGCTCCACCGTCAGAAGTCAGCGCCGGCCTGAGCAGTGTGCAGGCGCAAAATCAGCAGAGCCAGAATGTCACCTACGCGCCCGCTTTTAACTTCAGTGGCGGCGATCTGGTGAGTGCTGAAAAAGTGACCGCCATGGTCGCGCAGGTCATGCAGTCGCATTTCACTTCTGACTTTACGCCTTTGATAAGCACCAACCCCCTCGCCACCCGCCGCGACGCAGCCCTCACCGATGGAGTCGCCTGATGAAACAACAAATGGCACTCGGCAGTTTCATCTTCGGCCTGTCCCGCGAGTTTGCTTACAGCACGCTGGCGCGCAAATCCGATGGTGGCTGGACTGAACTGCAGATCCTCACCAGCAAACCCAAGTCCCATCAGACCGGACAGAAGCCCGAAACCCTGACCATCGGCGGCACCGCGATGTACGCCGTGGCCATGGAACGGCTCGATGAACTCCGTGCGCTGCAAGCCTTGAGAGTACCGCTGCCGTTGATCGACGGCATCGGTCGCAACTGGGGTTTGTGGCAGATCAACAGCGTTCAGGAAAACCAGAGCGAGGTCATCGATGACGGCACCGCGATGGTGATCAAGTGGGTACTCGAATTAGCGGAGTTCAACAATGCGTAAGGTCCGAAGCGTGGCCGGTGATTCGGTCAATCTGTTGCTCTACCGCGAGTCGGGTCGCTCAGACGATCAGGCCGAAGCCGCGTTGTGGAAACTCAATGCGACCCTGGCCGAACACGGCCCCGTTTTGCCGGCGGGCATCTGGGTGACGCTGCCGGAACTCGACAGCCGACCCGCCGCAATCAAACCGGTTTTGGCCTGGGACTAAGGAGGTTGCATGGCACAGGGATTTACCCCGGCGATCGAAATCTACGGCGCCAACCAGGCCTTGCTGAACCAGCGTCTGATCAGTTGGGAGCACATTGATGCTGCCGGGATGGAGTCTGATCAGCTGACACTGGTGATCGACCTGGAAGGCCTCGAAGGCTTGCCGACCCTGGGCGGAACCATCGGCCTGCGGGTGGGCTATCTGGAGTCCGGGCTGGTTGAAAAGGGCCAGTTCAAAGTGACTCGACTGACCCCGACGCTGTTCCCGTTACGCCTGACGCTGGTGGCGACCGCAGCGCCTTTCAGTGGCAAGGATGAGACCCGATTCAAGGAACGGCGCACGGCCAGTCATGGCCCGACAACCCTTGGCGGACTGTTTCGCGAGCTGGTCTTGCGGCACGGTTTTTCGCCGCGCGTCGATCCCGAACTGGCGCTGATCAGGATCACCCATGTCGATCAGTCGAACGAAACCGACATGGGCTTTATCACGCGACTGGCAAAGAAGTACGACGCGGTGGCCAAACCGTTCAACGACCTCTACGTGCTGGCGAAACCGGCGCAGCTGAAAAACCTATCGGGCCAAGTGATACCGGACGTCAGGCTGTCGGTGACCAGCAACAATCGACCGGGTGATCACGCCTTCATCAGCGCCACACTGGAAGAGACTGCCCGCACCCAGAATCAGGGTTGCAAGACCTGCTGTTGGGACGCCAATGCCGGCAAGCAGGTGGAGGTGAAAACCGGCAAGGCACCCTACAAAGTCATTCGCCAGAAACAGGCCAATGAAGAAGAAGCCAAAGCCATCGGCGAAGCCGAAGTGCGCAAGATGCTGCGCGAGAAATACAAGCTGAAGGTCACCTGTCCGGGCGATCCGCTGCTGGCTGCCGAAGGCCTGTTGGTGCTCGATGACACCTGGCCAGACTTCATGCGCGGTCGCTGGTCGATCGAAAAGGTCACCGCCAGCGGCAAGCGTGAGGAAAGCTATCGCTGCCTGATCGAGGCAACCGGCCTCGACCCCAAGGCGGACGCCAAAGCCTGATTCTGCGTGACCTCACAGCGACAGATATCCCTGTAGGAGTGAGCCTGCTCGCGATTGCGGTGTGTCAGTCAGCATCGATTCTGAATGTAAGTCCGCCATCGCGAGCAGGCTCACTCCTACATGAGTCCTGCGGTCACTCCCCTAATTCCGGAACACCACCATGAAGATCACCCCGATCCTCACGCAACTGCGTGCGCAATGCCCAAGCCTGGGCAATCACATTGCCGTCGGTGTCGATCTGGCGTTGCTGCAAGGCAACCCTGATCTGCCGACACCGTCGGCCCACATCACACCGCTGGCCGATCTGGCCAGCAACAGCACCGCGCAAAACCTCACCAGCCAACCGATCCGCGATCGCTTCGACATCGTCCTCGCACTTGACGCAACCGACGCTACAAAAGCGCTGGATCTGTTGCATGACCTGCGCGCTGAAATCTGGCGCGCGCTGGTGGGGTTCAAGCCGAGCAAGGACTACAGCGCCATCGTCTACGACGGCGGCGAACTGGTCTCGATCAACAGCAGCCGCGTCTTTTACCGGCTGCGTTTTTTTGCCGAGTTCCAACTCGGCCGCAATCTGCCCGGTCAGCCTGCGGAGAGTTGGCACGAACGTGAACTGGACGGTTTGTCGTCCTTTACCGGGGCCACCGTGCGGGTCGATGCGATCGACCCGGCCGATCCCAACCTGAAACGCCCGGGCCCCGATGGGCGCGTGGAAATGACTTTCTCTGGAGACGTAACCCCATGAGCAATCGCATCACCGTACAGCCGGCCGCTGGCCGCGCTGTACCTGACCCGGAGGCGGGCGACCTGCTGCCTCTCGAAGGCCGTGAAGTGCTGGACAGCGCCTGGTGGCGCCGGCGTCTGGCCGACGGCGATATCACTATCAAAACCGCAAAAGCGGCTAAACCACAGGGAGCCAAATAATGGCGATCGGATTCAGCAACATCCCCGCGGACATTCGTGTTCCGCTGTTCTATGCCGAAATGGACAATTCGGCCGCCAATAGCGCGAGCTCGTCTCTGCGTCGTTTGATCGTCGCTCAGGTCAACGACAACATTGCCCCGACTGAAGTCGGCAAACTGGTGCTGGTTTCCAGCGTTGCGCTGGCCAAGAGCATCGGTGGCCAGGGCTCGATGCTCGCCTCGATGTACGAAACCTTCCGCAAGGCCGACCCGATCGGCGAGATCTGGTGCCTGCCGCTGCACAACACTGAAGGTGCCATCGCCAAAGGCGTACTGACCCTGACCGGCACCGCCACTCAGGCTGGCGTACTCAACCTGTATGTTGGCGGCGTGCGTGTGCAAGCCACCGTGGTCAACGGTGCCACCGCGGCACAAGCAGCGACTGCGCTGGCGCAGAAAATCAACGCCACGGCCGATCTGCCGGTGAGCGCTGTGGCTGCCGAAGGCGTGGTCACCCTGAACGCCAAATGGACCGGCGATAGCGGCAACGACATCAGCCTGCAATTCAATCGCCTGGGCAAGAGCAACGGCGAAGAAACCCCGGCCGGCCTGACCTCCGCAATCACCGCCATGACCGGCGGCGCCGGCGTGCCGGATCAGATCGCTGCCGTGGCGGCACTGGGTGACGAACCCTTCGAGTTCATCGCATTGCCATGGTCGGATCTGTCGACCCTCAACACCTGGCAAGCCGTCATGGATGACAGCACCGGTCGCTGGTCCTGGGCCAAGCAACTGTTCGGTCACGTCTACAGCGCCAAGCGTGGCACCGTTGGCACGCTGGTCGCCGCCGGCCAGGCGCGCAATGACCAGCACATGACCATTCAGGCGCTGGAGCCGGGCGTACCGCAACCGTTCTGGGTACAAGCTGCAGCACTGGCTGCGCGCACCGCCGTGTTCATCTCCGCCGACGCCAGCCGTCCGACCCAAAGCGGCAGCCTGCCGGGCGTCGATCCTGCGCCGGCGAGCGAGCGCTTCACCCTGACCGAGCGTCAGTCGCTGCTCAACTACGGCATCGCCACCGCTTACTACGAAGGCGGTTACGTGCGCATCCAGCGTTCGATCACCACCTACCAGAAAAACGCCTACGGTCAGGCTGACAACTCCTACCTGGACAGCGAAACCATGCACCAGTCGGCGTTCATCGTGCGTCGTCTGCAAAGCGTGATCACCAGCAAGTACGGTCGGCACAAACTGGCCTCCGACGGCACCCGTTTCGGCGCCGGCCAGCCAATCGTGACGCCAGCGACCATTCGCGGCGAGCTGATCGCGCAGTACGCCAAGCTCGAACTGGAAGGCCATGTGGAGAACGCCGAGCTGTTCGCCGAGCACCTGATCGTCGAGCGCGACGTGCAGGACCCGAGCCGCGTGAACGTGCTGTTCCCGCCGGATTACATCAACGGTCTGCGTGTGTTCGCACTGCTCAACCAATTCCGTCTGCAGTACGACGACGCGGCTTGATAACCGCGTTTAGCGTCAAGCATTCAGCCCACCTCGCGTGGGCTTTTTTATTCAAGGGAGTAACACCATGGGTCAACTGATTGCAGGCACCTGCTACGTCAAGGTCGACGGCGCGCAACTGACTATCAATGGCGGCTGCGAAGCCCCGCTGATGGCGGTCAAACGCGAAACCGTCGTACCCGGTTTCTACAAGGAAACCGACATCGCGCCGTCGTTCAAAGTGACCGCGCTGCACACCGCCGACTTCCCGCTGAAGAAGCTGATCGAAGGCACCGACATCACCGTCACCTGTGAATTCAGCAACGGCAAAGTCTACGTGCTGGCCGGTGCCTACCTGGTCGAAGAGCCGGTTTCCAAGGGCGATGACGCCACCATCGAACTGAAATTCGAAGGCATCAAGGGGACCTGGCAATGAGCGGCGCCGTGAAGCTTCAAGTTGCGATCGAAGCTCACGGCGAGCCCCTGACCGAACTCGTCCTGCGCCGCCCGACGGTGCAGGAAGTGCGAGCGATCAAGGCGCTGCCGTACAAGATCGACAAGAGCGAAGAGGTCAGCCTCGACATGGATGTCGCGGCCAAATACATCGCCGTGTGCGCCGGCATTCCGCCGTCGTCGGTCAACCAGCTGGATCTGGCTGACCTCAACGCGTTGAGCTGGGCCGTTGCGAGTTTTTTCATGAGTGCGGCGTCGGCGCCATCACCGACCTGATCGCCGTCGCCTATGACCTGGCCTGGTTCTGGAAGGTTGACCCCGAACAGATGATGGCCAGGCCACTGGATGTGCTCCGCGAATCGCTGGAGCACGCGCAACGGATCAATGCGATGCAGCAGGTGCAGTGATGGCAGACGAAGAAAACAAAGCGAAAACCCCGGTGCTGCTGACGGGCATCGATGAACTGTCGCCCAAACTCGGCGCCCTGCGAGTAAAGGTCGAGAGCTTCAAGAAAAACCTCGAACAGACCGGCCTCGGCAAACTGGACATCAGCGGTCTGTTCAAGGGCGGCAGCGTGATCACGCCGTTCGTGGACGGCATCAAATCGGCGGCGGCGTTTCAGGGCAAGTTGACTGAAGTCAGCGAGACGGCGAAAACCGTTGACCTGCCCGCCGCGCCGAAAGTCGCCGCGCAGAACATGAACGTGTTCAGTGCATCGATGGAGAAGGTGTCGGGCGCTATCGATACCGCGCTGGCGCCAGCGGTCGCGGCATTGGTCGTCGGGATTGAGCCGATGCTGACTCAGGTTGGCAGCCTGCTCGCGGACAACCCGCAACTGGTCGAAGGCCTGGCGGCGGGGGCGATGGCCTTCTCCGCGATGCAAACCGCCGTCACCGGGGCGACTCAGGTGTTCGACGTGATGAGCATGGTGCTCAAGACCAATCCGATCATGTTGATCGCGATGGGTATCGCCGTGGCGGCCGGTTTGATTTATGCCAACTGGACGCCGATCAGCGCTTTCTTCAAGGGCCTGTGGGACGGCGTGAAAAACATGGGGGCGAGTGCAATGGCGACGTTGCGCTCGATCCTCGATTGGCGCCCGCTGGATGCACTGGCGGCGCTGTGGTCACCGATCGCGGGATTTTTCTCCGGGATATGGGACAAGGTCAAAGCCGTCACTGCGCCGGTGATCGACTTTTTCAAATCGGTGTTCTCGTGGACGCCCGCCGGCATGATCCTGGAAAACTGGGCTCCGCTGACGGGACTGTTTTCGGCGATCTGGGAACTGCTCAAGGCCTTGAGTGTGCCGGTGATGGCGTTGCTCAGAAACCTGTTTGATTTCTCGCCGATGCAGATGATCAGCAGTGCGTGGGGCGGTGTTGTCACGTACTTCGAACCGATGTTCGCCGGGCTGCGAAAAGTGGCGCAGTCGACTAAAGAGTTCTTCGTTTCGTTGTTCGACTTCTCGCCCATGCAGATGATCACCAGCGCTTGGGGCAGTGTCGTTGCGTACTTCCAGCCGATGTGGGCGGCACTGCAATCGGCCGTGCAAAGCGCCCGAGAGGTTTTGCGGACGTTGTTCGATTTTTTCCCGATGGAAATGATCACCAGCGCCTGGGGCGGTGTCGTTGGATTTTTCGAACCGATCTGGATGGCTCTGCAAACGTCAGTGCAACAGGTCAAAGGCTTTTTCACCAGCCTGTTCGAGTGGTCGCCGCTGGAGCAGATTGCGCAGTACTGGCAGCCGATCGGTGAAGTATTTTCGGCGCTGTGGGATGTACTGCTGGCGTTGTCCGCGCCGGTCGTGGATTTTCTGCACACCCTGTTCGAATGGAAGCCCCTGGATCAGATCATCGAGAGCTGGGGGCCGATCACCGAGTGGTTCGGCGAGTTGTGGCAAAAACTGCAAACGGTTATCGCGCCGATCAAGGAACTGTTCGACGGTGGTTTCGCCGGGTTGATCGCCAAGGTCACCGGCAAGGTCGAGACCCTGACCCAAGCGCAACGCCAGACCAATGCCGAAGGCAAAGGTGAGTTGGCCCCAGCGTTTTTTGGCGCAACCCCTCAAGCGCCGTCCACCGGGGCGTTGCAGGGCGGCTCCTTGCCGCAATCTTCCAGCGCTCTGATCCAGCAAAGCGCCGCCAACAACCGGACGCAACTCGAAGGCGGCCTGACCGTGCGCTTCGAAAATGCGCCGGCCGGACTGCGCACCGATCAACCGCAAAGCAATCAACCAGGGCTGGCGCTGTCGTCGCGCATCGGCTATCGCTCGCTATCGGCAGGAGGTTCCAATGAACTGGCGTGACCGTTTGTTGCCGGCATCCTTTCGCGGTGTCGGCTTCTGGATCGATCAGGCGAAAACCCCGGTCGGTCGCAAAGGTCAGTTGCATGAGTATCCGCAACGTGACCTGCCGTTTTTCGAGGACCTCGGCCAACAGGCCAAGACTCACGACATCACGGCATTCATCATCGGTGCCGATTGCCTGGAGCAGCGCGACAAGCTGCTCAAGGCACTGGAAGCGGGTAGCGGTGAACTGGTGCATCCATGGCTGGGACGCCTGCAAGTCAAGGTCGGCGAATGCGACATGACCCACACCCGCCAGGACGGCGGGCTGGTCACTTTTACCCTGAAGTTCTATCCCGATAAGCCGTTGCCGTTTCCGACCGCGACGGTCAGTACCCAGAAAGTCTTGCTGGCCAAAGCCGACACGTTGCTGGGCTCGGCGGTGGCACGCTTCGAGCAGGCGATGACGCTGATCAAGGCTGCGCGGATCGGCATTGCCAATCTGCGCAACAGCCTGACCGGGGTTTACGAGGTGATCAAGGAACAGCTCAAACCGTTGATCGAGCAGTACCGGCAGATCACCGAACTGGTCAAAGCGGTCAAGGAGTTGCCCAAGGAAGTGGCAGCGGAATTCAAGGGCTTGCTCGGTGATATCAAGGAGCTGAAGGCGTTCGCGAAGGAGGGCTATCGTGGCGTGATTGCCGACGTCTCCCAACAACTCGAAGCCATCCGCAAGGCTGATGCGCCGAAGATCACCACCGGCAAGGACACCAACGCAGCAGCGCAGGCGATGGCCGATCTGGTGCAGGACACGATGCTGGTCAAAGTGGCGCAATGGGTTGCGTCGATGCCAGTGGCGGCCCCTGCGGTGAAACTGTCGTCGACACCTTCGGTGGCGCATCAGGCGGACCAACCGGTGACCCGTCAGGAAGTGCCGGTGACCGATGAGATGAAAGCGCTGCAAAAGGCTGTCGGGGTGGCAATCGATCCGATGCTGGACAAGGCCGACCCCAAGCACCACCAGGCAATCAATGATGTGAAGGAAGCGCTGATTGCGCACCTCAAGGCCGTGGCGTCATCCGGTGTGCGACAGGTCACTAAATCGTTCCAGGAAAGCCTGCCGGCGCTGGTCGTGGCTTACAAGCAATTTGCCGATGCCACACGGGTGACTCAGGTGACTCAGAGTAACGCGATGAACCATCCGGGCTTTTCACCCAATGACGTGAAAGTCTCCAGGGAGTAGACCATGAGCGACATGGACAACCGCGTCACGCTGACGGTCAACAACCTGGAATACGGCGGCTGGAAAAGCGTGGAAATCACTGCTGATCTGGAGCGCCAGTTTCGTACCTTCAAACTCGACATCACCTGGCAATGGCCGGGGCAAACAGTGGATCAGCGGATCAAACCCGGCGACCCGTGCGAAGTAAAGATCGGCAACGATCTGGTGCTTACGGGGTACGTGTTCAAGGCACCGATCCGTTACGACGGCCGGCAGATCGGCCTGACCATCGAGGGCAGTTCCAGGACGCAGGATCTGGTCGATTGCGCCGCCACCAACCGGCCCAATCAATGGCAGGAACAACCGTTGCTGAGCATCGTTCAGGCCTTGGCGATGGAATACTCGCTGATGGTGGTCAACCAGATTCCCGAGACTGCGCGACTGGCCAAACACACGATTGTGCCGGGCGAAACGGTGTTCCAGTCGATCGACCGTTTGCTCTCGCTGTTCCGGGTGTTTTCCACCGATGACGAGCAGGGTCGGCTGGTGCTGGCCAAGCCCGGCAGTGGCGGTCGGGCGAGTGATGCGCTGGAGCTGGGCAAG
Organism: Pseudomonas sp. Seg1; assembly: GCF_018326005.1. Lineage (NCBI taxonomy): Bacteria > Pseudomonadati > Pseudomonadota > Gammaproteobacteria > Pseudomonadales > Pseudomonadaceae > Pseudomonas > Pseudomonas sp. Seg1. The sequence goes on from NZ_AP021903.1 coordinate 1,430,496, forward strand.
AACATTTTGTCGGCCAACGCGCCGATGGATCACAGCCAGGTGTTCTCCGAATACCGGGTGATCGGTCAGCAAAAAGGTTCGGACAAGAAGAGCGGGGCGGCAGTCAGCGAAGTGGAATCAACGGCTGCCGATCTGTCTTTCAAACGTCGGCGCACGACGATCATCAACGAGGGCACGGCGCTGACCTTCGAGTTGGCTCAGCAACGTGCCCAGTGGGAAAGCGCGACCCGCATGGGCCGTGCGCAGACCACCACCTATCAGGTGCAGGGCTGGCGCCAGTCCAACGGCGATCTGTGGCGCCACAACACGCTGGTGAAGGTCACGGATCCGGTACTCGGGTTTGATGGCGACATGCTGATTTCCAAAGTGACGTACTCGCTGTCGGCGCAAGGCTCGGTGACGACCCTGCAAGTGGCGCCGCCGCACACCTTCGATCCCGATCCCACGCCACCGAAAAAAAACCAGGCCTGACACAGGTCCCTGTGGGAGCGGGCTTGCCCGCGATAGCGGTGGTTACCGCAAACACTTCTTTGCCTGACACACCGCCATCGCGGGCAAGCCCGCTCCCACAGGTTTTGTGTTGGCAAAGCCTTGAGGACAAACCATGAGCCTACTGACACGCCTGCTGGCGCGCGGCACTGTCGTGCTCGCCAATTCGGCATCCAAGCTGCAATCGCTGCAAATGCGCCTTACCGCCGGCGAAGTGAACGATGACCTCGAACACTTCGAGCCGTATGGCTTCACCAGCAATCCACTGGCTGGCGCCGAGGGGATCGTCACGTTCCTCGGCGGTGACCGTTCCCACGCCATCGCCCTGGTGGTCGCCGACCGTCGCTATCGCCTGCAATCGCTGGCTGCCGGCGAAGTGGCGATCTACACCGACGAGGGCGACAGGATTCACTTCAAGCGCGGACGGATCATCGACATCGACACCGCCACGCTGAACATCCGCGCCAGTAGCGCGGTGAACTTCGATACGCCAGTGATCAACCAGACCGGCAAGATCGTTTCCACGGGCGATCAGATTGCCGGCGGCATCAGCCAGATCAAACACGTGCACGTCGGCGTGCAGGCCGGTAGCGGCCAGACCGGCGCGCCGGCAGGAGGCAAGTGATGCTGATCAGCCCCAACCTCCACGCCGCACTGACCCGATCCGTACTCATCAGCCTGTTTACCTGGCGCCGCGCCGCCGATGACGATGCCCTCGACGACGAGGAGCGTTTCGGTTGGTGGGGCGACACTTTTCCCACCGTCGCCGATGACCGTATCGGTTCGCGGCTGTGGCTGCTGCGCCGGGTCAAGCTGACCCGACAGACCCAGATGGACGCCGAGTTCTACGCTCGCGAAGCCTTGCAATGGCTGATCGACGACGGCCATTGCAGCGCCATCGACATCATCAGCGAACGCCTCGACGCCCAGCGCCTGAACCTGCGCACGGTCCTGACCCTGGCCGACGGCGAACGTCTGGACATCAACCCCGATAACAGTTGGCAGGTGATCTATGCCGTTTGAAACTCCTTCGCTGCCGGTGCTGATCAAGCGCACCCAAAGCGACCTGGCCGGCGATTCGCTGCGCCAGTCCGATGCGCAAGTGCTGGCCCGCACCTTAGGCGGCGCGGCTTATGGTCTGTACGGTTATCTCGACTGGATTGCCGAGCAGATCCTGCCGGACAAGGCCGACGAATCGACCCTGGAACGCATCGCCGCGTTGCGCCTGAACCAACCGCGCAAACCTGCTCAAGTGGCCACCGGCAGTGTGAGTTTTACTGCGACGGCGGGTGCCGTGCTCGACGTTGACACGTTGCTGCAATCCAATGATGGCCGCACCTACAAAGTCACCGCCGCGCGCACCACCAGCAATGGCAGCAACAGCACCACGATCGCTGCGCTCGACGCCGGCAGCCTCGGCAACGCCGACGCGGGTCTGACGCTGACGCCGGTGCAACCGATTGCCGGCGTTGTCGGCAGCAGTTTCGTCGTTCTGGCGCCGGGGCTCAGTGGCGGTGTGGCGCGAGAAAGTCTGGAGTCGTTGCGCTCGCGGGTGATTCGCTCCTATCGCGTCATCCCCCACGGCGGCTCTTCCAGCGACTATGAAACCTGGGCGCTGGAAGTGCCGGGCGTGACCCGCGCCTGGTGCCGTGGCGGCTTGCTCGGCCCGGGCACGGTGACGGTGTTCATCATGCGCGACGACGATCCGCAACCGGTACCGAACGATGAGCAACTGGCCGAGGTTCAGGACTACATCGAACCGCTGCGTCCGGTGACTGCCGAGGTGCATGTGCAGCGACCGATTCAGGTGCCGGTGGTCTATCGCTTCAAAAGCGTCAACCCCGACACCACCGCCGTGCGTGCGGCGGTCGAAGCGCAGTTGCGCGATCTGCACAACCGCGAGGCCGATCTCGGCGTGCCGCTGCTGATCAGCCATATCCGCGAAGCCATCAGCAGCGCCGGCGGCGAATACGATCACACGCTCACCGCACCGGCGGCTGACGTGCCTGCCGGCAAGAGCGAACTGCTGACTTTCGGAGGTTGCGTATGGGGGGCATAAGAACCGCCGCGCAATACCAGGCGCAACTGCGCGCCTTGCTGCCCGCCGGTCCCGCTTGGGACCCGGAGCAAGTCCCGGAACTCGAAGAAGTCCTGCAAGGCGTCGCCGTCGAACTGGCACGCCTCGACGCCCGCGCCGCCGACCTGCTCAACGAAATGGACCCCGCCGGCGTCAGCGAACTGGTGCCGGACTGGGAACGGGTGATGGATCTGCCCGACCCATGCCTCGGCGCCACGCCACTGTTCGACGACCGCCGCCTCGCTGTGCGCCGCCGCTTGCTCGCGGTCGGCAGTCAGGCCGTCGGTTATTACCTCGAAATCGCCAAAAGCCAGGGCTACCCCAACGCCAGCATCACCGAACTCGAAGCCCCACGCATGGGCCGCGCGCGTTTTGGCGCGGCGCATTTCGGCACTTGGGAAGCGCAATTCATGTGGACGCTCAACACCGGCGGCCGCTTGCTGCTCGGCCGGCGTTTCGGCGCGAGCTACTGGGGCGAACGCTTCGGCGTCAATCCGGGCTCGGCGCTGGAATGCCTGATCCACCGCAGTGCGCCGGCGCATACCAAGGTGCATATCAATTATGACTAGGGGGGAGTGAGCCATGGATTATCCGAAGAGTGTTCCCAGCGCCGGGTTGGTGAATGGGAAGTTTGTTGATGAGGACGCTATCAACGGCACACCGGGCTCGTTGATTCCTGCTGCCTGGGGCAATGGCGTGACGGAAGAAATCGTCAACGTCATCAAGGCAGCTGCCATCGTGCCAGACGAACAGAATCATGGTCAGCTTCAGCAGGCGATCATAAAAAACATCAGTGACAGATTACCCGGCCAGGCCAGCGAAACCGTTGCCGGAATGATGAAAGTCGCGACTCAGGATCAGGTCGGGAGCGGCGTGGATGACACGGTGGCGGTGACGCCGAAGAAGCTCAAACTTGGATTCAGCCTGGCAAACAACGGCGGAACCGGTTACCTCGGTTTTCCCTCCTGGATGGGCGGTTTGATCATCCAGTGGGGATGGATCAATAGCGCCACGACAGACGTGATTACCCCGCTTCCGGTCAGCTTCAACTCGAACTTTTTTCGAGTAATGGTGTGCAACGACTACACCGCATCCTCTGGATCGATCGGTTATATCGCAGCCTCGCCTCGAAGCTTGTCCTCCTTCGTTTCCCGGGGTTCTAGCCCGTCTCTGGGCGCCCAATACATCGCCATAGGCAAGTAGGCCGTTTATGAAAATTTATTGGAGCCCTTCGGTTCAGGGTTTTTTTGATTCTCGTATCAATTCGTCGATTCCCAAGGACGCTGTCGAGATATCGCCATCACACCGTAACGAGTTGATCGACGGATCCAGGCGCAATCAGGTGATTGTGTGTCGTGCCAATGGCTTTCCCATTCTGGCCGATGCACCGTCCGCTACGCCGGCAGAGTCCACGGTCACTGAACGCCAATGGCGTGATGCGCAATTGAGCGAAACGGATCCCATGGTTGCACGGCACCGCGACGAGTTGGAAACCGCAGAAACCACCACCCTGTCAGTCGAGCAATACGCGGCGTTACAGCAATATCGCCGCGACCTGCGCAACTGGCCCTCATCGACGCAGTTTCCAGCCATGTCAGGACGCCCTGTGCTGTCGGTTGCAGGCAACGTCACTGTGAAAAAGTCCCGGACCAAGTCCCGGGCCAAACCGTGATGCACATGATGCAATGAACTGGCGCGGATACCCCTAAGGCCACTTTGACGCGTTTTTTGTCGAAGCTTGCAGCCTGCCTTGTGCTCGCCCAAGCCCACTTCACCGTGGGCTTTTTTATTTTCAGAAACAGACCGCCACTGGCTCGCATCAGCGATCGCCGCGACGCGGTTCATTTGTTATTTCAGAGGAACGAAAGACCTATGGATTATCCAAAAAGCGTCCCCAGCGTCGGCCTGGTCGATGGCCGTTTTGTCGATGAAAACCCGGTGGCGGGAACGCCCGGTTCGTTGATTCCGGCGGTGTGGGGCAACAGCGTGACTCAGGAGATCCTGAGTGTGATTACCGGTGGTGGGTTGGTGGCTTCCGAAACGGACACCGGTCAGTTGTACAAGGCCATTCAGTCAATTGTCGGCAAGTCTAGTCCCATGCGCTCCCTGATCACCCGTATTTCTGCTTCAAAGCTGCTTGACGCGCAGGAGTTGGGGTTGGTTCTGATTGATGGCAGCGCGGGGGCGATGACCGTCACGCTTCCCGATGCGGATGCCGGGCTTGGTGTGCGTGACGTAATTGTTCGCCGTGTGGACAACACGGTTAACCGGTTGGTAGTCCAGGCATCAGGCAGCGACCGGATCCGTTTTCATACACACCTGTCGGCGAGCGGTTATCCGTTTCTGGTGCTGATGGGGGGCGGTGACTGGTGGCAATTGCGCAGTGACGGGGCGGGTAGTTGGTGGCCGGTTGGTCGCCTCGACAACACCCCTCTGGGCCGCCCTTCGTTCGAAACCACCATGGCGCTCAATCCCGGTGGCTACGGTCTGCTCAACGGCTATTTTTTCAAGCGTGCGGAATGGCCGTGGTTGTGGAACTTCGCTCAGGCTTCAGGAGCCCTGACGACAGAAGCGGCGCGATGGAACCGAGAAGGTGCGTGGACCAGTGGCGATGGTGCGTCGACCTTTCGAATTCCAGAAGTTCGCGGCGAATTTCTGCGAGCCCTCGATGAAACTCGGGGCGTGGATATAGGACGAGTCGTCGGCAGTTTGCAGAACCATGCACTGCAAAGCCATAACCACTACCTGCCCACCAGTTCAGGGTCTTCCAGTCGGCCGGCGCCGTCTATCCCGGACCCTATCTGGAACGTTTCAAATGACGTCAACTTTTACCCAACCGACGGAACCATCGCGACCACGTACCCCAATCCTGCGTTCGACTCCGATACCTACATCGGCAACATCGGGAATTTTACGACGGAAACCCGACCGCGAAACATTGCCTATCCCGCGCGAATCAAACTGATCTGAGGTGCACATGTTCAATTACTTAATAGACGACGCCGGCGCGTTGACCGGCCCGGTCGATTTTCTACTCGTGCCGGGTATCGGCCTGCAACTGCCAGGCAATGCTGTCACGTTGAGCATCGAACTCGCTCCGCCACCCAGTGGATACGCGTGGGCGTATGAAAATGGCTCATTGCAGCAGCTAGTAGATTTGCGCGGTGATGTCTATCGCACCGACACGGGGATCCGAGAGACCTGGACAGCATTAGGCGATCTGCCTGAAGGCTTCACCACGCAGCCATGGCCCGGTGGGTTTCATTCGTGGGTCGATGGTGCCTGGAAAATCGATGAAGCAGCTTCATTGAAGAACCGTAAGCAAGTCACCCTGACCAAGCGCGATGAACTTCTTCGCGACGCCGTCCTGCGCATCGCCCCGCTGCAATACGCCGAAGATATTGGCGATGCCGATCATGACGAACAACTGCTGCTGATCGAATGGAAACTCTACAGCGTAGAGCTGAACCGTATCGAACAACAGCCAGGATTTCCCGATGAAATTACCTGGCCGGTCGCCCCCGGCACAGCGGTAGCCAACTGATTCAGCACAGGGAACAGTGCAATGGATTATCCAAAAAGTATTCCCGGGGTCGGGCTGGTCAACGGCGGCTTCGTCGATGAAAACCCGATCGCCGGTTCGCCCGGTTCGTTGATCCCCGCCGCCTGGGGCAACAGCGTCACCCAGGAAATTCTCAATGCGATCAAGGCCGCCGGGCTTACGCCGGATGAAGCCAGAACCGATCAACTGGCCAGCGCAATCGGTGCACCGGTCGACTTTACCAAACTGAAAAATACCCCAACCACGTTGGCCGGTTATGGCATCACCGATGCGGTGGGACGGCTGCTGGCAGTTCGGCAGTTCGAGACGGTCGGGATCACGGTTTACAAGCCTAACCCCAAGGCCAGACGTATTCGTGTTCGACTGGTGGGGGCTGGTGGATCTGGCGGCGGTTGTGCATCTGTCGCCTCCGGGAACCTGCGTCTCGGTGGCGGCGGTGGATCGGGGGCCTATGCGGAGAGTCTGTATGACGTGACGCCCCAGATGCTTGCCGGCGTGCCTGTTTCTTTGGGGGCCGGTGGAGCTGCCAGCACTACGATGGGGCAGGTCGGCGGTGGGGCTTCCTTCGGCTCCTACATGAGCGTTACAGGAGGCGGCGGCGCACAGATCCTGAACATCGATACGACAACCTCATCCTCGGGGTACGTTCAGGGTGGCACAGGGGGGCAAGACGCCGTGGGCGGCAACCTTGCCAATGCACGGGGTCACACCGGTGGCTATGCAATGTTCAACGGCAATTGGGGAATGCTCTCCGGAGGCGGAGCTGCCAGCCCGTTTGACGGTGGCGGCCCGTACAGGGGCGTACACAATCCGGGTTTCGCAGGCGTCCGAGGCTCGGGAGGCAGTGGCTCTTGCTCGTCAAATCCGTCGAGTTCATTCGTCAGCGGCGCCGGCGGCAACGCCTTCTGTGAAATCTGGGAGTACGAGTAATGGCCGTTTATGCACGGATCGAGAACGGCGTGGTCGTCGAACGGATCGACGCCGGTGACTACGCAATCAGCCAACTGTTCGCGCCGTCTTTTGTCGAGTCGATGGTGCGAGTGCCGGATGGCCAGGAGGTCGAAATCGGCGCGCCGATCAGTCAGTTGCCGACAGCTGCCGAACCACTGCCCGCGCAGCAAAGTCCGGTGATCCTCCAGGCGCCGGTTGTTGCAGATCAAGCGCCTGCGGCAGCGGAACGTAGCTGGCGTCAGGCATCCCTGTCAGCGACTGAATGGCTGGTCACTCGTCATCGCGATGAGCAGGAACTGGGGCGTGGAACCTTGCTCAAGGCTTCCCAATATCTGGAACTGCTCGAGTACCGACAAGCGCTGCGCGACTGGCCTGATTCAGCGCTTTTTCCCACAGCGGATTCCCGGCCATCTGCGCCGCTTTGGCTGGCCAGCGTGATTGGCTGAGGCCTGCGCACCCACTGTATTTCAATCAAGGAGATTAACCTTGGACTATCCCAAAAGTGTGCCCAGTGTCGGGCTGGTCAACGGCCAGTTTGTCGATGAAGACCCGGTTGCCGGAAAGCCCGGTTCGCTGATCCCGGCGACGTGGGGCAACAGCGTCACGCAAGAAATTCTTAACGTGGTTCAGGCGGCCGGCCTGACACCGAATGAGTCGTCGAACAATCAGTTGCTGGGGGCATTGCGCAGTCCGGCATTGTTCATGACCGCCCCGCAGTTTGATGGCGGACGCTCAGCAGCAACGTCCGAGTTTGTGCAGCGGGCGTTGGGCAATTATGCAAGTGCGCGTGGGATATCCGCCGCCACGCAATTGACCTTGTCCGATGTCGGCTGCTCGATCGGTCTGGGTGGTAACGCAGCGTATACCGTGACGCTTCCGGATACCGCTGCGGTGCCGAGTGGCGCCACGATCAGCCTGCATTGCCGCAACAGCGCCCCCGTCACCGTGGCCAGTAAAACCGGCACGCAGATCAGTCCGCAAGGGGCTTATCTGGCGTCGATCGTAATGAACAATGGTGAAAGTGCGAACTTCGTCAGAGAGTCCGGTGTGTGGGTGGTTTATGGCACGGCTGCGCTGAAGTACTCGGCCAATTACGCCGCACAGTTCGCCACATCGGGATATCAAAAGTTTCCCAGCGGTTTGATCGTGCAGTGGGTGACGGGGGGATCCGATGCGAATGGCAACATGACGGTGTCGCTGCCGATCAGGTTTCCCAATGCTGTCCTCGGCGGTGTTGCCAATGAAGGCTACCCGGCAGGTTGGGGTGCCTCCAACGTTACCGTTTGGGCATTTGACGGCGCGAACTCGACGACAACGACAGTGGCTGCCCGGGTGCGCAACGTCCTGGCTTCAAGTGTGAAGGCCGAGCCGGGAATTGCTGGCCGCATTCTGGTTTGGGGGTACTGACCATGACGATTTACTTTTATGCACAAAGTCTCGGCTTTGATCGAGTCGACAGCGCACTTCCCGAAGTGCCTGAAGGGGCGGTGGAAATCACCCAGGCGCAATACGTCGAACTGTTCGCCGGGCAGGCGAGTGGCAAAGTCATTAGCGCCAGTGCCAGTGGTCAGCCTGTGCTGATCGACCCTGTCATTTCCCCGATTGCCCTTGCCAGCCATGAACGCGCATGGCGTAACAAAGTGCTGCAGGACACACAGTGGTTGGTGCTTCGCGACGCTGAAGAGCTGGAAGTCGGTGAGGGCACGACCCTGCTCGCCGAAGAGTTCAAACAACTGCTGGCTTACCGACAGTCACTACGCGAGTGGCCCAATGACCCGGATTTCCCGGATGCACGCTCACGCCCGGTTGAACCCGACTGGCTGCAAATCTTGCTGCGAACGAACGGCTGAGTCGCCGCTGATCTGAAGAGGAATTAAAGTGGATTATCCAAGAAGCGTCCTCAGCTCCGGCTTGGTCGACGGCAAATTTGTTGACGAAGACGCGATAGCCGGAACGCCGGGATCGCTGATCCCAGCGAGCTGGGGCAACAGTGTTACTCAGGAAATACTCAGCGCGATTACCGCGGCTGGTTTGAAACCGGACGAACTACAGACTGATCAATTGGCTCAGGCGATCCGGCAATTATCCAGACCGGATCCGTTGCAACAATTTCCGGTACAGGTGTATCGCAGAAATGTGCTGATCAATGGCGGGTTCGATATCTGGCAGCGCGGAACGACCAACCAAGGCCCGAACATCGGTGGTTATGTGGCAGATCGCTTTCGCTGCGACTGGAACGGTAGTGCTGCGGTGAATATCAGTCGTCAGGTTTTTCCTCTCGGGCAAACTGACGTTCCTGGCGAACCGGCCTGTTTTCTGCGTTGGCAGCAAACGGCGGCCGGGGCTGGAGCTACCACCCACAAGGTGTCCCAGAGTATCGAGTCGGTCAGAACCCTTGCGGGTAAAACCGCTACGTTGACATTTTGGGCGCGCTCCGACGCGGTTCGACCATTGAGAGTCGCGATTGCCCAGCAGTTTGGTGCGGGGGGCTCGGAAGCAGTTGTAAAAGTTGTAGATGTTTTTCAACTGAACACCACGTGGACTCGACACACCGCAACCTTCCAAGTGCCTGCTATCGCCGGAAAGATGAAGGGAGTCAATGATTGTCTGACATTGTCATTCGACTTGCCGCTGAATGTATTGCAGACAGTGGATCTGACCCGGATCCAGTTGGAAGAGGGGCCCGTTTCCACTCCCTTCGAATATCGTTCCTTCGCAGAAGAACTGTTGCTCTGTCAGCGCTATTTTGAAAAATCCTTTGTGAACGGGCTGGCGATAAAAGCGAATAACGGTACCAACACGTGTACTGCGACTTTCACTCAAATTCCCACGGGAAATACCGGCCAGTACGGAATGACTATCGGCTTTCTGGTACAGAAACGAGTACAGCCGACTGTAACCGCCTATTGCCCGGGCGAAAACAGTAACCAAGTCTGGAATCAAGCGATGAGCAAGGCTTGCACCGGTACCACTCTCCAAAGTGTGGCAGAGCGCGGTCTTTCGTTTGCCACTGTTACGCCTGTCGGCAGTGCGCCAGGGCAGACTTTGCAGTTGGAATGGACAGCGGACGCTGAAATCTAGGATTGAGCTTATGACATATCAACTGACTGCTTGCGGGGTGCTGCGCATTGAAGACTCAGCATTCATTCCACAGGATTCAACCAATCGCGACTGGCTTGAGTATCAGGCGTGGCTGTTAGCGGGCGGGCAAGTACTGCCAATGGGCGGAACACTTGAAGCTGATGTTCCGGGTGGCACCCTGAAAACTCTGGCAAATAAATGGCTGGCAGGCATTGCCCGTCCGTCGTGATTCAATCGGGGCAATATCCAGGGAGGATCAAGCATTATGCAAATAACCGAAAACAACCTTTTAACCATCATGCCCAACGCCCGCAGCCAAGCGGGCGTTTTTGTTTCTGCGCTCAACTCTGCGATGGCGCGCCGTCGCATCGACTCACCCAAACGTGTCGCTGCGTTTCTCGCGCAGATCGGTCACGAGTCGGGCCAGTTGCAGTACGTTCGGGAGCTGGGCAACAACCAGTATCTGAGCAAATACGACACCGGCACGCTGGCGCTACGCCTGGGCAACACGCCCGAGGCGGACGGCGATGGCCAGAAGTACCGCGGTCGCGGACTGATCCAGATCACCGGTCGCAGTAACTATCGCCAATGCAGCGTTGGATTATTCGGCGATGAGCGGTTGCTGTCCTTGCCGGAGTTGTTGGAGCAGCCGCAATGGGCCGCCGAGTCCGCCGCCTGGTTCTGGGAGCAGAACGGCTTGAACGAACTGGCCGACCGCGATCAGTTCAACACCATCACCCGACGTATCAACGGCGGGTTGAACGGCTTGCCGGATCGTCTGGAAATCTGGGCGCGGGCGAGGGCGGTGTTATGCCAATCCCCTGGCGAGTAATTGGTCTGTTGTTGCTGGCCGTGGGTGCTTTTGCTGCCGCCTGGCAACTTCAGGACTGGCGCTACGGCCGGCAACTGGCGGAGCAGGCTCGGTCAAGCGCCGACACCCTCAATCATCTGACCCAGACCGCCGCCACTGCGCAACAGGCAGAGCAGGATAAACGTCTGGCGCTGGAGCAGCGGCTCGCCGCCAGTGAACAAACCCACTTTCGAGCGATGAGCGATGCCCAACGTGATCAGGATCGCTTGCGCGATCGTCTTGCCACTGCTGATGTGCGCCTGTCAGTCCTCCTCGATGCCGGCGACGTTGCCGCCGGCTGCGCGTTGCCAGCCCCCGCCGGCCCCGGCGGCGTGGATCATGCAGCCGTACGCGCCCGACTTGACCCGGCGCATGCTCAACGAATTATCGCCATCACCGACAGCGGCGACCGCGGACTGATTGCCTTGCAGGCTTGTCAGGCCTATGTCAGAGCGCTGGCGCCTGCACATTTTGAATGAGTCTGTGTATTGAAAGCGCAACCGGCTCGTGTACGGTGGAGGCATTCCACACGATCCGGAGCGCACCGTGAAAGAGATCACCCAACTGGCTGCCGAACTTGGCCGACGCCTGCAAGTGCTCAATGCCCACGTCACCACCGCTGAATCCTGCACCGGTGGCGGGATCGCGGAAGCGATCACCCGGATTCCGGGCAGTTCGGCATGGTTCGAGGCCGGTTACGTGACGTACTCCAATCGGCAGAAAACCCAGCAACTGAATGTGCCGGCCGAGTTGTTCGGCACGGTGGGTGCCGTCAGTCGGGAAGTCGTCGAAGCGATGGTACTGGGGGCGCAGAAACACAGCCTGGCACGATTCGCTGTCGCGGTCAGCGGCGTGGCCGGACCCGATGGCGGTACGCCGAACAAACCGGTGGGCACAGTCTGGCTGGCGTGGGGCGTGGGCGATGCGGTTTCCAGCGAGGTTCAACACTTCGCCGGCAACCGTGATGAAGTCCGCCGACAAACGGTGAAGGCCGCGCTAGAGGGGCTCCTGCGACTGGCGGCACGAGAAATCGAAAATCAGGGGTAGGCGATCCGCGAACGCTGTGGAATAATACTGGCTACTTATACAGGTGTTGGCCGTCAGGCCTTATTGATTACGTGAGGACTTTAATGGACGACAACAAGAAGAAAGCCTTGGCTGCGGCCCTGGGTCAGATCGAACGTCAATTCGGCAAGGGTGCCGTAATGCGTATGGGCGATCAGGACCGTCAGGCGATCCCATCCATCTCCACTGGCTCTCTGGGTCTGGACATTGCACTCGGCATCGGCGGCCTGCCAAAAGGCCGTATCGTTGAAATCTACGGTCCTGAATCTTCAGGTAAAACCACACTGACATTGTCCGTTATCGCTCAGGCACAAAAAGCCGGCGCGACCTGCGCATTCGTCGACGCCGAACACGCCCTCGACCCTGAGTACGCCGGCAAACTGGGCGTCAACGTCGATGACCTGCTGGTGTCCCAGCCGGACACTGGCGAACAGGCACTGGAAATCACCGACATGCTGGTGCGTTCCAACGCGGTTGACGTGATCATCGTCGACTCCGTGGCTGCACTGGTGCCGAAGGCTGAAATCGAAGGCGAAATGGGTGACATGCACGTGGGCCTGCAAGCCCGTCTGATGTCCCAGGCGCTGCGTAAAATCACCGGTAACATCAAGAACGCCAACTGCCTGGTGATCTTCATCAACCAGATCCGTATGAAGATCGGCGTGATGTTCGGTAGCCCGGAGACCACCACCGGTGGTAACGCGCTGAAGTTCTACGCTTCGGTTCGTCTCGACATCCGCCGTACCGGCGCGGTGAAAGAAGGCGACGAAGTGGTCGGTAGCGAAACCCGCGTCAAGGTTGTGAAGAACAAGGTGGCTTCGCCGTTCCGTCAGGCCGAGTTCCAGATTCTTTACGGCAAGGGCATCTACCTCAACGGCGAGATGATCGACCTGGGCGTGCTGCACGGTTTCGTTGAGAAGTCTGGCGCTTGGTACGCTTACGAAGGCACCAAGATCGGTCAGGGCAAGGCCAACTCGGCCAAGTTCCTGGCGGACAATCCGGAAATCGCTGCCAAGCTCGAGAAGCAACTGCGTGACAAACTGCTGGCACCAGCAGCAGACGTCAAGGCTTCGGCGACCCGCGACAAAATCGACGATATGGCCGAGGCCGACATCGACGTTTGAAGTCTCTGAATGACACTCGTACTTGATACCCTCGTCGCGGTGCGGCGAACCGCCATGGACCTGCTCGCACGTCGCGAGCACGGTCGAGTCGAGCTGACGCGTAAACTGCGTCAGCGTGGCGCTGAGGCGGAGATGATCGAAACAGCCCTCGACCGTTTGACGGAAGAAGGGCTGCTTTCCGAAGCTCGTTATCTTGAAAGCTTTGTTTCCTACCGTGCCCGTTCCGGTTATGGCCCTCTGCGAATTCGCGAGGAACTGAGCCAACGTGGTTTGCAACGCGCTGATATCGAGCTCGCCCTGCGCGAAAGCGGTATCAGTTGGCAGGAGCAGCTTCAGGAAACCTGGCAGCGAAAATTCTCCGGGCACTTACCGATTGATGCCAAGGAGCGTGCCAAGCAAGGCCGTTTCCTGGCCTATCGAGGTTTCTCGATGGAGATGATCAACCGCTTGTTCAGCGGCAGAGGCATGGACGATTAAGACGATTGAAGAAAACGGCCCGCTATGAAAATAGCGGGCCGTTTTTTTTTTACGTTTTAAATAGCCTTCGACGGCTCTCGGTTGCGTTGCGCGGTTTGCGGTTTGGAATGAGCCCAGTTTTCCGGCACGTTGATGTAATCGACCAACTCTCTCAAACGCCCGTGATTCCTGGCGTTGAAGGCAAACGCCAAGCGCGCCAGATGGCTGAACTTCGCGTCATCGTGTTCCTCGCCGCTGTAGACGTGTTGATGGAAGTGGTCGCTCAGGCACAAATCGGCAAAGGTCTCCTGCATCTGCTCCAGCGCTTGATCGCTGAGCTTGTGATTCATGCGGATCACGAATTGCCCTTTGAGCCAGCGGCTGGAGTGGAAGTTGCTGTAGAACTGGTTGATTTGCTCCACCGCCTCCTCGACGGTGTAGACCAGCCGCATCAATTGCATGTCGGTCGGCAGGATGTAGTGGTTTTCTTCCAGTTGCTGGCGGATGAAGTCCATCGCGCCCTGCCAGAAGGTGCCCCCCGGTGTGTCCAGTAACACCACCGGCACCAGTGGACTTTTACCGGTCTGGATCAGCGTCAGCACCTCAAGTGCTTCATCCAGCGTGCCGAAACCGCCAGGGCACAGCACCAGTGCGTCGGCTTCCTTGACGAAAAACAGCTTGCGGGTGAAGAAGAAGTGGAAGGGCAGCAGATTGGCGGTGCCATCCACGGTCGGGTTGGCATGCTGCTCGAAGGGCAGAGTGATGTTGAAGCCAAGGCTGTGATCGCGGCCAGCCCCTTCGTGGGCGGCGGCCATGATGCCGCCACCGGCACCAGTGATGACCATCATGTCCGAGCGCGCCAGCGCGGCACCGAGTTCCCGAGCCATGGCGTACAGCGGATGTTCGACCGGCGTGCGCGCCGAGCCGAACACGGTGACTTTGCGTCGGCCCTTGAATTGCTCCAGCACTCTGAATGCCTGCTCCAGTTCACGCAGGGCCTGCAGGGTGATTTTGGCGTTCCAGCGATTGTGATCTTCCTGAGCCATGCGCAGTACGGTCAGGATCATGTCGCGGTAGATGGGAATGTTCGGGCTGGTGGGGGAAACGCGGTTGAGCTGTGCTTCGACCTGGCTGATGAGGTCGGGACCGCTTTCCTGAAAATGACGGTTGAGCAGGTCATTCGGTTGGTAAGGCATTCAACGTCTCCTTCTGCACAGAGCGGGTGGCCCTGACGAGCGGCGTCAGTGCCGCGCTGCAAAAACACACAATCGGCAGTTCCTTTTCCTGCCGCAAACGACTGATCGGAATACTTTGAATCTAGACCCTTGCGAGCGGTTGCGCTGAATCGATCATTGCGCTGCAAAGTCCTGGCTGGCAATCGCTTACTGTTTTTCGGCCAGTGACATCACCGCTCGTCAGAACGTGCACCGGCCGCCAAACCCTCTGATTAACTGATTTACAGGCACCGTACGACAATTTCACGTCAATACCGTACGCAAGGTGCACGCAATTCAAGGATTTGCGGGTAGCAAGGAGGCGGGACACATGACCAGAGTGGTTCTGGAGATCGATACGCAGTTGTATCGAATGCTGAAAGCATCAGCCGAGGCCAATCAAGTCAGTCTCGAGGAGGAGTGTTGCCGGCGACTGGCAGGAGGCGAGCGCCGTTCCCACTATCTACAGGCCTTGCTGGCCGAACTGCGCGCCGAGGATGAACAGCGGCGCGCCAATTCGCGATGATTACTTCTTCTTCGCCGGGCCGGCTTTCGGGCAATCCGATTCCTGGTAACTGGCGGAGCCGATCGCTTTGTTGGTTTTCACTTCCGTGAAGTCGTAACGCATGATCGCGCCCTTGGCCATCAGCTTGCGAAACGACGGGTTGTTGCACACTGAAGCGCCCAACTGGAAATACACGGCTTTAGGGTCAGCGCGCATCTTGTCGGCGTGGCTCTTTTGCACGCTCAGGTGGTTGATCAACTGCGTGCCTTCAACGGTGTAGCCCTGATCAAGAATGTCTTCATTGATGGCGCGTGGCGTGCCGACGCTGCTTTGGGCGGCGACGTTGCGCAGCTCTCGGTTCAGATTCTGCTCACTCAGGGAGGCAGCCTGAGCGGTGAAGGACGACGCCAGCAGAATGGCAGCGGTGGGAACGATAAGGCGCAGCATGAAACTCTCCTGATTCGGTGACTGGTGGTTCGACCAGCCACGGGGCTGTGCGTTCAGTGGCGGCGAATTATAGGGGAGCCGGTCTGGACGGTACAGGCTTGTGCCCTTCGCTCTGTTAAACTGCCGGCCTTTATTGCCTTGCCGAGTGCTGTTCGTGTCGAGTTTTCCTGTCTGCCGGTGTTGCCCGCGATGAATCATGCCCCCAACGCCGTAGCCCGTCTGCGCGATCAGCGCGAGGATGAGGGCATCAAGCCGATTCAGGCGCGGGGCTTTCGCTCCGAGCGTTGCCGCGACTGCCGCGTGATCATCAGTCATTGCCTGTGCGCCTGGCGGCCAAGTGTCGAAACCCGATCCGGCGTGTGCCTGATCATGACCGGCAAGGAAGTGTTCAAACCGAGCAATACCGGTTGGCTGATTGCCGATGTGGTGCGCGATAACCACGCGTTCATCTGGTCGCGCACCGAGCCCGATCCGCAGATGCTGGCGCTGCTCAACGACCCGCAATGGCAGCCGTATCTGGTGTTCCCCGGCGAATACGTCGAGCCGTCGCGGGTGACCAACACCGTCGAACTCGATAGCAGCAAGCGTCCGCTGTTCATTCTGCTCGACGCGACCTGGACCGAAGCACGCAAGATGTTCCGCAAAAGCCCGTACTTTGATCGCTTGCCGATTCTCAGTCTGCTGCCCGACAAACTCTCGCGCTATCGCTTGCGGCGCTCGACACGCAGCGAGCACCTGTGCACCGCAGAAGTCGCTGCGCTGTGTCTGGAACTGGCGGGAGACAGTGACGCCGCGTCGGCGCTGGACGCCTATTTCGATGTGTTCAGCCAGCATTACCTCGGTGCCAAGCAGCAATTGGACATGAATGAATCGACCCCGGCCCATGCCGAGTTGCAACCCTTCATACGAAAGCCGCAGCCGGAGTTGGCCCAATAGTGGCCCATACTGTACGCAGCGGCGGCCGTGTTGCTTGACCACCCCGTCTTCGCTGGGCATGCTTGGCGCCGATTAGGGTGCGGCCAAGGTTTGAAACGCTGTGTTTGCTGGTTATTGGCGTTGAACGTGCCCCTGTGGATGCCCCCTGAAAGGCGCATCTTGAGTTGCTTTGGCCAGACCCGAATGCACCGGGTCTGCCATCAAAAACAGGATCATTTGAAAAATGGCCACATACGACATCCTGATTGCCGATGATCACCCCCTGTTTCGTAGCGCCCTGCATCAAGCGGTGACGCTGGGCCTTGGCCCAAATGTGCGATTGGTGGAAGTGGCGAGCATCGCCGAACTGGAAACTCGCCTGACCGAAAAGGCTGACTGGGATCTGGTCTTGCTGGATCTGAACATGCCGGGCGCCTTCGGTTTTTCCGGGCTGGTGATGTTGCGCGGACAATATCCGCAGATTCCGGTGGTGATGGTCTCGGCGCAGGAAGAAGCCTCGGTGATGGTCAAGTCCCGCGAGTTCGGCGCCAGTGGCTTCATTCCCAAGTCCAGCGACCTGAGCGTGATTCAGGAAGCGGTGCGCAAAGTGCTCGATGGCGATGTGTTCTGGCCACCGCAGGCATTCGAAGCGGTCGCCGTCTCCGACGAAGCCAAAGCCGCCAGCGATGGCCTCGCCAGCCTTACCCCGCAGCAGTTCCGCGTGTTGACCATGGTCTGCGAAGGCTTACTGAACAAGCAGATTGCCTATGAGCTGAGCGTGTCCGAAGCGACCATCAAGGCCCATGTCACGGCGATCTTTCGCAAGCTGAATGTGCGCACTCGTACGCAAGCGGCTTTACTGCTGCAACAACTTGAGTCAATTCCGAGCCAATAATGGCTGGCGTCTTCACGCTTTTTTGACTTTTGTTGATCTAGCTTTCCCACTCCTTTTTGGTTGGTTTCTACTTTATGTCACCTTTCAAGGGCCAGACCGGCCTGAAACGCATCCTCAACGCTTCCGGCTATTCGCTGGACGGCCTGCGCGCAGCTTTCACCGGCGAAGCGGCGTTCCGCCAACTGGTACTGCTCAATGTGGTGCTGGTACCGCTGACGTTCTTTCTGAATGTCAGCCGCGTCGAGCAGGCGCTGTTGATCGCCGTGTGCCTGTTAGCGCTGATCGTCGAGTTACTCAATTCGGCAGTGGAAGCGGCCATTGACCGCATTTCGCTGGAACTGCACCCGCTGTCCAAGAACGCCAAGGACATGGGCAGCGCCGCGCAATTCGTCGCGCTGAGCATGATTGCCTTGGTGTGGGCGGTGATTCTGCTTTAAGCGATTGTCGGCAAAACGATCTCGTCGCTGCGCTGCACACCGGCGGTGAAAGCGCGGCACAGATCGAGAAACTCGCGCATGGCCGAGGTCTGGTACTTCTGCTTGTGCCAGATGAAGTAGAACTGTCGCGCCAGGTCCAGATCCGGCGTCTCCACCGCCACCAGACTGCCGCGGCGGAAGGCATCGCGCAGTGCCAGGCGCGAGATGCAACCGATCCCCAGCCCCGATTCCACCGCGCGTTTGATCGCTTCGGTATGTTCCAGCTCGAGACGGATATTCAGCGCGCTGCGATGGTGCCGCATGGCCTGATCGAAGGTCAGCCGCGTGCCGGAACCCTGTTCGCGCAGAATCCACGCTTCATGCGTCAACTCTTCCATGGTCGCACTGCCACGTTTGGCCAGCGGATGCTGCGGCGCGCAGAACACCACCAGCTCATCCTCGACCCAACTCTGTACTTCGATGTCCGGGTGGCTGCAATCGCCTTCGATTAGACCCAGATCAATTTCGTAGTGGGCGACCTGTTGCACGATATTGGCAGTGTTCTGTACATGCAGCTTCACCTGGCTTTCCGGGTGGCGCTGCATGAAGCTACCGATCAACAGGGTCGCCAGATAATTGCCGATCGTCAGGGTGGCGCCGACTGACAGCGAGCCGAAACCTGATTTGCCGTTGAGCAGGTCTTCGATTTCCTTGGCCTGATCGAGCAGGGCCACTGCTTGTGGCAACAGCTGTTTGCCGAGGGCATTGAGGCTCAACCGTTTGCCGGCACGGTCGAACAGCTGGCAGCTGGACTGGCGCTCAAGCTCGGTAATAGAGGTACTGGCCGCCGATTGTGAGAGGTTGAGCAGACCCGCAGCACGGGATACGCTTTCCTGCTGGGCGACGGCGACGAAGACTTGCAGTTGACGGAGAGTAAATCGCATATCGATATAACCGATAACCCTTATCTTAATAATCCAGTTAACAGATATTGTCGGCGCTATTAGAATGCGATGCAATTGCGCACCATCGGCATTTATTCAGCCTAGAGCAAGCGCAGAGCCAATATCCAGGAGTCAAACGTACATGAGCAACATGAACCACGAGCGTGTCCTCAGTGTTCATCACTGGAACGATACCCTGTTCAGCTTCAAGTGCACCCGCGATCCGGGCCTGCGCTTCGAGAACGGGCAGTTCGTGATGATCGGCCTGCAACAGCCAAACGGCCGCCCGCTTATGCGCGCTTACTCGATTGCCAGCCCGAACTGGGAAGAGCATCTGGAGTTCTTCAGCATCAAGGTGCCTGACGGCCCGCTGACCTCGCAGTTGCAGCATCTCAAGGAGGGCGACGAGATCATCATCAGCAAGAAGCCTACGGGCACGCTGGTGCTGGACGATCTGAAGCCTGGCAAACACCTTTATCTGCTCAGCACCGGTACTGGTCTGGCACCGTTCATGAGCGTGATTCAGGATCCAGAAACCTACGAGCGTTTCGAAAAAGTCATCCTGTGCCACGGCGTGCGCTACGTGAACGAAGTCGCCTACCGCGAATTCATCACCGAGCACCTGCCGCAGAACGAGTTCTTCGGCGAAGCGCTGCGTGACAAGCTGATTTACTACCCGACCGTTACTCGCGAACCATTCGAGAACGAAGGTCGTCTGACCGACCTGATGCGCAGCGGCAAACTGTTCCGCGACATCGGCCTGCCGCCGATCAATCCGCAGGACGACCGCGCCATGTTGTGCGGCAGCCCGAGCATGCTCGACGAGACCAGCGAAGTACTCAACAGCTTCGGCCTGACCGTGTCGCCGCGTATGCGCGAGCCGGGTGACTACCTGATCGAGCGTGCATTCGTCGAGAAGTAAGCTCCACTGAAAAGCCCCCATTGCCTGCTCAGGCAATGGGGGCTTTTTCGTTTCTGGACATTACGCTTCGGCGGGAATGACTTCGAGGACGCGGATCTGCTCCGGCGTCGGGTAATGCCAGCGCACATCCAAGTCCCAGAACTGTGCGCCGTATTCACGTTCCGGCGCCGGGGTTTGATACGCCGGGCGCGGGTCTTGCGCCAAACACTGTTCGATCAGCTCGACCAGAGGCTCGCCAAGACGCTGAGCGTGGGTGAGCGCCTGTTGCAACGCTGCATCCGTCCACTGCACGTCGATCAACTGCGGCGCGGCGCTGGCGATGCTGTTGGAGGCGCTGGCAATGATGTCGGCGTAAGGCACGTAGGGTTTGATGTCGAGAATCGGCGTGCCGTCGAGCAGGTCGATGCCGGAGATAAACAGGCGATTGGCTTCAACCTTGTCCAGTTTCACCACCGACTGGCCAATCCCGTTGGGTCGGTGGGTGGCGCGAGTGGCGAACACGCCCATGGACTTGTTGCCGCCGAGGCGGGGCGGGCGGACTTTCAGGCGCGGTTTTTCTTCCAGTGCCTGATGGAAGAGGAACAGCAGCCAGACGTGGCTGACTTGTTCCAGCCCCTGCACCGCGTCACCCTGATCGAACGGCGCCACCAGTTCCAGCACGCCACGGGCGGCGGGGGCCAGTTGTGGTTGGCGGGGAATGGCGAATTTCTCCTTGAAGCAGGAGCGGACGAAGCCGATGGGGGAGACGCTGTAAGTCATGGTGTGTATTCGAAGCGGGGCAGGGTGGGCATGATAACCCGGCAGGCTTCAAGTCTGGTGGTGGCCAGGCGGGCGCCATCGCTGGCAAGCCAGCTCCCACAGGATTCTCGGACGTTAGAATAATTTGAGTTCACCCAAAAACCTGTGGGAGCTGGCTTGCCAGCGATGGCCGCACTGACGATTTCAGAGGCTGAACCCACCATCCAGCGGAATGATATTCCCGGTCATATAAGCCCCCGCCGTACTCGCCAGACTGATCGCCAACGCTGCCATCTCTTCCTCACGCCCCCAGCGCCTCATCGGAATCAACGCGGTGTCTTCGGCGAGTGCCTGCTGATCATTACCGATATGCTGAGTCATCTTGCTCGGAAACCGTCCCGGCGCGATCACATTGACGTTGATGTGCTGGCTCACCAGTTCCCGCGCGAGAATTCGCGACAACTGATGCAGCGCCGCTTTACTCGGCCCGTAGGCATACGCCTGCTCGCCAAACGAGGAAATCCCCGCCACCGAACCAATATTGATAATTCGCGCAGGATTGGCCGCCGAACCGGCCTTGCGCAGCAACGGCAGAAACTGTTGGATGCAGGTGAACACGGAGGTCACGTTGAGTTGCATGACTTTCTCCCAGCCTTTGACCGGGTAACTCTCCAGTGGCGCACCCCACGTGGTGCCGGCATTGTTCACCAGAATATCCAGATGCGTGATCTGCTCGCCGAGCCGTGCGGCCAGTTCCTGTACACCTTCTTCCGTCGCCAGATTCGCCGCCACGCCTTGGCAAGTGCCCAAGGCACTGAGTTCTTCGGCCGTTTGATGACAGGCTTCGGCGTCCCGGGAGCAGACGAATACACGGGCGCCAGCCTCGACAAAGGCCTTGGCGATCATTTTGCCGATACCACGGGTGCCGCCGGTCACCAGAGCGGTGCGGCCTTGCAGGGAAAAGTACGGGTGCATGGCGAATCCTGAGGGCTAGGTATCAATACACCCTAGTCGCCAGCCGCAAAAAGCGGAGCCACTATTTTCGAAGGGAATGCACGGTCATGCGCTGCGGTGGCGACCATCAGTCGCCACCGCAGAAGGGCATCAGGCGGCGCGAACGCGCAGGGTCAAACCCTTGAGGAAGTTGCGCAGCAACTGGTCGCCACACGGACGGTAGTTGGTGTGGCCGACCTTGCGGAACAGCGCGCTCAGCTCAGGTTTGGACACCGGGAACTCGGCGGCCTTGAGGATCGCGTGCATGTCGTCTTCTTTCAATTCGAAGGCCACGCGCAGCTTTTTCAGAATGATGTTGTTGGTCACCGGCACTTCGATCGGCTGCGGCGGACGGCTTTCGTCCTTGCCACGCTTGAAGATCACCAGGCCGTCGAGGAAGTGTGCGATGACTTCGTCCGGGCAACGGACGAAACCTTCTTCATCTTCTTCTTTCTTGTCGAGCCAGGTGATCACGTCGGCGAGCGTTACGTCCATGCCGCCAAGTTTGATGATCTCGACGACTTTCTTGTCGCTGATGTCGAGCATGTAGCGCACGCTGCGCAGTACGTCGTTGTGAATCATGTCGATAATCCTGATGCGTTGTGGGCAGCGCGCAGGCGCGCTGCCGAAATGTGTGGCGGCAGTGGAAGCCTTAGAACTTCTCTTTGCCGGACAGGTAGCGCCATTGGCCGACCGGAACCTTGCCAATCGAGACGCCGCCGATGCGGATACGGCGGATGCCGACGACCTTCAGGCCGACCGCTTCGCAGAACTGGGCAATGATCCCCGGCTGCGGATTTTTCATGGCGAAGCGCAGGCGGTTTTCGTTCTGCCAGCTGGCCTTGACCGGCGGCAGCTCCTTGCCCTTGTGGGTCAGGCCGTGCTGCAAACGGTTGAGGCCGTGGGCGACCATGTCACCCTCGACTTCAACGATGTATTCCTGCTCGATCTTGGCCGCGTCGGCGGTGAGCTTGCGCAGGATTTTCCAGTCCTGGGTGAACACCAGCAGACCACTGGCCTTGGCTTGCAGGTCGGCGCTGGCCGTCAGGCGCAGGAAGTGGCCACGCAGCGGGCGCTTGCTGAAACGGTGCTCTTCGCTGAGGGTTTCGGCGCAGAGCGACTGCATGGCGGTTTCTACATCCATGCCGGCAGGAGCGTTGAGCAGGATGGTCACCGGCTCCGGCGCAGTGGCCTTGGCGTCCTTGTCGAGCTCGACTTTCTGGTCGCCGACCTTGAATTGCGGCTCGTCGATGACTTCGCCGTCCACGGTGACCCAGCCGCCCTCGATGAACAGCTCGGCCTCGCGGCGGGAGCAACCCACCAGTTCGATGAGGCGTTTGGAGAGGCGAATCGGGTCAGTCATGACAGGGCCGTAACAAAAAAGGGGTGGGCATTGTACCTGTGTGGCGCCGGTTAAGCCCGGTTCCATTTCACGGTGTTCTGTATCCCTTGTGGGAGCGGGCTTGCCAGCGATGGCATCGCCTCGGTATCTCTTGCAGACCGCAGCGTCCGCATCGCTGGCAAGCCAGCTCCCACAGGGTTTTATGGTGTGTCAGCCATTGCAGGTGCGTTGCTGATTCTGGCGCAAGCGCATATGCAGCAACGGATACGGCTGGCCCATGCCGTCTACCTCCGAACGGCCGATCACTTCAAAACCCTGCTTGAAGTAAAAGCCCAAGGCCTGCGGGTTCTGTTCGTTGACGTCGAGCTCATCGGCATTCAAATGTTGCAGCGCGTAGTTCAGCAGTTTTTTGCCCAGGCCCTGGCCGCGATAGTCGGGGTCGATAAAGAGCATTTCAATCTTGCCCGCCGCCACACCGGCGAACCCGGTGATGCGCTGGTTGGCGTCCTTGGTGCAGATCAGCATCACGGAGTCGAGGTAGCGGGTCAGCACCAGGTTGCGCAGCAACTCGATGTAGCTGTCCGGCAGAAAATCATGGGTCGCGCGGACCGAGGCCTCCCAGACCCGGGTCAGTTCCTGATAATCGCTGAGTTTCGGCGTGTGGATGACCGAATGGTGACGCATGCCTGTGTGCCTCTTATGCCCTGTTTGATGAGGATCCTTCCCTCAGCAAACGATAGACGTAAAAAAGCCCCGCATCTTGTAAAAAGAGCGGGGCTTTTCGTATTTGTTGCGGTGTCTGGCTGGCTATTTCTGTCGCCAGCAAGATCTCTCCCCCTCACCCCAACCCTCTCCCCCAGAGGGGGCGAGGGGGAAGGGAGCAGATCTTCATGCCGTTCAAAACCTGAGTTCAACCGGATAGCACAGGTCGATGTAACTCGAAAGAACATCTCAATCAGTCCCCTCTCCCGCTGGGAGAGGGCTAGGGTGAGGGGCTTTTGATCTTCAGATCAGATCTGCTCAGCCCACAAATCGTATTCGTCAGCATCAGTCACTTTGCACCAGACTTTGTCGCCCGGCTTCAGGTTGCTGCCGTTGTCGATGAACACGTTGCCGTCGATTTCCGGGGCGTCGAAGAAGCAGCGGCCGACCGCGCCTTGCTCATCAACTTCATCCACCAGCACTTCGATTTCACGGCCAACGCGCATTTGCAGGCGCGCCGAGCTGATCGCCTGCTGGTGCGCCATGAAGCGCTCCCAACGGTCCTGCTTGACGTCGTCCGGCACCACTTCCAGATCCAGATCATTGGCCGGAGCGCCATCAACCGGCGAGTACTGGAAGCAGCCGACGCGGTCGAGCTGGGCTTCGGTCAGCCAGTTGAGCAGGTACTGGAAGTCTTCTTCGGTTTCGCCCGGGAAGCCGACAATGAAGGTCGAACGGATGATCAGATCCGGGCAGATTTCGCGCCAGTTCTTGATCCGTGCCAGAGTCTTGTCTTCGAACGCCGGGCGTTTCATCGACTTCAGCACTTTCGGGCTGGCGTGCTGGAACGGGATGTCCAGGTACGGCAGGATCTTGCCGGCGGCCATCAGCGGAATCAGCTCGTCAACGTGCGGGTACGGGTAAACGTAGTGCAGACGCACCCAGACGCCGAGGGTGCTCAGCGCTTCGCAGAGTTCGGTCATGCGGGTTTTCACTGGCGCGCCGTTCCAGAAACCGGTGCGGTATTTCACGTCGACGCCGTAGGCGCTGGTGTCTTGCGAGATCACCAGCAGCTCTTTAACGCCGGACTTGACCAAGCGCTGAGCCTCGTCGAGCACGTCGCCGACCGGACGGCTGACCAGTTTGCCGCGCATCGACGGGATGATGCAGAAGGAGCAGCTGTGGTTGCAGCCTTCGGAAATCTTCAGGTAGGCGTAGTGGCGCGGGGTCAGCTTGATACCTTGCGGCGGCACCAGGTCGATCAGCGGGTTGTGATCCTGACGCGGTGGCACCACTTCGTGCACGGCGTTGACCACTTGCTCGTACTGCTGCGGACCGGTCACGGCCAGCACGCTCGGGTGTACGTCGCGGATGTTGCCTTCTTCCACGCCCATGCAGCCCGTGACGATCACCTTGCCGTTTTCCTTGATCGCTTCGCCGATCACTTCCAAAGATTCAGCCTTGGCCGAGTCGATGAAACCGCAGGTGTTGACCACCACGACATCGGCGTCCTGATAGGTGGACACCACGTCATAGCCTTCCATCCGCAGCTGGGTCAGGATGCGCTCGGAGTCGACCAGTGCTTTCGGGCAACCCAGAGATACGAAGCCAACCTTTGGATTGGCCGGCGCAGGAGTGGTGGACATGTCTAACCTCGGTATTTTGTGACGCCGCTTTCCTGATGCGAAAAGCCGACGGACGGGCGCTTAGGGTGCGCCTCTGATCAAAAAGTGCGCAATTCTAGCGGTGAGTAACGCACTTGACCAGCTTTATGCAGGGAAATACGACGAGTGCTGCGCTATGCTTCGCGCCGTTGAGCTTTACCAATTTTTTACAGTCAACAAAACGTCTGTAACAGCAGGTAAAACAGCGCATGCTGCACCACAAAGCATAGTGCTTCATTCAAAGAAGCCGGTTCTGAGAAGTAGGAGTGTTGGATGGGTCAGGCAAGTAGTCATGCGGCAGGCGCCGAGGGTTCGGCTACCAAACCGCTGAGCATGCTGGTCGCGGCAGTCGGGGTAGTTTACGGCGACATCGGCACGAGCCCGTTGTACACCCTTAAAGAAGTGTTTTCCGGCGCTTATGGCGTACCGGTCAATCACGATGGCGTGCTGGGCATTCTGTCGTTGATCTTCTGGTCGCTGATCTGGGTCGTCTCGATCAAATACATGATGTTCGTCCTGCGCGCCGACAACCAAGGCGAGGGCGGGATCATGGCGCTCACCGCACTGGCGCGGCGTGCGGCGGGGCATCGCAAAAAACTGCGGTCGTTGCTGGTGGTTTGCGGACTGATCGGTGCGGCGCTGTTTTATGGCGACAGCATGATCACTCCGGCGATTTCCGTGTTGTCGGCGATAGAGGGGCTGGGGCTGGCGTTTGAGGGCATCGACCATTGGGTGGTGCCGCTGTCGTTGGTGGTGCTGGTCGCGTTGTTTCTGATTCAGAGCCACGGTACGGCGCGGATCGGCATTTTGTTCGGGCCGATCATGGTCACCTGGTTCCTCGTGCTGGGCGCCCTTGGCGTCTACGGCATCAGCCATACGCCGGAAGTGCTGCATGCGCTGAACCCGGTCTGGGCGGTGCGTTTCTTCATGGTGCATGCCGGTATGGGCGTGGCTATCCTTGGCGCCGTGGTGCTGGCGCTGACCGGTGCCGAAGCGTTGTACGCCGACATGGGCCACTTCGGTCGCAAGCCGATTGCCCGTGCGTGGTTCATTCTGGTTTTGCCGGCGCTGGTGCTCAATTACTTCGGTCAGGGCGCTTTGCTGCTGGATAACCCGGAAGCGGCGCGTAACCCGTTCTACCTGTTGGCGCCTAGCTGGGCGCTGATTCCGTTGGTGGGGCTGTCGACCCTGGCCACGGTGATTGCCTCGCAAGCGGTGATTTCCGGCGCATTCTCCCTGACCCGTCAGGCCATTCAGCTCGGTTACATCCCGCGCATGTACATCCAGCACACCTCCAGCGACGAGCAGGGCCAGATCTACATTGGCGCGGTGAACTGGGCGCTGATGGTTGGCGTGGTTCTGTTGGTGCTCGGCTTCGAATCCTCCGGCGCACTGGCCTCGGCCTACGGCGTGGCGGTAACCGGCACCATGCTGATGACCACCATTCTGGTGTCGGCGGTGATGCTGCTGCTGTGGAAATGGCCGCCGATCCTTGCGGTACCGGTGCTGATCGGTTTCCTGCTGGTGGATGGTCTGTACTTCGCCGCCAACGTGCCGAAAATCGTTCAGGGCGGTGCTTTCCCGGTGATCGCCGGTATCGCGTTGTTCGTGCTGATGACCACCTGGAAGCGCGGCAAGCAATTGTTGGTCGACCGCCTCGACGAAGGCGCGCTGCCACTGCCGATCTTCATCAGCAGCATCCGCGTCCAGCCACCGCATCGCGTGCAGGGCACTGCCGTGTTCCTCACCGCACGCTCCGACGCCGTGCCGCACGCGCTGTTGCACAACTTGCTGCATAACCAGGTGTTGCATGAGCAGGTGGTGTTGCTGACCGTGGTCTACGAAGACATCCCTCGTGTACCGCCATCGCGGCGTTTCGAAGTCGAGGCACACGGCGAAGGTTTCTTCCGGGTGATCCTGCACTTCGGCTTCACCGACGAGCCGGACGTACCGCAGGCGTTGAAGCTGTGTCATCTGGATGATCTGGATTTCAGCCCGATGCGCACGACTTACTTCCTCAGCCGCGAAACGGTGATTGCTTCGAAACTTGAGGGAATGGCGCGTTGGCGTGAAGCGCTGTTTGCGTTCATGTTGAAGAATGCCAATGGCAACTTGCGGTTCTTCAATCTGCCGCTGAACCGGGTGATTGAGTTGGGGACGCAGGTCGAGATGTAAGCCCCACCTCAACTGAAAGCCCCCGTCAGCTTCAAGGCTGGCGGGGGCTTTTTTGTGCCCGCACATAAACCTCAAGTCCACCACAAATCCCCTGTGGGAGCTGGCTTGCCAGCGATGAGTCCAGCACATCCAGAATCAATGTCGACTGACTCACCGCCATCGCTGGCAAGCCAGCTCCCACAAGGTTATGAGGTCGGGTCAGCCAGTTCGGCTTCAGATTCGGTCTTCGTCCGCGCAGGTCGCGGCATCAACGCTTGGATCACGTCATCAATCAAGGCTTTGCCCATCACCGTCAGGTAATGCGCAGCCCAAGCGTGGCGGTCGGTGTCTTTGATAAATGCCGCGTCCTCGGCGAAGGATTTGGCGAGGGACAGCAGGTCGGAGGATTGGGACAGGGCATCGATGATCGGGATGCCGGAGCGGACGTTGAAGAACGCTTGATCCGAGTTGTAGAGGAAAGGGGTGAAGCCGATGGTTTTAACGTTTGCGAGTCCGTGCAGATCAGTTTCGGTCATCGTGTTACTCCTTGGTTCGAGGCGCCGCGACTTTCGTTACCACACGAAAGGGAGGCAGCTGTACGCAGGGTGGTAAACCGGGAACCAAGGAAACCGGCACGCCCGAAAGCGTCCCACGCACAGCCGCCATAACTAGAGGGGCGCGCTGTTGCGATGGTTTCTCCGGGTTACCACACCCGATCGCTGAATGGGTCAGCGACGTCCGGAGAGTATCCCGTCAAAAAACAGCACAATAGAGCCGCAAAGCGCCCAAATACGAGTTTCGGAGTTTGCCTACAAGGTCTGTGGGCGTCATCTGATATTGCGAGACTGGAAGTAAACAAAACTACACGTCGGATACGCAGTTCCCTGTAGGAGTGAGCCTGCTCGCGATAGCGGTGTGTCAGTTGGCAAATAGGTGGCTGATACTCCGCTATCGCGAGCAGGCTCACTCCTACAGGGGGAATGGGTTCATCGTCCGAGATGTAAAAAGCCCCCGCAACCGTGACGTTGCGGGGGCTTTTTGTAGGCGTGGTTCAGATTACTCTTCGGCGACCGAGTCCTTGCTCTGACGCTTCTCGATCAGATCCACCAAGCGCTTGGCCAGTGCCGGGTAGTTCTCGTCGAAGTGGTGGCCGCCGGGCAGTTTCACTGCTTCGCCAACAGCCGTCTTGTCCGTGCAACCACTTTCATCCGTCTCTTCTTCGCCGTAGATGCACACAACCTTCGCCGCTGGCAGCTTGGCCATTTCCGGGCCGGTGGCGGCTTCTTTGCCGGCGTTGCCGAGCCAGCCTTCGACTTCGATCTCGAAGCTGCCGGTGCGGGCGAAGGCCAGCAGGATGATTGCATCTACACGTTGCTGCTCGGTTTCTGGCAGGCGGTTGTAGATCGCCGGCAGCACGTCAGCGCCGAACGAGTAACCGGTGAGGATGAAGCGCTTGGTGCCCCATTTCTGCCGGTAGTGTTGCATCAGTTCGGTCAGGTCCAGCGCGCTTTGCTCGGGGCTCTTGTGCTGCCAGTAGTAGCGCAGGGTGTCGATGCCGACGACCGGATAGCCGATCTTGGCCATTTCGCCCGCTACGTCGCGGTCGAGGTCGCGCCAGCCGCCGTCACCGGAGAGGAACAGGGTCACGGTGTCTTTGGCTTGACCGGCCGGGACTTCAACCACCGGAATCGCCAGACCGCCGTTGGCCTTGTCGCCGCCGACGAGGATCTTGCGCAGTTCGTTGTTCAGCACTTGCGGCAGGTTGATGTCGTAGTCGCTGATGCTGGTTTCGGCGTTCGGTTGATCGCGCACGAAACCTGCGCTGGCGTCGTCCGGGTTGTCGTTCCAGGCCACCAGCCAGTGGCCGTGGGCAGCGGATTTTGGCAACAGGTGCGTGCAGCCACCTTTTTCCAGTGCCAGGTCCACGGAAATCGCTTGGGCCTTGTCGTCCTTTTGCTCGGACAACCAACGCCAGGCCAGTACCGCGCCGGGGCCGATACCGCTGACCAGCGTGGCCGGGCCGTTCAGTTCGCGCAGACCGGTTTGCAGGGCGCGGCTTTGTAGCAGGCAGTCCTTGGGCAGAATCACCTGAACGATTTGCGCCGAGGCGCTGCGGCTCAGGGTAGTCAGTTGCTTTTCGCTGAGCTTCTGGTCGTCATTGACCGCGACCAGCACCTGAGCTTTCGGCTTGGTGCCGGGAATCACACGGGTCATGGCCGGGCCATCGGCCGGAGTCAGCTGTTCTACGGTCGGTTCCGGTGCCGGACGTTTGAGGTACCAGTAACCGCCGCCGGCAATCACGGCCAGCACGATCAGTGCGGCCAGGATGTACTTCAGGGAGCGTTGAATCATCAGCGTTTCACCAATCCAGTCAAGCCGCCCGCGATCAGGGCAGCAGTGTCGGCCAGCGCCACCAGCGGATCGAGTCCGGCGGGCACAGCCATATAACGAGGTTCCCAGTCAGGCTGGAACTTGTCTTTGAAGCGGCGCAAGCCTTGGAAGTTGTACAGCTGCTCACCACGGCGGAAAACCATCGAGCCCAGACGCTGGGTCAGCGGTGCACCACGCCGGGGTTGCAACCCCGACAACGGCACCATGCCCAGGCTGAAGCGCGCGTATCCGTGACTCTTATAGTGTTGAATCAGGCCGACCATCATGAATTCCATGGTCAGCTTGGGGGCGTCCGGGTGCGCGCGCATCAGGTCGAGACTGGCCAGATCATGGCTATAAGTCTCGAGCAGGTTGGCGAACGCCACCGGGCGGCCTTCGAAGCGAATCACCGCAATGCGGAAATGCTTCAGGTAATCGTCGCTGAAACGGCCGAGGGAGAAGCCTTTCTCGCGCACGTTCTTGCCGGTCAGCCACGCATCGGAAATCACTTTCAGCTCGTCCATTGGCGCCTGGCCCGGCTCATGGATCTCCAGCGACAGACCGTCGCGGGTGCCACGGTTCCAGGTGTAACGCAGGTCCTTCATCTCTTTGCCCTTGGCTTCCAGGTCAAAGCGCTGCAGATCGACCCGGGCTTCTTCACCGAGTTTGATCGCGGTCAGGCCGATGTCCATGTAGTAGGGCAGGTTCTCCGCGCGCACTTGGTAGAACACAGGGCGGGCATGGTGGATGTCGCACAGGTCGCGGAACTGCCAGATCATCTCGGCACGTTGCTGGCCGGGGCCGATGGGGTCGTACAACGCCACCAGACTACGACCACGGCGTGCGTACATCAGAAACGCTTCGTCGTTCTGGTGAAACAGCAACGCCTTGTCACCGGTCAGCGCGAGGCCGCCGTCGGGTTGCGACGAGGCCATAAGGATTTTCGCGGCGCGATCGAGTTCATCAGGTGTCGGCAGATGGATCACCGGACGGGCAGTGCGCAGTAGCCAGGTCAGGGCGATCACCAGCAACAGCACGGCGGCGCCGAGCAACGAACGCAGGCCGCGCGGTGCGTCAGCATCAAGGGTGAACTGCCACCACAACTGATGGCTGTACGGCACGTCCTGATAAGCGAACAGCAGCAGCCACGTCGATGCACCGAGGACGCACAGGCTGGCCACCAGATATAGCGGCGAGAAGGGCAGTTCGGTCAGACGGCTCGGGCGATAGAACGAGCGACGGAACACACCGAGCAATGCAGCGGTGAGTGTCATCAGCGTGGCTTCTTCCCAGTCGAAGCCTTTGAGCAATGAGAGCAGGGCGCCAACCAGCAACAGAATGGTGGTGAGCATCCATGCCGCCGACAGGCGACGGCGCAGGCCCTGAGCCAGCATCAGGCACAACACGCCGATCAGGCTGGCGCCGAAGTGCGAAGCATCGACCAGACGATGCGGGATCAGGAAACCGATGTGCTCCAGGCGCGTGTCGATTTCAGGGGTGGCACCGGAAAACAGCAGGACCACGCCGGACAGGAACACCAGCACCGCCAGAATCGGTGCCGCCAGACCGGACGCCGCGCGCATGGTCTGGGTTTGAAACAGACGCTGGCCTTCGTTGATCAGCAGCAGTACACATGCCACCAGCAGCGGCAGCACCACGTAGATCAGGCGATACAACAACAACGCTGCGGCCAGTGGCGCGGCCCCGAGTTTGTCGGCGAATGCGGCGAGCAGAATCGCTTCGAACACACCGACGCCGCCCGGTACGTGGCTGAGCACACCGGCGGCCAGGGCCAGCAGGTACACCAGCAGGAACGCGCCAAATGGTGGCGCTTCGGGCAGCAACAGATAGAGAACGGTCGCGGCAGCGGCAACGTCGAGCGCGGTGATGACCAGTTGCAGGAAGGTCAGACGTCGGCCCGGCAGACGCAGGGTGCGACGGCCGGCCCGAACCAACAGGTTGTCGCGGTAAGGTTGTTCCGGCAGGCGTCGGCGATAGATGCCAATCGCCAGAATCGCGCCCAGTGCGAGCACTGCGCCGGCAACAGCGCCGAGCAGTCCTTCAGACAGCCCCAGCGCCTGAGAGGCGGCGGGCAGGTCGCTGAGGGTAGCGAGTGCTGCCAGCGGCGGCAGCGCGCAGCCCAGCGACAGGCTGGCGAACAAGGTCATGTGCGCGACTTCGGAAGCGCCCACGCCCAAGCGTGCATATAAACGGTAGCGCACCGAACCGCCGGACAGCAGCGACAGGCCGATGGCGTTGCCGATCGCAAACGCGGTGAAGCCGCCGAGCGCCAGCATGCGCGGTGGCAGTGTCACACCGGCGTAGCGGCTGGCCGACCATTCATAGCCGAGCAGAATAATGAAGCCGACCACGGTTGCGCCGAAAGCGCCAAGCAGGGCGGGTTTCGGCACGTCGAGAATCGAGTCGTGCAACGCATCGAGATCGAGTTCGACGAGCAAGTGGCGACAGGCAATCAGCGCTATGGTGAACAACAGCAATGTGACCCCCAGCCCGATGGGCTGACGGTATTTGCTCAATCGATCCAGCAAGCGCAAGCGCTCGGGTTTGATCGGATGTTCCGCTGTGACGGTGTCTTGTGGATCAGACGAGTTGGCGCGCATCAATCACCTCTTGGATTGTGCGCGACAGGATGGAGGTATCCAGCCAAGTTACCAATCCCTGTAGAAAAAAATAATCACAAAATACTACGCCTCTCACCGGGTATCGGCGAGGGCAGTTCCTGGATTGCAGAGGCCTTGCCTGCGACTCAAGCATAGTCGCAAGTCAGAACATCTGAAGATCCCAAGCGGTTCACTGCACAGTGACAGATCATTGTTGCGAAAGGACTTTTTCAACAGATACAAAAAAGGCCACTCTTTCGAGTAGCCTTTTTTGATGTTTGGTTGCGGGAGCCGGATTTGAACCGACGACCTTCGGGTTATGAGCCCGACGAGCTACCAGACTGCTCCATCCCGCGTCTGTGTGGCGGCATTCTACAGGCGAACGGCGAGGTGTCAACCGCTAATCCCGTAAAGGGTCAAATAAGTGTGAAATCGCGTCAAACGGTCGCAGGTGGCACGTTAAGTTTAGGAAATGCAAAGAGTTCCTGTTTGACGACTGCTCCCTATAAGAAGCTTGTCGACAAAACAGACGCGCACAAAAAAGGCCACTCTTTCGAGTAGCCTTTTTTGATGTTTGGTTGCGGGAGCCGGATTTGAACCGACGACCTTCGGGTTATGAGCCCGACGAGCTACCAGACTGCTCCATCCCGCGTCTGTGTGTCGGCATTCTACAGAGGATCGCCGGGGTGTCAACCTCCAATCTGGATAAAATCTGTTGAGGTTCAATCGGTTAGCGGTTTTTTAGGATGCTTGAGCAGAGCGCGGAGCAGGCGGGGCAAGGCTTTCAGCTCTATTGGCTATGCATTCTCGATTGAGAAAATAAATTCATCGGTCTTTTCCTACACAGGGAAAAGAACATTCGGCACTACTGGTGCTATATACAGTTGTCAGTGAGATACTGCCGATCCGGCTTGCCACGTTTCCTTTTCTGACATGACTCAGCGAAAAATCATCCACGTCGACTGTGACTGTTTCTACGCCGCCATCGAGATGCGTGATGACCCGCGCCTGGCAGGCAAGCCATTGGCGGTGGGCGGCTCGGCAGATCGGCGCGGGGTGATCGCCACCTGCAACTACGAGGCGCGAGCTTATGGTGTGCGTTCGGCGATGTCGTCGGGACACGCCCTCAAGCTGTGTCCGGATCTGACCATCGTCAAGCCGCGCATGGACGCTTATCGTGAGGCCTCAAAGGAAATCCACACGATTTTCGCCGATTACACCGACTTGATTGAGCCGCTGTCGCTAGATGAAGCCTACCTAGACGTATCGGACAGCGCGCACTTCGGCGGTAGTGCCACACGGATCGCCCAGGACATTCGCCGTCGGGTCTCCAATCAATTGCACATCACTGTTTCTGCAGGCGTGGCGCCGAACAAGTTTCTGGCAAAGATCGCCAGCGACTGGAAAAAGCCCAACGGTTTGTTCGTGATCACCCCTGACCAGGTCGAGGATTTTGTCAGCGGCTTGCCGGTGAGCAAGCTGCACGGCGTCGGCAAGGTCACGGCCGACAAGCTGGGCAAACAGGGCATCGTTGACTGCATGCAATTGCGCGAGTGGGACAAGCTGGCGCTGGTGCGCGAATTTGGCAGTTTTGGCGAGCGACTCTGGAGTCTGGCCCGTGGGATTGATGATCGGCTGGTGCACAACGACAGTCGCCGTCAGTCGATCAGTGTGGAAAACACCTACGATGTCGACCTGCCGGATTTACGCAGTTGCCTGGACAAGTTGCCGGAGCTTCTGGAAACCCTGAAAACCCGTATGGCGCGGATCGACAGCAGTTATCGACCGGGCAAGCCATTCGTCAAAGTGAAGTTTCATGATTTTACCCAGACGACGCTGGAGCAGGCCGGGGCAGGGCGGGATTTGGGCAGTTATCAGTTGATGCTGACGCAGGCGTTCAATCGGGGCGGCAAACCGGTGCGGTTGTTGGGGGTTGGGGTGAGGCTGGAGGATTTGCGGGGTGGGTTTGAGCAGATGGAGTTGTTTGAGCGTTAATTTTGCGACAAATTCCAGAGGGTCATCGCGGGCAAGCCCGCTCCCACAGGGAACTTTGGGGTCCACACAATCTGTGTTTCACCGTTGAACACTGTGGGAGCGGGCTTGCCCGCGATACTTTCAGCTTTTAGTTCGGTCCCGGATCAGCCACTAAACGTCCGGCATCCTTGGTCAAAGACTTGAGAAACTCAGTCTGCAACTCAGGATCGTTGCGTGTCAGTTCAATCAGGCTTTGTTCCAGTTCGCTGGCTTCTTCTTCCAGGCCCAGCTCGGACAGGCGTTTGACCCGGTGAACCCACTGGCTCACTTCGTCATCCTCCAGATCGTCGTAAATCAGCCCGTGCGCTTCCAGCAACTTGCCGCGCAAGTGGCTACTGATCAGCAGGGATGAGTCGGAATGCACGTCATCCTTGGCGTCTTCGACGCTGATCTGCAATTTGCCGACATGATTGAGGTCATTTTCGGCAAACGGACTGTCCAGCAGGTTCAGACGCAGCACACCATTACGATCGGTGGTCATGTCGAAGGTCTGCTTGCCGGCCTTGACCTGCACCGGACGCTCGCTCCATGGCAGGCTCGAATACTCCGTGCGCTTGTCGCGCTGGACTTCATCGATGCCGGCCAGGTTCTGTTGCGCACGACCGTTGGACTGCACGTTCATGAACGGGTTGAGCCCGGCGAAACCGTAGCTCAGCCAGTCCTTGGTCACGCTGTCCGGCAAATTGCCGAGGGCGAAGACGTTGACCACGTTCGCGCCGACGCCGCCGACCACCGCCACCGCGCCCAGCGGAATCTCGTAGATTTCGCGCCAGGGTTGGTAAGGCGTATAGCGATCGTAACGACGAGTGACTTCGAACTCAGTGACTTCGAACGTCTTCTGCTCGTTGATCTTCACGCGTCGCTGCGGCAGCTCAAGCTCCTTAGGCTCACCGACATCGATCTGCAGGCTGTGATCGAGCAACTTTCGCTCGACCCGCTCTTCGTGCTCGCTGCGCTGTGACATGTGATTGGCACAGCCGCTGACCAGCAGGGCGCCACACAGGGTGGCGCCTCCGAGGCCTAAGGTGTTTCGCTTGAACATGACGTCTCTATCTGGTTTCAGCGGCGGATACGGGCCTGAAGGAAGGACAATACGTCAGCCACCGGCAGCGCTTGCGCCTCGCCTTCGGTACGGCTCTTGTATTCCAGGTTGCCTTCGGCGAGGCCGCGGTCGCTGACCACGATCCGGTGTGGAATGCCGATCAGCTCCATGTCCGCGAACTTGATGCCGGGGCTGGTTTTCTTGTCGCGATCGTCCAGCAGCACTTCGAAACCGGCCGCTGTCAGTTCGGCGTACAGCTTGTCGGTGGCTTCGCGAACCTGCTCGGTTTCATAACGCAGCGGTACCAGGGCGATCTGGAACGGCGCCAGGGTGTCGCTCCAGATGATGCCGTTGGCGTCGTTGTTCTGCTCGATGGCAGCCGCTACCACACGGGAAACGCCGATGCCGTAGCAACCCATTTCCAGGGTAACCGGCTTGCCGTTCTCGCCCAGCACTTCGCACTTCATCGCCTTGCTGTACTTGTTGCCCAGCTGGAAGATGTGCCCGACTTCGATGCCGCGCTTGATTTCCAGAGTGCCTTTGCCGTCCGGGCTTGGGTCGCCGGCCACGACATTGCGCAGGTCAGCCACGGTCGGAACTGGCAGAT
Organism: Pseudomonas sp. Seg1; assembly: GCF_018326005.1. NCBI lineage: Bacteria > Pseudomonadati > Pseudomonadota > Gammaproteobacteria > Pseudomonadales > Pseudomonadaceae > Pseudomonas > Pseudomonas sp. Seg1. The sequence continues at coordinate 1,466,676 of NZ_AP021903.1, forward strand.
CACGCTCCCAGTTCACACCGAAGTAATGCTTGTCGTCGATGTTCGCGCCGATACCGAAGTCGCTCATCAGCTCGACCGAGCGGTCGATGATGATCGGCAGCGGCAGGTTCAGCGGGCCGAGCGAACCGGCGCCGGCGCCGATGGCGTCGCGCAGTTCGGCATCGGAAGCCATGACCAGCGGGCTGGCCACGCCTGGTTGCTGGGCCGCTTTGATTTCGTTGAGTTCGTGGTCGCCACGGATGATCAGGGCAATCAGCTTGCCTTCTTCTTCCGCGTGCACGATCAGGGTCTTGATGGTCTTTTCAATCGGCAGATTGAATTTTTCCACCAGCGCCGCGATGGTCTTGGTATCTGGTGTATCAACCAGGCGCAACTCTTCGGCTGGTGCTGGACGCGAGGTTTCGCGAGGCACAGCTTCGGCCTTTTCGATGTTCGCCGCGTAGTCGGAGCCATTGCTGAAGACGATATCGTCTTCGCCGGACTCGGCCAGTACGTGGAATTCGTGCGAGCCTGCGCCACCGATCGAACCGTTGTCGGCTTCAACAGGGCGGAATTTCAGGCCCAGACGAGTAAACACGTTGCAGTACGCTTCGTGCATGCGGTCGTAAGTGACCTGCAGCGACGCCTGATCAGCGTGGAACGAGTACGCATCCTTCATGATGAATTCGCGGCCGCGCATCAAGCCGAAGCGTGGACGGATTTCGTCACGGAATTTGGTCTGGATCTGGTACAGGTTGATCGGCAGCTGCTTGTAGCTGCTCAACTCGTTGCGCATCAGATCGGTGATCACTTCTTCGTGGGTCGGGCCCGCGCAGAAGTCGCGACCGTGGCGGTCTTTGATGCGCAGCAGCTCGGGGCCGTATTCTTCCCAGCGCCCCGATTCCTGCCACAACTCGGCCGGTTGGGTGCTCGGCATCAACACTTCCAGAGAGCCGGCGGCGTTCATCTCTTCGCGAACGATGGCTTCAACCTTGCGCATGACTCGCAAGCCCATCGGCAGCCAGGTGTACAGGCCCGAGGCAAGTTTGCGGATCATGCCGGCGCGCAGCATCAGCTGGTGGCTGATCACGACCGCGTCGGAAGGCGTTTCTTTCTGTGTGGCGAGCAAAAATTGACTGGTGCGCATGGTTGGCCGTTGTCGGTTGCTATGACTGGAAATGACGGAGCAGTGTACCGGCGAGTTTTGCTGACGTACAGAAGTGTGGCCAGCGGAGGGGTCCAATGGCGGGATTCCTCCCGCCATTGGCGATTTGTCTTACGACTCTTCTGCGACCGGCGTCGGCACAGGCTCGGGCGTGGGTGTCGGGCCTTCGCGGCGACTTTCCTGGAACCAGTGCAAGGCGATCAGCAACAGCGTCGGCACGCCGAGCAAGGCCGTGATCAGGAAGAAGCTGTGATAACCGAACTTCTCGACCATAACCCCGGAGTAACCGCCCATCAGGCGCGGCAGCAGCAGCATGATCGAGCTGAGCAGGGCGTATTGCGTGGCGGAGAATTTGAGGTTGGTCAGACTCGACAGATAGGCCACGAACGCCGACGTCGCCAGGCCCGAGCTGAAGTTGTCGAGGGAAATGGTCACTACCAACATCTGCAGGTTCGGGCCCATGTCGGCGAGCATCACGAACAGCAGGTTGGTGGCCGCCGAGGCCGCGCCGCCGATGAACAGAATTGGCAGAATGCCGAAACGCACGATCAGCAGGCCGCCCATGCCGGCGCCTACGAGGGTCATGATCAGACCAAAGATCTTGCTGACGCTGGCAATCTGATCCTTGGTGAAACCCTGATCGATGTAGAACACGTTGGCCATGACGCCCATCACCGTGTCCGACATCCGATACGTGGCAATCAGACCGAGCAGCAGCAGTGCCTGCCAGCGATAGCGCAGAATGAAGTCGTTGACCGGCGTCAGCACCGGTGCGAGGCCACGACGGCCCATGGTCGACAGGCACAGGCCGGTGAGCAGCGTATAGAGAATGGCGCGCAGGAAGGCACGGTCTTCAAGCAGCAGATCCAGTGGGCTCATACCGCCGAACAGCACGCTGGCGAAATCGGTGTTGTAGAGCTGGGTGAACATCGCCGGTACCGAGACCAGCAGGATGATCAGCACAAACACCGACATCAGTTGATGCATGAAGGTGTAGCGCCCGGCCTGCAATTGCGTGCGCAGCGGCACGGGCGGCTCGCGCATCAGCAGCGTGGTCAGCAGCGCGGGAATCATCAGCGCCCCGAACAGCGCGTAAGTGCCGGCCCAGGCCGAGTGCTGATAGTTGAAGCCTGTAGAGCCGAAGCCTTCGGCGAAGAACAGGGCGCCGGCAGTGGCCAGCAGTGCCGCCACGCGATAGCCGGACATGTAGCTGGCGGCGAGGGCGGCCTGGCGGTTGTCTTCGGCGATTTCCAGGCGATAGGCATCTACCGCGATGTCTTGAGTGGCGGAGGCGAATGCGACGACAACGGCGATGGCGATCAACCACGACAGATGCTTCTGCGGATCGCAGAAACCCATGCCGATCAGACCGAGAATCACCAGTGCCTGCGAGAGCACCAGCCACGAGCGGCGACGGCCAAGTTTACCCAGCAACGGCAGGCGCCATTGGTCGAGCAGCGGTGACCAGACCCATTTGAACGCGTAGGCGAGGCCGATCAGGCTGGCGTAGCCGATGGTTTCCCGGGCCACACCGGCTTCACGCAGCCAGACGGAAAGCGTTGAAAACACCAGCATGTACGGCAGGCCGGCGGCGAAACCCAGCAACAACAGCACGAGCGTCGAAGGACTGGCATAGGCGGCGAGCGCGGCGCGCCAGGTTTTACGGGGCATGGGCTGAAGTCTGCCTCAAGATTGCGGAAACAAAGCGCGCACTCTAACCGCTGTGCTCTACCGGACGCCAGCCATGGCGCTGAATATCCACACGATTGTTCAGGACGGTGATGCCTTCCATGCGTAATCGCGCCCGTTGTTCATCCCCGGATGGACTGCCCACTGGCAGGCTGATCCGACCACCGGCGCCCAGCACACGGTGCCAGGGCAGCTTGGTGTCGCCGGGTAACTGGCTCAAGGTGCGACCGACCCAGCGGGCGGCGCGCCCCAGCCCGGCAAGAGCAGCCAATTGACCATAGCTGACGACTTTGCCTTCGGGCACTTGTGCCAGGGTCGAGTAGAGCGCCGTGCGTCGGATTTGCGCTTCGCTGTCGACTTCGTGGATCGGGTCTGTCACGTACACGGTTCCTGAACATGATCGTTTGATTGCCTTAAGCGTAATCCCTCATCGGGCAGTTGAGAAATGAACTCAATAGAAATAGTCCGGTCAGTCCTTGTCAGGGAATTATTCCTACGGATAATGCCGACCCCTTTTTCGCAAACTTGAGCCTTCGATTCGCTTATGTTGTCCAGATCCTTGCTGTGCCTTGCTGTTTTCAGTGCGTCCACGCCCTTGCTTGCCGACACCGTGTGGTTGAAGAACGGTGACAAGTTGAGCGGCACCATCACCGTGTTCGATGGCGGCAAGCTGTTGATCCAGACCAAATATGCCGGTGCGGTCACCATTGACTGGAAAGAGGTCAAGACGCTGGACAGCGATCAGCACTTGCTGGTCAAGCAGGATGCCTACAGCGGTGAAGTCTCCAAGTCGCTGACGGCGGCCGAAGATGGCAAGGTCACCCTCGCCAACGGTGAAGCGCCGAAAACCGTGGAGCTGGCCAGTATTCAGCAAATCCTCAAGCCGAAACCGGTGGTCGAGGATCTGGTGTGGAAGGGTAATGTCGATCTGGCGCTGGATTATCAGCGTGCGGAAAAAGACACCGACGACTACGACATTGGCTTCAAGACCTCGGCGCGTCATGGCCGTTGGCGTCACACCGCCGAGGGCGAATACAACCGTGAAGTGCAGGACGACGTAACCACCACGGACAACTGGCGCGCCGAGTACGCACTCGACCGCTTCCTCACTGATCAATGGTTCTGGCAGGGCCGTCTGAACTACAAGCGTGATCACATCGAAGAGCTGGCGCGTCAGCGCGTGGTCGGTACCGGTCCCGGCTACCAGTTCTGGGATGATGAGCTGGGCGCATTCTCGCTGGGCTCGTTGTTCAACCGCACCGATTACGAGTATCGCGATGGCAGCAAGGACAACTTCTATTCCGTCGCCATGAAGTGGGATTACAACCGTTACCTGATCGGCAAGAAAGTCGAGTTCTTCACCAATGGTGAAATCGGCAAGCCGCTATCCGACGTGGCCAATTACGCGCTGGATGCGGAAATGGGGCTGCGTTACAAGGTGACCGATTGGGCCTCGCTCAACCTCAAGGCCGAGCGCGACATCATCAGTGGCACCAATGATGCGGATTTGAACAAGACCCGCTACACCGCAGGATTTGGCGTGGCCTGGTAAGCCACCCACAAAAAATCGCAGCCTTGACGGGCTGCGATTTTTTTTGCCTGAACAAAACAGGCGCCCACAAAAAAGCCCCGCTTTTAAGGGCGGGGCTCTTTTCTAAAGAAGCTACAAGTTAGATAACTTGTACTTCTTCAGCTTGCATGCCTTTCTGACCGCGGGTAGCGATGAAAGAAACCTGTTGGCCTTCTTTCAGGCTTTTGAAGCCGTCGGATTGGATAGCTTTGAAGTGAACGAACAGATCGTCACCGGATTGTGGGGTGATGAAGCCGAAGCCTTTTTCATCGTTGAACCACTTAACGGTACCGGTTTGGCGATTAGACATGGTGTAACTCCTTGAACAAAGATAACTGCGGAACAGGAAGAACCCTGGCCGAGACTGAGTGCAAAGAGCAGGAAAAATTCTTGTAGATGGTTGGATCGAAATTCAACATATCGTGTAGAGATTCTCAGTGACACAAGCAACACAGTGACGCCACCTTAACCCTTTTTCCTGAACGTGCCAATGCTTCTTGCAAAGGTTTCTCTGTTTTAAGGATCGGCGGTGTGACGGTTCGTCGCCATACCGTGTAATTACGGGGTGTTCGGCGAGAATTGCAGCGCGCACTTTGAAGCGGGCGGCGCGACCGGTAAGATGCCGGACAGAATTTTTCACCTCGCTATTCAGGAAACCCGCCATGAGCATCAAATCGGACAAGTGGATTCGCCGCATGGCGCAGGAACACGGCATGATCGAACCGTTCGTCGAGCGCCAGGTGCGCGGCAGCGATGACAGCCGAGTGATCTCCTACGGTGTGTCGAGCTACGGCTACGACGTGCGTTGCACCAACCACTTCAAGGTGTTCACCAACATCAACTCCGCCATCGTCGATCCGAAAAACTTCGATGCTGGCAGCTTCGTCGACATCCACAGCGACGTCTGCATCATTCCGCCGAACTCCTTCGCCTTGGCCAGCACCGTCGAATATTTCCGTATTCCACGCAACGTACTGACCATTTGCCTGGGTAAAAGCACCTACGCTCGCTGCGGCATTATCGTTAACGTGACGCCGCTTGAGCCTGAGTGGGAAGGTCACGTGACCCTGGAGTTCTCCAACACCACCAACCTGCCGGCGAAAATCTACGCCAATGAAGGCGTGGCGCAGATGCTTTTCCTTGAATCCGACGAGGAATGTGAAGTTTCCTACAAGGATCGTGGCGGCAAGTATCAGGGCCAGCGTGGCGTGACTCTGCCGCGTACCTGAGTCGTCCATCCGGCAGATGTCGGGAATTCTTTGGCGGGCAGGCACTCTATGGAGTGTACTGCCCGTTTTTGCTTGTGCCGAAACGGGCCTTCGCCGAGGAGTGCCCTATGAAGATCGATCCGCATATCACTGCCGAACTGGCAAGGCTTGAGCCCAATCAGATTGGCGTTTTAGCCTGGTCCTTGCTGGCACACCCGTCCATCAGCCTGGCTGGCGGAATTCCGGGTCAGCCTGATCCCGATACCCCCAACGAACAACCGACCGAGCCGGGTGAGCCGACTCTGCCTGACGAGCCACCACCGGCACCTGTTGCCTGATCCCTATGGGAATTGAATGGCCAGTCAGTTGAAGTCCGCCAAGACTTCAACTGACTGGCCATATTTCGTTGTCGCCGATGACAAAAATCCTGCAGCTATCATCACGCTCAACCGGATAACCACCGGTAAACGCGCCAAACGCGGGCATCAGGCTGATGCGCTCGGCCAATCTGAAACACGCCAGCCGCAAGCTCTGCCGTCCCTTGCCATGCAGCCGATAAACCGGATGCACATGGCCAGCCAATACATGCCGCTCCGGGTGCGGATCGGGTTCGTGTTGTAACGAAAATGGGCCGAGCAATAGCGGTTCTGGCACTACGCGAATGTTCAGCGACACCGGCGGATCACCCGCACGTTTGTCGTGATTGCCGCGAATCAGCGTCATCGCCAGATCAACGTGACGCGAGCGCCATTCGGCCAGTGCGCTCAGCGTGCCCACCGCGTGGGAGCCGGGGCCATGCAGAAAGTCACCGAGAAATATCAGCTGCCGGCAGGGCAGTTTCGCCAGCAGTCGATCAATCACCGCGATATTGCTCGCCGTTGTGCCTTGGGGGACGGGCTGGCCAAGGCTGCGATAGGCGGCCGCTTTGCCGAAATGCACGTCGGCGATCAGCAAGGCTTGCTGCGCCGGCCAATACAAGGCTTTTTCCGGCAGCAGCCACAACTCCTCTCCGGCCAGGCGCACAGGATAGGGCGCGTTCATGCAGAGCTACCCTTGTCAGCGGACTTTTCCAGTTCACCAACCATCCGTCTGATCCGGTCAGCCAGTTTTTCCGAGCTCATGCTCTCGCGCATGCGTTCCACCAACAGTGGAAACCCCAGCGGTGTAGGGCGTTTGATCTGATGCACTTGCAGATTCATCCGATTGATGTGCTCCAGCGTCTGTTCCAGCCTGCGAATATCCAGTTCTTCCCGTAGGACCTCTTCCCCGGCCTGAGCCAGCAGCAGGTTATCGGCGTCGTATTGCTTGAACACTTCGAAGAACAAGCCGCTGGAGGCCTGCACTTGCCGGGTGCTTTTCGGCGCGCCGGGGTAACCGGAAAACACCAGTCCAGCGATTCGGGCGATTTCGCGAAAGCGCCGCAAGGCCAGTTCGCCCGCGTTCAGGCTGGCGAGAACATCGCGCAATAAGTGATCGGTGCCGAACAGCTCGGCATCGAGTTGTTGCGACCAATCCACTGGCGTGGCACTGAGCAACTCCAGACCGTAATCGTTCACCGCAATCGAGAACGTCACCGGTTGACGCTGACTGACCCGCCACGCCAACAGGCTGGCGAGCCCCAGATGCACCTGCCGTCCGGCAAACGGATAGAGGAAAAGGTGCCAGCCCTCGCGGGATTTCAGCACCTCGACCAGTAAATCGTTGGTTGTGGGCAAACCGGACCAGCGCGCCTGGGTGTCCAGCAGAGGCCGTAACGCCTGCATTTCCGGCCCGACAAACTCACCCTGTGCGGCAGCGGTGAAGCGCGTCACCACCGCTTGCGCCAGTTCATTGGAGAGCGGCATACGGCCGCCATTCCAGCGCGGCACGGCGGCTTTCTTCGCCGTGCTGCGTTTGACGTAGGCGGTCATGTTTTCCACTCGTACCAGTTCCAACAAACGCCCGGCAAACAGAAAGCCGTCACCCGGTTTGAGCCGTGCAATAAAGCCTTCCTCGACGCTGCCCAACTGCTTGCCGCCGCCACCCTTGCTCCAGAATTTGAGCTGAATGCTCGCGTCGCTGACGATGGTGCCGATACTCATGCGATGCCGGCGTGCCAGCCGCGCATCCGGCACGCGCCAGACACCGTGTTCATCGGGCTCGACTCGACGGTAATCCGGATAAGCCGTCAGAGACATGCCGCCATGGCGTACGAAAGCCAGCGCCCACGCCCAATCGGCAGGTGTCAGGGCACGATAGGCCCAGGCGCCACGGACTTCTTCGTACAACTCATCGGGTAAAAATCCGCCGCCCAGCGCCATGCTGACCAAATGCTGCACCAGCACATCCAGCGGTTTTTGCGGCGACAGTCGCGGTTCGATGCGTCGCTGCTCCACGGCATCACGGGCGGCGACGGCTTCGATCACTTCAAGGCTGTGGGTCGGCACCAGCGTCACCCGCGAGGTACGGCCTGGGGCATGGCCGGAGCGCCCGGCGCGTTGCATCAAACGCGCGACGCCCTTGGCTGAACCGATTTGCAGCACACGCTCCACGGGCAGGAAATCCACCCCCAGATCCAGGCTGGAGGTGCAGACCACTGCTTTCAAAAGCCCGTCCTTCAAGGCCTGCTCAACCCAGTCGCGGGTATCGCGTGACAGCGAACTGTGATGCAACGCGATCAGCCCGGCCCAGTCCGGTCGCGCCTCAAGCAGCGCCTGATACCAGATTTCCGATTGTGCACGGGTGTTGGTGAACACCAGGCTGCTGGCGCAGACATCGAGTTCGGCGACCACTTGCGGCAGCATCTTCAAACCGATGTGTCCGGCCCACGGAAAACGTTCGAGGGTGGGTGGGAGCAGGGTGTCGATCGCCAGCGCTTTTTCGTTCTGACCCTGGACGCTGACACCACCGCCTTGTGGGATCAGCACCTGTTCGGCGTGGGATTGATTACCGAGCGTGGCGGACACGCCCCAGACAATCAATTCGGGCTGCCAGTGACGAAGGCGGGCGAGGGCCAGTTGCAGCTGCACGCCGCGTTTATTGCCGAGCAGTTCGTGCCATTCATCGACGACGATCATGCGCAGTGTCGCCAGCGCTGTTTGCGCGTCGGCGCGGGCGAGCAGCAGGGTCAGGCTTTCGGGTGTAGTGATCAGCGTGGTCGGCAGGCGTCGGCTCTGCCGGGCGCGCTCGCTGCTGCTGGTGTCACCGGTGCGCAGGCCGATACTCCACGGGATTTCCAGGTCCGTCACGGGAGTTTGCAGCGCGCGGGCGGTGTCGGCAGCGAGGGCGCGCATCGGGGTGATCCACAGCACGGTCAGTGGTTCGGCAACCGGTTTGCGTTTACGTGAAGTTTCAACGATGGGAGCTGTTCGGGCGAAGCGGTTGAGTGCGGCAAACCATACTGCATAGGTTTTACCGGCGCCGGTGCTGGCGTGCAGCATTCCGGATTCACCGTTTTTTACCGCAGCCCACACCTGTTTCTGAAAGGCGAACGGCTTCCAGCCGCGAGCGCTGAACCAGGTTTTTGCGAGGTCGGAGGATTTCGCCATGCGGGCTGCGCGCGCTCTGGAGGGGTTATTCCAGTGACCACGCGGTGGGCGGACAAGTTTGATTTTTGTAGGAGTGAGCCTGCTCGCGATAGCGGTGCGTAAGTCACATCAGTGTTGGATGTAATGACGCCATCGCGAGCAGGCTCACTCCTACAGGGGGTTGTGTACGACGTTACTTCAGGTTGCCGCTGAGAAATTGCTTGAGGCGTTCGCTTTTCGGGTTGCCGAGGACATCTTCGGGCGCACCTTCTTCCTCGACCAGACCTTGATGCAGGAATAGAACCTGGCTCGAAACTTTACGGGCGAAGCTCATCTCGTGGGTCACCATGATCATGGTCCGGCCTTCCTCGGCCAAACCCTGAATCACCTTCAACACTTCCCCGACCAGTTCCGGATCGAGCGCCGAGGTCGGCTCATCGAACAGCATCACCTCCGGCTCCATCGCCAACGCCCGGGCAATCGCCACGCGCTGTTGCTGGCCGCCGGACAAAAACGCCGGGTATTGATCGGCCACCCGCGCCGGCAGGCCGACCTTGTCGAGGTAACGGCGGGCGCGGTCTTCGGCCTCCTGCTTGCTGCAACCGAGCACCCGGCGCGGGGCCATGGTGATGTTTTCCAGCACGGTCATGTGGCTCCACAGGTTGAAGTGCTGGAACACCATCGCCAGCCGCGTGCGCAGACGTTGCAGTTCATCGGCGTCGGCGACGTGCATGCCGTGGCGGTCGGTGACCATGCGGATCTTCTGGCCATCAAGGCTCATCGCACCGTCGTTGGGTTGTTCGAGAAAGTTGATGCAGCGTAAAAAGGTGCTTTTGCCCGAGCCGCTGGCGCCGATCAGGCTGATCACGTCGCCGGTCTTGGCCTTGAGCGAAACGCCTTTGAGCACCTGATGGTCGCCATAGCTTTTGTGCAGGCCTTCAACGGTCAGTTTGTACATGGGACAGACATCCTCAAGGCGAAAGTAGGTAGCCGCTGCGATAGGCTTCAGCGCCCGCGACGTGGGCGATGACCATGCCGGCAGTGGCCATGCGTCGCAGCGAACGGGCGTACATCACGCCGGCGCTGGTGCAATGAATGGGGGTGACCCGGTCGTGGATCGGGTCGATGATTTCGGCGATCTGCTGCCCGGCTTCGAGGTATTGCCCCGCCGTGGCGGTGTACACCAGCAGGCCGCCGACCGGGGTGGTCACCGGCTCCACACCCGCCAGCGGCGTGGCGGGGTAGGGCAGCGACGGCTGCGGTTTGGTCTCGCCGACGATCGCATCGGACTGGATCAGATAGTCGATCAGCGCCTGGCAGTCGCGGCTGGCCAGCGGATGATTGACGTCACCCTGACCGCGCAACTCGACGGTCACCGAGAAACTGCCCAGCGGAATCTCGAAGTGTTCGCCAAAACGTTCCCTCAATTGCCACCACAGCAGCGTGAAGCATTCGTCGAACGACTGGCCGCCGGAATCAGTGGCCAGCAGGCTCGCCTGGGCTTCGATGTAGCGCGCCAGTGGCTCGACCTGCGGCCACGCTTCGGGCGTGGTGTAGAGGTGAACCACCGATTCGAAATCGCAATGCAGGTCCAGCACCATGTCCGCATCGCAGGCCAGCCGTTGCAGGGTCAGGCGCTGGGATTGCAGTTGCGTACTGGCGGTCTGGCGGGCGAGGGCGTTGCGCAGGCTGGCGCGGATCAGTTCGAGGTTGTGCTGCGGATCGTCGCCCAGCTTGCCTTCGATGGCGTTGCCGATCTCTTCGCTGAGGTCGACGAACCAGCGGTTGAAGTTCTGCCCGCTCTCCAGTTCGTAACGGCCGAGCGGCACGTCCATCAGCACTTGTTCGAGGCCGACCGGATTGGCCACCGGCACCAGCACGATTTCGCTGCGCAGGCGCCCGGCAGCTTCCAGCTCCGCCAGACGCTGCTTGAGGTGCCAGGCGACGAGCATGCCGGGCAATTCATCGGCGTGCAGCGAAGACTGGATGTAGACCTTGCCCTTGGCCTGCGCCGGGCCGAAGTGGAAGCTGTGGATCTGTCGTGCGGTCCCCGGCAGCGGGGCCAACAGGTCATGGATCTGGTGTCGCATTACAAGGTTTCCTAGTGTGTCGGCCCGAGGAAGGCCAGCCATCGGCGTTCGGCGAGGCGGAACAGGCCGACCAGCGCAAAGGTAATGGTCAGATAGATCAGCGCGGCGATGCCGAATGACTGAAAGGTCAGGAAGGTCGCCGAGTTGGCGTCCCGGGCGACTTTCAGAATGTCGGGGATGGTCGCGGTGAAGGCCACGGTGGTCGAGTGCAGCATCAGGATCACTTCGTTGCTGTAATACGGCAACGAACGGCGTAAGGCTGACGGCATGATCACGTAGGCATACAGCTTCCAGCCTGTCAGACCATAAGCCTTGGCCGCTTCGACTTCGCCGTGGTTCATGCTGCGGATCGCCCCGGCAAAAATCTCAGTGGTGTACGCGCAGGTGTTCAGGGCGAAAGCGAGGATCGTGCAGTTCATCGCATCGCGAAAGAAACTGTCGAGAATCGGCTGCGCACGTACGGCCGCGAGGCTGTAAATCCCGGTGTAGCAGATCAGCAGCTGGATATACAGCGGCGTGCCCCGGAACAGGTAGGTGTAGAACTGCACCGGCCAGCGCACGTAGAAGTGGCTGGAAACCCGGGCGATCGACAGCGGAATCGACACCAGGAACCCGATGAAGATCGAGGCGCTGAGCAGCCACATCGTCATCGCCAGACCAGTGATGTTCTGGCCGTCGGTATAAAGGAAGGCTCGCCAGTATTCCTGCAGAAGTTCGATCATCGTACGGCCTCCCGGGCACCGGCAGCGTAGCGGCGTTCGAGCCAGCGCAGGATAAAGTTCGAGGCACTGGTGATCAGCAGATAAATCAACGCGGCGAGGACCAGGAAATAGAACAGTTGATAAGTGCTTTTACCGGCGTCCTGCGCGGCTTTGACCAGATCGGCGAGGCCGATGATCGACACCAGCGCGGTGGCCTTGAGCATCACCATCCAGTTGTTACCGATGCCCGGCAACGCGAAACGCATCATTTGCGGGAACACCACAAAACGAAAGCGCTGGCCGCGTTTGAGGCCATAGGCGGTGGCCGCTTCGACCTGACCGCGCGGCACGGCGAGGATGGCCCCGCGGAAAGTCTCGGTGAAATACGCGCCATAAATGAAGCCCAGGGTCAGCACCCCGGCGCTGAACGGGTCGATCTCGATGTATTCCCATTCCATGTAGTCGGTGAGCGTCGTCAGCCAGGTTTGCAGGCTGTAGAAGATCAGCAGCATCAGCACCAGGTCCGGCACCCCGCGAATCAGCGTGGTGTAGAGCTGGGCAGGCAGGCGCACCAGTTTGATTTTTGACAGTTTGGCACTGGCGCCGAGCAGACCGAGCAACACGGCCACCAGCAGCGACAACGCCGATAATTTGATGGTCATCCAGGTGCCTTCCAACAGCAACGGGCCAAAGCCCTTGAGGCTGAAGGCGGAGAGCCCCAGATTTTGTAAGAGGGTTTCGAACATAAATCAGCAACCTGAGCGGATGGAAAAGGCGCCCATCGAGGATGGGCGCCGGGGCATTATTTGCCGCTGTACAGATTCAGATCGCCAAAGTGTTTCTTTTGAATCTCGGCGTATTTGCCGTCATCGTGTAACGCTTTGATACCTTTATCTAAAAGCGCTTTCAGCTCAGTGTTACCTTTCTTAATACCGACAGCGGTTTTGGCTGGCAGCAATTCGTTGTCGACCGGCTTGCTGACGTCATAGTCGGCGCCCTGTGGCGACTTCAGAAAGCCCAATTCGGCTTGCAACATGTCCTGAATGCCCGCGTCGAGACGGCCGGAGGTCAGGTCGGAATACACCTGATCCTGGTTCTGATAGGCCTGAGTTTTCACGCCAGCCTTGTCCAGCACGGCCTTGGCGTAGGCTTCCTGGATGGTGCCTTGCTCGTAACCGACGGTTTTGCCTTTCAGCGACGCGACGTCGGCGGTGATGCCGGAACCTTTCTTGAACACGTAAGCGGTCGGGCCGGAGAACAGCTCGCTGGAGAAGTCGATGACTTTTTCGCGGGCCGGGGTCACGGTCATCGACGAGATCACACCGTCGAATTTGTTGGCCTTGAGGCCCGGAATCATGCCGTCGAAGTCACTTTCGACCCACTTGCACTTGACCTTCAGTTCGGCGCAGATCGCGTTGCCCAGATCGATGTCGAAGCCCACCAGGCTGCCGTCGGCCGCTTTCGACTCGAACGGTGCGTACGAAGGGTCAACGCCAAAGCGCAGCTCTTTGTATTCCTTGGCCAGCGCGGAGCCGGCGGCCATGCACAACGCCAGTGCAGAAAGGGTCAGCAATGCTTTTTTCATTATTCAATCCCTAAGAACCAATATGAGCGCTTGTGGCGCAGAATTATTGTTACTGGAACGCGTACGACCTATAGAAAGTAGCAATTTCCGAACCAGAGTCCCGAACAAGTGTTTTAAAAGGCGGGGATTGATAGATGAGGAGGGGATTGGTGCACGGAAACGGGCGCCGAAAATGCGCTGCACCATTTCGGCTCGGCGTAGAGGTTTTTGGCTGGCTGCGATAACTGTGGTGAGGGGATTTATCCCGATGGGTTGCGAAGCCCCCCCCGGCATTCATCAGGGAGAATTGCATGTTCAGGTTTTGCGACTGCTGCGCAGCCGATCGGGGATAAATCCCCTCGCCACAGGTAGTCATTCAATTCAAATGACCAGTGTCCCTGGAAAGGGGGTCAAGCCAGCAGATCTTGCAAAGTAGCAAGACTGTCCGCCTCATCCACAGTCTTGTCCTGCCGCCAGCGCAGCATCCGTGGAAACCTTACGGCGATCCCGCTCTTGTGGCGCCGCGACAGAGCAATGCCTTCGAAACCGAGTTCGAACACCAGACTCGGTTTCACACTGCTCACCGGGCCGAACTTCTCCACCGTGGTCTTGCGTACGATGCTGTCGACCTGGCGCATTTCCTCATCGGTCAGCCCCGAATAGGCCTTGGCGAACGGCACTAATGCCCGTTGACTGGATTCGGGCGGGCCGTCCCACACGGCAAAGGTGTAGTCGCTGTACAGACTGGCGCGGCGACCATGCCCGCGCTGAGCGTAAATCAGCACCGCATCGACACTGAACGGGTCGACCTTCCATTTCCACCACACCCCCATGTCCTTGGTCCGGCCCACACCATACAAGGCGTCACGGGCCTTGAGCATCATGCCCTCGACGCCCAGGCGCCGGGACGCCTCACGTTGCCGCGCAAGGTCGAACCAGTCTGAGCCGGTCAATACGGGGGAGGCCAACAGCACCGGGCTGTTGCAGCGGGCGATGACCTCTTCCAGTTGCGCACGACGCTTGGCCTGCGGCTGATTGCGCCAGTCTTCGCCTTGCCATTCAAGCAAGTCGTAGGCGAGCACCACCACCGGCACGTCTTCGAGGATTTTCTTGTCGAGGGTTTTGCGACCGATCCGCTGTTGCAGCAGCGCGAACGGTTGCACCGCGGGCGGCTCTGGCGATTGCGGATCAAAAGCGTCCTCGGTGCGTGGATGGGTGCTTTTCCACACCACGATCTCGCCGTCGATCACCGTGCCGTCCGGCAAACCGTGGACCAGCACATCCAGTTCGGGGAAGCGCTCGGTGACCAGTTCTTCACCCCGCGACCACACCCATAACCGCCCTTCACGCTTGACCACTTGCGCACGGATGCCATCCCATTTCCATTCCACCTGCCAGTCGCTCGCCGGGCCAATCATCGCCTCGAACTCTTCAACCGGTTGCGACAAGGCATGTGCGAGGAAAAACGGGTACGGCTGGCCACCGCGCTGGGAGTGTTCGTCGGCGGATTCGGCGGCGATCAGCTTCAGATAACTGGCAGCGTTCGGCCGATTGGACAGGTCGGTGTAACCCACCAGACGCTGGGCGACACGTTTACTGTCGAGCCCGGCCATCGAGGCCAGCGCGCGGGTCACCAGCAATTTCGACACGCCGACACGGAAGCTTCCGGTGATCAGTTTGATGCACAGCATCAGGCTCGGCCGATCCAGCTGCGCCCACAGTGCCGGCAGTTGCCGTGAGAGGAATTCCGGGGTTTCACCGCGCAGCGGCAACAGTTTGTCTTCAATCCACTCGGCGAGGCCGGCATCGGAGCTGTGCAGATTTTCCGGGAGCACCAGCGAAATGGTTTCCGCCAGATCGCCGACGGCCTGATAGCTCTCCTCGAACAACCACGGCGTCAGCCCGGACACCTCGACAGCGAGTTCGCGCAGGATCCGCACCGGCACCAGTTGCCGGGGCCGGCCACCGGACAGAAAGTACACCGCCCAAGCGGCGTCCTGCGGTTCGGCCTGGGCAAAATAAGCTTGCATGGCCGCCAGTTTGGCGTTGCTGGACGTGGTGGCGTCGAGTTCGGCGTACAACTCGGCGAAGGCTTTCATGCGGGCATCTCGGCGATGGTCGGTTGAGAGGCGATGTTTTCTTCTTCGTCATCGCCGTATTCGGTGTTGAAGCCCTGGGCATCGAGCCCCTGTTCGCGCAGATGGCGCACTAGCACGCCAATTGAACCGTGGGTGACCATCACCCGCTCGGCGCCGGTCTGATTGATCGCCCAGAGCAGGCCGGGCCAGTCGGCGTGATCGGACAGCACGAAGCCGCGATCCACCCCGCGCCGCCGACGCGTGCCGCGCAGGCGCATCCAGCCGCTGGCGAAGGCATCGCTGAAATCGCCGAAACGCCGCATCCAGGTGCTGCCACCGGCCGAGGGCGGGGCGATCACCAGCGCCTCGCGCATGATCGGGTCACTTTTTTTCACGTCACCGGCATAGATTGTTGGCGGCAAGTACACGCCGGCGTCGCGGTAGACACGGTTCAACGGCTCTACGGCGCCGTGGCTGAGGATCGGGCCGAGGGTTTCGTCGATGCCGTGGAGGATCCGCTGGGCCTTGCCGAAGGAGTAACAGAACAACACGCTGGCTTTGCCAGCGGCGATATTGGCTTTCCACCATTCATTGATTTCGCTGAATACCTGCGCCTGTGGCTGCCAGCGGTAAATCGGCAGGCCGAAGGTCGATTCGGTGATGAAGGTGTGGCAGCGCACCGGTTCAAACGGCGCGCAGGTGCCGTCCGGCTCGATCTTGTAATCGCCGGAAGCGACCCAGACTTCGCCACCGTATTCCAGACGCACCTGTGCCGAGCCGAGCACATGGCCAGCGGGGTGAAAACTCAAGGTGACGCCGTGGTGGGTCAAGCGCTGGCCGTAGGCGAGGGTTTGCAGGTTGATGTCCTGCCCCAGACGCGCGCGCAAAATCCCTTCGCTGGCGCTGCTGGAAAGGTAGTGCTGGTTGCCGGTGCGAGCGTGGTCGCCATGGGCATGGGTGATCACCGAGCGCTCGACGGGACGCCAGGGGTCGATATAAAAATCCCCGGCGGGGCAGTACAAACCTTCGGGGCGGGCGATAACAAGATCCATGTCGTTACCAGAAATGGGGGGCTTGTTAGCTATGAGGTTTGCGCGGGTTCAGAAGTTCTATGGATTTTTCGGGTACCGCACGATCGTTCCCACGCTCTGCGTGGGAATGCCTCGAGGGACGCTCTGCGTCCAGTGACGCGGAGCGCCACGGGCTGCATTCCCACGCGGAGCGTGGGAACGATCAACGTGGGGGCTACTTGCCGGGAGTCAGGGTCAGACGGTTTTTGCCATACACCCGATCAAAGTTCTGCGGCTGCATCGGCAAGCCGATGTATTGCCCTTTCAACCACTGATCAATGCCATTGAGGTAATTCGGGCTGACCGGATTCCCCGACTGCCCCGTACCGTTCTGCCCCATCAGCGGTTCAGCTTGACCGAAGTCGACGATAAAGCGCATCGATGGCGCACGCGTAGTGGTGAAATCCTGACCCCAGGCAAACGCTGCGGTGTTCAACGTCGTGTGATCGCCACCCGCCGCCAGTGGTCCACGAACGGTCTGACCATTGCTGTTTTTCCAGGTGTAGCTGTGCAGTTTGCCCCACTGCCAGGCTTTGTGATCGCCGCCCAACTGACTGTCGCCAGCACTGATGGCTGCCGCAAAACTGCGGGCGAGAATCACAGCCTTGTCTTCTTTCTGCGGCGTACGGATGTCGTCCCAGAACGGACTGTCTTCGCGTCCCAGCAGATGATCGGCTTGCGCTGCGTAGGACAAATCACCGTTGGCAATAAACGCTTTCCACGCCGGGCTGGATTCCGGGCCGAGTTCGTCGAGGAAGATCTGCTTCATGCTTTCTTGCAGGAACAGTTCATAGATCGCTGCATCCGCCGAAGTCGGGCTAAGCTTGCCGTCGAACGCCATCAAGCGGGTGAACGCCTCGCGAGCCTTGCTGCGATCGGTTTCCGGCAATGCATCGATTGCCTGTTTCAGCGGCTGCTTCATGCCCGGTGCTTCGAAGACTTTCTTCAGCTTGGCGGCGAAAGTCGTGGTCTGGTCGTACTGCATGGCGATCACGCTGCGGCTGTCATGTTTGCCGCTGCCAGCCAGTTCCGCCAGACGCTCGCCACGTTCCGGCGCGGCCCAGGAGTTGGACAGTTGCATGCCGTAACCGTGAGGGATGACGCGCTGGTTGGCGGTGCCGAGCCAGCCTTGCGCCGGATCCTGATCGTAGGGGTGCAGCATCGGGTCGGCGTAACCGTCCCAGTCGTAACGACCTTCCCAGCCCGGCGACGGCAGCAAGCCTTCGCCTTCACGACGATTGGGGAAACGTCCGGTGACTTGCCAGCCGATATTGCTGGCATCGGCGAAGACCAGGTTCAGGGCGATGGCGCGGATCTCGCGGCTCGCGTCCGAGGCGCGTTCAACATTCTGCGCTCGGCTCAGATCAAAAAACGCGTCCAGGGATTTGTCGTCGGTGAAGCTCGGTGTTTGCAGGGCCAGACCAAAACCGTTGCCTTGCGCCGCAGCCTGAGCACTGTTGAGCAACGCGCCGTGGCGGGTTTCGTACACCGCTTCGCGAATCGGCCGCTGGCCTTTGACGAAATAGGTTTCGTTGCGCACGCCCAGCGGCTGCCATTTGCCGTTGACCTCGTAAGTCAGGCTGCTGCCCTGACGGCGGATTTTTTCCAGGAACAGGTCCTGGTTATCGCCGAGCACGCTGGTCATGCTCCAGGCCACTTTGCCGTTGAAACCACCCAGCACCATTGGCAAACCGGCGACGGTCACACCTGCCGCCTGATACTTCGGCGCGCGGATCTGCACGAAACTCCATAGCGACGGCGCGGCCAATGGCCCATGGCTGTCGCTGGCGAGCAGGCTCTTGCCGCTGCGACTGCGTTGCGGGGCGATGGCCCAGTTGTTCGAAGACGTGGTGCCGAGCAGGTTCAGCGTCGACAGTTGCTGGCTGGCGTTGCTCAGTTCGTTCAGGCCGGGGATTTGCCCGTTGAGCTTGAGGCCTTGCAGCTTGTCGGCTTCGGCCAGCGGCAGACTCTCGTCCGGCGCGGACGGGGTCAGCCACGCGAGTTTGTCTGTGGTCACGGTTTGCGCGAGCACCAGTGAAGAGATTTCTTCCGGCAGGTTGGCCGACTGGCTGAAATTCAGCAGGGCGAAAATCAGCGCCGAATCTTCCGGTTTCCAGTATTCAGGCTTGTAGCCACTTGTGGCCAGGTCGCCCGGCAACTTGTCGGCGTAGCGGAACAGGTAGGCGTTGACGCCCCGGGCATAGACTTCGAAAAAGCGTTTCAGCCGTGGCGACGAAGCCTTGTAAAGTTCGGCGGCGCTTTTCTTCAGATTGACGGCGCGCATGTAGCGGTCGGCGTCGAGCATCGAGGCGCCAGACATTTCCGCCAGACGGCCCTGAGCCAGCAGGCGCAGGGTGACCATCTGGTTGATGCGGTCGCTGGCGTGGACGTAACCGAGGGTGAACAGCGCGTCGTGGAAGCTGTTGCTTTCGATCAACGGCATGCCCATGGCGTTGCGGCGTACCGAAACGTTCTGCGCCAGGCCCTTGAGCGGTTGCACGCCGGAGGTGGGCGGGAGGGTGTCCTGAGCGTTCCAGGTCTGGCAACCGGACAGGCTCAAAACACCGGTCACTGCTGCGGCAACGCCGAACCGGGGAAGAAAATGTGTAAGGGCTGGCGAGGCCATGGCAAAGCTCCTGCGGGGGTGTAGAGGCTGGGGGCGCAATAAAGCCGCTACGTTAGTGAGCAGGAGGGGGCCGCGCAAGCGGGGCGAGCGGTTATTTCTCGATTTGCCTGACCAACTGCAAATCTTCAGGGATAACCGGGTTTTTGTGGCGAGGGAGCTTGCTCCCGCTGGAGTGCGAAGCACTCCCAGACCCTGTGCCGCCATTTATCAAAAAAATGCGTTGTCTGGACTTGCGACTGCTGCGCAGCCGAGCGGGAGCAAGCGCCCTCGCCGCAACATCTCAACTCCACGCGTAAACTGCGGCACATTCAATGACTTTGCGTGAGGAGACCGCCATGGAACTTGAGGCCAACGCTGCACTGATCATCATCGACCAGCAAAAAGGCATCCTGCACCCCCGCTTGGGGCGGCGTAACAATCCGCAGGCTGAGGAGCGAATCCTCGATCTGCTGGGGCTTTGGCGGCACAGCGAGCGGCCGGTCATCCATGTGCAGCATCTATCCCGTGAACCGGACTCGGTGTTCTGGCCCGAACAGGAAGGGGTGGAGTTTCAGCAAAGGTTTTTGCCCCGGGACGGTGAGTGGCTGATCCAGAAACAAGTGCCGGATGCGTTCTGTGCCACCGGGCTTGCGGCGCGGTTGCGTGAGGCGGGGATCGGGCAATTGGTCATCGTCGGCGTGGCGACCCACAACTCGGTGGAGGCCACGGCGCGCACGGCAGGCAATCTGGGATTCGCTGCGTGGGTGGCGGAGGATGCGTGCTTCACCTTCGACAAGGCCGATTACTTCGGCACGTTGCGTACGGCTGAAGACGTGCACGGGATGTCGCTGGGGAATTTGCATGGGGAGTATGCGACGGTGGTCAGTTCGGCGCGGATTCTGGCGGCAGGCTGAAAAGCTTTCATTGAATGTGCCGGCCCCTTCGCGAGCAGGCTCGCTCCCATATTGCTGAAACACCGGCCATTGTGGGAGCTGGCTTGCCAGCGATAGCGGGGTGACAGGCGCCAGCAATGTTGAAGGTGCCGGCTTCATTGCTGACAAGCCAACTCCCACAGGAATCACGGTGCATTCAAATGTGGGAGCGAGCCTGCTCGCGAAGGCGGTGTGTCAGGCGAAGAGGTTCTTCGCCCAAGGCATCAAGCGCCGTGGCACTTTTTGAATTTCTTGCCGTTGCCGCATGGGCAAGGGTCGTTGCGGCCGACGTCTTTCAGGGCGTTGCGCACCGGTTCCTGGTGGGCGTGGCCGCAGTTCGGGCCGTGGACATGGCCGTGATCGTGATCGTGGTGATGGTCATGATCGTGGTTGCAGTCAGGGCCATGGACATGAGGTTGCTGAGTCATCGGTGTTGCTCCGGAATTAAATCGGCCGGGATTATCACGCTATTGCGCTCAAGGTGCACGTAGTGGGCGATGAATAAACCGGTTTCCATTTCGCCTTGTAACCGATAGGGAATCTGCTGATTTGGACTTTTCAGCATTTTCACCACCTCTTTCACCTGCGGCCACAGATTGGTGCGAATCGGCACCTTATAAAAGGCGCTGCGCTTCGGCCCGACGGTGATCCAGTGTTCATACTCGCCTTCGGCCAGCAGCATGTCGGCCAGATGAATGCGGTACTCCAGACCGCGCACGGTCAAGTCGCTGTCGTTGGGGTTGTCGATGCGAAAGTGCAGGATGAATTTCTGCTCGAGCAGTTTGGCCCGTACCACTTCGACTTTCACCAGGTGCACGGCGGGGTCGCGGGTGTCGTCGCTGAACCATGAGGCGCAGCCGCTGAGCCCGAGAAACAGGCAAAGGGCGAGCGATTGCAGTGCGCGTCGTTGAGCAAACATGGAGCAGCTCCTTTTGTTGCTCAGTCTAGCCGTAAAAGATCGCAGCCTTCGGCAGCTCCTACATGTGAACCCATTCCAATGTAGTAGCTGCCGAAGGCTGCGAGCTTTTGATCTCAAGCGCCAAAGTAACCCGCGCAGCACTTCTTGAATTTCTGCCCACTGGCACATGGGCAACTGTCGTTGCGCCCCAGCTTCAACTGCACGGTCGGATCAATGAAGTACCAGCGGCCGGCGTTCTGCACAAACGATGAGCGCTCACGGTGGCTGTGTTCGCCCTGGGCGTCGTGCCAGCGCGCAGTGAAGGTGACGAAGGCGTGTTCCGGCTGGCCGCCGAAGACTTCCGAACTTTCGACCTCTAGGCCGAGCCAGGTGCTCTGCGCGCTCCAGGCACTGATCGACTGCCGGTCGAGGCCCGATTGCTGAGCGGGCAGGGTGGTTCCCACCAGATAGTCGATTAACCCGAGCACGTAGGCGCTGTAGCGCGAACGCATCAGGGCTTCGGCACACGGGGCCGGATGGCCCTCGTGATAATGACCGCAGCAGGCATCCAGCAGATTGCCGCTGCCGCAAGGGCAAATGGCTGTACTCATTGCATTACCACCAGTATTTCCCGAAGTTTTCCGGATTGGCCCAGAACCGTGAGTTGAGCCAGTCGGGGACTTGTTTGTAGTCAAGCAGATCGTAGGTAAACAGGGTCAACACCTGTTCGTCACGCTGGAAGCGTTCGCTGGCTTGCAGCGCCAGCGAGTAGAAATCGGTTTCCTGCCAGCCACTGGCCGAAAGGTCTGCCAGCACTGCGATGCGGCTGGCGTTGAGATTGCGAATACCGCCCAGCAGGTTAAGGCCGTCGCGCTTGGGCAAATGCTCCAGGCAGTCGACTACCAGCGCCAGATCGAAACGCCGCGCCGCCAGTTCCGCCGGCAAGGCGCCGGGCGCGGCGTGGGCCACGCACGTGTCTGGATGCGCTTGTTTGAAAGCGCTCAGCGCGGGGAATTCACTGGCGCCGATCAGCAGCAGACGCGCCGGCGCGTAGCGATCCAGCAAAGCGGCCAACGCCTGTTGCGGCGTACGGGAAGAAATGGCGACGTTCATCGAAACTCCTCAATCAGACCGCCAAGACTAGCCTGCCTGACTGCGGCGGCAAAGAGCCCTGCCGCGCAGGTTTGCGACAAATGCGCCAAAGTCCTGTGAACACGGTCGCAAACAGCAGTGGCCTATTGCTGGCGGAGATTAAAACTCCGGTCTTTACTCCCTGAATCGGTTCTAAGCCGATCCCTCAGGAGAAAACCAGATGAGCATAGTTCGGACAGCATTACCTTTGATTCTGCTAACCAGTGTGTTGACTGGTTGCGCAGGTTTGCAGAAAACAGACTGGCCGACCTGTGCGGCGGTCGGTGGTGTTGTCGGTGCCGGCCTCGGCGCGACCGAGAGTTCGGCATGGGCCGGTTATGGCGCGTTGGTGGTCGGTGGTACGGCAGCGGCCTATTGCTGGGTGCACGGTGATGGCGATGAAGACGGCGATGGTGTGCCGGACAGTCGCGACAAGTGCCCGCACACGCCTAAAGGTGTACAGGTCGACGCTGACGGTTGCCCTCCACCAGCCCCTGCGCCAGTGGTTGAAGAGGCTGTAGTGGTCAAGGAAGAAACCATCGTTATTCGTGATGTGCACTTCCAGTTCGACAAAGCCACGCTGACCGGCCCCGACAAGCAAGTGCTCGACAAAGTCGCCACACGCCTGAAACAGGAATCCTCGACCGCACAACTGACCGTGACCGGTCATACCGACAGCGTGGGCAGCGATGCCTACAACAAAAAACTGTCGGACCGTCGTGCGCACTCGGTGGTGGAATACCTGATCCAGCAAGGTGTGCCACGTGCCAGCTTCGTTTCGGTGTCCGGTCTGGGTGAAAGCCAGCCTGTTGCCGATAACAAAACTGCTGACGGTCGTGCGCAAAACCGTCGTACCGAAATCAAAATCGTCCGCTAGGCCTCTCGCATCCGCGGCTTGTGCAGTCGCGGATGCGGGTCTTTACTCCTGTGTAACCGGTATGGGCCGGTGACACAGGAGCTTTCACAATGACTGTTTTCTCAAGGTCCGTCTTGCCGGTGCTGCTGCTAGGCAGCGTGCTCACCGGTTGCGCCACCCACAGCGATGGCACTGCACCCCTCAATCAACGTACGTGGCCGATCTGCAGCCTTATCGGCGGGCTGGTCGGTGGCGGTCTCGGCGCCATCGAAAGTGGCGGCTGGGCCGGTGGCGGCGCGGCGCTGGGGATTCTTACCGGCGGACTGATCTGTTATGCCCAGGACGGCGATGAAGACGGCGACGGCGTATTCGACCGCCGTGACCGTTGCCCCGATACCCCGGCCAACACCCCGGTCGATCACCGTGGCTGTCCACTGCCGCAGTACCCGGTGGCACAGAAACCGGTCGAACCGGCTCCGCAAACCGAAGTCATCACCTTGAGCGATGCCGGCAACGTGCTCTTCGATTTCGACAAGTCTGACCTGACGCCAGCGGCAAAGGCCCAGCTCGATACGTTGATGGACAAACTGCGCAATGCCGACGTGGTGAGCATCAAAGTCATCGGCCATACCGACAGCAAAGGATCGGATGCTTACAACCAGGCGCTTTCTGAACGACGCGCCAGCAGCGTCGCGGCTTATCTGCTGAGTCAGGGCCTGGCGCCGAACAAACTGACCAGTGAAGGGCGTGGCGAAAGCGAGCCGGTGGCGGATAACGCGACCGACGAAGGGCGCGCGCAAAACCGCAGAGTGGAGCTGCACATCAATCGCTAGGATGTGTCTGTAGTCCGCGAGCTAGAGCTGCCGGGGTGATCATCGTCGCTCCGGCAGCCATTTGGCGGCTCGGCAAGGTTTTTTCATTTTTGCCTCTGGCTTATCCCCCGCAGAAGCCGTTACTGTGCGCCCAAAGAATAATTCGCAACACGGGGGAGCGTATGAAAGTGTTCTGGGGGCTGGGGCGGTTATTGACCCTGCTGTTCTGCTGTGTGGTGCTGGCCAATCAGCTTGTACCCTTTGTTCATCCGCTGCATCTGTTGGTCAATCTGGCCGGCGGTCTGCTGTTAACGGTTCATGTGCTCGAAGTGCTGCTGTGCAATCGCAGCCTCAAGGGACGTCCGCACCCTTGGCGTGACCGTGGCCGCATCCTGCTGTTCGGCGTATTCCACCTGCAAACCATCCCGGCCCCGGCCGCTCCGGAGGCTTCTTCCCATGCGTAAACTCTGCTTGCTCGCTGCATTCATCAGCCCATTGGCCTGTGCCCAAGTGGTCAGCGTCGAACCCAACTCCCTTATGCGGTTGCCTAACAACACCGGCACTTTGCAGCTTGAGCGCCTGGACGTGGCCGATTACGGCACCTTGCTGATTCCCGCCAACGTCACTGAACTGAGTGTCGGTGAATTGCGCCTCGGTCACGAAGCTCGGATCGCCATCGTGCCGGGGGCACAGGCGTTGGACATGAAGGTTGCTCGCGCAGAGCTTGGCGAAGGCAGCCAGATCACCGCACGCGGTGCACCGGGCACCTACGAAAAAGCCGCCCGGGCAGGGCGCAATCTGAATCTGCAGTTCAAGGCATTGAACGCGCCGCAACTGTTGGTCGATGCTCGTGGCGGCACCGGTGCGCCTGGTTTTGTCGGACTGGACGGTGGCAACGGTGAAGATCCGGGCTGCACTTATGGCTCGGCCGGGCACGGAGCTGATGGCAGTGACGGCAGTGACGGTCAACCCGGTGCTCCGGGTGGGCTGGTACGCCTTGAAGTGCCGCGTGAGTTTCCGGCGGAGCTGATCAAGGTCAACGTGGCCGGCGGTGCCGGTGGCCCGGCGGGCGTTGGCGGCAAGGCCGGCAAGGGCGGCAAGTCCAAGGGCTGCCTGGTGTATCGCGCCGATGGCGGCAAGAATGGCAAGGCCGGCGCTGATGGTCAGCCTGGACCGGTCGGCGCGGCGGGTGCCGTGACCGTGCAGCGCTTCTAAAGAACAGCAAGGCTCAATTGTGGCGAGGGGATTTATCCCCGATGGACTGCGTAGCAGTCCCCGCTTTTGGATTAAAGAGCGGGGACGCTTCGCGGCCCATCGGGGATAAATCCCCTCGCCACAGCAGTGTTCACAGCTCAAAAAATGCTGTGGCTCAGAACATCGGCCGCGCCGCCGCAATCGCCACCAGCAGCAACCCGACAATCAGATTAATCCCCACCACCCGGCGAATACGCCCGAGCACCGCCGCACCTGTCGGCCAGTCCTTTGCTTCAACCGCTTTGCGCAGCTCTGGCAGCATCAACCCCTGAATCCGGATAAACAGCGCCGTCATCACCACGTATAACCCGATCATCACCTGCACATATTTCGGTGCGGTCTCAAAACCGACCTGCTGCAGATGCAACATGCCTACGCCGCTGATCGGCAAGATGATCACCGCGACCCAGACCCAGCGAAAAAAACCTTGAAACACTTCCACCCACAGTGTCAGGCGGGCAGGGCCGTCGAGGGCCTTCACAGCCGCCGGGCGCAGGACCATCCAGGCGAAAAACATGCCGCCGACCCACACTAGGGCGGAGAGGACATGCAGGGGGTAAACGAGGCTAAAAGGTGTCATTGGGGTACTCCGTTCTGCGCGGGATCGATTCGCGGGGTATGATAGCCGCCGAACCGAACCACTGAAAATTTATCCAGCGTTTTTGCGCCCGACACTCAATGATCAGCACTGAACTCAAAACCACGATCCAGGGCGCCTACTCGCGTTTTCTAGAGGCCAAGAGCCTCAAGCCGCGTTACGGCCAGCGCCTGATGATCGCTGAAATCGCCAAAGTCCTCGGAGATATCGATACCGACGACGAAGGCCGGCGCAGTGGCGACCCCGCGATTGTCGCGGTGGAAGCCGGCACCGGTACCGGTAAAACCGTGGCCTACAGCCTCGCGGCGATCCCTACTGCCAAACTGGCGGGCAAACGTCTGGTGATCGCGACCGCGACCGTCGCGCTGCAAGAGCAGATCGTCTACAAGGATTTGCCCGACCTGATGCGCAACAGCGGGCTGAACTTCAGCTTCGCATTGGCCAAGGGCCGTGGCCGTTACATGTGCCTGTCCAAGCTCGACATGCTGTTGCAGGAAGGTCACGCGCAAACTGCCACGGCCCAGCTGTTCGAAGAGGAAGGCTTCAAGATCGAGGTCGATGAGGCCAGTCAGAAGCTGTTCACCAGCATGATCGAAAAGCTTGCCGGCAATAAATGGGACGGCGACCGCGACAGCTGGCCGAATGCGCTGGAAGACGCCGACTGGGCGCGCCTGACCACCGATCACAGCCAGTGCACCAACCGCCATTGCCCGAACTTCGGCCAGTGCGCCTTCTACAAGGTCCGCGAGGGCATGGGCAAGGTTGACGTGATCGTCACCAACCACGACATGGTTCTGGCTGACCTGGCGCTCGGCGGCGGCGCGGTGTTGCCCGACCCGCGCGACACCATTTACGTGTTCGACGAAGGTCATCACCTGCCGGACAAGGCCATCGGCCACTTCGCCCATTACACACGCCTGCGTTCCACCGCCGACTGGCTGGAAACCACCGCCAAGAACCTCACCAAGTTGCTGGCCCAGCATCCGCTGCCGGGAGATCTCGGCAAGTTGATCGAGCAAGTGCCGGAGCTGGCGCGCGAGATCAAGACCCAGCAGCAGTTCATGTTTACGGCCTGCGAGCAGATTGCCGATTTCAAACCCGGCGAAGACGTCGAGGGCCGTGAGCGGCCTCGCCATCGCTTTGTTGCCGGGGTCATTCCCGAACACATGCGCGAAATGGGCATTGAGCTGAAGAAAGGCTTCGCCCGTCTTAATGACCTGTTCACGCGCCTGACCGACCTGCTCAAGGAAGGCATGGACGGCGAGGTCAACATCGGCATCGCCAGCAATCAGGCCGAAGAGTGGTATCCGCTGTTCGGCAGCCTGTTGTCCCGTGCCTCCGGCAACTGGGAACTATGGACCGCGTTCACCGCCGAAGACCCGGAAGACAGCCCGCCGATGGCGCGCTGGCTGACCCTGGCCGAAAGCGGCTCATTGTTCGACATCGAGGTCAACGCCAGCCCGATCCTCGCCGCCGAAACCTTGCGTCGTAGCCTGTGGAACGTCGCCTACGGCTGTCTGGTGACGTCGGCAACGCTGACCGCGCTGGGCACGTTCGACCGCTTCCGCATGCGTGCCGGCCTGCCGAAAAAAGCCGTCACCGCCGTGGTGCCGAGCCCGTTCCATCACGCTGACGCTGGCGTGTTGCGCGTGCCGGATCTGAAAGCCGACCCGCGCGATGCCGCTGCTCACACCGCCGCGATCATCCGTGAGTTGCCGGATCTGGTCGAAGGTTCGCGCGGCACGCTGGTGCTGTTCTCCTCGCGCAAACAGATGCAAGACGTGTTCGACGGTCTCGACCGCGACTGGCGCAAGCAAGTGTTCATTCAAGGCAACCTGTCGAAACAGGAAACCCTGAACAAGCACAAGGCGCGGGTCGATGGTGGTGATTCCAGCGTGCTGTTCGGTCTCGCCAGTTTTGCCGAGGGTGTCGACTTGCCGGGCGCGTATTGCGAGCACGTAGTGATCGCCAAGATTCCGTTCTCGGTGCCGGACGATCCGGTCGAGGCCGCGCTGTCGGAGTGGATCGAAGCCCGTGGCGGCAATCCGTTCATGGAAATCTCGGTGCCCGATGCCTCGCTGAAGCTGGTTCAGGCCTGCGGGCGTCTGCTGCGTACCGAAGAAGACCGCGGCACCATCACCTTGCTCGACCGGCGCCTGGTCACCCAGCGCTACGGCAAGGCGATCCTCAATGCGTTGCCTCCTTTCCGTCGTGAAATATCCTGAGACACCGGTGGGCAATTTCGCCCGCCGCGCTGTCTATCTCTCTGCCAACGCTTTTCCATTGGCCTTTTGGTCGTTAGGGAGAACTCCGTTCTTATGATCCGCCGTTCGTTGCCTGCCGTGTTTGCCTTGATCTTCGCCGCCCCGTTGCTGGCGGCGCCTGCTGGCCAGCAGACGCTGTTCAACTTTGTCCGTCCCGCCGACGTGGTGAAAATCACCACGGAAAACGCCGACCTGCCGCAAGCCAACGCCGAACAAACCCCTGAGGGTGAAGTGCTGCGCCGGGTGACGTTCAACCCGGTGGCCCGCCCGACGTTGCGCCTGACTCCGCAGACCGGTGCCTGGGACTGGTCGCAGTCCGGAATGATGAGCCTGCGCCTGCAGAGTGCGATGAACTGGGCCGTGACGGTCTATGTGCAGATCCAGAGCAACAATGGCCAGACGCTGACCAGTCGCGTCGACCTGCCGGCCGGCCCGGCGCAAACCTTGCTGGTGCCGTTGGTAGCGGCTACGCCACTGAGCCAGGGCATGAAGGCCGGGCCGCCGATGCCGATGACCGTCGATGGTCAACGCATTTTGCTGGCCAGCAGTAGCGGCGAGATTGATCGAAGCCAAATCGTATCGGTGAGTCTGTCGATGGATCAGCCGAAAGTTGCCCAGAGCCTGCTGCTCGAACGCTTTGGCGTGCAGGACGGCGAGGCGGTCACGCAAGCGGTGTACGGCAATCTGGTCGACGCTTATGGTCAGTCGACCCGCAGCAAATGGCCGGAAAAAATCGCCACTGACGAACAACTCAAATCTGCCGCCGCCAAGGAACAGCAACAGCTGAAAACCTGGCTGGCCGAGCGCGAGAAGTCCTCGCTGGACAAGTTCGGCGGCTGGAGCAAAGGCCCGGCCTTTAAGGCCAGCGGCTTCTTCCGCACGGAAAAACGCGACGGTCGCTGGTATCTGGTGACGCCAGAAGGGCATCCGTTTTACTCCCTCGGCGTCAACACCATCAGCCCCGAGGTCAACCAGACCTACGTGGCGGGTCGCGAACACATGTTCGAATCCCTGCCAAAAACCGGCGAGCCCCTTGCCATTCACTTTGGTGAAGGCGACAACCGTGGCGGCAACGGCGCCGATCAGGGCCGGGGCTACGGCAATGGGCGCTGGTACGACTTCTATGCCGCCAACCTGCAGCGGGTTTACGGCGAGCCCTGCGCGCCGGACAGCGACAGCAAGGCGGGAATCGCTGAAGCGGCCAAGGCTGGCGCGGTGGAAGAAACGGCAGCGAAAGCCGCAGAACCTGTAGCAGGAGCCAGTGAAGCGAAGTCCGGTGTCGCCGAAGCGGCGAAAACCGACGCGGTGGCAACGACTGCTGAAAAAGCTGCCGATCAAACCGTCACGGCTCCGTGCAAAGCCACGGTCGATGAGCAGCAGTGGGCCAGCCATACCCTTGATCGCCTGCAAGCCTGGGGTTTCAACACGATCGGCAACTGGAGTGCCGATGCGCTGGCTGACGCCGACCGCGTGCCGTACACCTTGCCGCTGTCGATCGTCGGCGATTACACCAGCATCAGCACCGGCAGCGACTGGTGGGGCGGCATGCCCGACCCGTTCGATCCGCGTTTCGCCATGGCCACCGAACGCGCCGTGGCCATCGCTGCCCGCGATCATCGCGATGATCCGTGGCTGATCGGCTATTTCGCCGATAACGAACTGGCGTGGGCCGGTCCCGGCGACGATCCGAAATCCCGTTACGCGCTGGCTTACGGCACCTTGAAAATGACCACCGACGTGCCGGCCAAACGCGCGTTTCTCAAGCAATTGCGTGACAAATACCGTAATCAGGCGGGGCTGTCGAAAGCCTGGGGCATCGATCTGCCGGCGTGGGAATTGATGGAAGATCCGGGTTTCGTCCCGCCGCTGCCGAACCCGGAACACCCGGAAATCGAGGCCGACTTCAAATACTTCCAGAAGGTCTTCGCCGACACCTATTTCAAGACCATCTCCGACTCGCTGAAATGGCATGCGCCGAACCAGTTGCTGCTCGGCGGCCGCTTCGCCATCAGCACCCCGGAAGCCGTGGCGTCCTGCGCGCAATATTGCGATGTGCTGAGTTTCAACATGTACACGCTCAAACCGCAGGACGGTTATGACTTTGCCGCTTTGAATGCATTGGACAAACCGGTGCTGATTACCGAGTTCAACTTCGGCTCCACTGATCGCGGCCCGTTCTGGGGTGGTGTGACGCAACTGGCCAAGGAAGAGGATCGCGGCGCGGCGTATGCCAACTTCCTCAAACAGGCCTTGAGTGAACCGTCGATTGTCGGCGTGCACTGGTTCCAGTATCTGGATCAACCGGTGACCGGGCGTCTGCTGGATGGCGAGAACGGGCACTTTGGTTTGGTCGGCGTGACCGATCTGCCGTATCAGGGCTTTGTCGAAACGGTGCGCAAGAGCAATTTGCAGGCGGTTGATCAGCTTGGCAAAGAGGCGGAGAAAGCCGCAGCGGTCGCCGGTCATGAAGCTGAAGGCGGGCGCAAGGGCGAAGCCGGCAAAGGCCCGGGTGCAGGGCATGCGGGTGGGCATTCGGGCAATGGTCACTGACTGACACTGTGGCGAGTGGGCAAGCCCCCTCGCCACACCCAAAAATCCGATTCAACCGTCCAGCCCGCAGCTGTTCCCAAATCCCTCAAGGGCTGGAACAATGCGGGCCACTTTGTAGAGCGTTTTCGCGGGGGAGTTGCGGGTGCAGATTCAGGGACATTACGAGCTTCAATTCGAAGCGGTGCGCGAAGCTTTCGCCGCACTGTTCGACGATCCCCAGGAACGCGGCGCAGCCTTGTGCATTCAGGTCGGCGGAGAAACCGTCCTCGACCTCTGGTCCGGTACTGCCGACAAGGACGGCGCCGAGGCCTGGCACAGCGACACCATCGCCAACCTGTTCTCCTGCACCAAAACCTTCACCGCCGTGACAGCGCTGCAACTGGTCGCCGAGGGCAAGTTGCAACTGGATGTTCCGGTCGCCCGCTACTGGCCGGAGTTCGCCGCCGCCGGCAAAGAGGCCGTGACCCTGCGCCAATTGCTCTGCCATCAGGCCGGTCTGCCGGCCCTGCGCGAGTTGCTGGCGCCTGAAGCCCTTTATGAATGGCAAACCATGGTCGACGCTCTCGCGGCTGAGGCGCCGTGGTGGACGCCGGGCACTGGCCACGGTTATGCCGCGATCACTTACGGCTGGCTGATCGGTGAGTTGTTGCGCCGCGCCGACGGTCGCGGACCGGGTGAATCCATCGTCGCCCGTATCGCCAAGCCACTGGGTCTGGATTTCCATGTCGGTTTGGCCGACGAAGAGTTTCACCGTGTCGCGCATATCGCCCGGGGCAAGGGCAATGCGGGTGACGCCGCCGCTCAGCGTCTTCTGCAAGTGACCATGCGTGAACCGACCGCCATGACCACCCGCGCCTTCACCAACCCACCGTCGGTGCTCACCAGCACCAACAAACCGGAGTGGCGGCGCATGCAACAACCGGCAGCCAATGGCCACGGCAACGCGCGCAGCCTCGCTGGTTTCTACGCCGGTCTGCTCGACGGCAGCCTGCTTGAAAGCGACATGCTCGAAGAGCTGACCCGCGAGCATAGCCTCGGCGAAGACAAGACCCTGCTGACCCGCACCCGTTTCGGTCTGGGCTGCATGCTCGATCAACCGGACGTGCCCAACGCCACTTACGGCCTCGGCCCACGGGCGTTCGGCCATCCGGGCGCAGGCGGTTCGATCGGTTTTGCTGACCCTGAGCATGATGTCGCGTTTGGTTTTGTGACAAATACCCTAGGGCCGTACGTCTTGATGGATCCGCGTGCGCAGAAGCTCGCGCGGGTGCTTGCCACTTGTCTGTAAAGCGTCATCAGAGGTTCCAGGGCCGGAACCTCGACAGGTTTTTCGATTCAAAGCGTCTGTTTATCCGGGCGAAAGTGCTCTGATTTTTCATTACTTCATTTTGTGGATTTTCAATGTCAGCTAAAACGACTCTCGCCCTGGCCCTGTGTGTTGCGATCACCGGTTGTGCACAGACTCCGAAAAACGATGCCGACGGCGGTAGCTGGTGGCCGTTCGGGTCTTCCGACAAGGTGGCGGCCAAAGAGCCTGCCCCGGCTCCGTTGAAACCCGCTGCCGCCGCTCCGGTAGCCAAGGCTGAAAGCAGCAGCCCATGGTACTGGCCTTTTGGCTCGGACGATTCGACCGCCAAGGCCGACACCAAGCCGGAAGTGAAGCCCGAAGCCAAACCGGTTGAAGTGGCCAAAGCCGAGGCCGACAAGGGCGGCAAATGGTGGTGGCCGTTCGGCGGCAAGGATCAGGACACCGCCAAGGTCGTGCCGATGCCGGACCCGAAAGTCACTCAAGCCTGGCTCGACGACTACGAACCACGCCTGCGTACCGCGATCCAGGACAGCAATCTGCAACTCGAACGCCGTGACAACGTGCTGGTCGTGACCGCGCCGGTAGAAGGCTCGTTCAACCCGGATCGCCCGGCGATGTTGCTGCCAGTGACCCTCGGCCCGTTCACCCGCGTGGCGAAAATCCTCGAAGCCGACCCGAAAACTGCGGTGTTGGTACTTGGCCACAGTGACTCCAGCGGTGCTGCGCCAGCCAATATCAAACTGAGTCAAGAACGTGCCCAGGCCATTGCGGCGATCTTCCGCCTCAGCGGCTTGCAGCGTGATCGCCTGATGCTGCGCGGCATGGGCTCCGAAGCCCCGCGTGCCGCCAACGACAGCGTTGAAGGCCGTGCCCTGAACCGTCGCGTGGAAATGCTGGTGACCCCGCAGAACACCATGGTTGCGCTGTTGAGCAAATACAACATGCCGGCGCCGAAGCCAGTGACCATGGTCGCTGCGCAGGACGTCAAGCCAGTGGCCAAACCAGTCACCCCGGCGCCAGCCGCGAAGAAAGCTGCCGTACCGGCCACCAAAAAGGCACCCGCCAAGAAAGCCGCTGCCAAAGCACCTGCGAAGAAAGCGCCAGCCAAGGCTCCGGCGAAGAAAACCGCACCCGCCAAAGCCGCTGCGGCCGACAAGAAAGTCGCCGCTGCCGACGCCACCAAAAAGTGATCCGCTAACGAAAAGGACTGCGCCATGACCCAAGCTCTGGCAGATATGCGTCGTGATTACACCCGGGATGGTTTGACCGAGGCGCAGGCCCCGGCCGAGCCGTTCGCGCTGTTCCACCAATGGTTCGCCGATGCGGTGAAAACCGAACAGGCGCCGGTGGAAGCCAACGCCATGACCCTGGCCACGGTCGATGCGGGCGGGCGTCCGCATTGCCGCATTCTGCTGCTCAAGGGCCTGGACGAGCAGGGCTTCACCTTCTTCACCAACTACGACAGTGCCAAGGGCCAGCATCTGGCGGCCAATCCGTTTGCCGCCATGACCTTCTTCTGGCCGACCCTCGAGCGCCAGGTGCGCATCGAAGGCCGGGTAGTGAAGGTCACGCCTGAAGAGTCCGATGCCTATTATCAGGTGCGACCGCTGGGCAGCCGCCTCGGCGCCTGGGCATCGCCGCAGAGCCGGGTGATCAACGGGCGGGGAGAGCTGGAAGATCTGCTCAAGGCGACCGAACAACGTTTCAGCGACACCCAGCCTGACTGCCCGCAACACTGGGGCGGTTACCGCTTGCTGCCCGAGCGCATCGAGTTCTGGCAGGGCCGTCCGAGCCGTCTGCACGATCGCCTCAACTACCGTGTGCAGGGCGCCGACTGGATTCTTGAACGTCTGGCACCTTAAGCAGTCTACCGAGCGAGATAGCCTGCCGCAGCGGCCTCAAGCCACTTAGAAAGGTCTCGACGCTTGATCTTCTGCGCCTGAGCGCGGGCCAATTGTTCGAGCATGAAGGCGCGTTTACCTTCGTCCTTGCCGGCCAGTGACAACGCCAGATCGCGATCTATCCAGCGTTTGATCCGTACGTACAGCCACCCATGGAAGTACAAACCGGCGACGGTGGTAACGGCAATGATGAAGTAATCCATGAAAATCCTTGGTGTCCGTGGCGCAGAATCGGTAATTTGGCGCTACTGTAGTGGCTACCTCTGGTAAAGCAGGTGTCTGTACCGCGCCTGAATGAAAGCCAATTTGTCCGGGCGGTGTCGTGACAGGCGTCAAGCCACGGAGTTTAATGAATATATGTTTCTTTGGAGTTGATGCTATGCGTAAGTCTGTTCTGCTGGTTGCTTCCTTTTCCACGATGGCGATGTTGCTTACCGGCTGCCAATCGAGCCTGACCGGTGACTCCTACTCCCGTGACGAAGCGCGTCGCGTGCAGACGATTCGCATGGGCACCATCGAATCCCTGCGTCCCGTCAAGATCG
Organism: Pseudomonas sp. Seg1; assembly: GCF_018326005.1. Taxonomy (NCBI): domain Bacteria; kingdom Pseudomonadati; phylum Pseudomonadota; class Gammaproteobacteria; order Pseudomonadales; family Pseudomonadaceae; genus Pseudomonas; species Pseudomonas sp. Seg1. The sequence continues at coordinate 1,500,948 of NZ_AP021903.1, forward strand.
AAGGCACCAAAACCCCAATCGGCGGCGCTGCAGGCGCAGTGGTCGGCGGTGTCGGCGGCAGCGCCATCGGTGGCGGCAAAGGCAGCATCGTGGCTGCGGTCATCGGTGCAGTGGCGGGCGGTCTGATCGGCTCGGCTACTGAAGAAGGCCTGACCCGTACCCAAGGCGTGGAAATCACCGTGCGCGAAGACGACGGCAGCATGCGCGCCTATGTGCAGCAGGTTCAGGAGAATGAAGTGTTCCGCGTTGGTGAACGTGTACGCATCTCCACCGTTGGCGGGACCAGCCGCGTTTCGCACTAAGCGGGATTTAGGGTAAAGAAAACCCCGATCAGGTGACTGGTCGGGGTTTTTTTAAGGTATTTACTCGCTTCCATGACAACCCATTTGAAAATCGTATTTAGAGTCGTAGAAAGCTCGACCGATTAAAGCTTCCAATTGCTTTATCTGCTCTTGGTCGAGGTCATAACCAAAGATTTCGTCTTCGGGATTGACCCAATGCATGATTATTCTGAGCCGCTCAATGTTTCCATCGGGAACTGGGATCTCGAAAACTAACCGAGCTGTGCGTTTATTAAATGCCTCGATGGTGTGTTTCAGCTTGAAGTTGCCATAAGTCATTCGATGCACACCAACTGAACTATATGAGTAGCGTCCAAGAGCTTTTCACCAGTCCAGTCCTCCAAAACTCTGATCTGCTCTTCGTCTAAATCAGAGCCATCGAACTCATCTTCAGGATGTTGCCAGTTCATCAGCACCTTCAATGCTTCCTCGTGATGCGACGCGATCTCCACGCTTAGGAGCAAATCCTCAGTCTTTCGATCGAATACCTCTATTACATGCTTCATTTTTCTACTCTCCTTGTGGAATCGGCAGGCTTTGTTTGTTTCCCTGTTTTCGGGTCGTATTCTCCAAGGTGTTTTCCTTGCTTGGTGTACATCTCAACCTTGCCATGCTGAGAGTCCCATTCGTAAATTTTCCCCGATGCATCTTTCCAACGTCTTCGCTTTTTCCCTCCACCGCGAACGGAGGTTTTTAGTGGTGCAGGTTTCACGTCTGGAAACGCCGGCAGCGAAACAGGGGCGGGGTGGTATTTGAAATCTTTAGGGACGTTTAAGACTATATATACCGGCCTAACCCCCGAACTCGCCGGAAAGACCAGAATAAAATCCCGATACTCCGGCGGATAAACCGGATTCACCAGAATCCCGTCCGCCGCTTTCGTCGGCGGATAAACCCAGATGTGCGGCGCCTGCGGTGCAGCCTCCAAGGCAGGAATGCCGAGGATGTCCGAGCCATCCACCGCCGGTGTCCAGATCAGCTCGACGCCTTCACCAAGATCCGCGATGAACTGGCTGCCACGCGCACTGAACTGCACGACATCGACCATTTCCCAATCGCGGTTCTTGCCGGTGTAAAAGCCGTAGCCCTTGAGGCTGCCGTCGGCCTGTTGTTCAACGCGCAGGCGCACGCGGGTACGGGCTTGTTTCAGGGCACGCAGTTGATCTTCGGTGTAGAGCGCGCTGTCGCCGAGGGTGGGCGTCCAGAACAGCGCGACCACCGCCGAGAGAGCGGCAGCACCCACCGCGCCAAGTGATGTGATAGTGCTAGCGGTGAGGGCGGGCATGCGTATTGCGATGCGCCCGACGCCCAGGGAAACCGTGTCGCCGCTGATCGCTTGCAGATTCAGCACGCCCGCGGCATCGACTTCGCGAGCGCCGAGCCACGCAATTTCACCGTAATCCTTCAGGCTGTCGGTCGGCACCATGCCCGAAGGATTCGAGTAGTCGATGATGGCGTCCGGCAACTTGCAGGACTTGGCGAACACGCACCCAGCGCGCGGGACCTCAGACTTTTTCGCAGCCACTTCGCGGGTGCGCTCAAAAGCCTCCTGCCGCGCCAACATGGCGTCATAAGCGTTTTGTCTGGATTCGCGAGCGGCCAGTTCGCTGGCCGTCATGTATCGGTGAGTGACGTGGTGCCCGTCGCCCTCCGGTGGGTTGGGAACCCGGGGAATGTCCTTGTTGCGAGCCACTGATCGTCCTTTCGCTTATCCATCGACAGCCCCTTGAAAGGGCTGTGCGACGTTAACGAAGCGCGAAAGATGTGGCTGTAGGACGCGTCTCTAAAGACGTAGGATTGTTCGCTATGTATTGATTGGAACTGAACGGTGGTGAAGGGGATAACCCCCCTCACCACACGGTTCTATGCCGATAAGGCTGTGTTCTTGCGACTCGCCGCCGCCGTCACCGCATAACCGATCAACGCGGCAAACAACGATCCTGTCAGAATGCCCATTCGATCCATGCCGGCGTAGTCGCTCACGCCCGGTTCAAACGCCAGCGAACCGACAAACAGGCTCATGGTGAAGCCGATGCCGCAGAGGATCGCCACGCCCAACACCTGACCCCAATTGGCACCCTGGGGCAGGGAAGCGATGCCGATCTTCACGGCCAGCCAGGTCAGGCCGAACACGCCGACGGTCTTGCCCAGCAAGAGGCCGACGGCGATGCCCATCGGTACGTGGTGGGTAAAGCTTTCGACGGTGACACCGCTCAGCGACAGGCCAGCGTTGGCAAAGGCGAACAGCGGCAGAATGCCGTAGGCCACCCAAGGATGCAGCGCGTGTTCCAGCGTCAGCAGTGGCGAAGGTTCGGCGTTTTTCGTCCGCAGCGGGATGCAGAAGGCCAGGGTCACGCCGGCCAGCGTCGCATGGACACCGCTCTTGAGAACGCACACCCACAGGATCAGGCCGATGATCATGTACGGCCCAAGCTTGACCACGCCGAGCCGGTTCATCGCCACCAGCGCCGCTATACACGCCGCCGCCAGACCCAGCGACAGAGTCGACAATTCACCCGAGTAGAAGATCGCAATGATCACGATGGCGCCGAGGTCGTCGATGATCGCCAGCGTCATCAGAAACAGCTTCAGCGACACAGGCACACGCTTGCCCAGCAGGGCCAGCACGCCGAGGGCGAAGGCGATGTCGGTGGCGGTCGGGATGGCCCAGCCGTCGAGCGCTGCCGGGTTGTCGCGGTTGAGGAACCAGTAGATCAGCGCCGGCACCAGCATGCCGCCGATAGCGGCCGCGCCAGGCAACACGATCTGCGATGGCTTGGACAGCTGACCGTCGAGGACTTCGCGCTTCACTTCCAGGCCAATCAGCAGGAAGAACAGCGCCATCAGGCCGTCGTTGATCCACAGCAGCAAGGGCTTGGCGATTTTCAGCGCGCCGATCTGTGCTACCACTGGCGTGTCGAGCAGGCCGGTGTACAGCCACGACAGGGGCGAGTTGTTGATAATCAAAGCCAGAATGGCCGCGGCGATCAATAACAGACCGCTGGCAGCTTCCAACTGAAAGAAACGCGTGAAAGTGCTACGCAGAGGCAAGGTCGCTCTCCATCGAATCGTCAAAAAGGTGGAACACCCTAACCCGTACTGTTAGTTGTTAAAACAAAAGTTATATTCTTTTTTGTTATATGTCGTTACAAGGTGTCCGGCTCAAGTCACGCTGAGCCTAGCAGTTGCCTGACACATTGAGACTCAGCTGTATCTGTGCGCGCTGCAGGATTTTTCCTAAGCTGACGGATGAGCCTTCCAGGGAGGCTGATCTCCCGCCGCGATCCAATGAGAATCATGACCATGAGCGACAACCGACAGTGGGCACGCGAAGCTATCCGCATCATCGAAGCGGATTTCCAGCGCAGCGCCGACACCCACCTGATCCCCTTGCCGCTGCCGGGTTTCCCGGGCATCGAGTTGTACTTCAAGGACGAATCCAGTCATCCGACCGGCAGCCTCAAGCACCGTCTGGCCCGTTCGCTGTTTCTGTATGCGCTGTGTAATGGCTGGCTCAAACCCGGCGCGCCGGTGATCGAGGCGTCCAGCGGCTCAACGGCGATTTCCGAAGCCTATTTCGCACGCATGCTCGGTCTGCCGTTCATAGCGGTCATGCCGGCGACCACGTCGAAGGAGAAGATTGCCCAGATTGCTTTCTACGGTGGTCAGAGTCATCTGGTGAAAGATCCGACGCAGATCTACGCCGAATCCGAGCGCCTGGCTCGCGAGCATGGTGGTCACTTCATCGACCAGTTCACTTACGCCGAACGCGCCACCGACTGGCGAGCGAACAACAACATCGCCGAATCGATTTTCCAGCAGATGCGCTACGAGAAGTATCCCGAGCCGAGCTGGCTGATTTCCAGCCCCGGTACCGGCGGCACCACCGCGACCCTCGGCCGCTACGTGCGTTATCGCCAGCACTGCACCCGCGTACTGTGCGCGGATGCCGAGCGTTCGGTGTTCTTCGATTACTACCAGACCGGCGATGCCGGTCTGCGCCTGGATTGCGGTTCGCGGATCGAGGGTATTGGTCGGCCACGGGTGGAGGCGTCGTTCCTGCCCAAAGTGATCGATGCCATGGTCAAGGTGCCGGACGCCTTGTCACTGGCAGCCATGCACTATTTGGCGCAGCGTCTGGGGCGGCATGTCGGCGGGTCGAGCGGGACCAATCTGATCGGTGCGCTGATGGCGGCGCAGCAGATGAAAGTGGCGGGGGAGTCGGGGTCGATCGTGGCGATTTTGTGCGATGGCGGCGAACGTTATGCCGACACTTATTACGATCAGGACTGGCTCAAGGTGCAGGGGTATGAGTTGAGTGGGTTGATCGCGGCGGTAGTGGCGACTGCCGAACGCGGTGAGGCGCTGCCGACTTCAGTGTTGCGCGCCAATATCTGACACACCTGAATCAAATGTGGGAGCTGGCTTGCCTGCGATGACTGACTCAGATTCAACATTGATGTTGACTGAATTTCCGCCATCGCTGGCAAGCCAGCTCCCACAGTTTTTTGCGTTGTTGCAGATTTAGCTGATCAGGCTTCCAGGCCCAGAATGTCGCGAGCCACGGCTTCGGCGATGCGAATTCCGTCAACCCCCGCCGACAGAATCCCGCCCGCATAACCCGCGCCTTCACCGGCCGGGAACAAGCCCTTCACGTTCATGCTCTGCAGCGTCTCGTTACGGGTAATACGCAGCGGCGACGAGGTGCGCGTCTCGATCCCGGTCAACACCGCATCGTGCAGCGAGTAACCGCGAATCTGCTTCTCGAACGCCGGCAATGCTTCACGGATCGCTTCAATGGCAAAGTCCGGCAGCGCCAGGGCCAGATCGCCCAGTGCTACGCCCGGTTTGTACGACGGCTCGACTTCACCCAGTTCGGTCGAAGGAATGTCGTTGATGAAGTCGCCGACCAATTGCGCCGGGGCTTTGTAATCGCTGCCGCCGAGGATGAACGCGTGGGATTCCAGGCGCTCCTGCAACTCGATGCCGGCCAGCGGGCCACCCGGATAATCGACTTCCGGAGTGATGCCGACGACGATGCCGGAGTTGGCATTGCGCTCGTTACGCGAGTACTGACTCATGCCGTTGGTGACCACGCGGTTCGGCTCGGAAGTCGCCGCGACCACGGTGCCGCCCGGGCACATGCAGAAGCTGTAGACCGAGCGGCCGTTCTTGGCGTGGTGCACCAGTTTGTAGTCGGCAGCGCCCAGTTTCGGGTGGCCGGCGTATTTGCCCAGCCGCGCGCGGTCGATCAGCGATTGCGGGTGTTCGATACGGAAGCCCACCGAGAACGGCTTGGCTTCCATGAACACGCCACGGCTGTGGAGCATGCGGAAGGTGTCACGGGCACTGTGGCCGAGGGCCAGGACCACGTGTTTCGAATGCAGGGTTTCGCCACTCGCCAGTTGCACGCCGACCAGTTGGCCGTCGTCGATCAGTACGTCAGTGACGCGCTCCTGAAAGCGCACTTCACCACCCAGTGCGCGGATTTCTTCACGCATGGTTTCGACCATGCCGGTCAGACGGAACGTACCGATGTGCGGCTTGCTGACGTAGAGGATTTCTTCCGGCGCACCGGCCTTGACGAACTCGTGCAGGACTTTGCGGCCGAGGAACTTCGGATCCTTGATCTGGCTGTACAGCTTGCCGTCGGAGAACGTCCCCGCGCCGCCTTCGCCGAACTGCACGTTCGACTCGGGGTTGAGCACGCTTTTACGCCACAGGCCCCAGGTGTCCTTGGTGCGCTGACGCACTTCGGTGCCGCGTTCGAGGATGATCGGCTTGAAGCCCATCTGTGCCAGCAACAGGCCGGCGAAGATCCCGCACGGGCCGAAACCGACCACGATCGGGCGCTGGCTCAGGTCGCTCGGCGCCTGGCCGACGAATTTGTAGCTGACATCCGGCGCCACGTTGACGTTACGGTCGTCGGCGAACTTGCCCAGCACCTTGGCCTCGTCGCGCACTTCGAGGTCGATGGTGTAGATGAAGCAGAGTTCGGAGGATTTTTTGCGCGCGTCGTAGCTGCGCTTGAACAAGGTGAAATCGAGCAAGTCATCGCTGGCGATGCCCAGGCGCTGCACGATGGCGACGCGCAGGTCTTCTTCGGGATGGTCGATTGGCAGCTTGAGTTCAGTGATTCGTAACATGGCGAGGATCCGGGTTCGCGGGGCGCACAACTGCGCCAGGGCGTTTGAAGGCCGCGATTATAAGCCGCAAAGGCCGGATCCGGTGAGGCTAAAACGCTCAGTCGTTGCGCGATCCGCCGAAATACCCGCAGCCACGCTGCACCTGGCCGTCGATGCGCAGTTCGGCGCTCATGTGCTGCACGCTGCCGGTTTTGCTGTCGACACAGCGTTGCGGCGCGACCCACAGTTCGATGCGCTGGTTGTTGGCTTCGCTGCTGAGGTTGAAGCGACCGTCGCCCAGTTGTTCTTCAACATAAGGCACGGCGAGCGGTGGCTGGCCATCACGGTCGATGACCATGCCTTTGCCGCTGACTTTGACGTTCCATTCCGGGCCATGGCCGGTGGCGCGCAGGATCAGCAGTTTGAAATTGGCGTCATCGCACGCGGTGCCGGAGCGCTCGACGCGATACAACTGGGTGAGGTCGAGGCGGTCGCCGGCGACTTTGCCGCGTACGTCGGCGAACAGTTTGCCCTGCTCATCGGCGAGGGTCGCAGCCTCTTGCAGGATGCTGGTGCCGCCGATGTCGTTGATCACGTATTGGCGTTGATCCTGACACGGCTGGAACACCAGTTTACCGTCGACCGCCGTCAGTTGCCCCTGCATTCGCGTCTGCCCGACATGCGAGGCACTTTCACGCTGGCCATCGAACAATTGGCAGGCGGCAAACAATGGCAGCAAGGCAACAAGGACTAACGAACGGGCAACACGCATCTTCGGCTCTCCAGACAAGTGCCGCCACGTTACGCAGCCTGACCGTTCATCACAAGGGTTTAGCCCACGTGAAATGTCTGACCGGTTTGCAAGCCTTCAACACTTTTCGCGTAGGCCAAAGCCACATCCGCCGCCGGAACCGGCTTGTAACCACGGAAATACGGCGCATAACTGCCCATCGCTTCCAGCAGGACGGTCGGGCTGATCGAGTTCACGCGCAGTCCACGCGGCAGTTCGATGGCGGCCGCGCGCACGAAGCTGTCCAGTGCGCCATTGACCAGCGCCGCCGACGCACCACTGCGGATCGGGTCATGACTGAGGACGCCGGTGGTGAAGGTGAACGAAGCACCGTCATTGGCGAATTCGCGGCCGATCAGCAGCAGGTTGACCTGGCCCATCAGCTTGTCTTTGAGGCCCAGGGCGAAGCTGTCTTCAGTCATCTCACCCAGCGGGGCAAAGGTCACGTTACCGGCCGCGCAGACCAGTGCGTCGAACTTGCCGGTCTGTTCGAACAGCTTGCGGATGGACGCGCTGTCGCTGATGTCGACGTTGAAATCACCGCTGTTGCGGCCGATACGAATGACTTCATGACGTTGCGACAGTTCTTTGTCCACGGCCGAACCGATGGTGCCGCCAGCGCCTATCAACAGAATTTTCATCGTGCTGTGCCTCGAGTGATTGAACGAGGTTTCAGTCTAGAGTGGTTTTTTTTTGTAGATAAGCGCACTAATGGGCAACCTTTGGTTTTCAAATGGAAACAATCCATGAGCGAGATGGATGACCTCGCGGCGTTCGCCGTTCTGATCGAGGCCGGCAGTTTCACTTTGGCGGCGCAGCAACTGGGTTGCAGCAAGGGCCAGTTGTCCAAGCGCATCAGTCAGTTGGAAGCGAGCTTTTCCGTGGTGTTGTTGCAACGCACGACCCGGCGCTTAAGCCTGACCGCGGCAGGCGCGGCATTGTTGCCGCAAGCCCAGGCACTGGTTGTCCAGGTGGAAAAGGCGCGTCAGGCATTGGCGCGGTTGAAGGACGACATGGCCGGCCCGGTGCGTATGACGGTGCCGGTGTCGCTGGGGGAAACCTTCTTCGATGGGCTGCTGCTGGAGTTTTCGCAGAAATATCCCGAGGTGCAGATAGAGTTGGAGCTGAATAACAGCTACCGCGATCTGTCCCGGGACGGCTTCGATCTGGCAATCCGCAGTGAAGTGGCCAATGACGAGCGATTGGTGGCCAAGCCGCTGCTGGCCTGGCAGGAAATGACCTGCGCGAGCCCGGCGTATCTCGAGCGTTTCGGCGAGCCGGCGACGCCGCAGGCGCTGGCCGAGCACCGTTGTTTGCTCAATAGCCATTACAGTGGTCGCGAGGAGTGGCTGTATCACCAGCAACATGAGTTGCTGCGCGTGCGGGTATCGGGGCCGTTCGCCAGCAACCATTACAACTTGCTCAAGAAAGCCGCGTTGACCGGGGCCGGTATCGCCCGATTGCCGTCGTACCTGTTGCAAGCGGAATTGGCCGATGGTCGACTGCGCTGGCTCCTGCGCGATTACCAGACCCGGCGCATGCCGATGTACCTGGTGCATCCTTATCAAGGCGGCTTGCCGAAACGCACGCAGGTACTGGCGGACTATCTGATTGGCTGGTTCAAGCGCAGCGGCGAGGCGCTGGATCGCCTCCAGCGCTGACGTCGCTCCCACAGGGGATTTGTTTATTTTGCGAAGCGGCGTGCGATCAAGTGATCTATCGACAGCCTGCCAGGGCCACGAGCCATCAGAAACAGCAACACCGCCGCCCACGTACCATGAGTCGGATACGCGTCCGGATACACAAACAGCTGGATGGTCAGCGTCATCCCCAGCAGCGCCAGGGCAGAAAAGCGTGTGGCGAAGCCGAGCAGAATCAGCATCGGGAAAAAGTGCTCGGCAAACGCGGCCATGTGCGCGGCGATTTCCGGCGATAGCAGCGGCACGTGGTATTCACTTTTGAACAGTGGAATCGTTGAGTCCGCCAGACGCGGCCAGCCGAGTTGAAAAGTCCCGTCAATCAGATCGATGGCCAGGCCCTCGACCTTGGTCTGTCCGGATTTCCAGAACACCGCCGCAATCGAAAAACGCGCGATGAAAGCTATCAGGCTGTGGGGGATTTTCTCCAGCAGCGCGATGGCGCGGAGGATGAGCGTGTTCATGGCGATTCCTTGTCGTTCAGATGAGTGATGGCGTTGTGTGCGATCAATAGGGCCAGGGTTTGACTGAGGTCGAACGCCGGGCTGTTTTGCGCCGCTGCCAGCAGTGACTGGCCATCGAGCAATAGACGGATAAACACGCTGGCGCCGTGTTCGAGGGCAAACACCTCGACGTCCAGATGGTTACGCAAGACCAGGGCGTACTGCGCTTGGTGAATGTTGATGGCTTCAAGCGTTGCGTCGTGTTGATGCGCAGCCCAGATCGCGACAACGGCATGGCTTGAGTCGAGCAAGCGCAACGACGGGTGAAGCCCTAAGCACAGTTCGCTCAAAGAGTCGGGTGCAGACAGGGCGGCGGTGATTTTTTCCGGGTGTATCGGGCTGGCATCGGCGGCGTGGTAGGCGACGGTACGCAGGTGCTCGAGACGTGCGACATCGGCCAGATAGGGCACGCTGAATGCCGGTTCAAACCTTTCGATGAAATCCGCAAAATCTTCGCCATAGAAGCTCATCAACGGACTGTGCGGTGGCCGAGCCTGTATGAACACGGCCGCCATGGCGCGGAAGAATTCCTCGCCAACCAGTTGCGCAACCACCGGATAACTGTCGCCCAGAGCGTTGATCAGCGAACTCTGCACGTTGTTGCGATACACCGCGAAACGGCTCTCGGGATCAGCACCGTTGGCGCTGCACAGGCCTTCGGGGCAGGGCGATTGCAAATCGAGCAGTGCCGCCGTGAAGGCCGCTTGCGTGCTCATGATCGACCCCCGGCTTGCATCAGCAAGTCATCAGCCTGCCGCGCTTCGGCGAGCAAGACGCTGAACACCGGCACCTGATTGTCGCGTTCGATCAGCGTTGCCACCGGGCCTGTGCGCTCCAGCAATTGGCGGTACAGATTCCACACCGCCTGATCAATCGGCGCACCATGATCGTCGACCAGCAAACGGTCGCCGAGACTGTCGCTATCTTCTGCAAAACCGGCCAGATGAATCTCGCCCACCGCGTGCAATGGCAAGGCATCGAGATAAGCCAATGGATCGCGCTGATGATTGATGCACGACACGTAAACGTTATTGACGTCGAGCAACAAGCCGCAGCCGCTGCGGCGGATGACTTCGGCAATGAAGTCAGCTTCGTCGAGGGTCGAGCGTTGAAAGGCCAGATAGGTCGCCGGATTTTCCAGCAGCATGCGGCGCCCGAGGGTGTTCTGCACCTGATCGATATGCTCGCAGACGCGGTGCAGCGTCGGTGTGTCATAGGCCAGTGGCAGCAAGTCATTGAGGAACACCGGGCCATGGCTGGACCAGGCCAGGTGTTCGGAAAAGGCGTGCGGTTGATAGCGATCGATCAGTGCACCGAGACGCTTGAGATGTTGAACATCCAGTGGCCCGTCAGCGCCGATGGACAGCCCGACACCGTGCAGCGACAGCGGGTACTGCTCGCGAATCAATCCGAGAAAATGGTGAAACGGCCCGCCGGCCACCATGTAGTTTTCGGCGTGGACTTCGAAAAAACCGAGGTCCGGTCGGGACCCGAGCACTTCCCTGAAGTGCCCGGTCTTGAGCCCCAGCCCGGCGCGGGCAGGGAGCCCGGTGAGGGCTGCCTGAGTGTCGGAGAGGGCAGGGTTGTTGATTGTGAACATGATCGTCACTCAGGCAGGCCGCAGGTCAGGACTTGGCTTTGAACGCTTCCATCTGACCGAAGCCGGTCGGCGAGGTTTTGCTTTCAGTGGTCGTGCAAGTGCCTTTCGGAACGAGTTTCCAGGCGTTTGCCTGGTAGTCCATTTTCGCGGTGCCGGCACAAGTGGTGCCTGCACCTGCGGCGCAATCGTTATGACCTTTCATTGCCACGCCGAAGCATTTTTCCATGTCGGCGTCAGCGGCGTGGACGGTCGATATGGCGGCCATACTCAGAGCGGAACCGAGGGCCAGAACCAGTGCAGTGGCGGACAGGGTGCGGGTGGTAGCAGTCATGATGTTTCTCCGAATTGAGCTTGGGTTTTACAAGCGGTTTGCGCTTGCTTGTCCCTCTAGAGAAACGACATGGCGATGCGTTACAGCGCAGCCGGATTTTTTTAGAAAAAAATGCAAAACCCTGAGTGTTCTATAGTCATTTCAACGGCCACATCGACAGGCCGATTTACCAGGACGGTATCTCATGAAAATGGAGCGCTCAGACTCGCGCGTGCTATCGCGCGGGACTTCATCTTTCGCTTTGGCGTGCGCGCTGCCGTTGCTGTGCAGTACGCTCGCCGCGCAGCCACTGCTTGATCCACAGGACACGCTCAAGCGGATCAATCACAACTACAACACCCTCAAGCAAGAGTGTCAGGAGCCGGATACCGGCGCCCCCCGTGGTCTCTACTATTGCAGTGGTGTGACCTTGCGCATGGTCAATGACGGCCCCTTCAACCCGTGGGACTACAGCCCCTACGCGGTCAAGATCGGCGCAACTTCCTACTCGTGGATTCGCAAGGATCTGAGTACGAAGATTCTCATTCACCCGGCCGGTCTGATCCTGCGAACCCCCACCGATGCGGCGGCGTTGAACCTGCCAGTCAAGGAGCAGGGGTTTACCTGCATCTACGCGTTCGATGGCGGTACCGGGCCGGAACGCAAGTGGTACGGCTGCGGATTCTTCGACAGTCGCGAGCCACCGCGTGCCGCTCAGGGCGTGATGAACAACCGCAATGCCGCGCTGGCCTACGGCACTTGTGCGGAAGCCGGAGTCACCACAGCAGAGCAATGGACACAGAAATACACCGGGCTGATGAAGGGCCCGATCCAGTACGGTCAGTGTTCCTTCAACGCCGAGAAACCCAGCGACTGGCACGCAATGATCCGGGTTCACGAGTCCCGGCCAACCACCACCAACAAAGACCCGTTCGCTTACAGTGCCCAGGTCAACGAGTTCATGTTGAAGAACGCTACCGCGACTAACGACGGCAGCGAAAACATGAAGTACATCGATGCCTTCATCTACAACGTCAACAGCACCCAGAACTTCGCCACCCGTGGCGATCAGGCTCCGCCGAAACCGGAAAACGGCCTGAACAGCGCACGCAACTTCCAGAAGAAACTCCAGGCGCAGGGCTACAGCGTGCCGATCCTGCGGCTGGACTTCACCAAGCCTGCCGAACAACGTTTCAGCTATGTCGCCGCTGACCAGGCAATAGACCTGACGGCGGCTGGCGGCGCGCAGCCGACACCGGCGCCACCGGCGCAGAAATACATCGCCGAGGCAGTCTGGATCGAACGTTACGATCCCGGCAGCAAGAGGAACGAATGGTCACTCAAGATCATGCCCACTGCCCAAGGCAAAGCGATTCAGGCCAGTGATCAGGAGGCCTTGTACAAAGAACTGTTCGCCCTGCGTGGCGCCGATAGCCAGTGGCGTGACAACGAGAAATCGGCGGGCAGCATGCGCGGGCAATTGAGCTGCCTGATCCAGAACTATCCGGGCAAGACCGAATGGAATCTGGAACCGTTCCGCCCCAATGTCAGTGCGCAGGAATCGGCCAGGGCGGGCTGCAATCCACTGCCGGTTCAGGCACCGCAATACATTGCCTCAGCCGACTGGATCAAACGTTTCGACCCCGGCACCGGCAAGGATGAATGGAGCCTTAGCGTGGTGCCCACAGCGGCGGGGCGTGCCTTGCCCGGCGAGCAGGTGGCGGCGTTGTACGACCAACTGCTGGCGCTCAAAGGCGCGGACAGCAACTGGCGGGACAACGAAAAATCCGCCGGCAGCATGCGCCAGCAATTGAATTGCGTCCTGCTCAATTACCGCAACAAAACGCCGTGGAATCTTGAACCTTTCCGGCCGGCGTTATCGGACAACGAGACGCGGGCCGCGGGTTGCAACCCGGTCCCGCGTTGAGGGTGTGTGTTGGCTAATCAAGGAGATGCAAGCCATGAAAAAACGTTTGAACAGGATCGCTCCATTGCTCATGTTCCCGCTGCTGGTGCAGGCGACATGGGCCAATGCCGAGTCATGCGACGAGACGCTGAGGAAGGTCGAATCGTTGTACAACAAAACCGTCGACAGCTGCGGTCAGGATCCCGCCTCGGACTGTTCAGGGCTATTGGTTCGGGGCACGCACCGCGCCGACCCGGCCAAGGGGCAAAAATGGGACGTCTGGAATCCCAGCCCGAAAGCGCTGGAGCTGGGGACTTTTGCCGCTTCGTACATGCGGGCCGACGGCATCAGTTATGAAGACCCCGGCATGAGCACGCAAAATGGCTATCTGATTACCCCCAGAGATCTGGTTCGCGACCCCGAGACCCCGGTGCATGTCTATTGCGCGTTCCCCAACGATGCCTGGACTGACTTTCGCAATGACCGAGGCTGTGGCGACAACAAAAACACTGCTCCGGCAGAAGCGGTCTGCCAGGCCATGAAACCACCGATCCTGAGTCCGAATGCCTGGGTCGCGCACTTCACCCGGTACAACAACAATCGGCAACAGGACCAGTTGCAATGCGGCTTCAACATGCGCAATCCGATGAGTAGCAATGAGCGCGTCGACGCCTTCCGCAACTTCATGGGCGCGCGCAAAGTCATCAACAGCCGCGAGTTTCAGACTCAGACAGAACTGCGTCTGGGCAACCCGAAAACTGACGAGTTGCCGATTCTGGCGTTTTTCTACAGTGATCAGCGTGGCTTGAACGATGCGATGGCCAACCAGCGCGACTACAAGGCCAAGACCGGCAAGGAACGCAACATCATCAAGATCGACTTCCCGAAAACTCCGGTCGCCAAGGCCTCTTTCTCATGCATCCAGACCTCGACGCCAGCGGCGCCACAGTTCTGCGAGAAGTACATCGAGTCGAGCACCTGGGTACAACGGCCTGATCCGAAACTGGGGCCGAACACCTGGTCGCTATCCGTGGTGCCGACTGCTTGCGGTCGTGCAATCAAGGACGATCAGACCGACCGGATGTTTGCCGAGCTGTACAACAAGCACAAAGACGATCAGCAGTGGCGGGAGTACAGCGTCAATGGCGGGTCACTGCGGCGGCAGATGGTCTGTCATCTGGCGGCGACTTTCGACGGCAAACCTGTGAGGAACAAGCCTGAGTGGAACCTTGAACCGGCACGGCCTTACGTCGATCAGGCCACGGCGGTAGCGCAGCACTGCAATCCGTACTGACCCTCCACTGTAGGAGCGAGCTTGCTCGCGATGGTGTTGTGTCATTCAACATCAGCTGTGCCTGACTCGACGCGATCGCGAGCAGGCTCACTCCTACAAGGGATTTTCGGTGGGTTCGAGATTTTTGGTGCGTATAAAAAAAACGGCCCGAGGGCCGTTTTTTGTTGGGCGAAAAGACTCAACCGCCGAGGTATGCCTCGCGTACTTTCGGGTCGGTCAACAGCGCTTCACCAGTGCCTTGCATGACCACGCGGCCGTTCTCCAGAACGTACGCACGGTCGGCGATTTTCAGCGCCTGGTTGGCGTTCTGCTCGACCAGGAACACCGTCACACCGTCCTTGCGCAGCTGTTCGATGATGTCGAAGATCTGCTGGATGATGATCGGCGCCAGACCCAGTGACGGCTCGTCGAGCAGCAGCAGTTTCGGCTTGCTCATCAGTGCACGGCCGATGGCGAGCATCTGCTGTTCGCCGCCGGACATGGTGCCGCCGCGCTGGTTGAAGCGTTCTTTCAAGCGCGGGAACAGGCCGAGAACCTTGTCCATTTGCTCCTGATAGTCGCCCTTGTCGGTGAAGAAACCGCCCATCGAGAGGTTTTCTTCAACGGTCAGACGGGCGAACACCCGACGACCTTCCGGCACCACAGCGATGCTCTTGCGCATGATCTGCGACGAGTCTTGGCCGACCAGTTCCTCACCCATGTAGCGGATGCTGCCGCTGTGCGCCTGCGGCGAACCGCAGAGCGTCATCAGCAACGTGGACTTGCCGGCACCGTTGGCGCCGATCAGCGTAACGATCTCGCCCTGACGGACTTCGACGTTGACGTTGTGCAGGGCCTGGATCTTGCCGTAGAAGGTGGAAACGTTTTCGAACTGCAGCATTTACGCTTCCCCCAGGTAGGCTTTGATCACTTCAGGATTGTCGCGGATCTGTTCCGGCGTGCCGTCGGCCAGAGGCGTGCCCTGGTTGATCACGACGATGTGGTCGGAAATGCTCATGACCAGTTTCATGTCGTGTTCGATCAGCAGCACGGTGACGTTGTGCTCTTCGCGCAACACGCTGATCAGCGCCTTGAGGTCTTCGGTTTCCTTCGGGTTCAGGCCGGCGGCCGGTTCGTCGAGCATGAGGATCCGCGGTCGGGTCATCATGCAGCGGGCGATTTCCAGGCGACGTTGCTGACCGTAGGCCAGGGTGCCGGCGGTACGGTTGGCGAACTCTTTGAGGTTGACCTTTTCCAGCCAGTACTCGGCAAATTCCATGGCCTCGCGCTCGCTTTTGCGGAACGCCGGGGTCTTGAACAGTCCGGACAGGAAGTTGGTGTTGAGGTGACGGTGTTGGGCGATCAGCAGGTTTTCGACCGCCGTCATGTCCTTGAACAACCGCACGTTCTGGAAGGTGCGCACCACGCCTTTGAGGGCGATCTTGTGCCCCGGCAAACCCTGAATCGGCTCGCCGTCCAACAGGATGCTGCCGCCCGAGGGCTGGTAGAAACCGGTCAGGCAGTTGAACACGGTGGTCTTGCCGGCGCCGTTCGGGCCGATCAGTGCAACCACCTGTTTTTCCTTCACGGTCAGGGCCACGCCGTTGACCGCCAGCAAGCCGCCGAAGCGCATGCTCAAGTTTTCGACTTTAAGGATCTCGCGGCTCATTTTCGCAACTCCATGTGTGGGCGTTGCATCGGCAGCAGACCTTGTGGACGCCAGATCATCATCAACACCATCAGGGCACCGAACATCAACATGCGGTACTCGCTGAACTCACGCATCATTTCCGGCAACAGAATCATCACCACGGCCGCGAGAATCACGCCCAGTTGCGAGCCCATGCCACCCAACACGACGATGGCGAGGATGATCGCCGACTCGATGAAGGTGAACGATTCCGGGGTCACCAGACCCTGGCGGGCAGCAAAGAAGCTACCGGCGAAACCGGCGAAGGCAGCACCGAGGGTGAACGCGGACAGTTTGATGATCGTCGGGTTGAGACCGAGCGCACGGCAGGCGATTTCGTCTTCACGCAGCGCTTCCCACGCACGGCCGATCGGCATGCGCAGCAGGCGGTTGATGACGAACAGTGCTGCCAGCGCCAGCAACAGGGCAACGAGGTAGAGGAAGATCACCTTGTTGATCGAGTTGTATTGCAGGCCGAAATACTCGTGGAAGGTTTGCATGCCTTCCGCGGCTTTTCGTTCGAAGGTCAGACCGAAGAACGTCGGTTTCTCGATGTTGCTGATGCCGTTCGGGCCACCGGTGATATCGGTCAGGTTACGCAGGAACAGACGGATGATCTCGCCGAAGCCGAGGGTCACGATCGCCAGATAGTCACCGCGCAGACGCAACACCGGGAAACCCAGCAGGAAGCCGAAAGTCGCCGCCATCAGGCCGGCAATCGGCAGGCAGATCCAGAAGCTCAGGCCGTAGTAGTGCGACAGCAGCGCGTAGCTGTAGGCGCCGACGGCATAGAAGCCGACGTAACCGAGGTCGAGCAGACCGGCCAGACCGACGACGATGTTCAGGCCCAGGCCAAGCATCACGTAGATCAGGATCAGCGTTGCGATATCCACCGCGCCACGCGAGCCGAAGAACGGCCACACCAGCGCAATGAGGATCAGCGCAATGATGAAATAGCGCTGGGTGGTTGGCAGGGTCAGGAAGTTGCTGGCCTTGGCCGGGATCAGCGGCAGGCCCGGCGAGGAGTTCCACGCCTTGCTGATCTGCTGGTTGAACAGCACCCGCAGGAACATCAGCACCGAGCACACGGCGATGGTCGCCAGAATGGCCGGGCTGGTGCCGTGCACTTCGAGGTTGATGCCGACGATGGTCAGTTTCAGACCGAGTACCGGGTAGGCCACGGCCCACACCAGCAAGGCACTGAACAGTGCCTGTTTAAGATTCCTAGTCATACTTTCTCAACCTCCGGACGGCCCAGAATGCCGGTCGGACGGAACAACAGCACCAGAACCAACAAGCCGAAAGCCACGACGTCCTTGTACTGGTCGCCGAAGATATCGGCGCCAAAGGCTTCCGCCACCCCAAGCACCAGCCCGCCGAGCATGGCGCCGGGGATGCTGCCGATGCCGCCAAGTACCGCAGCGGTGAAGGCTTTGAGGCCGACCAGGAAACCGGCGTTCGGGTTGATCACGCCGTATTGCATGCTCAGCAGCACAGCGGCAACCGCTGCCAGCGCAGCACCAATGACGAAGGTCAGGGCGATGATGTTGTTGGTGTTGATGCCGAGCAGGTTGGCCATCTTGATGTCTTCGGCACAGGCGCGGCAGGCGCGGCCCAGGCGGGAGCGTGAGATGAACAGCGTGAGGCCGAGCATGGCGATCAGGGTCACCACGAACACCACGATCTGCATGTAGGAAATCAGCACTTCATGTGCGCCACCTGGACCGAAGGCAATGTTGCCCGGAATCAGGTTGGGGATTGCTTTGTCCTTGGAGTCTTGCGCCAGCAGAACCGTGTTCTGCAGGAAGATCGACATACCGATGGCGGAAATCAGCGGGATCAGACGGTTGCTGCCGCGCAACGGGCGGTAGGCAATGCGTTCGATGCTGTAACCGTAGGAACTGGTGACGACGATGCTGGCGATGAACGCCGCCGTCATCAACAGCGGGACACTGTCGAGTCCCATCATGGTCAGCCCGGCGATGGCGATGAACGCCACGTAGGAGCCGATCATGTACACCTCGCCGTGGGCGAAGTTGATCATTCCAATGATGCCGTAAACCATCGTGTAGCCGATGGCGATCAGGGCATACATGCTGCCAACGTTGAGGCCGTTAACCAGCTGTTGGAAGAAGTGATAGATGTCAGGCATTACAGCGCTCCTAAAAACCTGATACGCATTTCACTGGTGGAGTCATTTTCCCGCCCGGCCCCGTGGATCTATATCCACTTCGAATCCGGGGTTTGCCAGCGAACCGCTGATGACGGTTTTGAGATTTTCAGGTGGGGAGACTGGCGGATCACGCCAGCGCGGCCCTTACATTCGTAAAACAAAGCCCACGGCACGCCGTGGGCTTTATTGGCAGTCAGTCCGGCCGTGCCTTACTGAGGCGACACTTCGGTTTTCGGTTTGCCGTTGTGCCACTCGTAGACCACGAATTTGAAGTCTTTCAAGTCGCCCTTGGCGTCGAAGCTCAGGTCACCAGTCGGGGTTTTGAAGGTACCGGCGTGGATGGCTTCAGCCACTTTGGCCGCGTCTTCGGACTTGGCTGCCTTGATGCCTTCGGCAATCACTTCAACCGCCGAGTAGGACGGGAACACGAACGGGCCGCTCGGGTCTTCCTTCTTCGCTTTGAAAGCATCGGCCAGGGCGATGTTGGCAGGGTCCTGGTCGAAGGATTTCGGCAGGGTTACCAGCAGGCCTTCGGCAGCGTCTTTGGCGATCTGGGTGATCGAGTCGTTGCCCACGCCTTCTGGGCCCATGAACTTGGCTTTCAGGCCTTTTTCCTGGGCTTGACGCAGGATCAGACCCAGCTCCGGGTGGTAGCCGCCGTAGTAAACGAAGTCGACGTTGGCTTGCTTGAGTTTGGCAATGATCGCCGAGAAGTCTTTGTCGCCGGCGTTAACGCCTTCGAACACGGCAACTTTGGTGCCTTTCTTCTCAAGGGTCGATTTCACGGCGGTGGCGATGCCTTCACCGTACTGCTGCTTGTCGTGCAGGACGCCGACGATTTTCGGTTTGACGTGATCGGCAATGTAGTTACCGGCGGCAGGACCCTGGGCGCTGTCCAGACCGATAGTACGGAAGATCATTTTGTAACCACGGGCGGTGATGTCCGGGCTGGTGGCAGCCGGGGTGATCATGATCACGCCTTCGTCTTCGTAGATGTCCGAAGCAGGTTGAGTGGAGCTGGAGCACAGGTGACCGACCACGAACTTGACGCCGTCGTTGACGACCTTGTTCGCGACCGCTACGGCTTGTTTCGGATCGCAGGCATCGTCGTATTCAACGGCTTCGAGCTTCTTGCCGTCCACGCCGCCCTTGGCGTTGATTTGTTCGATGGCCATTTTCGCGCCACTGAACTGCATGTCGCCGTACTGGGCTACAGGACCGGTTTTAGGGCCGGCGATACCGATTTTGATGGTGTCAGCTGCGAACGAATGGCCGGCAACCCCGGCCAGAACCATAGCGGCAAACAGTTTGGAAATCTGCTTAGTAGCCTTAGTCATAGTGCTCCACTCTTACTGTTGTAATTTTTTTGAGTTCTGGCGCCGTAGCAGCAGAACCGGGTCAGATATCTTTGCGATACCCTCCGGAAATGCCCCCGGCAACTGTACCGGTACAGTGTAGAGCGCCGGTTGTTGGCCTGGGAAGCGGGCGCCGAGGGGCAAAACTTGGGGGTGTCGCATTTTTGAATGAAAAAGACAGAATTGCGGCGGGGCGTTCGTGGGCATATATCCCAATCATCAGCATTCCCTGGCGTTCCTGCTCTTTTCGTTCGGTGCAGCCATTTGCAACCGGGTTTTTCTGGCGGACCACCGACGTTATCATTCGCGTCGATTTCTTTTCCGGACAGTTCCCATGAATCAAGAACCTAGCACCCTCTATGCCAAGCTGCTCGGCGAGACCGCATCTATTACCTGGAAAGAGTTGGAGCCGTTCTTCGCCAGGGGTGCCCTATTGTGGGTCGACCCTGCGCTGGATTTGATCGCCGCTGCCGAGGCCGTGGCGTCGGATGAAGGCGAGAAAGTCGCTGCCTGGCTGGCCGAAGACAAGGTCGCCAAGCTGTCTGAAACGCGGGCGCTGGATATTTTCGAGCGCGATCCACAGCTGTGGGCGGTGGTGGTGAGTCCGTGGATTTTGATCCAGGAAAGGGCGGCGGTCTGAATGCCTGCACTGATGTAGTGCATGCCAGCATCGTTGAAAAGTGTGTAGCCGAGTAGCGTGATGGCACGTTGCCGTAGAGAAACACCACAAGCGAGGGTGGCATCACGGTGACGTAAACGTAACGGGAACAGTTTAGTAAGCAGCCTAACGGCTGCTTAATTGTTTCTGGATATTGGAAAAGCTGAAATCTTCAGGGAATCTGAGGGCCCAATCGCTGGCAAGCCAGCTCCCACAAGGTTTGCGGTGAACACCAATATTGTGAACACCCGAAAACCTGTGGGAGCTGGCTTGCCAGCGATTGGGGCGACCCGGTCTGTGATCAGACCGAGAACGACTTGCCGGTATGGTTATTGAGGGAAATAACCTTGGTCTTGCCAATCCGGTGACGGTAGATCTCGCGCAGGTACTTGATCGCTTTCTTCACGCAATCGCGCGACAGGCGAATGTCATTGATCGAGACAAACTTGTCTTTGTCGTTGATCAGCTCGCGATACTTCTTCTCGTACATCGGCTTGATCGCGTACCAGTTGGTGTCGAGGATCTTCGCCGGGTTCTCGAATTCGTTGAGCAAGTCATCGATGCGGTCTTCGTCGAATTCCTCGTTGATGATGAAGTCGAGAATCGAGTTATCCAGCGTCTCGTCGAACCGGTACGGGTTCTTCGCGAAGCAACGCTTGATGAACGCCACGATCAGGGTCAGGAAGTCGTCCGACAGGCACGGGCTCTTGGCGATCAGGGTGGTCAGCGACAGGTTGGCCGAAGCACCGATCACCAACGCATAACGCTTGAGCGTGGTGTTGGGGAACAGGCTGTTGAGGTGGGTCTTCAACCGGTTCAGGTCCATGTACGACAGCTTGTAGTCTTTCGGCAGCGAGACGATCGAGACCACCGACGAGCAGTTCTTGAAGAAGTGCAGGTCGTGCAGCGCCGCAGCGTCGTAGCCGGAGTTCTTGTACTGCTCCAGCGAGGCGCGATAGCGCTTGGACTCGATCGGCAGCAGGCTGATGCCTTCGATCGCCTGGGTGACCTTGTTGAAGTGCGGCAGGTCGATCGAGCGGAAAAACAGATCGTCGATGTTCAGGCGCTGCGGCTCTTTATCGAACACCTTGAACTTGTCGCTGCTCGGCGGCGGCGTTTCCGGCACCACCGATTCGGCGTAGGCAATCGCCACCGGGCCGGCCAGACTCATGAACAGGTCGTTGGCATCCAGGCGAATGGTTTCGCCGATGTCGATGCCGGCACGACGGAAGTAGTTCTGGTCGTAGTCAGTGGTGACGGCCTGCGCGGTCAGAATGTTGAAGATCTGCTGCGAGATGTACTGGTTGGCGTGCTTTTCCATCGCATTGACATCAATGTTCTGGATGTTGCCGTCATCGCTCTCTTCGGCGTATCGCATGATGTCGTTGGAAATCAGCATCATCGCGTTCCATGGGCGGATACGGCCCATGACGCTGGCTTCGCTGCTGTCTTCGTTGGCGAAGTTGTAGGAGAAATCCCATTCTTCCGAGAGGTATTTGCACAGCAGGCGACCGGCGTTGATGTGCAGCGCCTCGGACATTTCGCTGCGGTGGTCGGAAATGTTCGGCAGCACGCAGATGCCGCTGGTGAAGATCGGCTCGAACACGAACGAATGACCGCTCTTGCCGTCATGCTCGTCCATCGGCTTGGTGTCGAACGTCTTGTTCATGTACGAGTGCTGCTGGGCCAGGCCGAATTCCGAGGCCATGCCGGAACCGGTACCGCCGCCGGCACTGAAGATCGAGAAATACAGGCGCGACTGGTTGGCCTTGATGCCGCAGCTGTCGATCAGGTACGAGTGAATCATTTTCCAGTCTGGGCTGGAGAAACGCTGGGTGTCCTTGTTGAGGATGATCTTCGCCAGATACTGGCCGAGGATCGGCGCGTTACCGGCGCCACCGGCGTGGACTTCGGACAAGTCCATGATCTTCATTTTGCTGTAGTCGCGCAGGAAGCCGCTTTTCTCGCCCTTGCGCGAGAAACGGATGCGCCCGGCGATGTCCTTGTCGAGGTCGCCGAGCATCACCAGCGGCTCTACCAGAAACACCGGTTTGGTGGATTTGTTCGGGCCGATACGCAGGTTGTTCTTGATCCACTGGGCCGGGCTGTAGCCCTTTTCGGCGTAGCGTTTGTCCGGCGACAGGCGATCTTCGTTGTTGAATTCGTTGAGGTAGAACTTGCGCGCGTTGTACACCAGCTCCGCGACGTCGAGGGCGATGTTGGAGCCGCAGCGACCGAGGCCGATCAGGCACACCGAGGGGAATTCCTGATCGTTGTGCTGTTCGTTGTCGCCTTCCAGGTGCGGCGGACGCGGGAACACCAGATCACGCAGGCCATCGAGGTTGTCGAGGATACGGTCGGTATTGGTTTCGGTGAAGTACAGGTATTGCTGAGTTGACAGCGGGCGCGACGGGACCAATGGCTTCGACGATGACGGGCTGTTCGCCGCGGGGCTCAAGGTCAGATCGGATACCGCGGTGGCGGGATTGTTTTTAGAAGTCATTGTGCGCCATATGCCTGGACTGGTTGGCTCGCGGGCCAGTTGCCTGCGAACCTCACGGAATAAGATCTCGCGTCTTTTTTTGCGCGAATTGAGCCCGAGCGTCAGGGACTTGGCCTGACTGTCGCTTGGGGGAATCCTTTCCTGATCGTTGATGAATCGGCCATTATTCGGCGATCTTTAATCAAAAGGAGGCTAAATGATGTCAACGCTACCTTCGTTGGGGTTCGCCGGAATCGGTCTGATGGGCCTGCCAATGTGCCGGCGTCTGCTGGCAGCGGGTTATCCGCTGGCGGTGTGGAACCGTAACCCGGCCAAGTGCGCGCCACTGGTCGAGGCTGGTGCCCGGCAGGTAGCGAGCCCCGCAGAACTGTGCGCACACGCCGACGTGGTGATGTTGTGTCTGGCCGATACGGCGGTGGTGCGCGAAGTCGTGTTTGGCCCGGCCGGTGTCGCCGAAGGAGCGAAAAAAAGCCAGTTGTTGGTAGATTTTTCCAGCCTTGAGCCGACGGCGACGCGTGAAATGGCCGCGCAGTTGCTGGAGCAAACCGGCATGGCCTGGCTGGATTCACCGGTATCCGGCGGCGTGGTCGGGGCCGAGGCCGGTAGCCTGGCAATCATGGTCGGTGGCGAGGTGGCAGACGTTGAGCGGGTGCGCCCGGTGTTGCTCAATCTGGGACAGCGCGTCACGCACATGGGCGGCGTTGGCGCGGGTCAGGTGACCAAGGCCTGCAATCAGATGATCGTCGCCTGCAATGCGCTGGTGATTGCTGAGGTGGTGGCGTTGGCCGAGCAGGCGGGCGTCGATGCCAGCCTGATTGCCGAGGCGTTGGCCGGTGGTTTTGCCGACTCCAAACCGTTGCAGATCCTCGCTCCGCAAATGGCCGAAAGCCGTTTCGAACCGATCAAATGGCACGTGCGCACGCTGCTCAAAGATCTCGATACGGCGGTGAAGTTCTCTCGCGAACAAGGCTCGGCCACGCCGATCAGCGGATTGGCCGCACAACTGATGCGCCTGCATGGGGCGCAAGGCTTTTTGGCGCAGGATCCAGCGACACTGGTGCAAATGTACCGCGCGCCAGAATCAACGGATTGACCGTGTGTGAATGTTTGCGCTGATTGATTTCTTCCAGCACCGGACGCAGTTCGTCCAGCGGCACCGGGCGGCTGAGCAGGTAACCCTGAATGAAATCGCAGCCCGAACGCTCGAGGAACTCGTATTGCTCCAGGCTTTCCACGCCTTCGGTGACCACCTGCAAATGCAGGGTGTGCGCCATGACGATGATCGCCTGGACGATCTCCATGTCGGCCGTGGCTTTGGGAATGTCGAGGATGAACGAGCGGTCGATTTTCAGGGTGTTGAGCGGCAGTCGCTTGAGGTAGGCCAGCGACGAGTAGCCGGTGCCGAAGTCATCGATCGACAGCGACACACCGAGGGCGCGGATCTGGCGCAACAGCACCAGGGTGTTGGCGATGTTGCCCATCAGCGCATTCTCGGTGACTTCCAGCTCCAGCCGTTCCGGCGCCACCCCAGCGGTGCGCAGCGCACTTTCGATTTCGTCCGCCAGTTCTTCCCGGGCGAGGTTCAGCGGTGAACAGTTCCAGGCGATTTTCAGTTCTTCGCAGCCATGGCGCGACAGTTCACCCAGATCCTTGCAGGCGCGGCGCAGGACCCAATTGTCCAGTTCGGCGATCAGGCCATTGTTTTCGGCGATGCTGATAAAGCGGTCCGGGGTCAGCAGGCCGTGGACCGGATGCTGCCAGCGGATCAACGCTTCGAGCTTGGTAACCCGGCCGGTTTTCAGTTCGAAGATCGGTTGGTAATAAAGCATCAGGCCGTTTTCTTCGCGCAGGGCGTGGCGCAGTTCTTCCTCCAGTTGCAGCTCGAAGCTGGCGCGGGTCTTCAGGTTGGAGCTGAAAAAGTGCAAGCCGTTGCGTCCCGCGCCTTTGGACTGATACAACGCCAGATCTGCGTGCTTGAGCAACTCCTCGCAGGTGGTCCCGTCTTCTGGATAGAGGCTGATGCCGATGCTGGTGGTCATCACCATCCGGCGTCCGGCGAGTTCGATCGGCTCTTTCATTTTCTGCATGATCCGTTGCGCCATGCCGCGCGCCTCTTCACGGTCATTCAGACCGATCAGGATGCAAAACTCATCCCCCCCGAAACGCGCGACCACGTCTTCATGGCTGCGCACCGAGCCTTTGATGTGATTGGCGATGACCTTGAGCAAGGCGTCGCCGGCGTCATGGCCGAGGCTGTCGTTGATCCGCTTGAAGTGGTCGATGTCGAGAAACATCACCGCGAGCATGCCGCCTTCGGTGGCTTTCTGGCTGAGCTTCTCGGCGAAGATCTGGTTGAAGCCACGACGGTTGATCAGGTTGGTCAGGGCGTCGTAGTTGGCCACTTGTTGCAGCGACATGCGCGCCTGATCGAGTTGGCTGAGCAGCGCGTTCACTCGGCGCAGGTCGTGCTCCTTGTTCTGCAACTTCTTGTCGGCCAGTGCTGCGCTGATCGCGCTACCGAGGATCAACAGAATGATCAGCGCCACCGTCAGGCCCAGTTGCAAGTGACTGCTTTCCGCCGAAAGGCTCGGCACACTACCCTCGGGCAACACCAGACGTAACGCCGCCATCCCGGTGAAGTGCATGCTGAAAATGCCCGCGCCAAGGATCAGTGCCGCGGCGTACTTGAGCATCTGATGAGCGATGCCGCTGCCTTCACGCAAGTAACCCGCGACCCACAAGGCCGCGAAACTGGCGACGATGGCAATCACGATCGACAGGCCGAACAATAAGGGCTGGTAATAAGCCGTGGCGACCGAGTGCATCGCCGCCATGCCGACGTAGTGCATACCGGCAATGCCCAAGCCGATGACGATGGCGGTTTTCAGGTAATGCATCAGGCTGGGTTGCGCCTCGCTCAGCGTGTGCATGGCCAGCCACGAAGCGAGCAGGGCAATCAGCAGGGAAAACAGGGTGATCGGCAAGTCGTACTGAATGTCGATCGGCGCCTGAAAGGCGAGCATGCCGATGAAGTGCATGGCCCAGATGCCGCCGGCCAGGCAGGTCGCGCCGATCCAGCGCCACAG
Source organism: Pseudomonas sp. Seg1 (assembly GCF_018326005.1). NCBI lineage: Bacteria > Pseudomonadati > Pseudomonadota > Gammaproteobacteria > Pseudomonadales > Pseudomonadaceae > Pseudomonas > Pseudomonas sp. Seg1. The sequence continues at coordinate 1,526,958 of NZ_AP021903.1, forward strand.
TCGTTGTGAGCCGGGGTCTTCAGCGTGGCCGACGCGTTCGGCCATGTCGAGGGTAGCGAAACTCGCAGCGCAGGCGACCAGATAGGCCACCAGCACCAGTAAAGGGTTGTGTGTGCAATCGAGAATGACCTGCCCGCTCTCCGGCAGCTCGGTAACAAACTGCAAACCAAGCCACTCCATAGCATGCCCCGTCTCTGAAGTCGTCCTTACTGCGTCGTCAACGCAGGCGAATGTCTGGAGTATAGAGGCGGTTTTCGCGATGCAAGCCGTGGTAGCACATTGATGCCAATGATTTCGGCATTAGCCTCATAGCCATTGGCGCTAAAGGTCAGGCGCTCTTGTCGAAAGGGATCTCGGCCCAGTCGGGTTGCAGGGGTGGCAGGCCGAAGCGCGCGCGGGCCTTGTCGCAGTCGACGTTCTGTTCGCCGTTTTCCCACGACGATTCGAATTCACGGCAGGGGCTGGCGCGCTGCTCATAAATCGAGCACTGCACGTTGCTGCCCACCTCACCGACCAATGCCGTGCAGCGCGGCGATTTGCAGTCGGTGCCGTTCATCGCCACCCGACTCGGGCTGATTTGCGTCACCAGTTCATCGGGCACCGTACCGCCGGAGGATGAGCACTCACCCCAGAAAAAAGACACGCGAAAATGGGAACAGCAGGCACCGCAATTCAGACACGGACTGACTTCGGACATGGGGGCGGGTATCAAAGGGATTGATCGGGAGATCCGGACGGATCCGGCGGCCATTCTAGGCTTCGCCACGAACTTGGGAAGGGGGGCGCGAAACTATTTTTTTGTGGCAAGGTTTTGCCGCGAAAGCCCCGGTTTTCGGGGGACTTCAGCGTTATCAAGGGCTTACGTTTCGTTACAGGGCCATGGCCCGATATCAGGCAGACGAATGATCACAGACAGCCTCTGCCGGCCTGACTAGATTGCAGGTTCCGGGCTCGGATGCGTCGGCAGTGAAGCCCTAATAACAATAAAGAGACGGACCCATGCAGAACTCGACCCAAGCGGCGAATGCCTGGCGCATTCTGTTCCTGCTGTTCCTCGCCAACCTGTTCAATTTCTTCGACCGCACCATCCCGGCGATCATCATCGAACCGATTCGCATGGAATGGCACCTCAGCGACTTTCAGCTAGGGATCGTCGGCACCGCGTTCACCATTGTTTATGCGATTGCCGGCCTGCCGCTCGGGCGCATGGCCGACACCGGCTCACGCAGCAAACTGATGGGCTGGGGCCTGGCGACGTGGAGTGCGCTGACCGCGGTCAACGGTCTGGTCGGCAGTTTCTGGAGCTTTTTGCTCGTGCGCATGGGCATCGGTATTGGCGAGGCCAGTTACGCACCGGCCGCCAATTCGTTGATCGGCGATCTGTTTCCGGCCCACCGTCGGGCGCGGGCCATGGGTATTTTCATGCTTGGTCTGCCGTTGGGGCTGCTGCTGGCGTTCTTCACCATTGGCTGGATGGTCAAGGCATTCGACAGCTGGCGCGCGCCGTTCTTCATCGCCGCCGTACCGGGGCTGCTCCTCGCGATCTTCATGTTTTTCATCAAGGAGCCAAAACGCGGCGCAGCGGAAACCGTGCAGGTCTCGCAAGAGAAAGTCGACAAACCGATCCGCCGGATCCTCGCCGTGCCGACCTTCCTGTGGCTGGTGATGGCCGGGCTGTGCTTTAACTTCGCCACCTATGCCTGCAACTCGTTTCTGGTGCCGATGCTGCAACGCTATTTCCTCATGCCGTTGCAGGAAGCGGCGGTGGCGACCGGGTTGATCGTCGGCGTGACCGGGCTGATCGGCCTGACCCTCGGTGGCTGGATCGCTGACAAGATTCACCAGCGCGTGGCCAACGGGCGACTGCTGTTTGCGGCGTTCAGTCTGATTATTTCGACGCTGTGCACGGCTTGGGCGTTGCATGCCGGGCGCATCGAGATTGGTGTGTTTGTCGCGCTGTTCAGCGTCGGTTGGCTGTTTGCCTATAACTTCTATACCTGCGTGTACACGGCGATTCAGGACGTGGTCGAACCGCGCCTGCGGGCGACAGCGATGGCGTTGTTCTTTGCCGGGTTGTATCTGCTGGGCGGTGGATTGGGGCCGGTGGTGGTTGGCGGGCTGTCGGATCACTTTGCCAAATCGGCGATGATTTCAGCGGGGGCGGAGCAGATGACCGAAGCCTTTAAAGCTGTCGGCCTGCATGATGCGATGTACCTGATCCCGGTGGCGCTGTTCCTGACCATGGTGTTTCTGTTTCTGGCGGCGCGGTGTTTTGTGCGGGATGCGCAGCGGATGAAGGAGGGCTTGGTGGCGGTGGTTGAGCCCGACATTGCTGCTGCGACTGCATAACCGCTATCGCTGGCAAGCCAGCTCCCACAGGGATTGTGTTCACGCAGGAGATCCAATGTGGGAGCTGGCTTGCCAGCGATGAGGCCATCAGCATCAGCTAATAAATAACAGGCAAACAAAAAGGCCCGCATCACTGCGGGCCTTGTTGTTTTCAGCGCTGGAGCAGGGCGGTTTAGCCCGCTACCAACACCCGAATCGCTTCCAGTCGCAAAGCAGCCTTGTCCAGCATCGCCAGACCTTGCTCACGCTGTTCACGCAACGCCACCAGTTCGCTGTCACGCACGGTCGGGTTGACCGCTTGCAACGCGGTCAGGCGCGCCAGTTCTTCGTCGGTGTCGGCCGCCAGACGGCGGCGAGCCTCGGCCACGCGCTCGGCGTGACGCGGGGTGATCTTGTCTTCACCGGCGTTGATCCGGGGCGTCAGCTGATCGCGCTGGGCCTGAATGAACTTGTTGGCGCTGGCACGCGGGACGCTTTCCAGTTGATCGTTGAGGGTTTCGAACGAGACGCGGGCCGACAGATCGTTGCCGTTGGCGTCGAGCAGGCAGCGCAGCGCTGCCGGCGGCAGGTAACGGCCCAGTTGCAGCGAGCGCGGGGCAACCACTTCGCTGACGTAGAGCAGTTCCAGCAGAACGGTGCCCGGTTTCAGCGCCTTGTTCTTGATCAGCGCGACGGCGGTGTTGCCCATCGAGCCGGACAGCACCAGATCCATGCCGCCCTGCACCATCGGGTGTTCCCAGGTGATGAACTGCATGTCTTCGCGCGACAGCGCCTGGTTGCGGTCGTAGGTGATGGTCACGCCTTCGTCGTCGCCCAGCGGGAAACTGGCGTCGAGCATCTTCTCGCTCGGCTTGAGGATCAGGGCATTTTCCGAATGGTCTTCGCTGTCGATGCCGAACGCATCGAACAGGGTTTCCATGTAGATCGGCAGGGCGAACTGATCGTCTTGCTCAAGGATGTCCTCGACCAACTGATCGCCTTCACCCGAACCGCCGGAGTTGAGCTCCAGCAGACGGTCGCGACCGGTGTGCAGCTCCTCTTCCAGACGCTCGCGCTCGGTGCGCGCCTCGTCGATCAGCGCTTGCCACTCGCCGTCGTCGGCTTCTTCGAGCAGCGGCAGCAGGCGTGGGCCGAACTGGTGCTGCAAGGCGTTGCCGGTCGGGCAGGTGTTGAGGAACGCGTTCAGCGCTTCGTGGTACCACTGGAACAGACGCTCTTGCGGGCTGGTTTCCAGGTACGGCACGTGCAGTTCGATGATGTGTTTCTGGCCGATCCGGTCGAGACGACCGATACGCTGCTCGAGCAGGTCCGGATGCGACGGCAGATCGAACAGCACCAGGTGGTGAGCGAACTGGAAGTTGCGACCTTCACTGCCGATTTCCGAGCAGATCAGCACTTGCGCGCCAAATTCTTCGTCGGCGAAGTAGGCGGCGGCGCGGTCACGCTCAAGGATGTTCATGCCTTCGTGGAACACTGTGGCCGGGATGCCGGAGCGCACGCGCAGGGCGTCTTCCAGGTCCATCGCGGTTTCGGCGTGGGCGCAGATCACCAGCACTTTGGTGCGCTTGAGCATTTTCAGCTGATCGATCAGCCACTCGACACGCGGGTCGAATTTCCACCAGCGCTCTTCTTCGCTGGCGTCCGGCTGGGCCTGGAAGCTGACTTCCGGGTACAGCTCGGCGTGTTCGCCCAGCGGCAGTTCCAGATATTCGTCAGGGCACGGCAGCGGATACGGGTGCAGTTTGCGCTCCGGGAAGCCCTGCACTGCGGCGCGGGTGTTACGGAACAGCACGCGGCCGGTGCCGTGGCGGTCAAGCAGTTCACGCACGAGACGGGCGCTGGCTTCGGTGTCGCCATCGTTGACCGCGGTCAGCAGGGCTTCGCCTTCGTTGCCGAGAAAACCGTGGATGGTCTTGTGCGCTTCAGGCGACAGGCGACCCTTGTCCAGCAGCTCCTGAACGGCTTCGGCCACCGGGCGATAATTTTCGCTCTCGGCGCGGAAGGCGGCCAGGTCATGGAAACGGTTTGGATCAAGCAGGCGCAGACGGGCGAAGTGGCTGTCCTGACCGAGTTGTTCCGGCGTGGCGGTGAGCAGCAGCACGCCCGGAATGGTTTCAGCCAGTTGCTCGACCAGGGTGTATTCCGGGCTGGCCTTGTCTTCGTGCCAGACCAGGTGGTGGGCTTCGTCGACTACCAGCAGATCCCAACCGGCGGCGAACAGTGCGTCTTGCGCCTTTTCGTCGTCGACCAGCCATTCCAGCGCTACCAGCGCCAGTTGGGTATCTTCGAACGGGTTGCTGGCATCGCTTTCGATGAAGCGTTCTTCGTCGAACAGCGCGACCTGCAGGTTGAAGCGGCGGCGCATTTCGACCAGCCACTGGTGCTGAAGGTTTTCCGGCACCAGGATCAGCACGCGGTTGGCGCGACCGGAGAGCAGTTGGCGATGGATCACCAGACCGGCTTCGATGGTTTTACCCAGACCCACTTCGTCCGCCAGCAATACGCGCGGCGCGATTCGGTCAGCGACTTCACGGGCAATGTGCAACTGGTGCGCGATCGGCTGCGCACGCACGCCGCCCAGGCCCCAGAGCGAAGATTGCAACTGGCGGCTGGTGTGTTCGAGGGTGTTGTAGCGCAGCGAGAACCACGCCAACGGGTCGATCTGCCCGGCGAACAGACGGTCGCTGGCCAGACGGAACTGAATGAAGTTCGACAGCTGGGTTTCCGGCAGGGTAACGGCTTCGTTCTGCGCGTTGAGGCCGTGATAGACCATCAGACCGTCGACGTCGTCGACTTGCTGGACGGTCATCTTCCAGCCTTCGAAGTGGGTAATGCTGTCACCCGGCGAGAATCGCACGCGAGTGAGGGGCGCATTCCGTAGCGCGTACTGGCGGGTTTCGCCAGTGGCCGGGTAAAGCACGGTCAACAAGCGGCCGTCCTGTGCCAGAACGGTGCCTAAACCAAGCTCTGCTTCGCTGTCACTGATCCAGCGTTGCCCCGGTTGATACTGCTGCGCCATGCTGCCTGACTCCCACCTTGAAAAAGCGGGCTATCTTAACGGAATGCAGGCTTCAGGGCCAAAGGATTAGGCGCAGCGGCAAGCATTTAGCTACAAGCTGCAAGTGCAGACAAAAGCAGTCATCCGTCAGTTTTCGAACGATTTGCGGCACCCGTGAGTGCCAACCCGGTCACAAGTTTGCGACCAGTGGCTCAAGCCGCCATCGCCCAAGCCGATAGCCTGCTGACAGGAGACTCTTTATATGTTGCCACCGATGCTCCCCCTGAGCGCTGTGCCGATCACTTCCCAGCAGGATCCGATCCGTCAGCGGCCGGACATTCCTCCGGTGGTGCCGGTGCAGGAAAGCTCCAACGAAAGCACGATCGATCTGCAAAAACGCGATCCTGAAGAGGACAGACTGATGGCGCGCGAGGAACAGCGCCGTCAGCAGGAACGTGATCGCCGTCGCCGCGAAGCTGATGAAGATCCCGAAGAGCACCTCGCCGTGCCGGGTCATGAACTGAATGCCGACAACACCGTGCCGGTGGTGCCGCTGATGGAAGATCAGCCGCGTCAGGGCCTGTGGGTCGACATCGAAATCTGAGGCTGAGCGGCCAGTTCAGCCAGGTTTGCCAGCAACACTTCGATTTCCTCTTCTGTATTCAGATAACTCACCGCCACCCGTGCGATGCTGTCCAGCCCGCGCGCCTGCATGTCCAGCGGTGTGTAGGCGACGCCATTGGCGCCGATGTTGATGCGGCGTGCGGCCAGTGCCTGTTTGAGCGCAACACAGTCCCAACCTTGGAGCGTGAAGGCGATCAGCCCGGATTGCTGCTGCGCTGCGCCGAGATTGCGCAGGGTCAGGCCGGGAATCGCCTGCATGCGCTCACGCAGGAGGCGGCTGGATTGTTCGATGCGCCGTCGAATCGAAACCGCACCGATTCGATTGTGTTCCTCCAGTGCATTGGCCAATCCGGCCAGCAGGGCCAACGACACTTCACTGGTCTCGAAACGCCGGGCGTCATTGCGCAAGGTGAAGCGCTGGCCGTCCCACGGCGCCGACAGCACATCGCGTTGTACCGGCAACAAACGTTGCAAAAATTGCGCGCGGACATACAGCAGCGCAGTGCCGCGTGGACCGCGCAGAAACTTGCGCCCGGCGCCCTTGAGCACATCGCATTGCAGGGCCTGAACATCACAGGGCAACTGCCCCAATGCCTGGCCGGCGTCGATGAAATAGGGGATGCCGTGGCGCTGGGCGACCGCACCGATCTGTGCCGCCGGGTTGATCAGGCCGCCGTTGGCGGGCAGCCAGGTCAGGGCGATCAGGCGCACATGGCGATCGATCATTTGCGCCAGTGCCTGTGGATCGACGGCTCCCTTGGCGTCGCAGGGAATCACCTCCAGTCGCGCGCCGGCCTTCACCGCTTCAGCCATGCAGGCCAGATTGCCGGCCCATTCGTGACGGCCCACCAGAATCCGCTCGCCCGGTTGCCACGGTTCCAGCGCGTTGAACGCCTGACTCCAGGCGGCCGAGCCGCTGCTGGCAAACGCGATGTCTTCGGGTTGGGCATTGAGCAGGACAGCGGCGGCGGTTCTGGCCCTTTCCAGCACCTGACCGTCGGCCACTTCCATGGGCCCGCCGAGCGCTTCTCGTTGCAACTGTGCGATCACGGCGTCTAGGGTCGCTTGGCTCGGCAGTGAGGCACCGGCGTGGTTGAAATGGATGACGTTATTGCAACCTGGGGTTCTTGATCGCAGAAACGCGATGTCCTCAGCATTCACGGCTGGAGCTCGAAAATCGCATCGATTTCCACCGCCACGCCACTGGGCAGGCTGGCAACACCGACCGCGGTGCGCACATGGCGACCCTTTTCGCCAAGGGCATTGACCAGCAGATTCGATGCGCCATTGGCGACCGCGCCCTGACGCTGGAAGTCAGGCGTGGCAGCAACAAACACACCGAGACGAATGATGCGCACCAGTTTGCCCAGATCGTCCCCCAAGGCAGCGCCGAGCTGTGCGAGCAGGCCCAAAGCAGCGAGTTCGGCGGCGTTGACCCCTTCCTCTTCGGAGATTGCTTCGCCGAGTCGGCCGATGAAGGCGGGTTTGCCGTCCAGCAGTGGAATCTGCCCAGAGATAAATAGCTGGTTTTGGCTGACGACGTGATTGACGTAATTGGCGATGGGCTGGCTCGGTGCGGGCAATTGCAGGCCGAGTTGCTGGACGCGTTGGTTGAGAGAGTCGGTCATGGCAAGTCCTCCGGAGTGAGGGCTTCAGCATGTTGCCCCGTGGCAGGGCGGACAAACGGATAGATTTAATCCGACGTATCCAAATAACTCATGCGTCGGCAATCGCTTCCAGCCACTGGCAGAAACTCTGTACAGCCAGGCTAGGCGGACGTTCGGGAGTGACCAGCCAGTATCCGATTTCACTGTGCATCGGCGGCGTGTCGAAGGCAGGCACCAGTGCACCTTCCTTGAGTCGACGCTCGATCAGGCGCTGGCGCCCCATGGCAATGCCTTGGCCGGCGACGGCGGCTTCGACCACGATGTTGTAGTCGTGCAGCATGACGCTGGGCACATGAGCCAGATCGATGCCGCTGTGTTGCTGCCAGTCGATCCATTCAAACGGCTGGTGCGACTTGGCCATCAGCAGCGGTCCATTGTTGACACCTTTCGCCTTGGCGGCGGGGCTGCACACCGGGGTCAGGGTTTCGCTCATGAAGCGCCGGGCGCGGACTTTCGGCCAGCCGCCCTTGCCATAACGGATAGCCAGATCGACTTCACCACCGCCGACATCGGCCAATTGCACGGCGGGCAGCAGTTCGACATGGATGTGCGGATGTTTTGCGTTGAAATCCGCCAGTCGCGGGGCCAGCCATAACGTGGCGAAGGAGGCGAGCAGGCCGATGCGCAGGGTGGCCGGTTGTTCGCCGCGCAATTGTCGGGTGGCTTGTGCGATGGCGGCGAGGGCGGGTTCGATCTGTCGGTAATACGCCGCGCCGGCGGGCGTCAGGTCGATGGCCCGTGTGCGCCGGACAAACAGCCGCAGGTTGAGGCATTCTTCAAGCTTTTGCACTTGGTGGCTGATCGCACTTTGCGTGACTGACAACTCATCGGCAGCCTTGATGAAACTCAAGTGGCGCGCCACGGCCTCAAAGGCGCGCAGGGCCATCAGTGGTGGCAGATCCTGGTGCAAGGGCACGGCAAACATCCTTTGGGGCTTGGTTCCAGGCGCCGATTGTGCGTGGAAATCCGGCAGCGGGTACATCAATTGTTGAAGGTGCGTTATGCCGATGGCTGTTCAGCGCTCGCGTCAGGCTGCATTATTGGCGCAGTCCTGCCTTTGACGCGGCAGTTGTGATTATTTCAAGCGATGCCTGTTGCCATGAGCCAAGACGACACACTGATTGACCTCAATGCCGAACGTGCCAAGCGCGTACACGACATCAAAGAGAAGCGCCTGAATGAAGTGCGCAATGCCTTCGAGCAGGCGATGCCGTTGGGAAAAGCCAAGAAAAAGTCGAAAAACAAACCGAAAAAGCGTTGATCTCCCCCTGCATCCGTTGATACAGGTCAGTTATTTTCCCGCCTTTATCTCTCTTCGTTGCTGGTATTGATCCCGGTCAATTTGTGCGCCTGTGTGTTTGGTAACTTAGTTCCATCGCAGCAGAGCAGGGGCCAGGAGGCCAGTCATGTTTTTCGATAACGTGGTGTTTGCCGGGGTGCTGACTGTTGGCCTCATGGTTCTGTTTTTTGCAGGGTTTGGATTTTTTATCTGGAAGGATGCGAACAAGCGCAAGAAGCCTTGATTTCCTTTCAGGTTTGATGAGCACGCAAGGCATTTTGGGCGACTTCGGTTGCCCTTTTTTTTTGCCTTGGCGGCCTGTGGGCCGACCATGCTTGGGGTGTTTTTTGTGAATATCCGTTGCTGCGGTAATGGCCGCCTAGGGTTCCGCCCTTACGGCGGGTCACTTTTTCCAGACGCCGAAAAAGTAACCAAAAAGGCTTTACCCTGACGTACGGCCCTCGCTGTGGCTCGGGTTCCTTCGCTGCGGGATCGATCCGGGGGGCATCGCCTCCGGTTTGCTTCGCTGCACCTCCTCTCGATGTGTTTGGCTGCGCCAAACGGTCGCTGCGCTCCCACCCCCGGATCAATCCCTCCGCTCAGCCTGCCGACGGGCGCTCTAGATCAAGATCGGTACTCGAGCTAACGCTCATTGTGTTGAGTGGGGCGGCATGCGCCGCGTGCGGGGGTGTACTCATTTTCTTGTGGGAGCTGGCTTGCCTGCAATGGCGGCCTGATAGCCGACCTGTTTATGTCGGTTGTACTCCACCCCTGTGGGAGCTTGCTTGCCAGTGATGGCGGCCTGATAGCCGACCTGTTTATGTCGGTTGTACTCCACCCCTGTGGGAGCTTGCTTGCCAGTGATGGCGGCCTGACAGCCGACCTGTTTATGTCGGTTGTACTCCACCCCTGTGGGAGCTGGCTTGCCAGTGATGGCGGCCTGACAGCCGACCAAGCTCTGGCGGGTGTACTCATGCCCTGTAGGCACTGCCGAAGGCTGCAATTTTTTGATCTGCTTTGGCTTTGGCTTTGGCTTTTGATCCTGCTCTTGATCTTCAGGCCCATCGGCAGGCCGAGCGGAGGTGTTCATCCGGGGTAGGCGCGCAGCGCCGTTTGGCGAAGCCAAACACATCGAGAGGAGGTGCAGCGAAGCAAACCGGAGGCGATGCCCCCGGATGGACACCGTAGCGAGGGAACACTGAGCCTAAGCGAAGTGCCGTACGTCCGGGAGCAGCCTTTTTGGTTACTTTTTCGGCGTCTGGAAAAAGTGACCCGCCGTAAGGGCGGAATCCCAAGCAGCCATCACCGCAGCAACGGATATGCCCCCAAACCCCAAACCCCCAAACACAAAAAAAGGCGCGATCCCTTCGAATCGCGCCTTTCTCATGTGCCGCTATCTATCAGCTACCCAAAGCCTTAGACGCCAGCCAGAACAACCCGGCCGACAGCGCAACAGTCGCCGGCAGGGTCAACACCCACGCCAACAAAATGGTGCGAACCGTACCACCCTGCAGGCCGCTCTTGTTGGCGACCATGGTCCCGGCCACGCCCGAAGACAGAACGTGAGTGGTCGACACCGGCAGGCTGAAGATGTTGGCCATACCGATCAAACTGGCAGTGGTGATCTGCGCCGACATGCCCTGAGAATAGGTCATGCCTTGCTTGCCGATCTTCTCACCGATGGTCAGTACCACGCGTTTCCAGCCAACCATGGTGCCCAGGCCCAGGGCCAGTGCGACCGCCAGAATCACCCAGAACGGGGCGTATTCGGTGGTGGTGGTCAGATCTTTGCGCAGTTTGTCCAGATCAGCCTTTTCACGGGCTTCCAGGCCTGGCAGCTTGCCAACTTTCTTCGCCGTGTCGTCCAGGCACAGCAGGTAGCGACGAACTTCTACGCGGCTTTCCGACGACAGCGAATGGTAGTCCGCTACACCTTTGAGGGTGTGGAGCAGGGCGCTGATGGTCGGTTCGGTCTGCTGCGGGTTGCAGCGGAATTTCTCCGGCAGGTCGCCTTCTACACTTTTACCCAGGGCCAGGAACTCGCCGAGGGAATCAGAGTTGCGCTGGTAGAACTGGCTCAGGTGCAGGGTCGCATCGCGGGTGCGTTCGATCTGGTAAGTCGTGCTGTTCAGGTCAAGTACGAACTGCGCAGGAACGATACCGATCAACACCAGCATGATCAGGCCGATGCCTTTCTGGCCATCGTTGGAGCCGTGCACGAAGCTCACGGCCATGGCCGAGATCACCAGGACCAGACGGTTCCAGAACGGCGGGTGCTTCTTGTCGTCGATCTTGCGGCGCTGTTCCGGTGTCTTGTGCATCTTCGACAGCGGGCGCCACCATTTCAGGCCGATCAGCACCAGTGCCGCGATCAGGAAGCCAGCCATCGGCGAGAACACCAGCGAAGCGCCAATGTCGATCGCTTTCTGCCAGTTCACGCCGTCGGCCAACGGGATATCGTTGATCAGGGCATTGGCCAGGCCGACACCGAGGATCGAACCGATCAAGGTGTGGGAACTCGACGCCGGGATACCGAAGTACCAGGTGCCCAGGTTCCAGGTGATCGCCGCCGCGAGCAACGAGAACACCATCGCCAGGCCATGGCCGGTGTTCACGTTGATCAGCAGTTCAACCGGCAGCAAGTGGACAATGGCATACGCCACGCCAACCCCGCCCAGCAGCACGCCGAGGAAATTGAACACACCGGAAAAGAACACCGCCAGGTGAGGCGGCATGGCTTTGGTGTAGATAACAGTGGCTACCGCGTTAGCGGTGTCATGAAATCCATTGATGAACTCGAAGGCGAGGACAAACGTCAGGGCGAGCAAGAGGCTCACAAGCACCCAAGCATCCAGTCCGCTGAATAAATCGATCATGAAGGTTTTCTGACCCGGTCGTAAGGGGGCGCGATTATGCCAGAAAAGTCTCGAAATCGATGCCCTACCTGCTCATCGGTAACATTCTTCTTCGATTTAATTTGTTGCAGCGCATTAAAACCAAGCGTCGCGCAGGGTTTTTCAAGTCATTGAATTACTTGGAAAAAGTCCTTCTAGCCCGTGAGTTTCGCAGGCACGTAAAGGGTTCAAACGCTTGTCTGAAATATCTGTGAAACCTGTCTGAATCGTCCCTGCAGCCTGCCGGCTGGGGAGATAGCCGCTGCCCGCGGGTAGCGGGCGCGCAAGGCTTCGTCGTTACACCGCGCTTGTAGCCGGTGCTGGCGCAAACCTTCAAAGAAGCAAAAACCGTGACTTATGGCTCTTCGGTTTTGAGTTCTTCTTCCATCTTTTTCAGTTCTTGCTGGAAAACCTGATCCTGAACAGTTGGTCGTTTCCGCCATGCCTTGCGTTCCGGTTCGGGTTGAGCGGCGTAGGTGGTGACTTCCCCGCCGTAAACATCCTTGTAACGTTGTTCCTGGCGCTCAAGTTCCGCGCGCAGTTCGTCTTTCGTCACAGTGCTACCTGTTTGAGTTGAGTTAAATGTCTGGCGAATCGCACGGCAACAAATCGATTGAGCGAACCCGCCGAGGCTCAATGCCAGAATGGACATTGGTGGTGTCGGCAGAACGTTCAAGACTTCCATGTTGCAGGCGGCTACGTCACCAGATTAAAACTGACGCAGCATCAGTTTCCAGTAATCAGCAAGCGTGCTGGCGGTGCATGAGTATGAGCGTCAGGCGCTGGCCGGGCTGACCGCGATGGACATCGCGGCAGCGGGTGGCGTCGTTATCAAGGAAAAAACGACAGACCACTGACTTGCATTATAGCGGTCGATTTGGAATTGACTATCTCTGCCAAGTTAAAAACGGTTCCGAATGTGTGATTGTTTTGTGACTCACAACTTTTAACAGAAGTTGTCGGTGGGGTGTTGCCTTGTTTGTCAGGTGATCAGTTTCTGGCGCCATTTAGTCGAACAACTATGCGCAGAGCCAATGATGCACCGAAGTTCAATCCTCACTAATAAGGCGCCCGAGCGGCCAGCCGGGAGCCATTGCGATAATCGGTCGGCGGTTCGATAATCGCCCAATCTTGGCGTCTCCACTCTTGTGCATCTTCCCGGGAGTCGCTTGTATAGCCATTGATCCGTGCCGGAACCAAGGACAAGAAATGAACGATCAAATGCGCAACTCCTTCACCTCAGTGGCGCCGCCGATTGTTGCCTCGCCGGCCAAACGGATCCAGGCGCTGACCGGTGATCCGGACTTCATGACCTCACTAGCCCGTGGTCTGGCGGTGGTGCAGGCCTTTCAGGAGCGAAAGCGTCATCTGACCATCGCCCAGATCAGCCACCGTACGGAAATTCCCCGGGCCGCCGTGCGCCGTTGCCTGCACACGTTGATCAAGCTCGGCTACGCCACGACTGACGGTCGTACCTACTCGTTGCTGCCGAAAGTGCTGACCCTCGGCCACGCCTATCTATCCTCGACACCGTTGGCCGTCTCCGCGCAGCCGTACCTCGACCGCATGAGCGAGCAACTGCACGAAGCCTGCAACATGGCCACGCTGGAAGGTGACGACATTCTGTATATCGCCCGTTCGGCAACCACCCAGCGACTGATTTCCGTGGATCTTTCGGTGGGCGGGCGCTTGCCGGCCTATTGCACGTCGATGGGGCGGATTCTGCTGGCAGCTTTGGACGACACGTCGCTGGGGGAATACCTCGACCACGCTGAACTGGTTGCCAAGACCAGCCGCACCCTGCACACGCCCGAGGCGTTGCTCGAATGCCTGCAAGAAGTGCGGCAACAAGGCTGGTGCATCGTCGATCAGGAACTGGAGCAAGGCCTGCGCTCGATTGCCGTGCCGGTCTACGATGCTTCCGGGCAAGTGGTTGCAGCACTGAACGTCAGTACTCACGCCGGTCGCGTCAGTCGTACCGAGCTGGAACAACGCTTCCTGCCGGGCCTGCTCAGCGCCAGCCGCGACCTTAGTGCGCAATTGTTCGCCTGATGAAGCTGTTCGATAAACGCACAGTGTTGCGTTTATCGAATTGACGCTAAAACCCTCGGATCATTAATGTCGCGACAGCGTCATCCGGCGCTGATTTGTATGAGCCCGCCGGATTGTCGACTCCCATAATAATGACAAGAGGCAACTCACCATGCGCATGCTCCCCGACTGTCTCCGCCCCATCCCCTGTTGCCGGGTTCAGCGCAACGCCTGATCCAGACCTTCTATTCTTGTGACCGTGCCGCTCTTTGGCCGGCCGCCGTTCGACTGCGTTTTTTTGCGTGGAATAAAAATAATGAACCAGCCTCAGTCCGCTGTGGGTAACTGCCTCGACGTGCAGACCTTCATCAATGCCCAACCAATCTCGCGCTATCAGTGGCGGGTGGTGATCCTGTGTTTCCTGATTGTTTTCCTAGATGGCCTCGACACCGCCGCGATGGGTTTCATTGCCCCGGCGCTGTCGCAGGACTGGGGCATCGACCGCGCCAGCCTCGGCCCGGTGATGAGTGCCGCGCTGATCGGCATGGTCTTCGGCGCGCTCGGTTCCGGGCCCTTGGCTGACCGTTTCGGGCGCAAAGTCGTATTGGTGGGGGCGGTGGTGCTGTTCGGTGCTTTCAGTCTGGCCTCGGCGTACAGCACCAATGTCGAGCAACTGCTGGTGCTGCGTTTCCTCACCGGCCTCGGTCTCGGCGCGGGGATGCCGAACGCGACGACACTGCTGTCGGAATACACCCCGGAGCGCAAGAAGTCGCTGCTGGTGACCAGCATGTTCTGTGGATTCAACCTCGGCATGGCCGGTGGTGGTTTTATTTCGGCGAAGCTGATTCCGGCGTTCGGCTGGCACAGTTTGTTGCTGATTGGTGGAATCCTGCCGCTGATCCTCGCCGTGGTGCTGCTGTTCTGGCTGCCGGAATCGGCGCGTTACCTGGTCGTGCGCAACCGCGGTACCGACAAAGTGCGCAAGACCCTCGCGCCGATTGACCCGGTCACCGTCGCTCAGGCTTCCAGCTTCAGCGTGCCGGAACAGAAAACCGTCAAGGCGCGCAATGTGTTTGCGGTGATCTTCTCGGGCACCTACAGCACCGGCACCTTGTTGCTGTGGCTGACCTATTTCATGGGCCTGGTGATTGTTTATCTGCTGACCAGTTGGCTGCCGACGCTGATGCGTGACAGCGGCGCAAGCATGGAGCAGGCCGCGTTCATTGGCGCGTTGTTCCAGTTTGGCGGGGTATTGAGCGCGGTCGCTGTGGGATGGGCGATGGACCGTTTCAATCCGCACAAGGTGATTGGCATTTTCTACCTGCTGGCGGGGGTGTTTGCCTACGCGGTGGGGCAGAGTCTGGGCAATATCACGCTGCTGGCGACCCTGGTGTTGGTGGCGGGGATGTGTGTGAACGGTGCGCAATCGGCAATGCCGTCGCTGGCAGCACGGTTTTATCCGACTCAGGGGCGAGCGACCGGGGTGTCGTGGATGCTCGGGATTGGTCGGTTCGGCGCGATTCTCGGGGCGTGGATGGGCGCGACGTTGTTGGGCCTGGGCTGGAATTTCGAGCAGGTGTTGACGGCGTTGGTGATTCCGGCGGCGTTAGCGACTACGGCGGTGGTGATCAAGGGCATGGTCAGTCATGCGGATGCCACCTGAATTTCAGCGCATGATCGTTCCCACGCGGAGCGTGGGAACGATCATTGTTAGGTTGATAACAATCTGTTCGATAAACGAACACTCAGTCGATTATCGGATTGTTTGGTGATTTTCAGCGGCTTAATCTGCAGTGACTCCGGCGCTGAACCTCGCGCCTTTTTATCACTGGCGATTCATTACAAAAACGGGAGCCCGCTCCATGGCTGAGATCCTTTCGCTGCACGACGCGGTGAAGCAATTCGTCAACGACGGCGACACCGTCGCGCTCGAAGGCTTCACTCACCTGATCCCTACGGCGGCAGGTCATGAAATCATTCGTCAGGGCAAGAAAGATCTGACCCTGGTGCGGATGACGCCTGACCTGATCTACGACCAACTGATCGGCGCCGGTTGCGCTCGCAAACTGATCTTCTCTTGGGGCGGCAATCCGGGTGTAGGTTCGCTGCACCGTCTGCGTGACGCGGTCGAGAAGCAATGGCCGCACCCGCTGGAAATCGAAGAACATTCCCACGCCGATCTGGCCAATGCCTACGTAGCTGGCGCTTCCGGCCTGCCGTTCGCGGTGCTGCGTGCCTACGCCGGCTCCGACCTGCCAAAGGTCAATCCGCTGATCAAAAGCGTCACCTGTCCATTCACCGGTGAAGTGCTGGCGGCCGTGCCGTCGGTGCGTCCGGACGTGACCGTGATCCACGCACAGAAAGCCGATCGCCAAGGCAACGTGCTGTTGTGGGGCATTCTCGGCGTGCAGAAAGAAGCGGCGCTGGCCGCCAAGCGCTGCATCGTCACCGTCGAGGAAATCGTCGACAACCTCAACGCGCCGATGAACGCCTGCGTACTGCCGACCTGGGCCTTGAGCGCGGTCTGCCATGTACCCGGCGGTGCGCATCCGTCCTACGCCCACGGTTACACCGAACGCGACAACCGTTTCTATCAGGCGTGGGACCCGATCGCCCGCGACCGTGAGACGTTTACCGCGTGGATCAACGAATACATCCATGGCTGCGCTGACTTCAGCGAGTTTCAGGCCAAGTTGGCCGCTGCTTCGGAGGCCAAATAATGACTTACTCCACCAATGAAATGATGACCGTCGCCGCAGCCCGTCGCCTGAAGAACGGTTCGGTGTGCTTCGTCGGCATCGGCCTGCCGTCGAAAGCTGCGAACCTGGCACGCCTGACGTCGTCGCCGGACGTAGTGTTGATCTACGAATCGGGCCCGATCGGCGCCAAGCCGAGCGTACTGCCGCTGTCCATCGGTGACGGCGAACTGGCGGAGACCGCCGACACTGTCGTCCCGACCGGTGAGATTTTTCGCTATTGGTTGCAGGGCGGACGCATCGACGTCGGTTTTCTCGGCGCCGCGCAGGTCGACCGTTTCGGCAACATCAACACCACCGTGGTCGGCGATTACCATGCGCCGAAAGTGCGTCTGCCGGGTGCCGGTGGCGCGCCGGAGATTGCCGGTTCGGCGAAAAGCGTGTTGATCATCCTTAAACAGTCGGCGCGTTCGTTTGTCGACAAGCTCGACTTCATCACCTCGGTCGGTCATGGCGAGGGCGGCGATTCGCGTAAACGTCTGGGCCTGCCGGGCGCCGGGCCGGTCGGGATCATCACCGATCTGTGCATCATGGAGCCGGAAGAAGGCACCCACGAATTTGTGGTCACCGCACTGCACCCAGGCGTGACCCGCGAGCAAGTGGTCGCCGCTACCGGTTGGGCGATCCGTTTTGCCGATGACGTAGCCACCACCGCTGAACCGACGGAAGTCGAGTTGACCGCACTGCGTGATCTCGAAGCGCGCACCGCTGCGGCCCATGGTCAGGCACCGGGAGAAGCATGATGCGTGACGTTTATATCTGCGACGCGATTCGTACCCCCATCGGCCGTTTCGGCGGTGGACTGTCTGCCGTTCGTGCCGATGATCTGGCCGCTGTGCCGATCAAGGCGCTGATGGAGCGCAATCCATCGGTGGACTGGAATGCAATCGACGAGGTGTTTCTCGGCTGCGCCAACCAGGCCGGCGAAGACAACCGCAACGTCGCACGCATGGCGCTGCTGCTGGCGGGTCTGCCGGACAGCGTGCCGGGCGTGACCCTCAATCGCCTCTGCGCTTCGGGAATGGACGCGATCGGCACCGCATTCCGTGCCATCGCCAGCGGCGAAATGGAGCTGGCGATTGCCGGCGGCGTCGAGTCGATGTCCCGCGCACCGTTCGTGATGGGCAAGGCTGACGCGGCGTTTTCGCGCAACATGAAACTGGAAGACACCACCATCGGCTGGCGTTTCATCAATCCGTTGATGAAGGCGCAATACGGCGTCGACGCGATGCCGCAGACCGCCGACAACGTCGCCGATGACTATGAAGTGTCCCGCGAGGATCAGGACGCTTTCGCCTTGCGCAGTCAGCAACGCACCGCTGCCGCGCAGGCCGCTGGCTACTTCGCCGAAGAAATCGTCGAAGTGCGCATCGCCCACAAAAAAGGCGAAACCGTGGTCAGCCAGGACGAACATCCACGTGCCGACACCACACTCGAAGCGCTGAGCAAACTGAAACCGGTCAACGGCCCGGACAAAACCGTCACCGCCGGCAATGCTTCCGGGGTTAATGACGGCGCCGCCGCGCTGATTCTCGCATCCGCCGAAGCGGTGAAAAAACACGGTCTGACCGCTCGCGCCAAAGTGCTCGGCATGGCCAGCGCCGGTGTCGCGCCACGGGTGATGGGCATCGGCCCGGTGCCGGCGGTGCGCAAACTTACCGAGCGTCTCGGTGTGGCGGTCAGCGATTTTGATGTGATCGAACTCAACGAAGCCTTCGCCAGCCAAGGCTTGGCAGTGCTGCGTGAACTGGGGCTGGCGGATGACGCGGCGCAGGTCAACCCGAATGGCGGCGCGATTGCTCTCGGTCACCCGTTGGGCATGAGCGGCGCGCGTCTGGTGCTGACCGCGCTGCATCAGCTGGAAAAGACCGGCGGCAAGAAAGGTCTGGCGACCATGTGCGTCGGTGTTGGCCAAGGTCTGGCCCTGGCCATCGAACGCGTCTGACGCAAGCCGTGACGAAAAAGAACAGAGGAAAGCGACATGTCTGACAAGCCTGGTTACCGTCGTCCGCAGGAAGGCACTCAGCCTGAGTACCTGCACCCGACGTATCAATCCACCAATCTGCGCTCGCCATCGAAGCCGTTGGTGTTTCTGCCGCATTCGTTGTCGGAGATCACCGGCCCGACCATCGGTGCCGAACGCGTCGCCGAGAAAGACAATGACCTGACCGCGCAGCACAGCGGCGAACCGTTGGGCGAGCGGATCATCATTCACGGCCGTGTGCTCGACGAAAACGGTCTGCCGGTGCCGGGGATTCTGGTGGAGATCTGGCAGGCCAACGCCGCCGGCCGCTACAACCACCAGCGCGACCTGCACGACGCGCCGCTGGACCCGAACTTCACTGGCACTGGCCGCACCGTGACCGACGCCGATGGCTGGTATCAGTTCCAGACCATCAAGCCCGGCGCCTATCCGTGGGGCAACCACCACAACGCGTGGCGCCCGGCGCACATTCATTTTTCGTTGTTCGGGCCGAGCATCCTTACTCGCTTGGTGACGCAGATGTACTTCCCCGGCGATCCGCTACTGGCCTACGACCCGATCTACAACTGCGTGCCGGACACTTCGGCCAAGGAACGCCTGATCGCCAGTTTCGATCTGGAAAAAACCATTCCGTCCTACGCCCTCGGTTACCGCTGGGACATCGTCTTGCGTGGCCGCGACGCCACGCCGATGGAGAAATAAGATGACCCTGACTGCCACCACGTCCCACACCGTCGGGCCGTACTACCACATCGGTCTGACCTGGCTGAACCGCGAAAACCTCGCGGTCGAACAAACCCTCGGCGAGCGCGTGGCGATCACCGGCCAAGTCGTTGACGGCAACGGCGATGTGGTCAACGACGCCATGCTCGAAGTCTGGCAGGCCAACGCCGCCGGCAAATATGACCACCCGGAAGATGAGCAGGCCAAGCCGCTGGACCCGCACTTCGAGGGGTTCGGTCGGGTACCGGTGGATGCCGAAGGGCGTTTCCGTTTCACCACGATCAAACCGGGCACGGTTGAAGGCCTGAAGGGCTCGACCCAGGCGCCGCACTTGGTGGTGTTGGTGTTTGCGCGGGGTTTGGTGAAGCATTTGCTGACGCGGATTTACTTTGAAGGGGAGCCGGCGAACGTGAATGATCCGTTGCTGGAGTGTGTGCCGGCCGAGCGCCGCGCGACCTTGCTGGCGAAGCCGGATGCGGCGGGGGTGTATCAGTGGAATGTGATTTTGCAGGGCACTGACGCAGAGACGGTGTTCTTCGATTATTGATCGCTGCCTACTGATCGTTCCCACGCTCTGCGTGGGAATGCCGCCATGGACGCTCTGCGTCCAGTGTGACGCGGAGCGTCACGGGATGCGTTACCACGCAGAGCGTGGGAACGATCAATACAGGATGTGGAACGGGACTGTTGCAAAGTATGTCTAGACTCTCACTGTCCCTATCGAGTGAAAAACAATGACAACCATCACCTCCCATTACACCGGCGAAGAGCGCAGCAAGCGCATCTTCGCCATTGTCGGCGCTTCGTCCGGCAACCTCGTCGAATGGTTCGACTTCTACGTCTACGCCTTTTGCGCGATCTATTTCGCCCCGGCGTTTTTCCCTTCCGATAACCCGACGGTGCAACTGGTCAACACCGCAGGCGTGTTCGCCGCCGGCTTCCTGATGCGCCCGATTGGTGGCTGGATTTTCGGGCGTCTGGCAGACAAGAAGGGCCGCAAGACCTCGATGATGATTTCGGTGCTGATGATGTGCTTCGGTTCGTTGCTCATCGCCTGCTTGCCGACCTACAACACCATCGGTGTCTGGGCGCCGTTGTTGTTGCTGTTTGCACGTCTGCTGCAAGGCCTGTCGGTCGGCGGTGAATATGGCACCACCGCGACTTACATGAGTGAAGTCGCGCTCAAGGGCCAGCGCGGTTTTTTCGCCTCGTTCCAGTACGTGACGCTGATTGGCGGGCAACTGCTGGCGGTATTGCTGGTGGTGATCCTGCAACAGTTCCTCAGCGAAGACGAACTGCGTGCCTACGGCTGGCGGATTCCGTTTGTGGTCGGTGCGGTCGCGGCGGTGATCTCGCTGTTCCTGCGCCGTTCGTTGAAAGAAACCACCAGCAAGGAAATGCGCGAGAACAAGGACGCCGGCAGCATTCGTGCGTTGTTCCGTGACCACAAAGCCGCGTTCATCACCGTGCTCGGCTACACCGCTGGTGGCTCGCTGATTTTCTATACCTTCACCACCTACATGCAGAAATATCTGGTGAACACCGCCGGCATGCACGCCAAGACCGCCAGCTACATCATGACCGGCGCGCTCTTCCTTTATATGTGCATGCAGCCGCTGTTCGGCATGCTCGCCGACAAGATCGGTCGACGTAACTCGATGCTCTGGTTCGGCGCGCTCGGTACGCTGTTTACCGTGCCAATCCTGTTGAGCCTGAAAAGCGTCAGCAGTCCGATCCTGGCCTTTGTGCTGATCACCGTGGCGCTGGCCATCGTCAGTTTCTACACCTCGATCAGCGGTCTGGTGAAAGCCGAAATGTTCCCGCCGGAAGTCCGCGCCCTCGGCGTCGGTCTGGCCTATGCCGTGGCCAACGCGATCTTTGGCGGTTCGGCAGAATATGTGGCCCTGAGCCTGAAAGCCGGGGGCATGGAAAACGCCTTCTACTGGTACGTCACGGTGATGATGGCCGTCGCGTTCCTGTTCAGTTTGCGCTTGCCGAAACAGGCGGCGTATTTGCACCACGATCTCTAAACCGATGCGCGCGGGCCGTCATGGCCCGCGCCGGCAAGGACTGTTTATGACTCAGCGACCGGGCAATCAATTGTTCGATGCCTACTTCACTGCCCGCGATATGCGCGACGTGTTCTGCGATCAGGGCCGCGTGCAGGCGATGCTCGACTTCGAAGCGGCGCTGGCCCGGGCCGAGGCGCGGGTCGGGGTGATCCCGTCACACGCGGTGGCGCCTATTGAAAATGCCTGCCGCGCCGGTTTGTATGACTTCGCCGCGTTGGGCGAGGCGATTGCCACGGCGGGCAATTCGGCGATTCCACTGGTCAAGGCCCTGGGCAAGCAGATCGCCGCCACGGATGCCGAGGCCGAGCGCTATGTGCATCTGGGCGCGACCAGTCAGGACGTGATGGATACCGGGCTGGTCCTGCAATTGCGTCAGGCGCTGCAACTGATCGAAAACGATCTGGCACAACTGGCCGATGCTCTTGCGACTCAGGCCCAACGTCACGCCGCGACCCCGTTGGCCGGCCGTACCTGGCTGCAACACGCAACCCCGGTGACTCTCGGCATGAAAATCGCCGGTTGGCTTGGCGCAGTGACTCGCAGCCGTCAGCGTCTGCGCGAACTCAAGCCGCGCCTGCTGGTGCTGCAATTCGGCGGCGCGTCCGGAACCCTCGCGGCGCTTGGCAAGCAGGCGTTGCCGATTGCCGAAGCCTTGGCGCAAGAACTGCAACTGACCTTGCCGGAACAACCGTGGCACACCCAGCGTGATCGCATCGTTGAGTTCGGCGCGGTGCTCGGTTTGATCGCCGGCAGCCTCGGCAAACTCGGCCGCGACGTCAGCCTGTTGATGCAGACCGAGGCGGCGGAAGTCTTTGAACCGTCGGCGCCGGGCAAGGGCGGTTCTTCGACCATGCCGCACAAACGCAACCCGGTCGGCGCGGCGGTGCTGATCGGCGCGGCAGCGCGAGTGCCGGGGCTGGTGTCGACGCTGTTCAGCGCGATGCCGCAGGAGCACGAACGCAGCCTCGGTCTGTGGCATGCCGAATGGGAAACCTTGCCGGAGATTTGCTGCGTCGTCTCGGGGTCGCTGCAGCAGGCGCGCCTGCTGGCTGATGGCCTGGAAGTCGATGCCGCACGCATGGCACGCAATCTCCAATTGACCCAAGGGCTGGTGCTGGCCGAAGCGGTGAGCATCGTCCTCGCGCAACGGGTCGGCCGCGATACCGCGCATCACCTGCTCGAACAATGCTGCAAGCGCGCGGTGGCCGAGCAACGCCACTTGCGCGCAGTTCTCGGTGATGAGCCGGCGGTCACCGCCGAACTGAGCAGCGCCGAACTGGATCATCTGTTGAATCCCGCCCATTACCTCGGTCAGGCGCAAGTCTGGGTCGAGCGTGCGGTGGCCGAACATCACGCATTGTCTGTCTGAAGGAGAGGGCTGTGGCTTTCGTTCAACTCGCCGATGGCGAACTGCACTATCAAATTCAAGGGCCTCAGATTGAAGGCCCGGTCGATGCGCCGGTGCTGGTGCTGTCCAACTCGCTGGGCACCGACCTGCACATGTGGGACGCGCAGATGCCGGCGTTCACCGAAAATTTTCGTGTGCTGCGTTTCGACACCCGTGGGCACGGTCAATCGTTGGTGACGCCGGGGCCGTACAGCATCGAGCAACTGGGCCATGACGTCCTCGGGCTGCTGGATGCGCTGCACATCGAGCGCGCGCATTTCTGCGGATTGTCGATGGGCGGATTGATCGGCCAGTGGCTGGGTATCAATGCCGGGCATCGCCTGCACAAACTGATCGTCTGCAACACGGCGGCAAAAATCGGCGATCCGTCAGTGTGGAATCCACGCATCGAAACCGTGCTGCGCGACGGTCCGGCGGCAATGGTTGCCCTGCGTGATGCCTCGATTGCCCGTTGGTTTACCCCGGACTTCTCGGCGGCTCATCCGGCGGCGGCCAAGCAGATCACCGACATGCTCGCCGCGACCTCGCCTGAAGGTTACGCGGCCAATTGCGCGGCGGTACGCGATGCCGATTTCCGTGATCAACTGGCTTCGATCAACGTGCCGTTGCTGGTGATTGCCGGCAGCGAAGACGCGGTCACGCCGCCGTCCGGCGGGCATTTCATTCAGGAGCATGTACGCGGCGCCGAGTATGCCGAGTTCTATGCGGCGCATCTTTCCAACGTGCAGGCCGGCGCCGATTTCAGTGATCGTGTGTTGGCGTTTCTGAACGCTTCATAAGGGGATTTCTGTGGACGAGAAACAACGTTACGACGACGGCATGCAGGTGCGCCGCGCAGTGTTGGGCGATGCCCACGTCGATCGCAGCCTGACCACGCTCACCGAGTTCAATAGCGAATTTCAGGAGATGATCACCCGTCACGCCTGGGGCGATATCTGGACCCGCCCGGGTTTGCCTCGGCACACCCGTAGCCTGATCACCATTGCCATGCTGATTGGCATGAACCGTGAGGGCGAACTGAAACTGCACCTGCGCGCGGCCGCCAATAACGGCGTGAGCCGTGGCGAGATCAAGGAAGTGATCATGCAGAGTGCGATTTATTGCGGGATTCCGGCGGCGAATGCGACGTTTCATCTGGCGGAATCGGTGTGGGATGAGCTGGGTGTCGAATCCCGGGAATAGGTGTTGTCCGGGCTGACGCCATCGCTGGCAAGCCAGCTCCCACAGTGTTCTCGGGTGTACCCAAAATTTGTGAACAACCCAAAAACCTGTGGGAGCTGGCTTGCCAGCGATGGCGGTAGTCGCCGTAATGCATCACACCGTGGCCACAATGAATATCCGCTTGAACGCAAACAACGTATGCCCATCCGCCTCTTGCGGATAATGCTCATGCACCCGCATCAGGTAGTGATAGATAAATCGCGACTGCTCCTCTGAATTCAGCGCCTGCATCACCGGGCGCAACGCCGACACCTTGACCCAGTCATACACCGGCGACTTCCCGTCGACCACCTGCAATTGCTCGGTCTCCCAGATATCCAGCGATTCGGTCAACGGCGCGAGCAGGCGATAGTAATCCTCCAGCGCCAACAGCGGCCGCGCCGCCATGCGTTGGCGCAATTGCGGCGAACCCAGCGGTGTGCCGCCGGGGCCGGCATCGTCCAGCGTGTCGAGCATCAGCCGATACCACAACGCATCGCGCCAGTCCGGCATGTGCGCCGCCAGGCAGCCGCCGCGATTGAGCTGGCCGAGCAAGCGCGGCAGCAAGGTGTCGTGGTCGCCGATGAAATGCAGCACGGCCGCCGCGAGCAATAGATCCGCCGGTTGTTCAGGCTGCCATTCGAGCAGATCGCAGTGTTTCCACGATGCGTGAATCGGCAGGCAGCGGGCTTCATCAAGCATTTGTCGCGAGCTGTCGACGCCCTGCAGCTGTGCACGCGGCCAGCGCTGGGCCAACAACTGCGTGGCAATACCGGTGCCGCAGCCGAGGTCATAAATATGTTTGGGGTTGTGCAGTTCGACACGGTCGAGCAATTCATTGACCGGGCGTTGCCTGAGACGGGAAAACTGCTGGTACGCCTTGGCGTCCCAGTCGGGAGCTACATTGAGTCGGGTGATCATGAGGGGGTCCTCTGGTGATCAGCATTGTCTTCCGATGACAGCCTGGCTCAAGTCTTGGGGACCAACATCAACAGATAACGGAAGTGGGAGAGGTCGTACGCCTGAGTCCTTCAGGTTTTTTCAACTCTACCCGACGTCGAACAAAGTGCCAGCGCTCCTGACGGATGGCTCGCTGATATCACCTTTTATGCAGGAACTGCCGCAGGCTGCGATCTTTCGGTCTTAAAAACAAAATCAAAAGATCGCAGCCTGCGGCAGCTCCAGGGGATTGAGGTTAGAGCAGGCTGATCGGGTAGCTGATGATCAGGCGGTTCTCATCGAACTCGTTGTTGCTGAAGTCCCGGCGCATGGTCGAGTTGCGCCATCTGACGTTGAGGTCCTTGAGCGTGCCGCTCTGCACGGTGTAACCCAGTTCTGATTCGCGGCCCCATTCCTTGCCATCGGTGATGGTGCCGGTGTGCACGTTGTCGCCGCTGATGTAGCGGTTCATCAGGGTCAGACCGGGGATGCCAAGTGCGGCAAAGTTGTAGTCGTGGCGTACCTGCCAGGAGCGTTCCTGTGCGTTGTCATAACTTGAGTTGTAACTGTCGTTGGCCAAGGTGCCGCCGCTGGTGCCGTTGACGCGCATCCACGCGCTGTCGCCTGTGAGCTTTTGCAGGCCGACGTAGAAGGTGTTGCCGCCGTATCGGGCCGAGAACATGCCGGACCAGGTCTTGTTATCGAGATCACCGGCGCGGGCGCTGCCGTCGTCCTTGCCGTAGAAGAAACCGAGGTTGGCGCCCAGTGTCCAGTCACCGAGTGGCTGGCTGTGGACCAAGTTGACGTATTGCTGGCTGTAAATGTCCTTGAGCTCGGCATTCCACACACCGATCTGCGTACGTTTTTCGTTGAAAACGTATTCACCGCCCTGAAAGTTGAAGCGATCGGAGGTGAACGCGGCTTTGCCGAACATCGACATGTCGCTCATGCTGCTGTCGTCGCGCGGGCTGTTGGCGCGGAACTGGCCGCCGTAGAGGGTCAGGCCGTCGATTTCCCTGGAGGTGATCTGGCCGCCACGAAAGGTTTGCGGCAGCGAGCGGCCGTCATCCGAACGCAGGATCGGCAGCACCGGCATCCATTCGCCAACCTTCACTTCGGTCTGCGACAGCTTCGCCTTGAAAGCGACGTTGGTACGACCGAAGTTGTCCGCCGGGCGACCGTCGTGATCCAGCGGCAACAACTGCGAGCCGCCGGTGCCTTTGCCGCCGTCGAGCTTCACCGAATACAGGCCGAGCACGTCCATGCCGAAACCGACGGTGCCTTGGGTGAAACCGGATTTGGCGTCGAGGATGAAGTTCTGCGTCCACTCTTCAGCTTTGCCCTGGGCTTTGGTCGGGTTGGTGAAGTTGCGGTTGATGTAGAAGTTGCGCAGGTTGAGATTGACCTTGGCCCCTTCGATAAAACCGCCTTCTTCAGCGGCAGCGGGCAGGGCAGCGCCAGCGAGGGCCAGGGCGATCAGGCCGGGGAATGCGTACGGCGCAGTGGGATGTGTCATCGCAGGATCTCTTTGTTATTTTTTTGGGTCGAACGAGTCCCGTTGCCGCCGTTTGCGGGGCAGACAGGGTTATGCAGATTCGGGACGAGGCGGCAGAGATCAGCCGGACAGGGCAGGGCGCGGGGGCATGGTGTCGAACCTGTTGTTATTGGTTTTGTGGGACGAATGGTGCGGGGCGCGCAGGCGTGGTTTCAATCGGAGAAAGCGGGTTCTGGGCGATTATCGAACCAAGATTGATGATGATTTTGCGGCGGCTGTGCGGGCCTCATCGCTGGCAAGCCAGCTCCCACAGTGATCTGGCTGGATGCAGAAATTGAGAACACCACAAAACCTGTGGGAGCTGGCTTGCCAGCGATGGGGCCAGTTCAGGCAATACAACTTTATGGCAGGCAACAAAAAGCCCACCAATCGGTGGGCTCCTTGTGTTCACCTGATGATGATCAGAACAGCTTCATCTTCGGCGCTTCTTCTTTTAGCGGTTCGTTCTGCGCGGTTTGCGCATTCCAGCCACCGCCCAGGGCCTTGTACAGGTTGACCGCACTGGTCAGCTGCGCGAGGCGGTCGGTGATCAGCGCCTGTTGCGCGCTGAACAACTGACGCTGGGCATCGAGGAAGGTCAGGTTGCTGTCGACGCCGATGCGGTAACGACGTTCGGCCAGGCGGTAGTAATCCTGGTTGGCCTGAACGAAATCACGCTGCGCTTGCAACTGCTCGGTGTAGGTCTGGCGTGCGGCCAGGCCATCGGCGACTTCCTGGAAGCTGGTTTGAATTGCCTTTTCGTAGTTCGCCACGCCAATGTCCTTCTGGATCTTGGCGTAGTCGAGGCTGGCGCGCAGGCTGCCGGCGTTGAAGATCGGCAGGTTGATCTGCGGCTGGAACAGCCACGTCCCCGAACCACCCTTGAACAGACCGGACAGGTCCGGGCTCAGGCTGCCCGCGTTGGCGGTCAGGCTGATGCTCGGGAAGAACGCGGCACGGGCGGCGCCGATGTTGGCGTTGGCGGCCTTCAGGTTGTACTCGGCCTGGAGGATGTCCGGACGACGTTGCAGCAGGTCCGAAGGCAGACCGGCCGGTACGTCGCTGAGCAGATCATCCGACAGCGGTTTGGCCGCTTGCAGGTTGGCCGGGATGCCGGTGCCGAGCAGCAGGGTCAGGCTGTTTTCGTCTTGCGCCACCTGGCGGGTGTACTTGGCCAGTTGTGCACGGGCGTTTTCCACCGAGGTACGCGACTGCGCCAGATCCAGCGCCGAGGCGACACCGACTTCGTTGCTGCGGCTGGTCAGCTTGTAGCTTTCTTCGAAGGCACCGAGGGTGTCTTGCGTCAGCTTCAGCAGTTCCTTGTCGGCTTGCCAAGTCAGGTAAGCATTGGCGACGCTGGCGACCAGGCTGATCTGGGTGCTGCGGCGCGCTTCTTCAGTGGCGAAGTATTGTTGCAGCGCTTGTTCGCTCAGGCTGCGAACCCGACCGAACAGGTCGAGTTCGTAGGCACTGACGCCGACCGTGGCGGAGTAGGAACTGCTGATCATCGACTCGCCGGTCTGCGACGCACGCGCCGGCAGACGCTGACGACTGCCGCTGCCATTGGCCGAAACCGCCGGGAACAGGTCGGCGCGCTGGATGCGGTACTGAGCCGCATAAGCGTCGATGTTCAGTGCCGCGACACGCAGGTCGCGGTTGTTTTCCAGCGAGACCTGGATCAGCTGTTGCAGGGCCGGGTCATGGAAAAACTGCTTCCAGCCCTGCTCGGCAGCGGCTTGCGCCGGTGCCTGGGCCGGCGAATACGCCGGGCCCTGCGGGTACTGGCCTGCGACCGGAGCCTCAGGCTGCTGATAATCAGGTATCAGCGAGCAACCGCTCAGCACGAAGGCGGCGACTGCGAGGGAGAGTAGCGACTTGCTCATTGGCCAGCCTCTTTAGGAGTTTCTTTAGTTTCATCCTGGTCGGCGTTTTTACGCTGGCCCATGGACGAAACCGTGACGAAGAACAGTGGGACCCAGAAGATCGCCAGGATCGTGGCGGTGATCATACCGCCGATTACCACCGTACCGATGGCGTGTTGGCTACCTGAGCCCGCGCCGGTGGAAATTGCCAGCGGTACCACACCGAGGATAAACGCCAGCGAGGTCATGATGATCGGACGCAGACGCATGCGGCAAGCCTCGATAGCTGCGTCACGCAGGCTGGCGCCCTGTTCGTGCAGCTCCTTGGCGAACTCGACGATCAGAATGGCGTTTTTCGCCGCCAGACCGATGGTCGTCAACAGACCCACCAGGAAGTACACGTCGTTGGACAGACCGCGCAGACTGGTCGCCAGTAAGGCACCAATGATCCCCAACGGCACCACGAGTACGACAGCAATCGGAATCGACCAGCTCTCATACAGTGCCGCCAGACACAGGAATACCATCAGCAACGACAGCGCGAACAGGGCCGGGGCTTGCGAACCTGCCAGACGCTCTTCATAGGACAGACCGGTCCAGGAGATACCGACACCTTTTGGCAGTTTCGCCGCGATGGCTTCGACTTCAGCCATGGCTTCACCCGTGGAGTAACCCGGAGCCGGAGCACCGAGGATTTCCACCGCCTCTACGCCGTTATAGCGTGAGAGCTTGGGCGAGCCGTAGATCCACTCGCCCTTGGCGAACGCCGAGAACGGAACCATGGTGCCGCTGGCGTTGCGTACGTACCACTTCTTCAGATCTTCCGGGTTCATGCGCGAATCCGGCTGGCCTTGCACGTACACCTTTTTCACCCGACCGCGGTCGATGAAGTCGTTGACGTAGCTACTGCCCAAGGCAATCGACAAGGTGTTGTTGATGTCGCTGATGGTAACGCCGAGGGCACTGGCCTTCTCGTCATCGATTTCGAGCTGGAACTGCGGCTCGTCGTTCAGACCATTCGGACGCACCTGCGACAGCACCTTGCTCTGCGCCGCCATGCCGAGGAACTGGTTGCGTGCTTCCATCAACTTTTCGTGACCAATACCGGCGCGGTCTTGCAGGAACACGTCGAAACCGGTGGCGTTACCCAATTCCAGTACCGCCGGCGGGGCGAAGGCGAACACCATCGCATCACGGAAGGTAAAGAAGTGCTGCTGGGCGCGAGCGGCCAGTTTGAACACGCTGTTGTCGGCGTCACGTTCGTGCCATGGCTTGAGCATGATGAACGCCATACCCGAGCTTTGACCACGGCCGGCGAAGTTGAAGCCGGTTACAGTGAACACCGATGCTACCGTGTCACCTTCACCGCCATCCTTGGTCGGCCGCAGCAGGTACTCACGCATTTCATCCACGACCACCTGAGTGCGCTGGGCACTTGAGCCGGCCGGGGTCTGCACTTGAGCGAACAGTACGCCCTGATCTTCTTCCGGCAGGAAGGACGAAGGAATACGCATGAACAGCCAGATCATGCCGATCAGAATCAGCGCGTAGGCCAGTAAATACGGGACCTTTTGACGCAGGATGTTACCGACGCCGCGCTCGTAGCTTTTGACGCTACGGTCGAAGTTGCGGTTGAACCAGCCGAAGAAGCCTTTTTTCGGCGTGCCATGCTCACCATGAGGAATCGGTTTGAGCATGGTCGCGCAGAGCGCCGGAGTGAAGATCAGAGCTACCAGCACCGACAGGGCCATGGCCGAGACGATGGTGATCGAAAACTGCTTGTAGATCACGCCGGTCGAGCCACCAAAGAACGCCATCGGCAGCAGTACTGCCGACAGTACCAGGGCGATACCGACCAGTGCGCCCTGGATCTGGCCCATGGACTTTTTGGTCGCTTCCTTCGGAGACAGCCCTTCCTCAGCCATCACCCGTTCGACGTTTTCCACCACGACGATGGCATCGTCCACCAGCAAGCCGATGGCCAGCACCATACCGAACATGGTCAGGGTGTTGATGCTGAAACCGGCGGCGGCGAGGATGCCGAACGTACCGAGCAATACCACCGGCACGGTCATCGTGGTGATGACGGTGGCGCGGAAGTTCTGCAGGAACAGGAACATCACCAGGAATACCAGCACGATCGCTTCGACCAGGGTTTCAACCACACCCTTGATCGACTCGGTCACCACTGGAGTGGTGTCGTACGGGAATACCACTTCCATCCCTTGCGGGAAGAATGGCTTGAGGCTGTCGATGGTGGTGCGCAGGGCCTTGGCCGTGTCCAGGGCGTTGGCGCCGTTGGCCAGTTTCACTGCCAGACCGGAAGCCGGGCTGCCGTTGAACTGGGCGCTGATCGCGTAGTTTTCACCACCCAGGCCAACGTCGGCGACGTCTTTCAAGCGAACCTGCGAGCCGTCCTTGTTGACCTTGAGCAGGATTTCCTTGAACTGCTCGGCGGTTTGCAGACGGGTCTTGCCGATGATCGTCGCGTTCAGTTGCTGACCTTGCACGGCCGGCAAGCCGCCGAGCTGACCTGACGAGACCTGGACGTTCTGCGCCGCAATGGCGGTTTTCACGTCGACCGGGGTCAGGTTGAAGTTGTTCAACTTGGCCGGGTCGAGCCAGATACGCATCGCGTACTGGGCACCGAAGACCTGGAAGTCACCGACACCGGCGGTGCGCGAGATCGGGTCTTGCATGTTCGACACGATGTAGTTGGACAGGTCGTCCTTGGACATGCTGCCGTCACGTGACACAACGCCGATCACCAGCAGGAAGTTCTTCACTGCCTTGGTCACACGGATACCTTGTTGCTGCACTTCCTGCGGCAACAGCGGGGTCGCCAGGTTCAGCTTGTTCTGAACCTGTACCTGTGCGGTGTCGGAGTTGGTGCCTTGCTCGAAGGTCGCGGTGATGGTCATGCTGCCGTCGGAGTTACTTTCCGACGATACATAACGCAGGTTGTCGATACCGTTGAGCTGCTGCTCGATCACTTGGACCACGGTGTCCTGCACGGTTTGCGCCGAAGCACCCGGGTAGGTCACGGAGATTGCAATGGCCGGTGGCGCAATGCTCGGGTACTGGTTGATCGGCAACTTGAGGATCGATAGTGCCCCGACCAGCATGATCACCAGGGCAATTACCCAGGCGAAAATCGGACGGTCGATGAAGAATTTTGACATGGGTTACTCCCCTTTGCCGCCGGCGGCTTTGTCAGCTGCCTGTGCGGGGGCCGGGTTCTTTGCGCCGACATTGGTCGCTTCGGTCGGTTTGACCTCGGCACCGGGCTTGACGAATTGCAGGCCTTCGGTGATCAGACGATCGCCGGCCTTCAGTCCGTCTTCGATCAGCCACTGGCTGCCGACGGTGCGGCTGGCCTTGAGCTGACGCAACTCGACCTTGTTGTCCGGACCAACGACCAGTGCGGTCGGTGTGCCTTTGAGGTCGCGGGTCACACCCTGCTGCGGGGCGAGGATCGCGGCGCTGTTCACACCAGCCTGCAATTGGGCGTGGACGAACATGCCCGGCAGCAAGGTGTGATCCGGGTTCGGGAACACGGCGCGCAGGGTCACGGAACCGGTAGTCGGGTCGACCGATACTTCGGAGAATTCCAGCTTACCGTCGAGCTTGTACTGGCTGCCGTCTTCCAGGGTCAGCTTGACCGCTGCAGCGTTGTCGCCGGATTTTTGCAGACGACCGCTTTCCAGCTCGCGACGCAGTTCCAGCAGTTCAACCGACGACTGCGTGACGTCGACGTAGATCGGGTCCAGTTGCTGGATCACTGCCATGGCGTCAGTCTGGCCGTTGCTGACCAATGCACCTTCGGTGACCGAAGAACGACCGATACGGCCTGAAATCGGCGCGTAGACCTTGGTGTAACGCACGTTGATCTGCGCGCTCTGCAATGAAGCTTCCGATTGCAGACGGTTGGACAGTGCGGTGTCGTATTCCTGACGGCTCACAGCCTGTTCATCGACCAGTTGCTTGTAGCGGTCGGAGATCGATTTGGTCGAACGCAGGTTGGCTTCAGCGCTTTTCAGGGTCGCTTCATAGACCGATGGATCGATCTGATAGAGCTGCTGACCAGCCTTGACGTCGGCACCTTCCTTGAACAGACGCTTGAGAATGATGCCGTTGACCTGCGGTCGAACTTCAGCAATGCGGAACGCACTGGTGCGGCCCGGCAGTTCTGACGTGAGGGTAAACGCTTGTGGTTGCAGGGTGACGACGCCGACCTGAGGGGGCGGAGCGGCCGGTGCCGCTTCTTCCTTTTTACATCCGCTGAGCAGCGATGCCAGGGCGACGGCAGTGACCAGAGCGGTAACAGCTGGCTTGAATTGCATGAAGATCCTCGGGTCAGGCGCGCAAAAAACGCACAAGAAGTGTGGAAGGGTAAAAAAAGAGTGTCGGGTGGATAAGTAGCTTGCTAAGGAATATACTTACGTTCATGGTTGTTTGTAAACACCTTGGCCGCGTACCCACCCTGTTACAAAAGTCGTTGCAAGGTTCGAAATTGTAGGCCGGGGAGTCGATTCGCGAAGAGATCGCCCCCTTTTTATTCAGCGGATATTCAGCCATCCCTGAAACATCCTGTTTGAGGTTTTACTGCCATGGTCCGTCGTACCAAAGAGGAAGCTCAAGAAACCCGCAGCCAGATCCTGGAAGCGGCAGAGAAAGCCTTTTATGAAAGGGGCGTCGCTCGTACGACGTTGGCGGACATCGCGACCATGGCCGGTGTCACACGCGGCGCGATCTATTGGCATTTCAGCAACAAAGCCGATCTGGTCCAAGCCATGCTCGACAGCTTGCATGAGCCGCTGGATGAACTGGCAAAAGCCAGCGAAAGCGAGGACGAACTGGACCCGCTGGGCTGCATGCGCAAATTGCTGATTCATTTGTTTCATCAAGTTGCGCTGGATCCGAAGACCCGACGCATCAACGAAATTCTGTTTCATAAGTGCGAGTTCACCGATGAAATGTGCGATTTGCGCCAGCAGCGCCGGGCGGCCAGTCTCGATTGCAATCTGCGTATCGGGCTGACCCTGCGTAATGCGGTGAATCGCGGCCAGTTGCCGGAAGATCTCGACACTGCCCGTGCGGCCATCAGCATTCATGCCTATATCGATGGCCTCCTGTACGGCTGGCTGTTGGCGCCGGACAGTTTTGAACTGCATGCCGAAGCCGAGCGCTGGGTCGACACTGGGCTGGATATGCTGCGCCTGAGCCCCAGCCTGCGCAAATGAAAGAAAAGAGCAATTGGCGCAGCTTATGTCAACTGGCCTGCTTTTATAAACGTTTGAGGCGCGGAGTTTATACGTAGCGAGCTACGGATTTTGTAGGGAATTTGTGTCTCCTGTGTGAACGAATGTGCCTGCTTGCCCTCACCCAAGCCCTCTCCCTGAAGGAGAGGGGACTGACCGAGGTGTTCTTTCGAGATACACCGACCTGGGATATCAGGTCCAACTCCAGATCTGAAAAGCACACAGATCGGCTCCCTCTCCCTCGGGAGAGGGCTGGGCGGGCGGCGTTCCGATGAGGGGCTACTTAATCAGCCGCGCAATCAATCTCCAGGCGAACACAAAAAAGCCCCCGGCTCTCACAAGTCGGGGGCTTTTGCGTTTTTGCTGCTTTGTACTGAATAGCGCTTACAGCGTCGGGTAGTCGATGTAGCCGACCGGGCCCTTGGCGTAGAACAACTCTGGACGCGGCTCATTCAACGGCGCATCGGCCTGCAAACGTGCCGGCAGATCCGGGTTGGCAATAAACGGTACACCGAACGCCACCGCGTCAGCCTTGCCGCTGGCCAGCCACGCGTTGGCGCTGTCCTTGGTGAAGCGTTCGTTGGCGATGTACGGGCCGCCGAAGGCTTCTTTGAGTTGTGGGCCGAGGCTGTCGGCGCCTTCTTTCTCGCGGGAGCAGATGAACGCGATGCCACGTTTGCCCAGCTCACGCGCCACATAAGTGAAGGTTTCAGCCAGATTGTCATCGCCCATGTCATGAGCGTCGGCGCGCGGTGCCAGGTGCACACCGACACGGCCGGCGCCCCAGACGTCGATCGCCGCGTCAGTCACTTCCAGCAGCAGACGTGCACGGTTTTCCAGGGAGCCGCCGTAGTTGTCGGTGCGCTGGTTGGTGCTGGTTTGCAGGAACTGGTCGAGCAGGTAACCGTTGGCGCCGTGGATTTCCACGCCGTCAAAACCAGCGGCCTTGGCGTTCTCGGCACCGGTGCGGTAGGCGTCGACGATGTCGGCGATTTCAGCGGTTTCCAAAGCGCGCGGGGTCGGGTAGTCGGACAGTGGGCGCACCAGGCTGACGTGACCTTTCGCTTGAACCGCGCTCGGTGCAACCGGCGCTTCACCGTTGAGGTACGACGGGTGGGAAACCCGGCCGACGTGCCACAGTTGCAGGAAAATCTTGCCGCCGGCAGCGTGAATGGCTTTGGTCACGTTAGCCCAGCCGCGCACTTGATCGTTGGACCAGATGCCCGGGGTGTCCGGGTAGCCAACGCCCATTGGCGTCACCGAAGTGGCTTCGCTGAGGATCAGGCCTGCGGAGGCACGCTGTACGTAGTACTCGGCCATCAGCGCGTTCGGTACGCGGCCTTCGTCGGCGCGGCAGCGGGTCAGCGGGGCCATGATGATGCGGTTCGACAGCTCGACGTCGCCCAGTTTGATCGGATCGAAAATTGTTGCCATGAAATACAACCCTCGTAGTGAAGTGGTTAATCAGTTGGTCGCGGGGGCCAGCTCGGCATTGCCGTTCTGACGGAAAGTAATCAGGGTCACCAGCAGGGCGAGCACCGCCAGAGCGGCTGCGGCCAAAGGCACGCTGGTCAGGCCGAAACCGTGGGCGATGACGCTGCCGCCGACCCAGGCACCAAGCGCGTTGCCGACGTTGAAAGCACCGATATTCAGGGTCGAAACCAGGTTCGGTGCAGCCTTGCCGAAGGTCACCACGTTGATTTGCAGGGCCGGCACTGCCGCGAAGGAGGCGGTGGCCCAGAGGAACAGGGTGATTTCGGTCGGGATCAGCGCGACGCTGGTCCAGCTCAGCACGGTGGAGACCACCGCCATCGCCACGAACACGCCGATCAGCGTGGCGCCGAGGCGTTTGTCGGCCAGCTTGCCGCCGATGATGTTGCCGACGGTCAAACCGAGGCCGATCAACAGCAAGGTCCAGGTCACGCCTTTTGGCGAAACGCCGGTGACGTCGCCGAGCAACGGCGCGACGTAGGTAAAGAGGGTGAACATAGAGGCGGCGAACAGCGCGGTCATGCTCAGCGACAGCCAGATACCGGCGCCTTTGAGCGCGGCGAGTTCGGCGCGCATGTCGAGTTTTTCTTCGTCACGCTTGGCCGGCAGAAAGCGGATCAGACCGATCAGCGCGATCACACCGATCACGGTCACTGCCCAGAAGGTCGAACGCCAGCCGGCTTCCTGACCCAGTGCAGTGCCCAGCGGCACGCCGAGGACGTTGGCCAGGGTCAGACCGGTGAACATCAAAGCGACCGCCGAGGCGCGTTTGTTCGGCGCTACCAGACCTGCCGCGACCACCGAACCGATACCGAAGAACGCACCGTGGCACAGGGCAGTGACGACACGGGCGAACATCAGCACGTTGTAGTCACTGGCCAGCGCACAAAGCAGGTTGCCGATAATGAAAATGCCCATCAACGCAACCAGTGCAGCCTTGCGCGGCAATTTGGCGGTGGCCAGTGCCATGAACGGTGCACCGATGGCCACGCCCAGGGCGTAACCGGTCACCAGCCAGCCGGCGCCGGGAATCGACACACCGAGGTCGGCCGCCACATCGGGCAGCAGGCCCATGATGACGAACTCGGTGGTGCCGATGGCGAAGGCGCTCAAGGCCAGAATGAGTAGCGAGAGGGGCATTTGAATCAATTCCTTGTGGGAGCGCTGAGCTCTTTGACGATGGCGTCGAGGAACGCCTGAATCACGTCCTCGTTGCGTTTGAAGAAGTGCCACTGACCGGCCTTCTGGCTGCTGATCAACCCGGCGCGCTGCAGGGTGGCCAGGTGCGCCGATACGGTCGACTGCGACAGGCCGCAGCGTTGGTCGATCTGCCCGGCACAGATGCCGTACTCGTGGTTGTGGATCTGTTCCGGAAACTGGGCTTTGGGGTCTTTCAGCCAGATGAGGATGTCTCGCCGTACTGGGTGTGCCAGGGCTTTTATTATTTCGTCGAGGTCGATGTTCATGGCTTGGGGCTCGTGATGTCTGTAGCGCTATATCGCGATGAGGCGAACTTTAAATCGGTACTTCGCGATATACCAATATGAATTTGATCTGACGACCGCATAAATCGGTATATCGGGTTATAACGATACGTTGGGTGTAGCGATGAAAGCGCGCAGTGCTAAGCTGCGCCCATGAACTATCTCGCACATTTGCACCTCGGTGGCCAGCGCCCCGAGCAATTACTCGGCAGTCTGTATGGCGATTTCGTCAAAGGGCGGCTGCAAGGGCAGTTTGCGCCGCAGGTTGAAGCGGCGATTCAACTGCATCGACGGATTGACGTGTTCACCGATCGCCATCCGTTGGTGGACATCGCGCTTGGGCGGTTTTCCGCGACTCGACGGCGGTATGCCGGGATCGTCCTCGATGTGTTTTTCGACCATTGCCTGGCGCGGGACTGGCGCTTGTATGCCGATCAACCGCTGGAGCAGTTCACCGCGGACGTCTATCGGGTGCTGTCCCGTGAACGGCAATTGCCCGAACGCCTGGCGAAGATCGCCCCGCACATGGTCGCCAATGACTGGTTGGGTTCGTACCGCGAGTTTGAAGTGCTGGAGCAGGTGTTGCGCGGTATCTCACGGCGGCTGACGAAGCCGGAGGAACTGGCAGGGGCAATGCAGGAATTGCGGCGGTTGTATGAGCCGTTAAGTGAGGACTTCGCGTTGTTCTATCCGCAATTGCAAGACTTCGCACAATCTTCAACAACACCCTGAATCCCTGTGGGAGCTGGCTTGCCAGCGATGGCGTCGGCACATTCAACAGTCGTGTCGGCTGGTCTACCGCTATCGCTGGCAAGCCAGCTCCCACAGGGGCCGAGGGTGATTTTAGCGTTTGTATTTCAGGCGGCGATGGCCGGGCGCATCGGGGTTTGTTGCTTTTCCGGAATCGCGCCAAACAACGCCTTCTGCACCGCCTGCTGTGCGTCAAACGCCAGCGCCGCACGCTCCCGGCCCTGGCAGGCAATCGGCTTGAGCAGATGCACTTCGACATCGCCGCAATCGTTGCTGAACAAACGCATCAGGTGCGACAGCAGATCATCGTCACCAATGAACGGCGCCAGCGAATCGATCTCACCGTCGCGCAAATAACGAATCGCCACCGGTTGCAGCATCACCTCCGAATCAATTGCCGCCGACAGCAGGCGACCGTGAAACGTGCGCAGCGAGCGCCCGTCCGTGGTCGTACCTTCCGGGAACATCAGCAGCGAATGATCGCTTTGCAGGTGACGGGTCATCTGCTTGCGGATCAACTGACTGTCGCCCGAACCGCGACGGATGAACAGGCTGCCAGCCTTCGCCGCGAGCCAACCGGCCACCGGCCAGGTACGCACTTCGGCCTTGGACAGAAACGACAACGGCGTGAGCATGCCCAGCAGCGGGATATCGGTCCACGACACATGGTTGCTGACCCACAGCATCGGCTGCTTCGGCAATTCACCGTGAACTGTCACGCGAAAGGGCAGGGCGTTGCTCAGGCGCGCCATAAAAAACCGCGACCAGCGCTGGCGACGCTCCATCGAATGCGCCAGGCCAATCCGTTCAAACACACCGAAGACGCTGGCCATGCTCAAGCCCAGCGAGACCACCAGCAGCACTCGCGCAATCCGCGCGTACACCCGCAACCGGCTCATCACACGGCCGCCTTGAAATGCTTGGCGTAGCGCGGGCAGAGTTCGTCGCGTTTGAGCAGGATGAACACGTCTGCCACCTGGAAGTCTTGGTCCCAGCACGGCTCGCCACAGATCTTCGCGCCCAGACGCATGTAGGCCTTGAGCAGCGGTGGCATCTCCGCAATCACGTTGGAGGGGATATCCAGCGTCGGCAGCGGATTTTTCGGTTCGGCGCGTAAATGCTCGGTGCACAGATAACGTTCGCGCAGGCGTTGCATGATCGCGTGAGCCTGAATGCCGCCGTCCTGCATCGGGATGCTCGCGCAGCCCATCAAGTAGCTGTAGCCACCCTGATTCAACACTTCGGCCAACTCCCCCCAAAGCACGGCGATGGTGCCGCCATTGCGGTAGGCCGGGTCAACGCAGGTGCGGCCGATTTCAAGGATCGGGCCTTGTAGATGAGCGAGGCCGTGCAGGCTGAATTCTTCTTCGCTGTAGAACTTGCCCAGGCTGCTGGCGGCGGTGTGATCGAGCAAACGGGTGGTCGCCACCAGGCGCCCGGTGTTCAGATCACGCACGCCGATGTGGCTGCAGTGAACATCATAATCATCCATGTCCAGACCCAGTTCCGCG
This sequence comes from Pseudomonas sp. Seg1, assembly GCF_018326005.1. NCBI lineage: Bacteria > Pseudomonadati > Pseudomonadota > Gammaproteobacteria > Pseudomonadales > Pseudomonadaceae > Pseudomonas > Pseudomonas sp. Seg1. The sequence goes on from NZ_AP021903.1 coordinate 1,565,775, forward strand.
CCTTTCAGTTTGGCGTTGAACTCGCCACTGAAAACGCTGAAGCGCAAGGCCTGGGCTTGCTGCAAGGCCTCGGCGCCGATCAGGCGTTCGGCTTGCAGGCGGCGTTCATTGCCGGTGTCGCTGATGCGGGCGATCTGAGTCATGTGAATCTCCGTACGGGCCTTTAACCCGTCGTGGGTTGCAGCCGATCGACTTTCTTTATGCAGCCGTGTTGTGCAAAGTCAGGCTATGTAGCCCCGGTGTCATCGCCATGAACCTTTGGTGATGCTTATATGACAGCCCACAAGGAGCCTCTTATGCCCTGGCCAGATCTGCTGCACAGCCGTGAACGATTGCCCGCCGTTGCTGACCTTGCCGAAGGTTTTGCGACGTTGTTGCATCAACTGGGCAACGTCACGCCGTTCCAATTGGCTGCCGCGGGCGGGCGGCGGATGGCGACGCCGGGGCTGGCATTTCTGGTCGGTTATCAAGCGGCGTTGCGCATGTTGTGGCCGAGTGCGCCGCTGAGCCTGGGCGCGTTGTGTGCGACCGAACAGCGCAGCTTGCGCCCGGCGGACATGCAGACGCGGTTGAGCGATTTGCGTCTGAGTGGGCGCAAGGACTTTGTCACCGCTGGTGATGCGGCGGACTGGTTATTGATCGCCGCGCGCAGTGAGGAACCCGGCGAGGCACCGCAACTGAGCCTGGCGGTGGTGTATCCCGGCGAACCCGGCGTGACCGTGGAAAAGCTGCCGGCACTGCCGTTGATGCCGGACATCAGCCACGGTCGCTTGCACCTCGACGGCGCGATGTGCGAACTGCTTGCCGGCGACGGTTGGGACGCTTACGTCAAACCGTTTCGCACCCTTGAAGATGTCTATGTCTTGAGCGCAGTGACCGCGTGGCTGTATGGCGTCGGGCAGGACAGCGACTGGCCGCAGCAACTGCAATTGCGCTTGCTCGCGCTGTTGGCCGGGTGTGCGGAAGCGAGCCGGCAGCCGCCGAACAATCCGCCGGGGCATGTGTTGCTCGGTGGGTTGTTTGCGCAGTTTGAATCGCTCAAGACCGAAATCGATCAGGCGCTGGCCGCCAGTGATCCCGAGTGGGCGGCGATGTGGCAGCGCGATCAGGGCGTGATGCAGTTGGCGGCGGGGGCTCGGGCCAAGCGGCTGGCCAAGGCTTTGGCGGAGGCCTGACTGGCCCCATCGCTGGCAAGCCAGCTCCCACAGGGTTCTTTAGTGGATACAAATTTTGTGAACACCTGTGCAACCTGGGGGAGCTGGCTTGCCAGCGATGGCGGTTTCATGAGCAACAAAAATCGCCAATCTGTCATCAACCCCGACTAGGCTCAGCAGGTTCATTTCCAGAGCCGTCACCATGTTCAAAGGCCTGTCGCTGTTTCTGCTGCTGCTCAGCTTTACCGTTCAAGCCGAGCAATGGCCCGGCGAACAATGGCCGGTCGGCCCCCGGATCACGGCGGTTGAAGATCTGCAGAGCTATGCCTTCCCGACTCGCGATGACACTACCCGCAAAGGCGTCCGCACCGATGCCCTGCTGATCATCCGCGACGGCCAGATCATCTACGAACGCTACGCCGGCCCGACTACCGAACTGACTCCGCACCTCACCTGGTCGATCAGCAAAAGCCTGATGGCCAGTGTGCTCGGCGTGGCGTATGGCGAAGGCTTGTTCAAGCTTGAAGACCCCGCCGTGAAGTTTTACCCGGCGCTGCACAAACACCCGGCGATCAAAATAGCCGACCTGCTGCACTGGGCCTCCGGCATCGACTGGCAAGAAGATTACGAATACGCCCCGCTGAAATCTTCGGTGGTGGCGATGCTGTATACCCGTGGCCACCGCGACATGGCCGCGTTCACTGTTGATCACGACAGCTACGCGGCGCCGGGGCAGGCGTTCCGTTATTCCAGTGGCGACAGCAACCTGCTCGCGGCCGCGTTGAAAACCATCGTCGGCCCGCAGCGTTATCCCGACTATCCATGGACGGCGCTGTTCGAACCGTTGGGCATTCGCCACGCCGTGTGGGAAACCGATGCCAGCGGCACGTTTGTCGCGTCTTCCTACGCCTACCTGACTGCCCGGGATCTGGCGCGGGTCGGTCTGTTAATGGCTCGCGACGGGCGTTGGCATGATCGGCAATTGCTGCCCAAGGACTGGCTCGCCTTTAACCTGAAACCTTTCAACGGATACAAGGCCCATCAGGACGAAGCCGTCCCCGGTGGCCAGTGGTGGCTCAATCGCCCGGCGGATGGCGCGCCGTCACCCTGGCCTGACGCCCCGCCCGATACTTTCGCCGCACTTGGCCATTGGGGGCAGGCGCTGTACGTGATTCCCAGCGAGAAAATCGTGATCGTGCGCTACGGCGATGATCGCGACGGCAGCTACCGCCACAACGAATTGCTCAAGCGTGTGCTGAAGGCGGTGCAGCCATGAAGCGCTTCTTGCTGGTGCTGCTTGTCGTGCTGCTCGGCTGGGGCGTCTACGAACGGGAAAATCTGTGGGCCTTTCCGGACATCATCAGCGCCTACACCGCCAAGGAATATTGTTCCTGTCGGTACGTGATGAACAATGACGCCGAGTATTGCCATGGCTACGTAAAACAATGGCTGCCGACCAGCCAATTCACCGATGACAGCACCCGCAAAACCATCACCGTCAGCGGCATGGGCCGCCACAACAGTGCGCAATGGCAAAGCGAGCGTCAGGGCTGTCGCCTCGATCCCTGAGCACACCCAATCCCCCTGTGAATAGAAGCCCCTGTGGGAGCTGGCTTGCCAGCGATGACGGAGTGTCAGTCACACATGTACCGCCTATGCCGGCGCAATCGCTGGCAAGCCAGCTCCCACAGGGAGTTAATCAATCGGTGGATTTGCGGTGATCGAGTTTGCAATAACCGTGGGGGCGGTTAAGGTTCGTGCAGGTTTATCGGCCCCACGAGTGTTCAATGTTCAACCGCTCCCTCTTCACAACCCTGTCCAGCCTGCTGCTGGCCGCCGCTGCGCTGCCGGCGCAGGCCAATTGGTATCTGGACGGCGAGTCGTCGCGGCTGTCGTTTGTCAGCACGAAAAACGCGCATATTTCCGAAGTGCAGCGCTTTCTGGTGCTGCACGGCAAGGTCGACCCCAACGGCCGCGCCGAGGTTGAAGTCGAACTGGACTCGATCAACAGCGGCATCCCGTTGCGTGACGAACGCATGCGCAAGGAGCTGTTCCAGATTGAGCAATTCCCTGAAGCCATCATCACTACGCAAATCGACCTGCGCCCGATCAACGATCTGGCCCCCGGCGCGCAACTGGAATTGCGTCTGCCGCTGACCGTCAACCTGCACGGCAAGCAACACGAATACCCGGCCGAGCTGTTGGCGACTCGTCTGGATGACCGACGTTTTCAAGTGGTGACGCTGGAACCGCTGGTGATCAACGCCGAGGATTTTGACCTCGTCCCGGGTCTCGACAGCCTGCGCAAACTGGCCGACCTGTCGGCCATCAGTCTGTCGGTGCCGGTGGGTGCGGTGCTGATTTTCACGGCGCGCTGACATGCGTGGCGCAATCTTCCCGTGGCGTGACGGCAACCGCTTCGAACTGTTGATCGACGGCCCGCAGTTCTTCCCGCGCATGCTGGTGGAGATTGCCCGTGCCGAAGAACAGGTCGAGCTGGAGTTGTATCTGGTCGAGGCCGGAGCCTGCGCCGAGGCCGTGGTGCAAGCGCTGGTGCAAGCCGCCGAACGCGGGGTGCGAGTGCGTTGCCTGTTCGATGATTACGGCAGCCTCGCGTTTACCCTCAACCTGCGTCAGCGTCTGATCCATGCAGGCGTCGAACTGCGCTTCTACAATCGGCTGAACTGGCGGCGCTGGGTCGGCAACTTCTATCGTGATCACCGCAAATTGCTGCTGGTCGATCAGCGTCTGGCAGTGGTCGGCGGCACGGGTGTCACCGATGAATTCTGGACACCGGATCAAGACACCAGCGAATGGCACGAGGTGATGGTGGAAATCACCGGCCCGCTGGTGCTCGACTGGCAGGTGCTGTTCGACCGTCAGTGGAACGCCAACCGTCATCGACGGGCATGGAAGCCGTCGGCGCATGTCGGTCTGCCACGCTTGCCCAAGATGCCGGACATGGGCGAGGGCATGGGCCGTGTGGCCTACGCCGATGCGCGCCAGCATCGCGACATTTTGCAGTCGCTGTTCCGCGCCTTGAACAGCGGGCAGAAACGCATCTGGATGGCTACGCCGTATTTCCTGCCAACCTGGAAGATTCGCCGCTCCCTGCGCAAGGCTGCCGCGCGTGGTGTCGATGTGCGTTTACTGCTGACCGGGCCGCGCACCGATCACCCGTCGGTGCGTTACGCCGGGCATCGTTACTACCCGCGCCTGCTCAAGGCTGGCGTGCAGATCTTCGAATACCAGCCGTGTTTCCTGCACCTGAAAATGGTCCTGGTGGATGACTGGGTGAGCATCGGCTCGTGCAACTTCGACCACTGGAACCTGCGCTTCAATCTGGAGGCGAATCTTGAGGCACTGGACCCGTCGTTGACGGCAGCGGTGGTCGCGAGTTTCGAGAAGGATTTCGGCTTGAGTCAGCAGGTCAGTCTGGAGGAATGGCAGAAGCGGCCGTTGTGGCGGCGGGTGAAACAGCGGATTTGGGGTTGGGTGGATCGGTTGGTGGTCAACATCCTCGATAGACGCGGGTAACCCGACCCCCAAAAATCATTGTGGGAGCTGGCTTGCCAGCGATGAGGCCATCACATTCAACATCTTAGTTGACTGTCAGGCCGCCATCGCTGGCAAGCCAGCTCCCACAAGTTTTATGTGTTGCCTGAAAAAATTACAGCAACTCAAAGCTCTGCTGCGTCACGTCCTGCGAATCCAGGCCGATCTGCACGTTGAACTTGCCAGGTTCTGCCGCGTACTTGAGCTGGGCGTTGTAGAACTTCAGGTCATCCTCGGTGATGGTGAAGTGCACGACTTTCTGTTCGCCGGCCTTGAGCATGATTTTCTGGAAGTTCTTCAGCTCTTTTACCGGGCGGATCATCGAACCGGTGACGTCCTGGATGTACAACTGCACCACGGTTTCGCCGTCACGCTTGCCGGAGTTCTTCACCATGACGCTGGCGTCGAGCTTGCCGGTGGCGTTCAGCGTGGTCGACGACAGCGCCATGTCGCTCAGGGCGAATTGGGTGTAGCTCAGGCCATAACCGAACGGGAACAGGGGACCGGTGGTGTCATCGAAATACTGCGAGGTGTAGTTGCCCGGTTTGCCCGGCGTGAACGGCCGGCCAATGCTCAGGTGGTTGTAGTAGGTCGGAACCTGGCCCACGGAACGCGGGAAGGTCACCGGCAGTTTGCCCGACGGGTTGTAATCGCCGAACAGCACGTCAGCGATGGCGTTGCCGCCCTCGGTGCCGCTGAACCAGGTTTCCAGGATCGCGTCAGCCGACTGGTTTTCTTCGAGGATGGTCAGTGGGCGGCCGTTCATCAGCACCAATACCAGCGGTTTGCCGGTAGCTTTCAACGCACGGATCAACTCGCGCTGGTTTTCCGGGATGTTCAGGTCGGTACGGCTGGAGGATTCGTGGGACATGCCACGGGACTCGCCGACGGCTGCGACGATTACGTCGGCGTCCTTGGCGGCTTTCACCGCTTCATCGATCAGCACATTGGCCGGACGCGGGTCATCGACCACTTCCGGGGCGTCGAAGTTGAGGAAGTTCAGGTAGTCGAGGACCTTCTTGTCGCTGGTGATGTTGGCACCACGGGCGTAGATCAGGTTCGCTTTGTCGCCGATGAGTGCGTTCATGCCGTCGAACAAGGTCACCGATTGTGCTGGACGCCCGGCGGCAGCCCAACTGCCCATCATGTCGATCGGTGCCTTGGCCAGCGGCCCGACCAGTGCGACTTTCGCGTCTTTCTTCAGCGGCAGGGTGTCGTTCTGGTTCTTCAGCAGGACCAGACTGCGACGCGCGACCTCACGGGCCTCGGCGCGGTGCAGACGGCTTTCGGCGTAAGTGTCGGCCGGATCATCCTCGGCCTTGCCGATGCGCAGGTACGGGTCCTTGAACAGGCCCATGTCGTACTTGGCGGCGAGCACTTCGCGCACCGCGTTGTCGATGTCCTTCTGTTCGATCTCGCCGGACTTGAGCAGCCCCGGCAGCTCTTTGCCGTACAGGGTGTCGTTCATGCTCATGTCGATGCCGGCTTTGATCGCCAGCTTCGCCGCTTCACGACCGTCGCGGGCGACACCGTGCTTGATCAGCTCGAAGATCGCCCCGTGGTCGCTGACCGCCAGGCCTTTGAAGCCCCAGTCCTTGCGCAGCAGATCGTTCATCAGCCAGGTGTTGGCGGTGGCCGGAATACCGTTGATCGAGTTCAACGCGACCATCACGCCGCCGGCGCCGGCATCAATCGCGGCGCGGTACGGTGGCAGGTAATCCTGGTACATCTTCACCGGGCTCATGTCGACGGTGTTGTAGTCGCGGCCACCCTCGACCGCGCCATACAAGGCGAAGTGTTTGACACTGGCCATGATGCTGTCGGCGGCGCTCGGGGTCTCGCCCTGATAGGCCTTGACCATGACTTTGGCGATGCGCGAGGTCAGGTAGGTGTCTTCACCGAACCCTTCGGAGCTGCGGCCCCAGCGCGGGTCGCGGGAGATGTCGACCATCGGCGCGAAGGTGATGTCGAGGCTGTCGGCGGCGGCTTCTTTGGCGGCAACGCGCCCCGACTGGCCGATGGCGTCCATGTCCCAGCTTGAAGCCAGAGCCAGTGGAATCGGGAAAATCGTACGGTGACCGTGGATGACGTCGTACGCGAAAAACATCGGAATCTTCAGGCGACTGCGCATCGCCGCGTCCTGCATCGGACGGTTTTCCGGGCGGGTGATCGAGTTGAACGTGCCGCCGATATTGCCGGCGGCGATCTCTTTGCGGATCAGCTCGCGGGGCATTTCCGGGCCGATGCTGATCAGGCGCAACTGGCCGATTTTCTCGTCGAGGGTCATTTGCTTCATCAGGTTGCTGATGAACGCATCCTTGTTTTCCAGGGGTACCGGGGTCGTGGCGGCCAGTACTTGATGACTGGCCAGGCTGACGAACAGACCCAGCAAACACAGCTTCTTCATGAATATTTTTCTCAAGGGCCCAAACGGCAAATGCGATGCCGGCCAGCCAAAAGTTAGGGAGCGACTATTGTTGTTCGGGTACAGGCTCAAACAAGCAGAGCCAAAAACGGCAGCCGACACTTGGCAGCATGATCACGCAGGGCACTTTTTAGCCCATTGCCCCGTCGTAATCCAGCGACGCGGCCGATTATGCCCCAAGAGCCGGCCGAGAATGTTTCGCACCCGGTTTTTATAATGAAATGTGCCAAGGAGCATCACCGCGATGAATGTCAGTCCAACCTATCGCTCGCGCTTGCAGGTCGCCACGCTGCTAGTGCTCGCCACGCTGCTGACGGCGTGCGGCATCAACAACATCCCGACCCTCGACGAGCAGGCCAAAGCGGCATGGGGCCAGGTGCAGAACCAGTACCAGCGCCGGGCCGACCTGATCCCCAACCTGGTGGAAACGGTGAAAGGCTACGCCAAACATGAAGAGGAAACCCTGACTGCCGTGATTGAAGCGCGGGCCAAGGCGACCTCGATTCAGGTCGATGCCAGCACCCTCGACAACCCGGAAAAACTCAAGCAGTTCCAGCAGGCGCAGGACCAACTGACCGGCGCGCTCAGCCGTCTGATGGTGGTGTCCGAGCGTTATCCAGACCTCAAGGCCAACCAGAACTTCCTCGCCCTGCAATCGCAACTTGAAGGTACGGAAAACCGCATTGCCGTGGCGCGCCGCGATTTCATTCTGGCGGTACAGAAATACAACACCGAGATTCGCACCTTCCCCGGCCGTCTCTGGCACAGCGTGATGTACAGCGACTTGCCGATTCGCGAAACCTTCGAAGCCACCACGCCCGGTGCGGAAAAGGCCCCGGAAGTGAAATTCTGATCCGGGGTTGCCCATGCGCGTATTGAAGATGGGCCTGGTGCTGATGCTGTGGCTGTTCGCCGTCAGCGCCCGGGCCGAGTTGACGTTCCCGGCGCTGAGCGGGCGCGTGGTGGACGAAGCGCAGATGCTTGAACCCTCGGTGCGCGCGCAATTGAGCCAACAGTTGCAGGCCCATGAACAGGCAACCGGCGAGCAATTGGTGGTGGTCACGCTGCCGGATCTGCAAGGCACTACCATCGAGGACTTCGGCGTTCAGTTGGGGCGGCACTGGGGCATCGGCCAAAAAGACAAGAACAACGGCGCGCTGCTGATCGTCGCCCGGGACGAGCGCAAATTGCGCATCGAGGTCGGCTACGGTCTTGAGGATCGGCTGACCGATGCGCAGACCTCGGTGATCATCCATCAAGTCATCACGCCGGCCTTCAAGAGCGGCAATTTCAGCAAGGGCATCAGCGACGGTGTCGCGGCGATGCTGGTGGTGTTGGGCGGCAATCCGCTGGACGAGCCGTCGACGGTTTATGAGTCGAGCGGTGATCCTTCAGACGACTTTATTTCCCGACACCCGGCGTTGTTCGTGTTTCTGGTGATGTTGTTCATCCTGACGGTGTTTGTCTGCCAGATGCTCGGTATCCTTCCCGCCGGCCGTGGCGGCTCCGGTGGCGGCGGTGGTTTCGGCGGTGGCGGCGGATTTGGTGGCGGCGGTGGAGGCGGGGGCTTCAGCGGCGGCGGGGGCAGTTTCGGCGGCGGTGGTTCGTCGGGCGGCTGGTGAGCACATAACAATAACGATCAGGCACTTTTCGACATGGCATTACTGACTGAACACGAACAACGCAAAGTCGCCGAGGCAATCGCCCGGGTCGAGCGCGACACCGACGCCGAACTGGTCACGGTGCTCGCGGCGCGCGCCGACGACTACGCGTACATCCCGCTGCTGTGGGCCAGTCTGCTGGCGCTGGTGGTGCCGGGCTTCGTGCATTACCTGACCGGGTGGCTGACTCTGCGCAGTCTGCTGCTGGTGCAGTGGGGGCTGTTCATTGTGCTGTGCCTGCTGTTTCGTCTGCCGAAGATCACCACCCATCTGGTACCGCGCCGTGTCCGGCACTGGCGCGCATCGAACCTGGCGCGGCGGCAGTTTCTCGAACAGAACCTGCATCACACGGTGGGCAGTACCGGGATGCTGATTTTTGTTTGCGAGGCGGAAAGGTACGTGGAGATTCTGGTGGATGAGGGCATTTCCAGACGGCTGGACAACAAGAGCTGGGATGCAATTGTCGCGGCGTTTACCGAGCAGGTCCGGCAAGGGCGCACGCTGGAAGGGTTTGTCAGCTGTATCGAGGCGTGTGGAGAACTGCTGAAAGTGCATGTGCCGGTGACGCAGGTGAGGAATGAATTACCGAATCGGTTGATTGTGCTGGGGTAAGGCCTGGATTATTCGTCGATGCAGAGATCCAGCCCCTCACCCCAGCCCTCTCCCGGAGGGAGAGGGGGCCGATCGAGGTATCTGGCGCTCGACATCGACCTGTGGAACCGAGTCGATTATGGATTTGAAGCAAAACCTTCAAACCTGAGTTCGACTCGGTAATTCAGGTCGGCGTAACTTGTGAAAACACCTCGGTCAGTCCCCTCTACCTCTGGGAGAGGGCTAGGGTGAGGGTGCTTCTGACAACCGTTGGGTAAATAAGAGCGTGTCCCCAACCCCCATCCCCCCTAAAATACCGGCCATTCCCGATTTCGCCTGCCCGAGGCCGCTTGTCCATGTCCGTTACCGCCCCTTCCACCAAACCCACGCCAGACCACCACGCCCAGTTCATCGAGCTGCTGCAAACCAGCCTCGAACAGAACGGCTTCATCAAACTGGTGCTGGCCAAATACGTCGGTGAAGAGGCTGATCTGCAGCGGGTCATCATCAAATCGGTGACAGTCAAGGCGCAGCCGAATCTGTCGTTCGTCTATCGCTACAAGACCCGCGACATCACCAAGAACCTGCCGCTGAGCGAAGGCGTGGCGACGATTGCCGCGCTGTTGCCGACCTCGTTCAAAAACGCGCACTTGCTGGCTGTGACTGACGAAGCGCAGCTGGAATACAGCAAAAAGGGCAAAGCTTCGCTGTTCAAGAGCAAACCTCAGCAGTTGCGCGAAGCGCCGTCCGCCGAGCACAACCGTGAGAAAAACCGTTTCCTGGAGTTGAGCCGACCGTTCCTCAAGGACCTGGGCGTGACCAACGCCCAGTACGAGTTGATCCCGGCGATGTCGCGCAAGTGGAAGCAGATCAACAAGTTCATCGAAGTCTTCAGCCATGCCCTGACCTCGTCGCCGCTGGCGCTGGACAAACCGGTGCGGGTGGCGGATTTCGGTTCGGGCAAGGGTTACCTGACGTTTGCGATTCACGATTACCTGCGCAACACCCTCAAGGCCGAGGGCGAAGTCACCGGCGTCGAGCTGCGCGAGGAAATGGTCAACCTGTGCAACGCTGCGGCGGCGAAGCTCGATCATCCGGGGCTGGTGTTCAAGTGCGGTGACGTGCGCAGCGTCGCGCCGAGCCAGCTGGACGTGATGATCGCCCTGCATGCCTGCGACATCGCCACTGATTACGCGATCCACACCGGTATCCGTTCGGGCGCATCGATCATCATGTGCTCGCCGTGCTGCCACAAGCAGATCCGCCTGCAAATCCAGAGCCCGGCGCTGCTCAAGCCGATGCTGCAATACGGTCTGCACCTTGGTCAGCAGGCGGAAATGGTCACCGACAGTTTGCGTGCATTGTTTCTGGAAGCCTGTGGTTACGAGACCAAGGTGTTCGAGTTCATCTCGCTGGATCACACCAACAAGAACAAGATGATTCTGGCGGTGAAACGTGCCGAATCGGTGGACCCGGCGCAGTTGTTGGTGAAGATCGAAGAGTTGAAGGCCTTCTACAACATCAGCGAACACTGCCTGGAAACCCTGCTGCGCGCCGACGGTTACCTGGCCTGAGCCAGATCCTGTGGCAGCGACGGTGCGACGACTCGACCTGCTCGCGAAAGCGCACTGACAGTCAACGATGATTCTGTCTGTTACGGCCCCTTCGCGAGCAGGCTCACTCCCACATTTGATTTCACCGCGGTCTTGCGCCCGAGCATGACGGTCGCAATCACGCCGCAGGCAAACACCCAGGTGATTGGCTCGACATGCTCGCCAAAGAACAACGCCGAAAAGGCGATGGTGAAGAAGATCTGCAACAACTGGATCTGACTGACCCGGGCAATGCCGCCCATGGCCAGCCCGGCGTACCAGGCGAAGAATCCTAAAAACTGCGAAAACAACGCCACATAGCCAAACGCCCACCAGGTCTTGGCGGACACCGCCCCTTGATGCTGCAGCGCCAGGTACAAAACCGGGCCGATCAACAAGGGCGTCGACAGCACCAGCGCCCAGCAGATCACCTGCCAGCCACCCATCTCCTTGGCCAACCGGCCACCTTCGGCGTAGCCCAGCCCTCCGACGGCAATCGCGCCGAGCATCAACAAGTCACCAGCCTGAATACTGCCGGCACCGGTGTACAACGCATAACCGAGCACCAACGCACTGCCCAGCGCCGCGCAGGCCCAAAAGGCTTTTGACGGGCGCTCGTGGGACAACCACGCGGCATACAGGGCCACGCACAGCGGTTGCAAGCCGTTGACCAGCGCTCCGTGGGACGCCGGCAAGGTCTGCATGGCCCACGCCGACAACACCGGAAAACCGAGAATCACCCCGGCGATCACCAGGCTCAGGCCTTTGATCTGTTTCCAGGTCGGCCACTTTTCCCGTCGCCACAACAACAGCAGCGCCGCCGGAATCGCCGCGAACAGCGCCCGGCCGAGGCCGTTGAGCAGCGGATGCAGTTCCTGCACGACGATGCGGGTGAAGGGCAGGGTGAGGCTGAAGATCACAACCCCGAGCAGGCCGAGGGCCATGCCGGTGTTTTCGCGCGAGGACATGAGGGGGACCGGAATTGAAGGTGGCTGGGAATGACCTTCATAAAGCCATAAACCGCAGCGTTCGGGCTGCTACAGCTAGGCACAGACTTATCCGTACAGTTGGGTAGTCCCTGTGGCGAGGGGATTCATCCCCGATCGGCTGCGCAGCAGTCGTAAATCCTGAATGTATGGTCTCAATGACAGACCGCATGGGGCCGCTTCGCAGCCCAACGGGGATAAATCCCCTCGCCACTGAGAGTGTGTAGTAGTCAGTTATTACCTGGCCCTGCGGATAAGGTCTACCTTGAATACTCCCAAGTATTCTCCAGAGGAGTCCTCCCCATGGCCGCGAAAAAAATCCTGATGCTGGTCGGCGATTACGTCGAAGACTACGAAGTGATGGTGCCGTTCCAGGCCTTGCAAATGGTCGGGCACACCGTCCACGCCGTGTGCCCGGACAAGGCGGCGGGCAAAACCGTACGCACCGCGATCCATGACTTCGAAGGCGATCAGACCTACAGCGAAAAACCCGGACACCTGTTCGCGCTCAACTTCGACTTCGCCAACGTCAGTGAGGACGATTACGACGCGCTGGTGATCCCCGGTGGTCGTGCGCCGGAATACTTGCGCCTCAACGAAAAAGTTCTCGATCTGGTACGCGCCTTCGACAAGGCCGGCAAGCCGATTGCCGCAGTCTGCCACGGTGCGCAATTGCTGGCGGCGGCGGGCGTTCTCGAAGGTCGCGAATGCAGCGCCTATCCGGCCTGCGCGCCTGAAGTCCGACTGGCGGGCGGCACGTACATCGACATCCCGGTGACGGACGGCCATGTTCAAGGCAATCTGGCCACCGCCCCGGCATGGCCGGCGCATCCGAACTGGCTGGCCGGTTTTCTTGGCTTGCTCGGCACCAAAATCACCCTGTAACGAGGAAGCGCCGATGTGCGAGCTCTACGTCAAGGCTGACCCGATTCTCTACGAGTCACGCTCGCGCTCGCTGCGCATTTGCGGCGTGGTGACGACGTTGCGCCTGGAGAATCAGTTCTGGGACATCCTCAGCGAAATCGCCGAAGTTGATGGCATGACCACCAATCAGTTGATTGCCAAGCTGTATGAAGAGGTGATGGATTATCGCGGGGAAGTGGTGAACTTTGCGTCGTTCCTGCGGGTGAGCTGTACGCGGTATCTGAGTCAGCGGCGGGTGAGTGCGCCGGAATTGTCGGTGGTGCGGGCGGTGGTGAAGTAGTCCGGACCGAGTTGCCCCAATCGCTGGCAAGCCAGCGATGGGGCCAGATCAGGCAACACAAATCCTGATCAGAAGAACCGCGTCACACTCACCTTGGCATTGCGCCCCTGGCTATAAGCCAGGTCGCCGCTAAGCTCCGGGCGGTAGCTTTTGTTGAACAGGTTGTCGATGGTCAGGTTGACCTCGGTGCCCTTGAGGTACGCCTGCTGCGGTTTCCAGTTGGCGAACAGGCCCTGCACGTTGTAGCGGTCGTTGGCGTATTGGTCGTAATACACGTCACCGAGGGTATTCTTGCCACCGCTGTAGCGATCGCTCGGCAATCGATCGGTCTGGCGCACGAACTCACCCTGCCAGCCCACTTGCGCATCCCAACCCGGAATCTTCACGCCCATGACCGCCACCCATTTGGCCGGCTGAATGTCTCGCGCCCAGACGTTTGGCCCCCACGGGTTGGTGTAGGCACCTTCGTGCTTGCCGGTCATCCACGAGTAGGACAGCGAGCCAAACAGGTAGGTCGAGTCGTAGAAGCTTTCGACCTCGAAGCCCTTGATGGTCAGGCTGCCGATATTGCGGTAGTTGCTCATCGGGCCCGAGCCCTTGCAGTCCGAATCGATCGTGCCGCCCTTGATCGCCTGATTCTGGCAGCCGACCCCGGTGGCCTTGAAGATCTCGTCGTCGATCTTGTTGCGATACAACGTGGTGCGAATCTGCACGTTGTCGTTGTCGGTGAACACATTGGAGAAGTGGCTGATGTTACCGGCGCGCCAGCCCGTGATGCGTTCCGGGTCGAGGTCGACGCTGGTCGCCGTGCGATTGCCGATACCCTGGACTTCGTACTGCTCGTCGATGACTGGTGCGCGCCAGGTTTTGCTGTAGTCGACGAAGAACGCAGTATCCGGCGTGACCTTCCAGAACGCCGACAAACGTGGCGACCAACCCGTATAAGTGCGGTCGCTGTAATCGTGGCCCATGGCCGGATTCGGGCTGCTGTAATACGGCGCGTCGTTGGCTTCGCCGCGGTTGCGTACGTGGTCGTAACGCACCGACGGCGTCAGGGTGAAGTCGCCCAGCGTGATCGCGTCTTGCAGGTAGAAAGCGTTGGTGTCGACCTTGCCCTTGGGCATGAAATACGGCTGGAAATGGCCAAAGTTGTACTTCGGCACATCATAGGCGGCGCCCGGCATCCACATGTCCGTGTCGCGGCTGTGCTTGCGGATTTGCACGCCAGTGGTCACGGCGTGGGCCAGGGCGCCGGTATCGAACAGGCTGATGTTGCGCCACTCGACGACGCGATCCTGATAAGCCGTGTCCATTTTGCGACCGCCCGAGGCCGGCTGGAAAAACGCCTTGGCGTCGCGCTCGTCGGTCTGATCAGTGTCGGATTGCGAGTAGCTCAACTTCATGTCGATCAAACGGTTGTCCAGCGGCTGGTACTGGTAGAAACCGGACCAGGTGGTGTCGAGGGTTTCGCGGTTGGCAATCAACCGTTTCAACGCGCCTTCGTAACCGTATTTCTGGATGTTGAACGCGCTCGGCGGGCTCGGGTAAGAGGCAGAGGAAAACGGTGTCCAGCGCTGGCTTTCCGAGTGCGAGTACGACAGGCCGGCGCTGTGCTCATCGGTCAGGTGCAGATTGACCTTGACCAGTTGACCGGCGACATCCTGGGCGCTGTTGGGCAGACGCTTGGGGTTGAGCGGGTAGTTGTGGTCGCGATCCGGCAGGTTGTCGGCGAGCTTCATGTCATCGCCATCGCGTTTGGTCAGGTACACCAGCGCGTCGGCGCGCCCGTCGTCGGTGCGACCGAACACGGCACCCGTGTAAGTCTGCTGATGGTCGTTGCTGGCGTAGCCATATTTGACCATCGCGCCGCTATTGCGGCCTTCTTGCAGCAAGTCCGGGGCATCTTTGGTTTCCATGTGCACGGTGCCACCGAAGCCACCGTTGCCGGTGAACAGCGAGTGCGGACCTTTTTCCACCTCGATGCTTTTGATCAGCTCCGGCTCGATGAAAATGGTGCCCTGCTGATAGCGCTCGAAGCCGCTTTTGCTCGCGCCGTCGAGGGTCATCGGTACGTCTTCGGCCTCGCCCAGACCCCAGATGTTGATCTTCTGGCCGCCGGGTTTCATCGAACCGCTCATGCTCACGCCGGGCAGCGTCTTCAACAGCGCGGGAATGTTGTTCGGTTGATGGCGATCGATGTCGGCCTGGGTCAGCGTCGAGCGGCCGACGGTGCTGGAGTCGACTTCGGTGCCGGTGCCGATCACGCTCAAGGCGTCGAGCTGGATCGCGTCGCTACTGCTGGTGACCGACTCCACCGGGCGCACCACGTACGTCTGGTTGACCTTGATCAGTCCGAACTGGCTGTGGTCGAGCAACTGGCGAATCGCCGCTTCCGCGCTGTAATCACCGTCGATGGCCGGAGCCTTGAGGTTGCGCAATTGCGCCTCGTCGAACAGCAACTGGATCTTCGCCTGCTGGGCGATCTGGCTCAGCGAAGTTGCCATCGATTGTGCCGGCAGGTGCAGGCTGATCGATTCGGCATGGGCTTGCATGCTGAATGCCAGGCAGGCGGCGGCGAGCAGGGTCGGTCGAAGGCAGGTGAGCGGGTACGGCGAAAACACGCGAAACATGGAATCCCCCAAAGCGGCAAAAGGCCAAAAGGCCTGCGTCAGCAACGCAGACCGGAGGAAGACGCGGCAGACAAAAAAAACCTCACATGCGAATGCAAAATATTCTCATATGAGCTGATGTCAGCGATTTTCGAGACGGATGCGCCCGTCGGCAAGGGCCACTGTTTTCACCGGGATCAGCGCGGGCAGGGCGTTGATCAGTGCGTCCGGATCCTCGACGTCGAGGTTGCCGGAGACTTTGATCTGCCCCAGTTTTGCATTGGCCAGCAGCACCGGTTTGGCGCGATACAGGTTCAGCTCATCCACCAGACTGGCCAGTTCGCGGTTGCGAAACGACAGGTGCCCGGTGCGCCAATCGGCGACCTGGCTGACGGCCAGCGTTTGCTGCTGCACGTTGCCGCTGTCCAGATCGACCGCCGCTTGTTGTTGTGCGCCGAGCAGCAATGACGTGCGCGGGTCCGGTGCGAAAGCGACCTGGCCATGGGCGACGCTGACTACCAGCTGCTTGTCGGTGCGCCGGACATCAAAACCGGTGCCGACCACCCGCACGGTGGCGTCGCCGGTTTGCACCCACATCGGCCGTTCCTTGTCCGGGGCGACGTCGACATAGAACTGGCCGCGCTCGAGAAAGATCCGCCGCTGATGGCTGTCGTAATCGACGCGCAGTTGCGTGTTGGCGTTCACCGACAGCGTGCTGCCATCCGGCAATTCGACGGTGCGCATGCCTTTGGATTGCGCAGCGATCTGCTGCTGGAAAACCCCGTAGGACGTGCCCAACTGCGTGGCGAGCACCGCGCCGACCAACGCCGCGGCAACGGCCAGGGTAGGGCGCCAGAGGCGTTTGGGTTTTTGCAGCTTGAGCGGCGTCGGCCGATTCAGTTGCTGCAATTCGCCAAGATCAGCCCACAGTTCTTCGAAGGCGCGATACGCCTTGGCGTGTTCCGGTTCGCGCAGCCATTGCTCGAATGCCTGTCGGACAGCGCGGCCCTGTTGCTGGCGATTGCGGGTAAACCATGCGGCGGCCTGACCGTCGATGCTGTCGTCCGGCAATTCGCTGTCGACTTCGTGCGGGCGGTTCATTCTGGCTGCTCCATGCCGTTGTCTTGCTCAAGGCGTTGTTTGCAATGCATCAGTGCGAAGGCGATGTGTTTCTCCACCATGCTCAGCGAAATCCCCATGCGCTCGGCAATCTGCGCCTGACTCAAGCCTTCAAAGCGGTGCAGCATAAGGGCCTCGCGCCGACGTGGCGAGAGTTCGGCCAATACTTCCTTGAGATGCTCCAGCCGTTGCTGGCGCTGCGCCGCTGCCATCGGATCGTGCTGCTCGTCGGTGACCGGTTCGATATCGCTGTCGTGATTGGGCTGGACGATGTGCCGCACTTTCTGCCGGCGCCAGTGATCACGCAGCAGATTGCGCGCCATCTGGAACAGGAAAGCGCGCGGCTGCTCAACCTTGGCCCGGTCGCGATAGTCGAGCCATTGGGTAAATACGTCCTGGGTCATGTCCGCCGCGTCGCTGGGATTTTCCGTGCGTTTGCGCAGGTAATGCAGGATGTCCCCGTAAAACCGGCGAAATGAATCAGCCGACAGAGGATCGGGCGTGAGGCGGGGCATGGATATCCTTCTCGACGAAGCGGGGGCGCAGAAAGTCGCGGATGATATCGAGAATTATTGTCATTTGTCATGTTGGCGATTCGGCGTTCATCCAGCAGTGGCTAAACCGGCGAAACCGTCTTTACTGTCGAGGGTTCAATCCACAGGAGCAGCAACATGTCCGGATGGTACGAGTTGAGTAAAAGCAGCAACGGCCAGTTCAGGTTCGTTCTGAAAGCGGCGAATGCCGAAACGATTCTGACCAGTGAGCTGTACACCACCCGCGCGGCAGCCGATGGCGGCATTGCCTCGGTGCAGGCCAACAGCCCGCTGGATGAACGTTACGAGAAGAAGTCGACCAAGGACGGCCATCCGTACTTCAACCTGAAGGCGGCCAATCACCAGGTCATCGGCAGCAGCGAGTCGTATTCTTCGGACGCCGCTTGCGATAAGGGCATTGCCAGCGTGAAGGCCAACGGACCGACCAAAGTCATCAAGGACAAGACCCTGCCGGTCCTCTGAACTCACTTTCAAATCCAGCATCATTCCTGTGGGAGCTGGCTTGCCAGCGATGAGGCCATATCATTCAGCATTGATGTTGACTGATACGCCGCCATCGCTGGCAAGCCAGCTCCCACAGGTTTTCTGTATTGCCGAAAAATCAGCGCAGGGTTTTGAGGATTGCCTGCAGCTGACCCCGCCCGGTTTCACTCAATGGAAACACCGGCAAGCGCGGATTGCCGACTTCCAGCCCCGTCTCACGCAAACCGGCCTTGATCGTCGCCGGCAAACCACCTTTGAGGATGAAATCCAGCAGCGGCAACTGGCGGTAGAACAGTTCGCGCGCCTTGGCCATATCTCCCGCCAGCGACGCCGCGTACAGATCCAGGTTCAGTTGCGGGATCAGGTTCGGCGCCGCTGTGCACCAGCCTTTCGCCCCGGCCGCGAACGCTTCCAGCGCCAGCGGGTTGCAGCCGTTGTAGAACGGCACCTGGCCTTCGCCAAGCAATTGCAGCTTGTGCATGCGCTGGATGTCGCCGGTGCTCTCCTTGACCATGGTGACGTTTTCCACCGCACCGACGATCCGCAGAATCAGGTCGACCGACATGTCGGTGCCGCTGGTGGCCGGGTTGTTGTAGAGCATGATCGGCACGCTGATGCTGTCGCCAATGGCCCGGTAGTGGGCGAGGATTTCTGCCTCGGTGAGTTTCCAGTAGGACGCCGGCAGCACCATCACCACGTCGGCGCCATGGGCCTCGGCAAAGCGCGCGCGGCGTACGGCTTTGGCGGTGGTCAGGTCGGACACGCTGACGATGGTCGGCACACGTTTGGCCACATGTTTGATGCTGAACTCGGCGACCTGATCCCACTCCGCGTCGCTCAGGTAAGCGCCTTCGCCAGTGCTGCCCAAGGGGGCGATAGCGTGCACGCCGCTGTCGATCAAGCGATCGATCGATTTGCCCAGCGCCGGCAGATCCAGCCCTTCGCCGTTGGCGCCGAACGGGGTGATGGTGTAGCCGATGATGCCGTGAATGTTGGACATGGGGATGACTCCGTCAAATGGGTTTCAGTTCAGGCAATCGGCGTGTTGGCGCAGGTTCTGCCGAGCGTAATAGTTGAAAGCGGCGGCGTGGCGTTTCGGTTTCGACACCCAGTCATGCGCCTCGCGGCCCAGCTCAGGAATGATCGGCTTGATCGTTCCGGCCGCCATCGCCAACAGTTGCAGCTTGGCGGCGCGCTCGATCAATTGCGCAATGACACAGGCTTCCTCGATCGTGGTGCCGGTCGACAACTGGCCGTGGTGCGACAGCAGGATCGCGCGCTTGTCGCCCAGGGCCACGGCGATCAATTCGCCTTCTTCGTTGCCCACCGGCACGCCCGGCCAGCCTTCGAGAAACGCGCAGTCGCCGTACAGCGGGCACAGATCCATGTGAGAGATTTCAAGCGGCACTTCCAGCATCGACAGCGCAGCAATGTGTGTCGGGTGGGTGTGGATGATGCAATTGACGTCCGGGCGGGCGCGGTACACCCAGCTGTGGAAACGGTTGGCCGGGTTGGCCATGCCGTGACCTTCGAGCACTTCCAGATCCTCGTTGACCAGCAGCAGATTGCTCGCCGTGATTTCATCGAAGCCCAGGCCGAGTTGCTGAGTGTAATAGGTGCCCGGTTGCGGGCCACGGGCGGTGATCTGCCCGGCGAGGCCGGAGTCGTGACCGCTCTCGAACAGAATCCGGCAGGTCAGGGCCAGCTTTTGCCGGTCTGTCCACGTATTATCCGCCAGGGTGTTTTGCATCTGGGTCAGCGCTTGCTTGACCAGTTGGTCTTTGGGTAGTGCTAATGTCTTGGCCATGTCTGTGTCCTTTGGGTGATTGCAAATGACACTAAAGAGGCTATATGACACAAAGTGTCATTGGCAAGCACAAATCGTCGCCTCCTCAATGGAATAACCGCTGCGCATGTCTATCCGTTTGAAATTATTGAGAAAAAAACTTGGCGTAACCCTTGAGGCATTGGCCGAAAAATCCGGCATGACCAAGAGTTATCTGTCGAAAGTCGAGCGCGGGCTGAACACCCCGTCGATTGCCGCTGCGCTGAAACTGGCGAAAGCGCTGAACGTGAAAGTCGAGGAACTGTTCTCCGAAGACAACGTCAGCCTCGACAGCTACAGCCTGGTGCGCAGCCACGAGCGGCAGTCACTGGCGGCCAATGATCAGAGCCCGGGTTATGCGGTGCTGGCGCATCAGGTCAGCGAGCGCAACCTGCTGCCGTTCATCATCTACCCGCCGAGCGAGTTCACCGACAAGACCTTCAAGGAGCATTTGGGCGAGGAGTTTCTGTTTGTCCACGAAGGGCAGGTGGAAGTGGATTTCATGAACGAGCGGGTGCTGCTGGAACGCGGCGATGCGCTGCACTTCAATGCGCAGAAACCGCATCGGATCAGATCGGTGGGCGAGGTGCAGGCGCAGTTGCTGGTGGTGGTGCACAGCGCTGAAGAGTGAATGTTCTGTTGGAGTTGGCCAGTATCCGCAGCCTGGATGTTGACGGGTTTATCGCTATCGCTGGCAAGCCAGCTCCCACAGTGTCATGTGTCGAACTTCAAATTCTGATCCAGGCAGAAGTCCTGTGGGAGCTGGCTTGCCAGCGATGGGGTCAGAAGCCTTGCCGCTAAACCTCGACGGGCACCGACAGCTTCGGATTCCCTAGCGCATGCGTCTTCGAATCAAAGAAGCGCAACTCAACCCCCGTCCCCTCGAACACCTTCGCGTAATGCCGCTTCTGGTGCTGAATGAACGCTGTACTGCGCGGATAAATCGAGACCGCCACCATCTTCGGTTTCGCCAGACGCAACGCCCGAACGATATGAGCGTCCTGCTCACCCAGTGCATGGCCAAAGATGCACAGACTGTCGCCATGGCCCAATAACTGCTCATAACAGAACGACAGATAATCCGAACTGCGGATGGTCTTGAGCTTGTCCGCGCTCGGCCCTTCAGTGACAAACAGCGGCACGTCATCGAGTGTCTTGATCGTGTTGTTGATCGCGAAACTGCCGAGCAGTGTGCCCTCGGTCGAGGTCAGTTTGCGTGCGGTGCCATCCTGATTGCGCACCAGGTGCAGGCCACCGTGCAGGTACAGCAAGCGCGGTTTGCCGGTGGCGGTTTCGCTCAGGTCGAAACTCGCGTTGGCACCGTTGAACAGGTCGTCGATGGCTTCGCTTTTGTGCTGCAGAGCCCAGTAATTGAGCAGGTCGTAATTGGTCGTGAACACCGTGCGATAACGCGCCAGTTCTTCATTCAGCGTGGTCAGTGTCGAGGCCTGCACCAGACGCCATGGAATGTGCACGGCGTGCACGGTGTTGATCAGCGCTTCCTTGATCGCGTAGTAGCGATTGCGCGGCGCCGCCGAGCTGACGGCCAGTGCCTTGTTGACCCGGCTGGTGGTTTTCAGTGCGCCGAGGACTTGCTCGAAACTGCGTGTCTGCATTGCATCGAACACCGCCAGTTCCGACGGACTCAGCGGTTTCTCTTCCACCGTGCGGGCGTTTTCGAACAGCGAGTCGTAGCCGAAGTCGTCCCACACCGCGCGGCTGGCACCGTTACCCACCAGCAAACCCTTGTATTCGGTCGCGGCGCGCAGGGTGTTCCAGTCTTCGAGGGTCGCGTCGACATCCAGAAAATCGCTCATTGCTTGGCACATCTCAAAACATAGGGGCTGATGGGCGGCGACTTTATCACGAGCGGGCATTGAGCCAGATCAACATCGGCCGTGACCGATCGGTCGATCCTGTATCCATCCACCGAGTCGGACGGTCGGTTCGGCCCCAGTCAGGAGATACACGATGAGCAGCACCTTTTTCATTCCGGCGGTCAACATCATGGGCAGCGGATGCCTCGACGAAGCCATGATCGCGATCCGCAACCATGGTTTTCGCAAGGCGCTGATCGTCACCGACGCAGGGTTGGCCAAGGCCGGTGTGGCGAGCATGATCGCCGAGAAACTGGCGATGCAGGACATCGATTCTGTGATCTTCGATGGTGCCAAACCGAACCCGAGCATCGCCAACGTCGAGGCCGGGTTGGGGCTGCTGAGGGAAAGTCGCTGTGATTTCGTGGTGTCGCTGGGCGGCGGTTCGCCCCATGACTGCGCCAAGGGCATTGCCCTGTGTGCGACCAATGGCGGACAGATCCGCGATTACGAAGGCGTCGATCAATCGAGCAAGCCGCAACTGCCGTTGATCGCCATCAACACCACCGCCGGCACCGCCAGCGAGATGACCCGGTTCTGCATCATCACCGACGAATCGCGCCACGTGAAAATGGCCATCGTTGACCGCAACGTCACGCCGCTGCTGTCGGTCAACGACCCGGCGTTGATGGTCGCCATGCCGAAAAGCCTGACCGCCGCCACCGGCATGGACGCCCTGACCCACGCCATCGAAGCCTACGTCTCGACCGCCGCCAACCCGATCACCGACGCCTGCGCGTTGAAGGCCATGACCCTGATCAGCAACAACCTGCGTCTGGCCGTGCGCGACGGCAGTGATCTTGCCGCGCGGGAAAACATGGCTTACGCGCAATTCCTCGCGGGCATGGCGTTCAACAATGCATCGCTGGGTTACGTACACGCGATGGCGCACCAGTTGGGCGGTTTCTACGACTTGCCTCACGGCGTGTGCAACGCGGTTCTGCTGCCGCACGTGCAGACGTTCAACGCGCTGGTGTGTGCCGATCGCCTGACCGATGTTGCGCACGCGATGGGCGCAGACATTCGTGGCTTTAGCCCGGAAGAGGGCGCGCAAGCGGCGATCAACGCGATCCGCTGCCTGGCCAGTGACGTCGAGATTCCCGGCGGGCTGCGTGATCTCGGCGCGAAATGCACCGACATCCCGATTCTCGCCGCCAATGCCTTGAAGGATGCCTGCGGTTTCACCAATCCGCGTGCGGCGGATCAGCGGCAGATCGAGGAGATTTTCCGCAACGCGTTTTGAGATCGGCTGCATTCTGAAAGAGTTTGGCTGCTACACCGACGCCATCGCGGGCAAGCCCGCTCCCACAGTTTGCGCGGCGATACATAAATCTGTATTCGCCGCAGAACCCTGTGGGAGCGGGCTTGCCCGCGATGACTGACTTCAAGGCAGCGCAAATCCATCTGCTATTCCCATCATCCAACCGTCACCACATTCCTCTCAAACACCCCGCCAAACTGAATCAACACCACCCCGGCAATCAGCAAAACCGCGCCAGACACCCGCGACAATGTCAGCTGCTTCTCGACCAACCCAAACAGCCCGAAGTGATCCAGCACCATCGAGGCAATTACCTGGCCCGCCAACGCCAACGCCACAAACCCTGAGGCCCCAAGCTTGGGCAAAAGCATCACCGCCAGCGCCACAAAACACACCCCGAACGCGCCCCCCGCCCACATCCATAACGGTGCCTTGCTGATAAATGCCCACGACGGCAACGGCAAGCGCAGCGCCACAATCACCGGCAACAACACCAGAACGCTCACCAGCAAGGACGCCAGCGTCGCCCACAACGGATGCCCCAATCCGCGCGCCAGGTTGCTATTGATGGCGCTCTGAAACGGCACAACTGCCCCGGCAAAAGCGGCCAACGACAACAAACCGGTCCACTGCAACGTACTCATGTTCTTCCTCCAACAGGTTTTGCTGGACTCTAGGCTATTCGTCGAGCAGATTTAAATTCCGTTTTGTCATCCAGAACATGCATCAAATGAATGATCTGCGCCGTATCGATCTCAATCTGCTGGTGATCCTCGACGCTTTGCTCAGTGAGCAACATGTCACCCGCGCAGCCGAGCGCCTGCACCTGAGCCAACCGGCAGTCAGTCATGCGTTGGCGCGCTTGCGCGACCTGCTCGGCGACCCGTTGCTGGTGCGCGCCGGTTCCAGTCTGGCGCCCACTGCGCGGGCGTTGGAACTGGTCGCGCCACTGGCCGAAGCGCTGGCCCAGGTGCAATCGTTGCTGGCGCCTAACACTTTCGATCCGGCCAGTGCCCGCCGTACTTTTCGCGTGGCGATGTCGGACTATGGCGCGGCGATTATCCTGCCCGCGCTGATCCGCACCTTGCGCCGCGAAGCGCCGGGCATCGATTTGCAGATCAGCCACGCCAGCCGCGAAGGCATGCTTGAAGGCGTGCTCAACGGCGATATCGACGTCGCCGCCGGGGTGTTCCCGGAAATGCCCAATGAACTGCGCAGTACGCTGCTGTTCGAAGAGCGCTACGTGTGCCTGCTCGACCGTCAGACATTGCCCGCCGACGGTGTTCTTGATCTGCCGACCTACCTGTCGCGCCCGCACGTGCTGCTGGAAATGCGCGGCAGCGGTACGCCGGAAATCGAACGGGCGCTGACCGCTTTGCGCGAACGCCGCCGCGTTGCCATCAGCCTGCCGCACTGGAACGTCGCGCCGCAGTTCATCAGCGGCACAGACCTGATTCTCACGGTGTCATCGCGGGGGCTGCGGGAGATTGATCAGCGCGAATTGATCGTCGTGCCACCGCCGTTCGAGATACCGCCGTTCACGTTTGTGTTGGCGTGGCATAAGCGCCGGGGTGGGGATCAGGCGTTGAACTGGTTGAATCGCAGGATCGAGGAGGGGATAGTGCGCGGCTGAAAAGTCATCAAGGAGCGGGATGTGACAGTGAAGTCTGGATTGATCCGGTGCGTGGCGCTGGGTGGGTGGCTGCTGGCGGGGCAGGCGTTTGCCGATTGCACGCCGCCAGCGGTGACGGGGCAGTGGGACTTTTCTGTGTGCAAGGATTGGCCTGTCGATCCGCCCCTGACGATCACCGCGGTATCAAAATTTGTAGCGGATCCGGTGTACGCCAAAGGCGAAAAAATCGGCACCTACGATTTGGATTTATCGGTGTTGTCAGCAGACGATTCGACATCGCTCGCCACCTGGCATCAACCCTCTGCGTTTTCCACGGATGCCATCGAAATGGAGAGCGTGGAACTCGACACCGCGCGCTACAAGCTCACACCGACCCTGCGTGCTTTTGGTGTACGGGCGATTTTCAAAGGCTCTTCAAGCGTCAATCCGTTGAATGAAACCGTACTCTCGCTCTATGTGAAAGAGGGCGGCAAATTGCGTCCGGTGCTGGATCGTCTGGTGGTTTACCGCTTCAGTGGCGAGTGGGATGGCAACTGTGCGGGCGATCGCGGGACTACGGTTCGCACGATTGAGATGGGCAAAACCAGCTCTCACGGATTTGCCGACCTGATCCTCAAATCGGTCACCACCGGGCTCACCGGAGAAGGGCCACCGGACACCTGTGAAATCAAGACCACCCATTACAAGCCCGAACTGACCACGCTGCGCTACGACGGCAAATCTTACGTTTTGCCTAACGATGTCCAAGGCCTGTAACCAGCCCGCCACACTCGACTTTTATCAAGGAAGAACAATGTTCAGCCCAACCAGACTCCTTATTGCTCTCGGTTTTCTGGCCATCACCGCCCAAGCCCAAGGCGCCTGTACCACCAAGGCCTATGACGGCCAATCAATGTCACGTTGCGTCGTCTGGCCGGCCTTCCCGAATCAGGCGATCTCAGTCAAGACCACGTACCTTGCCGACTCCGGCGGCGACGATGCCGGGGTGCTCGATCTGGATCTGGCGATCGTCAATGCCAGCGACGCAAAAACCATCGCCACTTACCGTAAACCAGGCGCGTACAACTCTGATGCCATTCGCTTTGACGATCTGCGCATCGACACCGGCCGCTATCGACTGGCGCCGGACATCCGCGCGTTTGGCCTGCGTTCAATGTTCGGGCACAGTTCCAGCGCGATTCCCTACGAGAAAACCGATCTGGCGCTGTATGTCCGCGAAGGCAATGAGCTGCGCCCGGTACTGGAAGGCTTGGTGGTCTACAAGAACCACGGTGAGTTCATGAGCGGTTGCGCGGGCTACATGAAGAAAACCCGCAGGACGCTCGAAATCGGTACCACCAGTCATCACGGCCTCGCCGATCTGATCATCACCACCAGCGGCAGCAAGATGAAAAACACCCAGTCGGGCGATCAGTGTGTTTCGAAAACCACCGACCTGAAGAAAACCCAGATCACCCTGACTTACGACGGCCAGCAATACGTCGTCCCTGAAGACCTCAGAGGTTACTGATCCGATGCTCACCGGCCTCAACCACCTGACCCTGGCCGTCACTGATCTGAATCGCAGCCTGGCGTTCTATCGCGACGTGCTGCGATTGCGCGTCGACGCGACGTGGGATGCCGGTGCCTATCTATCGCTGCCCGGGTTGTGGCTGTGCCTGTCGCTTGACCCGAAACGTAACGCCGAGGCGTCCGCCGACTACACCCATTACGCTTTCAGCCTGAATGCGGCGGATTTTCCGCTGTTCGTCGAGACACTAAAAGCGGCCAACGTGCAGGAATGGCGGGATAACCGCAGCGAAGGTGCGTCGTTCTACTTTCTCGATCCCGATGGCCACAAGCTCGAAGCCCACGTCGGTGGACTGGCTTCGCGGCTGGCGGCATGTCGACTGAAACCGTACGCCGGCATGCGTATTTACGACGCGCCGTGATCTGACACATTTTGCTGATATAGACTGGCGGCCACGTGTTCTGGCGCTTGCAGGTATTCCATGACCCCATCGTTACTAATGGCCGTTCTGGCCTCGGGTTTCATTTACGGCATTACGCCGGGGCCGGGTGTGCTGGCGGTATTCGGCATCGGCGCGGCCCACGGGCGACGGGCCGGGGCAGGGTTTCTCTGTGGGCACCTGCTCGGCGACGTGGTCTGGTGCAGCACCGCGTTGATCGCGATTGTCGGTGCACGGGAAATCGGCAGCACTGCGTTCGATGTGCTCGGCGTACTCAGCGGCTTGTACCTGTTCTGGCTGGGCTGGCGTGCGGTGCGCGCGCAACGACGCAGCGATGACCAGCCGCAAGGCGCGGCGCGCAATCCGTTCTGGCACGGCATCCTGTTCGGTCTGACCAACCCCAAGGCCTATCCGGTGGCGGTGGCGACGTTCACAGCGCTGCTGTCGAGCCGCGCCGAACTGCTCAACTGGTCGATGCTGCCAGCGCTGATCGCCCTGAGTTTCCTCGGCGGATTGCTGGCTTACGCTATCCTCATTGGCGTTGTCGGCGCGCAGCGGGTGCGCACGATTTATCAGCGCCATGAACTGCTGATCACCCGGTTGTGCGGCGTGATGTTCATCGGTTTCGCCGTCAATGCGCTGCTACATGCGCTGCCGGGGCTGATGCCGAACAAGGCTTGATTTTGCGTGCAGGGATGCGGGATCGAACGGTCAAGGATGGTTGATCAGTGCTGCATTGCCCGGACACCTGTGCTGAACCATGGAAAGCCGAAATTCCGCGCCGTTGGCGAGTTTTATCGACCTGTTGCTGGACGCCGTTTGCGCGGTGGACAAGCAGGGTCGCTTCGTTTTTGTCAGTGCCGCCTGCGAGCGCATACTCGGCTACACGCCTGAGGAATTGATCGGCCGGCAAATGATCGAGCTGGTGCACCCTGCGGATCGCCAGCGCACCCTCGCTGCCGCCAGCGAGATCATGGGTGGCGAGCCCAAGCTCAATTTCGAGAACCGCTACGTGCGCAAGGACGGCGGCGTCGCTCACATTCTCTGGTCGGCGCGCTGGTCGGAAGTGGATCAATTACGCATCGCCGTGGCCCGCGACATTACCGAACGCAAGCAGGCCGAATCGCGGCAAGCGGCGCTGTATGCGATTTCCGAGGCGGCGCATGTGGCGGAAGATTTGCTGGCGTTGTTCAAACGTATCCACCTGATCATCGGCGAGTGGCTGCCGGCGATGAATTTCTCGGTGGCGCTCTACGACGAACACTGTGCACAGCTGAACTTTCCCTATCACGTTGACGATCACGAATTGCAGCCCGAGCAACCCGGGACGATCACCGGGCGTCTGTGTACGCAAGTGATCCGTAGTGGTCAGCCGATTCTTCTGACGCCGGACAGCGCCGATTCCCCGCCCGATTTTGCTGCATTGGTGGCCGAACAGAATTCACCGTGCTGGCTCGGCGTCCCGCTGAGCTCGAAAAACGGCACCATCGGCGCGTTGATCGTCAAAAGCCTGCCCGGCGGCGAGCGCTACACCGAACAGGACAAGGAACTGCTGCAATACGTCTGCGCCCAGGTCGCTACCGCCATCGAGCGTCAGCAATTGCACGCGCGACTGCGGCGCATGGCGCAATACGATCAACTGACTCAACTGCCCAATCGTGAGCTGCTCCGTGACCGTCTGAAGGCTGCATTGGCCAGCGCCCGCGAGCACTCCGGGCACATGGCGCTGTTGTATGTCGACCTGGATCGCTTCAAGCAGGTCAACGACACCTTCGGCCATGCGGTAGGCGACATGCTCCTGCAAACCGTGGCCAACCGCCTCAAGGGCTGCGTGCGCGAGACCGATACGGTCGCGCGGATCGGTGGTGATGAGTTCGTCGTGTTGTTGCACAGCGTGCAAGCGGTGGAAGATGCCGACAGCGTCGCGCAAAAAATCCGCCAAGTGCTGGTGCAACCCATGCGCCTGGATGGCCACAACCTGCAGATTGAACCGAGTATCGGTGTCGCCCGCTATCCCGAGCATGGTTGCGAGGAACATCAATTGTTTCGCCATGCCGATCAGGCGATGTATGCCGCCAAGCGCCAGAACCATCGCGAGCTCAATGGCTGATGCGGGTTCACCGTTCGTCGCGACGCGGGCAACTTTTCTAAACCTTTGCCAGCCAGAAAATTCTCAATCTAGGCGGGCACCTGCTCGCCACGATCAATACCAAGAGGTAGAGAATCATGCCTAATTCAAGAAACTCGAACTCGGGAAACTTCGCCAACGATCGAACGAAGGCGTCTGAAGCCGGTCGCAAAGGTGGGAAAACCACCACAACGACGGTCGATAAAGAGCCTGCGAAAACAGACATGGGCCGCAAGCCCGCTCAGAAATCGAAGTAGTCGGTGAAGGTTGTTTTGATTGAGAGGCGGGGGCGCAAGCTCCCGCTTGAATTTTGAGAGAAGGAGGGCGCGACCATGAGCCGGATGGCCACCCAAGTACGTCGTTTGAGTTTTGTCACTGTTCTGGGACTGTTCGCCAGCAGCGCTTTTGCCCAGTCGCCAGCCGAATTTATCAACGATGCATCAGCCAAAGGCATGGCTGACATCGAAGCCAGCCGTCTGGCGCATCAGAAGACCGAATCCAAAGAGGTCAAGGACTACACCATCGTCGTCATCAACGACCGCACCACGGCCAATCAGCATTTGGCGAAAATCGCCAAAAAGCTCGACTTGCCCGTCGCACCGCGTGACGAGATGGCGGACAAGGCCAAGGAGATGATCCCTGAAGTGAAAGACGGCGCAACCTTCGACCAGGCCTACGCCGCCAGCCAAGTCAAAGCCACTGAAGAAGCCATTCAGCAGATCCAGCAAGAAGCGCAGACCACCGATGTCCCGGAGATCAAGGCTTTCGCTGATGAGACGTTGCCTAAACTGCAAAATCATTTGGAGATGGCCAGAGCGCTGCAAGCCAGCCGCTAATCTCAAGTCTTACAAGAATCCTGTGGCGGGGGAGCTTGCTCCCTCGCCACAAAGACGATTCAGCAATCATTCAAATCCTGCTTCGGCTTGCTCTTCTCGCCCAAACCTTCAAGGTTGAACACCTCCCCTTCACCCAGCGTACGGTAGTGCTTGCGCAACGCTTCAAGTTGCTTCAAATCCAACGCTTCCAGCCCCAGCATTGCGTTCTGCGCCTCCTTGGTTACCAGCAGCAACTCATCGATCTTCAAGTGCAGAATGTCGGTATCGCGGTTCTGCGTGTTCTGAATCAGGAACACCATCAGGAACGTGATGATCGTCGTAGAGGTATTGATGATCAGTTGCCAGGTGTCGTTGTAATCAAAAATCGGCCCGGTCAATGCCCATAACCCAATCAGGATCAGCGCCCCCATGAAGGTCTTGGGGCTGCCGGCCCACAGGGCGAGCTTCTGGGAAATCTTCGCGAATTTCATGGCCGTGTTCCTTATTGGCGGAGTGCTTGAAATTCAGACACTGACGGCATTATGAAAATTCTGTTTGTTACCGAGGTATTCCATGTGAAATCGGCCTTGCGACTGGTTTCGTCATGATTGGCCTTGAGGTGTGAGTGATCGAGCTGAAATGCTTTGCAACGAGTGGCTCTGGAACTGCTCGCGTCGCTGCCTGTATCGTGACCAACCGCTGAATGCCCCGACAGGAGAACGCAATGAGTTGGTCCGCCAAACAGTACGTCGCTTTTGAAGATGAACGCACTCGCCCGGCCCGCGATCTGCTGGCGGCCATTCCTGCGGCGCAGGCGCAAGCGGTGGTCGATATCGGTTGCGGTCCGGGCAACTCGACGGAGTTGCTGGTGCAGCGTTTTCCCGGAGCGAAGGTCAGCGGACTCGACAGTTCGCCCGACATGATCGACGCCGCCCGCAAGCGCTTGCCGCTGTTGCAGTTCGATGTGGCCGAGATTGATCAATGGTCCGATGCAGGCCCGTTCGATGTGATCTTTGCCAATGCGGTGTTGCAGTGGGTGCCGGACCACGCGACGCTGTTGCCGAAGCTGGCGGGCAAACTGGCGTCAGGCGGGAGCCTGGCGATCCAGATGCCGGACAACCTCAACGAACCCTCCCACCGGCTGATGCGCGAAGTCGCCGCAAACGACCCGTGGGCCAGCAAACTCGCCGGTGCCGCCGGGCAGCGCACTGACATGGCGAGTGCCAGCGAATACTTCTCGATGTTGCGTGCGCACTGCGCGCGAGTCGATGTGTGGCGCACCACCTATCACCATCAGTTGGCGGGCGGTGCGGCGGGCGTCGTCGAGTGGTTCAAGGGCAGCGGGTTGATTCCGTTTCTGAGCCCTTTGACTGAAAGCGAACGGGCGCAGTATCTGCAGCAGTATCTGACCGAAATCGAAAAGGCTTACCCGGCAATGGCCGATGGCTCGGTGCTGTTGCCGTTCCCGCGCCTGTTTATTGTGGCCACCCGAGAATAAACCCGGGAAGCACTAATGACGCTCCGCGAGCGCCAGATCCACTGCCGAATGTTCCCCTTGAGTTTGCAGTGGAAGACGGTACTGTCCGCACCCATTGGCGGATGTGAGACGAACGTTCTCAGAAAATGTTTCGGCATTCGGCGTAACGACAAGGGAGGGTAAACATAGTGATCTGGTTTCTAGAAGGGCAGTCCAGTCAGCGCGACATCATTCTCGGCGCGCGCGAGGCGCTGCCGGCCGACGTGAAGATTTATGCGTCGCATCGACGGGATCGCCCGGAAATCACCTCGTTCGCCGACATCAGCTTTGTGGAGCCTGCGGACAATCAGGAACGCATCGATTGGGTCATTGCGACCGCTCAGGCTCACAACATCAAAGTCATCCTGGCGGGCCGCGTTGGCAGCGTCTTCGAACAGGCTCGGCAGCGCTTCGAGGAGGCCGGCCTGGTACTGGTTACCGGCGCACTCTCTTTGGATACGTTTGATCGGGTCGATAACAAGAGCCGATTCACCGCTGAGGCAGAGCGAGCGGGGCTGGCCTGCGTGCCGGCGATCACCGCCGCCAATGCCGAAGAGATGCTCGCCGCTTATCAGACGCTGAGTGCATCGGGCGAAGTGTGCGTCAAGCCGGCCGTGGGTATTTATGGCCAGGGGTTCTGGCGTTTCAAGGCAGGTGCCGACCCTTTCCGCTGTTTCGCCAACCCCGACGAGCGTGAGGTCAACTTCGACCTTTATATGCATGCCTATCGCTCGGCTGATACGCCGCCGCCACCGATGCTAGTGATGCCCTATATGGCGGGAAGCGAATGTTCGGTGGATATGGTCTGTGAAGCCGGTCGTCCGATTGCGTTTGTTGGCCGTCGCAAGACCGGTCTGTATCAGTTGCTCGAGCGTGAAGGTGCCGCTGTAGAACTCGCGCTCAAGGCAGCCGAACACTTTCAATGCGATGGCATCGTCAATGTCCAGACCCGTGACGATGCAGACGGTAAACCGCATTTGCTGGAAATTAACGCTCGTTACTCCGGGGGCATCGGTTACACCCGGGAAGCGGGTTTGAACCTGCCCGGCATCTTTGCCACTCGTCGGCTGGGTTTGCCTGAGCCTGCGGGCGTTTGGCGGCCGAACGTGCGTTTAAAAGGGGTGACCGTGGCTGCGCTAGCATCATCCTGATGTTAAATAGACATATGGAATCTGTTACCATTTGCGCGTTTTTGTCGTTCGATACGGCCCCATGCAGGAAGCAAGACAAGGAGTTTTCAAGGAATGATGGTGCTCGCGCCTGGCGCAAACACCGCAGTATCAAACGCCCGGAGTGAATGGACTCTGGAATGTGGAAACTCCTCGGCTTTCGGGGAGTACGCCGCCGTTGCCATATTGCCGGTTGACGAAAAACGCCGCCCGAAAGGTGATGCCGCCCTTTTTCAGACGCCGCGCGCGTGGATGGAATGGGTCGGCGATCAGCAAAAAGTCGGTTGCAAGCTGAACCTGGATGAAATCCCGGCCGGCAGCGACCGTGTGTTGCTGGTGGTCTACACGTTCTCCGCCGTTGGCCCGGTCAGTGAGCTGAAGAACCTGCGCCTGCAGGTGGATGGCCAGATCGAGTACTCCCTGGATCTGCGCGAAAACGGCGAATCCGCCATCATCATCGGCGAATTTTACAGCCGCAATCAGCAGTGGAAATTTCGCGCACTGGCCGAAGGTTCTGCCTACGGGCTGGCGGCACTCGGCCGTCGCATCGGCCTCGATATCGACGAAGCCCACCCCAATGGACGCCAGAACGCGCCGGGCTCCGGCAGAGCCCCGGACAGCGCCACCGGCACTGCTTTCGCCGTTTCTCCTACCCATGTCATGACTTGTGCCCACGTCATTGAAGGCATGCGCGAGATTCACATTGCCTCGTTTGACGGACGCTATCGTGTCGACCCCGTGGTGGTCGATCGGCGCAACGATATTGCTCTTTTACGGGTGATCGACTGCCCGCCGTTGAAACCGGTGGCCTTCAAGTCCGGATTCGGTTGCGATCTGGGTGAAGACATTGTCGCGTTGGGCTTTCCGCTGGCCGGTTTCGCCGGTGGCGGCGTCCACGTCACTCAGGGTGGTGTGTCGGCGCTGTTCGGTTTGCGCAACGATGCCAGTCTGTTGCAGTTCACGGCGCCCATTCAGCCGGGCTCAAGCGGTAGTCCGCTATTCGATTTTTCCGGTGCCGTGATTGGCCTGGTGACCTCTTCGGTACCCGATGCGCAAAACATGAATTTTGCGGTGAAAGCCTCGCTGCTGGTTTCGTTCCTCGATGCCTGTCGGGTCGATGGAAAAATAAATGCGTCTGGCCAGACGTTCACAGCGGCGCAGTTGGCTCGCGAAGCACAAGCATCAATGTGGCGGGTGGAAGCCACAAATCTCTGATTCACTTTTGAATTGAAACCCACGGAAGAGGCGCTGGATCTTCGATCACACGCCAAGTCAGGAATTGTTAATGGAATCTGGTACAGCAACGAAAGCGCTGAGCGCACAACTGATGCGTGGACGTCTGGACGTCAACGTTGATGATGCTGTCATTGCCCCCGAATCACTGTTCGGCTTTGCCGAACGACGTAATCCGAAGCGGGCATTCCTGTTCGTGTCGAAAGTACTCGGACGGCATATTCCGGTCCGGCCATCAGTGATGGCCGCCAGTTTTGAAAGTCTGGCCGCCGAAATTCCGGCGGACCTGCCAGGCCCTGTGCTGGTCATCGGCATGGCCGAAACCGCAGTCGGCCTCGGCGCCGGCGTTCACCGTGCGTACAGCGCCACTCGCCCCGATACCGTGTACATGGTCAGCACCCGTCACCCCACCGGAACCGAGTTGTTCGCCCGTTTCGAAGAAGAACACAGTCACGCCAGTGCGCATCTGATTCACCTGCCGGTCGATCCGCAAGTGCGTGAACAGATGCTCAGCGCCCGTTCATTGGTGCTGGTTGATGACGAGGCCTCGACGGGCAAGACGTTCATCAATCTGCATCGGGCGCTGGTCGATGCCGGTCTGGATAAACTCGAACAGGTCGTGACCTGTGTACTCACGGACTGGTCCGGCGGCGCGGTGCGTGATGCGCTGGGTGATTGCGCGCATCAGGTTTCCCTGCTGCAGGGCTCGTATCAATTCCATGAAGACCCGGATGCGCCTTTGCCCGACATGCCGGCGGTGGGCACCATTGCTGCCGGTGACTGGCCGGTGAGCGCGGAAAATGACTGGGGCCGCCTCGGCGTGCGGGCTGTCGCCGACACCCTGGCGCCAGGCCTTCAGGTACAACCGGGTGAGCGGATTCTGGTGGTGGGCACCAGCGAGTTTGTCTGGCGTCCATTCCTGCTCGCCGAACGTCTGGAACGTGCTGGCGCCGATGTCCATTTCAGTTCGACCAGCCGCTCGCCGATTGCGCTGGGCCATGCGATCGAGCATGCCTTGTCGTTCGCCGACAACTACGGTCTGGGCATTCCAAATTTTCTCTACAACGTGCGTTCGGGTCAGTTCGACCGGGTGCTGATCTGTTCGGAAACCCCACAGCAGGCAGTCTCTGCCGAACTGTTGAAAACCTTGAATGCGCAGGTGATCGTCGATGCCAAGTAACCGTCCGTTGACGCTGGTTGATCTCGACGACACGTTGTTTCAAACCGCACGCAAGATGAAAGAGGGCACACCTCGCCACACAGCGACCCTGGATGTCGACGGTCAGCCCAACGGTTACATGAGCCCGGTGCAGAAATCGATGGTCGAGTGGCTGCTGGCGACGACCGATGTCGTCCCGGTCACGGCGCGCAGCGTGGAAGCGTTCAGCCGGGTCCGGTTGCCCTTTAAGCACGGTGCCATTTGCTCCCATGGCGGTGTGATCCTCGGCGCGGACGGCACGCTCGACCAGGCCTGGCAGGCGCGCATGGAAGACCTCCTCGCCAACTACCAGCGCCGTCTGCCGGAGTTGAGTGAAGCGACGCTGGCCATCGGCAAACAACTGGGCATTTCCCTGCGCGGCTGGGTGGTCGAAGAGCAGGGCTTGCGCCATTACGTGGTGACCAAACACAACGAAAGCAGTGACGACGTTCTTGATGCGGTGCTGGCTGAAGTCCGGGCGCAAGGCTTGCTGGATGGCCTGCACATTCATGGCAACAGCAACAATCTGGCGTTCCTGCCGCAAGGTCTGTCGAAGCAGGCAGCGGTTCAGGAATGGTTGCGCCGTGATCGTGAAATCAACGGTGAACGCCCTGTGCTGGGCTTCGGCGACAGCATCACCGACCTGGCGTTCATGGAGGAGTGCCACCTGTGGGCGACCCCGACGCGCAGCCAGTTGGCCAAGCGGGCAGGGGCTTCGATCCATGAGTGATGCGATCTCAAGACTGCTGACGGTGGGCAGTGCGAGCTACGCGCCGGAAGACGTGCATTTCCTCCTGCAAGCGGTGCAGATGGACGTGACGGACGTCGAGGAAAAAGAGCGCCTGATTCAGACGAAGCAGAAGCACTATTCCGAAATGATCAGTCTGGAAAGTGCCCCGAGTGATGTGCACAAGGCCCTGTACGATCGGGTGCTGGCGCAGAACGGCGCGCGCATGGCGGCGGATGTGCAGGCCTTGGCTCTGGGCTTGAACGAGGCCTGCACCGGCGCTTCGATTGTGCTGGTTTCGTTCGTGCGTGCCGGACTGCCGCTGGGTGTGCTGTTGCGTCGCGCGCTCATCGACATGGGTCGCGAAGCCTTCCATTACGGCATCAGCATCGTCCGTGATCGCGGCATCGACACGGTCGCCCTGGAAGCCATCATCCAGACCCACGGGGCCGAAAACATCGTCTTCGTCGATGGCTGGACCGGCAAGGGCGCGATCAGCGGCGAAATTCAACGCAGCCTTGGCGCAGATGCACGTTTCCCGAAATCTCCCCGACTGGTCGTGCTGGCTGACCCCTGTGGTCGCGCCTGGATGGCCGCTTCGTCCGAAGACTGGGTGATTCCGTCGGGGATTCTCGGCGCCACTGTCTCCGGCCTGGTGTCGCGTTCGATCTGGCCTGAAAACGGCGGACTGCATGGCTGCGTGGTCTACGACCACTTGCGCGAACACGATGTGACACAGACGTTCATCGAGCAGATCGAAACTCACCGTAAAACGTTGGGCATCGTGCCGAAAGCCGTGCCATGGACCGACGCACAGCGTCTCGAGCTTCAGGGGGCGGCCACCCACGTCGTTGCAGCACTGGCAGCACGTTTCGAGGTGAGCAACCTCAATCGGGTCAAGCCAGGCATCGCCGAGGCGACCCGCGCAGTGTTGCGCCGCGTCCCGCACCATGTGCTGATTCGCGACCGCAACGACAGCGACGTGCAATTGCTCATGCACCTGACCGAAGCCGCCGGTGTACCGGTGGAAGAGGTCGGCGCGCAGTTGGGCCCTTATCGGGCAGTGACGATCATTCGGAGTCTGGGCTGATGAAGATGCTTTCTCCTTACGCCCTCGGGGCCACGCTCTACATGCCCGCAACTCGCGCCGATCTGTTGGACGTGGTGTTCCGCACCAAGCTGCCGGAACTGCGTTCGCTGGTGGTGTGCCTGGAAGACGCGGTCGCGGACATTGATATCGAGACGGCGCTAGCCAACCTGCATGGTTTGTTGACGGTCATCGAGCAACGCGGTGGTCGCCCAGAGGGCGGCCCGCTGCTGTTCGTGCGCCCGCGCGATTCACAGATGGCCGCTGTTCTCAATGACTGGCCGCTGATGGCGCATGTCGACGGTTTTGTCATCCCGAAGCTGACCCTGGCCAATCTGGGCGCCTGGGAGCAGGCCGTGACCAACCCTGCGCTGTTCCTGATGCCGACGCTGGAAACCACGGACGTCTTCAACCCCGGCGCGATGGTCGAACTGGGGCATGCCCTCAAGGCCAGCCTCGACCAGCGAATCATCGCTCTGCGCATCGGTGGCAACGACTTGATGGGCAGCCTCGGTCTGCGCCGCAATCCGACCACCACGCTCTATAGCACGCCGATGGGCTACGTGATTCCGATGCTGGCGGGGGTCATGGGTTCGCTGGGCTTTGCCTTGACCGCGCCGGTTTTCGAACAATTGGCGTCGCCGCAGTTGCTCAAGGAAGAACTGGAATTCGATATCGCCCATGGCCTGGTCGGCAAGACCGCCATTCACCCGA
Source organism: Pseudomonas sp. Seg1 (assembly GCF_018326005.1). Classification (NCBI taxonomy): domain Bacteria; kingdom Pseudomonadati; phylum Pseudomonadota; class Gammaproteobacteria; order Pseudomonadales; family Pseudomonadaceae; genus Pseudomonas; species Pseudomonas sp. Seg1. The sequence goes on from NZ_AP021903.1 coordinate 1,602,840, forward strand.
GCCAGATCGAAATCATCCAGGACACGTTGCGCGTCAGCCTCGAAGACTTCAACAGCGCCAAGCTGATCGTTAGTGACGTGGCCCCTGCGGTATTCCGCCACAACGACGCGATGTGCGAGCCAGCCACCCACTACAAGTGGGCGACGAACATTCTTGAGCGCGCGCGCTGGCACGGTATCCGCCATGCGGAAAACGGTGTCGGCGAAGTCTCGATTCGCTTGGCGGAGGCCGCAGGATGAAAGAGCTGATCGACAATGCCGGGGCGCCGCAGCGACCAGTCCTCGCCGTGTTCGATTTCGACGGCACGCTGACCCGGCACGACAGTTTCGTGCCGTTTCTGAAGTTCGCGTTCGGCAAGCGCGAGTTCAATCGGCGCCTGCTTCGACTGGCGCTGCCCAGCTTGCGATTCGTCGCCCGGCGGATGAGCCGTGACGAACTCAAGGCGCAGTTGATACGCACGTTTCTGAGCGGTGTGAAGCTTGAGTGGCTGCAACAGCAGGCCACGAGTTATTGCGCGCAGGCCTGGCCGCGCCTGATGCGTCCGTCAGGGTTGCTGGCGATCGAGGCCGAACTCAAGTCCGGTGCCGTGGTGACGTTGTGTTCCGCCTCGCCTGCACTGGTGTTGCAGCCTTTCGCCGAGCGCCTGGGCATCAACTTGATCGGTACGGAACTGGAAGTGGTGGACGGCGTATTGACCGGGCACATCACCGGCGACAACTGCCGCTGCGCGAACAAAGTCATCAGGCTGGAAGCGGTTTACGGCAGTTTGCTGCAATACCGGATCAGGGCCTGGGGCGATACCCGCGGCGATCACGAATTGCTCGCGGCGGCCGAAGATGCGCACTGGCGGCACTTTCACCCGTCATGGCGGCGTGGACGCCTGCGGGTAAGCAATGGAAGAAATCCGGGCGTGCGCGATGCGCAGGCCGACCTGCATGAGGCGCGCACATCCGAGCGCCCCATGAACACCGATGACCAACAAGGAGCGTAACGATGGCACTTACCCTAGAAAAAAAGCAGTCCATTTCCCTGGAAAAAACCGCTGGTACGGCGCTGTCCAGCGTCAGCCTCGGCCTGGGTTGGGACCCGGTGAAGGCCGGCTTTCTCGGCAAGCTGATGGGCAATGGCGGTGATATCGACCTGGACGCTTCGTGCATCCTGCTCGACGGCAGCCTGCAGCCGGTCGACCTCGTCTGGTTCCGCCAGCTCAAGTCGCAGGACGGCTCGATCCAGCATTCCGGCGACAACCGCACCGGCGAAGGTGCGGGTGACGACGAAACCATCCACGTTGACCTGCAACGTCTGCCGGCCGTCGTCCAGCACCTGGTGTTCACCGTGAACAGCTTCACCGGGCAGAACTTCGAAAAAGTCGAAAATGCCTACTGCCGCATCGTCAACGCCAGTAACAAAAACGAACTGGCCCGCTTCAATCTGTCCGAGCGTGGCGCTCACACCGGCATCGTCATGGCCAGCCTGTCCCGCGACAGCGATGGCTGGAAATTCACCGCGATCGGTCAGACCACCAATGGCCGTACCGCCGACGATCTGGTCAACCTGGCCGTTCAGGCGCTGCGTTAATGGCGACCCTTGCTCCGGGCGGCAACGCGCCAGTTGCCAGCGGCCTGCTTCGCGTCGACATCAATTACTCGCCGATTCCTGGCGCTGACATTGATGTCTCGGCCTTTGTTCTGGGAACCACGGCAAAGGTTCGCGGCGATGGCGACATGTGCTTTTACGGGCAACCGAGCGTATTGGGCGGGGCAGTCACCCTGTCCGACGCCTCGGCGGGTCGTGCGGTGTTCACGGTCGATCTGAGCCGACTTGAAGCGGCCGTGGAAAAGGTCGCACTGACCGCCACGATCTACGAAAACAAGGCCAGTTTCGAGCGCGTCTCGCAGTTGTCGGTGGTGGTGTCCGGTGGCGTCGAAGCGCAGATACCGACCAGTGGCATGAAGGAAACCGCGCTGATCCTCGGCGAGTTTTATCGTCGTCAGGGCGAGTGGAAATTCCGCTGCGTCGGACAGGGTTTCAACGGTGGACTTGAGCCGTTGGCCAGGCACTTCGGTGTGGATGTGGCTGCTCCGGCAGCAGCGCCGACACCTGCTCCAGCCCCAGCCCCCGTGCCGCCAGCGGCTCCTGCGGCAGCGAAATCGTCGATCAGCCTGAGCAAGGTCACCCTCGACAAAACCCGCAGCTCCATCAGCCTGGAGAAGACGGCGGCCGGTTTCGGTGAGATCAAGGTCAACCTGAACTGGAACAAGCGCAGCTCCGGCGGCTTCTTCCGCAGCAGCACCTCGGTCGACCTGGACGTCGGTTGCCTGTACGAGTTGCAGGACGGTGAAAAGGGTGTGGTGCAAGCCCTTGGCAACTGCTTCGGCGAATTGAAGCATGCGCCTTACATCCAGTTGATGGGCGACGACCGTACCGGCTCCGTGGCCGGTGGCGAATGGATGCACATCAATGGCGGCAAGTGGGCAGAAGTGCGCCGCATCCTGATTTTCGCCTTCATCTACGAAGGCGCGCCGAACTGGCGCGAGACCGACGGCGTCGTGACCATTTACATCCCGAATCAGCCAGACATCGAGGTTCGCCTCAACGAAGAGGGCGGTCGCCATGGCATGTGCGCCATTGCAATGCTCGAAAACGTCAACGGTGCCGTCAAGGTTTCCCGGCGAGTGGATTTCCACCGCGGGCATTCGGCGATGGACGAAGCCTACGGCTGGGGCATGAACTGGCGCGCCGGCTCTAAATAGTTACCTTGGCGGGGCTTGGTGCCCCGCCCTTTGAGAGGACCTCAAAATGCTTGCATGGCTTAAAGAAAACGCTGCATTGGCGCGGGACAAACTGACCACTGAGGTGAGCAAGTTCAAAAACCAGAAATTCATGGAGGCCACGACTGCCGCGTGCGCAATCGTCGCCGCTGCAGACGGTGAGATTTCTTCCGCCGAGAAAACCAAAATGGCCGGGTTTATCAATAACTCGTCGGAATTGAAGGTTTTCAACATGGCCGACGTCATCAAATCCTTCAACGGTCACTGCGAAAAGTTCGAGTTCGACTTTCAGATCGGTCAGGCGGAAGCGCTCAAGGCTATCGGCAAGATCAAGGGCGATGCCGGTGCCGGCCGCCTGCTGGTGCGTGTCGCGTGTGCCATCGGTGCGTCGGATGGCAACTTCGACGACAAAGAAAAAGCGGCATGCCGTCTGATTTGCCTCGAGCTGGGATTGAACCCGGCTGATTTCGAACTTTAAGGAGCGGTACCTTGGACAGTCACATTGGATTTCCCCCGCTGACCATGGCGGTGTTCGTCGGTATCGCGCTGGGCGCGCTGCTGCTCGACATGGTCACCCACCGTGGGGACAAACCCATTTCGCTGGCCAAAGCCTCGATCTGGTCGATTTTCTGGATTGCGATCTCGCTGGCGTTTGCAGGCTTTCTGTATGTCCAGCACGGGCCGGATGTCGCGAGCCTGTTCGTCACCGGTTATGCGCTGGAAAAAGTCCTCAGCGTCGACAACCTCTTTGTATTCATGGCGATTTTTGCCTGGTTCAAAGTGCCTGATGGCATGCGTCACCGCGTGCTGTACTGGGGCATCATCGGCGCCATCGTGTTCCGTGGGATCTTCGTTGCCATCGGTACCGGTCTGCTGGCGTTCGGCCCGTGGGTCGAGATCGTGTTCGCCGTGATCGTCGCCTGGACAGCCATCATGATGCTGCGCAGCGGCGGTGATGACGAAGAAGAGGAAGACTATTCCAAGCACATGGCTTACCGCTTTGCGCAAAAACTCTTCCCGGTATGGCCAAAGCTGCACGGCCATAACTTCTTCGTGTCGCGCAAGCAACTCGAAGTGGAACTGAAGAAACCCGAGAACCAGGGCATGACACTGGCGGCGAAGGGCACCATTTTCGCCACGCCACTGTTCCTTTGCCTGGTGGTCGCAGAAGTTTCCGACATCCTGTTTGCCTTCGACTCCGTACCGGCAGTCATCGCCGTGAGCCGCGAGCCGCTGATCGTTTACTCGGCCATGCTCTTCGCCATTCTCGGCCTGCGGACCATGTACTTCGTCCTGGAAGCCCTGAAACGCTATCTGGTGCACCTGGAAAAATCGGTGATCGCGCTGCTGTTCTTCATTGCCGTCAAGCTGGGCTTGAACGCAACCGATCACATGTTCCACCACGGCTACACCATCGATGCGAACACCAGTTTGCTGATCGTAATGGTTGTATTGGCGATCGGTGTCGTCGCCAGTCTGATCTTCCCCGGAAAGGAAGAAGAAGCACCGATCGAAAACCAATGAGTAATCGTCTTCACCACAAGGAGTAATACCCCATGGCACTGACTCTTCAAAAGGGTGCAAACCTGTCGCTGACCAAAACCGACCCGAGCCTGAGCAAGATTCTGGTTGGCCTGGGCTGGGACCCGCGCGCCACTGATGGCGCAGAGTTTGACCTGGACGCGAGCGCTCTTCTGCTGGGTGCGAACGGCAAGGTCCGCAGCGAAGCCGACTTCATTTTCTACAACCAACTGAAAAGCCTGGACGGTTCGGTTGAGCACACCGGTGACAACCGCACCGGTGCCGGCGACGGCGACGACGAAGTGATCAAGGTCGACCTGAGCCGTGTTCCGGCCGACGTGGAAAAGGTGGTTTTCGTTGTCACCATCCATGACGCCGAATCGCGCAAGCAGAGCTTTGGTCAGGTGGGTGGTTCGTTCATCCGCGTGGTCAATGACGTGACCAGTGCCGAAGTGGTCCGCTACGACCTGGCTGAAGACGCCTCGACCGAAACGGCGATGGTGTTCGCTGAACTGTATCGCCACAACGGCGAGTGGAAATTCCGCGCCGTTGGTCAGGGTTATGCCGGTGGTCTGCGCGCCCTGGCCAACTCCTACGGCATGAACTTTTAACCAACCCCCAACAAAAGGAATGTGAACATGGCTGTAAGTCTGTCCAAAGGTGGCAACGTTTCGCTGTCCAAAGAAGCTCCGGGCCTGTCCGAAGTGATCGTGGGCCTGGGTTGGGATCCGCGTGTCACTGACGGCACCGAGTTCGACCTGGATGCTTCGATTTTCATCGTGGGTGAAAACGGCAAAGTCCTCGACGACAACGGTTTCATTTTCTACAACAACAAAAAATCCACCGACGGCTCCGTCGAGCACCTGGGCGATAACCGCTCGGGCGCTGGTGAAGGCGACGACGAGCAAGCCACCGTCAAGCTCAACGGCCTGGCGGCTGCTGTGAAGAAACTGGTGTTCTCGGTGACCATCCACGACGCCGAAGCCCGCAAGCAAAGCTTCGGTCAGGTGTCCAACGCCTACATCCGAGTGATCAACAAGGCTGACGGTAAAGAGCTGGCTCGCTACGACCTGAGCGAAGACGCTTCCACCGAAACCGCGATGATTTTCGGTGAGCTGTACCGTAACGGTGAAGAGTTCAAGTTCAAGGCGATCGGCCAGGGTTTTGCTGGCGGCCTGAAGCCTCTGGCTGAAGCCCACGGTGTGAGCATCGGCTAACCCGCAAGGGTTGAGAAGGCCCCCTCGCGAGGGGGCTTTTTCTTGTCCGTCGTTCGTACGGCAGTGGTACTTGAAAGCAAAAAAGGGAATGTTTCGGCGAGTGGATGGTTGGCGTTCTGGCAACGTCGTTGGGCATCTACCGCAGGGTTTGCGTACACAAAAGGGATTTCGACCATGTCACGCTTGTTTCTCGGCTCAAGCTTCTTTGGCTTGCTGCTGGCGCTGTGCGCTGCCCCGGTATCGGCAGCGAGTTTTGATTGTTCCAAGGCCACCACTTTTGCCGAAAACGCAATCTGCGCAGAGGGGGCCCTCGGCCTGCTGGATGAGCAATTGAACGCCAAGTACGTTCGTGTGCTGGAAAGCGCCTCTAACCCCAGTGACGTCCGCCAGCAGCAGCGTGAGTGGCTGCGTTTGCGCGACAACTGCAAAACCGGGCAGTGCCTGTCGTCCTCGATGTCACAAAGGCTCAGCGAGCTGACGCAGCAGTTGGCACAACCTGTCAGGCCCGTGGTCGGCTCCGTCACTAAACCGGGCGTGCCGGCGGCGACTCTCGATCCAGCAGTTAATCCCGGCCCCGTACAGGCGTCGGCATCGGCAACGGCCAGGCCGGCAAGTCCCGTGCGCAATGCGGCGGACGATCATCAAGCGGTTCTGAACCTGAAAATCGCGCTGTTTGTCATGGCGGTTTTGCTGCTGATCTGTGTCTGGTTGCATCATCGGGGATCGATGACGATTTACCAGGACTACACCGACGCACTGTGGACCAGTCTCACGCCAATCCTCGGTATTGGCACCTACTTTATCTGCAGTGCCTGGCTGGAAATTCCTGCCCGCTATTCGGCGATTGCCGCCGGGGTGCTGGCGTCGCTCATGGCCTTGCAGGTGATTGTGCAGACGTACCGCAGCAACGGCGTGTCGTTGTATTTCTTGCTCGCACTGTTCGCAAAAATCGCCTTGCTGACGTTTTACTGCCTGATGATGCTGATGTTGTTCGCCAGCAACGCCAGCAACAAGCGCGAGGCCCGGCGCAAGCGCGGTTGGGCTGTGGCGGTGACGACGGTTTTTGTATTCCTCTCGGGGTGGATGTGCCGGCATCGGCAGTTCTCTTCGATTGACGACTACATCGCTGGCAGAACGTAAGCCTTCACGGTCGAGGTGCTGACCTCAGCCAGACAGGACGCAAGGAGCAATCATGGGATTTCGGTTCAGCAAACGGATTACGTTGGTGCCGGGCGTGCGCCTGAATATCAGCGGTTCCGGGGTGAGCACTTCAATCGGTCCTCGGGGCCTGAGCATGACCATTGGCCGCAATGGCACTTACCTCAATGCGGGGCTGCCCGGTACGGGGCTGTCCTATCGTGAGCGCATTGATCGTCCTGCTCGGCAGCGCACGGCGGCAACGGAGTACACCGGCCCGGTGAAGATCAAGATCACCGACGAGGGCACTCTGCTGATCACCGATATCGATGATCAACCGTTGTCGGCAGCCATCGTCAAACGGGTGAAGGCCGAGAAGGAGCAGGACATTCAGCAGTTGCTGGAGAAGGCCGCGCAGACGATCAATCGTGATCTTGAGGATTGCCTTGGGGTGCATTTGCCGACACCGCGCCCAGGATCGCTGCCGGCGATTCCCGCGCCTTTTTCCATAGAGGCCCCGGCAATGCCTGTGCAGTTGACCCCAGGCCTTGTCGATCGAATGCTCCTGCGTGCAGCGAAAGTCGTTCGGCAGGCCGAATCGCAGTTGGCAGCTTACGCTCAGGAACTCGCCGAATGGCAGGCCACTCGCGATGCCCATGAGTTCGAGCGGACAGAGATCGAAAAGGCTTTCCGCTTATCGGCCAAAGGCTTTAGTGCGCAAATGGAGAAGGCGCTCAACTATGTGCTGAGCGGCATTGCGTGGCCCAAGGATACCCGGGTGGCCTACGAGTTTTCTCAGGATGTGTGCGGCATCGCGCTGGATATTGATCTACCGGACGAAAGCGATATGCCACGGCGTATTGCCCAAGCCACTGGCAATGGTCGCCTGACCTTCAAGAAACGCACCGATGCCCAGGCGCGCCGCGACTTCGTTGCGATTTGTTACGGTTCGTTGTTTCGGGTGACGGGTGAGGTTTTTGCGTTGTTGCCCGGAATCGGCAACGTGCTGGTGTCGGGTTATATCCAGCGTGATGATGCGGCCAGCGGGACAGTCGAGGATCACTATGTGATCTCGGTGGTGATTTCACGCAGCCAATGGAATTCGCTGAACTTCGACCGACTGAGTGAAATCGATCCGGTCGCGGCACTCGACAATTTTGGCGCGCGGGTCAAGCTTGACCGTTCGGCGCGATTCGCTGCCATCACACCGCTGCCGATGTCGGCACTGGATTGAGTCCCCGGTCCGCGCAGGACGACCCCGTGCGCGGGTTGTCGGCAAATCGTCAGCGAATGATGCCCTTGGCCTTGGCCTCTTTGAGCCAGATCGGGAATTCCGCCATCAACATGTCGTAGAGCTGCTCTTCAGAGATGTCGTGCAGATCGTCCAGAGCAAAGAAACCGCAGTTGTCTACTACGCGCCCCGTCAGGGTGTCGAGTTTCTCCAGAATGCCGTAGCCGTGGCCACCGAGTCCGACGAATTGCCAGAAGATCGGCAGGTTGGCTGCCTCGACCATCAGACGGGTAATCTTGGTGCTTTGGGACACGCCGCCGTCGCTGATGAACAGCACATACATCGGTGTACCGTCATTGCTTTGCTGAAACTGCTCGATGACCTTCTGGATGACTTTGGGCTCATCGTTGATGCGGCTGCCCAGCTCCCATTTTCTCCAGCCGCCATTGTCGGTATCGATGAAGGCTTTGTGATTGCTCAGGGTCACTGGTGAGAGGCGCAAAGGCTTGGCGCCGAATGCCCAGCAATCGAGTTCGCCGTCCTCATCGAACGACACCGCCAGCGGCAGTAACCGGTCGACGACTTCCTGCACCCGGCCCTTGGCATACTGATGATTCATTGAGCCGGAAGCGTCGAGCACCAGCACCACCCGGGCCTTGGTCTGGGTGAGGTTGGCTTTCTCCAGGCTGATCTGCGCTTTCTTCGCCAGACTGACCAGATGCGGTGCGGCGTCGGCGATTTTTTTCTCGAGGGATATTTTCACCGGGGCTGGTGCGGGTGCAGGGCTTTCGGCCACTTCGCCACCAAAGTGATTCACCAACGCGTCAAGGCCTTGTGCGTATCCTTGCAGGTTCGAGAGCAGGCGCCACTCGCCGTTTTTGCGATACAACTCGGCCACCATGATGGCTTTTTCGGCGCTGAACGTTGCGCCGGAAAAAGCGCAGTGGGCGACGGCCTGGCCGGCAGGATTGGACACCGTGAAGTGGCTGGCACCGATTGCGCTCATCGCCCCGGCACCGTCGATGGAGGCCGTGAACACCAAGCGGTCAATCGACGCTGGCAATTGCGCAAGGTTGATCTGAAAACGCCCCTGATCTTCGATTTTTACGCTGGCGCACGGCGTGGTCGGCTGGTTGAAAAAGACCATGTAGCGATCGTCGGAAAGTTTGCCCTGCGCGTCGACGCCGAAGCAGACGAAATCGATCACATCGCTGGACTGGATCTGAACTGCGAGTGTGAGCGATTGCCCCTGAAGAATGTTTGAAAGAGGTAGTCGTTGTCCCTGGGTGATCTGCATCTTGCTTCCTTGAGTGGTGGGTACTGCCTCGACGCACGTTTGAGTGCGCCGGATATTCTGCTGCCCGATGGAAAAGCGGGCGATTGAATCGCCCGCGCATTATCACCCTAAAAACCGGGCTGGCCGGTCGAAAGATTTGGTCTCAGCGCTGCACCGCCACCAACATCATCATTGGCCTTTCGCGCTCTTCCGCCAGCGCCGGTTGTGCAGCCACTTCGGCATCGCTCGGGCCCCATTCGTTGAGATGACGAAGGGTGAAACCAGCAGCGATCAGCGAATTGAGCAACGTCCCGACCGTACGATGTTGCTTGATCACGCCGTCGGTCAACCAGTTAGTCACCCGTTCGCCCTCCATCTGATAACTGTCCAGTGGCCAGCGCTTGTGCCCCTCGTTGTCGATCAGCCAGCCGGGGTTGCGCGGGGCCATGAAGATCGGATGCTCGATAGAGAACACAAAGTACGAACCCGGTTTCAGCGCGGCGTACAGGTGGGCAAACAGCCCCGGCAGATCCTTGATGTAATGCAGCGCCAGAGAACTGTAGGCCAGATCGAAACTGCAGGCGGGCAGGTCGAGGTGTTCCAAATCGGCGCGTTCGTAGCGGATGTTCGCCGCCGAGGTGGTTTCGCGCGCGCGCTCCAGCATCTTCTCCGAGACATCCAGCCCCAGCACGCTCGCCGCGCCATTCTCGATGGCCCAACGGCTGAACCAGCCATAACCGCAACCCAGATCCACCACGTTCAAGTCGTGCATGGACGGCAATAGGGCCTTGAGCGCCGGCCACTCAGGCGCCGCGTCGAGGCCGCCGATGGAGCGGTTCATCTGGCTGTAGCCCTGGAAGAATTCGGGATCGTCGTAAATGTTTTGCGTCATGGTGAAGGCTCTTTTGAGTTCGATCGTCAGCGGCAAAGTGGCCGCGATTGGAATCCCTCGAAAGTGATGGCGCGTATTCGTCAATGGCCGCGCAGGGGGAGGGTGGTGGCTGATGGGGAAATGCTAGTCGGTTGGGTGGGAGGTGAAAACCGGTGGAGTGTTGTGGATCTGTAATGTCGGGAAAATCGCTATGTGTTATCGCTGCGTAAACATCTTCCGGGTGAGGCGTTTAAAGGCGTGCAGTGTTACGTCCTGAAGCCTACAAATCCTTGCGCCGTTGCCTACCGCTACGCCAGAATCCGCCGGCTTGTGCGCTTTAGGGGCGGTCGGTAACTTGGTTCGCGTCACTGATTTCCAGTGATCGGGTTTAGTAGCCCGGCATCCTCAATCTAAATAGCTGCATGAGTACCACTCAGTCAGGCGAATGCTTGCACCTGATGGTGGCTGTGCGCATGGCGCCCTCGGGTGCGCCGGATTTGGATTGGGGTCCGGTCTACTAACTTGCGCACAGCTGCCACCCATCCGTTTAGTAGCGAGATCGGTTGCGGCCTTACTAAAAGGTCTCAATCCAATGTTCAAAGTAACGCCCAATCCGCCGGAAACCGATCCGGCCTCCCCCTACGAATCACCTGATTCAAAGAAATTCCACGAAGCCGCCGAGCGCGCCCTCGACCACTACCTCAGCCCAACCGCGCAGATCATGGGTTCCACCCGCGAACCCGAACCGATGTACCTCGCCAACCCTGCCTACGACACCGAATCCTTGCTCGCCAACGCCAGCGAAACACTCGGCTCGGCCACCACCATGCTCAACAACTTCGCCGCGCTGCTCGACACCTCGCACCGCAAGACTGCACTCGGCATTGCGCAGGTTGTGATGTTGGGGGAATTGGCGGTGAATCAGGCGCTGGATAAGGTTGTGCCGGATGAGTAGTCGCATCAAAGTCGATATCTGACAGGCATAAAAAAACCGGCCCATGAGGCCGGTTCCCAAACGCCAGGACTTAACCCTGCTGCAACACCTTCAACGCTGCCGAAGCCAGAAACCCGGAACGGCTTTTCTCTTCCGGGTGATGCAACACATACTCATCAATGCGGTTGAGCAAGTGGCCCGGCAGGGTGATGTTGAGTTTTTGGGCTTTGCCCAAATACTTGAGCACATCGATATCCACCACGGCCCATGCACAGCCGGTGTATTTCGGGTTGGCCACGTGCAGGCTCAGCTTGCTGGCCGCTGGAATGGGAGCGCCGTCGTCCGCGAGAATCTCGAAATGACCTTCGATGGCTTCGCGAGCCATGGCGACGGCATCGTCCAGATCCTCTCCAGCGGAAAAGCATCCAGGAATGTCCGGGACTTCTACACCCCAGGCGTGTTGGTCATCGCCAATTGAAATCGCAATCGGGTAGAGCATATTCGTTGTCCTCCATGGCGCAACTGACTCAGAGAGTCAAAGCAGCGGCTGCTGCAAAATACTGATGGCCGTTTTCTTCAGCAGATCCTTTTTCGGATGTGGCACGGCGACCAGTCCAGGTTTGGTCGGATGCTTGAAGTGATGGTGACTTCCTTTGATCCGTACCAGATACCAACCGTCTGCGACGAGTTGGCCGATTAAAAAACGGCTATTCACAACACCTCCTTGTGGTGTGCTTGGTGGGTACTATACCTATTGAATTTTTATGATCAACACTATAACCACCGGGCGGTCGTCGTTCTCTGTTGGGTGGTTGGCTTAGCGCAGTCTAGGTAAGACCGAAGCGATGGCGAGGTGGGTTTGTTACCCGGTTTTGCTTATGTTCATGGGGCGATCTTCCGCTGCAAAATATTGGAACACATCTTTTTCTGACGTCACTGCTCGGGCTGCTAACGTTGAACTCTAATGAAGGTCATGGACACTCAACGAGCCTGTTGAAAGGGATCACCTCTCGATAAAGCCAGCGTAGTAATGCATGGGATTTGGCCATGTGATCGTCAGAAGGGAGTGAAACGGATGTCGACTCTAAAATTCAGCTATAGAGATGCAAAGGGCGATTTAAGTCAGCGGGAGTTGATTCATTGGTCAGAGAGTTCGGTTTACATTCAAGGACGATCGGCCAGCGATACCTTTCCTAAAACCTATCGCAAGGATCGCATCATCGAAGTATTGCTTGGGGCTGAGCTGCTCTTAAATGAGGCCGCTCCTCCTTCTCCGAGGCTTCAGCACAATCGAAAGCCACCGGCGCTCGTTGCTTCAGAAGCCGCTTCGCAAACGCCTCATCCGAAAATGTCACCGGGTAGGATCAATCAAATTCTTTTCACTGGGTTCGCAGCTGCACAACGGGCTGAGCTTGAGCAAAAAGCAGTGGAATATGGGTTGAGGGTCATGAGTACGGCAGGCAAGACGCTGACGTTTCTTTGTTATGGTGAAAATGCAGGACCAACCAAAGTTTCCAAAGCACTTGAGGCTGGAGCTTTCATCATCAACTCAGAGCAATTCTTGAATCTGATCACAACAGGAGAAATCCCCTGAAGTCATCACTTCGATCAGCTTACGCATTTAAACCTGCGCCAACCGCCGAATGCTTGGTACGTGCGGCCAGCATCACCTCATTCTGCTTCTTGGTAGCTTCGGTCAGAACTTCACGGTAAACACGCTTTTTTTCGTCCGATTTCGCATTACGGATGAAGTCTGCGAATGGGCTTGCGTACTCCTGTTTGAATCCGATTGTCATGGAATTGCTCCGTCATTGATCCCGAGCATGGGCATCACTTCGTGCGTCGCACGCTTCTCAAGGATTCTCGTTAGAGAGATCAAAGCGTAAGAGGGGAGGGGGTATCTGCAATCAATGATGTGTTTCCGAATCATTCCGCGCTGCCCAAACGGCCAACCTCAAATCCCAGCCACAAAAAAACCGGCCCTATAGGCCGGTTTTTTCTATCCCTGCATCCCCCGTCAAAAAACACAACGTGAGACCAATATTCGAGTGGAGCGGGTAGAGGGAATCGAACCCTCGTCGGAAGCTTGGGAAGCTACTGTTCTACCATTAAACTATACCCGCTCAGAGCGGCTGACTTTGTACCAGACTCGGCCACGGAATTGAAGTTTTTCTTTTACTCATGAACGCTTTAAATCACTGAAAACGGTCAATCGCGGGCGAGCACTGCGGTGAGAAAAGCAAAATCTCAGCCCGGCAGCCTTGCTCGCGACGACGCTCTTTCAAATAGCCAATGCATGTTGATCCTGAACAAACGAGTATCGCGTGCGGCTCGCCTGCGGTGCCGGTTTCAAGAAGCCGAGCAGGGCGTTCTGGCTATCGCGGCACGCCGCTTTGTGCTCCATGTCGAGGAAGTGCCCGGTAGCTTGCAGGGTGGTGAAGGTGCTCTGCGCCACGTGGTTGCCGAACAGGCGCGCATCCTCGGCGGCGGTGTATTCGTCCCATTCGCCGTTGAGAAACAGCACCGGTACGTTGATTTTCTTCGCCGCGTTCAAATAGCACTGCCGATCGCTGTGCAACACGTCGCTGATGTGGAAGTGCATCTGCCCGTATTCGTGCTCGGCCAGGCTGCTGACGTGGCGATAGTTGAAGCGTTTGAACAGCGACGGCAAGTGTTTGCCGATGGTGCTGTTGACCAGTTCACCGACCCGATCGCCATCGCGCTGGCCGAGGTAGTCGACGCCGCGTTCCAGGTAATCGAGCATGTGCGCGTTGATCACTGGCGAGAATGAGCTGATCACGGCTTTCTCGATGCGCCGTGGCTGGTGCGCGAGGGCCACGAGCGTCGCGGCGCCGCCCCAGGAGAACGACAACACGTGTTCGGCGGCGAAGTGGTCGATCAGCTCCAGCAGGATCTGCCCTTCGACTTCTTTCGTCAGATGTTTCTCGTGACGGTTGTGGGCTTTTGACCGGCCCGCGTAGGGCTGGTCGTAGCAGACCACGTTGAATTGCGGGTGCAGGTTCTTCACGGTTTGTGCAAACGACGCAGTCGTGGCCATCGAGCCGTTGACCAGGATGATGGTCTTTTCTGCGGCGTCTGCGCGATAGAACTCCGTGTAAACCCGATACTGACCCTGTATATCCAGCACAGCGATTTCTGGCCTCATGTCATAAGACTCCTGGCAAGCAAGCGGGTATGCGCGCAAAAAGAGATTGCACGAGCTTTGTGACAGGTAGGCATACGCCTGGAATTTGCTTGGCCCATGTCGATCCATGACAGCGGTCGACGGGTATTGTTATTGGCGGGCAGTCTGCCGGCTGAGGCGCAACCCAGAGGGCTGACGACCGGCAAAAAGTTTCTTGGATGTATGGTGTGACTCATCGGTCACAATTTGGCCGACGTCCTGATTCAAGCAGGGGGAGGAGGATCGCGCAAGTGCCTTTGGTAAATTGTTCGACAACTTCTGCTGAGCGGTCGCCGGCTTAGAACAAATGAATCTCTTCGGTGCGCAAAGCGCGGTACTCGCCCGGTTTTAGCGCGTGATCGAGCAGCAGCGGGCCCATGGATTCGCGGTGCAGGCGCAGCACTTTGTTGTTGAAGTGGCCAAACATGCGCTTCACTTGATGGTAGCGACCCTCGACGATACTCAGGCGCGCCGACCTCGGGCTGAGCAGTTCCAGATGTGCAGGCTGCGTGGTCAGGTCTTCGAAGGCGAAGTAGATGCCCTCGGCAAACGTCATCGCATACTCCGCGCCAATATCCTGCTCGGTTTCGACGTAATAAACCTTTGGCAGTTTGGTTTGTGGCTGGGTCAGGCGCCGCGACCAGGTGCCGTCGTTGGTGATCAGCATTAAACCGGTGGTGTTGAAATCCAGACGTCCGGCAATGTGCAAGTCGTCCTTGTCCGGTTCGTCGATCAGATCGAGCACGGTCGGATGTTGCGGATCGCGGGTGGCGCTGACGCATCCCGGCGGCTTGTGCAGCATGAAGTAGCGCGCCGGTTTGCCCAGTTGCAGCACCTCGTCGTCGACTTCGACGCGGCTGAATTCCAGCACTTCGCTGTGCGGATCCGTGACGACTTTTCCGTCAACGCGCACGCGCTTTTCCACCAGCAACAGGCGAACCTGCTGACGGTTGTAGCGGGGCAAGTTGCTGAGGAAGCGGTCGACGCGCATGTTCAGGTTTCAGTGGATGGCGAGGCGCGCATCTTACGGGATCGACGGCTTGGCCGCTTGCAGTTGCGCCTCGACCTGCGCGCAGCGCGGGCACAGGCAGGATTTGTTCCGCAGTTCCGGCGGCAAGGCTTCGAGCACGGCCGCGTCGATGCTGACGCCGTAGCACCAGCATGCGCGGTCGGCGGTGCGCGGATCGGCCAGGCTGCAATCGTTGCGGGCGCCGCAGGCCGGGCAGAGTTCGGGTCTTTCGATGACGTCAGGCATAAGTCGAGTGAGGCATTTCCACGCAGGTGCGGTTGCGGCCGGTTTGTTTGGCCCGGTACATCGCATGATCGGCCCGCGACAGCAGGCTGTGCAAGGTGTCTTCGCGTTGCAGGGTGGTGGCGCCGATGCTCACGGTCAGATTCAGGCTGTGGCCGTTGTAGGCATATTCGTGCTGCTCGACATGCTGGCGGATTTTCTCGGCAATTTTCTGACCGGTGTCGCCGTCGGTATCCTTCAGCAAAACAATGAATTCCTCACCGCCCCAGCGGCAGACAATGTCGGCATGGCGCAGGCAACTTTGCAGGTCGCGGGCAAAACCGATCAGCACCTGATCACCGGCCATGTGCCCATAGGTGTCGTTCAACGCCTTGAAGTGATCGAGATCCAGCAACAGCGCGGTCAATGGCTTCGTTTCCCGTTGCGCTTCGTGCAGGGCTTGCACGGCGAGCAGATCGAAGCCACGGCGGTTCGGCAGCTCGGTGAGGCTGTCGAGGGTGGCCTGGGCCTGGATCTTCGACTGAAATCGTTTGATCACCCGGTTGAGCAAGGCCAGCACAATCAACGTCACCAACAGGCAGATCAACAGATTGAGATAGAGCGACTGACGGATTTCGCTCAAAGCGCCGTCTTCGCGTTTATCGACGAACAGGTACCAGTTCAACTCCGGAATAAACCTAACGTTGAGAAAATGCCCCTGGCCGTGAGCGGAGTATTCGTAGCTGCCGCTGTGCGGTTTCGGCAACTGACTGACCAGACTTCTCATGCTGTCGAGTTCGCCAAGGCTTTGCCCGCTATGCGCACCTTCTGGCCCGCCCTCGGCACCGGTCAGCACCAGTCGGCCGAAGGTGTCGACGAAGTACACGCTGCGTTGATAACGCTGTTGGTACTTGTCGATCAGCTTGATCACCGCATCTACGGTCAGACCCACGCCCGCCGCGCCGATAAAGCGGTTGTGGTAGTCGTAGACCTTGTAGTTGATGAAGAACGTCAGGTTGTCCTTGTTGGCCAGATCCGGGTCGACGTTGATCTCGTACGGGTCTTTCATGTCGCGCACGCGGAAGTACCAGGCATCGCGTGGCTCATCGACTCTGACCTGCTTGAGCACGCCTTTGGCGTGGTAGTAGGTGAGGGTGCTGTTGGAGACGAAGAACGCAGTGTAGGCGCCGTAATGGCTCATGACTTCGTCGAGGTAGCGGGTCATCTGCTCGAAATTCTGTTCGCCGTTCACCACCCAGTCGCGCATGAAGGTGTCGCGGGACATCATCGAGGAAATCAGGATCGGTCTGATCAGATCTTTCTGGATTTCCGAATAGACCGTGTCGGATGTCAGCGGCAGTTCGGTGTTGACGATGTTGTCGCGAATCGACGTGCGCGAAGCGTAGTAACTGAGCAGCGACGTGGCGAGAAAACCGGCGCCAAGCAGGGCAATCAGCGTCAGTACCAGTGAGCGTTGCGAGTACAGCGGAGAACGAAGCGGCATGGCAGTTCCGTTGGCAGTGGCCCGATGGCAAGCATTCTAGTGGCACTGCGCGGAAATAACTGCTCCATGCGCGGCGCGAATGGTCGCTTCTGTATTGGACATCAACCTGTGGTTTTCAGGGTTCCAGCACCACTGATCTGAAGCCGGACTGAACCGGGCACTTGATCGATCCGCGTCAGTCAAAAGCTCTATCGGCTGCTCTGTCCTGTTGCGGCTGTGGGTCTTTCAGGAGGCCGTCATGCGAATTTCGAAACTGTTGCGTCGAGCACTGCTTGGAGCCGTGCTCGGTCTGGGCTTGTCCGGTTGTTACTACTACGCCGGTCCCTACGATGCATATCCCGCCACGTATTACTCTCCCGGCTATTACTCGCCTTATTACTACGGCGGTTATTACGGCCCGCGCTATTACGGTGGCGCGCGTTATTACTATGGTGGTCGCGGCTATTACGGCGGCTACGGACGGGGTTATCACGGCGGCGGATATCACGGTGGGCACCACTAATCAGCTCCTGAATGACGGAGTTGGCGGATGAACAAGGTTTCATTAATCACTTGTTTCAACTTGTTTCAGAAACGCACCAGATTCTGAAAACGCTGTCAGATACTTCGTCAGTCACCGAATAAACGACTGACGCCTGCCAGCGTCGCTGGTGTGGCTACCCGCGGTCCAGGAGGCCGCCATGTATCGCCGAATTCTTCTGCTTGCCGTGATGTTTTTTTCCATTGGCGGATGCGTCCCTTATTCATACGGAGACAGCTACTACAGGTCAGAGGTCTACACCTCACCCGCGCCGGCGTACTACAACGGTGGCGGCACTTATTACAGCGGTGGCAGCACGTACTATTCGGCCCCGCGCTACTATCAGCCAGCCCCGCGTTACTACCAGCAACCGCGTTATTACCAACCGGCACCACGCTACTACCAGCCGGCTCCGCGCTACTACGAAAGCCGTCGTTGGCACGGCAATGATCGTGGCGGCTGGGACGGCCACCGTCGCGGCGGCTGGGACAACGATCACCGCGGTCGCGGCAACTACGACCGTCACAGTGGTCGCGGCGACCACAACGGACGTGGCAACCGCTGGTAATCCACCGCAAACAAAAAAACGGCGCATTGAGCGCCGTTTTTTTTGTGCCTGCTTTTTATTGGAGGGTCAGTATTGGCTCAGATCGGCCAACGGATGCCGCCCCTCCCAGACCTTGTGAAAATGCGCCTCGACCACCGCATCCGGCACACTGCTGACGTCCGGCCAATGCCAGTGCGGCTTTTGATCCTTGTCGATCAGCCGCGCGCGAACCCCTTCGCTGAACTCCGGGTGCCGGCAGCAATTAAGGCTCAGGGTGTATTCCATCTGGAAAACTTCGGCCAGCGACATATGTCGCGCACGGATGATCTGTTCCCACACCAGGTGCGCGGTCAGGGGTGAACCTTCGCTCAGGGTTTTTGCCGCTCGAGCGATCAGCGCGTCGCTGCTGTCACGTTGCAGGCTGATGGCTTTCCAGGCGCAACTCACGTCGCTGACGTCGAGCAGTTCGTCGATCTGCCGACGCCGTGGCAGCCACTGCGGCTCGGGCATCTGCGCCAGCGCTTCCTGCTGCAAGGCCTTGAACAGACTGTTGAGCTGCATGGCGGTCTGTTCCTGCCAGTTGAGTTGCAACAGGCCTTCGATCAGTTCTGGCTGCTGCTCGTCGAGCAGGAAACGGTCGGCCAGATCCAGATCAAGCGCATCGCGGCCGTTCATGTGTGCGCCGGTCAGGCCAAGGAACAAGCCGAGCTTGCCCGGCAGCCGCGCCAGAAACCAGCTGGCGCCAACATCCGGATACAGACCAATGGTGATTTCCGGCATCGCCAAACGGCTGCTCGGCGTGACAATCCGCGTGCTCGCACCTTGCAACAAACCCATGCCGCCGCCCAGCACGTAGCCGTGGCCCCAGCAGATCAACGGTTTCGGGTAGGTGTGCAGACTGTAGTCCAAGCGGTATTCCGCAGCGAAAAATTGCGCGGCCAGCGGCGGTACTTCGCCGGGATGGGCGCGACAGGCTTCGACCAGGCTGCGCACTTCACCGCCAGCGCAAAAGGCTTTGGCACCATTGCCGCGCAGCAATACGCAGACAATTTGTGGATCCTTGGCCCAGGCATTCAATTTATCGCTGAGGGCGTTGATCATCGGCAGAGACAGCGCGTTCAGCGATTTTTCAGCGTCCAGGCTGGCGATACCGAGGCGTGCGCCGTCGGTGCCGGAGAGTTCTTCGAAGTGCAGATTCATCGTGACCTCGATCGGGAATTTGAACGATAAGTATGATCGCTGTGTGGGAAAGTGCCTGATGTGCATCAGATCAATTGACAAGCGTGGTCGGCTTTCCTAGGGTTCGCCCCATTGTTTTTGCCGGATATGACCATGACTGCTGACGACCGTATCAAACTCGAACCGAGCTGGAAGGAGGCACTGCGTGCTGAATTCGACCAGCCCTACATGGCAGAGTTGCGCAACTTTCTGCAGCAGGAGCGGGCGGCCGGCAAGGAAATCTATCCGCCGGGTCCGCTGATTTTCAATGCGCTGAATTCGACGCCGCTGGATAAAGTGAAAGTGGTGATCCTCGGTCAGGATCCGTATCACGGCCCGGGACAGGCCCATGGCTTGTGCTTCTCGGTGCAGCCGGGCGTGCCGGCGCCGCCGTCGTTGGTCAACATCTATAAAGAGTTGAAACGCGATCTGAACATCGACATCCCGAACCACGGTTATCTGCAGAGCTGGGCCGATCAGGGCGTGTTGATGCTCAACACCACCATGACCGTCGAGCGCGCCACCGCCAACGCACACAAGGACAAGGGCTGGCAGTTTTTCACCGATCGGATCATTGAACTGGTCAGCGAGCGCCAGCCGCATCTGGTGTTCATGCTCTGGGGCGCGCATGCGCAGAGCAAGCAGAAGCTGATCGACGCGACCAAGCATCTGGTGCTGACCTCGGTGCACCCGTCGCCACTGTCGGCGTATCGAGGATTTTTGGGCTGCGGGCACTTTAGCCGGACCAACAAGTTTCTTGAGCAGAATGGCGAAACGCCGATCGAGTGGCGTTTGCCACCGGTTTGATGTCGGCCTGAAGGGCCCCATCGCTGGCAAGTCGAGTCGTCGCACCGCAGCTCCCACAGGTTTTTGTGGGTGCCACAATTATGTGTACACCTCAGAACCCTGTGGGAGCTGGCTTGCCAGCGATAAAGTCGACTCGGTCTTACTCGGGATTACGATTCCAGTATTTGAACAACGGCTCCGCCAGAAACAGCACAAACAACAGCCGCATCACCTGCATCGCCGTCACCAGCGGCACCGACAGTTGCAGGGTCTCCGCCGTCAGACTCATTTCGGCAATCCCGCCGGGCATCATGCCCAGCGTCAGTGAGCGCAGATCCAGATGGGTCAAGGCACTCAATCCCAACGCCGCCAATGTGGCGATCAACATGGTCAGCGCCGTGCCGATCAACGTGCGGCCCATGAACGACGGCGCACGCCGAAAAAACTGTCGATTGAAGTGGCAGCCCAGGCCGCTGCCGATCAACCACTGGCCAATCTGACTGCCGCCATTGGGCAAACCGATGTGCAGATCCCAACCGATACTCACCGCCGCACTCACCAGCAACGGCCCGAACAGCCACGGATTGGGTTGACGCAAACGCTGCCAGAGCCAAGCAAGCAGACCACCTGCCGGAAACAGGATCGCCAGCCAGCGCCAATCGACACTGCCAGCGTGAGCAATCGGCGTGCCGTCACCGAGCAGATACTTGAACGCCGCCGGCACACACAACACCACCACCAACACCCGCAGACTTTGCCCTGCCGCAACGTGGCTGAGCATCGCCCCGTTGCGTGCACCGAGGTTGACCATCTCACCGGAGCCACCGGGCATGCTCGAGAAAAACGCCGTGGCGCGATCCTCCCCGGTGCGGCGCATCAACCACACGCCAACCACCGCCGACACGCTGGTCACCAGCGCACCGAAAAAGATCAGACCGAAATGACTGAGCACCTGCTCCATCACCACCGGGGTGAAGTGCAGGCCGATGCCGATCCCGACAATCCACTGGCCGCACTTGCGGCCGCCGGGGATTTCCGTGAGTTGCCACGGCGTCAGGCAGCGCACGAGGATGATCGCCAGCAACGAGCCGACCATCCACGGCAGTGGCCAGCCGATCTGGCTGGCGAGGTAACCGCCAAGCAGACCGACCAGCGGGGTTCCCCACCAGGATTTCAGTGAGGCGCGATCAAACATCGGCAATGGCGCGGCGTGCGACCGAACGTTTGCGCCAGATGCGCAGCAGCGGCATCAGCAGCATGATCGCGGTCAGTACCCAGACACCGAAGGTGATCGGGCTCGACCAGAGGATTTCCAATGCACCGTTGGAAATCGACAGCGCCCGACGCAGGTTCTGCTCCATCAGGCCACCGAGGATGAAGCCCAGCAGCACCGGCGACAACGGGAAGTCGAGCTTGCGCAGGATGTAACCGAAAATGCCGATACCGACCATCAGGAACAGGTCGAACGTGGTGGCGTGCACCGCGTAGACGCCGATCCCGGTGATGATCGCGATCACCGGCACCAGTGCCCAGTTCGGCACCGCAAGGATGCGCGTGAAGATGCGGATCATCGGGATGTTGAGGATCACCAGCATGATGTTGGCGATGAACAGCGAGGCGATCAGGCCCCAGACGATATCCGGTTGTTGCTGGAACAGCAGCGGCCCCGGGGTAATGTTGTACAGCGACAGGGCGCCGATCATCACCGCGGTGGTACCCGAACCCGGAACACCGAGGGTCAGCATTGGCACCAGCGCGCCACAGGCAGAAGCACCGATGGCGGTTTCCGGGGCGGCGAGGCCACGGGCATCACCTTCACCGAATTTGCCGCTGGCACCGGCGATGCGTTTCTCGGTCATGTAGGCCACGGCACTGGCCAATGTGGCGCCGGCACCCGGCAATACGCCCATGATGAAACCGAGCAGGCCGCAACGGATGTTCACCACGAACACCGAAGACGCTTCCTTGAAGTTGAACATCATCCGGCCGGTGGCTTTTACCGCTTCCTGGCCGCGATGGGTTTTCTCCAGCAACAGCAGAATCTCGCTGATCGAGAACAAGCCCAGCACCAGCACGACGAACTGGATGCCGTCGGTCAGGTGAATGTTGTCGCCAGTGAAGCGGTACACGCCGCTGTTGGCGTCGATGCCGACGCTCGACAGGAACAGCCCGATCAACGCCGCAATAAACGTCTTCAGCGGTCGATCACCGGCCATGCCGCCCAGGCAGACAATCGCAAACACCATCAACACGAAGTATTCCGCCGGCCCAAAGGCAATCGCCCATTTCGCCAGCAACGGCGCGAACAGCACCATGCCGCAGGTGGCGATAAACGCACCGATAAACGAACTCCACGCCGACAGCGACAGCGCCACACCGGCCAGACCTTTGCGGGCCATCGGGTAACCGTCGAGGGTGGTCATTACGGTCGATGCTTCGCCGGGAATGTTCAGCAGAATCGAGCTGATCCGCCCGCCGTATTCGCAGCCCAGATACACAGCTGCCAGCAGAATCAACGCCGACTCCGGCGGCAGGCCGAGGGCAAAAGCAATCGGAATCAGCAGTGCCACCCCGTTGATCGGGCCAAGGCCCGGCAGCAAGCCGACGACGGTGCCGATCAGTGTGCCGGTCAGGGCCGTGACCAAGTTGTACGGGCTCAGCGCGACGCCGAAGCCTTGACCCAAATAACCGAGGGTATCCATATCAGTTCTCCAGCACGTCGAGCAGGCCAAGGGGCAGCGGAACGTCCATCACACGGTCGAACAGCAGGTACAGACCGATGGCCATCAGCGTGGTCACCACCACGCTCGGCCACCAACGACCGCCATACAGGCGCGCCATCGGAATGCCGATGAGGATGCTGCTGAGGATGAAACCCAACGGTTCGAACAAACCGGCGAACACCAGCAACAAGGCGACGCAGATGGCAATCTTGGTCAGCGTTTCGCGATCCAGCGGTGGATCTTCATCGCTGTGTTTGATTGGCGCCGGGCGGAACACCATGTACAGCAGCGCCGCGCCCATCAGGCCGAGCATCAGCAAAGGGAAGGCGCGCGGGCCCACCGGTTCGTAGGAAAAAGCCGCTTGATACGGCCACGCCATCAGGGCCAGGCCGGCGCAAACCAGCAACAGCACTGAAGCGAAAATGCGTTGAATAAGCATGGGAGCTCCTGTGCCGCGTCCCCGCAGTCGGGAACGCAGCCGCTAGACAGAGGCGATCACTGGATCAGGCCGAACTCTTTGGCCAGCACTTTGTAGTCCGCCACCTGCTTCTTCACGTAGGTGTCGAGTTCCGGGCCGGTCATGGCAAACGGGAACAGTTCACGCTGATCGCGCAGCTTGGCGAACTCGTCGGAGGCCAGCAGTTTGTCGAACGAGTCTTTCCACCAGGCGTAGTCTTCATCGCTGACTTTTGGCCCGAGGTAGAAGCCGCGCACCACTGGCCAGACGATGTCGTAGCCTTGCTCGCGAGCGGTCGGGATGTCTTTCATTTCCGGCTCGTCGAGACGCTTGTCGGCGAACACCGCGAGCAGACGCATATCGCCGCTCTGGATGTGCGGCATGGAGTCGGAGATGTCGGTGCTGCCGACCTGGATGTGGCCGCCGAGCAGGGCGGTGGCGATTTCGCCGCCACCTTCGAGGGCGACGTAACGCAGGTCACGCGGGTTGATCCCGGCAGCCTTGGCGATCAGCGCGGTTTGCATCCAGTCCTGGCTGCCGACGGTGCCGCCGGAACCGATGACCACGGAGCTCGGATCTTTCTTCAATGCCTGAACGAGATCGTCGAGGGTCTTGTAGGGCGAATCGCTTTTCACCGCGATGGCACCGTAGCTGGTGCCGACGGCCGCGAGCCAGCGCACATTGGTTTCATCGAAACGGCCGAACTTGCCCTGGGCCAGGTTCAACAGCGAACCGCTGGACCACGCCACCAGCGTGCCGGCATCGGCCGGACGTTGCGCAACCACGGCGTTGTACGCCACCGCGCCAACGCCGCCGGGCATGTAGGTGACACGCATCGGTTTGGTCAGCAGTTTTTCGTTGACCAGCGCGCTCTGCACCAGTTTGCAGGTCAGATCGAAACCACCACCCGGCGAGGCCGGGGCGATGCATTCCGGACGTTTCGGTTCGGCCATGAGTTGGCCGGCAACCAGCACCGTGCCGATAGCTAAAGCAACTTTACGCAGTGACAAATTCATTGGTCTCTCCACAGGTTTTTTTGTTGTAGGGGATTCTTTGTAGGAGTTGCCGAAGGCTCGGATCGCGATCGGACGATCTTTTGATCTTCATCTTCGACATTTCAATCAATTACCAAAGCGCAACGCTATAGCTCACCAGCAACCGCACTTCATCAGCATCGCGAGCGGAGTAATTCGAGCGATAAGTGGCATTACGCAAACGCACCGCGACATCCTTCAAGGCGCCGCTTTGTACTACATATTTGATCTCGGTGTTGCGCTCCCACTCTTTGCCTTCTTCACCGTTCTTGAGCTTGATGTTGTCACCGCTCAAGTAACGGCTCATGAAGCTCAGACCGGGGATGCCGAGTTTGGCGAAGTCGAAGTCGTAACGTGCTTGCCAAGAGCGTTCTTCGGCGCCGGCGAAGTCGTTGATCTGCACGAAGTTGACCAGGTACGGGTCGCTGCCATCGACATACGGGAATGCGCTGTCGCCGGACATGTGCTGATAACCGGCGCTGAACTTGTGGCCGCTCAGGGCATAACTGACCAGACCGTTGAGCGAGCGGTTGTCGATTTCGCCGCCACGCGCCGCGCCTTGATCGTCACTGACGGCAAAACGCAGGTCGGTGGCAAATGTGCCCGGGCCCATCGGGCGGGAGGCGACCAGACCGAAGAAGTGCTGGTTGTAGACTTCGTCGAGTTGCGCGAAGTGGTAACTGCCGGTGATCTTGTCAGTGAACTTGTAGTCCACGCCGCCGAAATCGAAGTGCTTGCCGGCAGCGGTGCCGGCAAAACGGCTGTTCTTGTTGTTGAGGGCGATGTCCTCGAAATCGGTGCTGTCGCGATCCTTGGCTTTCTCCAGGCGTCCGCCAGTGAAGGTCAGGTTTTTGATTTCTTTGGACGTCAGCAAACCGCCTTCAAAGGTCTGCGGCAGGATGCGTCCGTCGTTAGGCTTGAGGATCGGCAGTTCGGGGATCAGGCTGCCGATTTTCAGTTCTGTGGCGGAGATTTTCACTTTGCCGGTCAGGCCGACCTTGGAGTACTCGTCAGCCGCGCGCCCGTCGTCGTGGGTCGGCAACAGGCCGGTGCCGGTACGGTCCGGGCTCGAATCGAGCTTGACCCCAAGCATGCCCAACGCATCGACACCGAACCCCACGGTGCCGTCGGTGTAACCCGATTGCAGATTGAGCATGAAGCCTTGTGCCCATTCGTCACGCTTGGATTGCTGGGCGCTGGTGCCATCGCGAAAGTCGCGGTTGAAATACATGTTGCGGGTTTCGAAGGTGGCGCTGCTGTCTTCGATGAAGTCGGCAAAACTCAACGGCGAAAAACCGGCGAGGGCGGCGGCGCTGGCGAGGGTGGCGTGGCTGAAACGGGAAGGGCGAACGGGCATGAGAGCCCGGGTCTGCATGGACGGCATGCGGGTGTACTCCGTTTATTGTTCTTATTGGTCGAAAACGCTTCGTGGCGTTTTTCGTCACGCTGTGTGGCAGCAGCGACGGCAGTCGAAACTGTCCGTAAACCGACTCTAACGGCCCAACCTTTCGCTAACCTTTCAGCTGACTTTCACGGTTTTCGGGCTTCACAGCGACGGTTGCGGCTGTAAACTCCGCGACAAAGAGTGGCGCCGGCCACCCCTGAACGAGGTAAGAATCCATGCGTGTCCTGCTCGTCGAAGACCATCTGCAACTGGCCGAAAGTGTGGCCCAGGCGCTCAAGAGCACCGGTCTGACCGTGGATGTGTTGCACGATGGTGTCGCCGCCGATCTGGCCCTGAGCAGTGAGGAATACGCGGTGGCGATTCTTGATGTCGGCTTGCCGCGCATGGATGGATTTGAGGTGTTGGCGCGCTTGCGTGCTCGTGGAAAAAATCTGCCGGTGCTGATGCTGACCGCGCGCAGTGATGTGAAGGATCGCGTGCATGGCCTCAATCTCGGCGCTGACGATTACCTCGCCAAACCGTTCGAACTGACCGAACTGGAAGCCCGGGTCAAAGCCCTGTTGCGCCGCAGTGTGCTCGGCGGCGAGCGCCAGCAACGTTGCGGCGTGCTGGCCTATGACCTCGACACACGGCGCTTCACCCTCGGTGAAGAGCTGCTGACCCTGACCTCGCGCGAGCAAGCCGTACTCGAAGCGCTGATCGCCCGACCGGGACGGGTGATGAGCAAGGAGCAACTGGCCTCGCAGGTATTCGGCCTCGACGAAGAAGCCAGCCCCGATGCCATCGAAATCTACGTGCATCGCCTTCGCAAGAAACTCGACGGTCAACCGGTGGCGATCGTGACATTCCGTGGTCTCGGCTATCTGCTGGAAAGTCGCGATGCATAAGCCCAGCAGCCTGCGCTGGCGGTTGCTGTGGAACCTCGCGTTGCTGCTGGTGGTGCTGATGCTCGCCAGTGGCTTGAGTGCTTACTGGAATGGACGCGAGGCGGCCGACACGGCGTATGACCGTACCTTGCTGGCGTCGGCGCGAACCATTGCTGCCGGTCTGTCGCAGCGTGACGGCAGCCTCAGTGCCGACGTGCCTTACGTGGCCCTCGATACCTTTGCCTATGACAGCGCCGGACGGATCTATTACCAGGTCAACGACATCCACCAGAAGCTGATTTCCGGCTACGAAAACCTCCCCGGCCCACCGCCCGGCACCCCCAGGACTGATGACTACCCGGCCTTGGCGCGCTTCTATAACGCGACTTATCGCGGACAAAACGTGCGTGTGGTCAGCCTGCTCAAAGCCGTGACCGAACCCAACATGAACGGCATGGCGGAAATCCGCGTCGCCGAGACCGATGAAGCCCGGGTCAGCATGGCCCGCAGTCTGGCCGCCGACACCTTGTTGCGTTTGGGCATGTTGGCGATCGGTGCGTTGCTGTTGGTTTGGTTCGCGGTCAGCGCAGCGTTGCGACCGCTGGAGCGTTTGCGCACCGCCGTCGAGGAGCGCCAACCCGACGACTTGCGGCCGTTGCCGCTGGTAGAAGTGCAGCATGAGTTGTGGCCGCTGGTGCGCGGGCTCAACCATTTCACCGAGCGCCTGCGTGGTCAGTTCGAGCGACAGGCACAGTTCATCGCCGACGCCGCGCATGAATTGCGCACACCCTTGGCGGCGTTGAAGGCGCGACTTGAATTGGGCTTGCGTTCAAATGACCCGCAGGTCTGGCGCACGACGCTGGAATCTTCCGCGCAGGGCACCGATCGCCTGACCCATCTGGCCAATCAATTGCTCTCGCTGGCGCGTGTCGAGAACGGCGCGCGGGCGATTGCCGAGGGCGGGGCGCAATTGCTCGATCTGAGTCAGTTGGCCCGGGAACTGGGCATGGCCATGGCGCCACTGGCCCACGCCCGTGGTGTTGCGCTGGCGCTGGAGGCGGATGAACCGGTGTGGTTGCGCGGCGAGCCGACGTTGCTCAATGAGTTGCTGAGCAACCTGGTGGACAACGCACTGGCGCACACGCCACCGGGCGGCAACGTGATTTTGCGCGTGACGGCGCCGGCGGTGCTTGAGGTTGAAGACGACGGACCGGGGATTCCTCTGGAAGAGCGTGATCGGGTGTTCGAGCGCTTCTACCGACGTAATCAGCAGGTCGCCGGTTCGGGGTTGGGGCTGGCGATTGTCGGTGAGATCTGCCGGGCGCATCTGGCGCAGATCACGTTGCATGATGGTGAGCAGGCGGGGTTGAAGGTGCGTGTGAGTTTTATTGCTGGCTAAATCGGCGAGGGCCTTTGTGGCGAGGGGATTTATCCCCGATCGGCGACCGAGCAGCCGCAGTTCGGAAAGTACGGTCTGTCGGGAAAAATCGGATTGCATATTTTGGGGTCGCTTCGCGACCCATCGGGGATAAATCCCCTCACCACAGCGATCAGTAAAACATCGTCCGCGATTCTTCCAGATCCGCGCACAACGCCTTGTTCTCCGGGTCGATCCCAAGCTTTCTGAATGCCGGAACCGTAAGTGGGTCAATCCGCGCAAACGGATGATCACTGCCCTTGTGGCAATACAGGCTCGCCACTTGCACCAGATCGACGTAATCGATCTCTGCCGAGTCGCGCTTGAAGTCCTGATACAACCCCGGCAACTCCACCAGCCGCTCCGGAAATTCCCAGACGCGCAGCAGTTTGTCGCCCAGCAATGGGTGAAGTTGGTCGATTACATGGTTGAGGCTGACCGGGTCCGACAGCAATTCGTAGTGATCTTCGGCGTAGGTCAGAATCGGCAGCACACCGATCTGATGCACCAGACCGCCCAGTGCTGCCTGATCGGGTTTGAGCTGAGTGTAGCGACGGCACAGCGCGTAGCTGACCCCGGCGATTTCCAGGCTCTTGCGCCAGACTTCACGCATCTTCTGTTCCACCACATCGGAACTGGCGTGGAAAATCTGCTCCATCACCAGGCCGATTGCCAGGTTGCTGCTGTAGTTGATGCCCAGGCGAGTGATGGCGGTGTGCAGGTCGGTGACTTCCTGCGCCGCGCGCAGCAGTGGACTGTTGACCACTTTGATCAGGCGCGCAGAAAGCGCAGTGTCACGGCCAATGACTTTGCTCAGGTCGCTGACGCTGATTTCCGGGTCTTCAGCGGCCTTGCGAATTTGCAGGGCCACTTCCGGCAGTGTTGGCAGAACCAGGTCATCGTTATCGATGGCCTCAACCAAATCCTGTTGGATCTTATCCGCCAGTTCGTTCATTTATGCTCTCTAGGGTGTTGCAACAAATGCTGCGATCAGCGCTGGATTTCGCGGTCGCGATCCAGTTCGTAGGGCAAATCGAGCAAGTGCAGCGCTGGCCCCTCAAGGGTGCCCACATGCAGATCGCCCGCTTCGGCAGCTTCGGCCTGCAACACCGCCAGCAGTTCAATATTTTTCCCGGCATTGGCAGCCAATACGACTTCACCGATCGAGCTGTTGTGGCTCGGCGCGAACAACGGGGTGCCTGGTTCCGGCAATTCGGCGGCGTCCAGGCTCACGCGATACAGACGACGCTTGAGCTTGCCCAGGTACTGCATGCGCGCGACGATTTCCTGGCCGGTGTAGCAGCCTTTCTTGAAACTCACGCCGCCAACGGCTTGCAGGTTGAGCATCTGCGGGATGAACAACTCGCGGGTGCTCGGCATGACCTGACCGATACCGGCGCGGATCTGGCCCAGCAGCCACTGGTTCAGCTCGCCTTCAGGCAGGACGGCGGACAGCCTGGCTTTGATGGATTCAGCTTGATCGACGGGTACCCAGAGTTCGGCACGCTGCGGCGAAACGCGGATCGCGATCAGGCCTTCGTTGCGCGCGACACTGTCGGTTTCGGCGGATAGATCCAGACCGAGGCTGGCCAGTGCGGCGTCGCCATGCTCCAGGCCGAAGCGCACCCATGAGCCACTTTCGTCAGTCAGTTTGGATTTGGAGAACACTGCGTACTTTTTCAGGTCCGCCAGTTGCGGTTCCAGCAGCTCGCTGGCCATCGCCAGCAGCACGCCGTCACCTTCGAGCAGAATGCGGAAACTCGACTGCATCCGGCCTTTTTGCGTGCAGCGCGCGCCGAGGCTGGCCCGGGTGTCGCTCAGGTAATTGATATTGCAGGTCAGCTGGCCTTGCAGGAATTTTCCGGCATCCGCGCCGCGAACCGCGAGAACGCCTTCATGAGACAGGGTGCAGAAAAAAGCAGAATCGGCCATGGGTCATCGCAGGGTAAATAGACTGGGGCACATCATAAGGGCGCGTTGTTGAAATGGGTAGTTGATAAAGGATCGGTGGTGCCCGACCAAAGCCGACTGTGCGACTTGCGCACGGGCTGTATACTTGCCGCCAAATTTGAGGAGGGCCCCATGGCCGAAGTCGAACAAGTTGAACTGAATCGCCTCTTTTGGCACAGCCGTCGCGGCATGCTTGAGCTTGACGTATTGCTGGTGCCGTTCGTGCAGGAGGTCTACGCGACGTTGAACCAGGTGGATCGCGATCTGTATGTGCGTCTGCTGACGTGCGAGGATCAGGACATGTTCGGCTGGTTCATGGAGCGCAGCGAGTCTGAAGACCCCGAGCTGCAACGCATGGTTCGCATGATCCTGGATCGTGTCCAGCCCAAGTAATACGTTCGAATGCCGCTGGCATGCCTCGCGGCAGTTGCTGGCGGCGTATTTGTTGGCCCAGGCGTTCGCTTTGGGTTCGTTGTTCCTGCTTTCAATTCCACTCTGGGCCAGTCTCCTTGGCGCTTTCGCTTGCCTGCTTCACGCCTTTTACGTGATGCCACGGCAGATTCTGTTGAGTCATCCCAGTGCTTTTTGTCGCCTGCGTCGGGATGCCGATGGCTGGCAACTGTGGAATCAGGCTGATGGTTGGCAAGCGGTGCAACTGCGACCGGACAGCCTGGCGCTGCCGCTGATCGTGGTGCTGCGTTTTCGCTTGCGCGGAGAATGGCGGGTCAGATCGATCTGCGTACCACGCGACTCGCAGGCGGCGGATCTGCACCGGCGCCTGCGGGTTCGGCTCAAGTTCAGCCGGCGTAGGTGGGCGGCACCAGAATAGTGTCGAGCGCCTCGGGCAGCAGGTCCGGATAGTCGAGGGTGTAATGCAGGCCGCGACTTTCTTTGCGCTCCATGGCTGAGCTGATCATCAGTTCAGCAACTTGCGCGAGGTTGCGCAGCTCGATCAGATCGCGACTGACTTTATAGTTGCTGTAGAACTCGTCAATCTCGTCCAGCAGCAGGCGCACGCGGTGTTGAGCCCGTTGCAGGCGCTTGTTGGTGCGCACGATGCCGACGTAGTCCCACATGAATCGCCGCAACTCATCCCAGTTGTGCGCAATGATCACGTCTTCGTCAGAGTCGGTCACCTGGCTGGCGTCCCAGACGGGCAGGGCGTGCGGCGCTGTAACAGCGTCCAGTTGCGCAAGAATGTCCGCCGCCGCCGAGCGGGCGTAGACGAAGCACTCCAGTAGCGAATTGCTGGCCATGCGGTTGGCGCCGTGCAGGCCGGTGAAGCTGGTTTCGCCAATAGCGTACAGCCCTGGCACATCGGTGCGGCCATGTTGATCGACCATCACGCCGCCACAGGTGTAGTGCGCTGCCGGTACGACCGGGATCGGCTGTTTGGTGATATCGATGCCAAAGCCCAGGCAGCGCTCATAAACAGTCGGGAAGTGAGTCTTGATGAAGGCTTCGGGCTTGTGGCTGATGTCGAGGTAAACGCAATCCACGCCCAGACG
The DNA here is from genome assembly GCF_018326005.1 of Pseudomonas sp. Seg1. NCBI lineage: Bacteria > Pseudomonadati > Pseudomonadota > Gammaproteobacteria > Pseudomonadales > Pseudomonadaceae > Pseudomonas > Pseudomonas sp. Seg1. The sequence goes on from NZ_AP021903.1 coordinate 1,634,148, forward strand.
CTTCATTTCGTGGTCGATGGCACGGGCGACGATATCGCGGGGTGCCAGTTCGGCGCGTTTGTCGAAGCGGTACATGAAGCGTTCGCCGTTCGGCAACTTCAAGTGCGCGCCTTCGCCACGCAAGGCTTCAGTAATCAGGAAACTCTTGGCCTGCGGGTGATAGAGGCAAGTGGGGTGGAACTGGTTGAACTCCAGATTCGCTACCCGACAGCCAGAGCGCCAGGCCATGGCGATGCCATCACCGCAGGCGCCGTCGGGGTTGCTGGTATAGAGGTAGACCTTGGCTGCACCACCGGAAGCGAGAATCACGAAGCGCGCGCCGTAGGTGTCGACTTCGCCAGTGGCGCGGTTCAGCACGTAGGCGCCGAGGCAGCGTTCGCCGTCCAGGCCCAGGCGTCGTTCGGTGATCAGATCGACCGCCACCCGCTGTTCCAGCAGTTCGATGTTCGAACGTTCTTTGGCCTGGGCCAATAGAGTTCTGAAAATTGCGGCGCCGGTGGCATCCGCCGCGTGGATGATGCGCCGATGACTGTGGCCGCCTTCGCGAGTCAAGTGGAATTCGAAACCACCGTCTTCTGTGCCTGACTGCTCGTCGCGGGTGAACGGTACGCCTTGGTCGATCAGCCACTGGATGGCTTCACGGCTGTGCTCGACGGTGAAGCGCACGGCGTCTTCATGGCACAGGCCGCCGCCCGCATTAAGGGTGTCATCGACGTGGGATTCGACAGTATCCGTATCGTCGAGCACGGCGGCGACGCCACCCTGCGCCCAGAATGTCGAACCGTTGGCGAGATCGCCCTTGCTCAATACGGCAATGCGCAAATGACCCGGCAGGGTCAGCGCGAGACTCAAACCGGCAGCACCGCTGCCTATGACCAGAACATCATGTTGGAATTGTTGGCTCATTACAGGATTCCGCTCAAAGCGACCCGGGTCGGGGTTGGCGCAAGACAGCTGGATCGGCGAGTCAAGACAGCCACACAGCCCACTAGTATATAGAGGGGTGGGGCGGCACAATAGCCGAGCCTATATGGCATTGTGAAACTACTGTGACGGGAAAAATCGGGTGCTTCGTCGGAAGATTTTTCCGCAGGTTTTGGGAAAAGACGACTGTATCGGCGGTGAAACACGCTTTTTCCGTTCAGGGTCGCCCAATGTGCAGTGGGTACGGCTATAAATAATTGGAACTTTTGCCAAAGGCCCAAGATCAATAGTCGGTGCCAGAAACAAGGGACAGTGTCGGCTTCAGTGCGGAATCTGTGGTTGGGGTTCCTGCCGGCGAAACCGATGACAAGATTATTCGCGCAGCCGGTTTATCCCGAGCTGCGTTTTTCGTGCGTGCCAAATCAGAGCCCGCAGGAAACTTGCTTGGAGGGGGAGAACTTTTGCGAAAAGCCCGAGTCTATGTTTGCAAGTCTGGTCGTTTAGTTATGCAAGTCTCCTTCGGGCTTATCGAGGAGTGTTCATGCTAACCCAGGAAGAGGATCAGCAGCTGGTCGAACGCGTTCAGCGTGGCGATAAGCGAGCTTTCGATCTGCTGGTGCTGAAATATCAGCACAAAATTCTCGGGTTGATCGTGCGTTTTGTGCACGACACCCATGAAGCCCAGGACGTGGCTCAGGAAGCCTTTATCAAGGCGTATCGAGCACTTGGAAACTTTCGCGGCGACAGTGCGTTTTATACGTGGCTGTACCGTATTGCCATTAACACGGCAAAGAATTACCTGGTTTCTCGCGGCCGTCGGCCGCCAGATAGTGATGTAAGTTCCGAAGATGCAGAGTTCTACGATGGCGATCATGGCCTCAAGGATCTCGAGTCACCAGAACGTGCATTGCTGCGGGATGAGATCGAAGGCACCGTCCATCGAACCATCCAGCAACTGCCAGAGGATTTGCGTACTGCTTTAACTTTACGTGAGTTCGATGGTCTGAGTTACGAGGACATTGCGAGTGTCATGCAGTGTCCGGTGGGTACCGTGCGCTCCCGGATTTTCCGCGCCCGGGAGGCCATCGATAAAGCCCTGCAGCCGTTGTTGCAGGAAAACTGAGACAGCGGCGACAGCCAAGAGAGGAACGCCATGAGTCGTGAAGCCCTGCAGGAATCGCTGTCCGCAGTGATGGATAACGAAGCGGACGAACTGGAATTGCGTCGAGTGCTCAATGCACTGGACGACGTCGATACCCGTGAGACCTGGGCTCGTTACCAGATCGCTCGGGCAGCTATGCACAAGGATCTGCTGCTGCCACGTCTGGACATTGCTGCGGCAGTATCTGCTGCACTGGAAGACGAGACGGCTCCGGCCAAAGTATCTCGCAGCCCATGGCGCAACCTCGGCCGTCTGGCTGTTGCAGCCTCGGTGACTGTTGCCGTTCTGGCGGGTGTTCGTCTGTACAACCAGGACGAAATCGCTGGTGTCGAACTGGCACAGCAATCCAATCAGCCAACCCTGGCCACCCCACAGGTCAAAGGTCCGGCTGTTCTGGCAGGCTATAGTGAGAGTTCGGAAGCCACTGGCCCAATGGCCAACGGCGTATTGCAAGGTCAACCAGGCTGGCACGATCAGCGTCTGCCAGGCTACCTGCGTCAGCACGCCCAACAGGCAGCGCTGAAAGGTACTGAAAGTGCATTGCCGTATGCACGTGCAGCAAGCCTGGAAAACCGTTAAGGAGGATCATGCGCGCCATACCTCTACTTTCGCTTCTGCTCAGTGGCTGGTTCATCGTTCCAGCCCATGCCGATGAGGCCCAGGATTGGCTGACCCGACTGGGCCAGGCCGAGCAGCAGCAAAGCTTCCACGGCACCTTTGTTTATGAGCGTAACGGTAGTTTTTCTACCCATAACATATGGCATCGCGTCCAGAATGGCCAAGTCCGCGAGCGTTTACTCCAGCTCGACGGTTCGGCTCAGGAAGTCGTGCGCATTGATGGGCATACTCAATGCGTCAGCGGCACCCTGATTGCCGGACTGGGGGATTCTCCCAACTCGGCCGCTCGTCCTCTCGATCCGCAAAAGCTGAAAAACTGGTATGACCTTGCCGTCATTGGCAAGTCGCGCGTGGCCGGGCGAGACGCAGTGATCGTATCGCTGACGCCTCGTGACCAGCACCGTTACGGGTTCGAGTTGCATCTGGACAAAAGGACCGGTCTGCCATTGAAGTCGCTGCTGTTGAACGACAAAGGGCAGTTGCTCGAACGATTCCAGTTCACCAGCCTCGATACCGATGATGTACCGTCGGATAAAGATCTTTTGGCTGCCGCTGATTGCAAGCCGATTACCCTCGACAGCGACAAGGCCTCTGCCGTAAAGACTGCTCAGGTATGGCATTCGGACTGGCTGCCGCCGGGCTTCGAGCTGACCAGCAGCACCTCGCACAAAGATCCTGAAACCAAGACTCAGGTCAACAGCCTGATGTATGACGACGGATTGGCGCGCTTTTCGGTTTTCCTCGAGCCATTGAATGGCGCTACGGTCACCGATACCCGTACTCAACTCGGTCCGACCGTCGCTGTATCCCGTCGCCTGACCACGCCAGAAGGCGAAATGATGGTCACCGTGGTAGGCGAGATTCCGATCGGCACTGCCGAACGAATTGCTCTATCGATGCGTAATACTGATGGCGCTGCAACCAGCAAGCAGTGAGCTGATTTCAGTCATTACCATTTCTTCGTCGAGACGGAGATGAAATGTTTGCTGAGCATTTTCATTTGCAAATAACCCGAAAGTTTTTTATAGGTCAGAGCCTCACGGCTCTGGCCTTGTTTGTTGTTCCTGGAATAAAAGTCCCGGCCAGTGGTTTCCGGTGATTCTTGTTCCATATCGCTTAAACCTGCTCGTCGTAACGGGAGCTGTATGTCGATACCTAGCTTGAAGTCTTATTTCTCCATTTTCGCCACCGTGCTGTTGCTCGGTCAGGCGGTCCCGGCTGCGCAAGCGGCCGATTTGCCTGATTTCACTCAGTTGGTTGAACAGGCCTCGCCTGCCGTGGTGAACATCAGTACCACGCAGAAACTGCCCGATCGCAAAGTGAACCAGCAGATGCCTGATCTCGAAGGCCTGCCGCCGATGCTGCGCGAGTTCTTCGAGCGCGGCATGCCGCCTCAGCAGCGTTCGCCAGGTGGTGGTCGCCAGCGTGAAGCGCAATCGTTGGGCTCGGGCTTCATCATCTCTTCTGATGGTTACATCCTGACCAACAACCACGTGATTGCCGATGCCGACGAAATCCTCGTGCGTCTGGCTGATCGCAGCGAAATGAAAGCCAAGCTGATCGGCACCGACCCGCGCTCCGACGTGGCGTTGTTGAAAATCGAAGGCAAGGATCTGCCAGTGCTCAAGCTCGGCAAGTCCCAAGACCTGAAGGCTGGCCAGTGGGTCGTGGCAATCGGTTCGCCTTTCGGCTTCGACCACACCGTGACCCAAGGTATCGTCAGCGCCGTGGGTCGAAGCCTGCCGAACGAAAACTATGTGCCGTTCATCCAGACCGACGTACCGATCAACCCGGGCAACTCCGGTGGCCCGCTGTTCAATCTGAACGGCGAAGTGGTCGGGATCAACTCGCAGATCTACACCCGTTCCGGCGGCTTCATGGGCGTGTCGTTCGCGATCCCTATTGATGTGGCGATGGACGTTTCCAATCAGCTGAAGAGCGGTGGCAAGGTCAGTCGCGGCTGGCTGGGTGTGGTCATCCAGGAAGTGAATAAGGATCTGGCCGAGTCGTTCGGTCTTGAGAAACCGGCCGGCGCGCTGGTAGCGCAGATCCAGGATGACGGCCCGGCGGCCAAGGGCGGTCTGCAAGTGGGCGACGTGATCCTCAGCATGAACGGTCAGCCGATCATCATGTCTGCTGATCTGCCGCATCTGGTCGGCGCGCTGAAGGCGGGGGCGAAAGCCAATCTGGAAGTGATCCGTGAAGGTAAGCGCAAAAACGTCGAGCTGACGGTTGGCGCGATTCCTGACGAAGACAAAGAGCTGGATGCGCTGCCGAAGTCCGGTGCTGAAACCAACAGCAACCGCCTCGGTGTCTCTGTCGGCGAACTGACCGCCGAACAGAAGAAAACCTACGACCTCAAAGGTGGCGTGGTCATCAAGGAAGTGCAGGACGGTCCTGCCGCCCTGATCGGTCTGCAACCGGGTGATGTCATCACTCACCTGAACAATCAGGCCATCAGCTCCAGCAAGGAGTTCGCCGAGATCGCCAAGGCATTGCCGAAGAATCGTTCGGTGTCGATGCGGGTCCTGCGCCAAGGGCGTGCGAGCTTCATCACGTTCAAACTGGCTGAATAACCGCTGGTAGATAAAAAGAAACCGCCTCGAAAGAGGCGGTTTTTTTATGCCTGAAGCTTTTGTGCTGACGGGTAATGATCAGCCCATCATGTCCTTGATCATCCGCTCCTGCTCCATCAGCTCGCGCTGACGTGCGTCGATGCGCGACGACAGCGGGAAGTTGCTGCCCGCCTTGCGCTTGGCAAAATCGAGCTGCTGAATCGCCTGACGATAGTCGCCGACGAGTGCAAAGTATTCGGCACGCGCCTGATGCAAGCCGATGATGTTGCCCGACAACCCACGGGTTTCGGCGACCTGATACCAGACATCCGGATCATCCGGGCGTGTTTTGAGCAAGCCTTCGAGCGCCTTCTCGGCATCGGCGGCGCGGTTCTGTTTGAGTAGAAGATCCACGCGAACCTGATTCAGCGGATAGTTGCCGGGATATTGCGTGAGCATCCGCTCGACCCGCGACTGTGCATCGGGCAATCGATTGTTGGTGATGTCCAGGTCGACTTGCGCCAGGTTGTAGATGATTTCGTTCGGCGATGTCGCCAGCAATTGCTTGAGATTCTCGCGTGCCTCATTCAACTGACCGCCCTTGATCTGCGCAATTGCCAGACCGTAGCGTGCCACGTCGTTTTTCGGGTTTTCGTCCAGCTGCGCGCGAAAACGCTTGGCGCCCAATCCTGGGGTTTCTTCGTAGATCAGTTGCACGCGTGCGCGGATCAACTGATAGCGCTTGGAGTCTTCAATGCCGCCCGGTTTGGCTTGCTCGGCGCGGTTGCGGGTGTCGGCAATACGCGATTCGGTGACCGGGTGAGTCAGGAGGAATTCCGGTGGCTTGGCGTCGAAACGGTATTGGCGCATCAAGCGTTCAAACATGGTCGGCATCGAACGCGGGTCGTAGCCGGCCTTTTCCAGATTGAGGATGCCGATGCGGTCGGCTTCCTGTTCATTCTGACGGGAGAAGGTGCGCTGTGATTGAATCGCTGCCGCTTGAGTGCCGGCGATGGTCGCGATGCCAGCATCACCGCCACCCGCCGCTGCGATCACAATACCGGCCAGCAGCGCGGCCATCATCGGCACCTGCATCCGCTGCGAGGCTTCGACGCCGCGGGCAAAATGGCGTTGCGACAAGTGAGCCAGTTCGTGCGCCAGTACCGAAGCGTATTCGCCCTCGGTCTGCGCGTTCAGAAACAAACCACCGTTGACCCCGACCACCCCGCCCGGCGCTGCGAAGGCGTTGAGCTGCGGGCTGTTGATCAGGATGAATTCGAGGCGCCGGTCAGTGACCTGACTGGTCTCAACCAGCTTGTAAACGCTGGACTCGACGTAGTCCTTGAGCTGCGGATCGTTGAGCTGTGAAACCTGGCTGCGCAACATGGCCAGCCAGGCGCGCCCGAGCTGATATTCCTGTTGCGGCGAGACAATGGCAGAACTGGCGTCGCCGAGTGACGGCAGATCGTCGGCAAAGCCCGGTGAGGCGAGCAGGCAAGCGAGCGTCAGCAGGGTAGGGCGCAGAAAAGTCATGCACAAAGCCTTAGAAGACAAAGACCTTACTGTAGCCGGACACCGAAGCTGCGACCAGATATTCTAGGCAGCTCGACTGACCTGATCCGGAGTGACGCAATGACTGACGCTGTAGCCCATGACGTGGAACTGGACGCCAGTGGCCTGAATTGTCCGTTGCCGTTGCTCAAGGCAAAAATGGAGCTCAATAAGCTCCAAAGCGGCGCCGTACTCAAGGTGATCGCCACGGATGCTGGCTCGCAGCGCGACTTCCGCACCTTTGCCCGATTGGCCGGTCATACGCTGCTGCGCGAAGAAGACGAGGCGGGCGTCTACCGTTACTGGTTGAAAAAAGCCTGAAACCGACAGCGTAAAAGACCTAAGGAATATTGATGTTCAAAGTGTTACGCGACTGGATTCAGCGCTACTTCTCCGATGAGGAAGCCGTGGTGCTGGCCGTTCTGCTGGTGCTGGCCTTTACCGCCGTGCTCACCCTCGGTGGCATGCTGGCGCCGGTATTGGCGGGAATGGTGCTGGCGTATCTGATGCAGGGGCTGGTGGTCACGCTGGAGCGTCTGCGGGTCCCGGGTGGTGCGGCGGTGGGATTAGTGTTTGCGCTGTTCATGGGCGTGCTGATGCTGTTCATCGTCGTGGTGCTGCCGCTGCTCTGGCATCAGTTGATCACGCTGTTCAACGAATTGCCGGGCATGCTCGCCAAATGGCAATCGCTACTGTTGCTGCTGCCGGAGCGTTACCCGCATCTGGTGTCCGATGAGCAAGTGCTACAGGCGATCGAAGCGGCGCGCGGCGAAATCGGCAAGTTCGGCCAATGGGCGCTGACCTTCTCGCTGTCGAGCCTGCCGCTGTTGGTCAACATCATGATCTATCTGGTGCTGGTGCCGATCCTGGTGTTCTTCTTCCTCAAGGATCGGGCCATGATCGGCGAGTGGGTGCGCGGCTATTTACCCCGTGAGCGGGCGTTGATCACTCGGGTCGCGCAGGAAATGAACCGGCAGATCGCCAACTACATTCGCGGCAAGGTCATCGAGATCGTGATTTGCGGTGGCGTGACTTACATCGCATTCGTTGCGCTCGGGCTTAATTATGCGGCGCTGCTGGCGTTGTTGGTCGGTGTGTCAGTGGTGGTACCGTACGTCGGCGCGGTGGTGGTGACCGTCCCGGTGTTGCTGATTGCGCTGTTCCAGTGGGGCTGGAGCGATCAGTTCATTTATTTGATGGCGGCCTACGGAATCATCCAGACGCTGGATGGCAACGTGCTGGTGCCGCTGCTGTTCTCGGAGGCGGTCAACCTGCACCCGGTGGCGATCATCTGCGCGGTGCTGTTGTTCGGCGGGTTATGGGGATTCTGGGGGGTGTTCTTTGCAATTCCGCTGGCGACGCTGTTCAAGGCTGTGCTGGATGCGTGGCCGCGCAAGGAGCCGGTAGTGGCGCCGCTGCTTTAAAGCGTTTCTTTGGAGAGGCTTTTGGCCTCATCGCTGGCAAGCCAGCTCCCACAGATTTCGTGTGTGCCGGAAACCCTGTGGGAGCTGGCTTGCCAGCGATGGCGTCAGTGATAACGCCACAAAAACATCAGGCTTTATTCAGGTCCTGAGCCGCAGCCAATACCGCATCCACATGCCCCGGCACTTTCACGCCGCGCCATTCCTGACGCAGCACACCGTCCTTATCAATCAGGAAGGTGCTGCGATCAACGCCCAGATATTCCTTGCCATACAGCTTCTTCAACTTGATCACGTCGAACAATTGGCACACGGCCTCGTCCTTGTCGCTGATCAACTCGAACGGGAACTCCTGCTTGCACTTGAAGTTCTCGTGCGACTTCAGGCTGTCGCGGGAAATGCCGAAGATTTCCGTGTTGGCAGCCTGGAACGCTGCGTACTGATCACGAAAGCCCTGACCTTCGGTGGTGCAACCGGGGGTGCTGTCCTTCGGATAGAAGTAGATCACCACTTGCTTGCCTTTCAAGGCAGACAGGCTGACGGTTTGCCCGCTGGTGGCAGGTGCTTCGAAATCCGTAACCGGTTGGTCGATGACAACGGCCATGAAAGCTTCCTTACATTGGGTTTTGTGGGCGCCAAGGCTCGATCAGTGCGTCGAGGTTCATCGCGTCGGCGAAATCGAGGAACTGGTCGCGCAGCCAACTGATCTGGGTGCCGGCCGGCAGGGTCACGGTGAACGTGGCATTGAGCATGGTGCCGCCGGTCTGCGGTGCCTGATACGTGTCGCAGGTCAGGTTTTCCAGTTCGACGTTGTGGTCCATGAAGAACTGGCACAACTCATTGATGATGTCCGGGCGATAAGCCGAGCTGACGTAAGCCACGTATGGCAGCGCCTGTGGCCGATTTTCCAGCGCCGCGCTGCGCACCACGTTGACGGTGAAGGCGTGCTTCTTGGCGAGCCCCGACAGGCTGCCTTCCAGGCGCGCGAGGGCGTCCCAGCTGCCAGAGATCTCGAGGATCAGCGCGCTGCACTCGCCGTGGCGGGTCAGGCGTGAAGTAACCACGGCGCAGCGATTTTCATGGCTGGCGCGGCACAGGACGTTAGTCAGCTCCATGGGGTTGGCGCCGAGGGCACTGATGACAAGGAATTGTTCGCGGACTGTGGGGGTGGACATGCAGCATTCCTAAAGCGATGAGCGGTCGGTAGGTTACGGACGTTGGGCGCCGGGCTGCGCCAGTGTGTGCCGATTCGGGCGGTCCGTTCAAAATGCCCCGGCATGCGCTCGCGGCTCGCTCCACTATAGCGGGAGCGCGTCGATGCGACGCAGGAACGGGGTCTGGGAGGCCGAAAAGGGAGGCTGGAACCCGGCGTACAAGCTGATCAGTACCGATCAAAGTCTGAAGGGTAGCGAAAAGCGACGCCAAGGGGAATGGCGGCAGCGCAGTACTTCGCTTGTGCAAGCATCTTGGCGCCAGTACCATTACCGCTCTCTTTTTCCGGCAGGAGCGGTTTCATGATTGCGGGCAGTATGGTGGCACTGGTCACTCCCATGGATGCACAAGGGCGTCTTGACTGGGACAGCCTCAGCAAACTCGTGGACTTCCATCTCAAGAACGGCACCCATGCCATTGTCGCGGTCGGTACTACCGGCGAGTCGGCAACCCTTGATGTAGAAGAACACATCGCCGTCATCAAAGCCGTGGTCAAACAGGTTGCCGGGCGCATCCCGGTCATTGCCGGCACCGGCGCCAACTCGACCCGTGAAGCCGTCGAGCTGACCCGCAACGCCAAAGAAGCCGGCGCCGATGCCTGCCTGCTGGTGGTTCCGTACTACAACAAGCCGACCCAGGAAGGCCTGTACCAGCACTTCAAGCACATCGCTGAAGCGGTCGACATTCCACAGATTCTCTACAACGTGCCTGGCCGCACGTCTTGCGACATGCAGGCCGAGACCGTGATTCGCCTGTCCACCGTGCCGAACATCATCGGCATCAAGGAAGCCACCGGCGACCTGAAACGTGCCAAGGCGATCATCGACGGCGTGAGCAAGGACTTCATCGTGCTGTCCGGCGATGATCCGACCGCAGTCGAGCTGATCCTGCTGGGTGGCAAGGGCAACATCTCTGTTACCGCCAACGTCGCCCCGCGCGAAATGGCTGATCTGTGCGAGGCCGCGCTCAAGGGCGATGCCGACACCGCACGGGCCATCAACGAAAAACTGATGCCGCTGCACAAGGACCTGTTCATCGAAGCCAACCCGATTCCGGTGAAGTGGGCTTTGGTTGAAATGGGCCTGATGCACGAAGGCATCCGCCTGCCGCTGACCTGGCTGAGCGCACCTTGTCATGAAACGCTTCGCACGGCCCTGCGCCAGTGCAGCGTCCTGGTTTAATTGAGGAAGTACAACGCATGAAGCGAATGGCCGGACTTTCCGCACTTGCCTTGATTATCTCCAGCACCAGTGGCTGTGGATGGGTCTGGGGGCCGGAAGGTTATTTCCGCGACCGTGGTAGCGATTACCTGCAAGCGCAACAGACTGCACCGATGCAACTGCCACCGGATGTCAGCACCTCCAAGCGTCTGGATCCGCTGCTGCCGATCCCGCGTAACGTCGCTGACGACACCGCCCAGGGCGAATACATCGTTCCACGTCCACAGCCGTTGTCGGCCATCGCCGATGCGACCGACTACTCGCTGCAGAAGAGTGGCGATTCGCGTTGGGTCATGGCCCAGCATCCACCGGCTGAAGTCTGGCCAGTGGCGGTGCAGTTCTTCCAGGACAACGGTTTCCGTCTGGATGAACAGCGCCCGCAAACCGGCGAATTCACCACCACCTGGCAGCATTCCGACGAACTGTCCGCCGCCATGGCCAAGCGCCTGAGCGCGGCCGGTGTCGCCAGCGACAGCGAAACCCGCGTTCGTGTGCGTATCGAGCCGGGCGTGCAGCGCAACACCAGTGAAATCTACGTGGTCAGCGCCGAGCGTCCTGCCGGCAGCACCGCCGACGTCGCCTTCACCAATCGTTCGGTCAATACTGGCCTGGACGCAGCGCTGGTCGACGACATGCTCGCGAGCATGAGCCGTATCGCCGAGAAGGGCGGTTCGGTATCGATGCTGGCGTCGCGTGATTTCGATACACCGAGCCGTGTCAGCCTCAGCGAAGACGGCAGCGGTAACCCGGTATTGAACGTCGGTACCGATCTGGACCGTGCCTGGTCGAGTGTTGGCCGCGCGCTGGAACAGGGCGAATGGCGCGTTGAAGACATCAACCGCAGCCTGGGCCTGTACTACATCAACCTGGCCGAAAAAGCCGAGAAGAAAGACGACAAGCCTGGTTTCTTCAGCAGCCTATTCGGCAGCGCGCCGAGCAAGGAAGAAGTCGAAGCCCGTGCCGAGCGTTATCAGGTTCGTCTGAGCAAGGTTGGCGAGAACATTCAGGTGACCGTCGAGAAAAACATCAACACCGTCGCGCCGGCTGAAGTGGCGCGTAAAGTGTTGAGCGTGATTCAGGACAACCTGGGCTGATCAACCATGCGTTTTGCCGTTCTCGGCAGCGGTAGCCAAGGGAACGGCACGCTGATCGCCAGTGCTGATACGTATGTGCTGGTGGATTGTGGTTTTTCCCTGCGGGAAACCGAAAAACGCCTGTTGCGCCTGGGGGTGAACCCGGCGCAACTGAGCGCGATACTCGTAACCCACGAACATGCCGACCACGTGCATGGCGTGGGTTTGCTGTCTCGGCGCTACAATCTACCGGTCTACCTCAGTCGCGGCACACTGCGCGGGATGCGCAAACCGATTGAACCTGCAGGCTTTCTGGCCGGCGGCGAGCAACTGCAGATCGGTGCGCTGAATATCGGGGTCATTGCCGTGGCCCATGATGCGCAGGAACCGACCCAGTATGTATTCAGTGATAACGAGCAGCGGCGCTTCGGCCTGCTGACCGACCTGGGTTCCTACTGCGAGCGGGTGCTGGACGGTTATCGGGATCTCGATGCGTTGATGATCGAATCCAACCATTGCCGCGACATGCTGGCCCGCGGTCACTATCCGTACTTTCTCAAGCAACGGGTGGGCGGCGAGCTGGGACATTTGAACAATCATCAGGCGGCATTCCTGGTGTCCGAGTTGGGTTGGCAGGGCTTGCAACACCTGGTCCTGGCCCACCTGAGCAGCAAGAACAACTTGCCGCAGCTGGCCCGGCAATGTTTTGTCGACACCCTCGGGTGCGACCCGGACTGGCTGCAACTGGCCGATCAAGATTCAGGGCTCGACTGGCGCCACATCGCCTAGCCCACCTACTTAGCAAGCGGAGCCCATCATGGAAAAACGTGAAGAACTCTACCGCGGCAAAGCCAAATCGGTTTACAAGACCGACGACGCTGACCGCTTGATCCTGCTGTTTCGCAACGACACCTCGGCGTTCGACGGCAAGCGCATCGAGCAGCTCGACCGCAAAGGCATGGTGAACAACAAGTTCAACGCCTTCATTATGCAGAAACTCGAAGCGGCCGGTATTCCGACCCAGTTCGACAAATTGCTGGCCGACAACGAAGTCCTCGTGAAGAAACTCGACATGATCCCGGTTGAGTGCGTCGTGCGTAACTACGCCGCCGGCAGCCTGGTAAAGCGCCTGGGCGTCGAAGAGGGCATGAAGCTCAACCCGTACACCTTCGAGCTGTTCCTGAAGGACGACGCCAAGGGCGATCCGTTCATCAACGAATCCCACGTCGTGGCATTCGGTTGGGGCACCGCCGAGCAACTGGTTCGCATGAAAGAACTGTCGCTCAAGGTCAACGAAGTCCTGACCAAGCTGTTCGACGACGCCGGCCTGCTGCTGGTCGACTTCAAGCTTGAATTCGGCGTGTTCAGTGACGGCTCCATCGTCCTGGGCGACGAGTTCAGCCCGGACGGCTGCCGTCTGTGGGACAAGGACACCAAGAAGAAGATGGACAAGGACCGCTTCCGCCAGGGCCTCGGTGACGTCATCGAAGCCTACGAAGAAGTCGCCAATCGTCTGGGTGTACCGCTTTAATCGACGCAAGCATCTGATAGCACGAAGAAATTTTCGAAAGAGGGTTTGCTTTCGGTAAAAGTGTTGTTATGATGCGCGCCGTTGGAGAGATGCCAGAGTGGCCGAATGGGACGGATTCGAAATCCGTTGTACCTTCACCGGTACCTAGGGTTCGAATCCCTATCTCTCCGCCATATATAGAAAAATCCCCGTAGATGAAAATCTACGGGGATTTTTTGTTTTCGGTGCCTTGGAAAAGCCCCACAAAATTCACTCTGTGGGGCTTTTCCATGTCTGCAGGGTCTAAAGCTCCCCGCAATCAATCACTCACGGCTGCGAGTGCCCCAGCTTCCGTTTGATCAATTCATACACATCCTTATGCGTCGAATTGTGCAGCGTCTTGTCCTTGCATGCCGAGCTGAGGAAGGTTTTCACTTCGTCCTTGGCATGTGGGTAGAGGCCGGCGACATAGTCCGCTTCGTGTTCTTGCGAGCAGTTGAAGTGCTTGTCGTCTTTCGCTTTGTCTCTAGCCATTTTTACGGCTCCTTTCGAGTTCGATTGATCAGGTGGAACAGGGCCGGATTGCCCCATACGCCGGTCAGCGTAGGGGCGTTGGGATAACTCGCCACTGGTTCGAACAAAAAAGGAAAGGGCTGTAGGACGCAGTCGTGCATTGGCTCTCGCGGTTAAATCTCCTTGACCGGCGTCTCTCCCGTTGCACCCTTGATCAGCGCGATCACATGCAAACAATCCGCCTTGTTCACATACGACTCGCCGCTGGCGATGGTCTCGTGATTGCCCGCGCGCAGCCTCCAGCGCCATTGGCCTTTGCCGGTGCTTGGGGTGCCTCTGGATTGCCTGTAAATCTCGAAATACATTCAGTTCGCTCCATGCGATTTGTGCGTGCGACAGCCTGTGTGGCGCATCGACGCAAGCCTAGCGCAGGCGGGTATTTTGGCTATCGGACATTTGTTTCCAATCGTTCGCGGATGTTTCTGAGGAGTGCGGACTAGAGCGCCGGGTCAGGCCTCTGGTTTGGCCGAAATGACGCCGTTTGACCCTTGCAACGCCGTCGACGCTACTGCTTAATACGGGACGGCTCATGGCGTCGAAAATCTTTCGTCGACCGACAAACACTATAAAAAGAGCACTTCTTTGACTGAGCACGGAACGCAACAGGCCGTTCGGGTGACGTTATCGCTGGTTGTCCCCGTTTTTAACGAGGAGGACAGTCTCGACACGTTTCTCCTGCGCATAGATGAGGTCTTTCAGACCCAGCCGTCAATTGACCTTGAACTGGTGTTCGTCAATGACGGCAGCACTGATACCACGTTGCAGCGTTTACTTGAGCGCCAGCAGCGAGACTCGCGCCTGCGCATCGTCGATCTGAGTCGCAACTTCGGCAAAGAGGCGGCGTTGTCTGCCGGTCTGCAAATGGCGACGGGGCAGATCGTGGTGCCGATCGATGCCGATCTGCAGGATCCGCCTGAAGTGATCCTGCAAATGATCGAGCGCTGGCGGGAAGGCTACGAAGTGGTGCTGGGCCATCGCATCAGTCGTCGCAGCGATACCTGGGCCAAGCAGACCTCGGCGCACTGGTTCTATCGCCTGCACAATAAAATCGCCGAACAGCCATTGCCGGAGAACGTCGGCGACTTCCGCCTGATGGATCGTTGTGTGGTCGATGCGTTGCTGACCTTGCCGGAGTCCCGACGCTTCATGAAAGGCTTGTTCGCCTGGGTCGGATTTCGCACCACTCACGTCGATTACGAGCGCCCCGAGCGCGTGGCCGGGCACAGCAAGTTCAACGGCTGGCGACTGTGGAATTTTGCCCTGGAAGGCATCACCAGTTTCAGCACCGAACCGTTGCGGATCTGGACGTACATCGGGGCACTGGTGTCGCTGGTGTCGTTTGCCTTCGCCATTTTTATCGTGGTTCGTACGCTGGTCCACGGTGTCGACATGCCTGGTTACGCCTCGCTGATGGTCGCGGTCACGTTCCTTGGCGGCCTGCAATTGATTGGCATCGGTGTGCTCGGCGAGTACCTGGGCCGCACTTATATCGAATCCAAACGCCGGCCGGTTTATCTGGTGCGTCGCGTCTACGACCCCAAGGACTGACACATGGATCTCAAGGAAACCGACATCCTCGGCGACAGCATCGGCGAGCATTGGTATTACTGCTCCAAAGCGGCAGCCACCCGTCGCTTGCTCGGCAATGCGCCGATCAAGCGGATTCTCGATGTGGGCGCCGGTTCCGGGTTTTTCTCCCATCATCTGTTGAGCCAGACCGATGCGCGTGAGGCCTGGTGCGTGGATATCAGCTACCCCGTTGATTCAGATGCAACCACCACCGGCAAACCGGTGCATTACCGGCGCGGCATCGAAACCATTGACGCCGATCTCGTGCTGCTGATGGATGTCCTTGAACACGTCGATGACGACCTCGGTCTGCTCAGGGAATACGTCGACAAAGTGCCGCCCGGCAGCCGCTTTCTGATGACGGTGCCGGCGTTCCAGTTTCTCTGGAGCGGCCACGACGACTTTCTTGAACACAAGCGCCGCTACACCTTGGCACAGTTCGAGACACTGGCTCGCGATGCCGGCCTGACGGTGCAGCGCGGTGCCTATTATTTCGGCGCGGTGTTCCCGATTGCGGCGGCACTGCGTTTGCTGCCACAGGGCCCACAGACTGCAACGCCACGCTCGCAGCTCAAGCGTCATCACCCGCTGGTGAACTCGGTGCTCAAGGCCCTTTGCAGCCTGGAGCTGCCATTGATGGGCATCAATCGCCTCGCCGGTTTGAGCGTTTTTGTGCTGGCGCAAAAACCGTGACCTCAGCGGAAAAATCCCTGTTGATCCAGCGCGGTTTGCGTTTTGCCTTGACCGGGATTTTCGTCACTGGCTTGCATGCCCTGGTCGCGGTGCTGTTCATCAATTTCATCGCCCCTCAGCCACCGCTTGCCAACGGCGTGGCTTTTGCCGTCGCGACCGTCGTTTCCTACGTGATCAACACCACCTGGAGTTTCTCGGCCCGGCTGCATGGCAGAACCCTGATGCGTTTTCTGCTGGTATCGCTGGGTGGGTTTTTATTGGCGATGTTGGTTGCCTGGGGTGCGCAAATGGCCGGGCTCCACTATCTGTTGGGCATCGGAGCGGTGGCGCTGACGATTCCGGCATTCACTTTTGTGCTGCATAACTTCTGGACGTATCGATGAAGGTTTCGAACACCCATCCGGCCCTCGCGTTGCTACCGATCCTGCTGGGCGTGCTGGTGTTCTTCCTGGTGATCGGTCCACAGGCGCTGGATCCGCAGAACATCGCTTGGTTGAAGGACGGTGATCCGGCAACGCATTATTTGGGTTGGGTGAATTTCCGTCATTCGCCCTGGACGTTTCCGCTCGGGCTCAACCCGTCGTATGGGTTGGAGCTGGGCAGCGCGATCATCTTTTCTGACTCCAATCCACTGATGGCGTTGCTGTTCAAACCGTTCAGTGGCTGGTTGCCGGACACCTTTCAGTATTTCGGAATCTGGTTGCTGGCCTGTTTCGTTTTGCAGGCCTGGTTTGCCTGGCAATTGCTCGGGTTGATGACTGATAACCCCGTGCTTCGACTGCTGGGCGCGGGCCTGTTGGTGTTTTCTCCGCCGATGTTTCTTCGTACCGGAGGGCACTTGTCCCTGGCCGGACACTTCCTGATTCTGGCGGCCCTTTACCTGGCGCTGCAGCCGATGCTCCAACGGCGGCGCCTGGCATGGGGCGCATTACTGGCCGCCACCGCACTGGTGCATGCGTATCTGTTGGTGATGGTGGCGCTGATCTGGGTGGCGGATCTGCTTGGCAAGGTCTGGGTAGGCAGGCTGACCCGACGTCAGGGCCTGATCGAGTTCGCCAGTCTGTTTGCCCTGGTCAGCGTGTGCTGCTGGCAAGCCGGGTATTTCAGCATTGTCGACGGCGCGGGCGGTGGCGGGTTTGGCTGGTATCGAATGAATCTGCTGTCCCTGGTCGATTCGGATGGCTGGTCATATGTTCTGCCAAACCTTGCCAACGGCGGCGGCGATTATGAAGGCTTCAATTATCTGGGCCTCGGGGTTCTGTTGCTGGTGCCATTGGCGGGCATCGCCTGGTTCAGAAGCGGCATTTCCTTGAAGGCGTTGCTGCGCAGCCGGCCCTGGTTGGTGTTGGCGATGCTGGGATTGACCCTGTTCGCACTGTCGAACCAGATCGGTTGGGGCACGCACACGTTCAGCTATCCGCTACCCAAAATCCTTGAGCGTCTGGCGAGTATTTTTCGCGCCTCGGGTCGCATGTTCTGGCCGGTGTTTTACACCATCGTCGTGTTGCTGGTGTTCTTCGTCGTGCGGGGCTATCGAACGCGTACCGCCATCGGTTTGCTGGCACTGGCGCTGGTGGTGCAAGTGGTGGATACCCGCATCGCCTGGGCGAGTTTGCGGGCGGCGAAAATGCTGCCACCGACATCCACCTGGGCCAGCCCCATGCATGATCCTTTCTGGGACAGCGCCGCGGCTCATTACAAGAATATCCGCGCGATGATCCCGAAAAATCAGCCCGATCAGTGGCAGGCCATCGCCGATTTCGCCGCTGCTCATCGATTGCAGACCGATGCCGTGTACATGGGGCGCATGAGTCCTTCTGTCCTCGAACGCACCCAGCTCGATGCGCAGCGCAGGCTGGCGACGGGCGATTACGAGGCCGACTCGCTGTACATCATTGATGATGAGGCGTTGGACGCGGCCATCAACAGTGTGCACAGCGACACTGACCTGCTGACTCGCGTAGACGATTTTGTTGTATTGGCACCGGGCTGGAAACACTGCAATCAATGCCTGGCGATGGTTGATGAGGGGCGGGCAATGTCCTCGATTCCGTCCAGCCAGTCAGGGCTGGTGCAGACATTCAATCGTAAAAGCCGACAGCTGACCAAGGGCTGGGCGGCGCCTGAAACCTGGGGTACCTGGAGCGAAGGGACGGAGGCTGAAATCACCCTGCGGGTGAAGCCGGATACCCAAGTGATCGTGCTGGAGGCACTGGCATTCGTGATGCCGCCAGGTCTTACCCAGCGAGTCATCGTCAGCATCAATGGTGAACAGGTGTTGTCGACGCGTCTGACGCAGGTGCAAGACAACCGGCTGGAAATTCCGCTCAGTACGGCCATCCGCGAGACGTTGGGCAAGAATGGTCTGCTGAAACTTCAGTTGCATCTGCCCGATGCCGTCAGCCCGCAACAGCTGGGCTTGAATGATGATGCGCGGGTCATGGGGCTGGGGTTGAAAACGCTGACCGTCCACTAAGCGCTGAAACACTGTGTGGATGCTGATGGACGCCAGGCCCAAGGACTTTCTACACTGCCTCCAGTCTGGGGATCAGGGGAGCAATGGATGAATCGAAATGAACTGCGCAAGGCTGACATCAACCTGATGGTGGTGTTCGAGACCTTGATGCTCGAACGCAATGTGACCCGGGCGGCGGAAAAGCTTTTTCTCGGCCAGCCGACCATCAGCTCGGCGCTCAATCGCTTGCGCTCGATGTTCAACGATCCATTGTTTATCCGCGTCGGCCATCGCATGGAGCCTACGGCCCGTGCCGAAGAACTGTTTCGTCATCTCTCGCCGGCGCTCGATTCGCTGTCCGTCGCGCTGAGCCTGACGCACAATTTCGATCCTGCGGTCAGCAACATGACCTTTCGTATCGGCTTGTCCGATGACGTCGAGTTCGGCCTGTTGCCACCCTTGCTGCGCGCCCTGCGCCAGGAAGCGCCGAAAGTCGTGTTTGTGGTGCAACACGTCGATTACTGGCGGATTCCCGACTTGCTCGCAGCGGGTGATATCACCGTGGGTATCAGCCAGACCCGTGGTTTGCCGGCGAATGCCAAACGCAAACTGCTGCGGCATATCCAGCCGAGTATCCTGCGTGCCGATGCATCCGACTCACCGTTGACCCTCGATGAATACTGCTCGCGCCCCCATGTGCTGGTTTCCCACACGGCGAACATCAGTGGTTACGCTGACGAGTGGCTCGCCGAACTCGGTCGCACCCGGCAGGTCGTGTTGTCAGTGCCGCAATACAGCGCATTGCCTGCCTTGTTGGCCGGGACGGATCTGATTGCCAGTCTGCCGGATTACACCGCCGAGGCCATGGCTGCGTCCGGATTGCTGTTCAAAGAACCGTTTCCCTTCAAGACGCCGATGCTCGATCTATCGATGGTCTGGCTCAGTCACGTCGACAGCGACCCGGCCGAACGCTGGTTACGTTCGCGGCTGGAAGCGTTCATGAGCGAGCGCCCCCTCACCGCGCCTTGAAATCACTGCAGTCAGGCGCGACAGCGCCTGCAGGGATTTGCAAAACCGGCATTGGTGAAGCTTCAGGCGGCTTCCAGTTCGCTGCACACCTTGATCACTTGCTCGCGCAGCCAGATGTTGGCGCTGTCATGGTCGGCGTGCTGGCTCCATTGCATGTCGAGGGTGAACCCCGGCAGGCCATTCGGCGCCTCACAGTGATTGAAGATGGCTTCTTTGGTCAGTAAACGCTGGATGCGCCGGGGCAGGGTGAGGATGAAATCGGTGCCGGTGATCATTTTCAGTGCGGCGCTATAGCTGTTGGAGCGTGCCACGATCTGACGTTTCTGCGCCTGCCGTGCCAGCCAGCCATCAACCATGTTGGTGGTGGACGTCCACGGTGTCGGAAAGACATGCCGGCGTTCGGTGAAGGCTTGCAGGCTCAGACGTGGTTCCAGTGGTGTGGCACGTTTATCGAAGACGCAGACCAGATCATCTTCGAGCAGCATCCGCGACTTCAGGTCAGTGTGATTGCGGTGAAAGTTCGGGCCGAAACTGATCACCAGGTCGAGACTGCCGTCGCGAAGTTCATCGGCCGGCACGTCGGTTTCGAACTTGTGCATGTTGACCATTACTGGCAAGTCATCGTAGTCGAACCGCTTCAACAGACGCGGCAGGATCAGTTGCTCGAAGTACTCCGGGGCGCAGATGTTGAAGGTGACGGCTTGCCGGCTCGGATCGAATGCCGGGGCACCGGCGTGGCACAGGTTGATACTTTCGAGGATTTTCTGCACATGGCCGTACATGCTGCAGGCCTTGTAGGTCGGGCGCATGCCGGTACGGGTGTTGATGAACAGCTCGTCTTCGAAACTGGTACGCAGTTTTTTCAGGCAATAACTGACGGTGGATTGACTGACGAACAGCGTTTCCGACACATCGGTGACGCTGCTCTGCTCATACACGGCGATAAACACCATGAGGTCCTGCATGTCGAGCTTTCGAAGCAAGTTACTGTTCAGCATCCGTACTGTCTCGCTGTGCTCCTTGCGCTGAATCCGCGCAAACGTGTGCGAACGATCCTAACGGAACGATAGTGCTAGGAGAAACCCCTGTAGGACATTTCACGGACAGTTGTGGGACAGAAAGTTTTAGCAACACGACGTCGCTGAATAATCCGCGCAAAGATGGCCAGAGGCCTCTAGCTCATGGGCGTCTGCGATCATCGAATATGCTGCGTGTAATGTCGCGGATCAAAGCGCAGCACCATCAGCAGCATGACCACCATCACCGCCGTCAGCGACCACCACGCCCATTCGAAGCTGCCGAGTTGATCACGAACCATCCCCGCCATAAGAGGGGAGAGGCCGGCAATCAGATAACCAATGCCTTGCACGAAAGCGGTAAGGCCGCCGGCACGCTGTGGATTGTCGAGGTGGTCGAGCGAGACGATCAGGCTCATCGGAAACAGTCCGCCAATACCCAGCCCCAGCAGACAGGGCCACAGCAGGCTGAGATGGTCTGGGCTGAGGATCAACCCGCAGAAGCCGGCGATGATCAATCCGAGCAGCGCCATCAACACCACGCGCCGGTCACGACTGCGATTGGCAATGGCCGGAACCACCAGGCCGGAAATCACCTCCATGGCCGTCAGAAAACCCAACAGCAGACCGGCGTTCTGCTCACTCCAGCCTTTTTCAACGTAGTACGGCGCCAACCACGCGAGCACACAGGTGTAGGACGCCGTCCCCAGACCGAAGAAGACCGCGAGTAACCAGGCGCGGGAATTGGCGAAAAACGATTCTTTCTTCGCGGCAGCGCTGACGGCGTTTGGCAGATGGGTGCGTTGTGACCACCAGAACAGCAAGGCGAACAACGCCAGCGCTGCCCAAATGGCCAATCCGAGACGCCAGCTTCCGGTTTGCACCATCACCAGTGGGGCGAACGAGGCGGCAAGGGCCGCGCCGCCCATGATCGAGGTCACGTACAAGCCCATGCACAGCGCCACGTTGTCCGGGAAACGTGCTTTTATCAGCGCCGGCATCAACGCCTGAATCAGCGCGATGCCGATTCCCGCCAGCACCGCGCTGATAATCAGCTCCGCCGCAGAATCGACAAACAGCCGCGCCAGTGTTGCCAACCCGATGATCAGCAGCGACAGCAGCACCGTGCGCTGCTCACCCAGACGCTGACTGATGCTAATGCCGAAAAACATCGCCATGCCCATGGCCATCACCGGCAGCATGGTCAGCAGCGACGCGAGGCTGTAACTCAACGGGATATCGCCGCGAATGGCCGAGAGCAACGGCCCGACCGCGGCCATCGATGGACGCAGATTAAGCGCGACCAGAATGATGGCGAGCATCAGCCAGAGAGCGGGGCGGGCGGTGGTGCGGACGTTTTCCATCTTCAGACCTATGAGCGAGAGGCTGACAATTAGGCGCCCGGCTGTCGCACCGGACAAACCAGAAAATCCCGAGCAGTATTTAAAAAGTCGATAACACTTCTCTCCTTGTGGGAGGGGGCTTGCTCCCGAAAGCGGTGGGGCGGTCACCCTCAGTGCGGAATGTGCCGACCTCTTCGCGAGCAAGCCCGCTCCCACAGAAAAGTGTCTGGTCCAAAACTTAACCAGAACTGAATCATTCTCAAATACTTCACAAGTTCGCGTTATAGCCACCTGCCAACTAATCGTTGGCGTCTTTTTCACAAAAAATTGATGGTTGCCTGCCTAAAGTTTGTTATGCCTCGGTTAATGAATTTTTCACAATTAACCCAGGCGCTTCTTTTCAGGAATTGCCCACCTCTATGTTGAAGTCAAAAACCGTGCGCCCGGAATGGGTGACGTTGATTGCCAGTGCCTTTCTTTTGCTCGGTTTCAACTTTGTGCTCTGGCAGCATTTGTTCGAGATTACTGCGGCGGATGGCAAAGGCATCGCCATGCGCGTGGCTTTCGCCGTGATGATCTTTGCCGCGTTCAACATCGTGCTGACTTTTCTGGCCTTTCGTCCGCTGCTTAAACCCATCCTGACTTTGATGTTTTTGATCAGCGCCGGCGTGGCTTATTTCATGAGCCAGTATGGCGTGATGATTGATGCGGGCATGTTTCGAAACTTCGCTGAAACGAATGTCACGGAAGTGCGTGACTTGTTGTCGTTGAAGTTGTTTATGTATGTCTTGCTGTTAGGCATTTTACCGTCGTGGTTGTTATGGAAAGTTCCAGTCAACTATCGTCGCTGGCATCACGAACTGCTCAGTAAAGTTGTCGTCAGTGTGGCGTCGGTGGCGGTCATCGGTGGTGTGGCACTGGCCAACTATCAGGGATTGTCTTCGCTGTTTCGTAATCACCATGAACTGCGCCTGATGCTCGTGCCGAGCAACTACATTGGCGCGTCGGCCGGTTACCTGCGTGAGCAGGTCGTCTCGGCGCAGCAACCGTTCGTGAAAATTGGCGAAGACGCACAACGCAACCCGGATCTGAAAGTCCAGCCGCGCAAATCCCTGACCGTACTGGTGGTGGGGGAAAGTGCCCGCGCAGAGAACTTCGGCATCCTCGGTTATGGCCGGGACACCACGCCGAAACTGGACAAGGAAGCCGGGCTGATCGCTTTCACCGATGTGCATTCCTGCGGCACTGAAACCGCGGTCTCGGTGCCGTGCATGTTTTCCAACATGGGCCGCAAGGATTACGACGCCAGCAAGGCGAAGAACGAAGAAGGCCTGCTCGACGTGCTCAAGCGTGCCGGCATCGACGTGATCTGGCGTGATAACCAGTCCGGCTGCAAAGGCACCTGTGATCGAGTCACCGTGCAGGATGTCAGCAACTTGAAGGACCCGACGCTGTGCGCCAGCAGTGAGTGCCGCGACGAAATCCTGCTGCAAGGTCTGCAAGGCTTTATCGATCATCTGGACAAGGACACCGTGCTGGTCCTGCATCAAATGGGTAGTCACGGCCCGGAATACTTCAAGCGTTATCCAAAGGAATACGAGCACTTCACGCCGGTCTGTGAAAGTAACGCGCTGAACAATTGCAGCCGCGAAAGTATCGTCAACGGTTACGACAACACCCTGGTCTATACCGATCATGTGCTGTCGAGCCTGATCGATGTGTTGCGCAACAATCAGGACAAAGTCGATACGGCGATGTTGTATCTGTCTGATCACGGTGAGTCGCTGGGCGAGTACAACTTGTTCCTGCATGGCACGCCTTACATGCTGGCACCCGAGCAACAAAAGCATGTGGCGATGCTCGCGTGGTTCTCCGACAACTATCAAAAGGCTTATTCGGTCGACACCCATTGCCTGCAAATGAGTCGTGACAAACCGTTGAGTCAGGACAATCTGTTCCACTCGATGCTTGGTCTGCTGGAGGTGCGCAGCAAGGTCTATCAGCCGGATCTGGACCTGTTTGCCGGATGCCGTGGAGCGGTGATTGACGGCGTGCTGGCCAAGGACTGAGCCGTTTAGGGCCCGTCGTTCTGACCCGACGGGCCTGTCCGTTTCCTCTGTCAGACTATTCTTGCTCTTTGGCAGGACATTTCGTTACAGCTCTTGCCCTTCGCAGGCGCGTAAATCGCCAGTGGCGATATATACTGCGCGCCATTCTTCAAGGGAGAGCCGTGTGGCCATCGATATTCACTGGATTCGCGACAACGAAAGCCTCGCGCAATTTTGCGCTGAGTGGCAGCAGCTGCCTTTCGTGGCCCTCGACACCGAATTCATGCGGGTCGACACCTTTTACCCGATTGCCGGCCTGTTGCAGGTCGGCGACGGCAAACGCGCCTACCTTATAGATCCGCTGACCATCAATGCCTGGCAACCGTTGGCCGCATTGCTGGAAAACCCGGCAGTGCTCAAAGTCCTGCACGCGTGCAGCGAAGACCTCGAAGTCCTGTTGCGCCTGACCGGCAGCCTGCCGGCGCCGATGTTCGACACGCAACTGGCCGCTGCCTATCTGAACCTAGGGTTCTCGATGGGCTATTCGCGACTGGTGCAGGAAGTGCTCGGCATCGAACTGCCGAAAGGTGAAACCCGCTCCGACTGGCTGCAGCGTCCGTTGTCCGACACGCAAATCAGCTACGCCGCTGAAGATGCCGTGCATCTGGCGGAGGTTTTCGTCCAGCTGCGGCCGAAACTGTCTGACGACAAATTCGCCTGGGTGTTGGAAGACGGCGCCGAACTGGTCGCCAACCTGCGTCGCGAAACCGACCCTTACGAGGTTTATCGCGAGGCCAAACTGGCGTGGAAACTGTCTCGCGCCCAGTTGGCTGTGCTGCGTGAACTGTGCGCCTGGCGTGAAAAAGAAGCCCGTGCCCGCGATCTGCCACGCAACCGCATCGTTCGCGAGCATTCGCTGTGGCCGCTGGCGCGTACCCAACCGGACAACCTCGCCGCGCTGGGCAAGATCGAAGACATGCACCCGCGTACCGTGCGTCAGGACGGTCAATTTCTGCTTGATCTGATCAAGCGCTCTGGCAGTGTGGGGCCTGATCAATGGCCGCCTGCTGTAGCAGAGCCATTGCCGATCGAAGCGGCAGCGTTGATCAAACAACTGCGCGCATTGGGCCAGGCTGAGGCCGAGCGTCTGGGCATTGCCCCAGAGCTGATGCTGCGCAAGAAAACCCTCGAAGCGCTGGTCAAAAGCGGCTACCCCGAGGGTCCTTACCAATTGCCTGAGTCGTTGCGTGGCTGGCGCCGCGAACTCATGGGCCAGAAGCTGCTCGACAGCCTGGCCACCGCCGGAGAACAGCCTTGAAACGTATTTGCTCTATTTACCAAAGCTCGAAGCGCAAAGGCATGTACCTCTATGTGCTCAAGAGCGATGAATTGGAACGCGTGCCCGAGGCGTTGATGGCGGCTTTCGGCAAAGCCATATTTTCCTTCAGTCTGGTGTTGACGCCTGAGCGCAAACTGGCCAGTGAGGACATCGTCGTGGTCCTGGAAAACCTCGACAAGCAGGGCTATCACCTGCAAATGCCACCGGCCGAGGACGAGTACATCGAGCACTTGCCCGAAGAGTTGCTGCGCCGCAACGACCCGGTCTGATCGGCGAGGCCCTGTTCTGGGCCTCTGTTAACCCTGGAACTGTTTTTACCGCGATGGCCGCCCTGAAAGCGGCGGCTGTCTGCACGGTTTGCGAAAGGTTTGAAGATGCGCGTTCTGATTGCTGAACACGACCACGCGATATACGCCCGGCTGCTGCGTCAGGCAGCGCCGGAGCTTGAAGTATTGACCAGCGGCGACTCCGCTGAACTGGCCCGTCAGGCCGCCGATTGCCCGGTATGGCTGGGGCAACCGGATCTACTCGCGACCCTGTTGCGCCAAGGCCATCAACCGCAATGGCTGCAATCGACCTGGGCCGGCATCACGCCGCTGCTCGCTGATGGCTTGCGTCGGGATTACCGCTTGACCCGCGCGGTGGGGATTTTTGGCCAGGTGATGGCCGAATACGTGCTGACTTACATGCTCGGCCACGAACGCGAAGTGCTGGCGCGGCTGGTCAGCCAGGTCGAGCGCAAATGGGACAACCGCACCGGCCAGAGCCTGGTCGGACGCAAGGTGCTGATCGTCGGCACCGGTGACATCGGCCAGAGCGTTGCGCAGTTCCTGTTGCCGTTCGGCGTCGAACTGTACGGTATCGCCAGCAGCGCCCGTGAGCAGGCACCGTTCGTTGAAGTCGGCTCGATGGCGGATCTGCCGCGTCTGGTGGGCGAGGTCGATTACGTGGTCAACCTGCTGCCGAACACCGAACACACCCACGATATCTACGACGCGGCGCTGTTCAAGCAATTCAAGCCGACCGGGTTGTTCATCAACGTCGGGCGCGGTGTGGCGGTGGTTGATGCGGATCTGGTGGAGGCCTTGAAGGAAGGGCATCTGGCGGGCGCGGTGATCGACGTCTGCCGTCAGGAACCGTTGCCGCAACGTCATCCGTTCTGGACGGCCTGGGGTTTGCTGTTGACCGGTCACAGTTCGGCACCGACTTCACCGGCGTTGATGGTGCAGTTGTTTGTCGAGAATCTGCGGGCGTATCAGGCGGGTGAAGCGTTGCGCGGGGAAGTGGATTTCAACCGCGGTTACTGATTCACCGCAAACAATGCAGGAGTGAGCCTGCTCGCGATAGCGGTGCGTCAGACAACATTAATGTCGACTGATACGGCCTCATCGCGAGCAGGCTCACTCCTACAGTTTTTTTGCGTTGTGGCTTACAGGGTGAAGTCGCCTTCTGCCGCGAGTTCGCTCAACGGGCGACGCGGGCTCGGCTCTTCACGCGCTTGCAGGTAATCCGCCAGCGTCGATTTGTCGCCAAGTTTGCCGACGGCCACTGCGGCATGCAGCGCATAACCCTCAGGAATGTTCAGCTCCTTGCGCGTCAGCTCCTGATCGAAGCCGGCCATGCCATGGGTATGCCAGCCGCTGATGCTGGCTTGCAGCGCCAGATGACCCCACGCCGAACCGGTGTCGAAGGTGCTCCAAAGCGCCGGCGTTTCTTCAGTGGCGCCCGGCACGGCGAAGGTGGTTTTCGAGATCACGATCACCAGCGCCGAAGCGTGCTGCGCCCAGCCACGGTTGAATTCGTTCAGCAGCCCCAGAAAACGCTCCCAGTTCGGCGTATCGCGACGTGCGTACAGAAAGCGCCACGGCTGCGAGTTATAGGCCGATGGCGCCCAGCGCGCCGCTTCGAAAAAGCTCAGCAGGGTTTCTTCCGGGATCGCTTCACCGGTAAAGGCGCGGGGCGACCAGCGGTCGGTGAACTGTGGGTGAATGGCGTATTCGGCAACGCGAAGGTTGGCACTCATCAAGAAATTCCTTGCTACGTTTGAGTAAAAGATTCGAACGAAAACCCGGCGGGATCAGTGCGCTGAACGATGGGGTTTTCCGAGCCGTGTCAGTTCACCGGGATGCAACGTGCTCGAGCGTTAATGGCTCCCGGGCAAGGCTCCTGCGACTGGCAAAGCTACGCGCCGTCACAAAAACTGACAAGTGCTGCGCAACCGGCAGTCGCCAGCGCTTGGCCCGCAAGGCCTGGGGCACTAGACTGGCGGCCTTTTCACCACCTGATGTTGATGCTTGAGCCATGGTCGCCAAAGTCGAACCGTTCTGGAAACGCAAAACCCTCGATCAACTGGATCTGGAGGAATGGGAATCGCTGTGCGACGGCTGTGGTCTGTGCTGCCTGCAAAAACTCGAGGATGAAGAGGACAACAGCGTTTATTACACGCGCATCGCCTGCAAACTGCTGGACCTGAAAACCTGCCAGTGCAGCGATTACCCGAACCGCATCAAGTTTGTCCCGGATTGCATCCAGCTCACCCCGGGCCAGGCCGAAGAGTTCAAATGGTTGCCGCCGACCTGCGGCTATCGTCTGGTCAGCGAAGGCAAGGACCTGCCACTCTGGCATCACCTGGTCTGCGGCGACCGCGACGCGGTGCACCACGAGCGAATTTCGCAGTCCGGGCGCATGCTCGCCGAGGGCAGCGTGCCGGAGGATGACTGGGAAGATCACCTGATTTTCCGGGCGGGCTAAACGCCCGCAAATCCAGATTTCAACAAGGAGTGGGTATGGCTGTGGGATTGCAGCGGGCGTTGATGGTTGCGCTGTTGGCGCTCAGCGCGCCGGCATGGGCGGCGAAGAAAGTCGATCTGGATTACCACGTACGCCTGTTGCCACAGAGCGATCAGGCTGAAGTGCGCCTGACCCTGGCCAAAGGTGAAGCGGTGCGCAGCCTTGATTTCGACCTCGGCGACGGCAGTCATTACAGCGACTTCAAGGCGGACGGCCAATGGCTGCTGACGCCCGGCAAACAGGCCCGTGGCGTCTGGCGTCCGACCAGCGACAAGGCCAGCCTGACCTACCGCGTGCGCATCAGCCACGGCCGCAAGAGCGGTAGTTTCGACACCCGTATGACTTCAACCTGGGCGTTGATGCGCGGCGACGAACTGGTGCCGTCGGCCAAACTCGATCAACAGGACGGCACCGAACTGGTCTCGCGCTTGCAATTCGAACTGCCCGAGGGCTGGAAAAGCGTCGAAACCGCCTGGCCACGCATCGGCAAGAACAAATTCCGCATCGACAATCCCTCACGTCTGTTCGATCGCCCGACGGGCTGGATGCTTGCCGGCCATCTCGGCAGCCGGCGCACGCGCCTGGGTGAAACCGAGGTCACCGTGGCGTCGCCGCAAGGGCAGGGCATGCGGCGGATGGACGTGCTGACGTTGTTGACGTTTGTCTGGCCGCAGGTACAAGCGCTGTATCCGCGTCATCCGACCAAGTTGCTGATCGTCGGCGCCAATGACCCGATGTGGCGCGGCAGCCTCGGCGCGCACGAGTCGATCTATCTCAATACGCGCCTGCCGCTGGTCAGTGAAAGCGGCAGCAGTGCCTTGGTGCGTGAGTTGGCGCAGGTGTTCGGCCGGATCAATGACGAGCAGCGCAGCGACTGGATCAGCGAAGGGTTTGCCGAGTATTACGCGATCGAACTGGTGCGCCGTGCCGGTGGTATGAGCGATGAGCGTTATCAGGCGTTACAGGCGAAATTGTCCAAGGACAGCCAGAAGGTTACAACCTTGCGCGGCGAGCAGATCAGCCCGGCGCAGATGGCGAAAGCGGTGGTGGTGTTGCAGGAACTGGATGGCGAGATTCGTTTGAAGACACGCAACAAGCGCTCGCTGGATGACGTGTTGCGTGGGGCGATGCATTTGGGGACGGTGAGTACAAAAGAATTTGTGCAACTGGCCGAGAGTGTTCTCGGCGAGTCTTCCAAAGTCCTCGATACCGCGTTACTTCAGTAACGCCGCCATCGCTGGCAAGCCAGCTCCCACAGTGTTTTAGGTCGGACACAAAATATGTGATCACCACAAGACCTGTGGGAGCTGGCTTGCCAGCGATGGGGTCATCAGCCCCAAAGCAAATTCTGGATCAAACCCCGGCTTTCGGCGATTTCACCGAATCATTGCCGGTAACGGTGGCGGTACTGGTCGCTGCTTCGGCATTGGCCTTCAGCTTGCTCAGTTCTTCACCCGCGCGTTCGATCTTCGCCCGCACGTTGTTCATGTCCTGACGGCTTTTCTCGATCAGGCTTTTCACCGAACTGTGCCCGGTAATCCCACGAGCCATGGCCACGCCGCCAATCGCCACCTGAATCAACCCGAACACCCCGCCACGGCGCAGGCCCTTGCCGACCATGATCACGCCGCCGGCCAAGGATCCGATGCGCTCCCAGCCTTCCACGTTCTGCTCGGAACGGCTCTGGAACGGGGTGGATTCGATACGCTCGACACGTTTGAGTTCGCTCATGATCTTTCTCCAGGCAATGAGTAATGGATAAACAAGCTGACTGCCAGAGCGGTCCGCTTGTTCCATCGGATGTGCGACGCTTCAGCGGAATTTCGGCCCGGAGCGGGTATTCAGGCCCTTGGCCATGCGGTCGTAGAGCACGACGTTGACCGTGGCGGCGAGGTTCATGCAGCCCGTGGTCGGGATGTACACGACGTCTTCGCACCAGTCGCGAATCTCTTTGTCCAGCGAGCCGTCTTCGGGGCCGAAGATGTACAGCGCGCGATCAGGGTGGGTGTATTCCGGCAACGGACGGGCGCCTTCGACCAGTTCCACGGCGACGGGCACGCAGTTGAGCGGGAGGATCTTTTTCAGATCATCGATGCCGATCAACGGGATGTCGTAGTGCACGCGTTTGGTATCGGTGACGAAATCGGCGGCGCGTTCATAGCGCTTGCCGGTGTAGAACACCGACGCCACGCCGTAGCAGCCTGCGGCGCGCATCACCGAACCGACGTTCTCCGGTGACTTGGGGTTGTACAAACCAATGCAGCTGTAACGTTTGTCTGCCACGAGCGGGGTGCCTTCGGGAAAAAGACGGCGATTATACGGGGATTGGGGGAGGGCGGGCAGATTCAGGACTTGCGCTGTCTGCTCTGACCTCATCGCTGGCAAGCCAGCTCCCACAGGTATCTCGGGTGTACACAAAATTTGTGAGCGACCAAAATAATTGTGGGAGCTGGCTTGCCAGCGATGAGGCCAATTCAGGCGATGAAGATCAGTCTTCTTTCTTCATCAACCCGGCCAGCGCGGCGAACGGGTTGTGCGTTGCCTTGGCGATTTTCGGCGTGCTCAGCGAGCCTTCGCTGAAATACTGCTGGTCGGTGTAGCGCGAGTGCTCGTTGTCGTGGCAGTACAGGCACAACAGCTCCCAGTTCGAGCCGTCCTGCGGGTTGTTGTCGTGGTTGTGGTCGCGGTGATGCACGGTCAGTTCGCTCAGGCGCTTGCCGGAAAACTCGCGGGTGCAGCGGCCACAGACGTGCGGATACATCTTCAGGGCCTTGTCGCGGTAGCCCATTTCCTTGTCGCGCTGGTTGTCGGCGAGGATGCGATCCAGCTTCGACGTGTTGGTTGGGGTGGACGAACTCATGGGTTCACCTTTGTAAAAGACTAATGACGGTTATGTGCAGAGTTTAGCTCAGCCCTTGAGTTTCTCGGCAATCCAGATCGTGTGGCGGGTGCCCTTGTTGCCGTGGGCGAACACCTGCACTTCTTCGGCCTTGAAACCGGCCTTCTTCAATTTGTCGGAAAACAGCCGATCGGCGCTGGCCGACCATACGGCGAGTACGCCTTTGGGACGCAGGGCCTTGGCACAGGCATTCAGACCGGCGGCGGAATACAGCCAGCTGTTGGCCTTTTGGGTCAGGCCTTCGGGGCCGTTGTCGACGTCGAGCATGATCGCGTCGAAGCCGTTCGGCTCGCTTTGCAGCACCTTGGCCACATCGTCCTGACGGATCACCGTGCGCGGATCAAGCAATGGCCGCCCGGACTTTTCGCCGAGCGGGCCACGGTTCCACTCGACCACGCCGGGCACCAGCTCAGCGACCACCACTTCGGCGGTTTTACCCAGATGCTTGAGCGCCGAGGCGAGGGTGAAACCCATGCCGAGCCCACCGATCAGCACCCGCGAGTTCGGCCGGCCAGCCACCTTGCGACAAGGAATCTCGGCCAGCGCATCTTCGGAACCGTGCATACGCGTGTTCATCAATTGCCCGCCGTCGCCGCCCTGGATCTTGATGACGAAATCCTCGCCATACTCGAACAGGCACAGGGCACCGCCGCTTTCAGGGATCGGGGTGGTGTCGAGCAGAACGAAACGTTTCATGGAAATCTCTACAAGGGGGAAGGCAAGCAGGCCCGTTGGGAGTAGCCTGAGCGCAGACTAAGGCCAACGGAGCCCTTGATGAAGCGCACCATTCTAACGGTCATTGCCCTGGCCGCGCTCTCGATTACTGCCGTGCAGGCACAGCAGGTTGTTCCGGTCAGCCCGGCGCCGCAGCCTGGCTCGCCCGGAACCGCGACACCGACACCGTATCCGCAGATCACGCCGATCAACATTCCCAAGTCGGGCGCCGGCAGTGGCAGCCCGCCGCTGGTGCCGATCGAAATGCCCAGTCCGCCGAGCAAGGATCAAGCGGTGCCGGGCATTGAACCGAGCGGCACCAAGGCCAAATCCCCGGGCGGTTAAATCTGCTGCGCCGCCAATTGGCCGTCGGCCATGCGCAGGCGTTTGGAGAGAGAGACGGCGAGGGCGCGGATGATCTTGGCGGCGATCTTCGGCGCGTCGTTGAGCATTTTTTCCAGCGAGTCCTTGCCCAGGTTCAGCAGTTGGCAATTGCTCGCTGCCACGCACGTCGCAGAACGCCTTTCGCCGTCCAGCACGGCCATTTCGCCGAACGCCCGACCACTGCGCAGGGTGGCCATGGTGATGACCTGGCCGTCGGCGCCGGTTTTCTGCACGGCGACCTGGCCGGTGTGGAGGATGCACATGAAGCTGCCGGCATCGCCCTCGCGGAAAATCGCTTCGCCTTCAGCCACGGTGCTGATGCTGAAGTAGCCGGATGCCGCTGCGAAATCGGCCAGTTGCAATTGATCGAACAGGCCGCAATCCATCAGCCAGTCGCGAATTTCGTTGTTGAGTAAGGTGGGTTCTGACATGTCGTGGCAATCTTTTTGTTTTCACATTTTCGAGGCTGTACACGGATCCCGTGGGAACCCTTTTTGTGGTGAGGGGATCGGTTTTCACGGAGATCTGTGAGGTATCGGCCTCTTGGGTCTGGAGTTAAGACCCAAGTGACCGACGGAGTTCCTCAGACGATGCCCAAAACCTTGAACACAAATGCGTATTCGAGCGCTACGTCACGTAATCCCTGATAACGCCCGCTCATTCCGCCATGGCCGGCGCCCAATTCAGTTTTGAGCAGCAGCACATTGTCGTCGGTCTTCGTCGCGCGCAATTTTGCCACCCACTTGGCCGCTTCCCAGTACTGCACGCGGCTGTCGTTGTAGCCGGCGATCACCAGCGTTGCCGGATACGCCTGAGCGCTGACGTTTTCGTACGGTGCATAGGCCTTGATCCGATCATAGACTTCCGGTTCCTGCGGGTTGCCCCACTCGTCGTATTCAGTGACGGTCAGCGGCAGCTCCGGGTCGAGCATGGTGTTGAGGACGTCGACAAACGGTACTTCGGCAATCGCCACACCGAACAGATCCGGGCGCTGGTTGAGCACCGCGCCGATCAACAGACCACCGGCGCTGCCACCGCTGATCGCCAGTTTTTCCGCCGTGGTGATGCCGTTGAGGATCAAAAACTCGGCGCACGCGATGAAGTCGCTGAAAGTATTGTGTTTGTGTTCCTGCTTGCCTGCGCGATACCAGGCTTCACCCAGTTCACCGCCACCGCGTACGTGGGCGATGGCGAAGGCCATACCGCGATCGAGCAGACTCAGACGTGCGTGGGAAAACCACGGGTCTAGGCTCGAACCGTAAGCGCCATAACCATAGAGATACAGCGGCACCGGTTTGCCGACCATTTCGCGTTTCATCACCAGGCTGATCGGCACCAGCGTACCGTCCGGCGCGCTCGCCCACAGGCGTTGGCTGACGTAAGCGTCGGCATCGAACGGGCCGAGTACCGGGGTTTCTTTCAGGACGGTCTGTTCGCCGCTGGCCAGTATCAATTGGCGGACCTGAGCCGGGCGATTCAACGCCTCATAGCGCAGACGAATGCGGTCGCTATCGAATTCCAGGCTGTTTTGCACGTAGAGGCTGTAGGCCGCGTCCGGCAATTGCACGCGATAAGGCGCCACGCCGTGTGGGTGAACTTCGATGATCGGCAAGCCACCTTCGCGCAGGCTCAGGGTCATGGCCTCGCTGTTGAGGCTCACACCGTCGAGCATCACCGTGTCGCTGTGCGCGATCAGCTGTTGCCAATCGGCCTCCGTCGGCACCACGCCAGTGTCCGGCGCCTGATACAGGGCGTAGTTGATGCCATCGCGGTTGGTGCGGATAAACCATGTCCATACGCCATCGAGCAGGCCATGGTCGACGTCGTATTCGTGATCCTCGACCCGTGGCGCCAGGCAAGCGAATGGCAGCTGCGGCTGGTTGGCATCCAGCGCCCAGACTTCGCTGGTAGTCTTGCTGCCCAGCGACAGCAGCAACTGCTGTTCGGAGCTTGCGCGGTAGCAGTGCAGGAAGAAACGCCCGTCCGGCTCGTGGAAAACTTCTTCGGCAGCGGTACCGTCGAGGCGGTAGCGGAACAGTTTGTGCGGGCGATGGGTGTCGTCGAGGACGCCGAAGAACAGCGTCAGGCTGTCGTTGGCCCAGGTCATGCTGCCGTCGCAGTCTTCGAACTCCAGTTCGCTGACTTTGTCGTTGGCCAGTTCTTTGACGAACAGCGTGTAGATCTCATCGCCCGAGGCATCAACGCTGTAGGCCAGACGCTGGTGATCGGGGCTGATGCTGAACGCGCCCAGCGAGAAGAAACCGCCATTGGCCAGCACGTTCGGGTCGAGCAACAGTTGCTCGCGGCTTTCATCGAGGGTCAGGCTGTCGTCCGCCGGACGCGGGCAGCGGTAGTGCCGGGCGTATTCGTCACCGGCAGTGGTGCGCGTGTAATACAGATACGGGCCCCACGGCGAGGGCAGGGACAGGTCGGTTTCAAGAATCCGGCCCTTGATCTCTTCGAACAGGGATTCGCGCAGCTCGGCCTGATCGGCGGTTTGCGCTTCCTGGTAAGCGTTTTCAGCCTTGAGGTAGTCGAGCACCGCGTCGGTGTCACGCTCCTGCAGCCAGGCATACGGGTCGGCGCCGGGTGCCTTGTGGGCAATCGGGGCACTGATGACGTTGGCGGATACGGGCATGGAAGGCTCTCGGACAATGTTCGGAATAGGGTTTTTCGCTGATATTGATACCGCCGCAGACCCTGTAGGAGTGAGCCTGCTCGCGATGACGGACGGCCAGACAACATAGGTGCTGAATGTGCCGGCCTCATCGCGAGCAGGCTCGCTCCCACAGGTTGCATGTCTATTGGGACAAGCCTGACGGGCGAAAAGTCGTTACTATAAGCGCCTCTTTGCCTGCCTTGCCATGGACACCATGACCGAGAACGACTATCTGATCGCCTGGGGCCTCTACGCCTTTGCCGCTGTAGGCTGCCTGTTGGTATGGATGCGCCTGACCACCTGGATGTGGCGCTGGCTGCGCGAACCGTTGCGCGTGTTGATGGCGGTGTTGCTGTTCAGCCCCACCATCATCGATCCGGTGAAGGAAAAGGTTGCGCCGGCCATCGCCATCACCGCACTGGATCTGGCCTTCAAGGTCGGCAACAACGCTTGGCGCGCAATCTCCGATCTGTTCATGTACGGCATGATCGCTTTTGGCATTTACCTGATCTTCGTGTTGATCCGCTTCCCGATCGAGCGCGCTTCCAGAGCTCGCCGCGAACAGGCTGAAGCCGCCAAGGCAGCGGCCCGGTCAGAGGATCGAGACGACGATCAACCGTTCGGTGGTGCCGGTGATGATCGTTATGGTCGCCCGCCAGTGCCGAACAATCCGCAGCGCATGCGGGTCGAGCCGCGTCTGTAATCCGAGAGTCCGCACATGTGTGAATTACTGGGCATGAGTGCCAACGTGCCGACCGATATCGTGTTCAGCTTCACTGGCCTGATGCAGCGCGGCGGTCGCACCGGCCCGCACCGCGACGGTTGGGGCATCGCTTTTTATGAAGGCCGTGGCCTGCGGCTGTTTCAGGATCCGGCGGCGAGTTGCGAATCCGAAGTCGCCAACCTGGTGCAGCGTTACCCGATCAAGAGCGAAGTGGTCATCGGCCACATTCGTCAGGCCAACGTCGGCAAGGTCTGCCTGTCCAACACTCACCCGTTTGTCCGTGAACTGTGGGGGCGCAACTGGTGCTTCGCGCACAACGGCCAGCTCGCCGATTTCACCCCGATCAAAAGTTTCTACCGCCCGGTCGGCGATACCGACAGCGAGGCGGCGTTCTGCGATTTGCTCAATCGTGTGCGTGCAGCATTCCCGGAACCGGTCGATATAGAAGTGCTGCTGCCGGATCTCGTCGCCGCGTGCGCCGAATACCGCAGCAAAGGCGTGTTCAACTGCCTGCTCAGCGACGGCGACTGGCTGTTCTGCTATTGCTCGACCAAACTGGCGCAGATCACCCGACGCGCACCGTTCGGCCCGGCTCGCCTGAAGGATGTCGATGTGATCGTCGACTTCCAGGCGGAAACCACGCCCAACGACGTGGTCACGGTGATCGCCACCGAACCTCTGACCGAAAACGAAACCTGGACCCGCTACGAACCGGGCCAATGGAGCCTGTGGCGACGCGGCGAATGCGTCAGCCAAGGCAAGACCGAATAAGGATTGCACCCCATGTTGCTCAGTTATCTACGGCTGGTGTTGTTTGCGGCGGGCCTGTTGATCGGTGTCCAGGTGCCGGGGTTCATCAGCGATTATGCGAAACGCGTCGAGGCTCATCTGATCGAAGCGCAGACCGGCCTGCGCGGGTTTCAGGGCACTGCCGAGCAGTTTTTCAAAGGCGACTTGCAGGCGCTGGTTGCGCATTACCGCGCCAGCGAAGATCCGGTATTTCGCAGCGACGCCGACAGCCTGAGCACCTTGCTCAATCGTCAGCTGGCGCTGGACAAGCAATACCAGGCGATGCAGGGCCCGTGGTACATCCGCTTCCTGCAAGTGGTGCTGGCCGCTGATCCGGACATCCGCAAGGAAACCTGGAATGGCTACAGCTACCAGATTCTGCTGACGCCAGAGGCGATGATCTGGGGCATGAGTGGCGCGCTGCTGCTGTCGTTCGGGATTGAATGCCTGTTCCGTCTGATTGACTGGGTGGTGCTGGGCGGCAAGCGTCTGCGCCAGAGCCGGCCGATCGAAGATCGCGACGTGCGCGGGTTGTAAGGCCTGCACAACCCGTTGAAGTGAGGGGATTCTGTGGTGAGGGGATTTATCCCCGATGGGGCGCAAAGCGGCCCCCTATGGTGTGTCAGGTAAACCTGATGCTGCAGGTTTGAGGGCTGCTACGCAGCCCATCGGGGATAAATCCCCTCACCACAGGTGTGATCAGTCAGTGAGGGTGATGTAGTCCTTGCCCACTTTGTGCGCATACCCCGCCAACACCTGCTGACACAACGTCACAATCTCCTCGACCCACTCAACCCCCACTCGCCACGACACCACCACTTGCAAGTCCGGCGGCCGCTGATCAATGGCCAACAATGTCAGTTCCCCCCGCGCCAATTCCTCCGCCACCAGCACGGGCGGTAACACGCCAATACCAAATCCATCACGCAACAACCGCGTAATCGCCGATACCGAATTCACACAATTCAAGCGCGGCGCCAGCACGCCATTTGCCTGCATCAACGCCAGAATGTCCTGATGCGGCCGGGAGTTTTTCGAATAGGTGATGATCCGTTCCTGCGCCAGTTCGGCCAGATCGGCGTACTCGCGGTTGTAGATCGAATTACTGGCGACAATCCAGCCCAGCGGATGGCTGGCCAGCTCCAGGCTGCGCACGCTTTCATGGCGCACCAGGTCGGTTTGCAGGATCAGATCGAGAAAGCCTTTTTGCAGCTGATCGCAGAGGTTCAGCGAGGTATCCGCCACCAACTCGATTTCCACGCGCGGATAGAGATCGGTCATCTGCGCCACCAACGGGCTCAGCCAAGTGTGGATCACCGTGTCCATCACCCCGATACGCACCCGACCGACCTTGCTTGAAAGGGTTTCGATCGATTGCTTGAGCGCACTCATGGTGTCGAGCATCTGCTCGGCATAGTCCAGCACTTTCAAGCCTTCGGGCGTCAGGCTGACCCCGCGAGAATCACGCAAAAACAGCTTCACGCCCAGCTCACCTTCGAGCACCGCGATACGGCTGGAAATCGACGCCTGGGTGGTGAACAGCTTGTCGGCGGTCAGGCGAAAACTCTTCAGCCGGGCGACCCAGACAAAGGTCTCGAGAAACTTCAGGTTCATG
Organism: Pseudomonas sp. Seg1; assembly: GCF_018326005.1. Classification (NCBI taxonomy): domain Bacteria; kingdom Pseudomonadati; phylum Pseudomonadota; class Gammaproteobacteria; order Pseudomonadales; family Pseudomonadaceae; genus Pseudomonas; species Pseudomonas sp. Seg1. Next base: position 1,672,033 of record NZ_AP021903.1, read on the forward strand.
GCAAAGGCTCGGGTGACAAATTTTTCTTATGCCTAAGGCGGGTTTTTATTCGTTGGACGCAGCAGGGCGGAGCGCCCAAAAATCGGCGCATCCGGTTCCCACGATAGGCGTCGCGGGATCTGCGAACAAGACCAATAAAAACCTGCGGAGATTTGCCATGAGTGCTCCCGACACCATTGATTTACCCAAGGCAGCGGCGCGTCCGGGGCCGTTCGACTGGTACCGCAACATCAATCAACAGGAGCGCCGCACGTTCTGGAGCTGCAAGATCGGTTACGGTCTGGACGGCATGGACACGCAGATGCTCAGCTTCGTGGTGCCAACGCTGATTGCGATGTGGGGCATCACCACCGGTGAAGCCGGGCTGATCCACACCAGCACCTTGATCGCCTCGGCCATCGGCGGCTGGGTTGCCGGCATCCTTTCCGACCGCATCGGTCGCGTGCGCACCCTGCAACTGACCGTGTTGTGGTTTGCCTTCTTCACCTTCCTCTGCGGCTTCGCCCAGAACTACGAACAATTGTTGATCGCCCGCACCCTGATGGGCTTCGGTTTCGGTGGCGAATGGACCGCCGGTGCGGTGCTGATCGGTGAAGTGATCCGCGCCAAGGATCGCGGCAAAGCGGTGGGCATGGTGCAATCCGGTTGGGCTTTGGGTTGGGGGCTGACGGCGATTCTGTATGCGCTGTTGTTCTCGGTACTACCGCCGGAAGACGCCTGGCGCGCGCTGTTCATTCTCGGCATCGTCCCGGCGATTTTCGTGATTTTTGTCCGTCGACTGGTGAAAGATCCGGATATTTACCGCGAAGCCAAGGCTGCACAAACACCCCAGAACCCGGCGAAGTTCTACGAGATTTTTGCCCCCGGCATGCTCTTCACCACATTCCGTGCCTCGCTGCTGACCACCGGTGCGCTGGGTGGTTACTACGCAATCACCTCGTGGCTGCCGACCTTCCTGAAAAATGAACGCGGCTTGAGCGTGCTCGGCACCGGCGGCTATCTGGCCATGGTGATCGTCGGTTCCTACGTCGGGTATGTGATCAGCGCCTATCTGACCGATCTGCTGGGGCGCAAAAAGAACTTCGTCCTGTTCTCGGTGGGCTCGTTCACCATCGTTCTGCTGTACACGCAAATGCCGGTCAGCAACGCTGTGATGTTATGGCTGGGCTTTCCGTTGGGCTTTTTTGCTTCAGGGATCTTCAGCGGCATGGGCGCGTTTCTCACCGAGCTGTTTCCAACGCGGATTCGTGGTTCCGGGCAAGGCTTCTGCTACAACATCGGTCGTGCGCTGGCCGCATTGTTTCCGCTGCTGATCGGTTTGCTCAGCCAGAAAGTGCCATTGAGCATGGGCATCGGTGCGTTCGCTGCAGTGTCCTACGGCGTGGTGATTCTCGCGGCCTTGAGCCTGCCGGAGACTCGCGGCAAGCAACTCGATGCACAGTAACTGCTAACCTGCGAGGCACTGCCCGGCGGGCAATGTCCTACGGATAGAAAGACAAAAAGCTACAGGAGTGTTTACCGTGAGCCGCCTGTTATTGAATTGCGACATCGGCGAGAGTTTCGGCAGCTGGACCATGGGTCTGGATGCCGAAGTCATGCCCTTCATTGATTGCGCCAACGTCGCCTGCGGCTTCCATGCCGGCGACCCGAGCATCATGCGCAAAACCGTCAGCCTGGCCCTGAGTCACGGCGTGCAGATCGGCGCCCATCCGGCCTATCAGGATCTGGTCGGCTTCGGCCGCCGTTCGATGGCGTACTCCGCGCAGGAACTGCAAGACATCCTGCATTACCAGATCGGCGCCCTCGACGGCATTTGCCGGGCCCAAGGCGGGCGAGTCAGTTACGTCAAACCCCACGGTGCGATGTACAACGACATGATGGCGAACCCGGCGCAATTGCGCGCGGTGATTCAGGCCGTGGCGGCTTACGACCGCAGTCTGCCGCTGATGCTGATGGCCACTCGTGACAATCGCGCTGCGCAGCAGATCGGTGATGAGTACGGCCTCACGCTATGGTTCGAGGCCTTCGCTGATCGCGCCTATGACAGCGCCGGCAAACTGGTTTCACGGCAACTGCCGGGCGCGGTGCATCACGATCCCGAGATCATCATCGAACAAGCGCTGAAGATTGCCCGTGGTGACAATCTGATCGCCAACGATGGCAGCGCCTTGCGCCTGCAAGCCAACACCCTCTGCGTACACGGCGACAACGCCAGTTCGGTCGCCGCCGTGCAACGCATTCGCGAGGCCCTGAATCAGCAGGATGCGCAATGAACCCAAGGATTGAAGTGGTGGCACTGGATTGCCTGATGCTGCGTCTGTTCGATGAAATTGCCGAGGCCAACATGCCGTGGATGCTGGCGGCCAGCGAGCGGTTGCGTCAGGCCTTCGGCACGCAGTTGATTGATCTGGTGCCGTCCTATACGACGTTGATGGTGCATTACGACCTGACTTCATTGAGTCCGAATCAGGCGCGGGAGTTGATTGCGCAGGCGCTGGTCGACCTGTCGCCGAATGCGCGAACCGGCGGCCAGTGTCATGTGCTGCCGGTCTGGTACGACCTGAGTGTCGGACCGGAACTGAGCTTGCTCGCCGAGCGCAGCGGTCTGGCGCTGGAGGAGGTGATTCGCCGTCACAGCGCCAGGGAATATCAGGTGTTCGCGCTCGGCTTTGCGCCGGGTTTCGCTTTCATGGGGTTGGTCGAAGAGATTCTGGCGGCGCCACGGCTGAGCACTCCACGGAAAAAAGTCGCGGCCGGCAGCGTCGGGATCGCCGAACGCCAGACCGCCGCCTATCCCGTGGTCTCCCCCGGCGGCTGGAACCTGATTGGCCGCACGCCCGCAAAGCTGTTTGACCGCAACCGCGATGGCTACAGCCTGATGCAACCCGGCGACACCGTGCGTTTCGAAGCGGTGAGCCATGCCGAATTCATCCGTTTTGGCGGCGATGACACGCCTCTGGAGGCGCTGGCATGAGCGGACTGAAGATTGAAGCGAGCACGCCGCTGTGCCTGTTGCAGGACGCAGGACGTTTTGGCGTGCGGCATCTGGGCGTGACCCAGGGCGGTGCGGCGGACTGGCGTTCGATGAGCTGGGCCAATTGGCTGCTGGGCAATGGGCTGGACGTGCCGGTGGTCGAAATTACCCTTGGCGGGTTTGCCGTGGTGGCTGAGGAGGACTGCTTGCTGGCATTGGCCGGAGCCGATCTCGGCGCGCAGATCGACGGGCAGCCAGTGGCGCCGTGGCGCAGTTTCAAACTGGCCCGAGGGCAGAAGTTGCAGTTCACTCAGCCGCTGCTCGGTGCCCGTGCTTATCTTGCCGCACCCGGTGGATTCGACGCGCCGAAGGTGTTGGGCAGCAGTGCTACGGTGGTGCGCGAAGAACTTGGCGGTCTGGATGGCATGGGCTTGCCGTTGGCCAAAGGCGCGACGCTGACTTATCAGGGGCACGCCTTGCTGGTTCGTGAGGTGCCGATGGAATATCGTCCGGATCTACGGCTGAATACGCCGCTGGATCTGGTGCTCGGTGCACAGATCGGCGAGTTCAGCGGGCAGAGTCTGTTTGATCTGTTCAACAGCGCGTGGACGCTCGACAGTCGCGCCGATCGCATGGGCATTCGCTTGCTCGGCAAGGCGTTGCAGTATCACGGCCAGCCGATGATTTCCGAGGGTATTCCGTTGGGGGCCGTGCAGGTGCCGCCGGATGGGCAACCGATTGTGCTGCTCAACGATCGGCAGACCATTGGCGGCTATCCGCGATTGGGGGCGCTGACGCCGTTGGCGTTGGCGCGGCTGGCGCAGTGTTTGCCGGGGGCCAAGGTGAGGTTGAGGCCGGTGGTGCAGGACGTCGCGCACCGGGAGCATGTCGAGTATTTGCAGCGCTTTATCAATCGCTAAAAGCATCGCGGGCAAGCCCGCTCCCACAGTGTCCGAGTTGTACTCGAAATTTATGTACACCACCGATACCTGTGGGAGCGGGCTTGCCCGCGATGGCGCCAGTCCAGACAACAACAATTATTTGGACAGAAACCGCATCCCTTCCTCAAGCCCACGCAGGGTCAGCGGATACATCTGATCCTCGATCAAATCGCGCACGATATTGGTCGACGAGGTATAGCCCCACGTATCTTTCGGATACGGATTGATCCAGATGAGCTTCTTGTACTTCTCCATGAAACGCTGCATCCACAGGTAGCCCGGCTCCTCGTTCCAGTGCTCGACGCTGCCGCCGGCCTGGGTGATTTCATAAGGTGCCATGGCCGCGTCGCCAATGAAGATCACTTTGTAGTCGGCGCCGTACTTGTGCAGCAGATCCTGAGTGGAGAAACGCTCGGAAGTGCGGCGCATGTTGTTCTTCCACACCGATTCATAAATGAAGTTGTGGAAGTAGAAGTACTCCAGATGCTTGAACTCGGTCTTGCAGGCCGAGAACAGTTCTTCGCAGATCTTCACGTGCGCGTCCATCGAGCCGCCGATGTCGAACAGCAACAGCAGCTTCACTGTGTTGCGCCGTTCCGGGCGCATCTGGATGTTGAGCAGGCCGGCGTCCTTGGCGGTGTGGTCGATGGTGCCGTCGATGTCCAGTTCTTCCGCCGCGCCCTGGCGGGCAAATTTACGCAGACGGCGCAGGGCTACCTTGATGTTGCGCGTGCCCAGTTCCACCGAGTCGTCGAGGTTCTTGTACTCGCGCTGATCCCAGACTTTGACTGCTTTGCCTTGGCGTTTGCCGGCATCGCCGACCCGAATGCCTTCCGGGTTGAAACCGCCGGAACCGAATGGGCTGGTGCCGCCGGTGCCGATCCATTTATTACCGCCGGCGTGGCGCTCCTTCTGTTCTTCCAGGCGCTTCTTGAACTCTTCGATCAGTTTGTCCAGGCCGCCGAGGGACTGGATCTGCGCGCGTTCCTCGTCAGTCAGCGAGCGCTCGAACTCCTTGCGCAACCAGTCTTCGGGAATCAGCGCCTGCAAGTGATCGTCGAGTTTTTCCAGACCATTGAAGTAGGCGCCGAACGCGCGGTCGAACTTGTCGAAATGCCGCTCGTCCTTCACCAGAATCGCCCGCGACAAGTAGTAAAACTCGTCCATGTCGGCGAAGGTCACGCGCTGTTTCAGCGCGTTGATCAGGTCGAGCAGTTCGCGCACCGACACCGGTACCTTGGCTGCACGCATTTCATTGAACAGGTTGAGCAACATGGCATCAGCCTCTTAGCGGGTGCCGCGACGGCTCATGAACGCCAGACGCTCAAGCAGTTGCACGTCCTGTTCGTTCTTCACCAAGGCACCCGCCAGTGGCGGAATCGCTTTGGTTGGATCGCGTTCACGCAGCACGGCTTCGCCGATGTTGTCGGCCATCAGCAGTTTCAGCCAGTCGACCAGTTCCGAGGTCGACGGCTTCTTCTTCAGACCGGGAACCTTGCGCACGTCGAAGAACACGTCCAGCGCTTCGCTGACCAGATCCTTCTTGATGTCGGGGTAATGCACGTCGACGATTTTCTGCAGGGTGGTGCGGTCGGGGAAGGCGATGTAGTGGAAGAAGCAGCGGCGCAGGAAGGCGTCCGGCAGCTCTTTCTCGTTGTTCGAGGTAATGATGATGATCGGGCGCTTCTTGGCCTTGATGGTCTCGTCGATCTCGTAAACGTAGAACTCCATCTTGTCGAGTTCTTGCAACAGGTCATTCGGGAACTCGATGTCGGCCTTGTCGATCTCGTCGATCAGCAGAATGACCCGCTCTTCGGACTCGAAAGCCTCCCAGAGCTTGCCTTTCTTCAGGTAGTTGCGCACGTCATGGACTTTCTCATTGCCCAGCTGCGAGTCGCGCAGACGGCTCACCGCGTCGTACTCGTACAGGCCCTGATGAGCCTTGGTGGTCGACTTGATGTGCCAGGTGATCAACTTGGCGCCGAACGATTCGGCCAGTTGCTCGGCGAGCATGGTCTTGCCGGTGCCCGGTTCGCCCTTGACCAGCAGCGGCCGCTCCAGGGTGATGGCGGCGTTGACCGCCAGCTTCAGGTCATCGGTGGCGACGTAGGCCTGGGTGCCTTCGAACTTCATCTGCTAATCCTCGAACGGTAACGCCGACCTGACGGGCAGGGCGGGGGCGAAATAATCGGATGCCCCGACTATAACGCGCAGCCCGGTCGACTGTGAACGCAGACGGCTTATTCAGTCTCTGAATGGGGCGTCACATGTTGACTCAGTCTCGGCGGTTGGCCAGTATTCAGGTATCGCCGATTTGGCGATAGCCTTCGAGCATGACGACTAAATACAGATTTCGCGACAAATACCGCATTCAGTTGCGCGAGAAGGATCACCCGCCACCCCATGTTCACCTCATAGGTGGCGGCTTTGAAGTGATGCTGAGCCTTGAAACCGTGGAGGTCATGACGGGCAAGGCGCCGCCGCTGATTATCAAGGAAGCGCTGGCGTGGGTTTCGGCTCATCAAGCGCAACTGTTGGAGGAGTGGAAACGATGTTACCCATGAAAAGGCCTCGTCTGTCAGCTGTGCAGGCACTGTCAGATTTTCGATTGGCCCTGACCTTTATTGATGGCCAGGAACTGATACTTGATCTGGGCCGGGATATTCAAGCTTATCCAGGTCTGCGGCCATTGCTCGATCCCGAGGTGTTTTTAACCGCTACATTGGACGACGACGGCTGGACTGTCGAATGGCTTGAGCCCGATATACAGATTGGCGCAGACACGCTCTATATGGATGCACTGGCTCAAAACGCGGCCGATGAAAATACTCGAATTTTCATTGATTGGCGTGCCCGTACGGGGCTGTCTCTTAATCAGGCTGCGGAGGCATTGGGTGTCAGTGCGCGCAGCATCAGCCGCTACAGTAATGGTCGTGAGGCGGTGCCGCGTTCTTTGGCGTTAGCATGCCTGGGCTGGGATTCTTTGCAGCAAAGGTCGACGATGGCAGCGGAAGAGTCTGGTCGCTACATTGTCAATCGAAAGCCTTAGCCTGCATCCGGCTTAGGCCGCTCATACCGGGCATTAAATGCCTGAACGAAACCGTTGCGTAAAATCTGCAAAAACGCCTCGAACGCGCTGATATTTTGCTGATGCACGTTGCCGCTGAGTTCGACCTTGGTAGCGAACTGGTTCTTTGCCTGATTCTTCAGCACAGTCTCGGTGCCGCCGACGATTGCCTCCCACACCGAGCGGAAGATGCTTTTGTTCTTGTTTTCGACGTCCTGTTGCCAGTTGAACACTTCGACATCGCGCAGCAGTGGTTTGATGTAGCCGCTGACCTGGGCTTTTTTCGCCTGGGCTTCGATGACCACGTCACCGTGGCCGGCGTTGAAGTCGAACTTGCCGTAGGCCGAGGCGAAGTCGTTCATGCTTTTGAGTTCGATATCTTTGGCGCGCAGGCGGAATTCAAAGTCTTCGAAGTTGCTCAACGGGTCGAAGGTGGCGGTGGTTTCCAGCGGTGCATGGCCGAGCAGCTTGGCCTTGCCTTCGAAGCGGGCATCGCGTTTGCCTTCTTTGTCGACCACGTTGGTCAGGTTGTAAATGCTGGCGTCGACATTGGTGGCATTCATGTTCACCGGTGGCTTGGAGTTGAAGTTGCGGAAGCTGATTTTGCCGTCGTGAATCTGCACTTCGTCGAGGGTGATCGGCAGCAACTTGCCCAGTTGCGCGCGCCAGTCGGTACCCTGACCGGTCTGGGAGTTCTGCTTGTTGGCGCCACCGTCGACAAAGTTGATTTCGGGATTGAAGAATTTCACCTGCGCCACCACCGCATGGTCGTACCACAGCGAATGCCAGCTCACGGCGAGATCGATCAGCGGCGCGTTAACGAAGGGCACCGGAACCTTGCCGTCGACCTTGACGATTTTCAGACCGTTGATCTTGTAGGCGCCGCGCCATAGCGCCAGGTCGACGTCGGTGATCTGGCCACGGTAATCGCCCATGTTCGCCAACTTGTCGTTGAGATAATCGCGTACGACATAAGGCAGAGCGATGTGCAGGGCAATCAACAACACGACGATGACGGCGATAATCCCTAATGGCCAGCTGTAACGACGTTTCATGACGGCAATTCCCGAACGACGTAAGCGATTGACTGTTGCCGGCCGCAGACGTTCGACCCGACTGGACTGCAATGGGCAACAGGCATACCGTGGGCGCTGAATTCAACGCTGCATAAGGACCCAGCCATGAGCCGTATTTTTGCTGACAACGCCCATTCCATCGGTAATACGCCGCTGGTGCAGATCAACCGCATCGCGCCACGTGGCGTGACCATCCTGGCCAAGATCGAGGGGCGCAACCCCGGTTATTCGGTGAAGTGCCGGATCGGCGCCAACATGATCTGGGACGCCGAAAGCAGCGGCAAACTCAAGCCGGGCATGATCATCGTCGAGCCAACGTCGGGCAACACCGGCATCGGTCTGGCCTTCGTCGCCGCCGCCCGTGGTTACAAACTGACGTTGACCATGCCGGCGTCGATGAGCATCGAGCGGCGCAAGGTCCTCAAGGCTTTGGGTGCCGAGCTGGTGCTGACCGAACCGACCAAAGGCATGAAAGGCGCGATCGAGAAGGCTGCCGAGATTGTTGCCAGCGATACCGGCAAATACTTCATGCCGGCGCAGTTCGACAATCCGGCCAACCCGGCCATCCACGAAAAAACCACCGGCCCGGAAATCTGGAACGACACCGATGGCGCCGTCGATGTGCTGGTGGCTGGCGTCGGCACGGGCGGAACGATTACCGGTGTTTCGCGGTATATCAAGAATACCCAGGGCAAACCGATTCTGTCGGTGGCGGTGGAGCCGGTGTTGTCGCCGGTGATCACCCAGACGCTGGCGGGTGAAGAGGCCAAGCCGCTGGCACCGCACAAGATTCAAGGCATCGGTGCCGGTTTCGTACCGAAGAATCTGGATCTGGCCATGGTCGACCGGGTCGAGCAGGTCACCGACGAGGAGTCGAAGGCGATGGCCCTGCGCTTGATGCTGGAAGAAGGCATCTTGTGCGGTATCTCCTGCGGTGCAGCGATGGCGGTTGCCGTGCGCCTGGCGGAAACCCCGGAAATGCAGGGCAAGACCATTGTCGTGATCCTGCCGGACTCCGGTGAGCGTTATCTGTCGAGCATGTTGTTCAGCGATCTGTTCACCGAGCAGGAGAACCAGCAGTAACCCGGTAAAGCAAAGGATCGCAGTACAGGCTGCGATCTTTTGATCTTTGACTCAGGTCAGCCACCGTTCAGGACCGTTATGTTAATAAATGCTTTATTGCGCAATTCTTAATACTGAATATTAGGTTTAACGGGTTTTTCCCCAGGCCGGTAGTGTTTATCATGGCCGGCTGCCATGCCGGGTAAAGGGCGTGCGCAGTGTTGTCTTTATTCAAGGAGTCGTTGATGACCTTTTCGTTAGCCGCCAAGGTGTTGGTGTTGCTGCTGTTTGTGGGCAGCATCCTTTACGTGCATTTGCGCGGCAAGGCGCGCCTGCCGGTGCTGCGCCAGTTCGTCAACCACTCGGCGCTGTTCGCGCCGTATAACGCCCTCATGTATCTGTTTTCCGGCGTGCCGTCCAAGCCGTATCTGGACCGCAGCAAGTTCCCGGAACTGGATGTGCTGCGCGATAACTGGGAAACCATTCGCGACGAAGCCATGCACCTGTTCGACGAGGGTTACATCCGTGCGGCGGAGAAGAACAACGATGCCGGTTTCGGTTCGTTCTTCAAGAAGGGCTGGAAGCGTTTTTACCTCAAGTGGTACGACAAACCGCTGCCGTCGGCAGAAACCCTGTGCCCGAAAACCGTCGCGCTGGTCAGTGCCATTCCGAACGTCAAGGGCGCCATGTTCGCGCTGTTGCCGGGCGGTAGCCACCTCAACCCGCATCGCGATCCGTTTGCCGGCTCCCTGCGTTATCACCTCGGTTTGTCGACGCCAAACTCCGACGACTGCCGCATCTTCGTCGATGGTCAGGTCTACGCCTGGCGCGATGGCGAGGACGTGATGTTCGACGAAACCTACGTACACTGGGTCAAGAACGAAACCGACAAGACCCGCGTCATCCTCTTCTGCGACATCGAGCGGCCGCTGAGCAACCGCCTCATGACCCGCATCAACCGCTTCATCAGTGGCTGGCTCGGCCGCGCGACCGCACCGCAGAACCTCGACGACGAACGCGTCGGCGGTATCAATCAGGCTTACGCCTGGAGCAAGAACTTCAGTGACAAGTTCAGCGGCGTGGTCAAGCAGTGGAAGCGCCGTAACCCTAAGGCCTACCGCGTTTTACGGCCGGTGCTGGCAGTGGTGGTGTTGACGTTGCTCGGGTATTGGCTGTTTGGATAAAAGCCGCCGGCAATAAAAAACCGCTCCTTGTGAGCGGTTTTTTATTGCCTGCAAGTCAGCGCCGTCCGGCGAGGACGTCGGGTTCGTTGTCGATCCCTGTAATCAGTAGCTGAAGAAAGCGCTGCTGATTGGCTGATAGCTCGGAGGAGTCAAGCTTTTCGTCCGTTTTGGTTGATCGTTTCTTAATGGGGGATTTTTTCACAGATTTACGCATGCTCCCGCCCTCGTTGATCATTACTTGAACAGTTTTCACGATACTTTACTCTCCACTGTGAGGACAAGGCGGCCTTCCAAATCAAATTTGAAGCCGAGTTTTGTATAAACAGGAATTGCTCCTTGTATCGGTTCCTGGACTTCAATGCACTTACTGCCGATTATTTGCGCAAACTCATCGATGGCCATCATCGCCAAAACCGCAATACGCTTTTTAAGTGGGTGCGCGCCGGGTCGCCCCTCCAATCGCACGATTCGAATTCGCTGACGGCTTTTGTTTGGATTGACGAAACAAAGTCCGCATAGCTGTTCTTCAAACCAGATCGCGATATCCAGGGACAAGGGCTCTCGTGACTTCCATGCGGCAATCTCTCGCCAGCAAAAATGCGGATTCTCCCAAAGCTCAAACGCGCTCAGTGCTAGGGCATCGATAGGTTCGAAGCGTATCTTCGAAAAGTCTTGTCCTGCTGAAAGTTGTAATAGAGCAGTGGCGATACTTGCCTGCCTCCTGGCAAGCGACCGATACAACTGATAGCGCAGATAACTCCGTTCCCTTGGCATATGACTTCGAGCATTCCATGTCTCCCCATCGATAGGTGTTGCGGTTGCTCCACAGCCTATTCAGCCGTCATCCATTCGTCGTTACCGGCCCTTTGCCCAAATCATTGCAATCCATGTCCCACGCTGGTTATAGTCGGCGCTCGCGAGAGTCATCACTCTCGTTTCCATCCTCGGAAAAAGATCAGCCCCAATGCCTGCATCCCTCATCAACGCGGTAGTCGATTCAGCGGTCAACGCTGGCGTCGTGCCGTGCGGGAATCAGCAGCCAAAGCAGATCAGTCATTACCCCCCACCTGTCAGTAGCACGCCGGTGTGCGCAGTCGTATCACCGCCGGGCGTTGGCGTTTCGGGCTGATCGGCAGTTTCTGCTGACCCCTGTGCCCGCCTGAAAAAACCTACTGAATTTCAGCTTCGGCTGAGTTGGCTTTTTGCCTGACTACAGGTGGTATTCATGTTTGTCCTTTCGAAAAAAACCGCGCTCGCGGCGGCGTCCACGAGCCTGTTCGTTATGTTGTGGAGCAGCGGGGCGATCTTCTCCAAATGGGGCCTGGCCCACGCGTCGCCCTTTGCCTTTCTGCTGATCCGTTTCGTCATTGCCCTGTGCGGGCTGGTGCTGCTGGCGCCGTTGCTCAAGTTGAAACTGCCCAAAAGCGGCAGGCCTATGCTGTATGCGATCGCCACGGGCATGGTGTTGTTGGGCGCTTATCAGATTTTCTATCTGCTGGCACTGAACACCAAAGTCACACCGGGGGTAATGGCGACGATCATGGGCGTGCAGCCGATTCTCACGGTGGTATTAATGGAGCGGCAGCGTTCGGCGAGCCGGATGTTTGGCCTGGCGTTGGGGTTGGCCGGGTTGATCATGGTGGTTTACCAAGGCATTGGTTTGGCCGGGATGTCGTGGGCGGGGATGCTGTTTGGCTTGCTGGCGCTGGCGAGTATGACGCTGGGGTCGATCATGCAGAAACGCATCACCGACAATCCCCTCGGAACGTTGCCGGTGCAGTATCTGGCGGGCCTGTTGCTCTGCGGGATCTTTGTGCCGTTCCAGCCGTTTCACTTCGAACACAGCGCCGGTTTCATCGTGCCGGTGCTGTGGATGGGGCTGGTGGTGTCGGTGCTGGCGACGCTGTTGCTGTATCGCCTGATCGCACGGGGCAATCTGGTGAATGTCACCAGTCTGTTCTATCTGGTGCCGGCGGTGACAGCGGTGATGGACTATCTGATTTTCGGCAACCGCCTGGCCGCGTTGAGCGTGCTGGGGATGCTGTTGATCATCGTCGGTCTGGCGTTCGTGTTCCGTAAAACCGGCTGACCTGTAGGGTGATGGCGGCCGAACAGCCGCCATCGCGGGCAAGCCCGCTCCCACAGGGTTTTGTGTTGAACACCCATGATGTGGACGACATCAATCACTGTGGGAGCGGGCTTGCCCGCGAAGACTGAATCAGCAACGCCGCAAAATCATCGGGCTGGCGCTGCAGAAGACTTCACCACCGCCGGCTTCAACACCAGCCACAACGCCAGCGCAATCAACACCCCGCCATACAGATGCGCCATCGACAGCGGCTCATCGAGCAGCAACGCACCCCACAACACGCCGAACGCCGGAATCATGAAGGTCACGGTCATTGACTTCACCGGGCCGATGGAACTGAGCAGGCGGAAGTAAATGATGTAGGCAAACGCCGTGCAGCCCAGGCCCAGGCCCAGCAGCGAAAGCCAGACACTCCAGCCGCCCCAGCTTGCCGGTGGTGCGGTGATCACGCTGTAGCCGAACAACGGCAGGAGAAACAGTGAAGCACCGAGCATGCTGCCGACCGCCGAGAGTCGACTGTCGAGCCCACCACTTTGATCCAGCCAGCGCCGGGTGAGGAAGCCAGCGAAACCGTAGCAGGTGGTAGCGAGCAGGCAGGCGAGGGCGCCCATCAGCAGTTCCAGATCGAAGGCCACCGGACCTGCGCGCGTAAGCACGCCGACGCCGAACAGGCCGAGGAACACGCCGGTCAATTTCGCGACGGTCAGTTTTTCACTGAAGAACAAGCCGCCGATCAGCACGCCCATCAGCGGCGTGGTGGCGTTGAAAATCGCCGAGTAACCGGCCGGCAACACTTGGGCCGCCACCGAATACAGCGTCGCCGGAATCCCCGAGTTGATCACCCCGAGCAACATCACGGTTTTCAGCTTGCCTTTGAAATCCCAACTGATGCGCATCAACCCGAGGATCACCAGCAGGCCGACGGCAGCGATCGACACACGGAAAAACGCCGTCGGAATCGTGCCGATCACCGGCGCAATAATGCGCATGAACAGAAAACTCGCGCCCCAGATGGCCGCCAGCGACAACATACGGAAAATATCGACTGGGCTCACGACGGGTCTCCTTCCTAGATCGGGACGAGAGTGTTGCCGAGCACCTTGCCAATGGCAACCGCCAATCGGGCAATTAACTTTTCCCGACCACTGCCCGGCGAAAAAACGCACTGACGTACGCCTGTGCTTCAGTTTTGGCAGAAATTGCACTTCTCCTCAGGTCTGTTCCGTGGCTAAGCTCAAGCCTTCCGAATGCACGTTGAGGTCTTATCTATGCCGCAGCCATGGCCCGCCACCGACATCGCCCGCATGATCCTCGATGGCTTTGACGACTACCGCGAGCATTTCCGCCGGATCACCGACGGTGCCCGGGAGCGTTTCGAGCAGGCGCGCTGGCAGGAGACACAAACCGCATCGGCGGCGCGGATCAACCTCTACGAAGAAAAGGTCAGCGAAACCATCGCCCGCCTGCGCGAGTATTTCGATGACGAAGCGCTGATGAATGTCAGTTGCTGGCCGCTGGTGAAAAGCGCCTACATCAGCGTCATCGACCTGCGTTTCGACGATGAGCTGTCCGAGACCTGGTACAACTCGATTTTCTGCGGGCTGTTCAGCCATGACCTGATCAGCGACGGCTGCATGTTCATCCACACCACGCGCCCGAGCCTGCGGCGTGCCCGGGCCGCGCAAACCCGCACCTACAAACCCCAGGGCCAGTTGTCGGGGATGCTCGCGAGCATTTTTGCCGACTACCGCTTCAGTGAGGATTACGCCGACCTGCCGGGCGACCTGCGCCGCCTCGAAGCGCAACTGCGCGAGAACCTGCCGGATTGGGTGTGCAAGGACCCGGAACTGAGCGTCGAGCTGTTTTCCTCGGTGCTGTACCGCAACAAAGGCGCGTATCTGGTCGGGCGCATCTATACCCGCGACGAGCAGTGGCCGCTGGTGATTCCGCTGCTGCACCGCGAGGGACGCGGGATTCAGATCGACGCGCTGATCACCGACGAAGCCGATGTGTCGATCATCTTCTCCTTCACTCGTTCGTATTTCATGGTCGATGTGCCGGTGCCGGCGGAGTTCATCGGTTTCCTGCGGCGCATCCTGCCGGGCAAGCACATCGCCGAGCTGTACACCTCGATCGGCTTCTACAAACACGGCAAGTCCGAGTTCTATCGGGCGCTGATCAACCACCTGGCCAACACCGACGACCAATTCATCATGGCTCCCGGTGTGCGCGGCATGGTCATGAGTGTGTTCACCCTGCCGGGCTTCAACACCGTGTTCAAGATCATCAAGGACCGTTTTTCGCCGTCAAAAAACGTCGACCGCGCCACGGTGATCGAGAAGTACCGACTAGTGAAGAGTGTCGACCGGGTAGGGCGCATGGCCGATACCCAGGAGTTTGCCGATTTCCGTTTTCCGCTGAGCAAGTTCGATCCGGCGTGCCTTGAGGAATTGCTTGAAGTCGCACCGTCCACGGTCTCGGTGGAGGGCGATACCGTGCTGATTCGCCACTGCTGGACTGAGCGGCGGATGACGCCGCTCAACCTGTATCTGGAAAACGCCAACGAAGCGCAAGTGCGTGAGGCGCTGGAAGACTACGGTTTGGCGATCAAGCAACTGGCGGCGGCGAACATCTTTCCCGGCGACATGCTGCTGAAGAACTTCGGCGTCACGCGGCACGGGCGTGTGGTGTTTTATGACTACGACGAGATCTGCTTTCTGACCGAGGCCAACTTTCGCCACATTCCGGCACCGCGTACGCCGGAAGACGAAATGGCCTCGGAGCCGTGGTATTCGATCGGGCCGCTGGATGTGTTCCCTGAGGAGTTTCCGCCGTTTCTGTTTGCCGATTCGGGGCAGCGCAAGTTGTTCGATCAGCTGCATGGGGAGTTGTATAACGCCGATTACTGGAAGGGGTTGCAGGAGGCGATTCGGGCGGGAAAGGTTATCGACGTCTTTCCGTATCGGCGCAAGGGCCTGGATAACGAATAACTCACCCTGAACACATTGTGGCGAGGGGATTTATCCCCGATGGGGTGCGAAGCCCCCCAAAACCATTCAACTCAGACGCCCCAGATCGACTTTGATATCCAGTCGGCGACTGCTGCGCAGCCGATCGGGGATAAATCCCCTCGCCACAAGAGCACCTCGCAGTCGTGTTCAGTGCCGCAAATCTGCGACAATCCGCCCCCTGCACAAATAGACGACCGAATTGCGTACCCGATGACCGACGAATCGCCCTCCATCGACAAACTGCTGAAGAACCTCGATCACGCCATGCTCGCCGACCGCCACCGGCTGCGGCGGCAGTTGCTTGAGCTGCGCAAGAAACCTGACGAAGCCAAGCTGGCCCAGTGGGTGACGCGCATGCAGGCGTCATGTGATCAAGTGCTGGCGCGCCGCGCCAGCCTGCCGGTGATTCGTTACGACGACAGCCTGCCGATTGCCGCCAAGCGCGACGAAATCAAAAAAGCGCTGGAACAGCACCAAGTGCTGATCATCGCTGGCGAAACCGGCTCGGGCAAAACCACCCAGTTGCCGAAAATCTGTCTGGAAATCGGTCGCGGCCAGCATGGCCTGATCGGTCATACCCAGCCACGGCGGATCGCTGCCCGCAGTGTCGCCAGCCGCGTTGCCGAAGAACTCGCCACGCCGCTCGGGGCGCTGGTCGGCTATCAGGTGCGTTTCGAGGATCAGAGCGATTCCAACACCCTGATCAAACTGATGACCGACGGCATTTTGCTCGCGGAAACCCAGAATGACCGGTATCTGGAACGCTACGACACGATCATCGTCGACGAAGCCCACGAACGCAGCCTGAACATCGACTTCCTCCTCGGTTACCTGAAAACCCTGCTGCCGCGTCGTCCGGACCTGAAAGTCATCATCACCTCGGCGACCATCGATCTGGAGCGCTTCTCCAAGCACTTCGACGATGCGCCGATTGTCGAAGTCTCCGGCCGCACCTTCCCGGTGGACACCTGGTATCGCCCGCTGACCCTTGAGCAGGACGAAGAGGGCAACCGCGTCGAAGACGACCTGACCGTGGATCAGGCGATCCTCGCCACCCTCGATGAAATCGCCGCTTATGAGCGCAGCGAACGCCGCAGCCCTGGCGATGTGCTGGTGTTCCTGCCCGGTGAGCGCGAGATCCGCGATGCAGCGGACATGCTGCGTAAAGCCCAGCTCAAACACACTGAAATTCTGCCGCTGTACGCACGCCTGTCGCCGGCCGAACAGCAGCGGATTTTCCAGTCGCACCCGGGCCGTCGTGTGGTGTTGGCGACCAACGTTGCTGAAACCTCGTTGACCGTGCCGGGCATCCGCTACGTGATCGACAGCGGCACTGCGCGCATCAGCCGTTACAGCTATCGCGCCAAAGTGCAGCGTTTGCCGATCGAAGCAATTTCCCAGGCCAGCGCCAACCAGCGTAAGGGTCGTTGCGGTCGGGTTGAGCCGGGCATCTGCATACGTTTGTACAGCGAAGAAGATTTCCTCGGCCGTCCGGAATTTACCGATCCGGAAATTCTGCGTACCAACCTTGCAGCCGTGATCTTGCAGATGCTCCATCTGCGCCTCGGCGAAATCACCGCGTTCCCGTTTATCGAGCCGCCGGACGGCAAGGCGATCAGCGACGGTTTTAACCTGCTGCAAGAACTCTCGGCGGTGGATCGCAACAGTCAGCTGACGCCATTGGGCCGCCAACTGGCGCGTCTGCCAGTGGACCCGCGCATGGGCCGCATGCTGCTCGAAGCGGCGAAGCTCGGCAGCCTGCAGGAAGTGCTGATCGTCGCCAGTGCCATGTCGATTCAGGATCCGCGCGAGCGTCCGCCGGAGCGTCAGCAAGCTGCCGACCAGGCCCACGCGCAATGGAAAGACACTGATTCCGACTTCGCCGGACTGGTCAATTTGTGGCGCGGTTTTGAAGAACAGCGCCAGGCCCTGACCGCGAGCCCGCTGCGCAACTGGTGCCGGAAGAACTTCCTCAATTACCTGCGTCTGCGCGAGTGGCGCGATTCCCACCGCCAGTTGAGCCTGATCTGCCGCGACATGCAGTTGAGCCTCAACAAAGAGCCGGCCGATTACCCGAAATTGCACAAAGCGGTGCTGGTCGGTTTGCTCAGCCAGATCGGCCAGAAAACCGAAGACGGCGATTACCTCGGCGCCCGTCAGCGGCGCTTCTGGATTCACCCGTCGTCGGGCATTGGCAAGAAACGCCCGCAATGGCTGATGACCGCCGAGCTGGTGGAAACCACCAAGCTTTATGCGCGCATGGTCGCCAAGATCGACGCCGACTGGATCGAGCCGTTGGCCGGTCACCTGATCAAGAAAAACCACTTCGAACCGCACTGGGAGAAGAAGCGCGGTCAGGTCGTGGCATTCGAGCAGATCACTCTGTTCGGGCTGATCGTGGTCGGCCGTCGGCCGGTGCATTACGGCCCGGTCGATCCGGTGGTGTCGCGTGAACTGTTCATCCGTGAAGGTCTGGTGCGTGGCGAGATTCAGTCGAAAGCCAAGTGCCTGAGCGCCAACCAGCGATTGCTGGAGCAGCTCGACGAACTGGAAGCCAAGGCTCGTCGCCGCGATATTCTTGCCGACGAAGAAACCCTCTACGCGTTCTACGATGCGCGGCTGCCGGCAGAGATTCATCAGACGGCGACGTTCGACAGTTGGTATCGCATCAACAGCCAGAAAGATCCGCAGCTGTTGATCATGCGCGAAGAAGACGTGCTGGCACGCGAGGCCAGTGAAGTTACCGCGCGGGATTACCCGGACACGCTGCACATTGGCGATCTGGAACTGGCGCTGACCTATCACTTCGAACCCAACCACCCGCGTGACGGCGTAACCCTGCGCGTGCCGGCGCCGCTGCTGCCGATGCTGCCGCCGGAGCGTCTGGAATGGCTGGTGCCGGGAATGATCGAGGCCAAGTGCATCGCGCTGGTGCGCAACCTGCCGAAGGCGCTGCGCAAGAACTTCGTGCCGGTGCCGGACTTCATCAAGGCTGCGCTGCAACGCATGACCTTTGCCGACGGTTCATTGCCGCAGGCGCTCGGGCGTGAGCTGCTGCGCATGACCGGTGCGCGGGTCAGCGATGAGGCGTGGGCCGAAGCTGAGCAAGGCGTCGAAGGGCATCTGCGGATGAACCTGGAAATCGTCGATGGCCAAGGCAAATTCCTCGGCGAAGGACGTGATCTCGCTGAGCTGACCGCGCGTTTTGCCGAAGCCAGTCAGGCGGCGTTGGCAGTGCCGCAGAGTGCGAAAAGTCAGCAACCGGTGGAAGCCAAAGTCTTTGCGCCAGTGGCGGAAAAGACTCAACAGAAGATCGCCGGGCTGTCGATGACGGTCTATCCGGCGCTGGTGGAAGAGGGCGGCACGGTCAAGGAAGGGCGGTTCTCGACCCCGGCCGAAGCCGAGTTCCAGCATCGTCGTGCGTTGCAGCGTCTGTTGATGCAACAACTGGCCGAGCCGGCCAAGTTCCTGCGTGGCAAATTGCCGGGGCAGACTGAACTGGGCTTGCTCTATCGCGAGTTGGGCCGGGTCGATGCACTGGTCGAAGACATTCTGCTGGCCAGCCTCGACAGCTGCATTCTGGAGGGTGAAGACCCGTTGCCGCGAGATGGCGCCGGGTTGGCGGCACTGGCCGAACGCAAACGCGGCAGTTGGACCGAGCACGCCGAGCGAGTGGCGCGATTGACCCTGGACATCCTGAAGATCTGGCACGGTCTGCAAAAACGCTTCAAAGGCAAGATCGATCTGGCGCAAGCCGTGGCGTTGAACGACATCAAGCAGCAGATCAGCCATCTGGTTTATCCGGGGTTTGTCCGGGAAACGCCGATGCAGTGGCTTAAAGAGCTGCCGCGTTACCTGAAGGCAGTCGAGCAGCGTTTCGAAAAACTCGGCGCGCAGGTACAGAAGGATCGCGTCTGGAGTGGCGAACTCGCCGGGCTCTGGGCGCAATACCAGGCTCGCGCGGCCAAGCATGCCCAGGAAGGCAAACGCGATCCGCAGCTTGAGCTGTATCGCTGGTGGCTGGAGGAATACCGGGTTTCGCTGTTCGCCCAGCAGTTGGGCACGAAAGTACCGATCTCCGACAAACGCCTGAACAAGCAGTGGACCCAGGTCGAACCGTGAAGCTGATCGTTCCCACGCTCTGCGTGAGAACGCCTCTGGGGACGCTCCGCGTCCAGTGACGCGGAGCGTCACGGGCTGCATTCCCACGCAGGAGCGTGGGAACGATCATCCGTGTTGATTTTGAGAAAGGCGCCAAAAGCCAACGTTTATGGCAAACTTCGCGACCATAAACGCCGGTTTCGCGACCCAGAGCCTTTGGCGCGGTCACGGAGCGGAATAAAGCGATGCCAGGTTTGCGTCCCCCCTGATGGGAATAGACCCTTTGTGTGTTGGTACGACGGTTCCAGCACTTTCTGCCTGAACAGATTAGAGAAACGACCATGCATAACGTCGTCATCAGCGGCACCGGCCTGTACACCCCGGCCAACAGCATCTCCAACGAAGAGCTGGTGCAGTCTTTCAATACCTACGTCGCGCAGTTCAACGCGGACAACGCCGACGCCATCGCCAGCGGCGAAATCCAGGCTCTGACCGAATCCAGCGCCGCGTTCATCGAAAAAGCCTCGGGCATCAAGAGCCGCTTTGTCATGGACAAGGACGGCATCCTTGACCCGCAGCGCATGGCCCCGCGTCTGCCGGAGCGCTCCAACGATGAATGGTCGGTACTCTGCCAAATGGCCATCGGCGCTGCCGAACAAGCCTTGCAGCGCGCCGGCAAAACCGCCGCTGACATCGACGGCGTCATTGTGGCCTGCTCCAACCTGCAGCGCGCCTACCCGGCCATCGCCATCGAAGTCCAGGAAGCGCTGGGCATTCAAGGCTTCGGTTTCGACATGAACGTCGCCTGCTCGTCGGCCACTTTCGGTATCCAGCAAGCCGCCAACACCGTGCAACTGGGCCAGGCCCGGGCAATCCTGATGGTCAACCCGGAAGTCTGCACCGGTCACCTGAACTTCCGTGACCGCGACAGCCATTTCATCTTCGGCGACGCCGCGACTGCGGTGATCATCGAGCGCGCAGACACCGCGACCTCCAAACACCAGTTCGATGTGGTCAGCACCAAACTGCTGACCAAGTTCTCCAACAACATCCGCAACAATTTCGGTTTCCTCAACCGCGCGGCGGAAGAGGGCATCGGCGCCCGCGACAAGCTGTTCGTGCAGGAAGGTCGCAAGGTGTTCAAGGATGTCTGCCCGATGGTCGCCGAACTGATCGCTGCACATCTGGAGGAGAACAAGCTCAACGTCGGCGACGTCAAGCGCTTCTGGCTGCACCAGGCCAACCTGAGCATGAACCACCTGATCGTGCGCAAACTGCTCGGCCGCGAGGCTACCGAAGAAGAAGCACCGGTGATCCTCGACACCTACGCCAACACCAGCTCCGCAGGTTCTGTGATTGCTTTCCACAAGTATCAGGATGATCTGGCGAGCGGTTCGCTGGCGGTGCTGAGTTCGTTCGGTGCGGGTTACTCGATCGGCAGTGTGATTCTGCGCAAGCGTTGAAAAGCGGTTTAATTTCCGCTTAATCGCGCTGATCTTTCCTACATCCGAATCGGCTGCAACGCTGTAGTTTTCGGAAATCGCGGCAGGAGACGCTTTTGGCGAATCCTGCCGCAGTCATTTTCGACGTCGGAACAAGGAGATTGATGGATGGCGGCTGACGACACCCTACTGCTCGCACGTTTGCTGGCAGGCGAGCAAAAGGCCTTCAAGGAACTGGTCACGACGTATCAGAGCGCGATGCGCGCTGTCGCGTATGCGATTGTTGGCCAGCGTCACGTCGAAGAAGTGGTGCAGGATGCCTGGCTGTCGGTGGTTCGCCATATCGGCAGCTTCGAGGGCCGCTCCAGTCTCAAGACCTGGTTGCTGACCATCACCGCCAACTCGGCCAAGAGTCGTTACAAACTCAATCGCCGCGAAGTGCTGATGGATGACCTGCCGTCACCCCACGGCACCATTGACGACGACCGTTTCTCGCCCGGCGACGGCCATTGGCTGGTCGCACCATTTGCCTGGCACCAGGACACCCCCGAAGCGCTGCTGACCGAAGGCGAACTGCGCGAATGCCTGGAGCACACGCTGTTGAGCCTGTCGGAACTGCAAAGCAGTGTGTTGCTGCTGCGCGAACGTCAGGGTCTGGAGCTGGAAGAGATCTGTAATCTTCTGGAGATCTCGCTCTCCAATGTCCGCGTGCTGCTGCATCGGGCACGTTTGAAGGTCTTTGCGACCGTGGAGCATTTTGAGGAGACAGGAGAATGTTGACCTGCAAGGAGCAAGTGGCGCGTTCCAGCGATTATCTCGATGGCGAACTGAGTTTTCGGGAAAACCTGATGGTGCGCCATCACCTGATGTTTTGCCCGAACTGCCGGCGTTTCATTCGTCAGATGCGTTTGATGCAAGCCACGCTGAAGGCGATGCCGGAAAAAGCGCAAGAGGGTGTGGATGCCTTGGCTCAGCGCCTGGCTGAACAGCGCCGAAAAGACAAGCCCCTGTAGGAGGGCTTTTGCATACTGCAAAAATAGCCCGGCGTGGGTGAAACGAACGGATGATGGGGATCGCCCCACCCGCGCCAGACTACAGGGTGACGCGTTTTAGAACTTGGCTTCCGCATCCAGCTGCAGGGTGTTGGCGTCTGCGTCACGCTGGGTACGGCTGGCGAAGTCAGCCTTGGTCAGGAAGTAGGTAGCGCCGATGGCGAAGTTCTTGTCGATGTCGTAACCGACCTTGAACTTGTGACCGCGCGAACCAGTGGTGCCGTTGGCGAAGTCGGAGTCGGTGAAGGCGCCGACCACGGCGTTGCGCTGCACGTCACGATAGTTGTAATCGAGGTTCAGGCCGAAGACTTTCGACTTGGCACCCAACAGCCACGCGGTGTCTTGATCGGTCACCGCATCGTTGTTCTTCACGTATTGGCCGTAGAAAGACAATGGCATCGGCAAACCACCGATGTCGACCTGGCTGAACCCTTCATACAGACGGAATTCGTTGTTGGCCGAGTTGCCGTTGACCGCCAGGGCGCACGGCGTGGAAGTGCCGGTGCAACGGCTGTCTTCATCATTCTGGTAGGCGTAGATGCTGCCGCCCAAAGTCACTTTCAGGTTGTCGGTGATGCTGAAGCGGCTACCCAACTGACCGGAAGTCAGACGCAGGTCGTGACGGAATTGCACGCCATCGCCATCGACGTTGTCCTTGAGGTTGTAGTTACCCAGGCTGCCGAACAGTTCGGCGCTGCTGCCCAGCGGGTATTTGTAGGTAACGGCCAGACCTTCCGGGTTGATGTCGCTGTCCCAGATCACGTCGCCCATGCTGACCCACGGTTGCAGCATCTTGCCGCCGATGATGTGCAGGTTCTTGATCTGATCAGGGTGGTAGTCGATGTAACCGAGGTCGAGCCAGATCTGCTTCTTGTCGAAGTAGTTGTCCTGGTCCTGGTTGGTCGAACGGGCATCATCGCCGCCGCCGGTGGCGATACGGATGCCGGTGTCGACTTGCGGGTTGATCTCGGTGTAGGCACCGAGGCGGGCACGGATACGCTGACGGTCCTTGTCGCGGCCACCGTTGTTCGGTTCGCCGTCGATCTTGATGGTTTCCTGACGGAAACGCACATCGCCCTTGAACTGGGTCTTGGCGGCCCAGGCCAGTTTCTGGTCGAAGGCACTTTGTTCATTGGTCTTCTTCGCGACAGCCGCGACTTGTTCGTTGGTCTCTTGCTGCGCCTGCTGCGCGATTTGCTGAGCCTTCTGATCCTTGGCCAGTTCAGTTTGCAGTTCAATGTACTGCGCCTGGGAAATCGAACCGTTAGCCTTGAGCATGTCGAGCAGTTTGGCGTCGACTGCAGCACTGGCCGGAACACTCATGGCCAGCAACAGGCCACCGCACAGGGCCGCCGCAGTTTTCGTGGAAGCAAGACGCATAGCAATCTCCGAAGATGAGAGGGATGGCTGAACCATCCTGGGCACAACCGACGGTTGAAGGTCGGAAAACAGTGTCCGGGTAGAACCCGGCGCTCTAAAAACAGGCGCCAGTATCGCGATGGTTTATGACAGAGCAGTGGCACGGTGATGGCAGGTTGATGACGATGCGCATTTGTCGTGAACTATTGATCTAGAGCGCTGTCGGCCGATTGCGGGTGTGCAATGCAACGCAATCGGCGATACTCGCCGGGCGCTGAAACCCAGTTGTGGAGAGCTTGTCGATGCCGTTGCAATGCCTGCAAAACCTGTCTGAAATCGCTCCGGCGATGTGGGACGCGCTGGTGCCCGACACTCAGCCATTTCTGCGTCACGCCTTTCTCAGCGCTCTGGAAGACAGCGGTAGCGTGGGCCCCCACACCGGTTGGCAGCCCGAGCATTTGCTGCACATCGAAGACGGGCGATTGATCGCGGCGTTGCCCAGTTATCGCAAATGGCATTCCTATGGCGAGTATGTGTTCGATCATGGCTGGGCCGATGCCTGCGCGCGTGCCGGAATCGATTACTACCCCAAGCTGTTGACGGCGGTGCCGTTCAGTCCGGTCAGCGGGCCGCGGCTGTTGGCCGCCAACGTCGAGGACGGTTTCGAGTTGCTCAAGAGCCTGCCGGGTTATCTGGAAATCGAAGGGCTCTCCAGCGCGCACATCAATTTCACCGATCCGTTTACCGATGCCGCAATGGCCGAGCAGCCGGGCTGGCTGCAGCGCATCGGCTGTCAGTACCACTGGCAAAATCGCGGATATCGCGACTTCCAGGATTTTCTCGACGTGCTCAGTTCGCGCAAGCGCAAGCAAATGCGCAAAGAGCGTGAGCAGGTGGCGGGGCAGGGCTTTGAATTTGAATGGCTTGAGGGGCGTGAACTGGACGAAGCGCAATGGGATTTCGTCTACGCCTGCTACGCCAACACCTACGCGGTGCGGCGACAAACGCCTTACCTGACCCGGGAGTTTTTCAGTTTGCTGGCCGAACGCATGCCCGAGGCGATCCGTGTGGTGCTGGCCAGACAGGGCTCACGGCCGGTCGCGATGGCCTTCAGTCTGGTGGGGGGCGACAGCTTCTACGGGCGTTACTGGGGTTGTCTCGCCGAGTTTGATCGACTGCACTTCGAGACCTGTTTTTATCAAGGCATGGACTACGCGATCGCCAACGGTTTTCAGCGTTTCGACGCCGGCGCTCAGGGCGAGCACAAGTTGATTCGCGGTTTTGAACCGGTGATCACCCATTCGTGGCACTACCTGCGCCATCCGGGTTTGAAAGCGGCGGTGAAGGATTTCCTGCACCAGGAACGCGCTGGCGTGCTGGCCTATGCCGAAGAGGCCAGAGCAGCCTTGCCCTACCGCCAAACATAGATCCTTGTAGGAGTGAGCCTGCTCGCGATGGCGGTCTTTCAGTCACCTCATCACTGTCAGGCGGACCGCTATCGCGAGCAGGCTCACTCCTACAAAGGGATTTCCGTGTCTTCAGGACTCCTCTTTACCCAACCAGCGATAGATCCCGCCACCGACTACCGCGCCAATCAGCGGCGCGACCCAGAACATCCACAACTGCGCGATCGCCCAGCCGCCGACAATCAGCGCCGGGCCGGTGCTGCGGGCCGGGTTGACCGAGGTGTTGGTCACAGGAATCGAGATCAGGTGAATGAGCGTCAGGGCCAGACCGATGGCAATCGGGGCCAGCCCCGCCGGAGCGCGTCTATCGGTGGCGCCGAGAATGATGATCACGAACATCGCGGTCATCACCAGTTCCGTGACGAAGCCTGCGGCCATCGAATACTTGCCGGGGGAGTGTTCGCCATAACCGTTGGAGGCCAGACCGGCGGCGATGTCGAAGCCTTCCTTGCCGCTGGCGATGTGCGCGATCAGCGCTGCCGCGAGAATCGCCCCGAGTACCTGGGCAATGATGTAAGCAGGCAGTTCTTTGGCCGGAAACCGACCGCCGACCACCAGCCCGACCGAGACCGCCGGGTTGAGGTGGCATCCGCTGATGTGGCCAATGGCGAACGCCATGGTCAGTACCGTCAGACCAAACGCCAGGGCGACCCCCAGCACCCCGATTCCCAAAGGTGATGAAGCGGCGATCACGGCGCTGCCGCAACCTCCCAATACCAACCAGAATGTACCCAGCAACTCAGTAACTGAACGTTTGAACAGAGACATGAGAGAGTCCTTGATAGACGTGCTATCGAGACCGCATCGAGTTGTGCATCCCTGCAGACTTACGACAGGCTCCGTGCTGGAGCCTTGGCTGAGTACAGCAGGGTTTGGATGGATTTCCAGCAGCCGATAAAAAACCGCCAGCGCCCGTGGTTGGCGGGCTGTGGCGGTTTTATCCAGTCGGGATTCGGCGAATCCCCTGTGATGATCGTTCCCACGCTCTGCGTGGTAACGCCTCAAGGGACGCTCTGCGTCCAGTGACGCGGAGCGTCACGGGCTGCATTCCCACGCGGAGCGGGGGAACGATCATGAGAAGATCAATCGATCCCGACAAACCCCCCGGTCTGGTGTGCCCACAGCCGCGCATACAGCCCACGGTGGGCCAGCAACTCGGCATGGGTGCCGCTTTCGGCAATCTTGCCGTTTTCCAGCACCACCAGCCGATCCATGCGCGCGATGGTCGAGAGGCGGTGGGCAATCGCGATCACGGTTTTGCCCTGCATCAGGGTTTCCAGGCTTTCCTGAATCGCCGCTTCGACCTCCGAGTCCAGTGCCGAGGTCGCTTCGTCCATGATCAGGATCGGCGCGTCCTTGAGCAGCACGCGGGCAATCGCGATGCGCTGACGCTGGCCGCCGGACAACTTCACTCCGCGTTCGCCAACGTGCGCATCGAAACCGGTACGGCCTTCAGCGTCCGACAGCAATGGAATGAACTCATCGGCACGGGCCTTGTGCACCGCGTCCCAAAGCTCTGCATCCGTTGCGTCGGGTTTGCCGTAGAGCAAATTGTCGCGGATCGAACGGTGCAACAGCGAAGTGTCCTGAGTGATCATGCCGATGCGCGCGCGCAGGCTCTCCTGGCCGACTTCGGCGATATTCTGCCCATCGATCACAATGCGCCCGCCTTCGACGTCGTACAGGCGCAACAGCAGGTTGACCAAGGTCGATTTGCCGGCGCCGGACGGCCCGATCAGGCCGATTTTTTCGCCCGGTTTGATGGTCAGGTTGAGGTCGCCGATGATGCCTTTCTTCTTGCCGTAGTGAAAATCCACGTGCTCGAAACGCACTTCGCCACGGGCCACATCCAGCGGTTTGGCCTGTTCGTGATCAGTGACGCTGACCGGTTGCGAGATGGTCCGCAGACCGTCCTGCACCATACCGATGTTCTCGAAAATGCCGGTGACCACCCACATGATCCAGCCGGACATGTTGACGATACGGATCACCAGGCCGGTGGCCAGGGCGATGGCGCCGACGCTGATCAGCGATTGCGTCCACAACCACAGCGCCAGCGCAGTGGTGCCGACGATCAACAAGCCGTTCATGGCGGTGATCGCCACGTCCATGCTGGTGACCACGCGGCCGGCCATTTGCGCCTTGACCGTTTGTTCTTCGATGGCTTCCTTGGCGTAGTGCTGTTCGAAATTGGTGTGGGCGAACAGCTTCAGCGTGGCGATGTTGGTGTAGCCATCGACGATCCGGCCCATCAGTTTCGAGCGCGCGTCAGAGGCTTCCACCGAGCGATCCTTCACCCGTGGCACGAAGTAATACAACGCGCCGATGTACGCGGCGATCCACGTCAGCAACGGGATTATCAGGCGCCAGTCGGCCTCGGCGAACAACACCAGCGAACTGATCGCGTAGATCACCACATGCCACAGCGCATCCACCGCTTGCACCGCCGAGTCACGCAGCGAGTTGCCGGTCTGCATGATGCGTTGGGCGATGCGTCCGGCGAAGTCGTTCTGGAAGAAATTCAGGCTCTGCTTGAGCACGTAACTGTGGTTCTGCCAGCGGATCATGCTGGTCATGCCCGGGCTCAGGGTCTGATGTACCAACAGGTCGTGCAGGCCAAAGAAGATCGGCCGCAGCACCAGCGCAACCACCAGCATCCACGTCAGTTCGAGGGCGTGGTCGCTGAAGAAATTCGGGTTCGGTGTGCCTTGGGCCAGGTCGATGATGCGGCTCAGGTAACTGAACAGCGCCACTTCGATCAGCGCGGCGAACAGGCCGACGACGAGCAGGGCGGCAAAACTTGGCCAGACCTGCTTCAGGTAATAGGTGTAGAAGGGGAGAACGCGGTCCGGCGGAGACGCCGTCGGGGCTTCACGAAAAATGTCGATCAGTTGTTCGAAACGGCGATAGAGCATCAGATAACCGCCCGGAGCACGGGCTCTCCTTTTATCGGTGTGAGCGGCGCGGGATCAGGCCAGCGCCGCTCGATACGCCCTGCAGAGCTTAGTCGATGACTTTGGCCGACTTGATGATCACAGGGTCGACTGGCACGTTTTGCATGCCGCTTTTGGTGGTGGTCTGCGAGTTGACGATGATGTCGACCACGTCCATGCCCTTGACCACTTTGGCGAACACCGCGTAACCGGCATCACGACCCGGATCGAGGAAAGCATTGTCAGCCACGTTGATGAAGAACTGGCTGGTGGCCGAGTCAGGGTTGGAGGTGCGCGCCATCGACAAGGTGCCGCGAACGTTATGCAGGCCGTTGCTGGCTTCGTTCTTGATCGGTGCCTTGGTGTCTTTCTGCTGCATCTGCGGGGTGAAACCGCCACCCTGAGCCATGAAACCCGGGATCACACGGTGGAAAATCGTGTTGGTGTAAAAGCCGCTGTTGACGTAATCGAGAAAGTTTTTGGTACTGATCGGCGCCTTGACCGGGTCCAGCTCGATTTCGATCTGGCCGTTGGTGGTGTCCAGCAGCACGTGTGGTGCCTTGGCTGGCGTGGCCGCCATCAGGTTGGCAGCGAACAGCACGGTACCGGCGGCGAGGGCGAGTTTTTTCAGCATGGGTCAGTGATCCTGAGATTGAATATCGGCTGCGGCGAGAAACTCCAGCAGCGTTTGATTGAAACGTTCGGGTTGATCGAGCGGGGTGGCGTGGCGTGAATCGGCGATCACCACCAGCCGCGCATCGGGCAGCAGTTTTACATAGGTTTCTTTCAGTGCCACCGGTGTGTAGTCACGGTCGGCGCTGACGATGAGGGTTGGACAGGTCACTCGGGAAAGTCGTTCCTGAACCCCCCAGCCCACAATCGCATCGAAGCTGGCGAGATAAGCACGTTTGTCGTTTTTTGCCCAGCGTTCGGCCATTTTCTGCCGCAGATCGGCCTGTTCGGGTTTCGGGAAAAGTTTGCCGCCGAGGGCTTTGCCGATGGTCGCCAGGCTCAGCACGCGCATCAGGCTCCAGCGCTTGAACCACTGCCAGTAGTCGTCGCGGCTGCGCAGTTTCACCTCAGGCGCACTGTTGACGATGGTCAGGCTTTTGAGCAGTTGCGGCTGATCGACGCCGAACTGGAAGCCGATCATGCCGCCCATCGACAGCCCGACGTAGTGCACCGGGCCGAGGTTCAAGTGCTCGATCAGCGCCAGCATGTCGGCGCTGAAACCAGCGATGCTGTAGCGCTCGCGGGGCTTGTCGGAGCGGCCGTGGCCGCGCACGTCAGGGACGATCACCCGGTAGTGGGCGGCCAGCGCCGGGATCTGCATTTCCCAGTCCAGCGTGCTTGAACCGAGCCCGTGAACCAGTAGCAACGGTGTGCCGTGGCCATATTCCTCGTAGTGCAGGTTGCAACCTTCATGCTCGAAATACGCCATCGGTGAACTCCGTGTCAGGCTTGTTCGGGGGCGGCGAACGGTGCGTCCAGCGGCAAAGTGTCGAAGGTACGCAGCAGTTCGATAAGGATTTGCGTGGCCGGGCCCAGCGGTTTGTCCTTGTTTGAATACAGGTAGAAACTCGGGTTGCGGCTGCCGCCCTGATCCAACGGTAGCAGCTTGAGCGTGCCTTCTTTCAATTCGCGTTCGATCATGTGTCGTGGCAGCCAGGCGAAACCCAGGCCACTGCTGACAAACGTCGCGGCGGTGGCGAGGCTGCCGACGGTCCAGCGCTGCTCGGCGCCGAGCCAGCCGACGTCCCGTGGTTGTTGGCGGCCGGAGTCGCGGATCACCACCTGCATTTGGGTTTCCAGGTCCTGGAAGCTCAGCTCGCGATTGAGCCGATGCAGGGCATGGTCGGGATGGGCCACGGCGATAAACTCGACGTCGCTCAATTCCGCGCCGAGGTAGCCGGGGATGCCCATGCCGGTGATGGCCAGATCGGCCACGCCTTCGAGCAGCACTTCCTCAACGCCGGACAATACTTCCTCGCGCAGACGCACGCGGCAGCCACGGCTCTGCGGCATGAACGCGGTCAACGCGCGGACGATGCGTGCGCTCGGGTAAGCCGCGTCGACCACCAGCCGCACTTCGGCCTCCCAGCCTTGTTCCATATGGTGGGCGAGGTCTTCCAGTTGGCTGGCCTGTTTCACCAGTTGCCGCGAGCGGCGCAGCAACACGCCGCCGGCTTCGGTGAGCACCGCTTTACGCCCGTCGATGCGCAGCAACGGCACGCCAAGCTGATCCTGCATGCGGGCGACGGTGTAGCTCACCGACGATTGCGAACGGTGCAGGGCCTCGGCGGCCTGCGCAAAGCCGCCGTGGTCGACCACGGCCTGCAATGTTCGCCATTGATCAAGGGTCACGCGGGGCGCTTTCATCAATAGCTCCTCTTGTCCTAAGCTGGCGGTCCCTCATGGAGACTGCCGAATGAAAAAATTCTGTTGTGTGTTGCTGGCGCTGCTGCCGCTGACGGCGTTTGCGTATCCGATCGATGTGCAGAAAAACCTCAACGGCATGAAGATCGATTACGAGTCCTTCGATACGGACAACGACATCGGCTCCATACGAGTGAGCAACTACGGTGATGTCGATGCGACCTGCAAAGCGGTGTTCAACAATGGCCCGGAGGCGCCGCGCACCCGCACCATCGATGTGCCTGCCGGCAAACATAAAAACGCCACGGCCAAGTTCACCCGAGAGATCATCAAGCTGCGCATCAACCTGACCTGCACCCCGAAATAACAGTCGATCTCTTGTAGGAGTGAGCCTGCTCGCGATAGCGGTGTGTCAGCTACATCGATATTGACTGATACACCGCTATCGTCGGAACGCCGCCCGGAGCCGGCTCACTCCTAAAGGTATGGTCAGCTTATAAACGAAATTATCGATGCTTTATAGCAATTATTTGCGCTTTTTCATCGATTCGACTCTGTTTAACCTTCACTCCATCGACCTACAACATTCTCGGATGGAGGCTACACAACATGTCCCGCGTTCTGATCATCGAAAGCAGCGCCCGCCAGCAAGACTCGGTATCCCGTCAACTGACCCAGACCTTCATCAGTCAGTGGAAAGCCGCGCACCCTGCCGATCAGATCACCGTACGTGACCTCGCCGTGAAGCCGGTGCCACACCTGGACATCAATTTGCTGGGCGGCTGGATGAAACCCGCCGAACAGCGCAACGCCAACGAACAATCCTCGCTCGACCGCTCCAACGAATTGACTGATGAATTGCTGGCCGCCGACGTACTGGTCATGGCCGCGCCGATGTACAACTTCGCGATCCCGAGCACCCTCAAGGCCTGGCTTGACCACGTATTGCGTGCCGGCGTGACCTTCAAGTACACCGAAACCGGTCCGCAAGGCTTGCTCAGCGGCAAACGTGCCTATGTGCTCACCGCACGGGGCGGCATCTACGCCGGTGGCCCGGCTGATCACCAGGAACCGTACCTGCGTCAGGTCATGGGTTTCATCGGCATCCACGACGTGACCTTCATTCACGCCGAAGGCATGAACCTTGGCGGCGACTTTCAGGAGAAAGGCTTGAATCAGGCCAACGCCAAGCTGTCCCAGGTCGCTTGATATGTTAATCGCCAGATAATCGCCGATTGTTTTAGTGACCTGGCGCAACCCCTTCAAGGCTCTACGCGCATCGAACCTCCCTTTGCACTTGTTGCTCCTGAGTGCTGTAGCCCGATTGAACGCCTTAGCGAGATCGGGCTTTTTTTTGTCCACGATTCAGTGAACGACGTAGAACCCCTGTAGGAGTGAGCCTGCTCGCGATGGCGGTCATTCAGACACATCAAATTGCCTGACACACCCTCATCGCGGGCAAGCTCGCTCCCACAGGGGATTTGTGTTGTTTGAGGGTTCGCGGTCTGGCGCAAAACCCGCTATCGTCGCCGCCATTCGAAACAGAGGCGACCATGGGCTATCTACTTTTTGTCACGCTGATCCAGGCGTTTTCCTTCAGCCTGATCGGCGAATACCTGGCCGGGCATGTCGACAGTTACTTCGCGGTGCTGGTGCGTGTGGTGCTGGCCGGGCTGGTGTTCATCCCGCTGACGCGCTGGCGCTCGGTGGAACCGGCGTTCATGCGCGGCATGCTGCTGATCGGCGCGTTGCAGTTCGGCGTGACCTACGTCTGCCTGTATCTGAGCTTCCGCGTGCTGACGGTGCCTGAGGTTTTGCTGTTCACCATCCTCACGCCGCTGCATGTGACGCTGATCGAAGACGCGCTGAACCGCCGCTTCAATCCGTGGGCGCTGATTGCGGCGCTGGTGGCGGTGGGCGGCGCGGCGGTAATTCGCTTCGATAGCATCAATCCGGACTTCTTTATGGGTTTCCTGCTGCTGCAACTGGCCAACTTCACCTACGCGGCAGGGCAGGTGATGTACAAGCATCTGGTGGCGAAACACCCGAGCGATCTGCCGCATTACCGGCGCTTCGGCTTCTTCTACCTCGGTGCATTGGCGGTGGTCTTGCCTGCATTCCTGATGTTCGGCAAGGCCAACTTCCTGCCGGAAGCGCCGTTGCAATGGGGCGTGCTGCTGTTCCTCGGCCTGGTCTCGACCGCGCTCGGTTTGTACTGGTGGAACAAAGGCGCGTGCATGGTCAACGGCGGCACGCTGGCGGTGATGAACAACCTGCACGTGCCGGTGGGGCTTTTGCTTAACCTGCTGATCTGGAATCAGCATGAGGAACTGGGGCGGTTGTTCCTCGGCGGGAGTGTGATTCTGGCAGCGGTGTGGATCAGCCGGTTGGGTATCCGCAAATCTGCGGCCACCTCATAATCCCCTGTAGGAGTGAGCCTGCTCGCGATGGCGGTGTGTCAGTCAATATTGATTTGTCTGACACACCGCCATCGCGAGCAGGCTCACTCCTACAGTTTTGATCGGTGAAGTTACATCAGATGTTTTTCAGGTTCGGGAATGTGGCTTGCGCCCAACACCGCCGGCAGCAACCCGGTACGCAAATCCCCACCACTCGGCTGCTGATACAGGCTCAAACCAAACTCCGGCAGCACCGCCAGCAGATAATCGAAAATATCCCCCTGAATCCGCTCGTAATCGGCCCACACCGTGGTCGTCGTGAAGCAGTAGATTTCCAGCGGAATGCCCTGCGCCGTGGTCTGCATCTGCCGGACCATGCAGGTCATGTTCGGCTGAACCTCGACATGACTCTTCAGATACGCCAGCGCATAAGCGCGAAAGGTGCCGATGTTGGTCATGCGCCGACGGTTGGCCGACATTGCTGCGACGTTGCCCTGCGCCTCGTTCCACGCCTTGAGTTCGGCTTTCTTGCGGCTCATGTAGCCGGTCAGCAGGTGCACCTGGGAGAGCTTTTCTTCTTCATCATCGCGAATGAAACGCACGCCGCTGGCGTCGATGAACAGGCTGCGCTTGATCCGTCGCCCGCCGGACTGCTGCATGCCGCGCCAGTTTCTGAACGACTCGGACATCAGCCGCCAGGTCGGGATCGAGACGATGGTCTTGTCGAAGTTCTGCACCTTGACCGTGTGCAACGTGATGTCGACCACGTCACCATCGGCGCCGACTTGCGGCATCTCGATCCAGTCGCCGACCCGCAGCATGTCGTTGCTGGTCAGTTGCACGCTGGCAACGAACGACAGCAGAGTGTCCTTGTAGACCAACAGAATCACCGCCGACATCGCGCCAAGACCGGACAGCAGCAACAGCGGCGAGCGGTCGATCAGCGTGGCGACGATGATGATCGCGCCAAACACGTACAAGACCATTTTTGCCAGTTGCACGTAGCCTTTGATCGAGCGGGTACGGGCGTGTTCGGTGCGCGCGTAGATGTCGAGCAAGGCATTGAGCAGGGCGCTGATCGACAGCAGCAGGAACAGAATGGTGAACGACAGCGCGACGTTGCCAAGGAACGTCATCGCGGTTTTGCTCAGTTCGGGCACCAGGTGCAGGCCGAACTGGATCACCAGCGACGGCGTCATCTGCGCCAGGCGCTGAAACACCTTGTTGTGGCGAAAGTCGTTGATCCAGTGCAGGGACGGCTGGCGACCGAGCATGCGACTGGCGTGCAGGATCAGATAACGCGCCACTCGTCCGAGTACCAGCGCGATCACCAGCAGCAGGGTCAAGGCGAGGCCGGCCTGCAGGAACGGATGCTGTTCGAGGGTGCCCCAGAGGTCCTGGGCTTTGAGCCAGAGCTGTTTGAAATCCATGAGAGAAACGATTCTTCTGTAAGACGCGATGGGCAATTAGAGCATTTAAGACGCTGTGTATTACCGTTAGAGACAAATCGAGCAACAAAAAAGCCACTGATTACGTCCGTTTGTATAAAGAAACTCGGCCTGAGCGCTCGAAACCGGTAACCTATGCAGCTGTTTTTTTGCATATCTTCGAGGTAGCACCCGTGTTTTCCCAATTCGCCCTGCACGAACGCCTGCTTAAAGCTGTGGCCGAGCTGAAATTTGTCGAGCCAACGCCTGTGCAAGCCGCGGCCATCCCGCTGGCGCTCCAAGGGCGTGATTTGCGGGTGACGGCGCAAACCGGTAGCGGCAAAACCGCCGCTTTCGTCCTGCCGATCCTCAATCGCCTGATCGGCCCGGCCAAGGTTCGCGTCAGCATCAAGACCCTGATCCTGCTGCCGACCCGCGAGCTGGCCCAGCAGACTTTGAAGGAAGTTGAACGCTTTTCGCAGTTCACCTTCATCAAGTCCGGCCTGATCACCGGCGGTGAAGACTTCAAAGTGCAGGCGGCGATGCTGCGCAAAGTGCCGGACATCCTCATCGGCACCCCGGGCCGGATGATCGAGCAACTCAACGCCGGCAACCTCGACCTCAAAGAAGTCGAAGTACTGGTGCTCGACGAAGCCGACCGCATGCTCGACATGGGTTTCGCCGAAGACGTCCAGCGTCTGGTCGACGAATGCCCGAACCGTCAGCAGACCATGCTGTTCTCCGCTACCACCGGCGGTTCCGGCCTGCGCGAGATGATCGCCAAGGTGCTGAACAACCCTGAGCACTTGCAGCTCAACGCGGTCAGCCAGCTGAACTCGACAACCCGTCAGCAGATCATCACCGCCGACCACAACCAGCACAAAGAACAGATCGTGAACTGGCTGCTGGCCAACGAGACCTATCAGAAGGCCATCGTCTTCACCAATACCCGCGCCATGGCCGACCGCATCTACGGGCGTCTGGTGGCTCAGGAATACAAGGCGTTCGTGCTGCACGGCGAGAAAGACCAGAAGGATCGCAAACTGGCGATCGACCGTCTGAAGCAGGGCGGCGTGAAGATTCTGGTGGCCACCGACGTCGCGGCCCGTGGTCTGGACGTTGATGGTCTGGACCTGGTGATCAACTTCGACATGCCACGCAGCGGCGACGAATACGTACACCGTATCGGTCGTACCGGCCGCGCCGGTAACGACGGTCTGGCGATCTCGTTGATCTGCCACGGCGACTGGAACCTGATGTCGAGCATCGAGCGTTATCTGAAGCAGAGCTTCGAGCGCCGCACCATCAAGGAAGTCAAAGGCACCTACGGCGGACCGAAAAAGGTCAAGGCCTCGGGCAAAGCTGTCGGCGTGAAGAAGAAAAAGACCGACGCCAAGGGCGACAAGAAGAAAACCGCCGCCAAGACGCCGACCAAGCGCAAGAGCGTCAACCGCCCGAAACCGGACTCTCTGGTGAGCAGCGACGGCATGGCCCCGCTCAAGCGCCGCAAGCCGGCAGAGCCTGCGGCTGAGTAAGTCGATTCAGGCACACAGAAAAAACCCGGACAATGTCCGGGTTTTTTTTCGTCCAGCGTTTGTCAGTTGCCCAGCAGGCCGCTGGTGTCGGCATCAAAGCGCTGTTTCGCCTGAGCAGCCGCCGGTTTCAATGCAGCGAGCAGGGCAGCCTCGCTGTACAACCGAGTGACGGCCAGGTCCCTGGGCGTCGGCTCGATCGGGATCAGCAGCTCTTCACCGTCAGCATGCAGCCAGATCGCCACAACGTTGAGCGCAGATACAAACAACAGCCGCAGCTCCACGGTTTTGCCCTGCAACTGCGGCGATTGCTCTGCCAGTTTCAGCGCACCCACCGTGGCGGCGGCGAGGTCGCCGTGGTTCAACGAGGCGAACTCGACATGCCCGCGCACTTCAGCCAATTGTGCATCGGCAATCGTTACGCCATCGGCAAACACCAGGTAATGCCAATCGCCGATCCGCGCGTTCTGCAGACCTTTGCCGTTGCTCAGGTCGTCCAGACTGAGCGAGTAGCCACGATAAGCCTCGCTGAGACTGATCTTCGCCGCAGCGGCGTTGGCGAATTGGCGGTTGACGCCAAAGCCCCGGGTTTGCAGGGCGGCTTGCAGTGCCGGACGCAAGGTCTGTACGCCGTTGGAAGGCGCCTTTGGATAAGTCAGTTGCATGATGTCGCCCTCCTAGTTTTTTACGGTGAAGTAAGTGTTGGTCCAGTTGCCGCCGCCGTTGTAGGAACGGGGGAAAGCATTCAGGGCGCGGGTCGAGTAGCCGTAGATCGAGTCTGCGACCAGCACGTAATCGCCGTTGGTGCCGTAGATCGTCAGGAAATGCGCACCGCCGCCGTACCAGGCGCAACGCAGGCCGACCGGTCGGCCCATGCTGATCTGGTTCTGGATGGCCGACATCTGCAGCGAGCCCTGATTCATGCCGTTGTAACTGCGGGTGATCCGCAGCGCGGTGTCCAGATAGCCATAGACGTTGCACGGCCCGGGTTGATTGCAGCAGTTGCGGTCCAGTGCCGAGCTGGCGACCCCGCACTGGGTCCAGTTTCCAGTGCCGTAATAGTTGCCGACCGAGGCGGAGACGGCGGCCCAGCACCAGTTGGTCTGGGTCTGCTTTTGCATGTTGAAGTTGAGACTGGCGGCCAGCGCGTTGACCTGTGCAGCGGCTTCGACTTCGACCAGTTGCGGGTCGAGAAGATGGCCGATCAGGCATCGTGGCAAAGTTTCGCCGGTAAATCGGGCTGCTTCTGTGGTTAACATTTTCAATCCTCCATGAGTGAAAACAAGCGTCCAGCTTGTATGGGTGTTGCGGTATTACAGAGCGATCGGTATTCAACGGTTGCCATCTCCGATGGCCGGTGCCGATCTCCTTGCTCGAAGTAACCGTAGTCATGAATATGCATTTGTGCAAATAAATAAATGCACTAATGCATTTTTACGGTCGAAAGATTGCAGCCTTTGGCAGCTTCTACAGGGTTCGGTGTAGGCGCTGCCGAAGGCTGCGATCTTTAGTTTTTTAGCTTTCGGTTTTCTTCTCTGCTTTATCCAGCTCTTTCAAGCGCTGATCAATCAACTGACACTTGTCCGGCAGATCCGCACTGGCCGTGCCCAGATCCATCTTCTGCAACTCAGCGTTGATTTCCTTGGCCTTGGCTGGATTCTGCTCGGTGAGCTTGGCGACTTCCTTGGCCAGTTGTTCGCGTTTGGCGGTGGCTTCTTCCGGCGTGCAGGCCCAGACGGGCAGGGCGCAGGCAAGAGTGGCGGCGAGGGTGAGCTTGATCAGGGTTTTCATCGTGGCAGGCCTCAGTTCCGGTTAAGGCGGGTTAACCGGTTGAGGCCTGGGTGGCGGGAAAAGTTCAGAATCTGTACTTGCCTTTCAGTCTCCATGGCAGCAACTGGACTTTGCTTTTGCCTCATACCGATCATGATGACGAACCCACTCCATGATCTCGTCCTCATTGCGGCCCTTGGGTGTGAGATCGAGGTAGTTGTAGGCGCCAACCAACATGTCCAGGCCACGGGCGTAGGTTGAATAAGTATGGAATATCTCGCCTTTATCGTTGCGATAAAAAACGCTTAGCCCCGGCATCTCTTCCTCGGCACTGTCGGTCTTTTCATAGTTGTACGTAGCCTTTCCTGCAGCCACATCCCCAGCCCGGGCACAGACACCGAAGTCATAGTTGAAGTCGCAGCCTTCTGAAGACACCCAGTCAAACTTCCAGCCCATCCGCCGTTTGAAATCCTGAAATTCGTTGAACGGCGCGTGGGAAACAGCAACGACAGCGATGTCGTGATGGGCCAGGTGCTGGTTGGCGCCATCAATGTGGTCGCTGAGGAATGAGCAGCCCTGGCAGCCTTCTTCCCAATCCTTGGCAAACATGAAGTGGTAAACCACCAACTGGCTGTGTTTACCGAACAGGTCCGCCAATTTCAGTTCGCCGTTCGGGCCCTGAAAGTGGTAGTCCTTGTCCATCTTCACCCAGGGCAAGGCGCGGCGTTCGGCGCTGAGCCGATCGCGTTCCCTGGTGAAGGCTTTTTCGTGATCGAGGTGTTGCCTACGGGCGGTGAGCCATTCTTCGCGCGATACCACCGGATGATTCTCAACGTTCATGATGATTTCTCCTGCGGGGTTGAAACCGTCTGTTTCAGACTAGTCGTTTAACCCTCGGGGAATTCGACAGACCGCCGGTCGGTCATCTCGCAAAACGCGGCTGAACGGCTGCGACAGGCTCGGGTCACAACCTATGACAGCGCCATAAACCATGCGCACCGGAGGTTGAATCAGGATGACGACTTATAAGTGGGATTTGATTGAGCGTTTGCTGCACGAAGTGCAGAACAGCGCTGGCGAAAGTTTCGCGCCTCGAAAATACGCCGAGGACTATGCGGCGGAGAAAGCCAATTCAGGTGAACAGATCGAGAATCTGGATCATCTGAAAACGCTGGCCTGTGAGTATGAAAGTCTGCTGCTCGACCGCGGGTATATCGCGCCGCGCCCGGACCATGAGGGCAGCACCGGCAACAATTTCATTCTGACCCCGCGCGGATCCAGCCTGCTGAGCCTGATCGACAGCAGCATCCCCGGCAATGATCATCCGCGCCAGGTGCTGGATGAGCAGGAGGATGCGCTGGATGAGGCGACATTTGACGAAGTAGCGTCTAAAGCCCAGATCGCCTGAGTTTACGCAGATCGCCCTGTAGGAGTGGGCCTGCTCGCGACCACGATGTGACAGCCACATAAACAGCGTCTGTCACACCGCGATCGCGAGCAGGCTCACTCCTCCAATTGAAATACGTGATGCTCAGGGTTTTTGCCTGGCCTTCAGACACTTCAAGTCATTGAAATCCTTCCGTACACCCTCGATCTTCTTCAACAACCGCTGACGCTGCTGCGGCGTACTTACCGCCATCAAGTCCACCGCCAGTGCGCGTCCCTGCGCCTCGGTATCGGCAAAGGCTTTGCGATAATCCGCTGTCCATAAACTCTCGCGATTGACCAGAAGCGTTTGGATTCGTTGTGGGAACTCCGGGCTGTTACGCTGCGCGACGGCGGCGCTGAACTGCTTCTGCCAATGCGCACGATTGGCGATCCACTGGGTGTTCTGATCGCCCAGCGCCGTTGACCAGGCCATCACCCGTTGTTCCTGAGGCGCGCTCAAAGGGCCGAGCCAGTCGTTCAGGCGTTTATCCATGCGTGCAGCGCGTTCGGCGATCTGTTGGCTGAGCGGTGGCTTGAGGTATTCCTGCTGACGTTTGCGCAGATCCTTGGCAAACGCGTCGTTCATTTCCGCGACCTGCTTGTCATCCAGCCCCTGCAACAACTCGATTGCAGACGGAGTGATTTCTCGTGCGGTTTCAGCGATGGCCTGTTTGGCTTCCACGGTGCGCGACTGAAGTGCTGCGTCGGTGACCTGATTGGTTTCGACCATGGTCTGCAAGCGATCCAGCCAATCCAGATAGCCTGGCAATTGCGTGGTGCAGTGCCAACTCAGGTGTTCCTTGAGTCGCTCGTTGAACCAGTCTTTCTGCTCGCCGTTCATGTCCACATAGTCGCTGAGCGTCCATGGGATGATCACGTCGAGGTTGCGATAGGCCAGGCCGACGCGACTGCAGGCGCCGAGGGCGAGGGTAAATATCAACAGGGCGGCAATGTTTTTGAACCAGCGAGACATGGGCCAATCCTTGCGTGAGCCTGGCTTCGAAAGTCTGATTCCTATGTGAACGCAGAAGGTGTGCGGCAGTTCAGCCGATCAATAGAACGCGCGTTCGGCCTTGAGCGTGACGAGGCCGTCGCACTCGCTGTTATGGCCGGAGTAGGCCGAGCAATCGCTGCCGCTGAGGCTGGAATTGCTGTAGATCAGGTCCAGATTGACGCCCATGATCGGACGCGAGAATTTCACCGACCAATCGGTGAAGCTGCTGACGTAGCCACCGTCCACAGCGACCGGTGTGTTCAGTTGGTGGGTGGTGTATTTCATGCTGACGCCAATGCCAAACGGCTGATTGCCGCCAAGGTCGGCGAACAGGGTGTTGTTCTGTTTGTCCGGATCGTTGCTCAAGGCGATGCCGAATCGGCTGCCGAGCAGGGTCAGGCCACCGAACAGTTCCTGGCTGTCGAGGGTATCCACCTTGGGATAGCTGTAGTGAATCATCCCGACTTCATAGCCAAGCGTGTTATCGAAGGGTTGTTTGAAGCCGACGTAGGAATCGATCTCGAGGTTTTTGCCCGGAGTGATGCCCATGCTCGGTGCGTATTGGCCAACATAGAGCCCACTGTTATGGCTCAGATCGAGGCCGCCGTGGAATGAACCGACCGCCGCGGGTTTGACCAGGCCTTGGGCCATGCTGCGGCTCGGAGTGGTGCCGAGTTTGAGGTCGAAATCGCCGAGCTCACGCTGGAAAATCTGCGCGTGCGCAGTCGTGCATGCCAGCAGGCCTACAAGCAATAAACAGGATGTTTTGCGCATGCGTCACTCCATGAACAGCGAGCGCTGGCCGGCGGGCCTGCTGAAACGCTTGATCTAGACGCGTGCAAGGATACCGGCGAATGATCGGCATTGAAGGCCGTTCGTCGATTTATACAAGTTTGATTAAACAGAGGTGGGGTGTGGCGAGGGTGCCAGTCCAGACGCTTCGAAGCTCAAAGCGCCTCAGGACGGGTGTATTACCGGGTGTTACTTCTTGCCCAGGCTGATCTGCTTGGACGGGCCGAACGTCTGGCCGCTGACGCCTTTGGCAATTTGCTGAATCTCGCCGCCGGACTTGAGGAACGCTGCGATCTGATCGTTGATCGATTCGCTGGTTTCAACGGCTGGAGCTGGCTTTGCTTTGCTGGTGGATGCTTTTACACGCATGGCGGCCATTAACCTGTAGAAAAGTAACTCGGCCAGGCATCGTACAGGAATAACTTGACAATAGCTTGGTAAATATCCTTCGGAATAACCCAGTGCGCTGCTGCATTATTCTCGATTCAATACTCGAAATATCCGGCTAACCTGCTGTTTTAAATAAGAACATTGATGTTTCGTGGCGCCGTGATGCTCGATCGCGAGGCGCGAAATCAGACTGACGAGCGGCAGGTCGCCGGCCCGCGACCGAGGAAAATCAAGGCTTGTCACAGAATTTGCGGCCTCGCCGGTTTGCCCGCGAACGGACGCGGCAAAACCGGGTAGAATGCCGCCCACGCAATGAGGGTTCTGGAAAATGGCTTTAGTCGGGCGTTACAACAGTTTGCAAGTGGTTAAACACACTAACTTCGGTTTATATCTGGACGGCGGTGCCGACGGCGAAATTCTTTTGCCCAACCGTTATATCCCTAAAGATATTCCCAGCGAAGATGAAGACTGGCTCAACGTATTTATTTATCTGGACAGCGAAGACAAACTTCTCGCTACCACGGAAAAACCAAAAGTTCAGGTGGGCGAGTTTGCCAGTCTGAAAGTTGTTGAAGTCAACAGCATTGGCGTATTCCTCGATTGGGGTTTGCCGAAAGATCTGTTGCTGCCGTATTCCGAAGAGAAGCGGCAGATGACTGCCGGCGAGTACTGCGTAGTGCACGTCTACCTCGACAAGCACACCCGCCGCATCACCGCCACCGCGCGTCTGGATCGCTACCTCGACAAGACCCCGGCCACGTACAGCGCAGGCCAGGAAGTTGATCTGCTGGTCGCCGAAGCCACCGACATGGGCTTCAAGGCGATCATCAACAACAAGCATTGGGGTTTGATTCACAAGAATGAAATCTTCAAGTTCATGCGCTCCGGCATGCGTGAAAAGGGTTTCATCAAGGAAGTGCGCAGTGACGGCAAGATCAGCCTGAGCCTGCAACCGGTCGGCCAGGAAGCGGCCAGCAGCCTGTCGTCGAAGATCCTCGCCAAATTGCGCGAGAACGACGGCACGCTGGCGGTCAGCGACAAGAGCGATCCGGCACTGATCAGCAGCCTGTTCGGCGTCAGCAAGGGCAACTTCAAGAAGGCCATCGGTTCGCTGTACAAGGATGGCAAGATCGTCATTCACGCCGATCGCATTGAACTAACCTGAGCCTGGTGTGGCCCATGTTGCATGGGCTCACAGGAGGTCGGGTAAATGAAAAAAGCGTTGATTGCCTACGTCGCCACGTTGGTGACGTTTCTTTTGCTTGACGGCATCTGGCTCGGCCTGCTGATGGCACCGACCTATCGCGAACTGCTCGGTCCGCTGATGCTCGAAAAACCGCTGCTGGTTCCCGCAGCGGTTTTTTATTGCCTGTACGTTTTTGGTTGTATCCAGTTTGTGGTGTTGCCCGCGCTCAGTTGGCAGCAAGCGGCGCGGATGGGAGCGTTGTTGGGGCTGGTGGCGTATGGGACGTATGACCTGACCAATTGGGCGACATTGCGCGGCTGGTCGGTGCAGGTGACGTTGCTGGATTGGGGGTGGGGGACGTTTGCCACGGCGGTGGCTTGTACGGTCGGGTTTTGTGTGGCTCGGCGGTTTGCTGTTTCGAAGCGTTGAGTTGTGCTGCTTCGACCGTCCTCATCGCTGGCAAGCCAGACTCCCACAGGGTTTTGTGCCGAACGTAGAATCTGTAGACACTATGCAACCCTGTGGGAGCTCGCTTGCCAGCGATTGACGGCGCAGCCGACAGCCATTCACCGCTGACGCAACGGAAGAATTAAATGTCTTTTCCAGACGGCTTTTTCTGCCGCACTGGTGAATAATCGACGCCATCACTATTCGCCCCGGACATCGATCCGGGGCTTTGTTATGACCATTGGATGGCCTGCCATGTTGTGTGTGTACGAGGTGTTGCCGTGAGTATCGAGCGGCGCAATGCCGATAGTTTTGCCCTGCAAGTGATGATTGGCCTGTGCCTGATCTGGGGCGTGCAGCAAGTGATGATCAAGTGGGCGGCGCCCGACATTGCGCCGGTCATGCAAGCGGCGGCGCGCTCGGGCATTTCCGCATTGCTGGTAGGACTGCTCATCTGCTGGAAGGGCGGTTGGAATCAGGTCGGCAAGACCTGGCGCGGCGGCTTGTTGGCCGGTGCGCTGTTCGGCCTGGAGTTCTTCTTCATCGCCGAAGGTCTGCAACTGACCACGGCGGCGCACATGTCAGTGTTCCTCTACACCGCGCCAATCTTCACCGCGCTGGGCGTGCACTTCCTGTTGGCCAGCGAGCGTTTGCGGCCCTTGCAGTGGCTGGGGATTTTGCTCGCCTTCATCGGTATCGCGATTGCCTTCGCTGGCGGCGTGTCGTGGGACAACCTCGACCGGCGGATGCTGCTGGGGGACGCCTTTGGTGTCTTGGCTGGCGCCTGTTGGGGCGCGACGACGGTGGTGGTGCGCGCTTCGCGGTTGTCCGAGGCACCGGTAACGCTGACCCTGTTCTATCAATTGATCGTCGGCTTTCTCGGCCTGTTGCTGATCGCGCTGTTCAGCGGCCAGATTACTCATGTCAGCCTGACTACAGTGGCAGTGGCCAGCGTGTTGTTTCAAGGCCTGGTGGTGTCGTTCTTCAGTTACCTGGTGTGGTTCTGGCTGCTGCGCCGTTATCTGGCCGCCAACCTCGCGGTGTTCTCGTTCATGACGCCGTTGTTCGGCGTCACCTTCGGCGTGTTGCTGCTCGGCGAACACCTGAGCCTGAACTTTGTCATCGGTGCGGTGCTGGTATTGCTCGGCATCACTTTTGTCAGCGCCGAGCAGTGGCTGCGTCGGCGTTTGCGCAAAGCGCTCGGCCAGCGCTAGTCGATTGCCGCGCCAGGCCACCGGCCATCAACAAGCCGCTGCCGGCGATCACCAGCGCAGGCTGCAAACCACCGCTGAAATGGCTGCTCAGCGCGGCCAGCAACGGGCCGCTGAGCTGGCCGACGGCAAAGCAAGCGGTCAACATGCCGGCATTGCGCTGGGTGGCATGCGGCGCCAGCTCCCGGGAGCGTTGCATGACCAACTGCATGCAGGCCAGAAACGGAGTGCCGCAAAGAACCACACCCAGTGCCAGACCCCAACCACTGCCCAACAGGCAGGCAAAAACCCCGGCGGCTTGCAGCCACAGCGTCGCCGTCAACCAGTGGCGCGTGGTCGCCGGATCATGCCGGCGCAGACTCACCAGCAACACGCCGATGGCCGCGCCAAGGCCGAAGCACGGCCAGAACAGATCCGCTTGCCATTGCCCGTGAAACTGCGCGTTGGCCATCTGCGACAGGAACGTCGCCGGGATGATGTAGCCGATGCCGTACAACGCGTAAATAACGGCCAGACGGGCAATGCCGCGATTGGCTGGATTGATGGAAGTCGTTGCAACGATGGGCGCGGCGACCGGTTGCGGCAAAAAGCGCCAGACGCCGAGCATCATCACCAAGGCCGCCACGGCATAAATCAGCCACAACGTCGCCGACGTCTGCTGCAGCAGATGTGAGACGAGTGCCAGCAATCCCGTCAGAAAAATTCCCAGACCTGGTCCGGCAAACACCAATGCGCCCAACCGAGGACGCCCTGCCGCCGCAGCCAATGGCTGGCTCAGTGATGTGATCATCACCAGAACCCAGGCACTCGCCACGCCGGTACCGAAGCGTAATACCAGATGCGACCAGAAACCGTTGGCCCAGAACGATGCCAGCGTCAGCAGCACGCACAGCCACAATCCGCCGTGCAGGCGACGCTGCACCTGCTCGGGACGGCGGGCGAACGTTGCATCCACCGCACCCAACAAATAACCGAGGTAGTTGGCCGCCGCAATCAGACCGGCGGCCGTCAGGTCAAACTGCCCTTCACTGAGCAGATGCGGCATTTGCGGTGT
Source organism: Pseudomonas sp. Seg1 (assembly GCF_018326005.1). Taxonomy (NCBI): domain Bacteria; kingdom Pseudomonadati; phylum Pseudomonadota; class Gammaproteobacteria; order Pseudomonadales; family Pseudomonadaceae; genus Pseudomonas; species Pseudomonas sp. Seg1. Next base: position 1,716,796 of record NZ_AP021903.1, read on the forward strand.
GAGAGCGAAACGGCCGATGCCCATGGCCATCATCAGAGCGACGAAGCAAGCGGATAAGCGAATCAGCGGCGACATGGTCTGGATTCCTTTAGAGGATCAATGACCGTCAGGCTAAGACTGATTGACTTTCTTTAAAATTGAATAATAGTGAGTAACTTGTTCTGTTCTGGAGAAAGGTCGTGGAATTCAGCCAACTGCGGATTTTTCAGGCCGTTGCGCAGGAAGGGTCGATCACCCGCGCCGCCGAACGCCTGCACCGAGTGCCGTCGAATCTGTCGACCCGGCTTAAACAGTTGGAGGAGCAACTCGGCGTAGAGCTTTTCGTCCGCGAACGTCAGCGTTTGCAGCTGTCGCCTGCGGGAAAAGTCTTGCTGGACTACACCGGCAAACTGTTTGCCCTGCGTGATCAGGCCACTGCGGCGGTGATGGGTGGGCAGCCGGCGGGTGATTTTGTTCTGGGTACTATGTACAGCACCGCAGCGATCCATTTGCCGGCATTGCTGGCGCGGTATCACAAGCAGTACCCGGCGGTGAACCTGCAAGTGCAGTCGGCACCGAGCGGCGAACTGCTCGAAGGCTTGCTCACGGGTCGCCTCGATGCAGCTTTGGTGGACGGCCCGCTGGAGCTGGCCGGGCTCGATGGTGTGCCGTTGTGCGAAGAGCGGCTGGTGTTGATCACGGAAATCGATCATCCACCGGTGCGCAGCGCCGCGGATGTTGAAGGGCGTTCGGTGTTCACGTTCCGCCAGGGCTGCTCCTACCGTATGCGCCTGGAGGCGTGGTTTGCCCACGCCCATGCGGCGATGGGCCGGGCGATGGAAATCGAGTCCTATCAGGGCATGCTTGCTTGTGTGGTGGCGGGCAGTGGCGTGGCGCTGATGTCGGAGTCGATGCTCGCCAGTCTGCCGGGTCGCGAGAACGTTGCCGCGCATCCATTGGCTGAGCCGTTCGTGAGTGCGACAACATGGCTCATGTGGCGCAAAGGCATGCTTGGCGCCAACCTCAACGCGTGGATTGAAGTGCAGCAAGCCGTCTATCCTGCGGCTCTGAATGAAAGCCGGGAAACGGCTTGAACGAATGGACAGGAATTCTGTTCAATTCAGTAACAGATCATTGCGGATTTCGCCGAGCATTGCGTAGGACTTCGGACTATTATCAGTGCGAAGCGGCCTCAGAATTCCGGCCGCTCAGCACCACCCTGAAGGGGGCATGACGATGAAAGAGAAAATTCAGAACTGGCTGCACGATTTAGGTGTTGCCCTCGGCTTGATCGAACCGCCTCTGCAACCTGTACCGATTCGCACAGACGACGAACAGCGTCGGCGCCAACCGCGTCGGCGCTAGGCAGACGTAAGCATCAGGTGAATGGGGTTATTTGTGGCGAGGGGATTTATCCCCGATGGGCTGCGGAGCAGCCCCATTTGCAGCAATCACATTCTTACAGGTCGAACCGGGTTTAATGGTTTTGGGGCTGCTTCGCAGCCCATCGGGGCGGTGCGACGTTTCGCTAAATCCCCTCGCCACAGGGATCTCCAGCATCCTGACAGATGTATTTGCCAATCCCTCTCAATGCCGCCCGATCTCCAGTAAAAACCGGCTCAAGTCATTCGCGGTCTTCGCGGTCTTGAGCATCCGGTCTTCCTGCGCCGTAAACGCCGTCAGTCCGAATTCATCTTCCAGATGAAAGATCAGATCCTCGATATCAGCTTTCTCCAAACCCAGTTGCACCAGGCTGGTGTTGTCATTGAATTCGCGGCTTTCCAGCAGACGCCGAATATATCGGTGCACGGCGGCACGCACGGCAGCTCTTCTCATGGCAGATATTTCTGATTGTTGTTTTGCTTGATTACAGCAGGCGTCACGCGTGCCCGCGTAACCACTCGTCAATCATCGAACGCAAATGCTCGCCGGAGAAACTGCCGAAATGCCCGCCATGCACGGTGCGGATAGGCAATGCCTGCAAACGCCGCAGACTGGCCGCATAGTCATCCAGATTAGAATGGTAGGCGTCCTCGATCAACGGCCCGTCGTAGATGATGTCGCCACTGAACAGCGTTTGTGTCGCCGCTTCATACAGGCTGATCCCGCCCGGCGAATGCCCCGGCGTGTGCAGCACCTGCAGGCTGCGATCGCCCAGATCCAGCACATCGCCATCCTCGACAAACCCGGTCGCCGGCGCGGCTTTGACCCGGTACTCGGCGTAGCACAACGGGCAATCCGGATGCGCCTCGAACATGTCATCGCCGACGAAAGCGCGGCTCAGATCATTCTCGCCATCGGGCGCAGCCAGAATGTCCGCTTCGGCCGGATGCACCAGTCGTTCAGCGAATTCGTGATGCCCGGCGATGTGGTCGAAATGGCAATGACTGGCTACTGCCACCAACGGTCGCTCGGTAATCCATGGCAATTGTTCGCGCAGGCTGACAAGCCCTGAACCGCTATCGAGCAACAGGTCTTTGTCGCGGCCCTGCACATGCCACAGGTTGCAGCGGTAGAACGGTCGAATGTGCGGCTCATGAATCAACCGGATGCCGTCACTCAGGTGCTGCACTTCAAACCACTGATCGCGAGAAACAATCTTCATCAGCACATTCCTTCAGGCGTAAAAAAACGAGTGTGGCAACCGACGCCACACCCGTCGAAGAAAGCATCAAGTCGTTATGTTTCAGCTTAGATCGCGCTGGCCACGGTCGCCGGGCGAGGGGAGACCAGGCTGACCACCACGAAACTCACCAGACCGACAGCCAGGCTGTAGTAGATCGGCGTGTTGGCGTCCAGACCGTCCTTGAACATGAACAGCAGCGCGGTGGCAAAGCCCAGGCCCATGCTGGCGATGGCGCCGGCGGTGGTCGCGCGTTTCCAGAAAATCGCCCCGATCAACGGGATCAGCATGCCGCCGACCAACAGGTTGTAGGCGAGGGTCAGGGCGCTGATCACATCGTTCACCACCAGCGCGATACCCAGCACAACGATGCCGGTCAGCAGGGTGAACAGGCGGTTGATGCCCAGGCTCGACTGTTTGCCGCCACGCAGTTTCGGCAACAGATCTTCAGTCAGGGTGGTGGCAGCGGCGAGCAGGCCGGCGCTGGCGGTGGACATCATTGCCGCGAGTGCCGCAGCGATCACCAGACCACGGATGCCGTCCGGCAGCGACAGTTTGACGATCGCGGCGAAGGCGTTGTTGACGTTGTCCAGATCCGGGATCAGCACGTGCGCGGCCATGCCGATCAGCGCGCAGGCCAGGCCGTAGAGGATGCAGTAGATACCCGCAATGCTGCCGGCGTATTGCGCGACTTTGGCGGTCTTGACGGTGAACACCCGTTGCCAGATGTCCTGACCGATCAGGATGCCGAAGAAGTAGATCATGAAGTAGGTGATGATCGTGTCCCAGCCGATGGTGGTGAAGCTGAAGGCAGTGGCCGGCAGTTTCAGCACCAACTCATCCCAACCGCCAACGCGGTACAGGCAGATCGGCAACAGGATGAACATCAGGCCAACGGTCTTGATGATGAACTGGACGATGTCGGTCAGGGTCAGCGACCACATGCCGCCAATGGCCGAGTAGACCACCACCACACCACCGCCGAGCAACACCGAGATCCAGAACGGCAGGCCGAACAGCACTTGCAGCACGGTGCCGATGGCGAGGATCGAAGTCACGCCGATCATCAGCGCGTAGGCCAGCATGATCGCCGCGCTCGCCGAGCGGGCCATCGGGTTGTAGCGTTTTTCCAGGACCTGGGTAACGGTGTAGATCTTCAGTTTCAGCAGCGGTTTGGCGAGGAACAGGTTCAGCGCGACGATGCCGCAACCGAGTGCCGCGCACAGCCAGAAACCGGAGATGCCGTGCACGTAGCCCAGACGCACGGTGCCGACGGTGGATGCGCCACCGAGCACGGTCGCGGCCATGGTGCCCATATACAGGCTCGGGCCTAGGTTACGACCGGCCACGAGAAAGTCCTCGTTGGTCTTGGCCTTGCGCATGCCGAAGTAGCCGAGCAAGAGCATGCCGGCGGCGTAGATGAGGACGACGAATAAATCCAAAGCCATGATGGCGTGTCTCCGATTGTCTTTTTTATGGTGAAACAAATTTGGTTCAGTGGTGCTGCCCTTTGTAGGCCTTCGCCTGCTCGCGATAGCGGTCTGTCAGTCACATCTTTATTGGATGTGCTGCAGTTATCGCGAGCAGGCTCGCTCCCACCGGGGGGCTGCGTCAGGCGGCCTGACGCAGTTCAGTTTTTTCCACGATTTGGCTGCGGGCATCCTTCGGGCCGAACACGTCGCGCGGTTCCGGGAACAGGCTCAGCAGGGTCAGATACACCACCGAAGCCAGACCCAAAGTCACCGGCAAACTGATGTCGATGCCGCCGGCCATCTCGCCCAGCGGGCCGACGAACTGCCCCGGCAGGTTGACGAAGCACAGGCCGACCGCCGCGCTCGGGATCCATGCACCCAGACCACGCCAGTTCCAGCCGTGGCTGAACCAGTAGCGTCCGCCTTGCTCGCCGCGAGTGAACACTTGCAGGTCATCCGGGCAGTAGAAACCGCGACGCACCAGCAGGCCGATGATCATGATCACCATCCACGGGGTGGTGCAGGTGATGATCAGCACGGCGAAGGTCGACACGCTCTGCACCAGGTTCGCCGCGAAGCGCCCGATGAAGATGAAGGCAATCGACAGCACGCCGATCAGCAAGGTCGCTTTCACGCGCGACAGCACCCGTGGGAACACGCTGGACATGTCGAGCCCGGTGCCATACAGCGAGGTAGTGCCGGTGGACATGCCGCCGATCACCGCAATCAGGCACACCGGCAGGAAGAACCAGCTCGGCGACACCGCCAGCAGACCACCCACGTAGTTGTTCGCCGCGATGTAGTCCGGCGCCTTGATCGCAACGATGGTCGCGGTGGCCAGGCCGAACAGGAACGGGATGAACGTGGCGATCTGCGACAGCACAACCGCCGCCATGATCCGCTGCTTGGAGGTGTCACGCGGGATGTAGCGCGACCAATCGCCGAGGAACGCGCCGAAGGAAATCGGGTTGCTCATCGCTACCAGGGCGGCGCCGATGAACGCGGCCCAGAAACCCGGCTGACCGAGGCTCACCGTGCCGGCGTAGTTGACGTCGAAAGGACCGGCGAAGGCGAAGATGCCCAGCAGGAACAACAGGCTGGCGCTCCACACGGCGATCTTGTTCACCCACAGCAAAAAGCGGAAGCCGTAGATGCACACGGTCAGCACCAGAATCGCGAACAGACCGTAGGCCAGGCCCAGAGTCAGGTCGGTTTCCGGCAGACCGATCAAGCGTTTCGCACCACCGATCAGCGCATCCCCCGAACTCCACACCGAGAGCGAGAAAAACGCGATAGCGGTCAACAGCGACAGGAACGAACCGACGATCCGCCCGTGCACGCCGAAGTGCGCACCGGACGACACGGCATTGTTGGTGCCGTTGAGCGGGCCGAACAGGCCCATCGGTGCGAGGATCAGCGAGCCGAGCAGCACGCCCGCAACAATCGCCCAGACGCCGGCCTGAAACGACAGGCCGAACAGCACCGGGAAACTGCCGAGCACGGCGGTGGCAAAGGTATTCGAGCCGCCGAAGATCATCCGGAACAAGTCCGTCGGGCCTGCGCTGCGTTCGTGGTCCGGGATCTGTTCGACCCCGTGGGTTTCAATTTGCGTAAGGCTTTGGTCGTTGTTGTTGTTATTCATGATCTGCTCCGATCATAAAGGCGCGTTCATCGTGCGTGAACGTCACCTGTCTTGGCTAAGGGGATGGCAGCCCTTCCGGCATTGCGGACAAATGTTCGTGGCAGGCCAGCCAATGGCCTTGTTGTTCTAGGCTCGACGCTTGTTTCTTGAAAACAATCGTCTCGCGCTCCTGGCTGAAGTGTTGCTCCCCTTGCATGCGCAGCTCGGTGGCCACGTCATGGATGAAAATCGCCACGTCACCTTGCAGGCTGACGAAGGCGTTGCTTGAGGTGCAGGAAAGCACCTCGAAGCCATCCTCGGCGCGCCATTTGTCCCACAACGCCTGATAGGCATCGCGCGACAGCAGCGGCTGTTCGAGGGTGTAGAAAACGAAGCTGGCATCGGCGCTGAACGCGCCGAAGTAGGCTTCGCGATCGTTACGGGCGAAGGCGGACACCAGATCGGCGGCGGCCTTCAGAACCTGATCACGTTCGTTCATGACCCGATCCTCAGCGATGGACCACGCCAGGCAGTACGCAGAGCATTTCGTACAGCAGGTTGGCGGCCAGCAGCGAGGTGTTGCCGGTGGTGTCATAAGCGGGCGAGACTTCTACCAGATCGCAACCGATCAGGTCGAGGCCTTGGCAGCCGCGCACGATTTCAATCGCCTGAATGGTCGTCAGACCACCGATTTCCGGGGTGCCGGTGCCTGGCGCCCAGGCCGGGTCGATGCCGTCGATGTCGAAGCTCAGGTACACCGGACCGCCGCCGACTTTCTCGCGCACTTCGGCCATCAGTGGTGCCAGCGATTTGTGCCAGCACTCTTCGGCTTGAACCACGCGGAAGCCCTGATCACGGCTCCAGTTGAAGTCGTCAGCGGTGTAACCCTGCGCACGCAAACCAATTTGCACCACACGGTCGCAGTCCAGCAGGCCTTCTTCGACGGCGCGACGGAAGGTCGTACCGTGGGCGATCTTCTCGCCGAACATGTGATCGTTGACGTCAGCGTGGGCATCGATATGCACCAGACCGACCTTGCCGTGCTTTTTGTGGATCGCACGCAGGATCGGCAGGGTGATGGTGTGGTCGCCACCCAGCGTCATCGGGATCACGTTGTGCTCGAGGATATTGTCGTAGGCTTCTTCGATGATGCGCACGGCGTCGAGCAGGTTGAAGGTGTTGATCGCCACGTCACCGATGTCGGCCACCGACAGCGAGTCGAACGGAGCGGCGCCGGTGGCCATGTTGTACGGGCGGATCATTACCGATTCGGTGCGGATATCGCGTGGCCCGAAGCGGGTGCCGGGGCGCAGCGAAGTACCGATGTCCAGCGGCACGCCAACGAAGGCAGCGTCCAGACCGGCAGCAGTGGGCAGGTGTGGGAGTCGGAGCATGGTGGCGATGCCGCCGAAGCGCGGCATTTCGTTGCCGCCCAGTGGTTGGTGAAGAATCTTGTCCACGGGAAAGGCCTCATCGTCTTTGTTTTATTTATGTCGGCGCACCGTTCAGCACAGGTTCGGACGCCGCTGTGGGGCCGATTCTGCGAAATGTAGTGGAGGGGAAGAATCGCTACGGGCAAATACTTAGTTCAGATTTTTCTAAACTAATGGCGAGGCTGGAGATAGACTTCCCGAACCTGCACCTATACCCCTGTGGCGAGGGGATTTATCCCCGATCGACTGCGCAGCAGTCGTAAATTCGTTGCTCGCGGCATACCTGATGAATCGATTTGCAGGCGTGGGGCGGCTTCGCCACCCATCGGGGATAAATCCCCTCACCACAAAGTCATCAGTGTTCGACAGATGTTTGGAGAGCCGCATGGCCAACGCTTTACCCGACCTGAAACTGTTGCGCATCTTCGTCAGCGTCGTGCGCCATCAGGGTTTCGCCAACGCGCAACAGGAACTCAACCTGTCGACCTCGGCGATCAGCACCTACATGAGCCAGCTCGAAGCCGCGCTCGGTCTGGTGCTGTGCCATCGCGGGCGTGGCGGGTTCAGCCTGACCAGTAAAGGTGAGCTGTTCCATCAGGAAACCCTGCGCCTGCTCGCCGAACTCGAAGGCTTCGAGCAATACGCCGCCGCGCTCAAGGGTGAACTGCGCGGCACGCTCAATCTCGGGGTCATCGACTCCACCGTAAGTGACAAGGCCTTGCCGTTCGCCGAAGCCATCGGCGCCTACAGTCAGGAACATCCGGCGGTGCATTTGCATCTGTCGGTGATGAGCCCGTATGAACTGCAACTCGGCGTGCAGGACAACCGCCTCGATCTGGCCATCGGGGCGTTCTCCACGCGCATGAGCGGTCTGGTCTACATGCCGCTGTACCGCGAGCAGCACTGGCTGTATTGCAGCAGCCGGCACCCGTTGTTCAACGAGCGGCGCATCCCTGAGCAGGTCATCACCCAGCAGCGCATGGTCGGACGCGGTTACTGGAGTCAGGCGGAGTTGGCCCGGCACGGCTTCAAACACAGTGCGGCGACCGTGGAAAGTATGGAGGCGCAGCTGATTCTCGTGCTGTCCGGCGCCTACATCGGTTACCTGCCGGAGCACTACGCTCAAGCCTGGGCGGACAAGGGTGATTTGCGTGTGTTGCTGCCGGCGACCTTCGGTTATCAGGCACCGTTTTCGATGATCATGCGCCGGGGCCGCAGCCGTGAACCGCTGATTCAGACCTTCCGTGATTTGCTCAAAGCCCAGCTCAATCAGGCCTAGCTTGTAGGAACAAGAAGTATGTCCAGACCTCAATGCCCGCGCTGCCTGCGCCCCGAAACCCATTGCCTGTGCGCGCTGATCCCCCGTCTCGACAGCCGCACCCGGGTGTTGCTGTTGCAGCATCCGAGCGAGGTCAGTCATGCGCTCAATACCGCGCGCTTGGCGGCGCTGGGTTTGACCAATGCCGAACTGATTGTCGGCGAGGTGTTCGCGGATTTGCCGGCGCTGCTGAACCGGCCGGGGTATCAGGCGCGGTTGTTGTTTCCGGCGGATGATGCGCAGCCGATGCAGGCGTATGGCGAGTCTGATGAACCGTTGCTGCTGGTGGTGCCCGACGGCACCTGGCGCAAGGCGCGCAAGATGTTGCACCTCAATCCGCTGCTGGCGGCGTTGCCACGGGTGACGCTGGCGCAGGGCGGTGTGTCGCGCTATCGATTGCGCAAGGCGCCGGGGCCGGGGCGTTGTCGACGATCGAGGCGATTGTGCAGGCGCTTGAAACTCTCGAAGCGCCGACTACGTTTGCGCCGTTGCTGAGACCGTTCGAGGCGTTGATCGAGGGGCAGATTGCGGCGATGGGGGAGGAGGTTTTTTTGCGTAATCATGCTGAAAAGTGATCGGTGCCTTTGCAGTCCTCATCGCTGGCAAGCCAGCTCCCACAGGTTCTGAGGTGTTCACAGATTTTGTGTTTGACCCGGATACTGTGGGAGCTGGCTTGCCAGCGATGAGGCCAGTCAATTCACCGCAAAATCCGGATATCGCTACCGTTCACGCATCGCCTCGGTCCGCGCCTTCAGCACCGGTTTCAGCAGATAATCCAGCACACTTTTCTCCCCGGTAATAATGTCCACCGTCGCTACCATTCCCGGAATGATCAGCAGCGGTTTCACATCCCCGCCCAAATGGTTTTTATCGGTTCTCACCTGAATCAGATAGAAGCTGTTGCCCTTGTCATCGGTAATCGTGTCCGCACCGATCAACTCAAGCTTGGCACTCAACCCGCCGTAAATCGTGTAGTCGTAAGCACTGAACTTGACCATGGCTTTCTGGCCCGGATGCAGGAACGCCACATCCTGCGGGCGCACCTTGGCCTCGATCAGCAGGTTGTCTTCAAGCGGCACGATTTCGACCATGTCGCTGCCCGGCTGGACCACGCCGCCGATGGTGTTGACCTTGAGTTGCTTGATCACCCCGTGTACCGGCGACGTCACCGTGGTGCGGCTGACGCGGTCGTCGATGGCGATGCTGCTGGCAGTGATTTTCGACAGGTCCGTGCGTTTCTCATTCAGCTCTTTGGCGGCCTCGGAGCGGAAGGTCTGCTCGGACTCGTCGATCTTGCTGCGGATCTCGGCGATCGCCGATTCGGCCCGGGGAATCGCCAGTGTCGTAGCGTTCAAGGAGCCGCGAATTTCCACCGCGCTACGCTTGAGCCGGAGGATTTCCACCGGGGACACCGCGCCGGTTTTTACCAATGGCTCGGACATGTTCATCTCTTGCTGCAGCAGCGCCAGGCTTGAGCTGAACTGGCCTTGCTTGGAGCGGAATTCAGCCAGTTCCTGAGTCTTCTGGCGCAATTGTTCGCTCAAGGTGCGCTGTTCGCTGGCCAGACGCCGTTGCCGTTGCTCGTACAGCGAGCGCTCGTCTTCTGCCACTTGCGGTGCTTTGGCGATCACTTCATCAGAGAGTTTGAACGGCCGGCCCTCGGCTTCTGCTGACAGCCGTTCGACCTGGGCCGTCAGTGCATAACGATCCGCTTCGCTTTCGCCCTTGTTCGAGCGAAACCGCGTGTCATCCAGGCGCAGCAGGGTGTCGCCCTTGTTCACCATTTGCCCCTCGCGGACAAAGATTTCAGTGACGATCCCGCCCTCAAGATTCTGGATCACCTGGACCTTGCTCGACGGAATCGCCTTGCCTTCGCCCATGGTCACTTCTTCAAGCACCGCGAATTTGGCCCAGACCAGCGCCGAGATCAGTAAGCCCGCTGCCAGCCACACGGTGATCCGCGACCAGCGTGGCGAATCCTGCAACGAGGCGCCGGCGGTTTCCGGCATGAACTCGGCCTCGGCGCTTTTGCCGAAACTGTCGAAGTAGCCGCGTGATTTGGCATTTGAATCAGAGCCGGAAGAAGCAGACATGGGCAACTCCTAAACCGCCGCCGAGCCGACGCGGCCCTTGCGCAGTGCATCGATGACCGCTTCTTTCGGACCGTCAGCGACGACCCGGCCGTTGTCCAGCACCAGCAACCGGTCGACCAGACTCAACATCGAGGTGCGGTGGGTGACCAGCAGCAGGGTTTTGCCTTGTACCCAGTCGTGCAGCTTCTGGCGCAATTGGTCTTCGCTGCTGTTGTCCATGGCGCTGGTGGGTTCGTCGAGCAGCATGATCGGCGGGTCGAGCAACAACGCTCGCGCCAGCAACACGGCCTGGCGTTGTCCGCCGGAGAGCAATTGCCCGCGCTCGCCCACCGGGCGGTCAAAGCCTTGCGGGTGCTGACGGGCGAGTTCGGTGACGCCGGTCAGTTCGGCAACTTCGAGCATGCGTGAGTCGCTGATGTAGCGCGCGCCGAGGGTCAGGTTGTCGCGCAGACTGCCGGCCAACAGTGGCAGATCGTGGGCGACGTAACCGATCTGCTGGCGCAGGTCGGCGACGTCCAGTTGCCGCAGGTCGAGGCCGTCGAGCAGCAATTGGCCTTCTTCCGGTTCATAGAAGCCCATCACCAGCCGCGCCAAAGTACTTTTGCCGGAACCGCTGCGACCGATAATGCCGACCCGTTCGCCAGGTTTCAGACTGAAACTGACATTGCTCAGGGCTGGCGCATTCTGCCCGTTGTAATGAAAGGTCACGCCGTTGACGTCGAGCGCGCCTTGCAGTTGCGTACGTTCCAGCGGCCGCTGTTTGCCGTCGCGCTCTTGCGGCAGAGCCATCAGCGCGTCGGTGCTCTTCATGGTCAGTTGCGCTTGCTGATAACGGGTGATGAGCCCGGCGATCTGCCCCAGCGGCGCGAGCACGCGACTGCCGAGCATGTATGTCGCCACCAGCGCGCCGACGCTGAGGTTGCCGGCGATGATGCTGTAGACCCCGGCAACAATCGTCGCCATCCCGGAAAACTGCTGGATGAACAGCGTGCCGTTGGTGGCCAGCGCCGATAGATTGCGCGCGTGGCTGTCGAGGCGGGTGAGGGCGCCGTGGGTGCTTTCCCATTTGTGCTGGCGCTCGCTTTCGGCGCTGCAAGCCTTGAGGGTTTCCAGACCGCCGAGGGTTTCGATCAGCAAAGCCTGACGTTCGGCGCCGAGGCTCAAACTCTTCTGCACGGTGTCGCGCAGACGCACCTGAATGGCCATGGCAAACATGATCGTGATCGGAAACGCCAGCAGCGGAATCACCACCAGCCAGCCCCCGAGCAGGCCGATCACTACCAGCATCAACACCACGAAGGGCAGGTCGATCAGACTGGTCAGGGTCACCGCCGTGAGGAATTCGCGCAAGCCCTGGAAGTCATGAATGCTCTGGGCGAAACCACCGATGGTCGCCGGCCGCGCCTTCATCGACATGCCGGTGATGCGCTCGAACAATGTCGCGGATAGGATCACATCGGTTTTCTTGCCGGCGGTGTCCAGCAAGTGCGCGCGCACCACCCGCAACACCAGTTCGAAACCGGTGCCGATCAGCAGCCCGATCGACAGCACCCACAGGGTCGAGGTGGCCTGATTCGGCACCACGCGGTCGTAGGTCTGCATGACGAACAGCGGCACCATCAGGCCCAGAAGGTTGATCAGGAAACTGGCAAGGATCGCGTCGCTGTAGAGCCATTTCGACAGCTTCAAAGTGTCGCGAAACCACGCATGCACTCGCGGCACCAGGGGCGAGCGCAGGTCTTCAAGTTCGTGGCGGGGCCGGGCGAACAAGGCCTGGCCACTGTAGTGTTCGCTGAGTTCTTCGCGGCTGACCCATTGCTCGCCGCCATCGGCTTCGCTGGGCAAAATCAGGGCTTTGCCGTCATCGCCAAAACGCCGCAACACGGCGGTGCGGCCGTCGTTGAGCAGTAACAGGATCGGCAGGTTCAGTGGCGAGATATCTTTCAGATCACGACGCAGCAAACGCGCCTGCAACCCGGCCCGGGCGGCGGCGCGGGGCAACAGATCGAGGCTCAGGCGTTGTTTGTTCAGGGGCAGCCCGGCACTCAGGCTGGCGCGACTGACCGTCGCGCCATGGAGTTTGCAGAGGATCAACAGACCGTCGAGTAACGGATCATCGAAGCTCAGCCGCGGATCGACCCCGGAATGGCCGGGTTCCATGCTGGTCATATTGATCGCTCCCCTGTTACCGCTTCATTGGGCTTACTGATCGTTCCCACGCTCTGCGTGGGAATAACTCCAGGGACGCTCTGCGTCCAGTGACGCGGAGCGTCACGGGCTGCATTCCCACGCAGAGCGTGGGAACGATCAGAATCAGCAGCCTTCGGCAGGAGGTCTACGTCATTTCAGCTCGGGCAGGCGCGCCTCGTTTTTCACTTCGGTCGCGGCGATCGCATCGGCAGGCAGCACCACCCGTTGTTTGCTCAGCAACTGGCCCATGTTCGCCAGCACGCGGTACATCGAATATTCCTCGGTGTAGCGGATTTCGGTGTAGCGGCGGTTGGCGTTGTAGAGCTCGTTTTCGCTGTCGAGCAAATCGAGCAGGGTGCGTTGGCCAAGGCCGAACTGATCCTGATACGCGGCGCGTACACGCTTGGTGGTTTCGGCGTATTCGCGGGCGGTCGGGGTCTGTTTTTTCGCGTTGACCATGGCGTTCCAGGCCAGGTGAATGTTCTCGTTCAACTGACGCAAGGCGTTGTTGCGGATGTCCATCGCCTGATTGATCTGGTGCGCATCGGAGGCCAGTCGTGCCTTGTCGCTGCCGCCACGGAACAGGTTGTAGTTCATCACCACACCCACACGCCATTCGTTGTCGTGACCCTCATCGCCTTGCACGTTGTTGTTCGCGCCCACCGCCGCTTCTGCGTCGAAGCGTGGATAGAAAGGTGACTTGGCGACTTCGTACTGGCTCTCGGCCGATTGCACGTCGGCCTGTGCGGATTTCAGATACGGGTTGTTCTCGACCATGCTCTGCTGGGCTTCCGGCAGGGAGGTGGGTAACTCGCCACGGGTCGAGGCCGGGGTTTCCAGCTCATCGGGCATACGCCCGACCACGCTGTAGAAGTTTGATTCGGCATCGGCCAGATCGACTTCGGCGGTGTCGAGGTTGTTCTGTGCCAGCGCTTTACGAGCGACCGACTGATCGGAGTCAGCGGTGCTGCCGACGCCGCGCTCGGTACGCAGGCCGATCTGATCGTTGACGCGCAAGTGCGCCTGCAGGTTGTTCCGGGCCAGCGTCACCAGTTCGCGGCGCTTGAGCACTTCGAGGTAGACCTCGATGGTGCGCAGGGCCAGATCCTGAGCGGTGCCTTGCGCGTAGTACGCGCGCGAATTGGACACGCCTTTGGTCCGTTCGACCTCGTTGGCGGTGTTGAAACCGTCGAAGAGCATTTGCCGCAGACGCAGCTCCGACTGGGTGTAATTGAGAATCTCGGTGTGGTGATTACCGAAGGCCCGGGTGTTGGTGTTGTCGCTGTAGCCGCGACCATAGGCGGCGTTCAAATCGACGGACGGGTAGAAGCCGCCCTTGGCAACTTTGACTTGTTCATCAGCCGACAGGCGTGCATCCACGCGCGAAGCCAGTTCCGGGTGGGTCGCAATCGTGCTTTGGATCGCCTCGGTGAGGTTCATGGCCTGGGCTTGAGAAGTGCAAGCCATGGCCAGCAAAACCGCGCTGCAGAGGGGGGTTAGAACGCGCATGGGTGCATCTCCCTGAGTCCTGATGGTGTGTAACTGTCGCCAAATATTTGACGATATTTTTAGGTGTAGGCGTTTCACTCTTGTAACAACAGAGCTAAGAACATCCTGAAGCGTAGCTAAGAAAAAATTTTCATAAGGCTTATGCCGAAAAAAACTTATGCGCTTTGTAAAAAGCGGCACATTGTTCAGCACGAAAGCCTTTGTTTTATGCGCTTTAGGGAGTGCAAAAAGGCTTGAGGAAAGTTCCACTCACTTTGCGACATACGGCGAAGTACTGCTGAAGGGGAGGGACGCGTAGCGACGGATGAGCGACATTTTTTTGTCACTCGGGTGATTCACCATCGTTACGTAGCGTTAGTGGGCGTGCTGCCTTGAACAGGGTTCGGAAGTGCTTGATAGCACTGAAGTTTCCGTAAGGTGCTACCTGCGAAACGAACTGTCGAGGGTGCGAGCGTCGCCCCCGACAACCCGATTGAGCCATGGGCTGCTTCGCTTACCAGTGCCGACGGTGGTCGGCAGCGGAGGATTTCACATGGCAACGCTCATCGGTACGGTTACTAAAGTCATTGGCCAGGTTTTCGCTCAGTCAGCCGACGGTACAAAACGCGCACTGGTTGAAGGGGATCGCTTGTTTGCGGGCGATCAACTGATCACCGGGGCGGAAGGCGCCGTTGCCGTTCATCTGCAAAATGGCCAGGAATTGACCCTGGGCCGCGACAGCAGCCTGACCATGACCAGCCAGTTGCTGGCCGATCAGGCGGCGCATGTGAACGCGCCCGAAGTGCTGACCCCGAGCGAGGCGCAACTGACCGACGTCGAGCAGATCCAGAAAGCCATCGCCGCCGGTGACGACCCGACCAAATCCGCTGAAGCCACTGCAGCCGGCCCCAATGCACCGGGCGGCGCGCCGGGTGAATTGGGCGGCGGGCACAGTTTCGTTTTACTGACCGAAGTCGGCGGGCGGGTCGATCCGATCATCGGCTTCCCGACTGCCGGGTTCGGCGGTATCCCCGAGTTTCCCGAAGAACGCCACAACGCGGTCATCGACAACGGTGACAACACCGTGCCGGTGGTGCCACCGCCACCGGTCAACAATCTGGTCACCCTCAGCGGCCTTGCCGTGCCCGGCGGCGAGTTGACCCTCAATGAAGCCAATCTGCCTGATGGTTCGGCCGCCAATCCCGGCGCGCTGACCCAAAGCGGCAGCTTCACCGTGTCGGCGCCAGACGGGTTGAGCAGCCTGAGCGTGGGCGGCATCAGCCTGATCAACGCGGGCGTGGCTGTCGGCTTTCCACAATCGATCACCACGCAACTGGGCAACACGCTGACCATCACCGGATACAACCCGGCGACCGGCGTGGTCACTTACAGCTACACCCTCAACGGCAACGAAACCCATGCCGCCGGCGACGGCACGAACAACCTCAGCGAACAGTTCACGGTGATTGCCGGCGACAGCAACGGCGACAGCGCCACTGGCACGCTCGACGTCAACATCACCGACGACGTACCGAAAGCGGTGGATGACAGCAACACCTCGACAGCCTCGGAAACCTTGCTGACGCTGACCGGTAATGTCCTGACCAACGATGTACAAGGCGCCGACCGTGTGGCCACCGGCCCGGTTACGCCCGGCACGTTCACCGGGACTTACGGCACTTTGGTGTTGAACGCCAACGGCACTTACACCTACACGCTGAACACCAGCGACGCGGATTTCAAAGCCTTGCACGGTGGTGGCGACGGCACGGAAACCTTCGCCTACACCATCACCGATTCCGACGGCGACACCAGCACCGCGAACCTGGTTTTGCAGATTCACAACAACGATGATCCGGTGGTCATCAACGGCTTGAACGTCGAGGGCGGGGAACTGACGGTTTACGAGAAAAATCTCAGCGACGGCAGCGCGCCTGATGCAACCGCACTGACGCAAAACGGCACGTTCACCATCACGGCACTGGACGGTGTCACCACCCTGACGGTGGGCGGCATTGCCGTGGTCACCAACGGCGTGGCAGCAGGCTTCCCGCAATCGGTCACCACACCGCTGGGCAGCACGCTGACCATCACCGGATTCAACGCCACTACCGGCGTGGTCAGCTACAGCTACACCCTGGTCGACAACGAAGCGCACCCGACCGCCAACGGCGCCAATACACTGCCTGAGCAGTTCGCGGTCACTGTGGTCGATGACAACGGCACCACCGCCAATGCCACCCTCGATGTAAACATCATCGACGACCTGCCAAAAGCCGTGGACGACAGCAACACCACCACCGCTTCGGAAACTCAACTGACACTGACCGGCAACGTCCTGACCAACGACGTGCAAGGCGCCGACCGTGTGCCGACGGGTGAAAATGCCGGACCGATCACGGCGGGTACTTTTACTGGCACTTACGGCACGCTGGTGCTGAATGCCGACGGCACTTACACCTACACGCTGAATCCGACCGATGCCGATTTCAAAAACCTGCACGGCGGTGGCAACGGTACTGAAACCTTCACCTACACCATCACTGATTCGGACGGCGATACCAGCACCGCGAATCTCGTCTTGCAGATCCACAACAACGACGACCCGGTGATCATCAACGGCTTGAACGTCGAGGGCGGTGAGCTGACGGTTTATGAGAAAAACCTCAGCGATGGCAGCGCACCGGACTCCGCTGCGCTGACTCAGAACGGTACCTTCACGATCACCGCGCTGGACGGTGTCACCACGCTGACCGTCGGCGGCATTGCCGTCGTCACCAACGGCGTGGCAGCAGGCTTCCCGCAATCAGTCACCACACCGCTGGGCAGCACGCTGACCATCACCGGTTTCAACGCCACAACTGGTGTTGTCAGCTACAGCTACACCTTGGTCGACAACGAAGCGCATCCAACCGCCAACGGCGCGAACAACCTGCCTGAGCAGTTCGCCGTCACCGTGGTTGATGACAACGGCACCACCGCCAACGCGACCCTCGATGTAAACATCATCGATGACCTGCCAAAAGCCGTGGACGACAGCAACACCGCCACTGCTTCGGAAACTCAACTGACGCTGACCGGCAACGTGTTGACCAACGACGTGCAAGGCGCCGACCGTGTGCCGACGGGTGAAAATGCCGGGCCGATCACGGCGGGTACTTTTACCGGCACGTACGGCACGCTGGTGCTGAACGCCAACGGCACTTACACCTACACGCTGAATCCGACCGATGCCGATTTCAAAAACCTGCACGGCGGTGGCAACGGGACCGAAACCTTCACCTACACCATCACCGATTCCGACGGCGACACCAGCACCGCCAACCTCGTCTTGCAGATCCACAACAACGACGATCCGGTGGTCATCAGCGGTCTCGATGTGAATGGCGGCGAACTGACGGTTTACGAGAAAAACCTCAGCGACGGCAGCGCACCGGACTCCGCTGCGCTGACTCAGAACGGCACGTTCACCATCACCGCGCTCGATGGCGTCACCACGCTTACCGTCGGCGGCATCGCCGTCGTCACCAATGGCGTCGCCGCAGGCTTCCCGCAATCAGTCACCACACCGCTGGGCAGCACGCTGACCATCACCGGTTTCAACGCAGCAACCGGCGTGGTCAGCTACAGCTACACCCTGGTCGACAACGAAGCGCACCCAACCGCCAACGGCGCGAACAACCTGCCTGAGCAGTTCGCCGTCACCGTGGTCGACGACAACGGCACAACCGCCAACGCGACCCTCGATGTGAACATCATCGATGACCTGCCAAAAGCCGTGGACGACAACAACACCACCACCGCTTCGGAAAGCCAACTGACACTGACCGGCAACGTATTGACCAACGACGTGCAAGGCGCCGACCGCGTAACTACCGGGCCGGTCACCGCCGGCACTTTCACCGGGACCTACGGCACCTTGCAACTCAATGCCAACGGCACTTACACCTACACGTTGAACACCAACGACGCCGACTTCAAAAACCTGCACGGCGGTGGCAACGGGACCGAAACCTTCACCTACACCATCACCGATTCCGACGGCGACACCAGCACCGCCAACCTCGTCTTGCAGATCCACAACAACGACGATCCGGTGGTCATCAGCGGCCTCGATGTGAATGGCGGCGAACTGACGGTTTACGAGAAAAATCTCAGTGACGGCAGCGCACCGGACTCCGCTGCGCTGACTCAGAACGGCACGTTCACCATCACCGCGCTCGATGGCGTCACCACGCTTACCGTCGGCGGCATCGCCGTCGTCACCAATGGCGTCGCCGCAGGCTTCCCGCAATCAGTCACCACACCGCTGGGCAGCACGCTGACCATCACCGGTTTCAACGCAGCAACCGGCGTGGTCAGCTACAGCTACACCCTGGTCGACAACGAAGCGCACCCAACCGCCAACGGCGCGAACAACCTGCCTGAGCAGTTCGCCGTCACCGTGGTCGACGACAACGGCACAACCGCCAACGCGACCCTCGATGTGAACATCATCGATGACCTGCCAAAAGCCGTGGACGACAACAACACCACCACCGCTTCGGAAAGCCAACTGACACTGACCGGCAACGTATTGACCAACGACGTGCAAGGCGCCGACCGCGTAACTACCGGGCCGGTCACCGCCGGCACTTTCACCGGGACCTACGGCACCTTGCAACTCAATGCCAACGGCACTTACACCTACACGTTGAACACCAACGACGCCGACTTCAAAAACCTGCACGGCGGTGGCAACGGGACCGAAACCTTCACCTACACCATCACCGATTCCGACGGCGATACCAGCACCGCGAACCTCGTCTTGCAGATCCACAACAACGACGATCCAGTGGTCATCAGCGGTCTCGATGTGAATGGCGGCGAACTGACGGTTTACGAGAAAAATCTCAGTGACGGCACCAGTCCCGATGCGCCGGCACTGACCCAGAGCGGCACCTTCACCGTGACCGCCCTCGATGGCCTGCAAACCCTGACCGTGGGCGGTATTGCCGTGGTGACCGGCGGCGTCGCCGCAGGCTTTCCGCAATCGATCGTCACGCCACTCGGCAGTACGTTGACCATCACCGGTTACAACGCAACCACCGGTGTGGTCAGCTACAGCTACACCCTGGTCGACAACGAAACCCATCCGAACGCCAACGGTGCCAACAGCATTACCGAGAACTTCAATGTCGTCGCCACGGACACCGACGGCAGCACGGCCAGCGGCCAGATCAACGTCAATATCGTCGATGACCTGCCCAGCGCTCATCCCGACGCAGCCTCGGTGGCGGAGGGCGGTACGGTCAGCGGCAACGTGCTCGACAATGACATCGGCGGCGCTGACGGCCCGGCCGCGACTGGCGCAGTAGTGGGCGTCCGCGCCGGTGCCGACACTTCGACTTCCGCCATCGGGGGCCTGAACGCGCAAATCAACGGCACCTACGGCTACCTGACCCTCGACGCCAACGGCAACGCGGTTTATCACAGCAATCCGAACACCGTGAACGGCCCGGGCGCGGTGGACGTATTCACCTACACCGTGCGCGATTCTGACGGTGATGAGAGCACCACCACCATCACCATCGATGTCGCCAACAGCAAGCTGTACGCGACAAGCGACACCGACGTCACCGTCTACGAAAAAGCGCTCGACCTGACCAAGGACGGCGCCGATCTGGCCCCTGGTACGGTCACCGGCAGCGATCCGAGCAATACCGGCGAAACCGCGTCCGGCACGCTGGTCGGCTCGGTCACCGGCGCCGTCGGTGCGATCAGTTATGCGCTGGTCGGCAGTGCCACCGGCAACTATGGGCAGATCGTCCTCAACCCCAACGGCACCTACACCTACACCCTGACATCGCCGGCGACCACCACGCCGCACGCCGACGACGGGGCCAACACCCTGACCGAAACCTTTACCTATCAGGCCACCGATTCGCTGGGCAACGTCGTCACCAGCACCATCGTCGTCAGCATCGTCGATGACGTGCCGAAAGCGGTAAATGACAGCAACGCCAGCACCGCCTCGGAAAGCCAACTGACGCTGACCGGCAACGTGCTGACCAATGACGTGCAAGGCGCCGATGTCATCGCGACCGGTCCGAATGCCGGTCCGATCACGCCCGCCACGATCGTCGGGACCTACGGCACCCTGGTACTCAACGCCAACGGCACTTACACCTACACGCTGGATACCAGCGACGCCGACTTCAAAAATCTGCACGGCGGTGGCAACGGCACCGAGACCTTCACCTACACCCTGACCGATGCCGACGGCGACACCAGCACCGCCAACCTGGTGCTGAACATCCACAACAACGACGATCCGGTGGTGCTCAACGGCCTTGACGTCAATGGCGGCGAACTCACCGTTTACGAGAAAAACCTCAGCGACGGCACCAGCCCCAACGCACCGGCCCTGACCCAGAGCGGCACCTTTACCGTCACCGCCCTCGATGGTCTGCAAACCCTCACCGTCGGTGGCATTGCCGTGGTCACTAACGGCGTGGCCGCAGGCTTCCCGCAATCGGTCGTCTCGCCGCTGGGCAGCACGTTCACCATCACCGGTTACAACCCGGCGACCGGCGTGGTCAGCTACAGCTACACATTGGTGGATAACGAAACCCACCCGAACGCCAACGGTGCCAACAGCCTCACCGAGAACTTCAACGTGGTGGCGACCGACACCGACGGCAGCACCGCCAGCGGCCAGATCAACGTCAACATCATCGATGATCTCCCCACCGCCAGAGCCGACACCGGCTCGGTGGCGGAGGGTGGCACGGTCAACATCAGCGTGCTCGGCAACGACGTCACCGGCGCCGATGGTGCTGCGGCGGGCGGAGCCGTGGTGGGCGTGCGCGCCGGCAGCAACACCGCAACGTCGGCAATCGGCGGCCTCAACAGCAACATCAACGGCGCCTTCGGATACCTGACCCTCGATGCGGCAGGCAACGCCGTCTACCACAGCAACCCGAACTCGGTGAGTCCACCCGGCGCCACCGATACATTCACCTACACCATCCGCGACAGTGACGGCGACGAAAGCACCACGACCATCACCATCAATGTCGCCGACAGCAAACTGGTGGCCTCGGTCGATCAGGACGTGACGGTCTACGAAAAAGCCCTCGACCTGACCAAGGACGGCGCGGATCTGGCCCCCGGCACGGTCACCGGCAGCGACCCGACCAACACCGGCGAAACCGCCACCGGTACCCTGGTCGGCGCGGTCACCGGCGGCACGGGCGCGATCACCTATACGCTGGTCGGCAGCGCCACCGGCACTTACGGACAGATCCAGCTCAACGCTGACGGCACCTACACCTACACGCTGACCTCGGCACCGAAAACCACGCCGAATGCCAACGACGGGGCGAATACCCTGAGCGAAAGCTTCACCTACAAAGCCACCGATGCGTTGGGCAACAGCACCACCAGCACCCTCGTCGTCAACATCGTCGACGACGTGCCCAAAGCCGTGGCGTCGGATCGTTCGGTGGCGGCAGTGGAGATCGATTCCAACCTGCTGATCGTTCTCGACATCTCGGGCAGTATGGCCGACGCCTCTGGCGTGCCCGGCTTGTCGCGGCTGGCGCTGGCCAAGCAGGCGATCAGTGCCTTGCTCGACAAGTACGATGATCTTGGCGATGTGAAAGTGCAGCTCGTTACCTTCAGCAGCAACGCTACCGACCGCACCTCGGTGTGGGTCGATGTGGCCACGGCGAAAACCATTCTCGCCGGCCTCACGGCGGGTGGCGGCACCAACTACGACGCGGCCGTGGCGGTGATGCAGACCGCGTTCAACACCTCGGGCAAACTCACCGGGGCGCAGAACGTCGGCTACTTCTTCTCCGACGGCAAACCCAACGAGGGCGACATCAACGCTGCCGACGAAGCGGCGCTGAAAAACTTCCTCGATGCCAACAACATCAAGAACTACGCGATCGGCCTGGGCAGTGGCGTGAGCAACGCCAACCTCGATCCGCTGGCGTATGACGGCATCACCCACACCAATACCAACGCGGTGGTGGTGACGGATCTCAACCAGCTCAACTCGGTGCTGTCCGGCACCGTGGAAGGCGCGCCGGTTACCGGTTCGTTGCTGGGAGAGGGCGGTACGTTCGGCGCCGATGGCGGCTTCATCAAATCCATCGTCATTGACGGCACCACGTACACCTACGATCCAAAAGCCAATGGCGGACAGGGCTCGCTGGTCGCCAGCGGCGGCACCAACCATGGCACCTTCAACACCGTGAACAACACGCTGAGCATCGCCACCAACAACAGCGGCACGCTGGTGATCAACCTCGACACCGGTGACTACAGCTACACCTCGCAGAAAACCACCGCGGTGGTGATCACCGAAAACATCGGTTTCACCCTCAGCGACAACGACGGCGACCTCGCCAGCTCGACGCTGACGGTGAAAGTGATCCCCAACGCGCCTCCGGTGGCGGCGGACGACCACATCATCACTAACGTGCTGTCGAGCAACATCGTGGTGCCGGGTGAGCTGTTGCTGGCCAACGACACTGATCCGAATGGCGACACGCTCAACGCCACGCCAACCAGTTTCAATACCGGTTGGGTGGCGAAGGGCGCGGACTTCACCGGCAGTGGTGCGATCACCTTCAACGGCACCGGGAATACGGCCGCCAACCAGAGCCTGGCGGATGTGCGCAATGCGTTTGCCGCCAACACTGCAGCGATGACCGCCGTGCTGGTGGTCAGCGGTTACCTCGGCGCGGTGACCAACGCCAATGCCAACGATGAAGACCTGATCACCGTCAAACTGAAACAGGGCGAAACTCTCAACCTCGATCACAACCTGGCGGCCGGGCACATCACCATGGAGTACTCGCTCAACGGCGGAGCGTTCGTCGGCATCGCCGATGGCGGCACCATCACCGCCAGCGCCGACGGCACGTATCAGATCCACGTGACCAACATCACCAACACCAGCGGCAGTAACACCAACGCTGCGGAAAACTACCAACTGACCATGACGGTCAACTACGCCGGGGCCCACGACATCACCCCGGACTTCAACGGTACCTACACCGCCAACGACAACCACGGCGGCAGCGATACCGCTGCTGTGACCATTACTTATCAGGATGGCCACACCCTCACGGGCACTGCCGGGGATGACATTCTGGTGGCCGGCACCGGCGACAACATCCTCAACGGTGGCGATGGCAATGACGTGCTCACCGCAGGCTCGGGCAACAACGAAATGCACGGCGGCGCTGGTAATGACTTGCTCTACAGCGGCCCGGGCAACGACTTGCTTGACGGTGGCACGGGTATCGACACCGCAAGCTACGCCCACGCCACGGCTGGCGTGACGGTCAACCTCGGCCTGCTCGGCGCGCAAAACACCGTCGGCGCAGGGACGGACACCCTGACCGCTATCGAAAATCTCGTCGGTTCGAACTTCAACGACACCCTGACCGGCGACAACAATAACAACGTGATCAACGGCGGCCTGGGCAACGACATCCTCAACGGTGGCGGCGGCGATGACCTGCTGATCGGCGGCATGGGCAACAACACGATGACGGGCGGCGCAGGGGCCGACACCTTCCAGTGGCTCAAAGGCAACAGCGGCCACGACCTGATCACCGACTTCACCCCCGGCACCGACAAGCTCGACCTGTCGCAACTGCTGCAAGGTGAAAACGGCACCACGGCGTCGCTGGATGACTACCTGCACTTCACCGTCACCGGCAGCGGCGCGTCGGTGCTCACCAGCATCGATGTCAGCGCCATGGCCGGTGCCACGCCGAACCAGACCATCGATCTGGCCGGCGTCAACCTCGCCAGCCACTACGGCGTCACGCCGGGAGCGGGTGGCGTGGTTGCCGGTGGACATGACACGGCGACGATCATCAGCGGCATGTTGAATGATCATTCATTGAAGGTGGACACCGTCTGATCGAGGCCTGAAACGACAAAACCCGTCGCCCCCGTTGAAGGGGCGGCGGGTTTTTTCTGCCTGATGGAAATGCGTTGCCTGTTCGCCAGTCTGCGCGAGCTGCTCCCACAGGTACGGTGGTGTGACAGAGGTTTGTGATCGACACAGATCCCTGTGGGCGGAGGACTTGCTCCCGAGAGCTTCAGCAACCACGGTCGAGGGCGCGATCGGTTAAACGCTGTCGTCTATCGGGTGTAGGCCTGCTAATCGGGATTTTCTCCGACGAACGGTAGCAATACCTGTAATTTCTGACAGTTGTCGCTTTTGAGTGATGCGCGCTAAATGAAGCCATTCAACACACGCCTGCCGCAGTTCGACAATGTGCGCAACGCGGGCTCCAACACTCGTCAGGGATTACGTGCGATGTCTGCCACCAATACGCCGAACGATCAAATCACTCCTCAGGGCGAGCCGCTCGCCGATATTCCAGCACCCAAAGTACCTTCGGTGCTGGACCCGGAAGATCCTGCGGGACTGCTTCCTCTGCGCGCGCTGGGGCAGCCTCTGCAGGTCACGTTCGAAGGCGTGGATTTCACCACGGTTCCCAATCGTACCGACAAAGTGGAACTGAGCTTCAGAACGCGCGGCGCAGCCTTTGTTCCGGTGGATTTTCGCGAGTACCCATCCAATGTCCCGGTGCAGCAGCCGCAGACTCTTAGCGTACCGAAAGATCTTTTAAGCCATGGGGTCTATGACGTATCCATTCGCTTTTACCCCAGCGGATCTGAGGCCAACGCTTCGGAATCCTTAAAAAAACAGATCACCATCGACACCTACAAGCCCAATTTCGGCAACCAGCCCGATGCGGTCATTTTTCCTGACGAGCTGAACGGTGTCATCACAGAAAGCTATTTGACGCAGCACGGGCAGGTCATCGTCGAAGTACCGTTTTACATCGATGTAGCACCGGGCGATCGAGCCGTCTATTTCTGGACGGACAAGGAAGATCCGTCCGACAGCGAAGTCGAGATCCGCGAACAGGAGTTCAGCGCTCAGGACATTATCGACAAACGTCTGTTGATCACTGTGTATGCCGACGAGATCCGCCCTTGGGGGCACGGTGATCGTTTTATGTATTACCGGCTCAGGGATCGTGCGGGCAATATCGGGCCCAACGCCAAGCGAGCGAAAATCTTTGTCGACCTGTCGCCGCTGCCAGGCAATCTGCCTCCTCCTCGCGTGATATTGACGCGTAATCTGCTTGATCGGCAGCAGGCTCGTGAAAGCGTCCAGGTACTGATAGATCCTTATGATTTTCCGGATGCTACCCATCGGGTTGCAATCGACTGGGACGGAACAACGCTGGCAGAAATTCCGGTCGATCCGACGGACTTCCCGCTGCAAACCACTGTTCCGTGGACGGCGCTGCATGCGCGTGGCGATGGTCCGTCACGGCCCAAAGTGAGTTATCGCATTCGTCTGGCAGATGGCAGCTACACTGCGCCTTCCTCCGACATTTCTGTCGCGTTGAATTTGACCATTGCCGGTCAGGATCATGTGCACGCCCCGGCGTTGCTCAATGAAACCCTGGCTAAAGTGGAAATTCGCGGGCAGAAGTCTGATCTTCCCGACAAGCTACGCAGTATTGATTTCGGCTTGCCGGCGCGAGCGATATTGACGCTCTACGACAATCCTCAGCCCTTTGAGGAAATAGACGTGTACTGGGGGCAGATTCCGACGCCGGTTGCCACGTACACGGTGCAAGCCAGTGATGGCGCCGGCACGCCCATCGAGGTGGAGATTCCCTGGCAGTACATTCAGCCAGACCTGCAGAATCCGAAGTTACCGGTTTACTACGTTACCCGTAATGGGGTGAATGACCAGCATGCTCGAAAGACTGAGGTAGAGGTGGCGATCGTCGTCATCGAAAATCTCGACGAGCCGACATTCCCCCATGCCGGAAAACAAGTCGAATTGCACTGTTGCTCCAAACCTCGTTTGTGGGAAGGCGTCACCGTACATATTCCGGCCAACCCGCTCTTTGCAGAGAAGGATGAAGTTATTGTGCATTGGCAGGGGTGTCTGGGACCGAACGGGACTAATCCTATTGTCGATGCCTATGACGAATTGCCAAAACAAATCGAGTTGGCGGATATCCAAAATGGCTTTGATCTGGTCGTCACTGATTACGAACGGCTTATAGCACCCATGGTGAATAATGCTTCTGCACTTGTTTATTATGTGTTGTATAAACAGGACGGCACGATTGGCAGGTCACGACCTGAATTTGTAATTATCAATAGAACCATGCCTAGCGGCATAGTCTGTTCGCCGATGAATGAGGTTTATTGCCCGGAATAAGTTTTTTCGTGCAAATAAAGCAGTAAATAAATGACAGGCAGTAACGGGTCGAAGTTTCGATTCGGAGGTCATGTTGTGTCGAAAAATAGAGTTCAAATATCTGCTTTAATATCAGGAGAGTGACAAAATGACTGTCCATGAAAAAAATACCCAAGGCGAGCCCGGCAGGGCGGCAATGAAGGCCATCCGCGCAACCCGGGCGTCACGCGCTCCAACGCCACCGAAACTACAGGGTTTGCTGGATAATGTTTCAGGTGACGATGACAACAAACTACCGAAGGCTCGGCAGGGTTTTCCTAACGAAGTTATTATCGAAAACGTTCTGGATATCAATCCTGTCCCTCCACCTAATCGCGACGTAAAGTTGCAACTATTGTGGAATGGCGCGGAAGTGGGCGATGCCATCATAGCGAAGACTCCGGTAACTACTCAGCAGAAACTGGTATTGCCGAGTCTTGAGACGACTGCAGAAGGTCGGTTTGCATTGAGCTATAGATTGACCTATGTCAGGGATGTATATGATTTTCCAGTTCCGGAATTTATTCTGATTGATAAGGAGCCGCCGAATAAAAATATCGCTGGTGAGCCAATTGAATTACCGACTCCGTACGAGGACGGTCGTATAACAATAGAGCGATTGGCAACCGACCCTGATCTTGAGTTGACGATCCCGCTGCATCCCGATCGACGAACCGGGGATACTGCCCGTGTCTATATGGGCGATAGCATCCCGGGCACGATTGTCGACACCTATATTGCCCCCGACGACGGTAGCGCTGCTATGACGGTCACACTGACGAAGGCCCGGATCGAAGCCGAGGGTGAGGGGAAAAAAATCATTTATTACCAATGGCAGGATCGCGTTGGCAATGAAGGACCGCCTTCACATGAACTGGACGTTCTGGTTCTGCTGGCGCAGCAGCCCACTAACCTGAAGCCTCTTGAAGTGCCTGAGGCGCCGGGTCCCGATAACCTCATCACTATCAAGGATGCGTACCCTGATGTGGGCGTTATCATCCGCGAGTACGACAATGTTGGCGCGATGGATGAGGTAGCGCTGACGTGGGATGGCATTCCTCAGCCACGCAAAAGGTCCGTTGATGGTTTTCCGATGATCTTCGACGTTCCTTACCACCATGTGAAAGCCAAAGGACTCGGGGAAAGGCCTGTCAGCGTCACCTACTCGATATGGCGTAGCACGCAGGAATATCCTGAAAACACGGTTGTGCCGGTGAAGGTCGACCTTCGGCGTCCTGGTACCCCGCCACCTGATCCAGAAGATCCGGAAACAGGCAACCCGAACTTGAGCGTGGTAAGGGTTCAAGCGGCAGTCACTGGCGATCCCAATAAATTTGAGCTCGTCGATGCAGGGCAGGACGGCACGGCGAGTACAGTCATTGATAAAGTTCGAGAAGTTGGTGACGTCTATCAACTCTACTGGGGGGACGTAGCTGTTCCCGCTCCTGGAGGGGTGTATACCGTGACTGGTAGTGAAGTTGACGACGATCCGGTTCCGTTTACCATTCCACACGCATTTATTACTGCACAGGGTAATGGTCAGGCAATTCCCGTACATTACAAGATTACCAATCCCGCATTGCCCGACAATAATCCAAACCCGTCACTTCGACAGCCAGTGAGCGTTTACGTCGTGCCCGTCACCTTGCCAGAGCCAAAGATCAACTTTACTTTCATGATTGGAAGTAGCGAATACTTGGACTGTGGGTCGCTGAGAAATATTGCCGGACAGGGACATGTAGCCGTTGTGACGGTTCCGGGCGGAGCGCCTTTGGAGTTGGGCATGGATTTGGCGTTTACCTGGACTGGCGTGGGCTGGGATGGAACAGATCCTGTTCCAATCACACCTTATGAATTTACCAAAAAACTTGCCAACGAAGAACATCGAGACGGATTCACTGTGTATATACCTTACAACGCCGTCTTGCAACCGATCATAGACGGCAGTGGGAGCATTGAATATTCAGCTTTAGTACAGGGTCGGTCTGAGACTTCTGATAAGCACGAAGTTCAAGTGATTGCCCGCACAGGCGACGGAGGTATGTGCCCGATCCCGACTGTTCGTTAATCGGTGTAACGAAAAAGGAAGATGCAAATCTTCCTTTTTCATTTGTGCTGCAGGTTTTTATGATGTGGGGTTTCGCAATGGAAGCGATGTGCGGATTCGGCGCGAGCGCGGGATAAAACCTCATGCAATATGAGACTTTTCCTACATTTTGTGGGTGACACTTCCTATTACTCTGCTCACATCAAAGAATCTGTTTTTTAACACTCATACCATCGGAGAGAATTATGAGTTGTAAAAAGTCGAGAGGGCATTTTCTGTGCGCCGGCCGAGTAACCCTTCTGATGTTTTCACCTTTGTTTTTTGTCAGCTCGCCCCTGATGGCATTGACCATCGTGGGGGCGGGGGAAAGTCGAAGCATAGACAACGCCACGCCAACTGATAATTACCTGGTGAACAGCGGCGGTATCCTGAACGCCCATAATGCCGGTACTTATGAAGTTCTCGTTCAGTCCGGTTCGACAATAAATGCGACAGGGGGCACTTTCGCCGGTCGCAATGGCAATAGTGGTATTACCCTCTCGAACAGTCAGGCAACGTTGATCGGAGTAACGCTCACCAGTGATGACGCCGCACTGACGCTGAGGCGCCAGGTGGGAACGCTTACCGGTTCTGCTGCCGTAGTGACAGACAGCGTCCTGCGCGGTGGAATAGCGGGTGTTGCGATTACAGGATTGAGTACCCTCGAACTTAATGGCGGTGAAGTCACGGGTACCCTTGCGGACAGCGTCGGCATCGAATTTTTTGCAGGTACGGTTCGGGCGAACGGCACAATAATCAGTGGTGACGCCAACGGTGTGCGGATGGCCCTGAGTGGTCAAGGGTTGGCAGAGACCGATCTGACGCTTGATGGCGCAACACTTGAAGGGCGGTTATCGTCAGCCATTCTTGTCGAGGAAGGGGTGCAGGCGGATATTCATGTTCTGAACAACTCGAAATTGCTCGCTGGCAATAACATCCTGCTCGATGTGCAAGGTGCTTCAACGGTTACCATGGCAGTTGCCAACAGCACGTTGCAAGGCAACATCAACATTGCGGACGGCAGCACCGCCAACCTCACTTTCGACCAGGGCCAGATGACCGGCGACGTGCTGGTCGATGGCAGTTCCTCAGCCAGCGTGACCTTGCAAAACCAATCACAGTTCACCGGTCGCCTGGACAAGGTCGCCAGCGTCAACATCGACAGCCATTCGAACTGGACGCTGACAGGCAACGACTCGATCGGCGCCCTGGGCATGAATGGTGGCAATGTCACCTTTGGCGCCGCAGATGCACCCGCCACCTATTACCAATTGAATGTCGGCGCGCTGTCTGGCAATGGCACCTTTGTCATGAAGGGGGATTTTGCTACGGGCGAGCATGACTTCCTGAATGTGGTCGGCGCATCGGCGGGTGACTTTGCTCTCGCGGTGGCGGCGTCGGGCCTGGATGCGGTGGCGCCTCAGCAATTGACGCTGGCACGCACCGGCACTACCGATGGTGCGCAGTTTGCACTGGCGGGCAACAGTGTGGTCGACGTCGGCACCTGGTCTTACAGCTTGGCCAATCGAGAAAACGGCGAAGGCGGCAGGGACTGGTTTCTTGACCCTACCACCGCCGTGATCAGCCCTGGCGCGCGTTCAGTGCTGGCACTGTTCAATACCGCGCCCACCGTGTGGTACGGCGAGTTGAGCTCGTTGCGCAGCCGCATGGGTGAGCTGCGTTTCAACGGCGGTCAGGCCGGTGGCTGGATCCGCACCTACGGCAACAAATACAACGTGGCCGACGGTTCGGGAACCGGTTATCAGCAACAGCAGCAGGGCCTGTCCCTTGGCGCCGACGCCCGGATAGGTGAAAGCCAGGTGTTGGTCGGTGTGCTGGCGGGCACGAGCCAGTCTGATCTGGATTTGAATCGTGGCACCTCGGGCACGGTGAAAAGCTATTACGTCGGCCCGTACGTGACCTGGCTCGACAGCGACACCGGTTACTACGTTGATGGCGTGCTCAAGTTCAACCGCTTTCGCAACGAATCAAAGGTCAACCTGAGCGACGGCAGTCGTACCAAGGGCGATTACGACAACTGGGGTGTGGGCGGTTCGGCGGAATTCGGTCGGCATATCAAACTGGCTGACGGTTACTTCATCGAGCCTTTCACGCAATTGTCGGCGGTGCAGATACAGGGCAAACGCTACACGCTGGACAACGACATGGACGCCGACGGCGATCGCATGCGTTCACTGCTCGGCAAGGCCGGTGCCACGTTCGGGCGTAACTTCGGTTTCGGTAACGGCGCTGTCGCGCAGCCTTACGTGCGCGCGGCGATTGCTCATGAGTTCGCCTCGAACAACGAAGTGAAGGTCAACAACAACGTGTTCAACAATGACTTGTCGGGCTCCCGGGCCGAGTTCGGAGCGGGGGTGGCGGTGGCCATGTCTGCGCAGTGGCAAGTGCATGCCGATTTTGACTACTCGAAAGGCGAGCACATCGAGCAGCCCTGGGGGGCCAATGTCGGGGTGAGGTATAGCTGGTAGGTCTGACAGCGCTGGCGAGGCGACGGTGTGATCTTCAGAACATCGTCAAGGAGTAAAAAAAGCCGCTTCTCTGTAACAGAGCAAGCGGCTTTTTCGAATAAACCTGCCAGCCTTTACAGGTGAGGAAGGTTGGGCTGTAAGTACAAAATGAGTAGGTTTGGCCGACCACAAATCGGAATGATTGACTGAATGACAGCCCCGAGTGACCTGAGGTGGCCGTGGTGTCGAGCCCGCGCGGGTGAGTCCGCAAAGTCAGTCTTTTTCCAGGGTCTTCTGCCGCAAGATATAAACCGTCACCAAAACCGCACTGGTCAACATGAACCCCCGCGCCCACGGCAGCGGCACCAGGTAGCAGGAAAACAGAATGCTCGCCCACATCAGCCCGATCGCGTAGACCTTGCCCTTGAGCGGAATGCCGTTGCCATCGAGATAGTCACGAATCCATGGCCCAAGCCGGGGATGCTCGACCAGCCAATGATAGAAACGCGGAGAACTGCGGGCGAAACACGCGGCCGCGAGTAACAGGAAGGGAGTGGTGGGGAGGACGGGCAGGAAAATCCCGATCACCCCCAATGCCACGCTGAGCCAGCCGATGGCCAGCAGGCAGTAGCGCAACATCAGGGGGCGGTTGCCTATGGGATTGTCCATAGGCCGGATCTTAGTGGTGACGTGGCTTGAGGATCGCCGGTTTTTCGTCGGGCGCCTGGCACAGCAGGTACAGCGCCGTCAGGGCTTCCGGGATCTGCACGATCATGTCGTCCATCAGGTTCGCATCCTTGGCGATGTCTTCGAACTCTGGCTGTTCGTCGAACAGGCCCGAACCGACCATGATCGGCAGGAGCATTTCGCTGACCTCTTCTTCGGCGGTTTCGAACCAGGCCGCTTCACGCAGGAACACGCCTTCCATGAAACCGATGCACCAGCCGCGCAGTTCGGAATCGTCCGGCTCTTCGCCCAGATCCAGTTCGCAGGGCAGCTCGAATTCTTCGTCGGAAGCGAGTTGACGGGCGATGTGCGCCTTGAGGCCGATCAGGGTGGCTTCGATCTCTTCGCGCTGGGCGTCGCTGCTGTAATGCGGCTCTTCAGCGAACAGGGCGTCGATCCATTCACGCTCCGGTACGTCTTCGGCGCAGATCGACAGCGCGGTCAGGTAGCCGTGAGCGGCCACGTAATCCAGTGCCTCGTCGTGCAGCTCGTCGGCATCGAGGAAGACTTGCAGGCGGGTCAGTTGCTCAGCGAAGGACATTACGGGGCTACCTTGGGGGAATAAACAATGCGGGAATTCTAGGCCTTCTTGAGCGCTCAAGCCAGCCGCATGGCAGATTTGCCGCAATTGCCGGCCGGCCTACAAACTGAAGGTGGGCAACGACTCCTGTGGGAGCGGGCTTGCCCGCGATAGCGGTGTATTTGTCGATGAAGAAGTTTGCCGTGCCGGCCATCGCGGGCAAGCCCGCTTCCACGGGGTTTCGTATTGTTGACTAGCGGAGTCTTATCAGCGGCACCCTGTGCCGGGGAACGCTCGGGTATACTGCCGCGTTTTGCGATCCCTGCCCGTAAGGCGGCCGCCATGCAACGCGTCCTTACGTTTTGTTTAAGCAGCCCTGGCTGTCTTGAACCAGCCTGAGCAGGGATGTATCAGTAGATTTTTGGAGTTTTTATGCTCGAACAGGCTCAACGCGTCCTCAAGGACATCTTCGGCTACGACAGTTTCCGTGGCCGTCAGGGTGCAATCATTGAGCGCGTGGCCAGCGGCGGTGATGCGCTGGTGCTGATGCCTACCGGTGGCGGCAAATCCCTGTGCTTCCAGGTGCCGGCGTTGCTGCGCGATGGCTTGGCGGTAGTGGTGTCGCCGCTGATCGCCTTGATGGACGACCAAGTTGCCACCCTCGAAGAGCTGGGCGTGGCCGCCGCCGCGCTGAACTCCACGTTGAGCGCCGAGCAGCAGCGTGATCTGGCCGCGCGGATCAAGCGCGGCGAAGTGAAAATGCTCTATCTGGCGCCGGAACGTCTGGTGCAGCCGCGCATGTTGTCTTTCCTGCAAGGGCTGAACATCGCCCTGTTCGCCATCGACGAGGCACACTGTGTTTCGCAGTGGGGTCACGACTTCCGTCCGGAATACCTGCAACTGGGTCAGTTGGCGGAGATGTTCCCCGATGTGCCGCGCATCGCCCTGACCGCTACCGCCGACAAGCGTACCCGCGAAGAAATCGTCACCCGCCTGCATTTGCAGAATGCCGAGCGCTTTCTGTCGAGTTTCGACCGGCCCAACATCTTCTATCGCATCGTGCCGAAGGAGCAGCCGCGCAAGCAGTTGCTGGCGTTTCTCGCCGAGCGCCGCAGTGACGCCGGCATCGTTTATTGCCTGTCGCGCAAGAAAGTCGAGGAAGTGGCGGCGTTTCTCAGCGAGCAAGGCTTCCCGGCGCTGCCGTATCACGCAGGCCTGCCCAACGATCTGCGCGCCTATCACCAGAAACGCTTCCTCAACGAGGAAGGCCTGATCATGGTCGCCACCGTGGCGTTCGGCATGGGTATCGACAAACCCAACGTGCGTTTCGTCGCCCACCTCGACCTGCCGAAATCCCTTGAGGCGTATTACCAGGAAACCGGGCGCGGCGGCCGTGACGGTCTGCCGGCGGACGCGTGGATGGCGTACGGTCTGCAAGACGTGGTGATGCTCAAGCAGATGCTGCAAAACTCCGAAGGCGACGAGCGCCACAAGCGCCTGGAGCAGCACAAGCTCGATGCCATGCTCTCGCTGTGCGAAGAGACCCGTTGCCGCCGACAGACGCTGCTGGCGTATTTCGATGAAGAGATGGCGGAGCCTTGCGGCCATTGCGACAACTGCGTTGATGGCGTGCAGACCTGGGACGCCACCGAGCCTGCTCGTCAGGCGTTGTCGGCGATCTATCGCACCGGTCAGCGTTACGGCGTCGGCCATCTGGTCGATGTGCTGCTGGGCAAGGACAACGAAAAAGTTCGCAGCTTTGGCCATCAGCATCTGTCGGTGTATGGCGTAGGCAAGGCGCTGAGTGAAAGCGAATGGCGCTCGTTGTTCCGCCAGTTGGTGGCGCGTGGCCTGGCCGATGTCGATCATGAAGGCTATGGCGGCTTGCGCCTGAGCGACACCTGCCGGCCATTGCTCAAGGGCGAAGTGACCCTGGAATTGCGCCGTGACCTGAAACCGCAAGTCACCGCCAAAACCGCCAGCAAGAGCCCGGCCAGCCAACTGGTGCGCGGCGAGGAACGCGAACAGTGGGAAGCCTTGCGCGCCCTGCGGCGCAAACTCGCCGAAGAGCATGGCGTGCCGCCGTACGTCATCTTCCCCGATTCGACCCTGCTGGAAATGCTCCGCAGCCAGCCAACCTCGCTGGCGGACATGGCCCGGGTCAGCGGCGTCGGTGCGCGCAAGCTGGAGCGTTACGGCGATGCTTTCCTCGAAGTGCTTGGTGGCGAGGCCGAGGCGCCGAAAGTGGTGGCCGACGTGCGTCACGAGTTGATCACCCTGGCTCGTGCCGGCATGACGCCGATGCAGATCGCCGGGCAATTGCAGTGCTCGGAAAAAAACGTTTACACCATGCTCGCCGAAGCGATTGGCAAGCAGCAGTTGTCGCTGGAGCAGGCCCTGGATTTGCCTGAAGAACTGATGGGCGAAGTGCAGGACGCGTTCCTCGATGGCGAGGGCGAGTTGCCGTCGGTCGCCGAGATCGCCGAGTTGTTTGCCGGCCGCGTGCCGGAGGGCGTGCTGTACTGCGTGCGGGCTGCGCTGCAATCTGAATTTGAGATGTGAGATGGCGTTTGCGCCAAGCGCTATACAGTTGTAACGATTCAGTACAGACCGCCACTTGCCTATAGCTGCAGCTCATGCTTAGCTGACTAATAATTAGTTTTTCTCTATTACTTCAGTCTAATCATGAGTGTTTTATGCCGTTAACCGATCAACACCGCTTTGGCATGCAACTGGCCCAGATGTCCCGCGGCTGGCGTGCCGAGCTGGACCGGCGCCTGGCCGGCCTCGGCCTGTCTCAGGCGCGCTGGCTGGTGCTGCTGCATCTGGCGCGTTTCGAAGAAGCACCCACCCAACGCGAGCTGGCGCAAAGCGTCGGCGTCGAAGGCCCGACGCTCGCCCGCTTGCTCGATAGTCTGGAAAGCCAGGGGCTGGTGCAACGCCAGTCCGTGATGGAAGACCGCCGGGCGAAAAAAATCGTCCTGTGCGCACCCGCCCTGCCGCTCATCGAACAGATCGAAACCATTGCCACGCAACTGCGCCATGAATTGTTCGATGGCGTGGATGAGGCGGATTTAAAGGTGTGCATGCGTGTTCACGGGCACATTCTGGCCAATCTGGAAAAATCTTGAGGCATAACCGCGTGCCGGTTTTTTGAGAGATCGGGCTGGGCAGACTATAAGAACTACTGGGCAATATCGTGTTCGTACCGGATGTGCGAACGCATAGAAGTCGGTTTTGCTTATTTAAGGGATGCTCATGCTCGCAAGTTGGCACGTGGTACTGCGCGTTAGCGCCAAAGCGCTGTTGGTCGCTGGCGCCGTCGGCTATTCAACCTTGTCGCTGGCCCTGGGGCTGGGTGACATCACGGTTCATTCCGCGCTCAATCAGCCGCTAAAGGCCGATATCGCGCTGCTTGATGTCGGTGGTCTGACGCAGAGCGATCTGTCGG
The DNA here is from genome assembly GCF_018326005.1 of Pseudomonas sp. Seg1. Taxonomy (NCBI): domain Bacteria; kingdom Pseudomonadati; phylum Pseudomonadota; class Gammaproteobacteria; order Pseudomonadales; family Pseudomonadaceae; genus Pseudomonas; species Pseudomonas sp. Seg1. The sequence goes on from NZ_AP021903.1 coordinate 1,752,550, forward strand.
TGAGCCTGGCCACGGCAGACGAGTTCGGCCGTGCCGGGGTCGAGCGGGTGTTCTTTCTCAGCGACCTGAAATTCACGCCAATCCTGCATGGCAATCGCCAGATGATCCGGGTGACCTCCAGCAAACCGGTCAACGAACCCTTTCTGAATTTCCTTGTGCAACTCAATCAGCCCAACGGCCGTCTGCTGCGCGAGTACACGGTGCTGATCGATCCACCGGGCTCGCCGGGTATCGTGCCGGCCACCGATGAGCCGGATCCCCGCGCACAGTCCTCGGCGTTTCCCACGGTCGAACCCGTCACTGCGCCGCCACAGGGGGCGCAGGGCAAACGCGACACACCGGCTGCGCCACCGCCCGTAACGACGCCGGCCAACGACGCGCTGGCCGAACAATTGGCCGCCAGCGTGCTGCTGAACCAGCAGTTGCAAAAAACTCTCGACGAACTGAACGCGAAACTGCAGGCGCAGGATGTGCAGATTGCCGACGGCAAGAAGCAGGTCAGTGATTTGCAAACGCGCCTGGCCGAACAGCAAAAGCCCCCGCCAGCGCCCGTCGTCACACCGACGCCAACGCCAGTTGCTGCACCCGTCGAATCCACGGATGAAGGTTTGAGCTGGCCGTTGCTGGGTGGTCTGCTGCTTTTGCTGGGCGTGTTGGCCGCTTTGTTTGTTCACCGCCGACGCCAGCAACAGCTGCAAGGCGTTGCACCGCTGCCGCTGTTGCCACTGCGCAATGAGCCGGATGTTGATGAAACCGAAGATAGCCGTCCCGTCACGGCTCACGCTGTAGCTGAACAGCGAGAAGAACCGGCGGCAGGTGATGTGCTGGAAGCGGTGGGGATCTACCTCGCCTATGGGCGACTTGGCGAGGCGGCCGGGTTGTTGCGCGATGCCTTGCACAAGGAGCCCGAGCGTGTCGACCTGGGTCTGCAATTGCTGGAAGTGCTGGGGCGTCAGGGTGATAGCGCGGCGTTCGAGCAACAGGAAAGTCATTTGCGAGCGCTTGGCGTGGACGCGCAGTCCTTACAGGAAATCCGCGTCCGGTATCCGAAACTGGCGAACAGCGCGCCGTTGGCGGCAGTTGCCCCTGTGGTCGCCAGCGTAGTTCCCGCCGTCGTCGCTGTTCCTGAGCCCGCACCACCCGAGGATGATTTCGAGTTGAATCTCGACGAGTTGTCGATGGATGCCAGTTGGGATCTGGAGGACAGCCGTTCGGCGCCGGTTCAGCCATCCGCTGCAGAATCCGCTTTCAGTTCCAGCCTGCAAGTGTTGCCGCAGGGCTTTGAACTGCCGGAGACCACGGTCAGTGAGGACGCCGAACTTGAGTGGATCCCCGAGCCGGATGCGCAAGCGCTGGACGATGATTTTCTCGATGAGTTTGCTGATCCAGCGCCATCGCTCACGCTGGAGCCGTTGGCGTTGCAAATGTCGGAGCCGGAGGAGGCAACGGGTGCCGGGAAGCTCGAACAGGCACAGACCTGCATTGATGATGGAGACATCGACAGCGCGATTGAGTTGCTCAATGAATTGCTCAAGGAAGGCGATGAGCCATTGAAGCAAACCGCCCGAACCCTTCTGGCGGGCATTCGCTGATCCAGACGTTCATTGACTGATGTGGTGTTCTTGACGACGCCATCGCGGGCAAGCCCGCTCCCACAGGTTGTTTGCTGTGTCCCATTTCTCGACAACACAACAAATCCCTGTGGGAGCGGCAATAGAACAGGCACCGCCCATTCTGAATCCTGATCAGAACGTCTGCCCCAGATTCAGATAAACCGCCTGCTCATTTGCATCATTCAATCCATAACTGAAATTCAACGGCCCCAGCGGCGTATCGAAACCGATAAACACACTCGCTGCATTGATGTATCCACTGTCGAACTCATTGTCGTTGTTCCACGCCCGTCCACGTTCCAGCGAAGCTCCGGCATACAGCGGGAAGTCCAGCGGCAGGTACGAGCGCGGTGTCAGTCGACGGTAATAAACGGCGCGCATCAAACTGACGTTCTGCCCGGAAATCGCATCCTCGCGGAACCCCGACAATTGCCGTGCGCCGCCGAGCAGGAAACTCGACGTCACCACGTTGGTGTCGTCGAGGGTACGGCCATAGCGCCCACCGAGAATCAGTGTGTCTGGCCCTCGGCTCATGGCCTTGTCGAGTTTGAACTCCCACTGTCGATAGCGCGTATCCGAACCCAGGCTTGGCTCGAATTGCAGGAACGTCAGGCTGATGTCCTTGCCTTCATGGGGGTAGTAAACGTTGTCCAGCGAATCGTAGGAATACTTCAGCGAGTAGAAACCTTCGTTGAAGTTTTCGCTGGGCAGATCCTGATCGCCGATCCGCACGTCAGCCTTGCCCCAGGCCTCGCCGACACCGAAACGCACTTCACCGTTGTTGCCGATTTGCCGGCCGACATTCAGCGCCATGCCGTAGCGCTCGACGCGGTACTGGGCGATCGGATCATTGTCGAGCACGGCATCAACGTTCTGTGCTTCGAACACCACCGAGGGCGCAATGAAGTAGCGCGAACCGACGTCCAGTGGCTGATAGAACTCGCTGTACAGTTCCTGTTTGTCGCCAAGCTGCGCCCGGGTCAGCCATTCCGCACCGAGGCGATTGATACCGTTGATGCGGTAACTGGCGCCGAGGTTGAAGGCGCTGTCGCCGCGCATGTCGTCCGACAGGTTCAAGCCGACGCGCAGATAATCGGTACCGCTGCGCTTGCCCCGGGCGCTGATCACCAAGGTGTGATCCTGGCCCTTGTGCACCACGCGATACTGCACCTGCTCGAAGTAGTCGAGGCCGTACAAGGTGCCCATGTCTGAATGCAATCGGCCCAGATCCAGCGGCTCTCCGATGTGTTGACGGATGTAGTAGCGGATCACATCGTCGTCGACCTTCGAGTCGTTCTCGACCTTGATCGCGGTGATGATGGGCGTGCGTTGACCGGGGGCGCGGGCGGCGTTGAGTTCGGCGTCCTGAGACTCGCTCGGCTTGAGTCGGGCGAGGCGGGCGTCGAGGATTCGGGTGGCACGATAACCGGCATCAATCATCTCCTGGGCGCGGCCGAAATCGGTGACGCCGAAGCTGGCCAATGCCGGTTGGATCAACACGTCAGTCGGTTTGAGGGCGGCCAGTTGTTCTTCGGAATTGCTCCGGGTCATCAGGGTGATCGACTGGTTAAGCACATCGACCACGGTGGTCAGTTGCTTGCGATTGCGCAGCGGTGTGCCGATGTCGACCACGATGGCGATATCGACGCCCATTTCCCGCGCCACATCCAGCGGGATGTTGTCGGTCATGCCGCCGTCCACCAGCAGCCGACCATCGAGTTCGACCGGGGCGAATACCGCCGGGATCGACATGCTGGCGCGGATCACCTGGGGCAGGTGGCCCTTGCGGAACACCACTTTCTCGCCGTTGGCGATGTCGGTGGCCACGGCGCGGAACGGGATCGGCAGTTTGTCGAAATCCCGGGTGTCACTGGTGTGGGCCAGCAGGCTTTCCAGCAGCAGCGCGAGGTTCTGGCCCTGAATCACCCCCAGTGGCAGGCCGAGGCTGCCGTCGTCGCGAAAACTGAGTTTCTGTTTCACCAGAAAATCGCGGTCATCCTGCTTGCGCCGGAATGGCACGTCCTCGCGGGGCGGCGCATCGGACAGCGCCTGTTGCCAGTCGATACCCAGGGCGAGTTTTTCCAGTTCATCGATCTTGTAGCCCGAGGCATACAGACCGCCGATCACTGCGCCCATGCTGGTGCCGGCGATCGCATCGATCTTGATGCCTTGTTCTTCCAGTGCCTTGAGCACGCCGATGTGCGCGAGCCCGCGAGCGGCACCGCCGGACAGCACCAGGCCAACTTTCGGCCGTGGCGCTTCAGCGGCGCAAAGCAACATTGGAAGGAAACCAAGCAGCAGGCAGAACAGCAGACGGTGCATTGTGAGTCTCGGGGCAAGCGATAAAGCCGGCTATTATAGCGGCGCCCTCGTCTCAGGAGTTTCAATGAACATGTCTGCCGCAAAAGCCGAAGTCGTCATTACCTATTGCACCCAATGCCAGTGGCTGTTGCGCGCCGCGTGGCTGGCGCAGGAACTGCTCAGCACCTTCGGCGATGACCTCGGCAAAGTGTCGCTGGTGCCGGGCACTGGCGGCGTATTCCACATTACCTGCGCGGGCGTGCAGATCTGGGAACGCAAGGCTGACGGCGGTTTCCCCGAGGCGAAAGTGCTGAAGCAGCGGGTGCGCGATCAGATCGATCCTGACCGCGACCTCGGCCACAACGACCGTACTCAGTGAGACGCGGCCTCGGCGGCAACGGTGTTCTTGTTGGTGCTGCCGGACATCCGCGCGGACACTACGATGGCGACGATAATCAGTGCGCCGCCCATCAACATCCGTAGCGTCGGATTTTCGTTGAACAACAGCCAGGCGACGGTGATGCCGTAGACCGGCTCCATGGCGAACACCACTGCGGCGGTGCGCGCCTTGATCACGGCCAGGCTGGCAACGAACAGGCTATGGGCGACGCCGGTGCAAAACACGCCGAGCAGGGCGATCCACAACCAGTCCAGCGCGCGCACCTCACTGAGTTGCGGTGCCGCAACCGGCAGCAGACACAGCGCCACCACCACGTTCTGACACAGCGCCGCCTGCACCGCCGGAATGCGCCCGGAGCTGGCGCGGTTGGTCAGCGACAGCAGCGCGAACAACAGGCCCGACAACACCGCCCAGAGCAAACCCGTGGTCGCGCCGCTGGCCAGATCGAACGCCGGGGTCACCAGGATCAGGCCGACGCTGACCAGCACCACCAGTACGATTTCATTGGCGCGGATGCGCTCGCGGAAAATCAGCCCTTCCAGAATCACCGTGAATGCCGGAAAACTGGCAAAACCCAGAGTGGCGATAGCTACGCCGGCCACCTTCACCGCGATGAAAAAGCTCACCCAGTGCCCGGCCAGCAAAACGCCGCTGAGGGCGAGACGGCGCCAGTCCACGGCTTGCAGTTTTTGCCAGCCGTGCTGACTGGCGAAACGGGCGAAAAATCCCAGGGCGAGTACAGCGAAAGCGGCTCGTCCGAACACGATAACAGCGGGGGAAGCGGCGGCGAGTTTGCCGAACACACCGGTTAGGCCGAACATCAGAGCACCGATATGCAGGGCGCCAAGGGCGGTACGCGGAGTCATTGCAATCCTTCTATTAACGCAAATTCAACCTACATTGAACCGTTGATCGTTCCCACGCTCTGCGTGGGTATGCCTCTAGGGACGCTCTGCGTCCAGTAACGCGGAGCGTCACGGGCTGCATTCCCACGCAGAGCATGGGAACGATCAACCCGTAGGCTCATTGAAGCGCGTTCAGGCCAATAAGTCTGTCGGCAGACTATCGTCTTTTGTCGCAGGAATCGCGCCGAAGCTGGCCGGGTGATGAGCCGAACTCACGTAGGACCGCGGCTGAAAAGGCACTCTGCGAGCTGTAACCGACGCGACTGGCGATTTCACCTATCGGCAATGCGGTGTCGCGCAGCAGTTGCACAGCCAGACGCAGCCGTCGACTGCGAATGTAATCCATCGGCGTCTGCCCGCATTCGGCCATGAAACGTGCATGCAGACGCGCGCTGGACAACCCGGCAACCCGCGCCAGATCGGCGACCTGCAAGGGGTAAGCGGCGTTCTGTTCGATGTGCGCATCCAGTGCCGCATAGGGCAGGCGCCGGGCGGCGCATTCGACCGGTTGCGCATGATTGAGGCTGGCCAGCAGCAACACCGCACCTTGCTGGGCAATCAGCGGGTCGCTGACCGGACTGTGCGCCAGCCAACTGACCAATTGGCTTTGCCCGCCATCCAGCGACAGACGAGCAGGAGTGTCGAGCAAGCGGCGGCTGGCCTCGGCATGATCACCGAGTGAATCGGCAAGCCATTGCCCGTCAGGAATATCCAGCACCAGACAGCGACTGCCCTGCGGACTGCCGCAGGCGTGATGGGCGCCGGAAGGGATAACCACGAAACTCTGCTGCCGCACCTGGCTGCCGCAGCCCTCGACCTCGAAATCCAGCGCACCGGACAGACCGAACACCAATTGGGCATGCTCGTGGCTGTGAACGATCAAGTCGTGGGTGTACTGACGCAGGGTGAGAATCGGTCGCATGGCAAGTCTCCGGGCAGGCAGCCAGTCTACACCGACGCAACCGGGATGCGCTGTCACAGGAATGACTCGCGCCTGTCATGGTCGATTAACCGGACGGGCGCACTCTGGCGAAAACATCGCAGAGGGTTGCCCATGACCAGCGCCGAGCTCGCCAGACCCAGTCGTAAACAACGGGTGCGCACCTTGTGGATTTCCGACGTGCACCTGGGCACGCGGGATTGCCAGGCCGAGCACTTGTCGCAATTTCTCAAGGGCTACCATGCCGACAAGATCTACCTGGTCGGCGACATCATCGACGGCTGGAAACTGCGCGGTGGCATGTATTGGCCGCAGGCGCACACCAACGTGATTCGCCGCTTGCTGACCATGAGCAAGCGCGGCACCGAGGTGATCTATGTCACCGGCAACCACGATGAATTCCTGCGCCGGTATTCGAAACTGATTCTGGGTAACATTCAGTTGGTCGACGAGGCGGTGCACGTCACGGCGGACGGTCGGCACTTGCTGGTGATTCATGGCGACCAGTTTGATGTGATTACCCGTTATCACCGCTGGCTGGCTTTTCTCGGCGACTCCGCCTACGAGTTCACCTTGACGCTCAATCGCTGGCTCAACCACTGGCGCGCCCGTTATGGCTACGGTTACTGGTCGTTGTCGGCGTATCTGAAGCACAAGGTGAAGACCGCGGTGAGTTTTATCAGCGATTTTGAAGAAGCCATCGCCCATGAATGCGTGAAGCGCGAACTGCACGGTGTGGTGTGCGGACACATTCACCATGCCGAGATTCGCAAGGTCGGTGAGGTGGATTACCTCAATTGCGGCGATTGGGTGGAGTCGTGCACGGCGCTGATCGAGCATTGGGATGGCACGATCGAGCTGTATCGGCTGGCGGATGCGCAGGCGCGTGAGGCGGAACTCAAGGCTGCCAAAGTCGTTGAGGTTGCCTGAATTCTCGAGTGTTTGAGAGGGCCCCATCGCTGGCAAGCCAGCTCCCACAGGTTTTATGAACGCCACAAACCCATGTGGGAGCTGGCTTGCCAGCGATGAGGCCGGAACAGGCAACATCAAGCTGGGCTGTGTTCTTCCATGGCAGCCTTGTAGATCGAGTTCTTCGGCTGCGCAAACAGCCTTTCCAGCATCGGTTCAAAGAAGCTCAACGGCAGCGTGTCATACGTCGGGTCAAACGCCGCCGCGTCGTATTTGGCGCAAAACTCGGCGGTCGCCTGAAACTGCGGGTGCTCTTTGAACTGCTCGCGCAAGTGCCGATCCATGCCCAGATGATGAAAGAAGTAATAACCCTGAAACACCCCATGCTTCTCGACCATCCACAGATTCTCGGCACTGACGAACGGCTTGAGGATCGCCGCCGCAATATCCGGATGGTTATACGAGCCCAAAGTGTCGCCAATGTCGTGCAGCAATGCGCAGACCACGTATTCCTCGTCACGCCCGTCGCGAAAGGCGCGGGTGGCGGTTTGCAGCGAATGGGTCAGGCGGTCCACCGGGAAACCGCCGAAATCGCCTTCGAGCAATTTCAGGTGGGTCATGATCCGTGACGGCAATTGCTTGGCATAGGCACTGAAATCCGCAGCGATGATCGCCCAGTCTTCCTGGGTGCCATCCTGCATATGGGTGAAACGGGCGCTGGCGTTCATCGGCCATCCTCAGTGTTGTTTTTTCAGAAGGCCACGCGACCGAGGATCATGTCGCGATACATGACGAAGTCGCCGAGCAGGCTGTACAGCGGATGCTGAAACGTCGCCGGACGGTTCTTTTCAAAGAAGAAATGCCCGACCCAGGCGAAGCTGTAACCGGCCAGCGGCAGGGCCAGCAACAGCAGCCAAGCGCCCTTGGCGATGGTCATGGCGAGAATGAAAATTACCAGTGTCGTGCCGATGAAATGCAATCGACGACAGGTACTGTTGCTGTGTTCGCTGAGGTAATACGGATAGAACTCGGCGAAGCTGTTGAAATGCTTGATGTTTTCCACGACCGCGATCTCTGTGGTTATTGTTCTGGCGACGAGTTGTTCTGCGGGTAGCTTATTTGAGTCTAGAGTGATCATTGGCGTGGGCCAGTGACAATCGGCGCCACTTTAGTATCCTTCGCAAATCAGGCCGTAGCATGCGGCCCCTCATGTAAAAGAATAACGCCATGAGCGAACGAACAACTTCTGCAAGCTGGGCGATGGGGATTGTCAAAGCACTGGAGATGGACGGCCTGGATTGCCGGGTACTGTTCAAGCAACTGGGGCTCGATTATTCGGCCCTGGATGATCCGGATGCGCGTTTTCCGCAAGATTCCATGACCCGACTCTGGCAACGGGCGGTCGAGTTGTCCGGCAACCCGGCGATCGGCCTGAACATGGGCAAAGTGGTGCGCCCGGCGTCGTTCCATGTCGCCGGTTATGCGCTGATGTCCAGCAACACCCTCGCCGAAGGTTTCCAGCGACTGGTGCGTTATCAGCGCATTATTGCCGAAAGCGCCGACCTGAGTTTTCGTCTGATCGAGGACGGTTACGCGCTGATCCTGACGGTGCACGGCGACCATCTGCCGCCGACCCGGCAAAGTGCCGAGGCTTCGCTGGCCTGCGCTTTGGGCCTGTGTGGCTGGTTGACCGGGCGCACGCTGCACCCGGTCAAAGTGTTGGTGCAAGGCGATGAACCGGAAGATCTGCAACCTTACAAACAGGCTTTCCATGCACCGCTGATGTTCAATGCGCCGTACGACGCGTTGATCTTCGAGCGCGCCGACATGGAAGCGCCGCTGCCCACGGCCAATGAGGCGATGGCGTTGCTGCATGACCGTTTTGCCGGGGAGTACCTGGCGCGGTTTTCCGAAAGTCGCGTGACCCACAAGGCGCGGCAGGTGCTGTGCCGTTTACTGCCTCAGGGCGAACCCAAGCGCGACACCGTTGCGCAGACTTTGCACCTGTCGCAGCGCACCTTGCAGCGCCGGTTGCAGGAGGAGGGCACAAGCTTTCAGCAACTGCTCGATGACACCCGCCGCGAATTGGCCGAGCAGTATCTGGCGCAACCGAGCATGACGTTGCTGGAAATCGCCTATCTGTTGGGTTTTGCCGATCCGAGCAACTTCTTCCGCGCCTTCCGTCGCTGGTTCGACACAACGCCCGGTGATTACCGGGCGCGGCTGTTGCAGGCGCCGAATGTGATCAGTGACGCCAAAAGGCCGGAATACACAGCACAAACACCGTAATGATTTCCAGTCGGCCAAGCAGCATGCCGAACGACAGGATCCACTTGGCCGCGTCCGGCAGGGTGGCAAAGTTGCCCGCCGGACCGATGGTTTCGCCCAGACCCGGGCCGACGCCGGACACGGTACTGGCAGCGCCGGTCAGTGCGGTCATCCAGTCGACGCCGAGCAGCGACAGCAACAGGGCGATAACGCAGATGGTGATCGCAAAGAAAAACGAAAAAGTCAGAATCGAACGCACGATCTCTTCATCGAGGCGGTGACCGTTGTACTTCTGCTTGATCACCGCACGCGGGTGAATCAGTTGGTTAAGGTTGGCCTTGAGCAGGATGTACGCGACCTGGAAGCGGAAGATCTTGATCCCGCCCGCCGTCGAACCGGAGCAGCCGCCGACGAAGCCCAGATAGAAAAACAGCATCAGCGAGAAGTTGCCCCACAGGCTGTAGTCGCCGAGGGCGAAACCAGTGGTGGTGACGACTGACGTCACGTTCAGCGCCACATGCCGCAACGCATCCAACCAATGCAGATTGGTCGTCCACCAATACCAGGTGCCGAGCACCAGCCAGGTCACCAGCAACATGCCGAGCAAGCCCTGCACTTGTTGATCCTTGATCAACGCTTTGCGGTTGCCGCGCAACGTCGCCACGTACAGGGTGAACGGCAGGCTGCCGAGAATCATCACCACCACCGCGACCCAGTGCACCGCCGGTTGTGTCCACTTGGCCAACGACTGGTCGGACGTCGAGAAACCACCGGTGGAAATCGCCGACATCGCGTGGTTGATCGCATCGAACGGGCTCATCCCGGCCCACCAGAACGCCAGGCTGCCGAGGATGGTGATGCCGACATACGCCGCCACGATCAGCCGCGCCACCATGTGCGAGCGGGGCATGACCTTTTCCGAACGGTCCGAGGATTCGGTCTGGAACAGGCGCATGCCACCGATGCGCAGCAGCGGCAGAATCGCCACCGCCATACCGATAAAGCCGATGCCACCGATCCAGTGCAGCAGCGAGCGCCACATCAGGATGCCGGGGGACATGGTGTCGAGGCCGTTGAGCACGGTCGAGCCGGTGGCGGTGATGCCGGACATGCTTTCGAAGAACGAATCGGTGTAGCTGATGTGCTGGGTCAGCAGAAACGGCAGCGCGGCGAAAATACACACCACCAGCCAACTGCTGACAGTCAGCAAATACATGTCACGCGGGCGCAGGTGAATGTGTTCGGGCCTGCCGGGAATCACCAGCGCAAGACCGGCGACGAAGGTAATCATGCTCGCCCAGAGGAACGATGGCAGGTCGCTGGTGCGCTCGAAAATCACCAGGGTGGCCATGGGCACAACCATGGCGACGGCCAGGGTGATCAGGAAGATGCCGATGATGAAACCAATGATCCGTAAGGTCGGCAACGCCATGAAGTCCGCTCGGGCTGATGTAAGAAGGGCGCCATTCTACCCGTGGGACAGGGCATGTAAACCGGCATCCCGTTGGCAGATGCAGCTAGAATAGCCGCACATTTTTCTCAGGAGGTGGCCGATGCAGGCTCTCGACGCTTTGCTCAACCGTGTTTCCGTTCCCCGCCTGGTCGAACCGGCCCCCACTGCCGAGCAGCGCGAAGCGCTGTTTGGCGCAGCGTTGCGCGCGCCGGATCACGGGCATTTGCAGCCGTATCGCTTCCTGACGGTCGAAGGCGCAGCGCGTGAGCAGATGGGCGAGTTGCTGGCTGAAGCTGCGCAAATGCAGGAAGGCGAAGTCACCGAAGCAATGATCGACAAGGCCCGCAACGGCCCGCTGCGTGCGCCGCTGGTGGTTGTGGTGATCGCCAGATTGCAGGAACACGTCAAGTATCCGAAGGCTGAGCAATTGCTCGCGGCCGGGTGTGCGGCGCACGGGATTTTGCTGGCGGCGTATGCGCAGGGGATTGGTGCGGTGTGGCGTACGGGTGATTTGGCGTATTCCAGGCATGTGGCGCAGGGTTTGGGCTTGACCGAGGGTGAAGAGGTGATTGCTTTCCTTTACCTCGGCACTCCGCAGAAAGAACCGCGTGTGGCGGAGAAAGCTGATCTGGCCGAGTTTGTCAGCGCCTGGCCTGGTAAAGCCTGAAGATCAAAAGCCCCTCATCGGAACGCCGCCCGCCTAACCCTCTCCCGGAGGGAGAGGGGATTGATTGGGGGGGGCTCAAGAGGTACGCCGACGTGGGCGATCTTCGTGGAATCCAGAATCGACTTCGGTTTAAGTCGAATTCAAAGTTGATTAGGCCTCCGAATCCATAATCAACTCGGTTTTTCAGGTCGATGTATGACGCAACACACTGCGGTCGGCTCCCTCTCCCTCCGGGAGAGGGTTGGGGTGAGGGCGGCTCTTAGGGTTGCACCACCGCGCCTGGCACCAGCGGCAATTCCAGGCTGGCAATAAACCCGCCCTGCGGATGATTGGCCAGCGTCAGACTGCCGCCATGCCGCTCCGCCGCCCTTCGCGCAATCGCCAATCCCAAACCATGCCCGGCGGCAGTCTGCCCCGGCGCCCGATAAAACGGTTCGCCCAACTGCTTCAGATGCTCTTCCTGCACCCCGGGCCCATGATCGCGCACGCTCACGATAATTTTTTCGCCTTGACGCGATGCCTGCATTTCAATGGCCTGGTCCTCAGGGTTGAAACGCTGAGCATTGCGCAGCAGGTTGTCGATGGCCCGCTCAATCATCGTCGGCCAGCCTTTGAGGTTCAGTTGCGGCTCGGCTTCCAGGCGTACCGTCTGCTCCGGCGAGCCAAGCTGCGCGTCTTTTTGCAGGGTACCCAGCAGCGCATTCAGATCCACTTCTTCAGCACTGGCATTGTCGGCATCGACCCGCGCCAGCACCAGAATTTCACTGATCAACGCTTCGAGCCGATCACACTCGCGGGTCAGGCGTGGCCAGAGTTTTTCGCGCTCTTCAGGGTTGGCGCGTTCGGCCAGCGCCAAGGCGATACGCAACCGCGCCAGCGGCGAACGCAGTTCGTGTGAGACATCGCGCAATAGTTGGCGCTGACTGCCGATCAGGCTTTGCAGACGCGCACCCATGCGGTTGAAATCGGTGGCCAGTACGCCGAACTCATCGCGACGGTTGGCCAGTTTCGCCAGGCTGTTTTGCTGATAAGTCGTCTGCCCCAGATCATGCACCGCGCCGCGCAAACGGCTGAGTGGGCGGGTGATGGAAAAGGTCACCAGCAGACTGAACAGGGTCAGCACCACCAGCGCGATGCCCAGCGCACTCAACGGCCAGAGCAGGCTATCGCGATGCCATGCGTCGAGTTCCGGGTGCGGGATGCGGTAAATGAACAGGTAAGTGTCGCCGGTTTTGTCACTGGTGAACTCGTCTGTGAGGCGGCGCCATGGCAGGCGGCGGTCATCGTTGTTCTGGCGTGCTTCGAAGGCGGCGGCGCGGCGGGGGAAGGTGCCGCGTACCACCGGGTCGCCGCTTTCGTTGAGCACCTGAACGTCGATGTGATACTGGCGTTTGCGTTGTTCGAGGATGTCCTGGGCGGCTTCTTCGCCTTGCGCTTCGTAGGTCTGCGTCCACTCGGAGGCCAACGTGTTGAGGCCCGGATGGCGGCTGAGGATCCACGCGTCCTGATTGAGCATGTGCCCGAGCAGAATCGAAAGCCCTGCCACCAGAGCAATGGCCAGCCAGAAGCTTGCGAGAATACGCCAGAACAATGAACGCACAGAAAATCCTCAATCAAACACAGTCCATGTTGGAAGCCCTGTGGTGAGGGGATTTATCCCCGATGGGACGCGTAGCGGTCCCAAAACCTGCGAATGCGGATTGCCAGATACATTGCATCCGCTGATTTTGCGACTGCTTCGCAGCCGATCGGGGATAAATCCCCTCGCCACCAGGCCTCAACATTAGATCGAAAACAAAAGACCCGACGGATTTAACCGTCGGGCCTGGGTTAGAACATTATTGCGCCTTTTGCGGCTGCTGCGCTTTCCACGCCTTGAACTCGGCCCATTCGGCGCGGCGCTCGGCTTGTTTCTTCTGGATCTCGTCGAATTTCTTCTGTTGATCCGGTTTCAATACCGCACGCACATCGGCTTCGGCTTCCTTATGGTTAGCGGCCATTTCGTCTTTCAGGGCTTTCTGGTCAGCTGGCGAAAGTTTTTCCAGGTACTTGTCGACCACTTGCTTACGCTCGTGCATCTGCTCGCCCATGATCTTGCGGATCTGTTCACGCTGTTCGCGGGACAGGTCGAGTTGGCTGTACGGGCCTTTGCCGTGCATGCCGTGCATCTGACCGCCGTGGCGTGGGCCGTCGAGCGGGCCACCCATCGGGCCGCCATCCTGTGGCATGGCCATGGCGACGGTTGGCAGAGCGGCAGCGAACATCAGAGCGATAAGAGTCTTGCGCATGGTGTATCTCCTTGTCTCGTTCCCGGTACGTTCCGGATGTGTGCAGATTACGGAGATCAAGGTCAGCGGCGGTCAGCGCTGCGTAAAGCTTGGGTAAAGACGCTTTGCCATCAGCCTGACAAACCGCTGTGGCGAGGGAGCAAGCTCCCTCGCCACAGATGGGTATTTACAGGCTGTAGTAATAGCCGCGGCTGCGCAGGGCGACGATGCGCGGGCGACCGTCCGGGTGGGGGCCGATCTTTTTACGCAGGTTGCTGACGTGCATGTCGAGGCTGCGGTCGTACAGGGTCAGCTTGCGGCCGAGGGCGAGTTGCGCCAGTTCCTGTTTGTCCAGCGGCTCGCCGGGTTGCTTTAGCAAGGCTTCGAGCAGACGGCTTTCGGAAACGGTCAGCGTCAGTTCTTTCTCATCGATGCTGACCACACCGCGCACCGGGCTGAAACTCAGGTCGCCCAACTCGAGTTGCGTCGACACCGCGGCCGGATGACTGCGGCGCAATACGGCGCGCAAGCGAGCGGTCAGTTCACGGGGATCGCAGGGTTTGGCCAGGTAATCGTCGGCGCCCAGTTCCAGGCCGAGGATACGATCCAGCGGTTCGCCGCGTGCCGATAGCATCAGCACCGGCAGATCGGCGTGATCGTTGCGCAGTTGCTTGAGCAGTTCCAGACCGCTGCCGTCGGGCAGCATCACGTCCAGCACCACCGCCGCCGGGGCGGTTTCCGCCAGTGCCTTGCGGGCGCTCTGACCATCGTGGCAAGCACGCACCTGAAAGCCTTCCTGGCTCAGCCAACTGCTCAGGAGTTCACACAACTCCTGGTCATCATCAATCAGTAACAGCTCGCTCATGACTCACTCAATTTAACCATTGCCGACGTTTTCGGCTTGCACCACTGGCAAAGATACCGCAGAGCAGCGCCAATAGCGCTACCCCGGCCCCGGTAACGAACCACTGCTGCTGATCGGTCAACAGGCGCGGCAGCGGGCTGGCCTGGGCTTCCTTGAGTTGCAGCTTGAGGCGCTGGTTCTCTTGGCGTAGCCGGGCGAGCTGAGCGCTTTCGCGTGTGTTGTCGGCATTTTGCAGTTGTTTGTTCAATTCTTCTCGCTGCTGCTCGCTGGCCTTGAGGCGCTGCTGCAACTCGGTGATCTGACTGCCGGCACTCAATGACAGCGGCGTGGAGTTACCGCCTTCGGTAGTTTCCTCACCATGGGCGGGCGCCATGATCGACAACGTGACCAACATCAGACACAACGGACCCTTGCGCATCGCGACACCTGCTTCCAAATGGATATTGGGCAGGTTGTCGGCAGGCAAACGAGAATAATGAGCGATTGAGAACGCGATGAACCGAGAAGGTTCATCGCGTGGGGAAAGCGTTACGGCAGGACTTGCTTGAACGGCTTGACGAGCACATTGGCGTAGACGCCAGCGGCGATGTACGGATCGGCGTCAGCCCATGCTTGCGCGGCGCTCAGGGAGTCGAATTCGGCGACGATCAGGCTGCCGGTGAAGCCCGCTGCGCCCGGATCATTGCTGTCGACGGCCGGATGCGGGCCGGCCAAGACGATGCGGCCTTCGCCCTTGAGCACTTGCAGACGTTCCAGATGCGCAGGGCGCGCAGCCAGGCGCGCTTCCAGCGAGTTGGCGACGTCGGTGGCAATGATTGCGTAGAGCATGTCAGTCCTCGGTTTTTGGTGTTGTGGTATCGGTGTCGTGCAGGTGACGGGACAGGTAAATGCCCTGTGCGACCAGGAACAGCACGGTCATGCCCAGGCTGCCGAACACCTTGAAATCGACCCAGTAACTCTGGAAGGTGAAGGCGACGAACAGGTTGGCGGCCCCGCAGAACAGGAAAAAGACGATCCAGGCGATGTTCAGGCGTGTCCAGACCGGATCCGGCAGGGTCAGCGCGTGGCCCATGATTCGTTTGATCAGCAGGCGGTCACCGATGAAGTGACTGCCGATGAAGGCCAGAGCGAACAGCCAGTTGACCACCGGGGCTTTCCATTTGAGGAAGGTCTCGCTGTGGAAGGCCAGGGTCAGACTGCCGAACACGAGGCAGGCGATCAGGGTCAGCCATTGGCTCTTTTCCAGCTTGCGCTGTTTGATGAACAGTGCGCCGTACACCACCAGAGAGCTGATGATCAGCATTGCGGTGGCGCTGTAAATACCGCCTACAGTCAACTCATGGCCGGCGACGTCGACGGTGCGGGGATCGAGTTTGTAGACGATGAAGAACAGCAGAAGCGGGATGAAATCGATGAATTGTTTCACAGTGAGAGCCAGATGCCGGATGTGGCGGCATAATAACAAACATATGGGCGCGCGATAGCGCCAGCTGATTTGAGGTTACAACTCCCCGTGAATGTTGATTTGCACTGCCATAGCACGGCCTCCGATGGCGCCCTGGCGCCTGCGGTTCTGGTTGCGCGAGCGTTCGAGAACGGCGTGCGAGTCCTGGCGTTGACCGACCACGACACCCTTGAAGGCCTCGCCGAAGCGCGCACGGCCGCCAACGAATTGGGCATGCAACTGGTCAATGGCGTGGAATTGTCCTGCACTTGGGGCGGGGCGACCATTCATGTGCTGGGTTACGGCTTCGACGTTAACGCCGCGCCGTTGGTCGAGGCGATTGCCAAATTGCACGATGGCCGCTGGCTGCGGTCGGAAGAGATAAGCCGCAAACTCGCCCTCAAGGGCATGCCCGGCGCCCTTGACGGCGCCCGGAAGATCCAGCAGGAGCTGGGCGATAGCGGCAACGCCCCGGCCAGGCCGCATTTCGCTGACTGGATGGTGCGTGAAGGTTTTGTAAAGGATCGCGCCGAGGCGTTCCGCAAGTGGCTCGGCGCCGGCAAGCTGGGCGACGTCAAATTGCACTGGCCGACCCTGGAAGACACCGTTGGCACACTGCGCGCTGCTGGTGCCTGGGTCAGTCTGGCGCATCCGTGGCACTACGATTTCACCCGCAGCAAGCGCCGAAAGCTGATTGCCGACTATATTCAAGCAGGCGGGCATGCGATCGAGGTGGTCAATGGCCATCAGCCTGCGGAACAGGTCGGCAGCCTGGCAATCCTTGCCCGTGAGTTCGGTCTGCTGGTCAGCGCCGGCAGTGATTTTCATGGCCCAGGCGGCTGGTCCGAGATCGGCCAGTACCGGCCGGTTCCCGAGGACCTTCCACCCCTGTGGGGTCGGTTCAAACATGACACAGTTATTGCCGCCGTCTGAACAGGTAGAGAATGTGAGTCAATTTTTCCAGATTCATCCGGAAAACCCGCAAGCGCGCCTGATCAAACAGGCGGTCGAGATCATCCGCAGGGGCGGGGTGGTGATTTATCCCACAGACTCTTCCTACGCCATCGGTTGCCAAATCGGCGACAAAACCGCGATCGAGCGCGTGCGACGCCTGCGTCAGCTCGATGAGAAGCACAACTTCGCCTTGATCTGCAGTGACCTTTCGCAACTGGGCAACTACGCCAAGATCGACACCGGCACCTTCCGCATTCTCAAAGCGCATTTGCCGGGGCCGTACACCTTTATTCTCAACGCCACCCGCGAAGTGCCTCGGCTGCTCCTGCATCCGAAGAAGCGCACCATCGGGCTACGCGTACCCAGCCAACCGATCGCCCTGGCGCTGCTGGCCGAATTGGGTGAGCCGCTGATGAGCGTAACGCTGATCATGCCCGGCGACGAAGATCCCTTGAGTGATCCGTACGAAATGCGCCAGTTGCTCGAACATCAGGTGGACCTGATCATCGACGGCGGTTTTGGCGGCATCAAGGCCTCCACCGTGATCGACCTGACCGGCGATGACCCGGAAGTGGTCCGTGTCGGTTGTGGCGATCCGACGCCGTTCATGGTCGAGGCCTGAATGTCCGCAGTGGAAACCGTTGTCGATCCCCAGGCCGGAGCTCAGCAGGAGCTGCCGTTTGCCATGGTCTATGGCCAAGCGGTCATGGAAATGCCGCTCGACCTGTACATCCCGCCGGATGCACTGGAAGTCTTCCTTGAAGCCTTCGAAGGCCCGCTCGATCTGCTGCTGTACCTGATCCGCAAACAGAACATCAACATCCTCGACATCCCGGTGGCGGAAATCACCCGTCAGTACATGGGGTATGTCGAGTTGATGCAGTCGGTGCGCCTGGAGCTGGCGGCCGAGTATCTGGTGATGGCCGCGATGCTCGCCGAGATCAAGTCGCGCATGCTCCTGCCACGGGCCGAAACCGTCGAAGACGAAGAAGACGACCCGCGCGCCGAACTGATCCGCCGCTTGCAGGAATACGAACGCTTCAAGGCTGCCGCCGAAGGCATCGACGGCCTGAGCCGGGTGGGGCGCGACGTCGTGGTGCCCAAGCTTGACGCCCCGGAAGCCCGCGCACGCAAGCTGTTGCCCGACGTCGCGCTGGAAGAGATTCTGATGTGCATGGCCGAAGTGCTGCGCCGAGGAGACATGTTCGAAAGCCACCAGGTCAGCCGCGAGGCGCTGTCCACCCGCGAACGCATGAGCGATGTGCTGGAACGGCTCAAGGGCGGCGGTTTCGTGCCGTTCGTCGAGCTGTTCACCGCCGAAGAAGGCCGCCTCGGTGTGGTGGTGACCTTTATGGCAATCCTTGAACTGGTCAAGGAATCCTTGGTCGAGCTGGTGCAGAATGAGCCGTTCGCCGCGATCCACGTGCGAGCCCGAGCCGAATAACGAGTCGAAACATGAACCTGACTGAACCCCGCGAGCTGGCCCCCCTGCTTGAAGCCTTTCTGTTGGCCTCGGGAAAGCCGCAATCCCTTGAGCGCCTCTACGAACTGTTCGAAGAGGGCGAGCGGCCCGAACCGCCAGTCTTCAAGAAAGCCCTGGCGTTACTGGCCAAGTCCTGTGACGGCCGTGCGTTCGAGCTCAAAGAGGTGTCGTCGGGCTATCGCTTGCAGATCCGCGAGAAGTTTTCGCCGTGGGTCGGCCGACTCTGGGAAGAGCGCCCGCAGCGCTATTCTCGTGCCTTGCTGGAAACCATCGCGCTGATCGCCTATCGCCAGCCGATCACCCGTGGCGAGATCGAAGACGTGCGCGGTGTGGCGGTCAACAGCAACATCGTCAAAACCCTCATTGAACGCGAGTGGATCCGCATCGTCGGTTACCGCGACGTGCCCGGCAAACCGGCGATGTTTGCGACGACCAAGGCGTTTCTCGATCACTTCAATCTGAAGAACCTTGAAGATCTGCCACCGCTGGCCGAGCTGCGCGAGATGGAAACCGACCCGGTGCTCGATTTCGACGATGCGCCGGTGCCGCAAGGCTTGCAGGAGCTGGCCGACGCCAGCGCCGAGCCGGAAGAGGAGAAGGAAGAAACCAGTTTCCATACCTTGCTGCTGGAACTGGACAGCATGGAGGAGGGGATCAAGACCGACTTCGACGATTTGCTGCGTGATGCCGCTGATGGTGCTGATGGTGCTGATGTTGCTGATGTTGCTGATGTTGCTGATGTTGAAGCATCGACGAGCGAACCCGAAGCTGAAATCACCGAGCCGGTTATCGAGGTTGAACTCGGGGCTGAGCCTGAAGCCGAACCTGAAGAGGACGTGCTTGGCGTCGCCGAAGCCCGGGAAAAACTTCTTGCTGCCGTCGCTGCCCTGGAGCAGTCCGCACCAGAACCCGAGCTGAGCGAAGAAGAAGCCGAAGCCCGCGCCCTGGCTGAAGCGATCGAAGCCGAACGTCGCGAGTTCGAAGACTGACAATCAAATTCTCTGAACACTGAAGAACCCTGTGGGGGCGGGCTTGCCCGCGATTGCGGTGGATCAGACAAAAATAGGCTGGCTGGCACTCCGTCATCGCGGGCAAGCCCGCTCCCACAGGGTTCAATGTGTTCTGGAGAAGGGTATGAGCTCAACCAAAGATCCCTGCATCAGCCTCTGCAAATTCACCGACGACATCTGCCTCGGCTGCGGCCGCAGCAAGCGCGAAATCAAGGCCTGGAAGAAACTCGACAAGGATGACAAGCGTACGGTGCTGGCCGAAGCCGCCCTGCGCCTGATCAAACTCGGCGGCGCCGGTCGGCGGAAAAAGAAATAACCTTGGCTTGATCAACTAGTCTCTGATGCGCGATGGCCCACATCCGCGTATGATTCGCGACCCTTCGCCGATCCCTTCGGCCAAGAACCCAGATTCCAATGCTTCAGGCGCTCACTTCGAGGCGACTGAACAGATCACACCGGGAGGTGCCCAGATGAGTGACATCAATCAGAAAGACGACCAGGAAATCGGCCCAGCAGGCGAAAAGCTGCAGAAAGTCCTCGCCCGTATCGGCGTCGGCTCGCGCCGTGACGTGGAATCCTGGATCAGCCAGGGTCGGATCAAGGTCAATGGCAAAGACGCCACCCTCGGTCTGCGCGTCGACATGCACGACGCCATCACCATTGATGGCAAGGTGATCAAGCGCGAAGAAGCGGCCGAATCGGTCCGCCGCGTGATCATGTACAACAAACCCGATGGCGAGATCTGCACCCGTGACGACCCGGAAGGCCGTCCGACCGTGTTCGACAAGCTGCCGCGTCCGAAAGAAGGACGCTGGATCAACATCGGTCGTCTCGACATCAACACCACCGGTTTGCTGATGTTCACCACTGACGGTGAACTGGCCAACCGCCTGATGCACCCATCCTACGAGATGGACCGTGAGTACGCCGTGCGTGTACGCGGTGAAGTCGACGACGAAATGATCGAACGCCTGAAGGCCGGCGTTGTGCTGGAAGACGGCCCGGCCAAGTTCACCGACATCAAGCAGGCGCCAGGTGGCGAAGGCTTCAACCACTGGTATCACTGCGTGGTGATGGAAGGGCGTAACCGTGAGGTTCGTCGTCTGTGGGAATCGCAAGGTCTGGTGGTCAGCCGTCTGAAGCGCGTGCGTTTCGGTCCGGTGTTCCTCAACTCCGACCTGCCGATGGGCCGCTGGCGCGAAATGAGCCAGTACGAAGTCGACATCCTCAGCGCTGAGGTGGGCCTGACGCCGGTTGCCATGCCGCAACTGAACGCCAAGAGCAAAGACAAGCTTGAGCGCATGCAGCGCAAATCATCGCGGCCGATGGCCAAGACCGAGCGCGTGCGCACCCTGCGTCCAGCCGCTGGCGCGCCGACCGGCCCACGTCCGGCCCGCGAGCCGCAGATCGAAGGCGAGCGTCCAGGTCGCAAGCCAGTCGCCCGTGACGGCGAGCGCGCTCCGCGTCCGGCCAACGGTCGCACTGAGCGTGGCGAGCGTGGTGCGCCTGCCGGTCGCGGTACGCCAGTGGCAGATCGCCCGGCGGACACCACCAACAAGCGTCCTGCGAAACCCGCGCCGAAGCGTCCGGGGATCAAACTGGTCGACGGCGACAAGCCATCGGGCAAGCGTCGCGGTGCACCGGCCGGTTCCGGTCAGCGTCCGGGTTTCGGTCGCAAGAAGCCTGAGTAATCGGGTTTAGCACCGAATGAAAAAACGCCAACCGCAGGGTTGGCGTTTTTTTTCGTCTGGCGAAAGTCGGGTGGTGCTTTTGAGGGCCTCATCGCTGGCAAGCCAGCTCCCACAGGTTTCTGTTGCGTTGCATAAATCCTGTGCACACCGCAGCTTCCTGTGGGAGCTGGCTTGCCAGCGATGAGGCCAATGCACCCCATAATTTCCAGGATCAGAACACAAACCGCCCATCAAACACCGGTTTGTCATCCAGTGCCAACACGCCACTGGAGAAGATCAGGTCCAGGTGATGACTGCCCTTGGCGCCACCGCCCAATCCCAGATGCAGCCCACAATGCCGCTCCTCAAACCCGGCATTACGCGCATACAGATCCTTCACCCCTTCGTTGGTACCAATCCCCAACTCCTCAATCCGCCGGTTTGAAGGATTGGCGTCCAGATACTTGTTGAAATCATGCTCCAGCCCCGGCACATCGGTGGCGATGCGGCTGATGGTCGAGTTCTCGATCCACAACTCGAGCGGTGACTCCAGCACGCCATATTTGCGCGCGAACGGGATGGTGCTGAGGAAGGTGCCCTTGAACTTCACATGGCCGTTGATGGCTTCACTGTGAGTCGCGATTTCACCGGGCGCCAGGTCGAAGTTGCCGACGCCATTGATGTCGGTCCACTTCTTGATGCTGCTCAAGGGGGTTTCAAACCGCGAGCCGTGCTCATCGGTAAAGCTCAGCGTGGTCGCCTGGGACATGCGCTGGATCAAGTGGCTGTTCAGCCCGGCAATACGCTGCGGGGCGATGCTGAAAGTGTCATAGAAATAGTCGCCGTAATCCTTGAACAGCAGCGACTTCTTCCAGTTCTCCGCCATCACCGCTTGCAGCGCGCGGATAAATTCCGGGCCGTCGGGGCGCGGGTTGGGCAGGGTGGAAGAGTCGTAAAAGAAAATGTACAGATCGCTGTCGGTAATCGCCGAGGTCAGCGCTGCGGTGCTTTCCAGGTCCAGGCGTCGGGCGCTGAAACTGAAACGCGGATGTTCGCCAGCCTGTTCGGCGATGGCGCCAGTCAGGGCTTCGTAATCCGCCGTGTGGCCGAGCAATATCTTCGCCGAGTCGAGGCCGGCGAGGGCAGGGTGATGTTCGAGGTAGTAAAGGAAATGCGAGATCGCGCGGGGCTTATCCATGAGTCCTCCCTGACTGACCGAGAAAAAAGTGGCAGGCACGACCGGCCGGATCATGCCTGCCCGGGATGTCTTACAGAGGCCACATCGCCGTGCCGAACGGAACGACCGCATCGGCTTGCATCATTTCCACAGCCGCCTCATGGGTCGGTGCTTCAAACCATTCGTCCAGTTGCAGTTCGGTATCCAAGTCTTTTTCCAGTGCTTGCATGGTCGATCTCCTAGATGACTTTCACGGTTGTGACTGGCCGGTCGAAGTGGCCGGCAAGACGTGAAGAACCTAGTTCAGGGACTTTTGTAATGCAAAAAATAATTTATTTAATTTTTAAATGGACTTTTTATTCTGTTTTTTAAGCGGCGTTTTCTTATTTAAAAACAAAAAACTAAGTGGTGGTTTTCATTAGCAAGCTAGCTACCGTCAATTTGCAGACGTCTGACGGAAATTTCTGAAATGGAAACTTCGCGTTACGCACTGTAAATAAATGTTTACGAAAAACCCGGTAAAACCCAACGGAACACCGCGCACCGAGCCAGTGTAAGGAAAAGCTGCCGAAGCGCCGCTGGCCGGGCATGGCGCAAGGCTCTGGCGCGCTTGTTTCAGAGGCGTTTGAAGAGTGAGATGCGCCCCATGCCTGTCGTGCAGGTGCATAACAAGAAGGAGGCGCAATGAACGCCGTGACTGATCTCCACCTCTCTCCGTGGGACGGTTTTTCCATCGTCCCCGTCGATGGCCTGCAAAGGCCTGACTCAATTTTTGCAGCCGCTCGAGCGTCTCGAGGCGGACACACGCAATCCCGGCAACCGATACGCTGATCCAGCGGAGTCTGGCAGCAGGGGGTTAGCGGTGTACAATGCGCCGCGTTTTAACTGTGACCCTCTGCGTAATCGCGCAAACCTCAAGGCTATCCGCCTTGTTCACTCCGCCGCGTCACAAGCGTGTCGGGTTCGATTTCGTCACAGATAAAAACAAACAGGTGACGCATGACCGTTGTAAAAAAGCTGAACTCCTGGTGCCTGCGCTGGGGTTTGATCGGGGCTGCTTGAAATCGCAACCTTGCAGCAACGTCTACTGAACATCATCAAACCTTGCGTGAGACCTTTTTCATGAGTGGACAACCCTCGCAATCAGGCGAGCTGAAACGCGGCCTGAAAAATCGCCACATTCAACTGATCGCCCTCGGTGGCGCGATCGGTACCGGATTGTTCCTCGGCTCGGCCGGGGTCCTGAAATCCGCTGGCCCGTCGATGATTCTCGGCTATGCCATCTGCGGCTTCATTGCCTTCATGATCATGCGCCAGCTCGGCGAGATGATCGTCGAAGAGCCGGTGGCCGGTTCCTTCAGCCATTTCGCGCACAAGTACTGGGGCGGCTTTGCCGGTTTCCTGTCGGGCTGGAACTGCTGGATCCTGTACATCCTGGTGGGCATGTCGGAGCTGACAGCGGTCGGCAAGTACATCCACTACTGGGCACCGCACATTCCGAGTTGGGTCACGGCGGCCGGCTTCTTCGTGCTGATCAATGTGATCAACCTGGCCAACGTCAAAGTCTTCGGTGAAGCCGAATTCTGGTTCGCGATCATCAAGGTCGTGGCCATCGTCGGCATGATTGCCCTCGGCAGCTACCTGCTGGTCAGCGGCCATGGCGGCCCGCAAGCCTCGGTCAGCAACCTGTGGTCCCACGGCGGTTTCTTCCCCAACGGCGTCAGCGGTCTGGTGATGGCCATGGCGATCATCATGTTCTCCTTTGGCGGTCTGGAAATGCTCGGTTTCACCGCCGCCGAAGCCGACAAGCCGAAGACCGTGATCCCGAAAGCGATCAACCAGGTGATCTACCGGATCCTGATTTTCTACATCGGCGCCCTGGTGATCCTGTTGTCGCTGACCCCATGGGACAGCCTGCTGGAAACCCTCAACGCCTCCGGCGATTCCTACAGCGGTAGCCCGTTCGTGCAAGTGTTCTCGATGCTGGGCAGTGACACCGCTGCGCACATCCTCAACTTTGTCGTGCTGACGGCGGCGCTGTCGGTCTATAACAGTGGTACCTACTGCAACAGCCGTATGCTGCTGGGCATGGCCGAGCAGGGCGATGCGCCAAAAGGCCTGGCGAAGATCGACAAACGTGGCGTGCCGGTGCGTTCGATTCTGGCTTCGGCGGCAGTGACGCTGATCGCTGTGCTGCTCAACTACCTGATCCCGCAGCATGCTCTGGAGCTGCTGATGTCGCTGGTCGTTGCGACCCTGGTGATCAACTGGGCGATGATCAGCTTCTCGCACTTCAAGTTCCGCCAACAC
The DNA here is from genome assembly GCF_018326005.1 of Pseudomonas sp. Seg1. NCBI lineage: Bacteria > Pseudomonadati > Pseudomonadota > Gammaproteobacteria > Pseudomonadales > Pseudomonadaceae > Pseudomonas > Pseudomonas sp. Seg1. The sequence goes on from NZ_AP021903.1 coordinate 1,777,186, forward strand.
ATGAACAAGACCAACCAGACGCCGCTGTTCAAGGCACTGTGGTATCCATACGGCAACTACGTCTGCCTGGCGTTTGTGTTGTTCATCCTCGGCGTCATGCTGCTGATCCCGGGCATTCAGATCTCGGTGTACGCGATTCCGCTGTGGGTCGTGTTCATGTGGGTCTGCTACGTGATCAAGAACAAACGTGGTGCGCAGCAGGCTCTGCACGCGTCGAGTTCTGTCGCGAAGTAAGCAAAGTGCAAAAACAACAAACCCGGCCAAGTGCCGGGTTTGTTGTGTTCGCCGTTATACGTAATCGGCGATGGGATAGATCGCGCACAATGCCTCGGCCTGTAAGCGGAATTGCTCCTGTGAGGCCGGGTCCAGCGAGTATTCTCGCTCGCCTTGCGGCGTTACCTTGTCGAGAATCTGGCACAGCAGACTGACAACTTCGCGGCATCCCTGCGGGTCGATGTGACGCTGCGCTATGGAGCCGGTGCCGATACGCAATCCGCTGGCGATAAGTGCCGGTCGAGTCTCGCCGGGGACGCGATGTTTGTTGACGATGATCCCGCAATGCTCCAGCGCCTTCTCGGCAATGGCGCCGGTGATGCCGCCACGCAAGCGGATCAGCACCGTGTGGTTTTCACTGCCGCCGCCCACAACCTCGTAATCATGAGCTTGAAACGCGCTGGCAAGCTCATCGGCGGTGCTGCGAATTCGCCCCATGTAAGCGTCGAACTGCGAAGACATCGCATAGCCCAGCGCCGCAGCCTTGGCTGCAATCATATTGACGGCTGGCGCCCCCTGCATCTGCGGAAACACGGCTTGATCGAGGGCGCGGCGGAAGGTTGTTCGCAAGCCGGGAACCTTGGTATTGGCGTCCCGGCCCGATAGGATCAGGCCGCCACGAGGGCCCATGAGTTGTTTGTGTGTGCACGTCGTGGTGACGTGAGCCGCGTCGATCGGACTCGGATGTCGGCCCGTGGCGACCAGTCCGGCGATATGAGAAATGTCGGCGAGCAGGATCGCCCCGGCTTCATCGGCAATTTGGCGAAACCGTTCAAAGTCCACGGCCCGCGAATAGGCTGTGGCGCCGCACATGATGATGCGCGGGCGATGCGCAAGCGCCAGGCTGCGCACATTGTCGTAATCGATGACGCCGTCTGATGTCGTTCCGTACTGAATCGCCTTGTAGTAGGCGCCCGAGAAGGCTTTGGAGCTGCCATGGGTGAGGTCTCCGCCGTGTTCAACAGCCATGCCCAGCAGGGTGTCGCCCGGCTCAAGCAACGCAGTGAGCACCTGATAAGTGGCGTTCGAAGCCGAGTGTGACTGCACGTTGGCATATTGGGCACCGAACAACTCCCGCGCCCTTCGAATGGCAAGCGATTCGACTAGGTCAACGTTCTCGCAGCCGGCGTTATAGCGCCTGCCTGGCATCCCCTCGGCGGTCACGTTGACCAGTGCCGACGCAGAGGCGGCAAGCGTGCGGGGCATGACTGCGCAGGAGGAGGAGACCAATGACAGCACTCGGTGTTGTCGTGCGACCTCAGCGTCGAGAATCCCCGCCAACTCGGCATCTTCCGTACGAAGATCCGCCAGACCATTTCGCAGTAAGTCGGCCTGGTTCATCAGCGGTTCAGTTTTGACTGCCATGCTTCGTATTCCTTCCATGTTTGCTGCGTACTGCGAACAACAGCACGCCTTCCTTGGTTTCACGACTTTGCGTACATCCACTTGCCGATCGGTACAGGCGCATTCCGTGTTTTGCGGGCAATGCGCGCAAAACTAACGTCTGTACGAGCAACCACTGCTCTTGCGTTTCGCTCGCTGATCAGAGGAGGTGAGCTCGACGCATCATAGGTTTTTCAGTGAGGAACGCCAGAAAAATTAATCAGAAAAATGAACATTGTTCAAATAAAATGATTCTTTTTGCGTAAGCAAACGGTGTAAAACTGCAGTTCGGGAGGCGTTTGTCGAGTGATGGCAGCCAAAACGGACGAGTCGGTACGCAGCATGAATCGACTCCGTAGAGCTGAGCATGTGGTTGTTGCGTCTGACTTTTGTACCGAAACCAAGGATGGAGAATGCTATGATCGCTGGCGGTTCCAATACCAGTACAACTATCTGCGTAGTGTTCCTGTGTCACCACTGAATGCTCATTCGTGGCGTGTTTTCTAATTGCCTTTATAAAAAGATGGTAAGTACTTTATGCACAGAAGAGAAAGATCGGAGAATCTGAAAAACAACATTAAATACTTGATAAAGAGTCGTGGGGAGACACAGTTGTCGTTGTGCAATTCCAGTGGATTGACCAGGACGACTATCTATAACATTCTTGAAGGCAAGGTGGTCAACGTACAGCACTCCACCGTGCGCAAGATTTCTGATTTCTTCGGTGTATCGTATGAAGAAATAGAGACCATTGATTTTGAAGAAAAGGAAATAATCGACAACAGCATCTCTCCGCAGGGAAATATGAATCCCGCGGCTGTTCCGGTTATAAAAGAGAGCTTGCTGCTTCAGAATCTTGATAAAAGAATTGGTGAGCTGGCTACCATCTATCCACTGACATACTACTTTGGTGCGTCTTTCAATCTGATCGGTGTACTGCTGGAAAACGAGATCAGTGGAATGAATGAACCAGGTGATCTTTTGATCGTGCAGAAGGGGGTGTCCAGCAACGATAGGCAAAAGCTGGTGTATGACAAAGTCGGCAAAAAGTTATTCATAATGGATGAGGTTGACCCTGATACGGATCGTATTTGTGTGGTCGGGGATATAATCGAGGAACGATTTAATGGATTGCAGCGTTGAAACGGAAAACAGCAAATACAAGCTGCTAGGGTTTGAAAACGGTAAAAGTCTGGCCGTCATCATGGTGATAGCCACAGGCAAGATAATTAAAATAAAGCTCAGTGAAGTGTTGAATAGTGAGATTATGGATAATCTAAATAAAATAGAAGTAAAAAATCTCTATAAAAAGTTTTATTCTCAGGGTGGGGCACTCACTGCCTACGAGATCAATGACCGTCATGAGAGTTCCTGGATGATCTACATCATCCTGAACCTGATGCTGTTCACGCTGTACATTTTCACCAGTATTGCCGCAACGAAGCCGATTTATCTGGAATATTTCGATATTGTTGTAACGCCGGGCACCTTTCTTTATCCGCTGACGTTTCTGATCGTCGATTTGCTGAACGAAACCTTTGGTCTCAGACTTGCGCGAAAGGCGATTCTTTTTGCCTTTATCAGTAATGCGGCCATTATTATTTTGCTGGCTATTACTACCCACTTGCCTGGGCTACCAGGCTGGAAACTGGACGGGCCTTACAACGACGTGATCAGTCAGTTGTCGTCGGTACTGGTAGCCTCATCCATCTCGTTCCTGGTCTCGGAAAACATAAACTCTTATTTGTTGTGCAAGATCAAGGAACTGACGAACTCGAGATTCCTGTTTTTGCGGGTGTTCTTGAGTACGTTATTTGCGGTGATTATCGACAGTTTCCTTTTCTGCTATATCGCCTTTTATGGAAAGATGGACAATAGTGCGATATTGAGCATGATCTATGTCCAGATCGCGATAAAAGTCGGTTTTGCCTTCTTTAACGTCTTGCCCGCGTATGGCGCAAGGTCACTGTTCAAGAAGTATTTAACAGGCGCTCAGACGCAATAAGATCAACAAGGCGCTCACTAGGGAAATCCCTTCGTTAGGGAGCGCCTCGTTTGTGGTTTGATTTATTTCAAGTTCAATTTGTTTTTAAGATTGTGTGTAACCTGATCTTTGTTATTCAGGAGTTCGTTCAGGCCTTTGGCGCGAAGATTACACGCATCGCAATCGGAACATCCGCTACCTTTGATGCCGTTGTAACAGGTTAGCGTTTCGTTACGAACCAGATCCAGTTGATGGTGGTAATCAGCCAGGGCCCAGGTTTCTGCCTTGTTTAGCCACATCAATGGGGTGTCCAGTTGCAACTTGTAATCCATGCCTAACTCAAGGGCCTTGTTCAGGGCCTTGACGAACTCATCCCGGCAATCAGGGTAGCCAGAAAAGTCGGTTTCACACACGCCGGTAATGACAGTCCTGGCTTGGACTTGATAGGCGTAGATAGACGCCAGGGTCAAAAACAGAATGTTCCTTCCCGGGACAAAAGTGCTTGGCAGGCTTTCTCCGGAGCTATTCACGGTCGGGACCGGAATGTTGTCGCGGGTCAGGCTGCTGATGGCCAGCTCATTGAGCAAGGACACGTCCATGGTTTTATGCACGGTCACGCCGAGCTTTTTGGCGAGCTGCTGAGCAACTTCGATTTCCGCGTGATGGCGCTGACCATAGTCAAACGTGATGCAGTGAATTTCATCGTAGTGGGTCAGGGCGTGGATCAAACAGGTGGTGGAGTCCTGCCCGCCGCTGAACACGATAACTGCTTTATTGGTCATGCTTATGCTTCCTGCATTGATTGGAGTAGAGCAACGCCCGAAAGGGTAACGCGAATGGCCCTCGGTATAAACGCTTCAGGCGCTGGATCTGTCAAAAAGCTCTATTGCCCGAAACATTCAGCAGATAAAACAACACAGTTTCAAAATCGTCATATCGACCGCTTGCCGTGACTCAGGCGTCTTGAATCTCAATCTGTCGACCAATAACGTAGAGGTCACCGTCCTGGCGTACTTCTTCCAGGGAAGACGGGTCTGCATCCAGCGCGTAATTCCCGTCGATATCAATGCACCAGAGATCGTTTAATTTCAATAAACGAACACCCGAGCAAATGGAGTTGAATTGATTGCCCCTGACCCGTGCGCTCAATTCCGTCACACCTGTCAAGGTTATTCTTATTTTTTTCCAGACGTTGCCTTTGGCTCTGTGGTCTCTTCCATGCAGCACAACGGTTGCTGCCAGTGGCTCATTGGGTACGTAATAAAATTCGAAGGACAGTATCAAACCATCTTCAAACCGATTGAATGCCTGAGATATTTCATTGATGTCGTCGATCGAGAATGACATTTTTATTTATCCATAGCGTCTTATGCAGCAATCAAGGGTTCTGCTGAAACCTGTGACACTGTAATCAATAGAAAATTGCGCGGTAAAATCAGAGCTGATCAGTCTTATTTCGTCGCTGTCGGTACTGTCAAAATCAAACCCTTCACAGAGTCGGACGCCGCTTTTTACCTTGTATGCCCCGCAGAATTTCCAGTCTTCATCCATCAACAAGTAGTATTCGCGATCATCCATTAGTGATGAGGTAAAGCGCAGGCACTCAGCGATCGAAGAGAACTCGGTGAACTCACATAAGATTTCTCGTCTTGATCTTAAATCACTAATTATCGAGTCCGTTGCCGGCAGGCTTAAGAGCAAGCTCTCATCGAAAGGGTGTGCTAAAAGCAGGCTGGTTTTTTTGCTGTATCGGCCCAGTACATTCTTATATTGTGCCTTTCGATACAATAACTCCCTCGTATAGGGATCATAAATCATGTTGAACATCCTTGTGTGTTGAATGGGCTCCTAGGCCTAAACAAGGTGACCTTCAATGCGAAAAGCTTCATTCAGCCCCACCTCTTCAGCGGGATCGCCATCTTCAAGGCACCTAAAGCTTATGCCCGATAGTGCTTTGTGCAATAGCCCGCAGAGTTTCACAGATTGGAAGTTTATTTGAAGCCAAAGAGAACTTTGATCTGTCTGTGTCAGACGAGCATGGTAACCTCCATTGCTGATCAGTGCATGATCTTTCAAATAGATATCACCGTGTTTTACAAGAACACAAGCCTGACTGGTTTTTATTTCATTCATGACATGTTGAGCCGTAAAGTTGTCATCAAAAACCAGTTTATATTCATAACTCATGTTTTTTAGTCGTCCTCTGACGGAAGGTTGGTGGCGGCGTCCTCTGCTGGGATTTTATTAATTCGTACACTTGAGGAGCTTTTAAAGTTGCCGAATTTTGCTCTATAGCACAAGATTTTTTAAGTCACACTGTATCCCTTCAGTATAAGTCAGTCTGTTTGATGTCAATTTACAGGCGAGGAAGAGCAATGTTGTTTCTGGAAAGAATTAAACAAATCATCTCGATAAATTTTATCGGATGCTCAGTTGGGGTGGAGTACATATCTACTAATCCAACTTCCACAGCGCAATCAACAATTACGCGGAAGTCATCGATATCTTGTGATGAAATGCAGTGGAGGAGATCAGGCGGCATATTATCTCCCCTGCCATTCAGGGGCAGTGTTGCACCTTTTCTCTCCCAGTCAGTCAAGCCACCGCACTCCGGAAAGCTATCAAGGTGAGCTATCAATTTTTCGATAGCACCGTGTCGAATGAACTTTGCTTCGCAATAGGTATGCAGCAGTCTGGACGCATAGCGCTGTAAAGCAGCTGGGGAGAGGTTGGCAAGTGCTTGCGCTAACTCTTCTTGAATGATCATTGAATTTTGGTCCACTCAGCTATTTTTCTTTTTATTTCTTCCAGTGAGTTCACGTTGCCGATTACAACCAGTTCGCACCCCAGTTCCTTGTCTCGGTAGGAAACAAGCTCATCAGTGTCCTGTTCGAGTATTACTCTAAGAATTTGCCCATTCGCTTCGTTTCTGGCAGAAAAAATGGGATTGCCATCCATGAACGGCGTGCCATTTGAGAATGTCGTATTGTAATAAGGTGCTTTAAATCCCTTTATATCGATTTTGTTCGTCTGAGCCTCCAGGCGAAAAAACTCATAAAAGGATCGCTCCAATCTGAAGTAGCAGTCCAGATTGTGCAGATAGTCATTGAACATTTCACTTGCTCCGCGAAAGCGCGATAGGTTTTTTCGTAGCCGTCAGCGGAAGTCAAAATACTCGATCATAAGTTCGGTCGGCTTCATGCCAGCACCCAAGAATCCGAGAACCTCCAGGAACCACGATAGATCATCTCCGAGTTCAGAGATATCCTCCCTCTCACTCATCAATAAACATAACGCCAGTCTTGCCATCAGATTTTTACGTTCACGAAAGTTGCGTATTGCCTCGTGCTCATCGATTTTCGCCCACCAAATAGATGACTCTGTTTTTAATATTTTGGTGGTGATTTTTCCATCAATGTATTCTTGAGCCAGATGCATAGGGTCATGCTTGCAATTGGCAAACTTGATGTTCAGGGCGTGCAATACCTTAAGAAAAAAGGTGAGTTGATGTTTGTGCGCAATTGAACTGTTGTTTGATCGAATGATGCCGTTCATGTTGTATTTTTTGAAGTCAATCTTGTTCAATTTGGTTTCCCTACCTGCCGCTATGGGCGGTGCATTGCAAAAAGGTTCTATTGGGTCGTTCGCTCAGTACGGCTTTCCAGTATTCCGATTCTTTGGCTGTCTGATTTTTATCGCTGAAAAGTAGATCTTCTTGAAAATGGAATTTTAAGCAAGAATTCTCTGGTTTTTGGTGTGGGTGTCATGTCAGCGTCGGCTTGTTTCAAGGATTCTGCAAGTTCTGAGAATTCAATAGTCTGTTCCGGGAGGCCGTGAATCAGTATGCAGCGAGTATCGGAGAGATCCTCACCTGTAAGCGCCACGAGGTATTTTTTTGAAGTTAATAATTTTGCGACGTTAGCAAACGACTTGAAAGACGACGCCTTTGAAAATTCTGTGCCGGAAGCCTTATACATGTTGACTATCGTACCTAGAATTTCTTTTTTATCCGTTTCATCCAGCTTTTTCTTGGATAAAAATATCAAGGCATTCCATCCTCTGTATATAGCGCTAAATAGCGTCAATACTTCTTCGTGGCACAGAATGCTAGAGATGTCACAGAAATTAAGTTTGTCATCAATGTGTAAGTCAACTTCCATCTCCCTTCTTTTGTTCATGGCGGCCATGCCAAGTTTGCCAAAGGCCCTTTTGTGTCGACCTAGTTTCTCCGCAATAACACTACTGGATTCGAGTTCGGCAGCCAGTACTGCGTATACATTATATTGAAGAAAAATCGGTGCCAGAGGTTCGAAGATCAACTCGTGGCTATATCCTGTAGCCAGATACCATATTGCATCACATGATTCATCAAGACTGATCCGCGCAGCCTTCGATGCATATATTGATCCTGTGTCTATGATGGCTTTCATAAAGAAACTCAAATGGCGGGCACGGCGCCGGGCGTGGCCAGCGCGACCTGTTCACCGGCTTTGCGCCCAAACACCAGGGTTTCCATGGCCTGGACGAAGGTTCGACCCTGTAGCCAGAAACCGTCATGAATCATGCTCAAGACATAGCATCGCTGCTGCTCGTCCATCAATAGCGCAGCGTGACCGTGATGGATCTCGGCGATGCTTACCAAAGTGCTGCCCAGGCGCTGCTGCCAGGCCAGGAAGTCTTCGCTGTCATGCAGGTATTCAAAGGTGCCAAAGGCGACATCGCTGGTAGCGCAGTCTTCGCCTCTACCGCAGGTCCCCACCTGCAGGCCGGCGAGTTGTCCGAGCAGTGCGGCGGCCGGGTGCTCGGGCGGGACGAAGTCCGGCAAAGGTTCTGCGAGAGTCACGGGCCAGCCAGCGGCCAGGAACAGAGGGCGCAGAGTGTCAGGAAACTCGATCAGCGAAGGTTCGGGCTGGGCAATGAGTGTCATCGGTAAACCTGCTTCATGATAGATCTGACCCGCAATGCGTCATGCTTTTTTGATTTTTCCATTTGCAGAACCGCTGCCTCTTCCATAACCCTGATCAAGATGAGTTTTTCATGGGGCATGGTCAAAGTCAGTGTGCCGGCTTGCTGTATAAAATCCGTTGGATTTGCCTCATGACACCCGGATCTTGCTTCGAATGCCTTGCGATAATGTCCAGCCCAAGTGCAATACCTTCTTTCCCCTCTGCTGTCGCTTGGTCAAAGACTGACTTAAATACCCTGATGACAGATGTGCGATCAAAGTGACGCGCGAGCATATCGCCGACAGTCCAGCAGAATTCCATAACTGCATATCTGGAATAGTTGCTCCGAATGGCATCGAGCAATGCCTGCTTTTGAATTGCCGAGAGCCTGTTCATATCCGATGAAATCTTTATTATGAAAAAATCTGCGCCAGGCTTATTGAAAAATGCGTCTGTCGAGAGAATTTCAATAATGAAATTCAGACATTTCTCAGGAAAGATCTCATGACTCAGTGTCAGCCGATCGTAGTCATCAGCAAGCGCCATGACTCGCTTGCGCGCTCCTTTTCCTTCCGCGGCATATAACGACTTCCTTATCTCTTCCATGACCGGGTTTTCACTTTTGCGGGGGGGCTGGTGCTAGCCGCGTCAATTACGCTTCAATTTTTAACATGAATCAAGATTCATGCCAGCCATGATATGGCCATTACGGGGCATGGAGGGGCGCCGCTGGCCGAAGAGCTTGTTCAATTTTTGCTGTAGTAAACCGCATCAAAGTGCGCAAGAAGTTGCGTACTCTTGTAATGCGATCGCGTTCTGGCTATTCGCGGTATCCTGCGCGTTCTGAATACGGACGCTTTTCCATGCTGGTAATTTCCAACAACGTGCATCTGCCGGATGCCGAGATCGAATTGACGGCCATTCGCGCCCAGGGCGCCGGAGGGCAGAACGTCAACAAGGTCTCCAGCGCCGTGCACCTGCGCTTCGACATTCCAGCCTCGTCCTTGCCCGAATTCTACAAGGAGCGGCTGCTGGCGCTGCGCGACAGTCGCATCACCAGCGATGGCGTGTTGATCATCAAGGCTCAGCAATACCGCACGCAGGAAGCCAACCGAGCCGATGCGCTGGAGCGTCTGGTGGAGCTGATTCTCAGCGCCACCAAAGTTGAAAAGAAACGCCGTCCGACCAAGCCGACCCTCGGTTCAAAAAAGCGCCGGCTTGAGTCGAAGACCAAGCGCGGCAGTATCAAGGCCGGGCGGGGCAAGGTGGATTTCTAGTCCTCGCGATACTTGGCGGTGTGTTTATACAGATACACGCTCAAGGCCAATCCACTCAGCGAGGCGAGGGCGGCGAAGAGGAAGATCGAAGCAAACCCGAATCCCGCCGCAATCGCCCCGGCCAGTGGCCCAGTGATCCCCAGCGACAAGTCGATGAACAGCGAGTACGCACCCACCGCCGCGCCACGGCTGGACGCCGGCACCAGATTCACCGCCTCCACGCCCAGCGCCGGGAACACCAGCGAGAAGCCAAAACCGCTCAACGCCGCACCGGCCAGTGCCCAATGCGCGTCCGGTGCCAGCCACAGCAGCAACAGGCCGAGGGTCTCCACTGACAGGCAGGCAATCGCCACGCGGAAGCCGCCGAGGCGGTTGATCAGGTTGCCGAACAGCAGTCGCGCACCGATGAAACTGGCGCCGAACAGGCTCAGGCACAACACCGCGTTGTCCCAGTGCTGAGTGGCGTAATACAGGGTGATGAAGGTCGCGATGGTACCGAAACCGATTGAGCCCAAGGCCAGCCCGCAACCGTGGGGGAACACGCGTCCGAGCACATGCATGAATGGCAGGCGCTCACCGGCAACAATCGGTGCGGCGGTTTTTGGCCATGCCAATAACAGGCCCAACGCGGCCAGCAGGATGATGCTGACGCCCATGCTCCACAAACCCAATTTGCCGACCAGCCATACCCCGAACGGTGCGCCGACCGCCAGTGCGCCATAGCTGGCGATGCCGTTCCACGAGATCACCTTGGCGGTGTTCGCCGCGCCGACACGGCCGATGCCCCAGCCGATCGAGCCGGAGCCGACGAGGCTTTCCGCGCTGCCCAGCACCAGTCGGCCGATCAACAGGCTGATCAAACTGAGCATCGGCATGTTCGGTGTCCACGCGGAAATCAGCATGAACACACCGCTCAAACCGCAGCCGGCCAAACCATACATCACTGCGAGCTTGCTGCCCTTGTTGTCGATGATCTTGCCGGCGTACGGGCGGCTGAGCAGGGTCGCGAGGTATTGCACGCTGATCACCAGACCTGCGATTACCGCGCCGAAGCCCAGGTCGCTGTGGACGTAACCCGGCAGCACCGCGAGGGGAATACCGATGTTCAGGTAGCCGATGAAGGTGAAGAGGACGATGGAGACGACTTGCAGCGTGACCGCCAGGGGGCGCTGGGGCTCTGACTTAGAGAACGACATGGGTAACGATCCACGGGGAGAGCAGAATAGATAGGCTGCTCATGATACCGGCGCGGAACAATCTGAGGCGGGAAAAGTAAAACTATTTGTCGGGCGGCGGCTTCAGGATTTGGCCGGAGCGACCAGTTGTGTGGTGACCAGCGCGGCGAGGGCGTTTTCTTCACAGCCGAAGCGGGCGAGCAGAGCGGCTTGTTTCTCAGGAGAGAGGCGGTTCCAGATCTCGATCATTTTCTCGGTGGCGCCGATCAGGACGGCGGCTTGGCTTTCGGAGAATTCGTCGGTCATGGCAGGCTCGGTTTCAGGCAGTGTGGAAAGCGCATGTTAGCGCTTTCCACACGGTCTGTACGACGGGTCTTACTCTTCGTTGTCGGCCGGGCGGCTCTCAACGGCTTCTTGCGGCTCGGGCTGGCCCGCACCGGCTTGTTGCGTGGTCGTCTGCTCAGGTACGTGCAGGCTTGGGAAGGGGAGATTAGGAATCTCGTGCATGGTTGCGCTCCTCGCTAAGTCTGTTGATAGATCTGGTAGATCCGCGCTTCTGAAAAAGCCTGCGCAGGATACAGGAGGAAAAATGACAATCAGACTTTTAATTCAAATTAATGCGACAGATGGCCGCAGGGAGAGCGAAAAGCAAAAGACTGGGCCATAGCCGAAACCAAATGTGGGAGCGAGCCTGTTCGCGAAGGCAGTGTGTGTTGATCGTTCCCACGCTCTGCGTGGGAACGCCTCAAAGGACGCTCTGCGTCCGCTGTTGGGACGCAGAGCGTCCTGGGCTGCATTCCCACGCGGAGCGTGGGAACGATCAAATCAAAAGATCGCAGCCTGCGGCAATTCCTGCAGAGTATTGCGGTGTTACTTGCAGACGCTGGCGATGGCTTCGGCCAGCAGCGCCAGACGCGTGGCATCGATGCCGGCCACGTTGGCCCGCCCCGAGCTGACCATGTACACGCTGTGGTGCTCGCGCAGCTGTTTTACCTGCTCCGGCGACAGGCCGGTGTATGAGAACATCCCGCGTTGCACGCCAATGTGCGCAAAACGTTCGCGCAAACCGTGCGGCTCCAGCGCTTCCACCAGACCACTGCGTAGCTGGGCGATGCGCAAACGCATGGCTTCCACTTCGTCGGCCCAGCGGCTTTTCAGTTCCGGGTCGGCGAGGATGGTTGCGACAACAGCTGCACCGTGATCCGGTGGTGTCGACCACAGGTTGCGGGCAATGTTGGCCAGTTGGCTGCGGATGTCGATGAGCTTGTCGGCGGTTTTCGCGCAGACAATCAGCGCACCGGTGCGGTCGCGATAGAGGCCGAAGTTCTTCGAGCAGGAACTGGTGATCAGCAGCTCAGGTATCTCTGCCGCGAACAAGCGGGTCGACCACGCATCCTGCTCCAGACCATCGCCAAAACCCTGGTAGGCAAAGTCGATCAGCGGCAGCAGATTGCGGCTGCGCACCACGTCGAGTACGCGCTGCCAGTCGTCGTGGTTCAGGTCGAAACCGGTCGGGTTGTGGCAGCACGCGTGCAGCAGCACCACATCACCTTTCGGTACTTCATTGAGCACGGCAAGCATGGCATCGACGTCGAGGCGGTTGTCGCTGCCCACGTACGGGTAGTGACTGACCTTGACCCCGGCCGCGGCGAAAATGGTTTCGTGGATCGGCCAGGTCGGGTTGCTCAGCCACACGCCTTTGCCCGGCAGGCATTGGGCGATGAAGTCAGCGGCCAGACGCAGGGCACCGGTACCGCCCGGCGTCTGGGTAGCGCCGGCACGTTGTTCGGCGATCAGCTTCGAGTCGGCGCCGAGCACCAACTCGTTGATGACTTTGCCGAACAGCGGATTGCCGTGGCCACCGATGTAAGTCTTGGTGTCCTGGCTTTCGACCAGCCGTGCTTCGGCGATTTTCACCGCTTCCGGGATCGGCGTCAGGCCTTGGGCATCCTTGTAGACGCCAACGCCGAGGTCGAATTTGCGCGGGTTGCTGTCCTGCGCATACGCCTCCATCAAACCGAGGATCGGGTCGCCGGGTACCCGGCCGATGGCGTCAAAGTGCATTACTTGCGTCCTTCTGCGGTCTTGGCCACTTCGTCAGTGCGCGCGGCCATGATGAAGTCGTTGCGGTGCAGGCCTTTGATCGAGTGGCTCCACCAGGTCACGGTGACTTTGCCCCACTCGGTCAGCAGGCCCGGGTGATGACCCTCGGCCTCGGAGATCTCGCCGACGGCATTGGTGAAGGCCAGCGCGTGCTTGAAGTTCTTGAACAGGAAGACCTTCTCCAGTTGCATGATGCTGTCGCGCACTTCGATGTTCCAGTCAGGGATCTGCTTGATCAGGATCGGCAGTTCTTCGTCGCTGACTTGTGGCGCATCGGCGCGGCAGGCTTCGCAGTGGGCTTGGTTCAAAGAGGACATGGTTGGATTCCTGAGATCGGGTGTCTTTTTTATAAGAGCTGTTACGGACGTCAATGCCGTCACGCTAAACCAAAGCCGCGACGACTGACAGACTCACTTGTCACTAAAAGCGACGGTTCACGCCGCTTTCGGTTTCGGCGGAAATTTTGGCGCGTGCAGACCCAGCTGCATGCCTTGCTTGACCATGGCCATGATGTCTTCATGAGCCACGTCGAACAGGCGCTTGAGATTCGGCAGGACAAAGTACAGCGGTTGCAGAATGTCGATGCGATACGGCGTGCGCATGGCTTCCAGCGGATCGAAGGCCTGATGCTCGGGCTCGTCCGACAGGGAATAAACAGTTTCCTTGGGGGAAGACAGGATGCCGCCGCCGTAGATGCGTTTGCCTTGCGGGGTGTCGACCAGACCGAATTCGATGGTCATCCAGTACAGCCGCGCCAGATACACGCGTTCTTCCTTGGTCGCTTGCAGACCAAGTTTGCCGTAGGTGTGCGTGAATTCGGCGAACCACGGGTTGGTCAGCAGCGGGCAGTGACCAAAGATCTCGTGGAAAATATCCGGTTCTTGCAGGTAGTCCAGTTCTTCACGGGTGCGAATAAACGTGGCCACCGGAAATTGTTTGCTGGCGAGCAATTCAAAAAAAGTCTGGAACGGAATCAGCGCCGGGACACGGGCAACCTGCCAACCGGTGGTCTCGCCGAGCACCTTGTTGATCTCGCCGAGCTGCGGAATGCGGTCGTGGGGCAGACCGAGTTTTTCGATACCGTCCAGGTATTCCTGGCACGCACGACCCTCGATCACTTTCAGTTGACGGGTGATCAGCGTGTTCCACACCGCATGTTCTTCGGCGGGGTAGTCGATAAAACCTTGCGCATCGGGCTCGCGGGCCACGTATTGCGTCTGCTTCATACTGCTCTCCTGCTAGGGGAATTCGTTCTTGTTATGTCCAGCGATGGATTCAGAATTACCTGAGAGCGTGTTGATGTGCAGCAGGTTGAATGGCCTGTGCGTAGGAAATTTCTCTTTAATTCGTAAAGTTATCGTTACGGTTTGGCGGATATCTCGCGTTTACGGTGATTCTCGGGTTTGAAAAGGTCAATGGCTGTCACATAATCTTGACAACTATCTGCGCCCCTCGACAGAAAAGTCCGGCGCCGTTCCCTTGTAGGAGTGAGCCTGCTCGCGATAGCGGTGTATCCGTCAGCATCAATATCAACTGACCCACCGCTATCGCGAGCAGGCTCACTCCTACAGGTATTACTGTCTTCACGGGTCATTTATATGCGCATCAAAGTCCACTGCCAGAACCGCATCGGCATCCTGCGCGACATCCTCAATCTGCTGGTGGCGTACGGGATCAACGTCGCGCGCGGCGAGGTCGGCGGTGAGCATGGCAACGCGATCTATCTGCATTGCCCGAACCTGATCAACATCCAGTTCCAGGCGCTACGGCCGAAGTTCGAAGCGATTGCCGGGGTGTTCGGCGTCAAGCGGGTAGGGCTGATGCCAAGCGAGCGTCGGCACATGGAATTGAATGCGCTGCTCGGTGCGCTGGAATTCCCGGTGTTGTCGATCGACATGGGCGGCTCGATCGTTGCCGCCAACCGTGCGGCGGCGCAATTGCTCGGCGTGCGGGTCGATGAAGTGCCGGGGATTCCGCTGTCGCGCTATGCCGAGGATTTCGATTTGCCGGAGTTGGTGCGCGCCAATAAATCCCGAATCAACGGCATGCGGGTCAAGGTCAAGGGCGACATCTTTCTCGCTGACATCGCGCCGCTGCAATCCGAACACGACGACAGCGAAGCCATGGCCGGTGCAGTGCTGACCTTGCACCGCGCCGACCGCGTCGGTGAGCGCATCTATAACGTGCGCAAGCAGGAGTTGCGTGGCTTCGACAGCATCTTCCAGAGTTCGAAAGTCATGGCGGCGGTGGTGCGCGAAGCGCGGCGCATGGCGCCGCTGGATGCGCCGTTATTGATAGAAGGTGAAACCGGCACCGGCAAGGAGTTGTTGGCGCGTGCCTGTCACCTCGCCAGTCCGCGTGGGCAGTCGCCGTTGATGGCGCTCAACTGCGCAGGGCTGCCGGAGTCGATGGCCGAGACCGAATTGTTCGGCTACGGCCCGGGTGCCTTCGAAGGTGCACGGGCGGAAGGCAAGCTCGGGCTACTGGAACTGACGGCGGGCGGCACGTTGTTTCTCGATGGCGTCGGTGAAATGAGTCCGCGCTTGCAGGTGAAATTGCTGCGCTTTCTGCAGGACGGTTGCTTCCGTCGTGTAGGCAGTGATGAAGAGGTTTATCTGGACGTACGGGTGATCTGCGCAACCCAGGTCGACTTGTCCGAGCTGTGCGCGCGTGGCGAGTTTCGCCAGGATCTGTATCACCGCTTGAATGTGCTTTCGCTGCATATTCCCCCGCTGCGCGAATGCCTCGACGGTTTGACGCCATTGGTCGAGCACTTTCTGGATCAGGCCAGCCGGCAGATCGGTTGTTCGCTGCCGAAACTCGCGCCGGCGGCGATGGATCGGCTCAGCCATTACCACTGGCCGGGCAATGTGCGGCAGTTGGAGAACGTGCTGTTTCAGGCGGTTTCGTTGTGTGATGGCGGCACGGTAAAGGCTGAGCATATCCGCCTGCCGGATTACGGCGTGCGTCAGCCGCTTGGCGATTTTTCGCTGGAGGGTGGGCTGGACGAGATTGTCGGGCGGTTTGAGAAAGCGGTGCTGGAGCGACTGTATTCAGAGCATCCGAGCAGTCGGCAACTGGGTAAGCGGCTGGGGGTTTCGCACACCACCATCGCCAACAAACTCCGCGAATATGAAGTGGGCAAAGATCCTGAAAGCTAAGTGGACCCCTGTGGCGAGGGGATTTATCCCCGATGGGCTGCGAAGCAGCCCCAAGGCCGCTTAACTTGATGTATCAGCTGAACCGCATTCATCGGTATCGGGGCGGCTTCGCCACCCATCGGGGATAAATCCCCTCGCCACAGGGTTATTCGCCCAGCCCGAGATCGGGATTGCCGCCTAGCGGCATGACACCGCCGGTTTTTCGTCTTCGATACATTTCCCCTATCCCCGCAAAATCCCCCAAGTCCTTTGTTTACCGGGCCGCGAGCCGCCAGAAAAAAGTTGGTCTGCAAATTGCTTATGGCTCAGCAGTACAGCGGTGGGCGGCAAACGTCCGGCATGCAGAGGAAAGAGTGTGGACAAGTACCTTTATGTGGCAATGACCGGCGCCAGCCAGAACGCGCTGGCGCAGAAGGCTCATGCCAACAACCTGGCGAACATCTCCACCAACGGTTTTCAGCGCGACCTGGAGCAGGCGCGTTCGATGCCGGTGTTCGGTGACAGCTTTCCGGCGCGCGCGTTTGCCATGAGCGAACGGCCCGCCACTGATTTCACGCCGGGCTCGCTGGTGCAGACCGGGCGTGACCTCGACGTCGCGGTGACCGGCAACGGCTTCATCGCCGTGCAGAACCCCAACGGCGGCGAAAGCTACGTGCGCACCGGCAGCCTCAATATCGACGCCCTCGGCGTGTTGCGTGCCGGCAACGGCATGCCGGTGATGGGCAATGGCGGTCCGATCGCCGTGCCGCCCGAGCAGCAGGTCGAAGTCGGTGAAGACGGCACCATCAGTATTCGTGCGATGGGCGAAGGCCCGCGCGTCATGGCGGAAGTCGACCGGATCAAACTGGTCAACCCGGACATCAAGAGCATGAACAAGGGCCTCGACGGCTCGATCTACACCAAGGACGGCCAGCCTGCGCCGGCCGATGCCAACGTCAAACTGGTGTCGGGTTTCCTGGAATCGAGCAACGTCAATGCCGTGGAAGAGATGACCTCGGTGCTGGCTCTGGCCAAGCAGTTCGAGTTGCACGTCAAGATGATGAACACCGCCAAAGACGACGACCAGGCCATGGCTCGGGTCTTGCAGATCAGCTAATTATCAGAACGTCGCGCCGTAAAACAGGCGCACGAGGAGAATCGAATGCTTCCGGCTCTATGGGTTGCCAAAACTGGTCTGTCCGCTCAGGACACCAACCTGACCACCATTTCCAACAACCTGGCGAACGTCTCGACCACGGGTTTCAAACGTGACCGCGCCGAGTTCCAGGACCTGCTGTATCAGATCAAACGTCAGCCAGGCGCCCAGTCGACCCAGGACAGCGAACTGCCGTCGGGTCTGCAAGTGGGTACTGGTGTGCGCATCGTCGGCACGCAGAAAAACTTCACCGCCGGCAGCCTGCAAACCACCGAGCAGCCGCTGGACATGGCCATCGACGGTCGCGGTTTCTTCCAGATCCTGCAGCCGGACGGCACCACGTCCTACACCCGTGACGGTACTTTCCACCTCGACTCCAACGGCCAGATCGTCAACGCCAGCGGTTTCGCTCTGGAACCGGCCATCGTCATTCCGAACGATGCCCAGACCTTCACCGTGGGTCGCGACGGCACCGTGTCGATCTCCGTTGCCGGCAACCCTGCCGCCCAGGTGATCGGCAACCTGCAAACCGCCGATTTCATCAACCCGGCCGGGCTGCAAGCCGTGGGTAACAACCTGTTCCTCGAAACCGCTGCTTCCGGTGCGCCGCAAGTCGGTACTCCGGGCCTGAACGGTTTCGGCACCACGCTGCAGAACACCCTGGAAACCTCCAACGTCAGCACCGTTGAAGAGATGGTCAACATGATCACCACTCAGCGCGCTTACGAGATGAACTCCAAGGTGATTTCCACCGCCGACCAGATGCTCTCGTTCGTAACGCAGAATCTGTAATCAAGTCTATGAGGCGGCCATGAGGTCGCCTGCAACACCGTGAGGTAGGGTCATGAATCGCTTCGTATCTGTTCTGGCATTGAGTGGAGTCGTCTCGCTCGCGGGCTGCGTCGCTCCGACGCCCAAGCCCAATGACCCTTACTACGCCCCGGTGTTGCCGCGCACGCCGCTGCCGGCTGCGGCCAATAACGGCTCGATCTATCAGGCCGGGTTCGAACAGAACCTGTACAGCGACCGCAAGGCGTTCCGGGTCGGTGACATCATCACCATCACCCTGAACGAGAAGACCCAGGCGAGCAAAAACGCCAACTCGCAAGTGGCCAAGAACAGCAAGACCGGCATCGGCCTGACTTCGTTGTTCGGCGGCAGCGCCGTGACCAACAACCCGTTGGGTGGCAATGACCTGAGCCTGGACGTCGGCTACAGCGGCGACCGTGCGACCAAGGGTGACAGCAAGGCTGCGCAGGGCAACACCCTGACCGGTTCGATCACTGTGACCGTGGCTGACGTATTGCCCAACGGCATCATCGCCGTGCGCGGCGAGAAGTGGATGACCCTCAACACCGGTGATGAGCTGGTGCGGATCGCCGGTCTGGTGCGCGCGGATGACATCGCCACCGACAACACCGTGTCGTCGACCCGTGTCGCCGATGCACGCATCACCTACTCGGGCACCGGTTCGTTCGCCGATGCGAGTCAGCCAGGCTGGTTCGACCGTTTCTTCCTCAGCCCGCTGTTCCCTTTCTAGGTGGCTACGTTGAATTTCAAGAGCCTTATGGTGGCCGCGCTGTTGATGTCGGCGGCCTTCACAGCACAAGCCGAGCGGCTGAAAGATATCGCCAGCATTTCCGGCGTGCGCTCCAACCAGTTGATCGGATACGGCCTGGTGGTCGGGCTTAACGGCACCGGTGACCAGACGACGCAAACTCCGTTCACCCTGCAGACGTTCAACAACATGCTTTCGCAGTTCGGCATCAAAGTGCCGCCGGGCTCGGGCAACGTGCAGTTGAAAAACGTCGCGGCGGTGTCGGTGAGTGCCGATCTGCCGGCGTTCGCCAAACCGGGTCAGCAGGTCGATATCACCGTTTCCTCGATCGGTAACTCCAAGAGCCTGCGCGGCGGCACCCTGTTGCTGACCCCGCTGAAGGGTATCGACGGCAACGTCTACGCCATCGCTCAGGGCAACCTGGTGGTCGGCGGTTTCGATGCCGAGGGTCGTGACGGTTCGAAGATCACCGTTAACGTGCCGTCGGCCGGTCGTATCCCTGGCGGTGCCTCGGTGGAGCGTTCGGTGCCGAGCGGTTTCAACCAGGGCAACAGCCTGACGCTGAACCTCAACCGTTCCGACTTCACCACGGCCAAGCGCATCGTCGACAAGATCAACGACATGCTCGGCCCTGGCGTCGCGCAAGCCATCGACGGCGGTTCGATCCGTGTGACTGCGCCGCTCGATCCGAGCCAGCGCGTCGACTATCTGTCGATCCTCGAAAACCTCGAAGTCGATCCGGGGCAGGCGGTGGCGAAAGTCATCATCAACTCGCGGACCGGCACCATCGTCATCGGTCAGAACGTGAAAGTGTCGCCGGCCGCCGTGACTCACGGCAGCCTGACCGTGACCATCACCGAAGACCCGATCGTCAGCCAGCCGGGCCCTTTGTCCAACGGCCAGACTGCGGTTGTGCCGCGCTCGCGGGTGAATGCCGAGCAGGAAGCCAAACCGATGTTCAAGTTCGGCCCTGGCACCACACTCGACGAGATCGTCCGTGCGGTGAACCAGGTCGGCGCGGCACCGGGTGACCTGATGGCGATTCTTGAAGCATTGAAGCAGGCGGGCGCGTTGCAAGCCGACCTGATTGTGATCTGAGGCCGACCATCATGGATATGCGCAAGAGCGGTCTGGTCAGCAGCAGCGATTCGGGTTCTTACTCTGACCTCAATCGTCTGAACCAGCTCAAGGTTGGCGACAAGGACAGCGATGCGAACATGCGCAAGGTGGCGCAGGAGTTCGAATCGCTGTTCCTCGGCGAGATGCTCAAGTCGATGCGTTCGGCCACCGAAGCGCTGGGCCAGGACAATCCGCTGAACACCCCGGCGGCCAAGCAGTATCAGGAAATGTACGACCAGCAACTGGCCGTTTCCATGTCTCGCGAGGGCGGTGGTATCGGTCTGGCTGACGTGCTGATGCGGCAGATGTCGAAGAACAAGCCGATGGCGCCGGGCGAGGCAGCCGCAGCCTCCGCCGCCAAACAGGAAGAAGCCAAGGCCAAGGCGCTGGCCGTGGCCACGCCGGTTGCCGCAGGCACCGTCGCCACCAACGGCCCGTTGTCGCGCCTCAATGGCGAGCGCCCGTTGTGGGCGTCGCGCTCGGTCAATGCGCCGAACACGCAACTGGCGCACCGCAACGACATGGAAATGATCAACCAGCGTCGACTGGCCTTGCCGCCGAAACTCGCCGATCGTTTGCTCGCAGGTCTGGTGCCGTCCGCGATGCCGACAGCCGCCAGCCAATTGCCGCAACGCGCCACGACGGCCGCCACCACTGGCGCCGGTCCGCTGTACAACGGCGACTGGCTGGCCCGCGCCGAGTCGGACAAAGCGGCTGGTGGGCAGATGCAGATTTACGGCCGGGCGATGGCGCAGATTCCGCTGGCGCCCGCGAAGAAAGCCTTCAGCTCCGCCGACGAATTCGTCAACACCATGTTGCCGATGGCCAAGGAAGCTGCCGCGCGTATCGGCGTCGATCCGCGTTACCTGGTGGCGCAGGCCGCGCTGGAAACCGGCTGGGGCAAATCGGTCATGCGCGCGCAGGATGGCAGTAGCAGCCACAACCTGTTCGGCATCAAGGCCAGCAGTAACTGGAAGGGCGATTCGGCCCGGGCAATCACCAGCGAGTTCCGCAATGGCGCGATGGTCAAGGAGACGGCCGAGTTCCGTTCCTACGCCTCGTACAAGGACAGTTTCCACGATCTGGTGACTTTGCTGCAGAGCAACAATCGCTATCAAGATGTCGTGAAGTCTGCCGATAACCCAGAACAGTTTGTACGCGAGTTGCAAAAGGCCGGTTACGCAACCGACCCGAACTACGCGACGAAGATTTCGCAGATAGCCAAGCAGATGAACAGTTTTGAAAACTACGCTGCGGCGGGCGTTTCCACCACGCCTTTATAAGGCACAAGGTATAAGGTCTGAACCATGAGTTTGCTCAATATCGGGATGTCGGGGCTGTCGGCTAGCCAGTCCTCTCTGGCTACGACAGGCAACAACATTGCCAACGTCGATACCGCCGGTTATTCACGCCAGCAAACCGTGCAAGGCACCAAGGCCTCGCAGCAAGTCGGCAACGTTTTCATCGGCACGGGGACCACCCTGGCCGACGTGCGCCGGGTCTACAACTCGTACCTGGAAACCCAGTTGCACACGGCGACCTCGCTCAACAGCGAAGCAGCGTCGTATCTGGCGCAAGCCAAGCCACTGGACGGCACGCTGTCGGACGTCAACACCGGCCTGACCGGTGTGCTGCAAAAATTCTTCACCTCTATGCAGAGCGTATCGACCTCGGCCACCGATGACACTTCCCGTCAAACGGTGCTGACCGGCGCACAGGCACTGACTGGCCGTTTCAACTCCATCGCCAAGCAGTTGAACGACCAGAACACCACCATCAACGGCAACCTGACCGACATGACCGCCCAGGTGAACAAGCTGGCCAACTCGATTGCCGGCCTGAACCAGAAGATCGGTGAGATTTCTACCAGTGGCGGTCAGCCGAACGATCTGCTCGACAGCCGTAACGAAGCCGTACGCCAGTTGTCCGAACTGACCGGCGCGCAGGTCGTTGAGCGTGGCACCAGTTTCGACGTGTATATCGGCACCGGCCAGCCGCTGGTGATCGGCAACACCACCAACACCCTGAGCACCGTTGCGAGCAAGGATGACCCGACGCGCATGGCGATCCAGATGGATCGCGGTTCGAGCGTCATCGATATCACCTCGGCGATGAGCGGTGGTGAAATCGGTGGTCTGCTGACCTATCGCAAAGAAGTCCTCGATCCGTCGCTGAACGAACTGGGGCGCGTGGCCCTGGTTATCGCCGATCAGATCAACAGCCAGCAAGCCCAGGGCATCGACAAGAACGGTGACTTCGGCGCGGCGATTTTCAACAACATCAACAGTGCGGCGCTGATCAGTCAGCGCAGTATCGCGCAGTCGGGCAACAGCGCAGGCTCGGGCAACCTTGACGTCACCATCAAGGACACCGGCAAGCTGACCACCAGCGATTATCAGGTCACGTTCACCAGCGCTACTGACTACACCGTCAAGCGCTCGGACGGCACCGCCATGGGCGCCTTCAGCACGACGACCAATCCGCCACCGGTGATCGACGGTTTCACGCTGGCACTCAAGGGCGGCGCGTTGAGCGCTGGCGACACCTTCAAGGTGACCCCGACCCGTAACGCTGCAGCGAGCATTCAGACCGTACTCACCGATCCGAAGAAAATCGCTGCAGCCGGTCCACTGACCGGTGTGGCCAGCGCTGCCGGTTTGGGCACCTACACCCAGCCGACGCTCAGCGACAGCATCAACATCTACAACCCGACTGCTCAGGCCGATATGCAGGCGGCATTGAAGAATTCGACACCGGTAAAACTGGTGTTCGGCGATCCGAGCGGCGGCAGTCAGTCTTACAAGTTCGTCGACGCGAAGGGCGGAACCATCAGCTCCGGCACCATCGTTCCGGGGCAGGCCAACACCCTGAACCTGAAAGTGGGCATCGTCGATGCCAGCGGCAACCCGGTGCTGGACACGAGCGTCACGCCTAACGTGCAGAAAACCTTCACCGTGCAAACCACGGTTGGCGGTACGCCGAAACCGGGCGAAACCTTCACCATGAACCTGACCGGTGCGGCGTCTTCGGATAACCGCAACGCCCAGGCGCTGGTCGGCCTGCAAACCAAGCAGACCGTCGACACCGGCTCGGCGAGCAAGGGCATCAGCCTGACCGACGCCTACAACAAACTGGTGACCAATGTCGGCACCAAGACCGCGCAAGGCATCTCCGACGGTGAAGCCACCTCGGCAATCCTGAAGCAGGCCGCCGACTCGCGCGATTCGTTGTCCGGGGTCAACCTGGATGAAGAAACCGGCAATCTGGTCAAATACCAGCAGTACTACACAGCGTCTTCGCAGATCATCAAAGCTGCGCAGGAAACTTTCGCCACGCTGATCAACAGCCTTTAAGGAGTCGTAATTCATGCGCATTTCCACCGCTCAGTATTACGGAACGCAAGCTTCGGATTATCAGCGTAACTTCAATAAGGCGCTGGCCACTGCCAGCGAGGCGAGCAGCCTGCAACGCATCAACACCGCAGCCGATGATCCGGTTGGCGCCGGTCGCTTGCTGCAACTGGGTCAGCAGGCAGCGATGCTGGATCAGTACAAGACCAACGTCGACACCACCACAAATTCGTTGAATGTGCAGGAGTCCACGCTGGATTCCATCACCACCGCACTGGCGCGTGCCAAGGAACTCGCCCTGGCCGCCAACACCGGCACGCGCACCGACAAGGATCGCCAGGCTTACGCTTCGGAACTGAGTCAGATCCAGCAACAAGTGCTGGGCTTGATGAACTCCAAGGATGCCAACGGCAACTACATGTTCTCCGGTTCGAAGACCGATACCGCGCCGTACTCGCAGAATGCCGACGGCACTTACACCTACAACGGTGACCAGACCACGATCAACCTGGGCATCGGCGACGGTATGACGGTCGGCACCAACACCACCGGTTGGGATGCCTTTCAGCAGACCATCAACACCGGCCGCACCAGCACCAACATGACGGCTCCTGCAGTGGATGACGGCCGTGTCGTGCTGTCCAGCGGTACCGTTGGCAATGTTGCCACCTACAACTCCAAGTTCTCCGGTGGTCAGCCGTACACCGTCAGCTTCGTCAGCAGTACCCAACTGCAAATCACCGATGCGCTGGGTAACGACGTGACGGCCGAAGCCAGCCAGAACGGCGCGATCGTCAACACCACCGGCACCAACCAGTCGGTCAGTTTCCGTGGCGTCGACCTGAAGCTGAACATCAACCTGAAAGCGGGGGACACCAACCCGGACGCGGTCATTGCCGGGCACAGCTTCCAGCTGTCGACCCAGCCTGACTCGTTCACCACCGCGCGCAGCCCGGGTAACCCGTCTACTGCGGTGATTACCGGTTCGACCATCACCGACCAGTCGGCCTATACAAACGCCTTCCCGCAAGGCGGCGCGGTGCTCAAGTTCACCAGCGCCACGGCGTTCGATCTGTATGCGGCGCCAGTCACTGCGGACAGCAAGCCCGTGTCGTCCGGCACCGTGGCTGGCGGCAACGCGACCGCTGCGGGCGTGACTTTCGCGCTGGGCAACACTCCGGCCGCTGGCGATCAGTTCTCGATCCAGCCGAACAATCACCAGACCCAGAACGTGCTCGACACGCTGGGCCAGATGATTACGGCATTGAATACGCCGATCGACGGTGATGATGTTGCCAAGCAGAAGTTTCAGGGTGTCATGGAGTCGGGTCTCGGCAACATCGACGCCGCTACCAACCAGATTGGCGCTTCTGTCACCACCATTGGTGCCCGTGGCCAAGCGCTGGAAATGCAAACCGCGACTAACCTGAGCCTGAGTACGGCGAACACCACGACCCAAGGCTCGATCCGCGATTCCGATCCGGCCGAAGTCATGACCCGTCTGACCTTGCAGCAGACCATGCTGCAGGCCGCGCAACTGGCGTTCAGCAAGATCAGCCAGTTGGGACTGTTCAACAAGATCTGATGATTAACGGGCGCGTGAGCGCCCGTTCGCTCTATCCCCAAGTAATGTTTTTTAGCGGTTTCAAGGGCTCGCTGTACCCGGCGGGCTTTTGCCGCCTGTGAGCCCGCCGTGAAGTCACTCCCTCTCGTCAGCCTTGTCATTCCCGCCTTCAATCCACGCTTTTTCGAGCGAGCTTTGCGTAGCGCTGTCGGCCAAGGTTATGGCCATCTGGAGATCATCGTTTGCGATGACAGTCGTGGCGTCGAGATCGAAAACATCGTCTCGACTGTCGGCGAGGAGACCGGCGTCGCCGTCCGTTATGTACGCAACCCGCGCACGTTGGGTCTGGTCGGCAACCTGAAAGCTTGCCTGGATCAGGCGCAGGGCGAGTTCATCAAGTTTCTGTGTGACGATGATTTGCTCTATTCCGCCTGTATCGAGCAGCAGGCGCACGAGATGCACCGTGCCGAGGTCAGCCTGGTGCTGGCGCAGCGACTGCTCTGGGACGCGAACGACATCATCCTGCCTGCGCGTCTGGAAAACACCTCGCTGTCGCCGGTCAGTGGCCTGTTCAAGGGCGACGATCTGCTGGCGATATTTGAAAAATTCCCGGTCAACGTTCTGGGCGGATTCAGCAACGCGCTGTTTCGCCGCGCGGACGTCGTCGAGCTGCTGCCGGCACTGACCGAGGAGGGCAGTTGCTTCGTCGCGTCCCTGGATTTCGCCTTGTATATCTGCCTGCTGCGACGCGGCAATCTGGCGGTGTCCAACAACGTGTTGAGCGCCGAGCGTCTTTATCCGGAGCGGCTGAGCGCGCAGCAACCGATGAAGGATGCGATGGACGTCGAGCGCGAGTGGCTTTCGCAAATGCTCAAGGCCCGCAACGGTGAGTCGGCACCTGCGCCAGGCTGGGTGCGTTATATCCCGCTGGCAAAGGCTGATGAGTCACCCAGGATTTGGGAAGAGCTGCCGTTGAGCCGTACCCTGGGCTCCAGGCAGAGCCGTCAGGAGTGTGGCGTCGGGGTAGACAGCCTGAGTTTCGGCGAACTCTACGCGCAATGGCTGGAATGCCGGGTGCTCACCGAAGGACAGCGCAAGTTGCTCCCGGAAACCATCGCCGGTTGGTCACACCAGCCACGGATCGTGCCGATCATCATCGACGGCAAAGGCAGTCGCGACGGTGTGGAACGCACGCTGGAGGCCCTCGCCAATCAGGATTACCCGGCGGAACTGGTGCTGGTCCTGTCCGCGTCCTGTTCCGAAGCGGAGCTGGATGGCCGCGTGTTTCGCCTGCCGCTACAAGACGACGGGCTGGAGCAGCTCAACACCTTGCTGCCGCAACTGGAAGGCGCCGACTGGTTCTACCTGCTGCAACCCGGTGATCGCCCGGTGGCCACGGCGTTGCTGATCATGGCTGACCGGATTGCCCATTCGCGGTCTTTCACATGCCTGTACAGCGACGAAGGCAGTCTGCGCAATGGCGAGTCGGCAGAACCTGCGTTCAAGCCGGACTTCAACCTCGACCTCATGCGCAGCTATCCCTACGTCGGGCGGGCTCTGGCGTTCAAGCGCGAGCGGGTTCTGGCGTTGGGAGGCCTTGCGCCTGACTTCGCACAACTGGCGCCTCACGATCTGCTGTGGCGCATGGTCGAGAGTGACGGCACTCAGGTGATCGGGCATATCGCTGAAGTGTTGCTCGAATCGAAATTCGATCTGTCCCAGTGGCTCACCGACCCGGGTGTCCTGGAGCAGAATCCGCGGGTGCTCGATGCGCATCTGCAGCGCCTGGGGATTGCCTACGAGACCCGACGCGAGGGCAGCGAGCTGCTCAATCGGGTCGATTATCGCCATGCCCGCCGCCCGTTGGTGTCGGTGATCATCGTCGCTCAGGATCAGACGGCTGCCTTGCAGCGGTGTGTCGAAACGCTGCTGGAAAAGACCGCTTACACCGCCTACGAAATTCTCTTGGTCGACAGCGGCAGCGAAAGCGCCGAGGCCCAGGCCTGGCTCGACGGTATGGGGCAGTTGGGCGGTGAGCGGATTCGGGTGTTGCGCTACCCGCAAAAGAACAACCTCGCTGCCATTCACAACTTTGCCGTTGGTCAGGCGCGCGGCGAGTATGTGGTGCTGCTCAATGCTTTTGCGGTGATCACTCAAGCCGACTGGCTCGACGAATTGCTCAATCATGCGCAGCGTCCCGAAGTCGGGGTGGTCGGCGCCAAGTTGTACGACCCGGACGGCGGTGTGCTGCATGCCGGCCTGATTCTCGGTTTGCAAGGGCCGGCCGGGCTGCCGTTCTTTGGTCAGCCGATGCAGTCGGAGGGCTATATGTTCCGGTTGCAGGCGGTGCAGGATCTGAGTGCCGTCGGCGGTGACTGCCTGATGGTGCGCAAGTCGGTCTTCGAGGAGGTAGCGGGGCTCGACGAACAGGACTTGAAGGTCGCGTACAACGTCGTGGATCTGTGCCTGCGTGTCGGCCGCGAAGGTTATCTGGTGGTGTGGAATCCGCATGCCAGGCTGGCTGTGGGCGCCCGCCCGATTATCGAGGCCACGCGCGAAGATCAGCAGCAGCATGAGCGCGAGCAGGATACGTTTTATCAGCGCTGGTTACCGCAGATCGCCCGCGATCCGGCATACAACGTCAACCTCGCCCTGCATGGCGTCGGTGCCAGCAACTTCAGCCTCGAACCGGGTCTGCTGACCGGCTGGACTGCATTTTCCAAGTCGCAGCTGCCCAATGTACTGTCGGTGCCGATCAATGCTTCTGCCATTGGTCATTACCGCATGAGCCAGCCGATGATCGAGCTGGTGGCGGCCAATCGGGTCGAAGGGCGCATCTGCTACGGCTTGCCGTCGATCGTTGAAATCGAGCGTCAGGCCCCCGACGTGATCGTGCTGCAAGGGCGCTACTCGGAGCACGCCATCGATGAAATCCCGCCACTGAAGAAGTACTTCAGTGCCCGGCGGATCTTCGAACTGGATGACTATGTGATTGATGTTCCCCATCGCAACGCGCACATCCGCAACATGCCGAGCAAGCAGGACATGGAGCGCATGGTACGCCGGGCGATCGGCCTGTGTGATCGAGTGGTCGTGTCGACTCAACCCTTGGCCAACGCGCTCTCGGACATGCACCACGACATTCGTGTGGTGCCGAACATGCTTGCCAAGGACCTCTGGAGCAACCTGCGCAGCCGCCGCCGCACCTCGAAGAAACCCCGTGTCGGCTGGGGCGGCGGCACCAGTCACCACGGTGATCTGGCGGTGATCGCGGATGTCGTGCGCGAACTGGCCAACGAAGTCGACTGGGTGTTTTTCGGCATGTGCCCGGATGACCTGCGGCCGTACATGCATGAATTCCATGGTGTGATCGGCCTGGACGTGTATCCGGCCAAACTGGCCAGCCTCAACCTGGATCTGGCCCTTGCACCGCTGGAGTTCCACATCTTCAACGACTGCAAGAGCAACCTGCGTCTGCTGGAGTACGGCGCCTGCGGCTACCCGGTGATCTGCACCGACACCGAGGCCTATCGCGGCTACCTGCCGTGCACGCGGATCAAGACCAACACCACCGATGAGTGGCTGCAGGCGATTCGCATGCACCTGGCCGATCCTGATGCCAGCTACCGCATGGGCGACGAGTTGCGTGAGGTGGTGCTGCGCGATTACGTGCTGCGTGGCGATAACCTGCGCTACTGGGAAAATGGCTGGCTGGCGGACTGATCGGTTCGCAGGTATCAAAAACTCGACCTTTAAAGTTAATGCCAGTCAGCCTGTCTGACTGGCATTTTTGTTTCTGATCGGACACTTCTGTGATTTCAACCGAATGGTCGAGGATACGCACGCTCCTCACACCGGTAGGCATGTAGCTTAATCAGATAGTCCGAAGTTCAGGCAGCGAGGCTTGGCTGATCGGTACTAAGCCACGTCCGGTTTTTTTAGCGTTGCACCGATTACGCTTCCGGCTGAACGTTATCCAGCGCCTGATTCACCGCCAACTCAGTCAGCATGACGATTTGCGCTATGCCCAGCGCGGTCTTGCGGTGTGAGGTATCGAGCACGGCGGCGAAGTTGTTGAGCATCTCTGTGACCGAGCCGAGGGTTTCGCTGGCATTGGCCAGCAGGGATTCGGTGTCGTACACCGGGTTGGCGAGGTACATCGGTTCAGATACGCGGGTGGACGCCATGATGTGGGCGGTCGGTTTCAGGTAATGGTCGAGGGCGCGGTCGGCCGCTTCGTTGAGTTTTTTGCTGTCGATGGAGACGTAGGGGGAGGTTGGGTCGGTATTGGTTTCGGGGGGATTGGGTGTTGGCTTTTTCATGATGAAACTCCACTGGAAAGTTGGAGCTGCCCATTCGGTTTCCGGACGAAGAGGTGGCAGCTGTACGCAGGTTGGAAACCCGGGCAGCGGCGACCCGGTCGACCCGAAGGTCTCCCGCGCACAGCCGCCATAACGGAGTGCACACATTCGAAGTGCGCAAGGATACGTTATGAAAGGCGTGTACGCGCCACTAATACCCATCGGGGTTTCCAGTCCCGGTCGCTGAATTGGCAGCGACGTGCACAGCCTAGAGAGCGGACGTCCGACGGACAACCTGAAAACCTTGTGGGACGGTTCTGTATTTTTCAGTAGTCGTTAAACATTCCACATTGAAATACACAGGGTGCCGCACATCAATCGGAGCACTGTTTGCCGCGAAATTTGAGATTGTGATTTGGCCGCCATTGATCTTCGGTTGAGGGGAGATTTTCTAATTCGCGACACGTCCTACAAGTGTTGACGAGTCTCCCTACATAAAATCATTAGCCCCCTTGTTAGCGTGCTTGCCAGTTTTCGCGAGCACAGACCAAGGACGGTTTGGACATCGCGCTCTTTTCCTCTTTGCTTAAGGATAAGCGTATGTTCCGGTCGGCCAATGCCGCGCATTTCACGTTGCAAATTCCCTCGATCCGTCACGACTTCCAGGTGCTGGCTTTCAGCGGCACCGAAGCGATCAGCACCCTCTACGGCATCCATATTGAACTGGTCAGCGAGCACCCGGACTTCGATCTGGAGAGCTTGCTCAGCCAACCGGCGTTTCTGCAATTTGGTTTCAATGGCGAAGGCATTCACGGGCGCATTGAAGACGTGCTGATTGGTGAGGCCGGTAAACGCCTGACGCGCTATCACCTGACGCTGGTGCCGGCACTGCACTATTTGCAGTTCAGCCACGATCAGCGGATTTTTCAACGCATGACCGTGCCGCAGATCATCGCCCAAGTGCTCAACGGTCATGGCATTCAGGCCGATGCGTTTACCTTCCACGTCAGCACCAGCGCCGCTCGCGAATACTGCACGCAGTACGCGGAATCTGACCTGGAATTCATACAAAGGTTATGCGCCGAGGAGGGCATTGCCTGGCACCACCAGCACTCGGTGGATGGGCATCTATTGGTGTTCACCGATGATCAGGTGTTCCTGCCCAAACTTGGCGTTACGTCGTATCAGCAAGATTCCGGCATGGTCGCCGAGCATTCGGTGGTCAGCCGTTTCAGCGCGCGAACCAGCACCCGTACCAGCACGGTCACTCGCCGCGACTATGACCTGAAACGCCCAAGTCTGTTGATTGAAAGCCACTTCACCGCCGAGTTCACTCCGGCGCTGGAGGACTACCGTTATCCGCTGTTGATCGAGAACGAAAAGTCCGGCAAGCAATTCGCCCGACAGGCGCTCGAACGGCATCGCGCCGACTATGAGTTGGGTGAAGGTCAAAGCGATCAGGCGAACCTGCGCTGCGGCCACTTGTTCGAGCTCACCGACCATCCGCGAAAAAAGTGCAACGACCTGTGGCTGTTACTCAGCGTTTCTCATGATGGCCGCCAGCCACAAGTGCTCGAAGAATCCGTCACCAGCGACGCCAACGCGGCTGACGGTTTCACTCAGGGCTATCGCAATACTTTCAGCGTGATTCCCGCCGAGGTGGTGTTTCGCCCACAGTTGCCAGCACCGCGTCGTCCTCTGGTTTCCCAGACTGCACGTGTGACCGGCCCCGCTAACGAAGAGATCTACTGTGACGAATATGGCCGCGTGAAGTGCCAGTTTTTCTGGGACCGCGCCGAACTCAACAGCGAGCGCAGCAGTTGCTGGGTCCGGGTTTCATCGAGCTGGGCCGGGGAAAATTTTGGTTCGGTGACCATTCCGCGCATCGGTATGGAAGTCGTGGTGACCTATCTCGAAGGCGACCCGGACAATCCGCTGATCACCGGCTGTGTGCCCAACAAGGTTACGTCGCCACCCTACGCCTTGCCCGAGCAAAAGACCCGAACCGTGCTGCGCAGCCACAGTTCACCGCATACCGGCGGCTACAACGAACTGATGATCGAAGACCGCGCCGGTCAGGAAAAAATCTACCTGCGCGCCGAACGCGATGTCGAACAACTGATCCTCAACGACAGCCGCAGCCAGATCCGTCGTGACCGTTTCGAGCAAGTCGACAACCACAGCACCAGCCTGATCAAGGCTGACGAACACCACACCACCGACGGGACGCGCAACACTGTCATCGGCAGTGATGACGTGCTCAACATCAGCGGCAACAGCAGCACCACAGCGGATGGAACGCTGGTGATTCAGGCCGGGCCGCATGCCCGCGTTACCGCCAGCCAAGTGGTGATCGATGCCGGTACGAGCCTGACGCTGACGGCGGGCGGCCATCACCTCGTGATCAATGCGGGCGGGATATTCAGCAGTGTCGCCATCGTCGAGGGTGGCGCGCCAGTGGTCGGAGTGGCGGCGTTATCTGCTATCCCATCAGCCGAGATCGCCCTTCAAGCCCCCGTTTTACTTCACTCGCAGCGTCTGGCCCTGATGGCCAAGAGGCCGATCTGCGCTGTTTGCGAAGCCGCTCAACAACAGCGCGGAGAAGCCGATGCTTG
This sequence comes from Pseudomonas sp. Seg1, assembly GCF_018326005.1. Lineage (NCBI taxonomy): Bacteria > Pseudomonadati > Pseudomonadota > Gammaproteobacteria > Pseudomonadales > Pseudomonadaceae > Pseudomonas > Pseudomonas sp. Seg1. The sequence continues at coordinate 1,809,130 of NZ_AP021903.1, forward strand.
AATTTCCTTCCTTACCCGATGATCTGCCATGGTCGGTGCCGGCTTACTTGCTGCTGGATGGGGTCAGTGTCACCAACCTGCCGCAATGCCTGCGCCGCTGGGACAACCCGGTTTATTGCCTCTACCAAGGCACGCGCTGGCAGGAACTGGCAGATATCTCGCCGTACTTGATCACGCTCAAAGGCGCAGACGATCCGCTGCTGACGTACTTTCAGGAAAACGCCGCGCTGGAATGGGGCTTTTTGCTGTTCAGCGAGGCCGATGCGCCAACGCTCTGCCAACACTGGCGTCGCCTGCTCACCGTCAAGCACCCGAGTTCGGTGGAGGTCATGCTGCGCATCGCCGATCCAGCGGTCATGCATTCATTGCTCGACCTTGCGCAACAAGCCAACAGCGCACGCTGGTTTGGCCTCGTCCAGCACCTGTGCCTGCCCGATGGGCTTCAGGCCATCTGGCAACAGCATCAACGTGCGGAGGCTGCTGCGCCCGACACCACCGACATCTATCAGTTGACCGAACAGGAACTCACCGCTCTGGGAGAGGCGCAGTTCCATCAGTCGGTACTCAGCCTCAACAATCACTTGCAGCGATATTTCCCCGGACTCATGGCGTCCTGTTCAGCCCGGGAACGCCTTCGATTTGCCGAGAAAACAGCACAGCAGGCCTATCAACAGGGCTTCACCTCTGAACAGGAAATCACGCTCTACGCCAATGTATTTGGCTATCTGGCCGGGCAACCATTGGAGAGCCACCCGGACATTGTCGAGCTGCTGACAGTGCCGTCGCAGCAATCCCCGATGAGCCGCGTGCGACGCGCCGCCGATCTGGCGCATGAACGATCGATCCAACAGCCGAGAGACTTGCCATGACAGCCGCCGCCAATATCGCCGCCATGGCCAAGAGCGCCCAGGACACCCGTTCCCCGCTGGGAATGTGTCACTTGATGAGCGAAAAAGTGCAGCTGTTACCGCTGCGCTATGGCCTGGTCGAACACCTTGATCCTTCTTCTGAACTGAGCATGCCACTGAGCCTGAGCAGCCAACCGCTGGGCATTCGGCTGTTGCGTGACGGCTACCTGTACATCATCGATAACGGCAGCGGTTACTTGCACGAATACCGCATTGAGCAAGGCCAGATCAACAAACTGGTCTGGAAAGGCCAGGAAGTGGCCAGCGACACGCGCACAGCATCGGTTGGTGAACCGCAACTGATCTTCAGCCGGCAGCACACGCTGTTCGCCGGTTATTCGGAAATCCAGTGGACGGCCTACAAATGTTCGCAAGTGCTCAAGGACGCCGCAGAGCGTGAACGTCTGATGCAACGCATCGAACCGGCGAGTGCTTGTCCGGACAAGGGCGGTGCGCATTTGTTGAGCCAACGGCAGGCGAATACCTGGCTGGCAGAGGTTGCCGAAAAATCCACGCCAGTCGATCTGCCCGAAGGCGCCAACCCGCAAGAGCGCCAGCCATACGCCTGGGAAGACACCCCGCTGTTCAAGGGTACGGCAATTGAAACCCTCACCAGCCAAGTGCTGGGGGCGTATCAGAACGATTACCTGTTTCTGGTCTTGCGCGACGACTTCGGCGTGATGCGCGATCTGGCCAGCGCCCAACTGAATGTCGCGCACTGGCTCGATCAATGGAGCCGCGATGATGTCGCCCAGCGCCAATACCTCACCGGCGCCTACATTCAGTCGTTGTACGAAGTGACCCCGGCACGCCTTGATGCACTGGCCAGCACCGACCCCGCCGTCAAAGCCCTGAAGGACGAGACCAGCGCCGAGCAACAAGCGGCTGTCCACGACTACTTGCGGGCGAAACGTGACAACGCCGGGTCGCCAATCTTTGGTGACGAGGCTCATTGGCGAAGAGCGGCGATCAGCGACCCTTACGCACGCGCCGCCGTCAACTTGCAGGACGCACTGGGCGACGCGCTCTGGCAAAAACACCGGAGTACGATCACCACACTTCACTTGCAAACCTGGGAGGCGCTGTACGGAAAAGAGATCGGCCAACGCGGCATCGATCACCTGATCAACCGCAGCGACATGCAAGCGTTCGTCAGCCAGCAACAGACGCTGCTGAGCCATTGGCACAAGCGCTTGCAGGCCATTCGTGAAGATCGCCTGAACATGATCGTGGGTGGTCATTTTCACCGGGCGGCCTGGTATTACGACTTCCGCAACGACGAGCAGATCCGCCATCGCCTCGAAACCGAATTCCTCTGCGTGGCCGCTCTGTGCTGGAACCGCGAGGCCACGGAAAAACTGGTGACCTTCCTCGACAGCAACCTGCTGACCGTCGTGCCGGGGCTGGAGACCCTGACCCTGGCCGATCAGATGGACGTGAGCAAAAAACTCATGGACCTGAGCAGCTTCTCGATCAAGGTCGCGGCGGCGCAGGAAAGCCTTGATGCGGTGGACGTGCTGACCAATCAGTTCAGAAGTTTGATGAATGAGCGGTTGCCAAACTTTGCGGATTTGAATGTGCGGTTTAGTGGGCTGCAGAGTTTGTTGGATGGGGCGTACATGCCAGCGCATCAGTTGATCGCAGCGGATCAGTTGGATCGAGCGCATACAGAATTCAAACGCCAACAACCAATCGACCCCAACAGCTTCATCCGTGGCCTCGGTATTTCAACGCGCCTGCAACTGCTGCGCGAATTCTCCCGCAGTGGCCTGACCCTGCGGGCCGCGTCGGCGTCCGAATTCCAGGCCTTCAACAAAGCCCGCGATACCGCGCTCGACCTGCGCCGCCAACTCAAGGACAGCTACAAATTGCGTCACCGCGAGTTGTCGCGGCAGATCCATGGCCTGGCCCCATCCGGTAGCGAGCAGGTACATAACCAGCGCATCAATCAGCTCAGGGCTGCGTTGCTACCGCTGGAGGATAATCTCAGCCGCGCCCTGACCGTCGGCTCAAGCGGGCCGGGACAAATCGGCACGGTGATCGATGGCATGGCCCCGGCGTTGCGAGAGGAGATGCACAGAACCGTGCGTGATTTCCGCGCGACGGGGACGTTTGGCAAACCTATTGTGAGTGCGCTGAAATCCAAGGGCGACGGGATTGCGTTGTTGCTGTTTGTTTATCAGGGGCAGAAGTTTGTTGAGGTGTTGAGCTCGTTGAATAAAAAGGAAACGTCGTCTCTATCTGATTTGTGGACACTCTTTGAATCATCAATAGGAATGTTGGCTGCGGGTTTCGCGGCAGTGCAAGGTCTTTCGGTGACGACTCTTCAAGCGCATATCGAGCAAATGGACAGTGCCGCTGGAAAACTCAATACCATGAGCCGTTTGGGACGCTGGAGCGGTATTGCAGGGAATGCTGCATTCGGTTTCGGAGCATTGGCAGCCGCAATCGATTTAGGTAAACACTCCATGCAATGGACTAAAGCGCTGGCCGAAGGCAACCACCAAGCCTTGGCAGCCACGACCATACAAATCGCCGGCGACGCTACTCTCGTAGGCACCAACACCTGGGGGGCCAAACACACGACGTCGATCATCAGTCAGGTTCTGAGAAAACCCGCCGAACTGCGAGCTATTGCCTGGGCCGAATCCAGTCCCCGGCTGCTGGGCATCGCTGCGCAAGCCAACCTCGTAGGTCTGATCGGCACAGCCCTGCAACTGCTGGGCGAAGGCCTCTACAACTATTTCAATCTGGATGCCTTACAAAAGTGGTTGCAGGCCAGCGCATGGGGTACCGCCAACCTGCAACGCAGCCTGCCAGAGGACTGGAGCGCATTGGCAACGGTGGTGCAACAACCGACCTGTGAGCTTATCCGCGAGAGTAAGCGCACCTATTTGCAACTCAGACTGCCCGGCGTCCGCACACGGGAAATGGACAGCCGCCAACTGCAACTGCTGGCGTATCAGCAAACCCGCGCGGTACCGATCCCAGGCCCCTACAACAGCCAGTTGCCAACGCGGCGCTGGCAGGAATGTAGCGCCGCATGGGCCGCGGTGACCGTAGTCGTCAGCCAGGAAGACGAGGCACTGACCTTGCACCTGCCGATCCCCGATGTCCTGCAAACATCGGATTTCGCCCTGGCCCTGAACATTGGCTACCAACTGGAAGCCGAACGCGATTTGATCCATCGCACCTGTTTTGTCCTGCGCGATCTGCGCATTGCCACGGAACGTGGTGTACGGTTGCCGGCCCAAGGGCGTTTTACACTCGACCCCGTAGAATCCCTGCCCACAGGATTGAGCAAGGCCCCGTACTGGTTATTCACCCGAGACGAAATGGCGACTGTCGATGTTTAGCAAACTGTTCAAGCACAAAAAAAAGCCTGAAACCAAAGACTCGGCACCGGACATTCGAAGCCAGCGACCGAGTGCCGGGGAACTGCGGGTGAAGGGTTTGAATGAAACTTTGTTCTTGGCGCCGCTACCGGTTTACACCGGACAAGCTCAGGTGTCTCGGCGTACTTTCTCAGCGATGAACGAGATCTATCTGGAGCTAGGTGGAAGTAATTTCGGAATGGTTGAGTTGGGAAAGAGATTGGCCATCCAAATATGGTTCGCCTTCGCCTTGGCTTTTATCGCGCCTGTACTCATTTGTTTATGGCTCGTTATTGCAAGTCCTCCAGAGATTGACCGTAAGTTTTTCGACATTATTTGGGATGTAGCACAAGTGTTCGCGACGGGTTCGCTTTTACTCATCATTCCCATCGGCGCCTTCATCTACGGCATGCTCTCCAACGTCCGCACCCTCGCCAAAAGCTACCCCGTTCGCTTCAACCGCCAGCGCCGCGAAGTCTGCTACATCGACGACACCACCCATCGCGTACTCATCGTGCCGTGGGAAAGCGTGGTGGCCTGGGTCGCCCGCAGTCAGGGCGTCACCAGTTACGGCGCCATGCGCGATTACACTTTCGGCATGGGGCTGGAGGACGAAGAGCACGACACCGCGCAATTCATCCTGTCGGCCCAACCCAGCGATGCGCATGCACTGGGCATGTGGACGTCGATTCGCAATTACATGGAAGAAGGGGAATTGGTGGATGCCCCCAATCCCATGCTCGCTCTGTTGGGACTGACTCCAACCGAAGACGAACTCAAGCCTTATGAAGGCCTGCACACGTTCGAGATTGAACGTAAAGGTGCGCGCTTCACGGGTTCGCTTGACGATGGCGCCGCGCACCTGACCGCCGAACAACGTCACCGTTACGGTTACGGCAAACGCACCCCATGGCCCCTGCGCTGGTGGTACGTGCGCCGCATCCTGACCTTCTGGAAAATGCCCTACCTGATCGCCGAATGGGCGCACCGCAAGGGCCGCCCGACCCTGCCGGAAAACGTGCAAGCCTGGTCGCAACCCCTGCCCCCGAGCAATGGGCCAAACCCAGTCCTGCCCTGCAAAAGGCCAACGCACTGGTCAAAACTGCGATGGATAAAAAAGGCGCGAACTTCGTCGATGCCTGTAAAGCGGCAGGGTTGCATTGAGCAAGGCCCGGTACGGGTTGTTCAATCGATCAACCCGTGGGCGTGGCTCAATGAAAGGAATGAGTCCTCCGCCGGATTCATTCTTTTTTTGCTTCATCTTCCGCTGACACAATACCCGCCGAGCTGGCGCGTTTCCTGCAAGTCCCCCTTAAATCGCCATAAAACGAGCGCTCGCGGTCATTGCCCCTGCGCCCGGCACGGCAGAAAGGTTTAGCCAGAAGGCCGCGACGCGCAAGAAAGCGACGCGCAGCCCTGTGACGAGCGAGAGGGGAGAGGATGAAGGCAGTAATTTTGGCGGGTGGTCTGGGCACACGCATCAGTGAAGAGTCGCACCTCAAGCCCAAGCCGATGATCGAGATTGGCGGCAAGCCAATTCTCTGGCACATCATGAAGCAGTACTCCGCCCACGGGATTCACGATTTCGTGATTTGCCTGGGCTACAAGGGGTACGCGATCAAGGACTTCTTCGCCAACTACTTCCTGCACACCTCCGATGTGACCTTCGACATGCGTGAAAACCGCATGGATGTTCACCAGAATTACAGCGAACCATGGCGTGTGACGCTGATCGATACCGGTGAAGAGACCATGACCGGTGGCCGCCTTGGGCGAGCCGCGCGCTATCTGGAAAATGAGGAAGCCTTCTGCTTCACCTATGGCGACGGCGTTTCCGATTTGAACATCGGCGCGTTGGTTGATTTCCACCTGACCCACGGCAAACTGGCCACCGTTACCGCCGTACAACCGCCGGGACGCTACGGTGCGCTGGATCGCGAAGGTGATCGGGTCTTGGGTTTCACCGAGAAGCCACGCGGCGACGGTGGCTGGATCAACGGCGGCTTTTTCGTGTTGTCGCCCAAAGTCCTGCCGCTGATCGAAGGCGATTCGACGTCGTGGGAGTCGGGTCCGCTGGACGGTCTGGCCGCACGCGGTGAGTTGATGGCGTTCCAGCACGACGGTTTCTGGCAGCCCATGGACACCCTGCGCGACAAGAATCATCTCGAAGCGCTGTGGCAGAGCGGGGAGGCCCCATGGAAACAATGGGACTGAGCGCGGATTTCTGGCGCGGCAAACGTGTACTGGTCACCGGCCACACCGGTTTCAAAGGCAGTTGGCTGACCCTGTGGCTGCAAAGCCTCGGCGCGCAAGTCAGCGGCTTTGCCCTGGAGCCGTCGACCGAGCCGAGCCTGTTCGAACTGGCGCGCGTGCACGAAGGCATCAATGATCAGCGCGGTGATCTGCGCGATCTCGGCGCTCTGCTGGAAATCATCGCCGACACCGAGCCTGAGATCGTTCTGCATCTGGCTGCACAACCGTTGGTGCGCGAAGGCTATCGCGATCCGCTCGGTACCTACTCCAGCAACGTCATGGGCACGTTGAACCTGCTTGAAGCGATTCGTCAGGTCGGCTGCGTGCGCGCCTGCGTGCTGGTGACCACCGACAAGGTCTACGCCAACAAAGAGTGGCTATGGCCCTACCGCGAAGACGAAGCCCTCGGTGGTCACGATCCTTACAGCAGCAGCAAAGCCTGCTGCGAGTTGCTTGCACAATCCTATGCCGCGTCGTTCTTCCCGGCGGACAAGTACGCCGAACACGGTCTGGCCCTGGCCACCGCGCGCGCCGGCAACGTCTTGGGCGGCGGCGATTTTGCACCGGAGCGACTGATTCCCGACGTGCTCAAAGCCTGGACGGCCGACGAGCCGGTGACCCTGCGCTATCCGCAAGCCGTGCGCCCATGGCAGCACGCGCTGGAGCCGCTGGCCGGTTATCTGCAACTGGCCGCCGGCCTTTACGAAGAGGGCCCGGAGTACGCCGGTGCCTGGAACTTCGGCCCGGGCGAGGCGGACATGTGCAGCGTTGGCGAGGTGGTCGAATTGCTCGCCAGCCGCTGGCCGCAGGCGCGTGGCTTGCGCATCGAACCGAGTGAATTGCACGAGGCCGGCCTGCTGCGTCTGGACAGCAGCCGCGCACGCCAGGTGCTCGGCTGGCAACCACGCTGGACCTTGCAGCAATGCCTGACCCAGACCCTCGACTGGCATCTGGCGTGGCAGAACGGCGATGACATGCGCAACGTGACACTTGGCCAATTGAACCTGTACCGAGGCGCGCTGTGAGCGAGTTTTCCCTGAAGGCATTGCCGCTGGCCGGCCTGTTCAGCGTCCAGCACAAACGTTTCGAAGACCAGCGCGGGCACTTCGCCCGGCTGTTCTGCGAAGGCAGTCTGAGTGCGTTCGGCAGCGAATTCCATATCCGCCAGATCAACCATTCCTGCACCCGCGAGAAGGGCAGCGTGCGCGGTCTGCATTATCAGAATGCCAATGCGCCGGAAGCCAAACTGATCACCTGCCTGCGTGGTGAAGTGTGGGATGTGGCGGTCGATCTGCGCCCCGACTCCGCAACCTTTTTGCACTGGCACGCCGAGCATCTCAAGGCCGGTGACGGTCGCAGCCTGTTGATCCCGGCGGGCTTCGCCCACGGTTTCCAGACGCTCACCGAAGACGCCGAATTGCTCTACCTGCACAGCGCCGATTACGCGCCGGAGCATGAGGGCGGTCTGTCGGTGAACGATCCACGGCTGGCGATTGCCTGGCCGTTGCCTGTCAATAATTTGTCAGCGCGTGATTCCAGCCATCCCGCGCTCGATCAACACTTTGCTGGAGTGCGTCTATGAACTGCCGTGGGTGCGCCGCACCGCTGAGCCTGCCGCTGATCGACCTCGGCACCTCGCCGCCGTCCAACGCCTACGTGCATGCAGATCGCCTGGATCAGGCTGAGCAATGGGTGCCGTTGAAGGTCGCCGTGTGTCAGCAATGCTGGCTGGTGCAGACCGAGGACTACACCCGCGCCGACAGCTTGTTCGATGCCGAGTACGCTTACTTCAGTTCGTTTTCCAGCACTTGGCTCGCGCATGCCGAGCGTTATGTGGCAGAAATGGTCGAGCGTTTTGGCCTGACTGCCGACAGCCGCGTGGTTGAAGTCGCCGCCAACGACGGTTATCTGCTGCAGTACGTGGCCGCTCGCGGCATTGCGTGTCTGGGCGTTGAGCCGACGCGCAGCACCGCACAGGCAGCACGCGAGAAGGGCCTGGAAATCCGCGAACTGTTCTTCGGTCGCGACACCGCCTCGCAGTTGCACAGCGAAGGCTGGGGCGCTGACCTGATGGCGGCCAACAACGTGCTCGCGCACGTGCCGGACATCAACGATTTCCTCGCTGGTTTCGCCACTTTGCTCAAACCGGCCGGCGTCGCCACCTTCGAATTTCCACAACTGCTGACGCTGATGGCTGGCGCGCAGTTCGACACGCTGTACCACGAACATTATTCCTACCTGTCGCTGACCGCCGTGCAAGCCCTGTGCGAGCGCAATGGCCTGGAAGTGTTCGACGTCAGCCAGTTGAGCACCCACGGTGGATCGCTGCGGGTGTTCGTGCAGCGCAAGGATGGCGAACGTCGTCCGGTGCAGGCAGCAGTGCAGCAACAGTTGCAGGCGGAACTCGAGGCCGGGGTGAAAACTACCGAGTACTACGCGACCCTCGCGCCCGCCGCTGAACGCATCAAGCATGAACTGCTGCGCTTTTTGTTACAGGCCAAGGCCGACGGCAAGCGTGTGGTTGGCTACGGTGCGGCAGCCAAGGGCAATACCTTGCTCAACTACGCCGGGGTCAAACCGGACCTGCTCGCCTGGGTGGCGGATGCCAATCCGCACAAGCAGGGCAAGTTTCTGCCGGGCAGCCGTATCCCGATTGTCGCGCCTGAGCGTATTGCCCAGGAGCAGCCTGACTACATTCTGGTTTTGCCGTGGAACCTGTTGAGCGAAGTGACGCAGCAACTGTCGGCGGCCAAGGCATGGGGCGCACGCTTTGTCGTCGCCGTTCCGGAGTTGATCATCCAATGAGCAGAATCCATTACACCAAACCCAGCGTTGGCGAACTCGAAGCGCAGTATGCCCTGGACGCCGTGCAGAACGGTTGGGGCGCGCGTTGCTACGAATACCTGACACGTTTCGAGCACGGCTTTGCCGAGCATCTGGGCGCAACCTACGCCATCGCCACCTCCAGTTGCACTGGCGCGCTGCACATGGGCATGGCAGCCCTGGGCGTTGGCGCTGGCGACGAAGTGATCCTGGCCAACACCAACTGGATTGCCTCGGCGGCGCCGATCACTTACCTCGGTGCTACGCCGGTGTTTGTCGATGTGCTGGCCGACAGCTGGTGCCTGGATCCGCAACGGGTCAGAAGCGCGATCACCCCGCGCACCAAGGCGATTCTGGCAGTGCACTTGTACGGCAATCTGTGTGACATGGACGCGCTGCTCGCCATCGGTCGCGAATTCGGCATCCCGGTGATCGAAGACGCGGCGGAAGCCATCGGCTCGCAATGGCGCGGCAAGGCTGCCGGCTCGCAGGGGGCTTTCGGCGCTTTTTCGTTTCATGGCACCAAGACCATGACCACCGGTGAAGGTGGCATGTTCGTCACCTCGGACAAAGCCTTGTATGAGCGGGTCCTGACCCTGTCCAACCATGGTCGTGTGGCCGGTTGCACCAAGCAGTTCTGGCCGGAGTTTGTTGGCTTCAAATACAAGATGAGTAACCTGCAAGCGGCTGTCGGCTGTGCTCAGGTCGAGCGCATCGACGAGTTGATCGAGCGCAAACGGGCGATTTTTGCCAACTACGCGCGAGCGCTCGAAGGTGTGCCGGGGGTGTCGCTCAATCCCGAGCCAGCCCATGGCCGCAATGGCTACTGGATGCCGACCGTGGTGTTCGATGCCGACACCGGCATCCACCGCGAGCAAATGATCGCTGCCTTCCAGGCCGCCGACATCGACGCCCGGGTGTTTTTCTGGCCGCTGTCGTCGCTGCCGATGTTCAGCGAATACGTGGTCGATACGCCGCTGGCGTTCGCACTCCCTGAGCGCGCCTTCAACCTGCCGAGCTATCACGACATGACCGACGCCGATCAGCAGCGGGTGGTGCAAGTGGTGCTCGATCTGCTGGCGCGCAGGCACGCATTGTGAAGATGTATCTGCTGGGGGCGGCCAACCCGGAAGCGGTGCGCATGCTGCACGCCGTCAAGCGCAGCACGCCGAACATCGAATTCGCTTTTCTGGACAACGATCCGCGCAAGCACGGCACGCTGTTTCACGGGGTGCCGGTGCTCGGCGGGTCCGAACTCGTCGGCGAGCTTAATGGCGAGGACGTGCGCTTCGTCAATCTGATCACCGGCAGTACCCGGTTACGCTACGAAACCACCTGCCAGTTGGTCGACGCCGGTGCGCGACTCGGCCAGTTCGTTCATCCGGGTATCGACCTGAGCATGATCCGCATGGGGCAGGGCAGTTACCTGCAGGAAGGCGTGCTGATGCAGGCCGAAGTGACACTGGGCGACAACACCAGCATCAGCGCCGGCAGTGTCGTGGGGCATGAAGGGCAGATCGGCCACTCGGTGTTCATGGCGCCGGGCGTGTGTATCGCAGGTTGCGTGGAAATCGGTGACGGGACCTTTATCGGCACCAACGCCACGATCCTGCCGCGCTTGCGCATCGGGCGGTGGGTGACCATCGGTGCCGGTGCGGTCGTGACCAGGGATGTTCCGGATTTTTCGGTCGTGGTGGGCAATCCCGCCAGGATCATCAAGACCAACGCAGTGCCTTACCCGGACGCCAGAGTGTTCAGGTAAGCCGTTTCCCGAATTTTTGGAGAGTTGCAATGAATCCGCATGAACAGTTTCGCGAAGAAGTAAAAGCCAACATCGAAGGCCTGCAGCAAGACAAGGCCTTGCAGACCGAGTCCCTGGACTGGGTCGGCACCACGGCCAGACACAAGTACACCTACAACTTCAGCTGGATGGGCCGGCCGATCATTCAGTTCCCGCAGGACATGGTTGCGATGCAGGAAATCATCTGGAACCTGCGTCCGGACGTGATCGTCGAGACGGGCATCGCCCACGGCGGTTCGCTGGTGTTCTATGCCTCGATTCTGGAACTGATCGGGCATGGCGAAGTGTTGGGCATCGACATCGATATCCGCGAGCACAATCGCGAAGCGATCGAAGCGCACCCGATGTTCAAACGCATCAGCATGATCCAGGGTTCGAGCATCGACACCGCGATCGTCGATCAGGTGCGCGAGCGTGTGCAGGGCAAAAAAGTCCTGGTGGTGCTGGACTCCAACCACACCCACGAGCACGTCCTCGAAGAGCTGCGCCTGTATGCACCACTGGTTTCGGTGGGCAGTTATTGCGTGGTCATGGACACCGTGGTCGAAGACATGCCGGCCGATGCTTTCCCGGATCGTCCGTGGGGCAAGGGTGACAACCCGAAAACCGCAGTGTGGGCTTACCTGGAAGAAAACCGCGATTTCGAGATCGATCAGTCGATTCACAGCAAATTGCTGATCACAGTCGCGCCGGATGGTTATCTGCGTCGCGTGCGTTAATCGACAAACAACGATGAGTTTTCGGCGACTCGCCGCGTGTGGGGAATATATGCAAGGCAAGAACACTTCTGAAACCGGTCTGGCACTCAACGAACAGTTGACCATTGTGCTGATCTCTCACGAACGCCCGGCGTTTCTGCGTAGAGCCATTCGCTTCTACAGCAGCCTGCCGTGCAGGATTCTGGTGCTGGATTCGTCGGCGGTGGCGCTGGCGGGCATCCCTGCCGAATTCACCAACGTGGATTATCAGCACTTGCCGCAGTTCGGCTACTGGGGCATTCGCGCCAAGCTCGCCTACGGTGTCGAGCAGTTGCAGACGCCTTACATGGTGTTCGCCGCCGACGATGATTTCCTTGTGCATGACGCCCTGCATGAAGCCGTGGCGTTCATGGAAGCCAACCCCGATTACAGCCTGTGCCATGGCTACAGCATGATGTATCTGGCGTTGGCCAACAGCGTCAATTACTACCGCCGCGACAAGAAAGTCTGCGAGGACTACTCGGCCGATCAGGCCGAGGATCGCCTGCTCGATTACATGCATCAGTACTTGCCGCCGTTCTATGCGGTGCAGCGTACGGCGATCTTGCGCGACTGGTACAACGCGATGCCGCAAGACACGATCTTCCAGTGGCAGGAAGTCGGTCACACCTATTACATGCTGGCTCGGGGCAAGGCGCGGATTCTGCCGATTCCTTATGTCGTGCGCGAAATCAACTACGAACAGTCTGATCACAACACCGAGATCTATCACTCTCTGGCCTATATGGACGCCAAGAGCGTGGCCGGACGTGAAGCGTTTGCCGAGTTCCTTGCCGGGCTGCCGACCCAGCTTGGGCACCAGGATCCACAGCAGGGCAAACAGTTTGTTCTGAAGAGTTTTGCCACGCTCGCCGAAAGCCTGCAGACCAACCGGGCACTCACCGCCGAGCTGATCTTCGAGTCGACATGGATCGATATCGAGGCCGGGCCGCAGCGTCGCTTCGGTCCCAAGCAATACGTTGAAATGCCGTTCTACAACCAGGTGTTTTTCGATCAACTGACTCAATTCGAGTTTCTGTTGCACGCGATGCCGGCCGGACGCGTTCAGCTCAAGGAGCTGGAGGGTATCTGGGCTCGCCAGCAGAGCCTGATGCTGGCACGCAACAATGACACCCCGGAAAGCGTGCTCGACCGCTTGTGGCAGGCGCACGACCTTAACGTGTTCAATCGCACGGTGATCAAGCAACTGATCGCGCAATTGCAACCGCTGGACGAGGAAGACGACGCGCCAGTGCTGCGTGACTGGGTTGCGCGCCTGGACGCAGCGTTGCTCGAAGGGCATCAGCCTGTATTCGAGAAAATGCTGACCGGCCGCCTGCTCAAGTGGCTCGCTGCGCGTACGCCGGATACCGAACAGGCTGCGGCGATTGCCCGGCACCTGGCCGACAATGGCGGTGGTCCGCAGTTCGGCATTTTCCTGCTCGATCTGGACAACGACCTCGACAAGTTGCAGATCTCCCTGGACAGCTTGCTCGAAGGCCACAGCAAAGCTTTCAAGGTCGTGGTCTTCACCACGGGTGAGCCGCCAGCTGCAACCACTGCACAAAATACGCTGCACTTTGTGCGAGTGACCCAAAGCAACTTCGTCGACAAGCTCAACCAGAGCGTCAATCAATCGACCAGCGACTGGCTGCTGCTGGCGGAAGCGGGTGAAGAGTTCACGGCTGCCGGCCTGTTGCGTGCCAGCCTGGAATTGATGGCGGCGCCAGGTGTGCGTGCGGTGGCCACGGATGAAATCCAGCGCCAGGAAAATGGTGCGCTGGTAAATATGTTCCGCCCGGGCTTCAACCTGGATCTGCTGCAGAGCGTTCCGTCACTGATGGCGCGGCACTGGTTGATTCGTCGCGAAGTGCTGACTGAACTCGGTGGCTATCAGGTCGATTTCAGCAAGGCGCTGGAACTCGATGTGCTGCTGCGCATCATCGAGCAGGGCGGCCTCGACGGCCTGGCCCATCTCGACGAACCGTTGCTGATCACCCGCGCGCCGGAACTGACAGAAAATGCTCACGAGCGGCAGGCGCTGCTGCGCCATTTGGGTAATCGCGGTTACAAGGCTCAGGTCACCTCGACGCAGCCTGGCACCTGGCAGATCGACTATCGCCATGCCGAGCGGCCGCTGGTCTCGGTGATCGTGCCTGCCGGCGACGATCTTGGCGCCTTGCAACGCTGCCTGGATGGCGTGCTGCTCAGAACCCGTTACACCCGCTATGAGCTGTTGATTGCGGTCAACCCGAACCAGTCGGCCGAGATCAATGACTGGTTGGGAACGCTGCGCAACGCCAAGGTGCAGGTGCTGCATGCAGATCGCCCGCTTGATCAAGTGGCGCTGTACAACGCGGCCAGCCAGCAGGCGCAGGGCGAATATCTGGTGCTGCTGGCCACCGACAGTGAAGTGGTCAACCCGAACTGGATCGAGTCGTTGCTCAATCACGCCCAGCGTCCTGAGGTCGGCATCGTCGGTGCCAAACTGGTGGACCGCGACGGCAAGATCTCCCAGGCAGGTTTGATTCTCGGGTTGAACGGCGGGGTGGCTTCGGCCTTCATCGGCGAGAAACACGCGAGCGAAGGTTACATGCAGCGCCTGGCGGTCGAGCAGAACTATTCGGCTGTGTCGAAGGTGTGCCTGATGGTGCGCAAAGAATTGTTCAACGCACTGGGTGGCCTGGACGAAGTGACCTTCGCCGACGGCTTCAGCGATGTTGATCTGTGTCTCAAGGCCGGGCAGGCCGGTTACCTCACGGTGTGGACGCCGCTGGTGCAGGTATTGCACACCGGCGAGTTGCCGCAAGCCCCTGACGCATTGTCTGCATTGCGTGAGAAGTGGAGCGCGGCCTTTGCACAGGATCCGGCGTACAACGCCAACCTGGCGCTGACCGGCAAAGGTTTTACCCTGGGTGAAAGTGCCCCGATCAATTGGGCGCAATTGCTCGGCTAAGCCTTGCGAACAGGACACAGGAATTCAGATATGTTCAACGGCAAATCAATCTTCATCTCCGGCGGCACCGGCTCGTTCGGGCGCAAATTCATCGCCCGTCTGCTGGAGCAATACCAGCCCAAGCGCGTGGTGGTGTTCTCCCGTGACGAGTTGAAGCAGTACGAAATGCAGCAGACGTTCAACGCACCGTGCATGCGCTATTTCATTGGTGATGTGCGCGATGCCGAGCGCTTGCGTCAGGCCATGCGCGGCATCGACTACGTGGTACATGCCGCTGCGTTGAAGCAGGTGCCGGCGGCGGAATACAACCCGACCGAATGCATCCGCACCAACGTCAATGGCGCGGAGAACATCATTGCCGCCGCCATCGACAACGGCGTGAAAAAGGTTGTGGCGTTGTCTACCGACAAAGCGGCCAGCCCGATCAACCTGTACGGTGCGACCAAGTTGCTCTCGGACAAATTGTTCGTCGCCGCCAACAACATTGCCGGCGAGCAGGAAACCCGTTTTGCCGTTGTGCGCTATGGCAATGTGGCCGGCTCGCGGGGTTCGGTGGTGCCGTTCTTCAGCAAGCTGATCGCCGACGGCGCAGAGCAGTTGCCGATCACTGACGAGCGCATGACGCGGTTCTGGATCACCCTCGACCACGGCGTGCAGTTCGTGCTCGACAGCTTCGCGCGGATGCACGGTGGTGAAGTGTTCGTGCCGAAGATCCCGTCGATCCGCATCGTCGATCTGGCGCACGGCATGGCTGAACATCTGCCGCACAAGAACGTCGGCATTCGTCCCGGCGAAAAACTCCATGAGTTGATGGTGCCGCTGGACGATGCGCGGATGACCCTTGAGTTTGCGGATCACTACACCATCCAGCCATCGATTCGCTTTACCAGTGTCGATGTCGATTTTGCCGTCGACAAACTCGGCGAACGGGGTCATGCCGTGAGCGAAGATTTCGAATATCGCTCCGACACCAATCCGCATTTCCTCTCGGTCGGGCAGATCGCCGACCTGCACGCGAAGCTCTCGGCATGATCCCCTACGGTCGGCAAAGCCTCGATCAGGCAGACATCGATGCCGTCGTCGAAGTGCTGCAGTCGGACTGGCTGACCCAGGGGCCGAGCATCGAGCGTTTCGAGCAGGCCATGGCCGAGCGTTGCCAGGCCGATTACGCCGTCGCGGTGAGCAACGCCACGGCGGCTCTGCACATTGCCTGCCTGGCGGCTGGCTTGGGGCCGGGTGATCGGTTGTGGACGACGCCGAACACCTTTCTCGCGTCGGCCAATTGTGGGCGGTACTGCGGGGCTGAAGTTGATTTCGTCGACATCGATCCACTGACCTGGAACCTCGACGTTGTCGCCCTCCAGGCGAAGCTCGAGCAGGCCGAGCACGACGGCACATTACCGAAAGTCCTGATCGCGGTGGCGTTCTCCGGGCAGAGCTGCGATATGCGCAAGATTGCCGAACTGGCCGAGCGCTACAACTTCACCGTGATCGAGGATGCCTCGCACGCGGTGGGCGCCAGCTACGCCGGGCGTCCGGTGGGTTGCGGTGAATTTGCGGCGATGACCGTATTCAGTTTTCACCCGGTGAAGATCATCACCTCGGGAGAGGGCGGCATGGTGCTGACCAATCGTGCGCAGTTGGCCGAGCGCTTGCAGCGTCTGCGCAGCCACGGCATGACCCGTGATCCGCAGCAGATGACCGAGCCCAGCCACGGTCCCTGGTATTACCAGCAGATCGAGCTGGGTTTCAATTACCGGATCACCGATTTGCAGGCTGCGCTGGGCCTGTCGCAACTGGCCAAGCTGGACGACTTCATCGCGCGTCGTCGTGAACTGGCGGCGCGCTATGAGCGTTTGCTGGCCTATCTGCCGCTGACCTTGCCCAGTGCGCAGCCGGAGGCGGAGTCGGCGTGGCATCTGTACGTGGTGCGACTGCAGACCGAGCGCGTCGGCCTGACGCATCGGCAGGTATTCGAAGGTTTGCGTGCAGCCGGTATCGGGGTGAATCTTCACTATATTCCCGTGCATTTGCAGCCGTACTATCGCGACCTGGGTTTTGCCGAGGGCGACTTCCCCGAAGCCGAGCGTTATTACGCCGAGGCGATCAGCCTGCCGCTGTATCCGTTGCTCAGCGAGGAACAGCAGGACCATGTGATCGAGCAGTTACGTCGGCTGACCGAATAAATCCCGCTGCGGCGGTGGATGGGGCTGTGCAATGCGTGAGCTGAGTGAGCAGGAAAAATTCTGGCAGGGCGATTTCGGCAATCAGTACGTTGACCGCAACATCGGTAAGCCACTGGTGGCGGCCAATCTGGCGCTGTTCGACAGGGCTCTGACCCGCGCCGCACGCATCGCCAGCGTGGTGGAACTGGGCACCAATGCCGGCAACAACCTGCAGGCGTTGCATCAATTGCTGCCGCAAAGTGAACTGTTCGGGGTCGAGATCAATGAATGCGCCTGCGCCCAGGCGCGGGCGTTGGACATTGCGCAGATCTGGCACGGCTCGCTGTTCGACTTTCCCCGCGAGCGCACCTACGACCTGAGCCTGACCAAAGGCGTGCTGATCCATCTGGCGCCGGAGCTTTTGGCGAGCGCGTATGCGCAGTTGTATGCTCTGAGCCGGCGCTACATCCTGATCGCAGAGTATTACAGTCCGGTCCCGATGGAAGTGTCCTATCGCGGCAACAGCGGCAAACTGTTCAAACGCGATTTTGCTGGCGAAATGCTCGATCGCTATGCCGATCTGCAGTTGCTCGATTACGGCTTCGTGTATCACCGCGATGCGCAATTCCCGGCAGATGATGTCACCTGGTTTTTATTGGAAAAGCGCCCTTGAGCAACGTCGCAATCATCCCGGCCCGTGGCGGCAGCAAACGCATCCCGCGCAAGAATCTTGCGCTGTTTGACGGCGTGCCGATGATTGTCCGCTCGATCCGCACGGCACTGGATTCAGGCGTGTTCGATCAGGTCGTGGTCAGTACCGACGACGCGCAGATCGCCGATGTCGCGCGGGCGCATGGCGCGCAGGTGCCGTTCCTGCGCCCGGCGGAGTTGGCCGATGATTTCACCGGCACCGCAGCCGTGATCGTGCACGCCTTGCAGCAACTGCCAGCCTTCGATTACGCCTGTTGCGTGTACGCCACGGCGCCGCTGTTGCAGGCGTCTTATCTGCGCGAGGGATTCGAGTTGCTGAAGCTGCATCCGGACAAGTCATTTGCCTTCTCGGTTTGCAGTTTCGGTTTTCCGGTGCAGCGAGCGCTGACGCTGGACGGGCAGGGCGCGCTCACGGCGTTGTACCCGGAGTTTCGCAACACCCGCTCGCAGGATTTGCCCGAAGCGTTTCAGGATGCCGGCCAGTTTTACTGGGGGCGCAGCGACGCCTGGTTGCGCAGCGAAGTGGTTTATTCGTCGGCGAGTCTTCCAGTGATTTTGCCGCGACATCTGGTGCAGGACATCGATACGCCTGAAGACTGGAAGCGCGCCGAATACCTTTACGCCGCGCTCAAGGCCGGCGGAGAGCTGCGATGAGAGTGCTGATTCGCGCCGACGCCTCGCCGACCATTGGCAGCGGCCACATTGCCCGGTGTCTGACCTTGGCTCGCGTGCTGCGCGAGCAGGGCAGTCATGTCGCGTTTGCTTGTCGGCGCTTGCCGGGACATCGGCTCGACGTCCTGAGCGAGGAAGGTTTCGAGACCTTCGCGCTACCGGATTTCTACCCCGATGAAGACCCGCAACAAGCCATCGAATCGATGCTGCCGTGGCAGGCCGACATCGATGCATTGGGCGCGTTACTGCAAGGTCATGGCGAATTCGACTGGATTATCGTCGATCACTACGGCCTCGATCATCACTGGCAAACCGCCGCGCGTCGTTGGGCGCCGCACATCGCTGCGGTCGATGATCTCGCCACTCGGCGCTACAGCATTGATCTGCTGCTTAATCAGAATCTCTCGGGGCTCAGCGAAAACTACGCTGCGCTAGTGCCTGATGGCTGCCGCACCCTGCTCGGTCCGCGTTATGCGATGTTGCGTGAAGAGTTCAACGGCCCGGCGATCGAAATCAAAGCCAGGGCGCGACGGGTATTGGTCAATTTCGGTGGTTTCGACGCAGCGATGCAGACTCATCATGCGATGCTCGCGTTGGTGGGTTTTCCCGAGCTGGAAGTGGACTTTGTTGCCGGTGCCGACAATCCGGCGTGGGCGCAAATGCAAGCCCTGAGCGATACGCGACCGAATTGGCGTCTGCACAGCTTTGTCAGTGATTTCCATCAGCGCATGACCGAGGCCGACCTGTTTATCGGCGCTGGCGGCGGTACCAGTTGGGAGCGTGCGGCGCTGGGCCTGCCGACCATCTGTATCGCGGTGTCGAACAACCAGCAAGTCAATGGCGAAGTCATGGCGGCAGCCGGCGCCCATATATTCATGGGCGCGCGGGAGCAGATCAGTGTCGAGCAGTTGCGCGATGCGATTGGTTTCGTCGCGGGAAATCAGTATTTGCGGCAGAGCCTGGCAGAACGTTCGCGGCAACTGGTCGATGGTCGTGGAGCGTTGCGAGTCGCTGCGGCGTTGGCCGGCGCCGTGCTCAAGGTTCGTCCGGCGACGCAGGACGACACGCCGCTGCTACTCGACGGAATGCGCGCCAGTCTGCGTAATCCGCAGCACTTGTTGTTGATCGCCGAGGCCGACGACGGCCCGGTCGGGGTGTTGCGTTACGACCTGCGCGGCTTCGAAGCCGACGTTTCGCTGCATCTGTTTGCAGGGCGAATCGACCTTGGCTGGGGCAGGGCGCTGCTGGCGCGGGGCGAGTCGTTTGTCCGGGCACACTGGCCGCAATTGACCGCCATTTCCGCCCAGGTGCAGCCGGATAATCACGCTTCATTGAATGTATTTCGCGACGCCGGCTTCAATCAAAATGCCTGCGCGTTCACCAAGGTTTTGAAGGAACACCACACATGAGCAGTTTCAAGATTGGCGACCGTCTGATCGGTGCCGATGCGCCGCCGTTCATCATTGCCGAGATGAGCGGCAACCATAATCAGTCGCTCGATGTGGCCCTGCAAATTGTCGAAGCCGCCGCCAAGGCCGGCGCGCATGCCTTGAAACTGCAAACGTACACCGCCGAAACGATGACGCTGGATCTGGCCGAAGGCGAGTTCTTCATCAAGGATCCGGGCAGTCTGTGGGCGGGGACTTCGCTCTACGATCTGTATGAGAAAGCCCATACGCCTTGGGAATGGCATGCACCGATTTTCGCCCGGGCCAAAGAGCTGGGGATGCTCGCGTTCTCGACGCCGTTCGATGACACGGCCGTGGACTTTCTCGAAAGTCTCGACGTGCCGGCCTACAAGATCGCCAGTTTCGAAAACACCGACCTGCCGTTGATTCGCCGTGTCGCCGCCACCGGCAAACCGCTGATCATTTCCACCGGCATGGCCAGCATCGCCGAACTCGACGAAACCGTGCGCGCTGCCCGCGCGGCGGGTTGCAAGGATCTGGTGCTGCTCAAATGCACCAGCACGTATCCGGCGACACCGCTCAACAGCAACGTGCGCACGATCCCTCATCTGCGTGAATTGTTCGGTTGCGAGGTGGGGCTGTCCGACCACTCGATGGGCGTCGGTGTGTCGGTGGCAGCCGTGGCGCTTGGCGCGACGGTGGTGGAAAAACACTTCACCCTTGACCGTTCGGCAGGTGGGGTTGATGCGAGTTTCTCGCTGGAACCTGCAGAAATGGCCAGTCTGGTGCTGGAAACCGAACGTGCCTGGCAGGCTTTGGGGCACGTGCAATACGGCGCCACCGAAGCTGAACTGAAATCGGTGGTCTATCGCCGTTCGCTGTACGTGACCGCCGACATGGCCGCGGGTGAGCCCTTTACTCGGGACAATCTGCGGGCCATTCGTCCCGGCCTCGGTCTGCCGCCCAAGCACACCGACGCCGTTCTCGGCCGCCGCGCTCGCACGCCGATCAAGCGCGGCACGCCGCTGGATTGGTCGTTGGTCGAATAAGCCGATCTGCACCGATTCGGCAAAATAGCGTGACCTGCGAGTCATAACGCGCATCTTCACTGTACTGTATTGTATTGATCGGGGAGATGGCGCCTGGCCCGTTTTCGGTTCCAGTGATAGCCCTTTGCGCTCCCCCTGGCCGCCCTTCGTGGCGGCCAATTTCTGTTTGTCGGCGCCCCTCGAATCCTTGCGAGCGGTGGTCTTGGGCTGTTTTTTATTGGGAAGCCGTAATGATTGGCATAAAAAGCATTGCGAGCTACGTTCCTGTAGCCGGCGTGGACAATTACGCACAAGGTGCAAAATTCGAGAAGGATGAAGAGTTCATCCTTGGCAAGATCGGTTCGGCATTTCTGCCGCGCAAAGACGCTGAACAAGAAACCTCCGATCTGTGCGTGGAAGCGGCCAATGCGCTGTTTGCCAGCAACCCTGATCTGAAGCGTGAATCGATTGACGCGTTGATTGTCGTCACCCAGAACGGTGATGAAGAAGGCCTGCCGCACACTGCCGCGATCGTGCAGGACAAGCTCGGTCTGCCGACCAACGTTGCGGCGTTCGACATTTCCCTGGGCTGCTCCGGTTATGTCTACGGCATCTACGCGATCAAGGGCTTCATGGAAGCCGCCGGGCTGAAGAACGGCCTGCTGATCACCGCTGATCCGTATTCGAAAATCGTTGATCCGGAAGACCGCAACACCACCATGCTGTTCGGCGATGCCGCCACCGCTACCTGGATGGGCGAAGATCCGAGCTGGGCGCTGGGCAAGGCCAAGTTCGGCACTGACGGCTCCGGCGCTCCGCACCTGAAAGTCACCGATGGCGTGTTCTTCATGAACGGTCGTCAGGTGTTCAACTTTGCGCTGCTGAAAGTTCCGGCGCACCTGCATGAGCTGCTCGATGATTCAGGCCTCAAGGCTGACGACATTGATGCGTTCTGCATTCACCAGGGCAGCGCGGCGATTGTCGACGCGGTGGCGCGACGTTTCGAAGGCGAGCCGGAGAAGTTCATCAAGGACATGGTCGAGACCGGCAACACCGTGTCGTCGAGCATTCCGTTGCTGCTGGAAAAACACGTACTCGATTCCGATTGGCAGCGTATTGCGTTGAGCGGTTTTGGTGTCGGTCTGTCGTGGGGCTCGGCGATTATTTATCGTCCTTGAGCTGGATAAAAAACGGCGGATACAAAAATAGCGTTCAAGGTTAACCTTGAGCGCTATTTTTTTGCCTGAACGGAGCGCGAGCCGGCATGAGCGAGTTTTTCCAAGCCAACGCCCAGGTGATCCAGCAGCGCTGGCCGGCGTTGTTTGTACGATTGGTGGCTGAAGACAGTTCGGCCATTCAAGCCGAGCTGGTACAAGGCTTGGGCTCTACGCTGAGCGTGGACGGGATCCAGCTGACCAGTCGCCATGACCGGATTCACGAGGCCCGGGTCCAGGCGGCCAGCCTGCCGGAAAAACCGCGATTGCATGTCTATGGCACCGGCCTTGGCGACTTGCCAGCGGTTTTGCTGGAGCGTGCCGGGCTTGAACGCTTGTACGTGCACGTCCTTAACGGCGCCCTGTTTGCGCTGGTGTTGCAACTGCTCGATCAGCGGCAATGGCTTGAAGACCCCAGGGTGGAACTGATGTACGCCGGCGATCACGCCGATATCTTCACACCGTTTTTTGCCCTTCCTGCGGAAATGCTCCTGGCCGATGACTTCAATGCCAAGGTGCGTGATCGGCTGGTCAATGAAGTTCACCTGAGTTTCAACAATCGCGAGTTCGATCCGCAATTGCCGGCAATTCAGCAGCGCTTGCGCGATAGCCTGGAGGTGCTGCTTGCGGATGATGACGTGGCGCAACTGTTTGGCACTTGCATCGGCCGCGAAATCTATGTGATCGGCACCGGACCGAGCCTGGAAGGACATTTTGAACGGCTGGCGTCGGTGCGTGGCCAGGCCGAGCGGCCGCTGTTCATTTGTGTCGACACGGCTTATCGACCTTTGCGTCAGCACGGGATCATCCCCGATCTGGTGGTGACGATCGATCAGTTGATCAGCTTTCGGCATCTGCCTTTCGAGGAGTCCGACGGCATCCCGCTGGTGTATCTGCCCATGAGCTCACCGACGGTGTTGAAGGCCTGGAGAGGCAAGCGCTATGGCGCTTATACCGCCAGCCCGGTCTACGCCACGTTGCGTCAGCAGCACCCTCGGGCCGAATTGCATGCCGGTGGCAGCGTGATTCACCCCGCCGTGGACCTGGCCGTGAAAATGGGCGGCACGCGCATCACGCTGTTCGGCGCCGACTTTGCCTTCCCGATGAACAAGACACATGCCGGATGGGACGATGGCGATCTGGGGCCACCCGTGGAGCAGGCGCGACACTGGGTTCGTGACGGGTATGGCGAACGGGTCAGGACGCAGTTGAATTTTCGTGGCTACCTGTGCGTGCTGGAGCGGTATATCGCTCTGCACCCAGAGGTCAGGTTCCTTAACAGCAGTCGGGCAGGGGCGATGATCGTGGGCACGCAATTCAATCCGGAGTTTGTGCAATGAGTGCGCAGGTGATGTGCATCAGCGCATGTCGGCAATGCGCGGGATTGTTTCGTTTGGGCCGTGATGTCGAAGCGGCGCTGACCATGGTCGATGTATTTGACGAGGCACAACGGTTTTTTGCGCTCGCTCCTGAGAATGTCCAGCAGTCGTGGGCACAGGTACTGACACACATCCTGGCGTGTCAGGAGCGCCAGGACTGGTTGGGACTTGCCGATTTCATGGAGTATGAACTGATTGAATTGCTGGACAGTGCGCAGCGCTGACGGGGAACCGACGGCTCTGGCACGAGGGTTGGTGATGTGGGCAGTTTTATGGCGTCATTTTTTCGTGGGAGGGGGCGCGCTAAGCCCTTGTTTTCTCGGGGGTGGCAGGGTGATGGCAAATTTTTTTCAAAAAGCCCTCAAGCAACCTGATTACCCGACGATAACTATTACGAAGGTTCTCTAGGCCATACCCGGCGGTTGCCAGGGCCGGAAGCCGCAGTACCCAACCAACGAGGAATTCGTCATGGCTTTAACAGTAAACACCAACACCACGTCGTTGAACGTTCAGAAAAACCTGAACCGCGCTTCCGACGCTCTGTCGACTTCGATGCAGCGCCTGTCTTCCGGCCTGAAAATCAACAGCGCTAAAGACGACGCCGCTGGCCTGCAGATCGCTACCCGTATGACTTCCCAGATCCGTGGTGGCAACCAGGCGATCCAGAACGCCAACGACGGTATCTCCGTTGCTCAGACCGCTGAAGGCGCTCTGCAAGCTTCGACCGACATTCTGCAGCGTATGCGTGAACTGGCTGTTAAAGCCCGTACCGGTACCAACGGCAGCATCGACCAGAAAGCAACCAACGACGAATTCGCCCAGATGTCGGACGAACTGACTCGTATCTCTGCTTCCACCAACCTGAACGGCAAAAACCTGCTGGACGGTTCGGCTGGTACTGTGACCCTGCAAGTGGGCGCAAACACCGGTTCGGCTAACCACATCGACCTGGTACTGAGCTCCAAGTTCGACGCCGTCAGCCTGTCCGTAGGTAGCGGTACTGTAGTTCTGACCGGTGCAAGCGTATCGGGCGCTGCTGCCAACATCGACAACGCAATCACCGCGATCGACGCTGCAATTGCAACGATCAACAGCACTCGTTCGAGCCTGGGTGCTTCGCAAAACCGTCTGACCAGCACCATCTCCAACCTGCAAAACATCGTTGAGAACACCACTGCTGCACAGGGTCGTGTACAAGACACCGACTTCGCCGCAGAAACTGCTAACCTGACCAAGCAGCAAACTCTGCAGCAGGCTTCGACCTCCGTACTGGCTCAAGCCAACCAACTGCCTTCCGCTGTACTGAAGCTGCTTCAGTAATTTCGGAATGAGTTCGGGCGAGGGAGTGCGCTAGTCGCGCTCTCTCGCCTTTTTTCGTTAGGAGGTGATGAGCATGGACATGAGCGTCAAGCTTAACCAGTCTTATCCGGCTCCCAAGCCAGTAACGCCGGTTGCTGACAAACCGTCAGAGACGCCTAAGGTTGTGAAGGCTGAAGCTCCGGCCGCTGCCAAGAGTCAGGATACGGACGATGCCAAGTTGAAGCTGGCGGTGCAGGAGATCGAGAAGTTCGTTCAATCGATCAAGCGCAATCTGGAGTTCTCCATCGACGAACATTCCGGAAAGGTCATCGTCAAGGTGATCGCAAGCGAGACGGGTGAGGTTGTTCGACAGATTCCCTCCGCGGAAGCCCTCAAGCTGGCAGACAGCCTCGCGAACGCGAGTCACGTATTGTTCGACGCCAAAGTCTGATAGCTGGCATGAATAGTGTTTGTCCGTTCTCAGGACGCGTGTAACGGTCAAAAGAATGGCAACAATCTGAAGGGAGATGCACATGGCAAGTCCAATTCTACCGGGTTCCGGACTGGGTTCCGGCCTGGACATCGGTGCGATCGTCACTGCGCTGGTTAATGCCGACAAGGCGCCGAAGCAGACGCAGATCGATACCGCGACCAAAGTCAATACGCTGAAGATTTCCGGTGTCGGCTCGCTGAAGAGTGCATTGACCGCGTTCCAGACGGCGATGACCAACCTGGGCAGCAAGACCAATCCTGCATTTGCCGGTTTCACCGCGACTTCGAACAATGCCACTCTGAGCGCGACGTCCGACAGCACTGCTGTGACGGGCAATTACAACGTTGTTGTCAGTCAATTGGCCACTGGCTCGAAAATCGCCAGCGCCTCTTTCGCCGGCGGTGCCGCCAGTGCCATTCCGAGTGGTACCCTGAAAATCAGTCAGAATGGCACTGATTACAATGTCGACATTCCGGCAAATGCCACGTTGCAAACCACCCGCGACGCCATCAACAAGGCTCAGGGCGCAAACGGGATTTCCGCCAACATCGTGACCGACAGCTCAGGTTCGTCGCGCCTGGTGATCAGTTCGAGCAAGACCGGCGAAGGTTCTGACCTCAAAGTCAGCGGCATTGCCGGTCTGGAAATCGATGGCACCCAGAAGATGGGCCCTAGTCCGGCTGCAGGCGCTTCAGGCGCTGTCAACGACGTGGCGGGAAACGCCAAGCTGACTATCGATGGCCTTGCAGTCACCAGCAAAAGCAACACGGTGACCGGTGCAATCAGTGGCTTGACCCTGAACCTGACGACCGTCAGCCCTGTCGTGGGTAACGTTGCGACGCCGACTGTTGTCACCGTGGATGCCAACACCAAAGGGTTGCAGACATCGATTCAGTCGTTCGTCGACGCTTACAACACGTTGAAGACGACCATCGACACGCTGTCCAAGGCGACGCCGGATGCGGATGGCAAGCTGACTGTGCAAGCAGCATTCACAGGTGACGCGATGCCGCGCTCGCTGATTGCCGATATTCGTGGTCAGTTGACTGCGGAAGGGGCCGGCGGTCCATTGGCGGTGCTGTCCCAGCTGGGTGTGATGACCGACCGCAACACCGGCAACCTGACGTTCGATACCAATGCCTTCAACAAAACCATGGCGCAGCCAGGCATGACCGGCCAGGTTCAGCAGTTGTTCAACGGCACCAACGACACCAATGGTTTGCTGGCGCGTATGAACAAGGCTGTTGATCCGTATCTCAAGCCACCGGCGGGAGAGCTCAAAGGTGTCAGTCTGCTTGATCAGCGCATGGCCATTCTCACCAAAAACACCCGAAACCTGACCGACCAGCAAGCGGCGCTGGACTTGCGTGTCGCTAACCTGACCAAGACGTTGACTGCCAAGTACAACGCCATGGACTTGTTGGTAGGGCAGATGAAGGCGACGGCGAGCAACATCACGTCGTTCTTCAGCTCGCTGACCGCTCAGCAGTCTGCGAAGTAACAGGCAGGCACGACAAAAACCCGGCTACGCTTTATCGGCGTGTGCCGGGTTTTTGTCTTTTGATCTAAAGTTCTCTGATTCGTTGGCGATACACTGGATATACGAGTCATTGTGGCAATGAGGTAGAACATGAATCCGATGTTAGCCCTTCGGCAATACCAGAAAGTCGGCGCGCATGCACAGACGTCCGAAGCGAGCCCGCACCGTTTGGTGCAAATGTTGATGGAAGGTGGCCTGGGGCGTATTGCCGAGGCCAAGGGCGCCATCGAGCGCAAGGATATTGCTGCCAAATGCACGGCCATCAGCAAGGCCGTGGGCATTATCGGTGGCCTGTGTGAAGGCCTGGATCTGGAAAACAGCGCGGATTCGGTAGGTGAGCTCAACCAGCTCTACATCTACATGATGAAGCGACTCGCCGAAGCCAACGCCAAGAGTGATCCACGGATTCTCGACGAAGTTGCCGGCCTGCTGCGCACCGTAAAAGAGGGCTGGGACGGCATTGCTCCACCAGGCCCGCAGTTTTAAGGAGAGCACCATGAGTCTTGTATTGCAGCGAATTGCCGATACCCGTGAAGCGTTGGTCGGTGCCTTGGCCGAGCGCAACTGGGAAGCCATTGGCGAGCTGGATCTGGCTTGCCGTTCCTGCATGGAAGACGTCATGGCCGAGGCCTCGCTGGACGAGGTCGCGTTGCGCGATAACCTTGAGGAGTTGCTCCATGTCTACAAGGAGCTTCTTGAGGCGGCCATGGGTGAGCGGCAAGCGATAGCCAACGAGATGTCGCAGATCACCCAAGCGCAAAAGGCGGCAAAGGTTTACCATCTGTTTGGTTAATTAACCTCCAGTTAATCCAGACATGTGCGCCATAAATTTGACTGTGCACGGTTTTTTGACTTAACTAGTGGCTGTTTTCAGATTTCAGGCGTCTACAGGCACAAGGTGTCCTGCAAGCGTCTCGCTTGCCCCATTTTTCGGGCATTGAGTTGACTAGGGAAGTTGCTATTGCATGTGGCGTGAAACCAAAATTCTGCTGATCGATGACGATAGCGTCCGCCGCCGCGACCTGGCGGTGATTCTAAATTTTCTCGGCGAAGAAAATTTACCCTGCGGCAGCCATGACTGGCAGCAGGCAGTCGGCTCTTTGTCGTCTAGTCGTGAGGTCATTTGCGTACTGATCGGGACGGTCAATGCTCCTGGTGCGCTTTTGGGCTTGCTAAAGACACTCTCAACCTGGGATGAGTTCCTTCCGGTTTTGCTGATGGGTGATAATTCTTCCGTCGACTTGCCCGAAGACCAGCGTCGCCGAGTGCTTTCGACCCTCGAAATGCCGCCCAGCTACAGCAAATTGCTCGACTCTCTGCACCGCGCCCAGGTCTATCGCGAAATGTATGACCAGGCCCGCGAACGCGGCCGTCATCGCGAACCCAATCTGTTCCGCAGCCTCGTCGGCACCAGCCGGGCGATCCAGCACGTGCGTCAGATGATGCAGCAAGTGGCCGACACCGACGCCAGCGTGCTGATCCTTGGCGAGTCCGGCACCGGCAAGGAAGTGGTCGCGCGTAACCTGCACTACCACTCCAAGCGTCGCGACGCGCCATTCGTGCCGGTCAACTGCGGGGCGATCCCGGCAGAGCTGCTCGAAAGCGAACTGTTCGGCCACGAGAAGGGCGCCTTCACCGGTGCAATCACCAGCCGTGCCGGGCGCTTCGAGCTGGCCAACGGCGGGACGCTGTTCCTCGATGAAATCGGCGACATGCCACTGCCGATGCAGGTCAAACTGCTGCGCGTGTTGCAGGAGCGCACCTTCGAACGCGTGGGCAGCAACAAGACCCAGAGCGTCGATGTGCGCATCATTGCTGCGACCCACAAGAATCTCGAAAGCATGATCGAGATCGGCACGTTCCGCGAAGATCTCTACTATCGCCTGAACGTGTTCCCGATCGAGATGGCGCCGCTGCGTGAGCGCGTCGAAGACATTCCGTTGCTGATGAACGAGCTGATCTCGCGCATGGAGCACGAGAAGCGCGGTTCGATCCGCTTCAACTCGGCAGCAATCATGTCGCTGTGCCGTCACGGCTGGCCGGGCAACGTCCGTGAGCTGGCCAACCTGGTGGAGCGCATGGCGATCATGCATCCGTACGGGGTGATTGGCGTCGTCGAGTTGCCGAAGAAATTCCGCTACGTCGATGACGAAGACGAGCAAATGGTCGACAGCCTGCGCAGCGATCTCGAAGAGCGCGTGGCCATCAATGGTCATACGCCGGACTTCACCGCCAATGCCATGCTGCCGCCGGAAGGTCTGGATCTGAAGGACTACCTCGGTGGTCTGGAGCAGGGCCTGATCCAGCAGGCGCTGGACGATGCCAATGGCATCGTTGCGCGTGCCGCCGAGCGTCTGCGCATTCGACGTACCACGCTGGTCGAGAAGATGCGCAAGTACGGCATGAGCCGGCGCGATGGAGACGAACAGGCGGAGGATTGACGCCTGTTTTTCAACTGCTTCATTTATAAGCAGTTTTTTTTAGGCACGGGTATTGCTACATCCCTCGCAACGTTCCGTTTAACTGACGGTCAGCCAAGCGAGAGAGCACAATGCCCCAAGCCGCCCAGATGTCTTCTGCCTCCAGTCCCGAGGGGCAACCGTCCTCCGTAGAGCAGGCAAGCCGACAGGGTCTTGAGCAGGCTTTCGAGCTGTTCAACCAGATGTCCAGTCAGTTGACTGACTCCTACAGCATGCTCGAAGCGCGGGTGACCGAACTCAAGGGTGAGCTGGCGGTGGTCAGTGCCCAGCGCATGCAGGAGCTGGCGGAAAAAGAACGTCTGGCCAACCGTCTGCAAAACCTTCTTGATCTGTTGCCCGGTGGCGTCATCGTGATTGACGGTCACGGCATCGTGCGCGAAGCCAACCCGGCCGCCATCGAACTGCTTGGTCTGCCGCTGGACGGCGAACTGTGGCGCCATGTCATCGCACGTTGCTTTGCGCCGCGTGAAGACGACGGCCACGAAATCTCCCTGAAAAACGGTCGACGCCTGTCGATTGCCACGCGCTCGCTGGATGCCGAGCCGGGGCAATTGGTGCTGCTCAACGACCTGACAGAAACCCGTCATCTGCAAGATCAACTGGCGCGCCACGAACGTCTGTCCTCGCTGGGGCGTATGGTCGCCTCGCTGGCGCATCAGATCCGCACGCCGTTGTCCGCCGCGTTGCTCTATGCCAGTCACTTGACCGAGCAGGAACTGCCTGTCGCCACCCAGCAGCGTTTCGCCGGACGCCTCAAGGAGCGTCTGCATGAGCTGGAGCATCAGGTGCGCGACATGCTGGTCTTCGCTCGCGGTGAACTGCCGCTGACTGATCGCATCACGCCCAATGCCTTGATGCAGTCACTGCAAGCTGCCGCGTTGACCCACGTGCAGGACCTGCCGATTCGCTGGCAGTGCGACAGCCACGCCGGCGAGTTGCTGTGCAATCGCGACACGCTGGTCGGCGCGCTTTTGAATCTGATCGAGAACGCGATTCAGGCCAGCGCCGGCGATGTACGTCTGAAAGTGCATTGCTACAGCCGAGACAACACGCTGCGGTTGTGCGTCAGCGATACCGGCAGCGGCATCGAACCGACCGTGCTGGCACGTCTCGGCGAGCCATTTTTTACCACCAAAGTCACCGGTACCGGCCTCGGCCTGACCGTGGTCAAGGCTGTGGCACGGGCACATCAGGGAGAATTGCAGCTGCGTTCGCGGGTCGGACGCGGCACGTGCGCGCAGGTGATCCTGCCGCTGTTTTGCGCTGGACAAGGAGCTGAGTGAACGTCATGGGCATCAAGGTTTTGCTGGTCGAGGATGACCGCTCGTTGCGTGAGGCG
The DNA here is from genome assembly GCF_018326005.1 of Pseudomonas sp. Seg1. Classification (NCBI taxonomy): domain Bacteria; kingdom Pseudomonadati; phylum Pseudomonadota; class Gammaproteobacteria; order Pseudomonadales; family Pseudomonadaceae; genus Pseudomonas; species Pseudomonas sp. Seg1. The sequence goes on from NZ_AP021903.1 coordinate 1,839,711, forward strand.
CTGGCCGATACGTTGCTGTTGGCCGGTCATGATTATCACGCGGTCGGCAGTGCTGAAGAGGCACTGACGGCGGTAGCGCGCGAAGCATTCAGTCTGGTGGTCAGCGACGTCAACATGCCCGGCATGGATGGCCATCAATTGCTGGCGTTGCTGCGTGCCCGTCAGCCGCAGTTGCCGGTGTTGCTCATGACCGCCCACGGTGCGGTTGAGCGTGCCGTCGATGCGATGCGCCAAGGTGCGGCGGACTATCTGGTCAAACCGTTTGAGCCCAAGGCCTTGCTGGATCTGGTGGCGCGGCATGCGCTGGGCAATATTGGCGCATGCGAAGCTGATGGCCCGATCGCGGTCGAGCCGGCCAGTGCCCAGCTTCTGGAGTTGGCAGCGCGTGTCGCACGCAGTGATTCCACCGTGCTGATTTCCGGCGAGTCCGGTACCGGCAAGGAAGTGCTGGCGCGCTACATTCACCAGCAATCCCATCGTGCCAGCCAACCGTTCATTGCGATCAATTGCGCGGCCATCCCCGACAACATGCTCGAAGCGACGTTGTTCGGTCACGAGAAAGGCTCGTTCACTGGCGCCATCGCGGCGCAGGCGGGCAAGTTCGAACAGGCCGACGGCGGCACCATCCTGCTCGACGAAATTTCCGAAATGCCCCTCGGCCTGCAAGCCAAACTGCTGCGCGTGTTGCAGGAGCGCGAAGTCGAGCGGGTGGGGGCGCGCAAGCCGATCACCCTGGATATCCGCGTGGTCGCCACCACCAACCGCGACCTGGCAGGGGAAGTGGCGGCGGGGCGTTTCCGTGAAGATCTTTTTTACCGTCTGTCGGTTTTCCCCCTGGCCTGGCGTCCACTTCGCGAGCGCACTGCCGATATCTTGCCGCTGGCTGAGCGCTTGCTGGCCAAGCACGTCAATAAAATGAAGCATGCGGCGGCAAAACTTTCGCCAGAGGCGCAGGCGTGCCTGATCGGTTATCCATGGCCGGGCAATGTGCGCGAGCTGGATAACGCGATTCAGCGTGCGTTGATTTTGCAGCAGGGCGGCTTGATCCAGCCGCAGGATTTCTGTCTTGCCGGGCCGGTGATGTTCGCCACGTTGCCAGCGGTAGCGCCGGTGCCTGCGGTGATTCGTGAGGTGGAGATCGAAGCCGATTCGGCCGGCGCCCTGGGTGATGACCTGCGCCGCCGGGAGTTTCAGATGATCATCGACACCCTGCGCACCGAGCGTGGCCGGCGCAAGGAAGCAGCGGAAAAGCTCGGCATCAGTCCGCGCACCCTGCGTTACAAGTTGGCGCAAATGCGTGATGCCGGGATGGATGTCGAAGGCTACCTGTTCGCCACCTGAGTCGTGGCGCAAAGATTTGAAAATGCTTTTCTGAAAGGGGTGCCCATGAGCTGGCACCCTTGTTGCTAATACCTGTGTACCCGCCGAGTGAGTGTCAAAAAATTGCGGGCCGCCCAAGAGAGTAGACCATGAGCCAAGGTATTGAATTTAATCGGTTGATGACAGACATGAAGGCCATGAAGCTGGATGCCATGTCTGCGCCGAAATCGACTGCCGCTGTCCCTGAACTGGCAGGCAGCAGCTTTTCCGACATGCTCGGTCAGGCCATCAACAAAGTCAGCGATACCCAGCAGGCGTCGACTCAACTGGCCAACGCATTTGAAGTGGGCAAGAGCGGCGTCGATCTGACGGACGTGATGATCGCTTCGCAAAAAGCCAGCGTGTCGTTCCAGGCTCTGACCCAGGTGCGCAACAAGCTGGTTCAGGCTTATCAAGACATCATGCAGATGCCGGTTTAAGGACGAGATTGAGTCATGGCAGAAGCAGTCGCCGATAACGTTCCGGCCAAGGCCACCCCGATAGACGGCAAACCGCCGCTGTTCGGCCTGTCCTTCCTGGAAAACCTCTCCGAGATGACCGTGCTGCGTCAGGTGGGCCTGTTGGTCGGCCTGGCTGCGAGCGTGGCGATTGGCTTTGCCGTGGTGCTGTGGTCGCAGCAGCCGGATTACCGTCCGTTGTACGGCAGCCTTGCCGGCCTGGACGCCAAGCAGGTCATGGACACCCTGGCCTCCGCCGATATCCCTTACACCGTAGAACCGAATTCTGGCGCCTTGCTGGTCAAGGCCGATGACCTGTCCCGTGCGCGGATGAAACTCGCTGCTGCTGGTGTCACTCCCAGCGACGGCAACATCGGTTTCGAAATCCTCGACAAGGAACAGGGTCTGGGCACCAGCCAGTTCATGGAAGCGACCAATTATCGTCGCGGCCTCGAAGGTGAACTGGCCCGTACCATTTCCAGCCTGAACAACGTCAAGGGTGCTCGCGTGCACCTGGCGATTCCGAAGAGCTCGGTGTTCGTGCGTGATGAACGCAAGCCAAGCGCTTCGGTGCTGGTCGAGCTGTATTCCGGTCGTTCGCTGGAGCCGGGCCAGGTCGTGGCGATCATCAATCTGGTGGCCACCTCCGTTCCCGAGCTGAGCAAATCGCAGATCACCGTCGTCGACCAGAAGGGCAACCTGCTCTCTGATCAGGCGGAAAACTCCGAAATGACCATGGCCGGCAAGCAGTTCGATTACAGCCGCCGCATGGAAAGCATGCTGACTCAGCGCGTGCACAACATTCTGCAACCGGTATTGGGTAACGACCGCTATAAGGCTGAAGTGTCGGCCGATATCGATTTCAATGCTGTCGAGTCCACCGCCGAGCAGTTCAACCCGGATCAACCGGCGCTGCGCAGTGAACAGTCGGTCAACGAACAACGTACCGCCAGCAATGGCCCGCAAGGTGTGCCGGGTGCCCTGAGCAACCAGCCACCGTCGCCAGCCTCGGCACCGCAAACCACCGGTGGCGCCGCAGCGCCTGCCAGCATGGTGCAGCCGGGTCAGCCATTGGTTGACGCCAACGGCCAGCAGATCATGGACCCGGCCACCGGCCAGCCGATGCTCGCGCCGTACCCGGCAGACAAGCGTCAACAATCCACCAAGAACTTCGAACTCGACCGTTCCATCAGCCACACCAAACAGCAGCAGGGTCGCCTGAATCGCCTGTCGGTGTCGGTGGTTGTCGATGATCAGGTCAAGGTCAATGCGGCAAACGGGGAAATCACCCGCGCGCCGTGGAGCGCCGACGAATTGTCGCGCTTTACCCGTCTGGTACAGGACGCGGTCGGCTTCGATGCCAGCCGTGGCGACAGTGTCAGCGTGATCAACATGCCGTTCTCCGCCGAGCGCGGCGAAGTGATTGCCGATATTCCGTTCTACTCCCAGCCATGGTTCTGGGACATCGTCAAACAAGTGCTGGGTGTGTTGTTCATCCTCGTGCTGGTGTTTGGTGTGCTGCGCCCGGTGTTGAACAACATCACCGGCGGTGGCAAAGGCAAGGAGCTGGCCGGTCTTGGCGGCGACGTGGAACTCGGTGGCATGGGCGGCCTGGACGGCGAACTTTCCAACGATCGCGTAAGCCTCGGTGGTCCGCAGAGCATTCTGTTGCCGAGCCCGAGTGAGGGTTATGACGCGCAACTGAATGCAATCAAGAGCCTTGTGGCTGAAGACCCGGGTCGTGTGGCTCAGGTCGTGAAAGAGTGGATTAACGCAGATGAGTGATAACCGAGCCGCCACCGTCAAACTGAACAAGGTCGACAAAGCCGCGATTCTGCTGCTGTCCCTGGGTTCGACCGATGCTGCGCAAGTGCTGCGCCACATGGGCCCGAAAGAGGTTCAGCGCGTCGGCGTGGCCATGGCGCAGATGGGCAACGTCCATCGCGAACAGGTCGAGCAGGTCATGAGCGAGTTTGTCGACATCGTCGGTGACCAGACCAGCCTCGGCGTCGGTTCCGATGACTACGTGCGCAAAATGCTCACCCAGGCCCTGGGTGAAGACAAGGCCAACGGCCTGATCGACCGTATCCTGCTCGGTGGCAACACCAGCGGCCTCGACAGCCTGAAATGGATGGAGCCGCGCGCCGTAGCCGACGTGATCCGTTACGAACACCCGCAGATCCAGGCCATCGTGGTTGCGTACCTCGACCCGGATCAGGCCGGTGAAGTGCTCGGCAACTTTGACCACAAGGTGCGTCTGGATATCATCCTGCGCGTCTCGTCGTTGAACACCGTGCAGCCAGCGGCACTGAAAGAACTGAACCAGATTCTCGAGAAGCAGTTCTCCGGCAACTCGAACGCCTCGCGCACCACCCTGGGTGGCATCAAGCGTGCGGCAGACATCATGAACTTCCTCGACAGCTCGATCGAAGGCCAGCTCATGGACTCGATCCGCGAAGTCGACGAAGACCTGTCCGGTCAGATCGAAGACCTCATGTTCGTGTTCAACAACCTCGCCGATGTCGACGACCGTGGCATTCAGGCGCTGTTGCGCGAAGTGTCTTCCGACGTGCTGGTGCTGGCCCTCAAGGGTTCGGACGAAGGCGTCAAAGAAAAGATCTTCAAGAACATGTCCAAACGTGCGGCCGAACTGTTGCGCGACGATCTCGAGGCCAAAGGCCCGGTGCGCGTCAGCGACGTCGAAACCGCGCAGAAGGAAATCCTCACCATCGCCCGCCGTATGGCCGAAGCCGGAGAGATCGTGCTCGGTGGCAAGGGCGGCGAGGAAATGATCTAAGCCCATGGATAAGCACGATGACGATGTGACGGATCTGATCCGTGCCCGCGATGTCCGTGGCTTCGAGTCATGGGCAATGCCCAGCTTCGATCCGCCGAAACCGGAACCCGAGCCGGAGCCTGAGCCCGAACCGCCGGAAATGGAAGAAGTGCCGCTGGAAGAAGTCCAGCCACTGACCCTGGAAGAACTCGAAAGCATCCGTCAGGAGGCTTACAACGAGGGCTTCGGCATCGGCGAAAAAGAAGGCTTTCACAGCGCTACGCTGAAGGTTCGTCAGGAAGCCGAAGTCGCGTTGGCGGCGAAACTGGCCAGTCTTGAGCAACTGATGACTCACTTGTTCGAGCCTATCGCCGAACAAGACACCCAGATCGAAAAATCGCTGGTCGATCTTGTGCAACACATCACCAAGCAGGTGATCAAGCGCGAGCTGGCCATCGATTCGTCGCAGATCGAACACGTCATGCGCGATGCGCTCAAGCTGTTGCCGCTGGGCGTGGAAAATGTGCGTCTGTACGTTAATCCGCAAGACTTCGAGCAGGCCAAAGCCCTGCGCGAGCGTCACGAAGAAACCTGGCGCATCGTTGAAGACGAAGCGCTGATGCCGGGTGGTTGCCGGGTCGAGACGGCGCACAGCCGCATCGACGCGAGCATTGAAACCCGTGTCACTCAGGTCATGGACAAGCTGTTCGATCAACTGCACGAACAGGCTTTGCACCCGGCTGCCCCGGACTTGAGCCTGGATATTGCCGAAGACGTCAAACCGGCGGCCGAGCCAGACGAGCCGCTTGCGGACACCGCCGATGCGCCTTGAACGCACCAGTTTCGCCAAGCGCCTCAGCACCTATGCCGAAGCCACTGAAATTGCTGGCGCGCCGATTCTCGAAGGTCGCCTGCTGCGTATGGTTGGTCTCACGCTGGAAGCCGAAGGCCTGCGCGCAGCCATGGGCACGCGCTGCCTGGTAATCAATGACGACAGCTATCACCCGTCCCAGGTGGAAGCGGAAGTCATGGGTTTCTCCGGCGGCAAAGTCTTTCTGATGCCGGTCGGCAGCGTCGCCGGTATCGCTCCCGGTGCCCGCGTGGTGCCGTTGGCTGAAACCGGTCGACTGCCGATGGGCATGAGCATGCTCGGCCGTGTGCTTGATGGCGCCGGTCGTGCGTTGGACGGCAAGGGTGGCATGAAAGCCGAAGACTGGGTGCCGATGGATGGCCCGACGATCAATCCGCTCAACCGCGACCCGATCAGCGTACCGCTGGACGTCGGCATCCGTTGCATCAACGGTTTGTTGACGGTGGGCCGTGGTCAGCGTCTGGGTCTGTTCGCCGGTACCGGTGTCGGTAAATCGGTATTGCTGGGCATGATGACCCGCTTCACTGAGGCCGACATTATCGTCGTCGGTCTGATCGGTGAGCGGGGTCGCGAAGTTAAAGAATTCATCGAGCACATCCTCGGTGAAGAAGGCCTCAAGCGTTCGGTGGTGGTGGCCTCGCCGGCGGACGATGCGCCCCTGATGCGTCTGCGCGCGGCGATGTACTGCACGCGCATTGCCGAGTATTTCCGCGACAAGGGCAAGAACGTCCTGTTGCTGATGGATTCGCTGACCCGTTTCGCCCAGGCGCAGCGGGAAATCGCTTTGGCCATCGGCGAGCCGCCAGCGACCAAGGGTTATCCGCCCTCGGTGTTCGCCAAACTGCCGAAACTGGTGGAGCGTGCCGGTAATGCCGAGAAGGGCGGGGGTTCGATCACCGCGTTCTACACGGTACTGTCCGAGGGCGATGACCAACAGGACCCGATTGCCGACTCGGCGCGGGGCGTACTTGATGGCCACATCGTGCTGTCGCGGCGTCTGGCCGAGGAAGGGCACTACCCGGCCATCGATATCGAAGCCTCGATCAGCCGGGTGATGCCGGCGGTGGTCTCGGCGGAACACATGCAGCGCGCGCAGTATTTCAAGCAATTGTGGTCGCGCTATCAGCAGAGTCGCGACCTCATCAGCGTCGGTGCGTATGTCGCTGGTGGCGATCGCGAGACCGATCTGGCGATTTCCCTGCAACCGCAATTGGTCAGGTACCAGCGTCAGGGCCTCAACGACAAAATCAACATGGGCGAAAGCCAGTCCTATCTCGAGACCCTGTTCGCCCCTGCGGCGGGCGGGTAACCGGCCATGGCCGTCAGCCGAGCCGCGCGTCTCGCTCCGGTGGTGGACATGGCCGAACAGGCCGAGAAAACCGCCGTGCAGCGCCTGGGTTATTTTCAGGGCCAGGTGAAGGTCGCCGAAAGCAAACTCGCCGACCTGCACGCCTTCCGTCTGGATTACTCGCAGCAATGGATCGTGCGCGGCAGCACTGGCGTCAGTGGGCAATGGCTGCTCGGCTTCCAGGGCTTTCTGGCGCAACTCGACACCGCCGTCGACCAGCAGCGGCAGAGCCTGGTCTGGCACCAGAACAAGCTCGACAAGGCTCGTGAGGAATGGCAACAGGCCTTCGCCAAGGTCGAGGGCCTGCGCAAACTGGTGCAGCGCTATCGCGAAGAGGCGCAGCGCCTTGAAGACAAACGCGAGCAGAAGCTGCTCGATGAGTTGTCCCAGCGCTTGCCGCGTCATCAGCCATTCTAAGCCGCGCCGTTCCCACATGTGATCCCGCGTTGCACCTTGCCCCAACACTGTCCAAGTGCTAAACCTTGTAAACGTTCGTCAATGACAAGGAAGCCAGTCAATGTCAGTCGTTACAGAATTATCCCCGGATGGTCAAAAACTGACGATTTTAGTCAAGGGTCGATTCGATTTCGCCAAGCATCAGGAATTTCGAGAGTCCTACGAGAATCTGCAGCCGAAACCCGAATCCTTTGAAGTGGATCTGAAAGACGCCACTTACCTCGACAGTTCGGCGCTCGGGATGTTGTTGCTGCTGCGCGATCATGCCGGCGGTGAGAGTGCCGAAATCACGCTGACCCACGCCAATGCCGATGTTCGCAAGATTCTTGCGATTTCAAATTTCGAACAAATCTTCGACGTGGCATAAGCGCAATGCAGGCTGATTCCGAGCCGCTGACAATTCTGATCGCCGAAGACAGCGCCGCCGACCGGTTGCTGTTGTCGACCATCGTTCGCCGTCAGGGCCATGAGGTGCTGACGGCGGCCAATGGTGCCGATGCAGTGGAGATCTTCCGCCGGCAGCAACCGCATCTTGTCCTGATGGACGCGATGATGCCGGTGATGGACGGTTTCGAGGCTGCGCGGCAGATCAAGGCGCTGGCCGGGGAAACCCTGGTGCCGATCATCTTCCTGACTTCGCTCACCGAAAGTGAGGCGTTGGCCCGCTGTCTGGAGGCCGGTGGTGACGACTTTCTGGCGAAGCCCTACAACCAGGTGATTCTTGCCGCCAAAATCAAGGCGATGGACCGCTTGCGCCGCTTGCAAGCCACGGTGCTGCAGCAGCGCGACCTGATCGCCAAACATCACGATTACCTGCTCAACGAGCAACGGGTCGCAAAAGCCGTGTTCGACAAGGTCGCGCACTCCGGTTGCCTGAGTGCGCCGAATATTCGTTATCTGCAATCACCCTATGCGCTGTTCAATGGCGACCTATTGCTGGCGGCGTATACGCCGGCGGGCGACATGCATGTGTTGCTGGGTGATTTCACCGGCCATGGCTTGCCGGCCGCCGTCGGTGCGATGCCGTTGGCCGAAGTGTTTTACGGCATGACGGCCAAGGGCTACGGCTTGGCGGAAACCCTGCGCGAGATGAACGCCAAGCTCAAGCGCATCCTGCCGGTGGACATGTTCTGTTGTGCGACGCTGCTGTGCCTGAGTTCTCAAAGGCGTTCGGTCGAAGTCTGGAACGGTGGCATGCCGGACGGCTATCTGCACCGGATTGCCAGCGGCGAGCGCGAGCCTCTGGCTGCGCGACATTTGCCGTTGGGGGTATTGAGCCCGCAGGCGTTCGATGACTGCACGCAAGTGCATCCGATGGCCGTCGGTGATCGGGTCTTCCTGTTGTCCGACGGGGTGATCGACACCAGTAACGCCAGTGATCAGTTGTTCGGCGTCGAGCGTTTGCAGCGAGTGTTCGCCAGCAATCGCGAGCCAGATCGACTGTTCGACGAGATCGAGCAGGCGCTGCGCGATTTTCGCGGTGAGGCTCGCGACGATGTGAGTATGGTCGAGGTCAGCCTGCTTGAGCCTGAGCAGGTGCACCCTGCGGTGCCGGTGTACTCCGACAGCGGTCAGTCGTGTCCGCTGGACTGGTCGGCGAGTTTCGAATTTCGTGGCGCCACGTTAAAGCGTTTCAATCCGTTGCCGTACCTGTTGCAGTTGCTCCAGGAGGTGCATGGGCTGCGCGCGCAAAGCGGCGCGCTATACAGCGTGCTCGCCGAGTTGTATTCCAATGCACTGGAGCACGGGGTGTTGGGTCTGGACTCCAGCCTCAAGCGCGATGCCTCGGGATTCGCCCGCTACTATGAGCAGCGCAACGTGCGTCTGGAGAGTTTGCAGGATGGCTTTGTGCGTGTGCATTTGCAGGTGAAGCCGCAAGGCAAGGGCGGTTGTCTGCTTATCCGTGTCGATGACAGCGGTAAGGGTTTCGATGTCGCAAGGGTCATGGATCGGCCGCTGGACGGTGTCCGTCTGTCGGGACGCGGTGTCAGTCTGGTCCGGCAATTGGGGCGCAACGCGAGTTGGTCGGACGAAGGTCGTAGTGCCCACGTGGAGTTTTTCTGGGAGATTGAGTCATAATCGGCGCAATTCTTGATCAAGGAGTGAGCAAGTGACTGATAAACATATTGATCGCGAGGTGCTCAGCGTACTGCGCGAAGTCATGGAGGATGGTTATCCCGAATTGCTGGATACCTTTCTGGCGGATTCGGAAAACCGCCTGCTTGAGCTGCGCGAGACTGCCGATGCCAAGGTCTTGTCCGAAGTGGCTCATAGCTTCAAGGGCAGCGCCGGCAACATGGGCGCGGTTCGACTGGCCGAGCTTTGTCAGAGGCTTGAGTCGGACGCCAAAGGCAATAGCCCTGCACAAATCGCCAAACTGGTCGCCGAGATCAGTAGCGAATTCGCTCAGGTGCGGCCTGAATATGAGCATGAACGCCAGGACGCGCTAACCCAATAAAACGAGCCGTCCGGCGCTTTTCCAAAGCGTCGGACAAAACTGGCCCGGCACTTGCAGTCATCTCCCGCAACTGTACCTACGATCCCAGTGCAGCGGAGACCGTTTCATGCCTGCGACCCCCAACATTCTTCTTCAGAACGCCGCCCAGGCCAAGGCGCAAGCCGCCTCTGCCAAACCGTCGGCAGTGGCCGCAGACGCCGGGGACAAGGCCTCAAGCTTCGCTCAGGTGTTTGCCAGTCAGGATTCGAGCAAGCCTGCCGTCACGGTTGACGCCCCGCTGAAATCGGCGCGCGACAAGGTCGCTGACACCGGCGGCAAGAAGGACGTCAGCAAGGATCAATCTGCCCCTGCGAAGCCGGCGGTTGCCGATAGCGGCAATGCCTTGCCTGCCGAAAAGCCGGTGGCGGCCGACGACAAGGTCGTCAGCAGCGACGAATCCGCGGATACCAACCAGACTCCGGTAGCCGATGCCACTCCAGTCGATCCGACGCTGGATCCTGCGTTGGCCGCCGTCGTGCAGCCGGCAGTGACGGCACCCGTCGTGCCGGTCCCGGTTGTCGAAGCGGCCACCCCGGCGAAAACCGAAACCCCGGCCGTCGCCCTATTGCCGGGCGCGGTCAAAGACCCGGCGGCGAGCACCGACAGCGATTTCGATCCTTCGGCCGATCCTCTCGATGCCTTGCCGGCCGTGCGCATGGCGATGGAGCAGGGTGGACATATCTCCGCCGCCAGCCAGGCACAACCGAAAGCGGCGCCCGCGCAGACTCAGGCTGACGGCGAATTGACCTCGGCGCAGAACTTTGCCGCCGGCATGGCCAGCATGCTTGATGTGCAGTCCGACAAGGACAGCACCAGTCAGGGCGGCGAGAAGGCTTTCAGCGGGCTGATCGATGACGGCCTGAAAGACCTGAAAACCGCCACCAGCGACACCCGCGTCGATGACTTCGCCAACCGCTTGGCGGCACTGACTCAGGCTGCCACGCCGAAAACTGCGAACGCAGTACCGGTCAATCAGCCGATCGCCATGCATCAAAGCGGCTGGACCGAAGAAGTGGTCAACCGCGTCATGTATCTGTCGAGCGCCAATCTGAAGGCGGCGGACATTCAGTTGCAGCCGGCCGAGCTGGGGCGTCTGGATATTCGCGTGAATATGGTCCCCGACCAGCAGACTCAGGTGACGTTCATGAGCGCGCACCCGAGTGTGCGTGAAGCGCTTGACGGGCAGATGCATCGTTTGCGCGAGATGTTCAACCAGCAGGGCATGGGTCAGGTCGACGTCAATGTCTCCGACCAGAGTCGTGGCTGGCAGGGCCAGCAAGGTCAGGAGCAGGCGCAGCCGGGTCAGAGTGGGCGTACCAGCGCTACCGGTGGTCGTCTGGATTCGGCGGATGAAGAGTTGGCACCTGCCGCTATTGCTGAAGCAGCCGCGCAAACCACCAGCGTGATCGGCACCAGCGCGGTCGACTATTACGCCTGACACACCGCTGTACCCTGTGGGAGCTGGCTTGCCAGCGATGGCGGCGGCACATTCGAAATCAATGTGTCAGACAAATCGCTATCGCTGGCAAGCCAGCTCCCACAGGGTCTTGCATCAGTCGATACATCCCTCTCGTCAATCCCTCCGACACTTCTGGCATAACACTTGCTCTTGCCTTGCCGTGCGACTGTGAAAACCCGATTAGTGACGGATTATTGGCATGGCGAAGAGCGAAACAGCAGCAGTGAAAGACCCAGCAACCAAAGGCAAACTCAAGCTGATCATCGTGATCGTGCTGGCGTTGCTGCTGGCCATTGGCGCGTCCGTGGGGGCGACCTGGTTCTTCATGCACAGCGCCCAAAGCAAGCCTGCCGAGGCCGCAGATGCAGCGCCCGTCGGCAAGCAGCCGGCGATTTTCGAGCCGATGGCGCCGGCCTTTGTCGCCAACTACAACCAGAACGGCCGTCAGCGCTACATGCAGGTGAGCATCACCATGCTGGCGCGTAACCAGGCCGATCTGGAAGCGCTGAAAGTGCACATGCCGGTGATCCGCAACAACCTGGTGATGCTCTTCTCCGGTCAGGATTTCGCCACTTTGGCGACGCCGGTCGGCCAGGAGATGTTGCGCCAGAAGGCCACAGCGAGCGTGCAGGAAGTGGCGCAGAAAGAGCTGGGCAAAGTGGTGATCGAACAGTTGCTTTTCACTAATTTCGTACTGCAGTAGGAACACGACATGGCCGTGCAGGATCTGCTGTCCCAGGATGAAATCGATGCGCTGTTGCATGGCGTCGACGATGGTCTGGTACAGACCGATAACGCTGCCGAACCCGGCAGTGTCAAAAGCTACGACCTGACCAGCCAGGATCGCATCGTCCGTGGACGCATGCCGACTCTGGAGATGATCAACGAGCGTTTTGCCCGTTACACCCGCATCAGCATGTTCAACATGCTGCGCCGCTCGGCGGACGTTGCCGTCGGTGGCGTACAGGTGATGAAGTTTGGCGAATACGTACACTCGCTGTACGTGCCGACCAGCCTCAACCTGGTCAAGATCAAACCCCTGCGCGGCACCGCGCTGTTCATCCTCGACGCCAAACTGGTGTTCAAACTGGTGGACAACTTCTTCGGCGGTGACGGTCGTCACGCGAAGATCGAAGGGCGTGAATTCACCCCGACCGAATTGCGCGTGGTGCGCATGGTGCTGGAGCAGGCCTTCGTCGATTTGAAAGAAGCCTGGCAGGCGATCATGGAAGTCAATTTCGAGTACATCAACTCGGAAGTGAACCCGGCCATGGCCAACATCGTCGGCCCGAGCGAAGCGATCGTGGTTTCCACCTTCCATATCGAACTCGATGGCGGTGGCGGCGACCTGCACGTGACCATGCCGTACTCGATGATCGAGCCGGTGCGCGAAATGCTCGACGCCGGTTTCCAGTCGGACCTCGACGATCAGGACGAGCGCTGGGTCAATGCCCTGCGCCAGGACGTGCTCGATGTCGACGTGCCGATCGGTGCCACCGTCGCCCGTCGCCAGTTGAAGCTGCGCGACATCCTGCACATGCAGCCGGGGGATGTGATCCCGGTGGAAATGCCGGAAGACATGATCATGCGCGCCAACGGCGTACCGGCCTTCAAGGTCAAGATGGGCTCGCACAAAGGCAACCTCGCGTTGCAAGTGATCGAGCCGATCGAGCGTCGCTGAAGCGCCGCTCTCACCCCCACACATTTAGCTGAATTGTTGCCCGCCGAGGACAAATGATGAACGACGATATGAACGCCCAGGACGATCAGGCACTGGCTGACGAATGGGCTGCTGCCCTGGAAGAAACCGGTGACGGCCAGGCTGACATCGATGCGCTGCTGGCTGCTGACGCTGGCGCCGCCAGCTCCAACCGTCTGCCGATGGAAGAATTCGGCAGCGTGCCGAAGAACAACGATCCGGTAACGCTGGACGGTCCGAACCTGGACGTGATCCTCGACATCCCGGTGTCGATCTCGATGGAAGTGGGCAGCACCGACATCAACATTCGCAACCTGCTGCAACTCAACCAGGGTTCGGTCATCGAACTGGACCGCCTGGCGGGTGAGCCGCTGGACGTGCTGGTCAACGGCACGCTGATCGCTCACGGCGAGGTGGTCGTGGTCAACGAGAAGTTCGGCATCCGCCTGACCGACGTGATCAGCCCAAGCGAACGCATCAAGAAGCTGCGCTGAGTGAAAAGGTTTCTCTGGGCTCTGCTCGCGTTGCCGTTGAGCGTGCTGGCCGCTGAACCGGCGGCAACCCACGCTGCTGCTGCGCCGGTTGCCGCGACTGCGCCGATGGTCAGCAGCGGCGTGGCCGGGCAATTGACGCAACTGGTGTTCGGCTTGCTGCTGGTGCTGGGGCTGATCTTCTTCCTTGCCTGGCTGTTGCGTCGAGTGCAGCAGGCAGGCCCGGCAGGCAAGGGCCAGGTGATCGAGCTGATCGGTTCCCGTGCGCTCGGTCCGCGTGACCGGTTGATGCTGGTGCAGGTCGGCAATGAGCAGATTCTGCTCGGTCTGAGCCCCGGCACCATCACCGCGCTGCACGTGCTCAAAGAGCCGGTTGAAGTGCCAGGTACCAGCGAGAAAGCGACCCCGGAATTCGCTCAGCATCTGCTGAAGATTCTCGGCAAGGATCAGAAGGATAAGAAGTAATGGGTGCGCTACGCATCGTCTTGACGCTGGCCCTGTTGCTGGCCGCGCCGCTGGCGTTCGCCGCCGATCCGTTGTCGATCCCGGCGATCACGCTGGGCACCAACGCCGACGGCGCGCAGGAATATTCGGTCAGTCTGCAGATTCTGCTGATCATGACCGCGCTGAGTTTTATCCCGGCGGCGGTCATCCTGATGACCAGTTTCACGCGGATCATCATCGTCTTCTCGATCCTGCGTCAGGCCCTGGGCCTGCAACAGACACCGTCGAACCAGATCCTCACGGGCATGGCGCTGTTCCTGACCATGTTCATCATGGCGCCGGTGTTCGATCGGGTGAACAACGATGCGTTGCAACCGTATCTGGCCGAGAAACTCACCGCTCAGCAAGCGGTGGAAAAGGCTCAGGTGCCGATCAAGGACTTCATGCTCGCGCAGACCCGCACCAGTGATCTGGAGTTGTTCATGCGCCTGTCCAAGCGCACCGACATCGCCACCCCGGATCAGGCGCCGCTGACCATTCTGGTACCCGCGTTCGTCACGTCCGAGCTGAAAACCGCGTTCCAGATCGGCTTCATGATCTTCATTCCGTTCCTGATCATCGACCTCGTCGTGGCCAGTGTGCTGATGGCGATGGGTATGATGATGCTCTCGCCGCTGATCATCTCGCTGCCGTTCAAGATCATGCTGTTTGTGCTGGTGGATGGCTGGGCGCTGATCATCGGCACGCTGGCCAGCAGTTTTGGAGGTGTTTCGCCATGACGCCGGAAGTCGCGGTCGACATATTTCGTGAGGCGCTTTGGCTGACCACGTTGATGGTCGCGATTCTGGTGGTGCCGAGCCTGTTGGTCGGTTTGCTGGTGGCAATGTTCCAGGCGGCCACGCAGATCAACGAACAGACCCTGAGCTTCCTGCCGCGTCTGCTGGTGATGCTGGTCACGCTGATCGTCGCCGGCCCGTGGATCGTGCAGACGTTCATGGAGTACATCATTCAGTTGTACAAAAACATTCCGATGGTCATCGGCTAAGCCATGCAATCGCTGCTGCAGTTGACCGACACCCAGATCAGTTCCTGGGTGGCGACGTTCATGTTGCCGCTGTTTCGCGTCGCCTCGATGCTGATGGTCATGCCCGTGTTCGGCACAACCCTCATCCCCCGGCGTGTGCGCCTGTATTTCGCCGTGGCGATTACCGTGGTGATTGTGCCCGGCCTGCCGCCGATGCCGGCGGTCAGTCCGCTCGATCTCAGCGGGCTGCTGTTGATTGCCGAGCAGATCCTGGTCGGCGCCGTACTCGGGTTTTCCTTGCAGCTGTTTTTCCAGGCCTTTGCCGTGGCCGGGCAGATTGTCGCGATCCAGATGGGTATGGGCTTCGCCTCGATGGTCGACCCGGCCAACGGTGTCTCGGTGGCGGTGATCGGCCAATTCTTCACCATGCTGGTGACGTTGCTGTTCCTGTCGATGAATGGCCATCTCGTGGTGTTCGAGGTCCTCACCGAAAGCTTCACCACGTTGCCCGTGGGCAGTGGGTTGATGACCGCGCATTACTGGGAGTTGGCCGGCAAACTCGGCTGGGTGCTGGGCGCGGCGTTGTTGCTGGTATTGCCGGCGGTCACCGCGCTGCTGGTGGTCAACATCGCGTTCGGCGTGATGACCCGTGCCGCGCCGCAACTGAACATTTTCTCCATCGGTTTTCCACTGACCCTGGTGCTCGGCCTGTTCATTGTCTGGGTCGGCCTGGCGGACATTCTCAATCAGTACCAGCCGCTGGCTACCGAGGCCTTGCAGCTGTTACGCGAACTGGCACGGGCGCGCTGACTCATGGCCGAGAGCGAAAGCGGTCAGGACAAAACAGAAGACCCCACGGAGAAACGTAAAAAGGACTCCCGTGAGAAGGGTGAGATCGCCCGCTCGAAAGAGCTCAACACCCTCGCCGTGATGATGGCCGGTGCCAGCGCGCTGTTGATATTCGGCGGCATGCTCGCCGAAGACCTGATGGACCTGATGCGTATGAACTTCACGCTGTCGCGCGAAGTGATCATGAACCAGGGCTCCATGGGCACGTTCCTGATGCAGTCGGGCAAGCTCGCCCTGGTGGCGATTCAGCCGATCATGATCACCTTGTTGCTGGCCGCGTTGATCGGGCCGATTTCCCTCGGTGGCTGGCTGTTCGCGGCCGGCTCCCTGGCGCCCAAGTTCAGCCGGATGAACCCGGCAGCGGGCATCAAGCGGATGTTCTCCTTCAAGTCTGTGGTCGAACTGCTCAAGGCTTTGGCGAAGTTTCTGATCACCTTGGGTGTGGCGCTGGTGGTGCTGTCAGCCGACGTCGATGACTTTTTGCGCATCGCCCATGAGCCGCTGGACCGGGCGATCATTCACAGCGTCACGCTGGTTGCCTGGAGTACGTTGTGGCTGGCTTGCGGGCTGATCATCATCGCTGCAGTCGACGTGCCGGTGCAGCTCTGGGAAGCCCACAAGAAACTGCTGATGACCAAGCAGGAAGTGCGCGACGAGCACAAGGATCAGGAAGGCCGGCCTGAAGTCAAACAACGCATCCGTCAAACCCAGCGCGAGATGTCCCAGCGGCGGATGATGGCGGCGATTCCCGATGCCGACGTGGTCATCACCAACCCGACCCACTACGCGGTGGCGCTCAAGTACGATTCCGAGAAGGGTGGGGCCCCCGTCCTGTTGGCCAAGGGCAGCGACTTCCTGGCGCTGAAGATCCGTGAAATCGCCGTGGCCAACAACGTCATGCTCCTCGAGTCGCCGGGGTTGGCGCGGTCGATCTACTACTCCACTGAGCTCGATCAGGAAATCCCCGGGGCTTGTATCTGGCGGTTGCCCAGGTCCTGGCCTACGTCTACCAGATCCGCCAATTCCAGGCGGGCAAGGGCAAGCGCCCGGATCCGCTCAAGGACGATCTGCCGATTCCGCCGGACCTGCGTCGCGATTCCTGACGGTTACCGTCTGTCTGAAAGACCTCCGCACCTGTTATTTCTGACAGTAGCCAGTGAGCACTCCTCAGCGATCTAATTGCCATGGGATTTCTCCCGGCATTTTCCCTGTATTGGTGGCTCTGATCATTTGATGCGAGTACCAGGGATCGGCGTCTACGTCAGGTTTCAGAGGAAGCGATCATGGCAGCGAATCCGCTAAAAAAATTGGACGGCATGGAGATGGAGTTTGTCTCCGGTGTGTTGGAAAGGCGCCCTGATGAGCGCGCAATCGGTTACACCGTCACGTTCAAACTGATTCTGGATTTCACTCATTTCAAGCACATGGCCAACGCCTATAGTCCAAATTATCTGGAGGTGTCGACTAACTCGATTCGGCCTGAGCTGGAGGGGCTGGCGTACCACTCTAGCTACAATTTGATTGGCAAACCTGACGAAAAAATCGTCAACAGCGCGATGCTTTTCGAGCGATTCACCCATCTGGAGGACTACATGGATGGCTGGATCTACGATGAAATGGAAAGGCGCTACAGCAAACCGCAATTCACCATTGAAGGTGATGCTCTTTTCATTACGGCACGTCAGGACTTTCGCTGGTTGGATCCCGCGCGCCAGATCGAAATCAAAGACCTCGCCATCATCCCTTTCAAGTGGGGGCTAACCCTGATAGAGCAGCGCGTAAAAGTGTCCTGGGGGAAGCCAGACATTAGAACGCCTGAGGAGATAGTGACGTTTATGTACACGCAGACTGAGTTCGTCGACATCGAAGGGGTCTTCGTGCTCAAGGGTTCGCGCTACATCAATGGCAAGGCCCTCAGTTTCGGTGTGATTGCACCTGAGCAGGTTTTGACGGCGTAGGGATGGGCAGCATGGCCGCCACGTTGTTGCTGGACGACCGTGGAAACGGTTTGATCGAGAGCTGAAACGAAAAAACCGCCGTCCCGATTGAACCGGGCGGCGGTTTCTTCATGCCTGAAGACATGTGTTGGCTGTGCCTCAGTTTTCGCGAGCAAGCCTGCTCCTACAGGTTTGGTAACTGCTCACAGGCTTGTGATTAATGCATATCCCTGTGGGAGCGGGCTTGCCCGCGAAGACCTCAGCAACCACAGCACAGCACTCAAGCCTTGTCAGACAGTCCTGCTACTGCGGCACCTGCAGATTATCCAGCACCCGGTTCACCGCCAACTCCCCGAGCATGATCAGCTGCGCAATCCCCAACAGCGTCCGGCGCTGCGACGCTGGCAAGAGGTGGGCAAAGTCACTGGCAATGGTTCTTGCCGAAGCAAGGGTCTCGAAGGCATCGGCCAGCATCTCCTCGTTTTTGAAGTCCGCAGTAACGGCGTACATCCTGCGGGTTCTGCGGGGCGGTGGTGTGGACCCGGGCGGGCAGAGATAGTGATCGAGGGCGCGGTCGGCGGCGTCGTTGAGCTTTTTCGAATCGAGGGATTCGTAGGGGGAGGTGAGATCGGTTTCGGGCGGGTTGGGTGTTGGTTTGAACATGGTGAGACTCCGTGGTTGATTTGGCCGCCACGGCTCATCGCTAAACAAGTAAAGGTGGCGGCTGTACGCAGGTTAGCGATCCGGGTCACAGAAACCCCGGGTAGACCCGAAGGTCTCCCACGCACAGCCACCATGACGCCAATTGCAGATAGACAAAAACTGCAATTGAGAATGGGCATGTTGCGTCTGTTAGATGCCGGATCGCTAAACCCGATCGCTGATTCGTCAGCGATCGCACCACAATAGAACCCGCCCCCAAGGCGCACAAGCCGGCGGATTCTGGCGTAGCTGTAGGCAATTACGCAAGGTCGTGTAGCCTGATTACGTGTCTTGCCGTGTCACTTAAACGAAGGTGTTTAAAAACAAAAATCGCAACGTTCGGCAGCGTCTACATCGATCCATGTAGGAACTGCCGAAGGCGGCGATCTTTGATTTTCTCTCCGTCAGATCCGAGCCTGAACATACTGGGCCAACACAGCCATCATGCAGCGACATCACGGCCCTTCGCCGACGTTATATCGAACTGACCAGACTCTCCATCGAAAGCGTTAGCCCATCTCAATAGGACTCATGCTGGTTACTAATCATAAAAAGAGCGACTGTTTCAGGTACAACTTCATCCACTGCCCTAGGAAGGGCAGTGGATGGGACAAATCAAAGTTGTCCTATTAATGCGATCAGGTAGTTTTTTTTTGATCGGGAACGTACATGGCCACACCGTGTTTCTGGTCGTTCAACCGACTGAATTGGAGACTCCAATCTTTTGTAAAAGGAAGATAGCCTGTGCAGAATGCCTGCTCTCTATCCTGAAACGTCTGACTAGGCCCATGCCACCAGACGGCTTCTGGGTAATGCGCGGTAGCGGTGAATTTTGTATTCATGACTTTCATGTGATGAGAGCGTTCGTGAACTGGGATTGGTTCCGCACCAACGCTTTGCGCCCATACGAGGTATTCCTCATGATTGAATTTCTGATTATTGGAAGATACGTAATGGGCCACATTGGAAACGGTGACGGGGAACTCCTTAATTTGATTCGCCTGGTCTCGAACTCTGATAGTGGTGCTTCCGTTGCCTTGACTTCTGACGATACCGAGAAGGCGATCAACCGAAGCAATGCGCTCGTCGAGGGATTCATAGATATAAGGAGGAACCCCACCTTCGGCACTACGATCGAACGCGGTTCCGATAGGATCGACGCCAGTCAGGACCCATGGCAGTCCCGAGCCTTCGATTGATATGTTGTGCCCGTTGATTCTGAGCAGGGACGGATCCACGATAAGTTCAGGACGCGTCATTACGGTTAATGTCCTTGCGGCAGATGTCTCCCCCGGAGCGTACAGCGCCTTGGCGGTGAAACTGTGCAGCGCGGCGTTCAGTTCTTTCACCTCAAGTTCCCAACGGCCGTTATCGGCACGCACCTCCGCTATACCTTTGGACGTCGGCCCGTCAAAGATCTCGACTTTCAGGCGCGGTGTACCGCCGCCGGTCAATTTGAGTGAGGTATCGTACGTCTTGCCGTTAGAGGGAATTTCAATGCCTGTCGAGTCTTTCACCGAGGTGATGCTTGGCTTGATGGCATTGGAAAGGGTGACGACTCTGCCAAGCGATACCTGCCCCGTACCGTACAGCGCCTTGGCAGTGAGCGTGCGAGTACCAATGGCGGTCAGTGTGATTTCGCAGGTCCAGATGCCACCGGCATTGACCGGGTGTTTACCTTTAGTGGCAGCTCCCTCGAACACCTCGACTTCCTGAAGCGGTGCCGCAGTGCCGGTCAGTTTGATCTTCGGATCGACCGTGCCACCGTAATTCGGAATGTCTTCACCCTTGGAATCCTTCACCGTGCTGATCACCGGTTTCACATCCTGCACGGCTTTGACGTTGTAAACGCGCGACGGGAAGGTCACGGCTTTGGCTTCATCGGGGCTGCCGTCGAAAGTGACCTTGAACTCGATTTTCAGTGTCGAGTTGTCCTTGAGACCGCGCAACTCGGCCACCGGTGTCGCCGGGTAAGGCCCTACGATCACGCCATCACCGCGTAGAGTTTCCCCCTCATAAGTCGTTTTTTTGTACTCCGATCCATCGGCTTTGGTGCCGCTGTAGCGCAGCCAGATTTTCTGATTCGCAGCAATCAAAGGCCAGGCAGCCACGCGGGTGGACGCATTGGCCAGGGCGGTCACATCGAGATCATCGTTGGACGCGCCATCGATGGTTGCCTTGGGCAGTTCGGCATGTTCTTGCGGGATCGCCAGCACCGTCAGCGGCAAAACCTTCGAAGGCACCGGCGCACCACCGCGCGTCACGGTGTAACTCACCGTCACCGCTTTGCCCAGGTTGAAGGCCACGACCGCGTTCTTCAGCGGGATCGATTGTGGCCCCAGCGTGGTCACGGTTTTTTTCGCGGAGGTGTCCGAGCCGTTCGGTGGCGTGCCGGTCCAGGTGACGATGATGTCGTCACCGAGGGCCATGCCGGTGTAGTCGACGATGGCGGTCAGGCTGTCCTTGGCTGCCAATGGATTGAGGCTGGTGCTGCCATTGGCCTCCTTGATCTTCGGTGCGTCCAGACCCAGCGCCGCGCCAATACGCAACGTCAATTCATGCGAGTTCCCTACCGTCGCCCCCGCCCGCTGAATGCTGTAATCAGCGACCACCGTGCCGTTGAGGTTGGCCGTCACATATTGCTTGGCCACGGTGATGCGCACAGGCTTGCCGGCGGTGGCGGGGATCAGGTCGATATGGCCGCTGGTGCTGCCGCCGCTGGCCGAACCGCGCCAGCGCCAGGTCACGCGGTCCTTGTCGCGGGTGCCCAGGTACGGCACCACCAGCGTGGCGCCGAGCGGCGGCACTTTGTCCGGATCGAGCACGTCATTGTCTGCGCCCTCGACTTCCGGTCGGTCAAACGTCGGCAAGGCCACGCCGACCTGCATCGGAAATACCAGCGATTCGCGCACGCTCAGCAGCGCCGTTTCGCTGTTGGTGACGGTGTAAAAGACCTTGACGTTCAGGCCGTTGAAGCGCCGGATTTCGGCATTGCTCACGTTGCGTTGGACGGGCTGGTTTTCCGCGATGTCGCCGACCGGACGCGGATCTTCGTAATAGACGGTACTACCACCCGGCGCCTGGGCCTGCCAGATCAGATTGATCAGGTCGCTGCTGTTGCGGCCGGGATACCAGGGAATGTTCACCGTCGCCCAAGGTGTCTCCGGCGGCAAAGTCCCACCCGGGGCCTCGTCCACGGTTGGTTCACGCAGTTGGCTGATGTCACCAATCACCGGGACGCTGGCGTTCTTCGAAGGGCGGTCGGCTGCACCGCTGCGCTTACAGACATAGCCGACCGAGGCGCTGCCCTTGGCGATGGCCCTGACCGATGCATTGGGAATGGGAAATTTCAGAGGAAACGATACGACCGCGACCGGCAATTCAAGTGGCCCGACGATGATCTGCGAGCCTTGCGCCGGGGTGCCTGTCCAGGTCAGGAACACCTTGTCACCGACCTTGAAATCAGCTGCCGGCGTGTTGACGAGGACCTCCACATCGTCATCGCCGAGCTGATCGAGATTGATGCTGTTGGCCGGCTGGCCTTTGACCAGCACCAATGGAACGTCCAGTCGATTGCCGCCCAGATCCACCAGCACTTTGCGAATGGCCGACCACGGCGCGCGCTCGTCCGGGTAGTTGCCGCAGCGGTCGATGACCTGATAAGCCACCGCCACTTCCGGGCCATCACCCGCCGTCTCGATCACGGCGCGACTGAACACCACGTCGATTGGATGGCGGACCGGGTCCAGGGCCTGTTCCGGCGTGACGACGTGAGTGACTTGCTGACTGCCCCAGCGGGCGAGGATGCGATCGTAGCGGGTGAGGTTGCGGTAGGGCACGATGCGCATCGTCACGCCCTTGGCCGGCAGGTTTTGGTCAACCTCGTCATGGTCGAGGGAAAACTTCAGATCGGAGTGGCCGTCATCGCCAGCGATGTCATCGTATTCGCCGGGCCGCGTGAGCTTGACCAGCAGGACCAGTTCGGGTTTGGAGTCTTCCTCCGTCTGGTTCTTGTAGGTGATCCGGTAAAACACCGGCTTGGCCTCGCCGTCGAGCACGTGGGCCTTGGGAATGGTGAACGACAGGTCCTTGTTGAGCTCGATATCGAGATCGAGGGTCTTGCTCCAGATTGCCGTCGTGGCATTGCCCCAGAACACCTCGGCCTTGTCGCCAATGTTCATGTTGAACCAGGCGGGGATGATGCCTTGCAGGTCGTCTTCCACCGCCCGGATGGGAATGCCACCGTTGTAATGCTCGGCGGGAGTCAGGGTGACCAGCGTGGGGAAATACAGCGGTTTGAGGGCTAGCGGATGTTGGGACGTGGTCATGGTGGCGGGCTCCGGTCGATGGTGGGGGCGACGGAGTGATTGAACGTGGGATCGGGGAATTGCGCACCTGTCAGATCTGACAGGTGCGGGTGGGTTTTCGACGAACGGTCATTGAGGAAAAGCGAAGGTCAAAAGATCGCAGCCTTCGGCAGCTCCAGATGTCATGTGTGGTGTGCCACGGATAGTCCGACACCTGCAGATTCCGCGAACTCACATTGCGGTCAGCAGAAACTCACGTTCAACCCCCTCTGTTTCAATCAATGGCAAAAGTTGGAAGGCTTCTTGCAGTACCCGCCGTGCGTCCGCTCTGGGCGTCAAAAGTTTGCTTTAAAGGAACGGGGAAAACCGGTGGATCGCTCTCAGTTATTCAACACTGCTCGCTCGAATGTTGCCGACCTCAGTCGAGGCAATCTGGGCGTGCCGTTGTTGCTGCTGGTCATGCTGGCCATGATGATGCTGCCGGTGCCGCCGTTCCTGCTCGACGTGTTCTTCACCTTCAACATTGCCTTGTCGATTGTCGTGCTGCTGGTCTGCGTGTACGCGCTGCGGCCGCTGGATTTTGCGGTGTTCCCGACCATTCTGCTGGTCGCGACGTTACTGCGGCTGGCATTGAACGTGGCGTCGACGCGGGTGGTGATGCTTCACGGTCAGGACGGCCACGCCGCCGCCGGTAAGGTGATCCAGGCCTTCGGTGAAGTAGTGATCGGCGGTAACTACGTGGTCGGTATCGTGGTCTTCGCGATCCTGATGATCATTAACTTCGTCGTGGTGACCAAGGGTGCCGGGCGGATTTCCGAGGTGAGTGCGCGTTTCACCCTCGATGCGATGCCCGGCAAACAAATGGCGATCGACGCCGACCTCAACGCCGGTCTGATCGACCAGAACCAGGCCAAGGCGCGTCGTCAGGAAGTGGCGCAAGAGGCCGAGTTTTACGGTTCGATGGACGGTGCCAGCAAATTCGTCCGTGGTGACGCCATCGCCGGTCTGCTGATTCTGTTCATCAACCTTATCGGCGGCATGGCCGTCGGTATCTTCCAGCACAACATGAGCTTCGGCGACGCCGGCCGGGTTTACGCCTTGCTGACCATCGGTGACGGTTTGGTGGCGCAATTGCCATCACTGTTGTTATCGACAGCGGCGGCAATCATGGTGACCCGTGCGTCCGGCTCGGAAGACATGGGCAAGCAGATCAATCGCCAGATGTTCGCCTCGCCGAAAGCGCTGGCGGTGGCCGCAGGTTTGATGGCGGTCATGGGTCTGGTGCCGGGCATGCCGCACTTCTCGTTCCTGAGCATGGCGGCGCTGGCCGCTGGCGGCGCTTACCTGTTCTGGAAAAAGCAGAACGTCGCCAAGGTCGAAGCACTGCAAGAGGTCAAGCGCCAGCAGGAGCTGCTGCCGTCGCCGGCCCGCGCCATGGAAACCAAGGAGCTTGGCTGGGATGACGTGACCCCGATCGACATGATCGGCCTGGAAGTCGGTTATCGCCTTATTCCATTGGTGGACCGCAATCAGGGCGGGCAACTGCTGGCGCGGATCAAGGGCGTGCGCAAGAAGCTCTCGCAGGATCTGGGCTTCCTGATGCCGACCGTGCACATCCGCGACAACCTCGATCTGGCGCCGAGCGCCTATCGCCTGACCCTGATGGGCGTGATTCTCGCCGAAGCGGAGATCTACCCGGATCGTGAACTGGCGATCAACCCGGGCCAGGTCTACGGCACGCTCAACGGTATCAACGCCAAAGATCCGGCTTTCGGCCTGGAGGCGGTGTGGATCGAAATCAGCCAGCGTGCCCAGGCACAATCCCTCGGTTACACGGTGGTGGATGCCAGTACCGTGGTCGCGACCCACTTGAACCAGATTTTGTACAAGCACTCCAGCGAGCTGATTGGCCACGAAGAAGTCCAGCAACTCATGCAATTGCTGGCCAAAAGCTCGCCGAAACTGGCCGAAGAGCTGGTGCCGGGCGTGGTCACGTTGTCGCAGTTGCTCAAAGTGCTGCAAGCGTTGCTGGCCGAACACGTGCCGGTGCGCGATATCCGCAGCATCGCCGAAGCCATCGCCAACAACGCCGCGAAGAGTCAAGATACCGCCGCGCTGGTGGCTGCCGTGCGGGTCGGCGTATCTCGCGCCATCGTCCAAAGCATTGTAGGCACTGACTCCGAGCTGCCTGTGATCACCCTGGAACCAAGGTTGGAACAAATATTGCTCAATAGTCTGCAGAAGGCAGGACAAGGCTCGGAAGAGGGCGTTCTGCTGGAGCCAAGCATGGCCGAGAAGCTGCAACGGTCGCTCATCGAAGCGGCGCAGCGTCAGGAAATGCAAGGTCAGCCGGTGATCCTGTTGGTAGCAGGCCCGATCCGCGCGATGCTTTCGCGTTTCGGCCGCCTCGCGGTCCCAGGGCTACACGTGCTGGCCTACCAGGAAATACCGGACAACAAGCAAGTGACCATCGTTGCGACAGTAGGGCCCAACGGCTGAGGTAGTGGTTTATGCAAGTTAAGCGTTTCTTTGCCGCCGATATGCGTCAGGCCATGAAGCTGGTTCGTGATGAGCTGGGCGCTGATGCCGCCATCATTGGCAATCGCCGCATTGCCGGCGGTGTCGAGTTGACGGCGGCACTGGATTACAAATTGTCGGCGCTGGCGCCTCGGGTTCCGAACATGGAACTCGAAGACGAGCTGCGCAAGACCCAGTCGCGCATCGTCACCGCCCAGGCCGAACTGAGCCTGCGTGGCGAAGCCGATGGCAATAGCAATCGCCAGATTTTCGCCGGGCTGCCGTTGACCGCTGGCCTGCCGCTGACTGCCGCTGAGCCGCTGAGCGAGCCGACTTACGCCGCCCCGGCGCGTCCGGCCCCGGCGCCTGCGCAGTCCTCCGGCGGCGTGGATCCGCGTGCGCTGGATTCGATGCGTTTTGAATTGAACAGCCTGCGCGAGCTGATGGAAGTCCAGCTCGGCACGCTCGCCTGGAATCAGCTGCAAGGCAGCCGTCCGGCGCAAGCCAACCTGTATCGCCGTCTGCAGCGGATCGGCCTGTCCGGCCCGCTGTCGCGCGACCTGCTGGCGATGATCACCGATATTGAAGAACCTCGTCAGGCTTGGCGCATGTTGCTCGCGCACCTGGCGCGGATGATTGCCGTACCGGAAGTCGAGCCGCTGGAAGAGGGCGGTGTGATTGCCATGGTCGGCCCCGCCGGCATGGGCAAGACCACCACGCTGGCCAAACTGGCGGCCCGTTATGTGCTCAAGTACGGCGCGCAGAATGTGGCGCTGGTGAGCATGGACAGTTTCCGTATCGGCGCTCAGGAACAACTGAAGACCCTCGGTCGCATCCTCAATGTGCCGGTGACCCACGTCGATCCGGGCCAGTCGCTGGTGCAGGCGCTGGATCCACTGCTACGCAAACGCGTGGTGCTGATCGATACCGCCGGCCTGCAAGCCAGCGACCCAGCCCTGCGCATGCAGCTCGAAAGCCTGGCCGGGCGTGGCATCCGTGCAAAAAATTATCTCGTGCTGGCAACCACCAGCCAGAAACAGGTTCTAACCGCCGCTTATCACAGTTACAAGCGTTGCGGGCTCGCCGGCTGCATCCTGACTAAACTGGATGAAACGGCCAGCCTTGGCGAAGTGTTGAGCCTGGCGATCAGTCATGAATTGCCGGTCGCGTACCTGACCGATGGCCCACGGATTCCGGATGATCTGCATCTGCCGCGGCGTCATCAACTGGTCAGCCGCGCCGTCAGCGTGCAAATGCAGGAAGAACCCAGCGAAGAAGCCATGGCCGACATGTTCGCTGATATCTATCACAGCCCGACCAAGCAGGTTGGCTGAGGTAATCATGAACAGTTTTTGTACCTACATCGATGGTCTGCCATGCATTGTTCCGGTTGTGAACGCGCAGCCAGTAATGTGGCCTCCGTCTATGCAAGACAAGGTAAAGAAATAACATGGGCAGCATGCATCCCGTACAGGTGATCGCGGTGACCGGCGGCAAAGGTGGCGTCGGCAAGACTAACGTGTCAGTGAACTTGTCTCTGGCGCTGGCAGAGCTTGGCCGTCGGGTCATGCTGCTGGACGCCGATCTGGGGCTGGCGAACGTCGACGTTCTGCTGGGCCTGACGCCCAAACGTACCCTGGCCGACGTGATCGAAGGCCGCTGCGAATTGCGCGACGTGCTGTTGCAGGGTCCCGGCGGGATCCGCATCGTGCCGGCCGCGTCCGGCACCCAAAGCATGGTTCACCTGAGCCCGGCGCAACATGCCGGTCTGATTCAGGCCTTCAGTGACATCGGCGACAATCTCGATGTACTGGTGATCGACACCGCTGCGGGTATTGGTGACTCGGTAGTCAGTTTTGTTCGCGCAGCCCAGGAAGTGTTGCTGGTGGTTTGCGACGAGCCGACCTCGATCACTGATGCCTACGCACTGATCAAACTGCTCAACCGCGATTACGGCATGAACCGCTTCCGCGTCCTCGCCAACATGGCGCAGAGCCCGCAAGAAGGTCGCAACCTGTTCGCCAAGTTGACCAAGGTCACGGATCGCTTCCTTGATGTGGCCCTACAATACGTCGGCGCCGTGCCCTACGACGAAAGCGTGCGCAAGGCAGTGCAGAAGCAGCGAGCGGTCTATGAAGCTTTCCCGCGTTCCAAGTGCGCGCTGGCGTTCAAGGCGATCGCGCAGAAGGTCGATACCTGGCCACTGCCTGCCAACCCGCGCGGCCACCTTGAGTTTTTCGTCGAGCGCCTCGTGCAGCAAACGGCAGGGCCTGTGTTATGACCGCCAGCGGTATGAACTACTACAAGAAGTCGGCACGTGACGCGCAGTACGAGTTGATCGAGCGTTACGCGCCACTGGTCAAACGCATCGCCTACCACCTGCTGGCGCGATTGCCGGCGAGTGTGCAGGTCGAGGATCTGATTCAGGCCGGGATGATTGGCCTGCTCGAAGTCTCGACCAAATACGACGCCAGTAAAGGCGCCAGTTTCGAAACGTACGCGGGCATTCGAATCCGCGGCGCGATGCTCGACGAAGTGCGCAAAGGGGACTGGGCGCCACGCTCGGTTCACCGCAACACCCGTATGGTCAGCGACGCAATTCGGGCAATTGAAGCTAAAACCGGCCGTGATGCTAAAGATCACGAGGTTGCGGCCGAACTCCAATTGAGTCTCGACGATTACTACGGGATTTTGAATGACACCCTGGGCAGTCGCTTGTTCAGTTTCGACGACCTCTTGCAGGACGGCGAACACGAAGGGCTGCACGAGGATGGCGCCAGTGCTCATCTTGAGCCGTCACGCGATCTGGAAGATGAACGCTTCCAGGCGGCGCTGGCGGACGCGATTGCCAATTTGCCGGAGCGTGAGCGACTGGTGTTGGCGCTGTACTACGACGAAGAGCTGAACCTCAAGGAGATCGGTGAAGTCCTTGGCGTCAGTGAATCGCGGGTCAGCCAGTTACACAGCCAGTGCGCGGCCCGTTTGCGGGGGCGTTTGGGGGAGTGGCGAGCGCGCTGAAGGCAGTGTGGGGACACTGCGAACGAGGCTGGTGCAGTGATGAACGGCACCGGTCTTGCTCTGTTGTGCTCCAGACAGTCTTCGAGTGCTGCGCCGATTGATTGAAGTGGCGCGCCCAGGTGCTGGGCGCGTTTAAGACTGCTTGGAGGTCGAATTGAACAAAGACATGAAAATCCTCATCGTTGATGACTTCTCAACGATGCGGCGGATCATCAAGAACCTGCTGCGCGATCTTGGGTTCACCAACACCGTCGAGGCCGACGATGGCACTACCGCCATTCCGGTGCTCAACAGCGGCAGCATCGACTTTCTGGTAACAGACTGGAACATGCCGGGCATGACCGGTATCGACCTGCTGCGCCACGTGCGTGCCGATGAAAAACTCAAGCATCTGCCCGTGCTGATGGTGACCGCTGAAGCCAAGCGCGAGCAAATCATCGAGGCCGCTCAGGCCGGTGTGAACGGCTACGTGGTCAAACCTTTCACGGCTCAGGCGTTGAAAGACAAAATCGAGAAGATTTTCGAACGCATCGGCTGATGACGCGCGGGGGAGCTATGGAGCATAACGAATCTTCACAGGGCGATTTCGAGTCGACCCTGAAAAAACACGCGGTCGAACTGGTCGAGAGCCTTGAAAAAGGCAGGTTCGGCGACGCTGTGCAACTGATCCATGAGCTCAATCAGACCCGTGACCGTGGCCTGTATCAGGAAGTCGGCAAGCTCACACGTGAACTGCACAGTGCGATCGTCAACTTCCAGATCGATCCGCACATGCCGCAGGCTGAGGAAGTGTCGCAAATCACCGACGCCACCGAACGCCTGGGCTATGTGGTCAAGCTGACAGAAGCCGCGGCCAACCGCACCATGGATCTGGTGGAAAGCGCCACGCCGGTGGTCAATGGTCTGGCTGAAGAAGCCCAGGCCTTGAGTACCGACTGGGGGCGTTTCATGCGTCGTGAAGTCGGAGCTGAAGAGTTCCGCGAACTGGCGCGCCGGGTCGACGGTTTTCTGTCACGCAGCAGCACGGACAACCGTGCGGTGTCGAGCAATCTGAACGACATCCTGCTGGCTCAGGATTACCAGGACCTTACCGGTCAAGTGATCAAGCGTGTGACCCAACTGGTCACCGAAGTCGAAAGCAATTTGCTCAAACTTGTGCTCATGGCCAGTCAGGTCGACCGCTTTGCGGGCATCGAACATGACCGTGCAGCGATGCTTGCAGAAAAAGATCCACAAAAACATCTCTCGCAGGGTGAAGGTCCGCAGATTCATGCCGATAAACGAGAAGACGTTGTGTCCGGTCAGGACGATGTGGACGATTTGTTATCCAGCCTCGGATTCTAGAGTTTTGGAATTTTAGGTTTTTTGGGTTTTTAGACCTGTAGGAGCACCCCATTAATGAGCTTCGGCGCCGATGAAGAGATCCTTCAGGATTTCCTGGTTGAGGCCGGCGAGATTCTTGAGCAACTGTCCGAGCAACTGGTCGAGCTGGAAAGCCGTCCGGATGACGCAGATTTGCTCAACGCAATTTTTCGCGGTTTCCACACTGTAAAAGGGGGCGCCGGCTTCCTTCAGCTCAACGAGCTGGTGGAGTGCTGTCACATCGCCGAAAACGTGTTCGACATCCTGCGTAAGGGTGAGCGTCGCGTTGATGCAGAACTGATGGACGTTGTCCTCGAAGCACTGGACGCGGTGAACAGCATGTTCAGCGAAGTCCGCGAGCGTGCACCGATCACCGCCGCCACGCCGGAACTGCTGGCAGCGCTGGCGCGTCTGGCCGAGCCGCAATCGGCGGATCAAGCCCCGGCTTCGCCAGTGGCCGAGATGATCGAAGAACTGGTCGTCGAAGGCGATTCGGGCGACATCACCGATAACGAATTTGAACAGCTGCTGGACTCGCTGAACGCCGTCAAGGCCGAAGCCGAAGCCCCGGCGGCGGCTGCGCCTGCGCAAACTGCCGAAGAGGCAGCCAGCGATGAAATCACTGACGCCGAGTTCGAATCACTGCTCGATCAGTTGCACGGTAAAGGTCAATTTGCAGCTGACGCAGTCGCGCCGGCGGCGGCCAAACCTGCAGCGCCGGCAGCAGGCGACAGCTCGGACATCACCGACGACGAATTCGAAGCACTGCTCGATCAGTTGCACGGCAAAGGCAACTTCGCCGTCGAAGCGCTGGAGTCGGCGATTGCCTCGGCCCCTGCGCCTGCCGCACCGGCGGCCGCCGCTGCCGGTAGCGATCTGATCAGCGATCACGAATTCGAATCGCTGCTCGACGAATTGCACGGTAAAGGCAAGTTCACTGAAGTCGGCGCCGCTGCTGCCGGCTCCGCTTCGACAGTCGCCACGCCGCCTGCGAAAGCACCGGCCGCTGCTGCTGCGCCGAAGCCTGCCGCCAAGCCTGAACCGAAAGCCGAAGCGCCAAAACCGGCTGCCGCTGCTGCACCGGCTCCGGCCCGTGCTGCCGCTGCACCGCCACCGGAAAAACCGGCGAGCGAAGCCGAGACCACCGTGCGGGTCGACACCGCACGTCTCGACGAAATCATGAACATGGTCGGCGAGCTGGTACTGGTGCGTAACCGCCTGGTGCGCCTGGGTCTCAACAGCGGCGACGAAGCCATGCAAAAGGCCGTGTCGAACCTCGACGTGGTCACGGCTGACTTGCAGACCGCGGTGATGAAGACCCGGATGCAGCCGATCAAGAAGGTCTTCGGGCGCTTCCCGCGTCTGGTTCGCGACCTCGCGCGTCAGCTGAAGAAAGAGATCAATCTGGAGCTGGTGGGTGAAGAAACCGACCTCGACAAAAACCTTGTCGAGGCTCTGGCCGACCCGCTGGTCCACTTGGTGCGCAACGCCGTCGACCACGGTATCGAGTCGCCGGAAGAACGCGAAGCGTCGGGCAAGGCCCGTGGTGGTCGCGTGGTGCTGGCCGCCGAACAGGAAGGCGACCACATCCTGCTGTCGATCTCCGATGACGGCAAAGGCATGGACCCGAACGTCCTGCGTTCGATCGCGGTAAAACGCGGCGTGATGGACAAGGACGCGGCCGATCGCCTGAGCGATACCGAGTGCTACAACCTGATTTTCGCCCCGGGTTTCTCGACCAAGACCGAGATCTCCGACGTGTCCGGCCGTGGTGTCGGCATGGACGTTGTGAAGACCAAGATTTCCCAGCTCAACGGTTCGATCAATATCTACTCGACCAAGGGCCAGGGCTCGAAGATCGTCATCAAGGTGCCGCTGACCCTCGCGATCATGCCGACCCTGATGGTCATGCTCGGCAATCAGGCGTTTGCGTTCCCGTTGGTCAACGTCAACGAAATCTTCCACCTCGACCTGTCGACCACCAACGTCGTGGACGGCCAGGAAGTGGTGATCGTGCGGGACAAGGCCTTGCCTTTGTTCTACCTCAAGCGCTGGCTGGTCAGCTCCGCCGCTCATGAAGAACAGCGCGAAGGCCATGTGGTGATCCTGTCGGTGGGCACTCAGCGGATCGGCTTCGTCGTCGATCAACTGGTTGGCCAGGAAGAAGTGGTCATCAAGCCATTGGGCAAAATGCTGCAAGGGACTCCGGGCATGTCCGGCGCCACCATCACCGGTGACGGCCGCATTGCACTGATTCTCGATGTTCCAAGCATGCTCAAGCGTTACGCCGCACGGCGTATTTGAATCCGGGGCGGCGGGGCGACAACGTCCCGCTGCGCCTAATGGAGTGTTTATGGCAGTCAAAGTCCTGGTGGTGGACGATTCGGGTTTTTTCCGCCGCCGCGTCTCGGAAATTCTTTCAGCGGATCCGAGCATCCAGGTGGTCGGTACGGCCACCAACGGTAAAGAGGCGATTGATCAGGCCCTGGCCCTCAAGCCAGACGTGATCACCATGGACTACGAGATGCCGATGATGGACGGCATCACGGCCGTGCGGCACATCATGCAGCGCTGCCCGACCCCGGTGTTGATGTTCTCCTCGCTGACCCATGAAGGCGCTCGGGTAACCCTCGATGCGCTGGATGCCGGTGCGGTGGATTTCCTGCCGAAGAATTTTGAAGACATCTCGCGTAACCCGGAGAAGGTCAAGCAACTGCTGTGCGAGAAGGTCCATAGCATCTCGCGCAGTAACCGTCGTTTCAGTGCCTACAGCGCGCCGGCTCCGGTAGCTGCGCCTGCACCGACGCCTGCTCCGGCGGCATCGAGCTTCAGCAGCCACAGCACCAGCGCCCCGGTACGTCCGGCACCTGCGCCAGCGCCAACGCGCGCGCCGGCTGCCAGCGCTTCGTCGCCGGCACCGAAACGCAAAGCCTACAAACTGGTTGCCATCGGTACCTCGACGGGCGGTCCGGTTGCCCTGCAACGCGTGTTGACGCAATTGCCGGCCAACTTCCCGGCGCCGATCGTGCTGATCCAGCACATGCCGGCAGCGTTCACCAAGGCCTTCGCTGAACGTCTGGACAAGCTCTGCCGCATCAGTGTCAAGGAAGCCGAGGATGGCGACATCCTGCGTCCGGGCCTGGCGTTGCTGGCCCCGGGTGGCAAGCAAATGATGATCGACGGCCGTGGCGCGGTGAAAATCCTCCCGGGCGACGAGCGTCTGAACTACAAGCCGTGCGTGGACATCACGTTCGGTTCGGCGGCGAAATCCTACGGTGACAAAGTTCTGGCGGTCGTGTTGACCGGCATGGGCGCCGACGGTCGTGAAGGCGCACGACTGCTCAAGCAGGGCGGCAGTTCGGTGTGGGCACAGGACGAAGCCAGCTGCGTGATCTACGGCATGCCGATGGCCATTGTCAAAGCCGACCTTGCGGATGCGGTGTACGGTCTGGACGACATCGGCAAGCACATCGTCGAGGCGTGTATCTGATGGATGTTCTAAGCCTTATCGGGATCATCATGGCGTTTGTCGCCATCATCGGCGGCAACTACCTTGAAGGTGGTCACCTCGGTGCGCTGGCCAACGGCCCGGCGGCACTGATTGTACTGGGCGGCACCATCGGTGCCGCGCTGCTGCAATCGCCGATGAGCGCGTTCAAACGCGCGATGCAGATCCTCGCCTGGATCTTCTTTCCGCCGCGAGTGGACCTGGCCGGCGGCATCGACCGCGTGGTCAACTGGAGCCTCACCGCACGCAAGGAAGGTTTGCTCGGTCTGGAAGGCGTGGCCGATGCCGAACCCGACAGCTACTCGCGCAAGGGCCTGCAACTGCTGGTCGACGGCGCCGAGCCGGAAGCGATCCGCAGCATCCTTGAAGTGGATTTCTACACCCAGGAAGCCCGCGACATCGAAGCGGCGAAAGTCTTTGAAAGCATGGGCGGCTACGCGCCGACCATCGGCATCATCGGTGCGGTGATGGGCCTGATTCATGTGATGGGCAACCTCGCCGACCCGACGCAATTGGGCAGCGGCATCGCCGTGGCGTTCGTCGCGACCATCTACGGCGTGGCCAGTGCCAACCTGATCCTGTTGCCGGTCGCGGCCAAACTGAAGTCAATCGCGTTGCGACAGTCGCGTTATCGCGAAATGTTGTTGGAAGGTATCTTGTCGATCGCCGAAGGTGAAAACCCGCGCTCTATCGAGTTGAAGCTTCAGGGCTTCATGGATTGATGGGGGTAATGGACTATGGCTCGTCGCAGGCATCAGGAAGAACACGTTAACCACGAGCGCTGGCTCGTGTCCTACGCCGACTTCATCACGCTGCTGTTCGCTTTCTTCGTGGTCATGTACTCGATCTCGTCGATAAACGAAGGCAAGTACAAGGTTATTTCCGAAGCGCTGATCGGCGTCTTTACCGACTCCGATCGCTCACTCAAACCGATCCCGATCGGCGAAGAACGACCGAAGACCGTGACCCCGGCCAAGCCGCTGGTCAAGGATGCCGAGCAGGTCGACGCCGGTATCGCCGGCGCCAGCGATCCGCTGAAGAGCATTGCCGATGACATCAGTGCAGCGTTCGGCGATCTGATCAGCTCCAATCAGATGACCGTGCGTGGCAACGAGTTGTGGGTCGAAATCGAACTCAACTCCAGCCTGTTGTTCGGCAGCGGCGACGCCATGCCCAGCGACATCGCGTTCAACATCATCGACAAGGTTGCGGCGATCCTCAAACCGTTCGACAACCCGATCCACGTTGAAGGCTTCACCGACGATCAACCGATCCGCACCGCGCAGTACCCGACCAACTGGGAGCTGTCCTCGGCGCGTTCGGCGAGCATCGTGCGCATGCTGGCGATGCAGGGCGTGAACCCTGGTCGTCTGGCCTCGGTGGGCTACGGCGAGTTCCAGCCAGTGGCCAACAACGCCACGGCCGAAGGCCGGGCGAAAAACCGTCGGGTGGTGCTGGTGGTGTCGCGCAACCTCGATGTGCGCCGCAGCCTCACGGGCACCGGAACCGCCAACGCGCAACCGGACGCCGCACTCAAGCGTGCTGGCACACAAACTGCACCGACCCCGGTCAAGACGCCGGGACGCGAGAGTGCCGTCAATTCTCCGTCACCCGCATTAACACGCTGAGCCATGTCTCGGTCGAGCATCTCGACCGGGAGGAACGAACTGAATGAGAGTCTGGGCAGTCGCCAATCAAAAGGGTGGTGTTGGTAAAACCACTTCTTCCATCGCTTTAGCCGGTTTACTGGCGGAGGCGGGCAAGCGCGTGGTTGTGGTCGATCTCGACCCGCACGGCTCGATGACCAGCTATTTCGGCTACGACCCCGACAGCCTGGAACACAGCAACTACGACCTGTTTCTGCACAAGGGCACTGTGCCGCAAGGCTTGCCCGGGCAGTTGCTGTTGTCGACCAGCGACGAACGCATTTCCCTGCTGCCGTCGAGCACCGCTCTGGCCACCCTTGAGCGCCAGTCGCCGGGGCAGAGTGGCTTGGGTCTGGTGATCGCCAAGAGTCTGGCGCAGCTGTGGCAGGACTTCGATTACGCCGTCATCGACAGCCCGCCGTTGCTCGGCGTGCTGATGGTCAACGCCCTCGCGGCCAGCCAGCAACTGGTGATCCCGGTGCAGACCGAACACCTGGCCGTCAAAGGCCTGGAGCGGATGGTCAACACCCTGGCGATGATCAACCGCTCGCGCAAACAGGCGCTGCCGTTCAGCATCGTGCCGACCCTGTTCGATCGCCGTACACAGGCATCGATGCATACCTTGCGCGTGCTGCGTGACAAATTCCCCGAGGAGATCTGGCAGGGTTACATCCCGGTCGATACGCGTCTGCGCGACGCCAGCCGTGCCGGTGTCACACCTTCGCAATTCGACGGCAAGAGCCGTGGCGTGCTGGCCTACCGCGCGCTGCTCAAGCATCTGTTGGCGCAACAACTTGTTCCGCAGGTGGCTTGAGCATGAATCGGCCGCTTAAGTTGACGTCGAAGCCGCAGTTGGCCTTGCAGTCGTATCTGGATGGCTTGTTGCAGGAGATTCCTGACGAGTTGCCAGCGGCATTCGTAGCGGAACCTGAAGAGGTGGAAAGTGCGGCGGCGCTGGATGAATTCCAGGCCGCGGTGCTGGAAGAGCAGGCGCGTGATGCGCAGCAGGCTGTGAAGCCGGTTGCTGCCCCCGCCGTTGCTCCAGCGGCCAAGGCGCCGGTGATGTTGATCGAAGAGGCAGCGCCGGTTCGCGCCCCCGTTTCGACATTGGCGCCACTGCTGCAAACCCAGCTTCTGAAAACCACGCCAGAACCGGTCGTGGCCGAGCCTGCGCCAGTCGTGCCCGAACCCGTCGAACAGACGCTGGTGCCGCCGCTGGTGGAAGTGCATTTGCCGCCGAGCAATACGCCACCGCCCGTGGAAACCGACGGCCGTCCAGCCTGGGCCTCCGAAGCGTTCGAATGCCTGCTGTTCGACGTGGCCGGGCTGACGTTGGCGGTGCCGCTGGTGTGCCTCGGCTCGATCTATTCGCTGGCCGGTCATGAACTGACGCCGCTGTTCGGCCAGCCGGAATGGTTCCTCGGCATCTTGCCGAGCCAGGCCGGCAACCTGAAAGTTCTGGACACCGCGCGCTGGGTCATGCCGGATCGCTATCGCGATGACTTCCGTCAGGGCTTGCAGTACGTGATTTCGGTACAAGGTTACGAGTGGGGCCTGGCGGTGCATCAGGTCAGTCGTTCGTTGCGTCTTGATCCGAATGAAATCAAATGGAGAAGTCATCGAGGTCAGCGGCCATGGCTCGCCGGCACGGTGATTGAACACATGTGCGCCTTGCTCGATGTCGCCGCACTGGCCGAGTTAATCGCCAGCGGCGGGGCAAAACACATGTCCGGCAGTAAGCCGAACCACAAACCGACATAACAGACAGTACCGGCATCGATATGCCGGAAACGAAACATAAACCGCCAGGCGCGGTACTTCGAGGGGCTAGGGTATGAACGACAAGGCGACGGCGGCAAAGGGTTCCGAAGATCCGATCCTGCAATGGGTGACCTTCAAGCTGGACAACGAAACCTACGGCATCAACGTGATGCGCGTTCAGGAAGTCCTGCGCTACACCGAGATCGCGCCGGTACCGGGTGCGCCAAGTTACGTGCTGGGCATCATCAACCTGCGCGGTAACGTTGTCACCGTGATCGACACCCGTCAGCGCTTCGGCCTGAGCACCGGCGAGATCAGCGACAACACCCGTATCGTCATCATCGAAGCCGACAAGCAAGTGGTCGGGATCATGGTCGACAGCGTGGCTGAAGTGGTTTACCTGCGTCAGTCGGAAATCGAGACCGCACCGAACGTCGGTAACGAAGAGTCGGCCAAGTTCATCCAGGGCGTGTGCAACAAGAACAACGAGTTGCTGATCCTGGTCGAGCTGGACAAGATGATGAGCGAAGAAGAATGGTCGGAACTGGAGAGCATCTGATTTGATTCTCGAGGTTGCGGTTATTGTCCTGTTCCTTTTCTGGGCAGGGACGCTGGCGATGTTTGTGTCGTACATCAAGGCGCAAAAAGTGATTGCCGCGCAACAGGCTCATGGCGATGCGCTGCGTGATCAGCGCATCAAGGACCTGGCCAAACGCGTTGACGACTACCAGAACGGCAACGTGCGCATGGGCGAAGCCCTGCACGAGTTGCGCGCGGTCGTCGGGCCGTTGCCTGACAAGATTGTTGCGCTGGAGCAGCGCGATCCATCGAGCCTGTCGTTCGCCCAAGCGGCGAAACTGGTGGGGATGGGCGCGAGCGTTGATGAACTGACTCAGTCCTGCGGTTTGACCCAGGCTGAGGCGGAGTTGATGCGTAAGTTGCACAGAAGCTGAAGCTAAAACCAGATCAAAAGATCGCAGCCTTCGGCAGCTCTTACATTGGAATTCGCATTTCCTGTAAGAGCTGCCAAAGGCTGCGATTTTTTGCTTTTAGACGAAAAATACCGTTTGTCGGGACTGTCAGATCTGACAGTAGCTAGCGTTCTTTGACATTCAACATACTCAAGATGATTTCAAAATCATCTTGAGTATGGGCATGAGACTATTACTGTTTTTAACAATGCTACTTGCCGCCAGTGTCAATGCCATGT
This sequence comes from Pseudomonas sp. Seg1, assembly GCF_018326005.1. NCBI lineage: Bacteria > Pseudomonadati > Pseudomonadota > Gammaproteobacteria > Pseudomonadales > Pseudomonadaceae > Pseudomonas > Pseudomonas sp. Seg1. The sequence continues at coordinate 1,877,410 of NZ_AP021903.1, forward strand.
CTGGTCAGGCCTTGGTAACCGATTTAAATGCGAGATATTTCAGTACAGTTGCTCAATGCTCGAACGGAACGCCTGCGTACTATTGTTCTGGAGTTCTCCTGCGGGCAGTGGATTACAGTACGTTTTTTAAATTTTGGGATTACGGCTCGCAGGCGACAAAGTTGGGCTCGGTTGCTTTTACTTATGTCCGTTCAGATATCGGCAGTACGACGCTGAACGGCAACAGGAAAAGCGGCTTCATTTTGAAAGACCAGACGTCGGCATTGGCAGCGGGAAAGGCTTTGAGTCTGCGGTGTATTTTCCCTTTTCCGACCGAGTCACTCAATCTTCGGGCAGATCACGGTTGTGGGTTTGCACCTGGAGCGGCACAAGCGGAGCCCGATCTGGCCAATTGTGCAAAATTGTCGGGCTCGCCTGTTACGACGTCGGCATGGCTGCGGAACTTCTTGGAAAATCAGTCCCTTCCCAGGAATCAGTGTTCGCTAAGTACGGTGGTGGCGGCGCAATTCAAGGCCAGTCTTGAAGCACACACGCTAATGGGCGCTGCGTGGACGGCCAAGCCGATGGAAGTCCTGGTGAAGACGTGGGATGAGAGCAAGCCTGAAAAACTACCCGTCGAAGCTGTGTTCTACGATGCCTCAACTCCCGCCAAAGTGGAAGATGCGCGGAAGTTTCAGCGAGAATACTATCTGGAGACATCTATTTATGTGCCAATCGTCAGATTGAACCTGACGGATGCGAATAAAGAAGTCTTTAGTTACGCCACTGATGATCAGCGTTATGGGGAAGCGGTCGCTGAGCGCTTGAACATTAAGTATTCCAATGTGACAAAAGAGTGTAATGGTTGGGCAGCTTATTATTGCAGTGGTGTGCTTTTGAGGGTCACGGGAACCAAGCCGGCATATCATGCCTGGGACCCAAGTGATAACTCTATAAAAACGGGCGGAGTTTCATTCTCTTATTTGCGAAAAGACTTGGGTACAGAAATCCTCGTCTACAATGAGACGCAAGGTTTCATTTTCAAGGACTTTGATACAGCAGAACGCTTAGGCTCATATCCCACTCCTTTGCTTTGCTCTTATCCATCTGACGCTAATACGTACAGTCGACCTACGGATGGAGGGTGTGGTCCAAACACATTTTATCCAGTAACCAGTCGTACCTGCCTGGAAGTCGGTGTTACAACATTGGATAGTTGGAAGGTGCATTACCGATCTGTCGGTGGTTCAGGCTACTTTTCGCAGAGAAACAGAAATCAGTGCAGTTTTACTGGTGACAAGGATGAGTTTGCTCTGAGTCTAGAAGCACGTAACAATTTTGAGCGGCCAGAAGAAGAGCGTCCTTATCATAACGAAGTCATGTTGAAGACTTGGCCTAGAGGCATTCCAGAACAATTGCCGATAGCCGCATTTTTCTATCTGCACAAGCAGACCCTTGAGGTGGGTATAGAGGGTGCCAAGTATGCTCAGAAAGACTACTTCAATGTGACAGGCAATTTATTGCCTGTCATACGTGTCACCTTGGTTGATGGTAAGTCAGAGGCATTTAGTTATCATGCGTCTGAGCAGTCAGATGTCTGGAAATAGGTCGCGTAAATAGCGCTGCGATCTTTATTGCGGGGAGATCAGTATGAGATTGTTAATTTTTTTGATTTTAGTAGTGGCTGTGAATGCTAATGTTAATGCCATGTCTGGTCAGGCCATGGTAACCGATTTAAATGCGAGATATTTCAGTACAGTTGCTCAATGCTCGAACGGAACGCCTGCGTACTATTGTTCTGGAGTTCTCCTGCGGGCAGTGGATTACAGTACGTTTTTTAAATTTTGGGATTACGGCTCGCAGGCGACAAAGTTGGGCTCGGTTGCTTTTACTTATGTCCGTTCAGATATCGGCAGTACGACGCTGAACGGCAACAGGAAAAGCGGCTTCATTTTGAAAGACCAGACGTCGGCATTGGCAGCGGGAAAGGCTTTGAGTCTGCGGTGTATTTTCCCTTTTCCGACCGAGTCACTCAATCTTCGGGCAGATCACGGTTGTGGGTTTGCACCTGGAGCGGCACAAGCGGAGCCCGATCTGGCCAATTGTGCAAAATTGTCGGGCTCGCCTGTTACGACGTCGGCATGGCTGCGGAACTTCTTGGAAAATCAGTCCCTTCCCAGGAATCAGTGTTCGCTAAGTACGGTGGTGGCGGCGCAATTCAAGGCCAGTCTTGAAGCACACACGCTAATGGGCGCTGCGTGGACGGCCAAGCCGATGGAAGTCCTGTTGAAGACGTGGGATGAGAGCAAGCCTGAAACTCTACCCGTCGAAGCTGTGTTCTACGATGCTTCGACGCCCGCCAAAGTGGCCGATGCGCAAAAGTTTCAGCGCGAGTACTACCTTGCAACTTCTCTGTACGTCCCTATCGTCAAGTTGAATCTGGCTGCGCCAGACAGGAATGTCTTTGTTTTTTCTGCTGAGGATCAGAAGTATGGCGAGGTAGTTGCCGAACAAATGAATGCCCGCTTCGCCAACGTTTCAAATGATTGTTCTGGTAGGCCAGCATATTTTTGCAACGGGATAATGATCAGGACGACAAAGGCGACTACCAATTACCACGCCTGGGACCCCAGTAGTAACTCTATCGCGCGGGACGGGATTTCATTTTCCTACCTTAGAAAAGATCTAAAGATGAAGGGGTTGTATATTTCCGAGGCAGTCGGATTTACGTTCAAGAGTATGGATTTCGCAATCAAGTCAAACTCACAGCCTATCACGGTGCGATGTGAGTTTCCGGGGGATGGGGCGACGAGTACTTATCGGGAAAAATCATGTGGGCCGCATGTTCGGTTTCCAGATGATAGCGGCCCTTGTGAGGAATTAGGGAAGTTGACTTTGGCTGAGTGGAAAAGTCATTATCATTCGAAGACACAAATAGGAGATAGATTTCAACATCAGTGCAGTTTGGGGCCGGGAAAGGACCAATTTACAATTTTTTTACAAGGTCGAAATAACTTCGAATACCCTGTTGATTTGAACTATACAAATGAAATCGTAATGGCGGCATGGCCTGCAGGAATACCGGAAAAATTACCCCTGGAGGCCTTTATTTATGTTGCTTCTGCTAACCCGGCAACAGCGCTCGCCGGCGCAAAATTCATGCAGGAGGATTATTTTGAGCAGACTTTAAATTATTTGCCAGTGATACGGCTCACCTTTGCGGGTGATGTGGCGACATTCAGTTTTCATCCTGAGGAGCAATCGGTCACTGTTTCCGGTATTTAGTGGGGTAGGCGTTGTTTACGTAAAGGCACAGGATGCTGTAACTCAGTATCGTGTGCCTTTTTTATTTCTACCATTTACTCATAAAGTGACACGCAACAAGCGGGAAAACATCAGATTGGCATTCGAACCGACCCGGTAAACGGTGTAGTTGACGATTACAGTTTTGCCAGCGTTCTCTGTTACCCAGTTCGCAGGTATATCGAAAGCCACTGAAGAGCTGCTTTGAATCGGCTTTGTTTCTGTCTCGCGCACTACCACACCGTGCCATCTGACCTTGACGGTATAGCCGGGTGCCATGTTCAAGAACTTGACGGTCACTCTTTTTCTGTCGCTGGAGAGTCTTGGCTCAACCAGATCGAAATCTTGCGGGTCGATAGTGAGCGACAGCGATTTTGAGATGATCAACGGTGTTTCTGGTGTGAGGCGAACGCTGTAGTTGACGGTGACAAGCCGACCAATTGAATCAATGACTTCAAGACGAGGGATGATGAAGTTCAACGGCGCCGGATTGCCGACGTCCAGTATTTCCGTGTCGTACTTATAGTGGCCGTTTGTCCAACGCACTCGCACTCTATGGCCTCTGAGCATGCCAACGTAATGCGGCACCCGCACGTTGATGTGAGTGCTGGCGTAGACGTCATTGAAATTCAAACGTTTACCATCAGCGCCATAGGCCTCGAGGACTTTCGGTGGAACAAGATTGAATGTTGTAAGTTCAGTGCTCATCTTTTCAACTCCATTCGAGATATTAATACGCGGGCAACGATCTGCGCGGGTTAGAGCGCGACTCTCAATACCTGAGAGAACTGGCTCAACTCGCCTGGTGAGGATCGATTAACGCTGTAATTGATCAAGACAGTCTTGCCTTTGTTTTCTTCTATCCAACTGGCCGGGATCGTAAACTCGGCTGTGATACCGGTTTTCATTTGCTTCCATGCGGTCCTGCGGGTCACTACTCCTGCCAGGCGTACACGCGCTATCTGGCCGCTCGCCATTTGCGGATAACGAACAGTGACGGTGGTCTGATCCGGCGTGAGGCGTGGCGGAGGAAGAGCGAAGTCTTGAGCATCAACCGTGAGTCGCAGGGGGATAGAGCGATGTAGAGGTCCTTTCGGAAAGGTACGCACCTTGAAGGAGACGGGGACGATACTCCCGATGGAGTCCACAACTTCCATGCGTGGCACGAGAAAATCCATTGGGCCGACGGCTGTGACCGTGGTTATTTCGCTGTCGCAGCGATGCCGGGCATTGTCCCAGCGGGCTCGAATGGTTTGCCCGACCGCCATGCCCACATAGGGTTGGACGCGAATCGTTACATGTCTCGCTTCATAGATGTCAGCCATCTTCAATCGATCGCGAGCATCACCGTAAGCTTCTAGAACCAATGGAATCTTTAGCTCAATGGTGGTTTTCACGTTTACAGATTTGGGCTGGGAAGTTCTGTTGCGCACCTTGTAAGTGATAGTGACTGTGCTTTGATCGCTTTCTCTCGCCCAATCGAGTGGAATGGCAAAGTCAAGGGTTTCTCCACCGGTGTAGTTCTTTGCGGGGGTTGATCGGGCAATGCGTCCCTGCCAGTCAACACTGACGAGGTCATTGAGGTGCAATCCGCTCTTGGGAACCCTGACGACGAGGTTTGTCAGAAAGGCCGGGTCGATGGAGCCGGATTGTTCGCCTGTGACTTCAGGTGGCAGAAGAGGGGAGGTGTCTCCCAGGTTTACGCTGACTTCGGTCGCAATCGCCCAAGGCGCAGAAGGGTGCGGAAAGTTGCCGCAGCGATCGATAACCTGAAAGGTGACAGAGTGAATGCCTCGTCCTGCTCGCTCGATCAAGGCCTTGCTGAAGAAAACTTCGACCGGATGATTGATAGGATCGTCAATGTTGCGTTGAGTGACGGGATAGAAAGTCGCTTTCTCAGATACTCCCCACCGCGCGACTATTTTGTCGTAGATCGTCATATTGGGGTAAGGCAGAACCCGCAAGCGGATGCCGTTATCGACCATGCCTTGATCAATGCCGTTCGCGACATCGGGAATGAATCGATAGCGCAGGTTCGGGTGCCCAGCAGGTTCTGGCTGGTCAAGTTGGCCGCCAGGATAGGTGCGTTTGACCAGCACCTTCAGCTTTGCTGAGTCTTCCGGTGTCTGGTGTCTAGCTCCCACGGTATAAAAAACCAGTGCGGAGCCGTCGAGGACTTCCTGGCCGCTCAGGTTGAATACAACTTCTTTGTTGAGTTTGTCATCGGAGTCGATGACTTCCAGCCTGATCGGTGAGGCAACGTTCTGCCAGTACAATCTGCATTCATCCCCCAACTTCATTTGCCAAGGGGAGATGTTTATACGCAGGCCTCGCTCGAAGGCATTGATTCCCACGCCACCGTCGTACAGCTCCTCACCCTCGACTGGTTGCACAAAGCCCGAAATATCGACAGGTCGCAGGGCTTGAATCGCATTATCTGAGCCGGGTTTCGATTGCGTTGTCATTGGATTCTCCTGAAAAAAAGCGCGATGCGGCTTCCAGGAATGATCTGGCCAAATTCAGTGCAATTCGCCAACTGTCAGATCTGACAGTCCCGACGGATGGTCACGTGTATCGGTAGTCTGCACCCTGATCGGTGATGTCCTTCTCGACCATCGGCGCATCCGGATCCTGTCCCTCGGGGAATTTCCCCTTCAGATTCCACGCAAACGCGATGATCTCGGCGATGGTGCGATACAGCTCTTCGGGAATGCTGTCGCCCAGTTCCATGCGCGCCAACAGGCGCACCAGTTCGGCGTTCTCGTAGATCGGCACTTCACACTCGCGGGCGATCCGCAGGATTTCTTCGGCCAGTTCCTCGTCACCCTTGGCGGTGAGGGTCGGGGCGTGGTTGCCGTCGTATTTGAGGGCGATGGCCTGGCGTGGGGCGGTGGTGTCATTCATGCGGTTTCGTCAACCCAGCGGTGGTCGAGGCGGGTTTGGTTGCCTTGCGGCGGGGTGCCGTGGTGGCAGTCCAGATCGCCGACGTTCAGCCCGCGATCGAGCAGGCGCTGGCGCAGAGCGAACAGGTTGTTTTCGATCAGGTCGGCGGTGTACGGCCGTTCGGCCCAGAGCTGACTCGACAGGCTGCCGGCAATCAATTGCGCCTGAATCTGCATCGGCCCCAGCGGTTCCATGTCGAACACCAGATCGACGCGCCACAATTGTTGTTTGGGCTCGCGTTCGTCGCGACGCTCATTCGGTTGCGGCTCTTTCTCCGGCGCTTCTTCGCGCTGGAACTTGACCTGCAACGGCACGATGTCCTGCAGGTTACGCATGGGAATTTCCAGTTGCCAGGTGCTGAGCAGGCGCCCGTCATCGGTGACGCCGGTCTGTTCCAGGCTCGATAACTGATGGCTTTGCAGCCGGGAAACAGCGGCGGCGGCGAGGCGCAGCAAATGTTCCAGATCACCTTCGCCGTCCTGGCTTTGCAGCAGTCGGTCGGGCAGCGGGAAACTGTTTGGCAGCGGTTTGGCACTGACTTGACCGAGCATGCCGAGGGCGTTGCGTACGAAACTCGGCATGGCCTGCGCCAAGGTGTTGGCGGCAATGATCGCATTCAGATTGGTGTTGCCGGGCAGGCCGGGTGTGAGTTGCGCGATCAACTTGAGCAGATCGGCTTTCATGTCCGGGGCCAGCGTCGGGTTTTGCCCGGTCAGCAGTTTGGCTTCGAGAAACATGCCGCTGTTGGCCAGCGCCATTGCCAGACCCTTCGGCGTGCTCAGCTGTTGTACGTCAGGCAGGCCGGCCAGCAGTTTGTCGACCGCTGCGCGCAGATCTGCCGACGTTTGATCGGTATCGGCCGGCAGGTTTTGCAGCGCATTCAATAAACCGCTGAGCGATGCCTGGCGACTCTGCTGGCCGACCAGTTGCTGGCTCACCGCCAGTTGCTCCTGACGGCTGCTCAGCGGCAGGAATTTCAGGGTTTGCGAATCTTCCACCAGCGCCGAGAGCAGGGTGCCGATACGCAGCGGTTGCGGGCTGTCGATGCTCAGGGTACTGCCGCTCAACGCGGTATTGAGCAGGCTGACCATCGAGCGGAACACCGTCGCTTGACCCGGTGGCTGCGCAACGACCTGCGAGGTCAGCACCTTGCCTTGCAACAAAGTACCGACCGGCAGTTGCGCGGTGTCGATGCGGGTGAGGGTGGCGACACTGCTGGCAATCGCCTGTTGCACAGTGATCGCCAGATTGCCTGCCGACGGCTGGGTGATCGCCAGGCTGGTGCCTTGCGGCAATGGCAGATTGCTGGTCGCTTGCACGGTGGTCTGCCGCCCGCTGTCCAGCGTCACCTTCAGCAATAATTGAAACGTCTGATCCGCCTGTTTGAGCGACAACACCTCGGCCTTGGCGCTCTGCCCGGCGCCGATCAAGCCTTCAACCGGCGTCAGCAGCTTGAGCAGCTCACCCACCTGCGGGCGAGCGGTCGCCGGGGTGGTGGGCGGGAGCGGGAGGATGTTCATTTCGCCTGTCATACGCGGACACAACCTGAGGAAATTGCACTCTTGAGAGTAAGGCACGACATGTATAATGCCGCCCGTCTTGCGCTTCGTTCAAAAAACATAACAATTGTTTGACGCAGCTCTCTAGAACGAGCCGTCAATGCATCTATGCTGCATCTCTTTAACGGCCGCACCCGAGCCGACTTGAACCGTATAAGGCCCGTGATCCCTTGACCAGTCCTGTCCTGCAAACCGTTGCCCTCGCGTGTGAACGTGACTTGAGGCTGCTCTTCGAAAATCTCGAATTGAGACTGGCCAGTGGCGATATGGTGCAAATCAGCGGTCCCAATGGCAGCGGTAAAACCAGTCTGTTGCGTCTGTTGGCCGGGCTGATGCAACCGACCGACGGTCAAGTCCTGCTCAACGGCCAGCCGCTGACCGAACAGCGCAGCGAACTGGCGCGCAATCTGTTGTGGATCGGCCATGCCGCCGGGATCAAGGACCTGCTGACCCCGGAAGAAAACCTCTCCTGGCTGTGCGCCCTGCATCATCCCGCCGAACGCGATGCCATCTGGCAAGCGCTGGCAGCCGTAGGATTGCGCGGTTTCGAAGATGTTCCCTGCCACACGTTGTCCGCCGGTCAGCAGCGCCGTGTGGCACTGGCGCGTTTATATCTCGACAGCCCGCCGCTGTGGATTCTCGACGAGCCGTTCACCGCCCTCGACAAGCAAGGGGTGGCGCAACTTGAAGAGCATCTGGCTGGTCATTGCGAGCGCGGCGGCCTGGTGGTGTTGACCACGCACCACACCCTGAGCCGGATGCCGGCCGGTTATCGCGACATCGATCTGGGGAATTGGGCGGTATGAGTGTGTTCGGCCTGCTGGTTGCCCGTGAATCCCGACTGCTGTTTCGCCGCCCGGCGGAACTGGCCAATCCGCTGATTTTCTTCGCCATCGTCATCGCTTTGTTCCCGCTGGCCGTCGGCCCGGAAACGCAAGTGTTGCAAAACCTGTCCCCGGGGTTAGTCTGGGTGGCGGCGCTTTTGTCGGTCCTGCTCTCGCTGGACGGGCTTTTCCGCAGTGATTTTGAAGATGGCTCCCTGGAACAGTGGGTCCTTTCGTCGCACCCGCTGCCACTTCTGGTATTGGCCAAGGTGCTGGCACACTGGCTTTTTTCCGGGCTGGCACTGGTTTTACTCTCGCCCTTGCTGGCATTGATGCTCGGTTTACCGACCGCGTGTCTGCCGGTTTTGCTGCTTTCGTTACTGCTGGGCACGCCGGTGTTGAGCTTGCTCGGCGCGGTGGGCGCGGCGCTGACGGTGGGTTTGAAGCGCGGTGGCCTGTTGCTGGCGCTGCTGATTCTGCCGTTGTACATCCCGGTGTTGATCCTTGGCAGTGGCGCCCTGCAGGCGGCTTTGCAAGGCATGCCGGCGACCGGGTATCTGCTGTGGCTTGGTAGCCTGACCGCCCTGGCGATCACCCTGACACCTTTTGCAATAGCGGCTGGCCTGAAGATCAGCGTCGGCGAATAATGAGGTCTGGTTAAAATTTAACCAGCAAAGACCCTGAGACTGCTCACACCGATGAGCGGCACCCGTGATGGAAACAGTATGAACTGGACCTGGTTTCACAAGCTCGGCTCGCCCAAGTGGTTTTACGGCATCAGCAGCAAGTTCTTGCCGTGGTTGAGCATTGCAGCGTTGCTGCTGATTGGTGTCGGCGTCGTCTGGGGCCTGGCCTTCGCGCCGCCGGATTATCAGCAAGGCAACAGCTTTCGCATCATCTATATCCACGTGCCTGCTGCGATGCTCGCTCAGTCGATCTACGTGATGCTGGCGATGTGCGGCGTGGTCGGGCTGGTGTGGAAAATGAAACTGGCCGACGTCGCCCTGCAATGCGCGGCACCGATCGGTGCGTGGATGACCGCCGTGGCGCTGGTCACCGGGGCGATCTGGGGCAAACCGACGTGGGGCTCGTGGTGGGTCTGGGACGCGCGGCTGACCTCGATGCTGATTCTGCTGTTCCTGTATTTCGGCGTGATCGCGCTGGGCAACGCCATCAGCAACCGTGACAGTGCCGCCAAGGCCTGCGCCGTGCTGGCTATCGTCGGCGTGATCAACATTCCGATCATCAAATACTCGGTGGAGTGGTGGAACACCCTGCACCAGGGCGCGACCTTTACCCTCACTGAAAAACCGGCAATGCCTGCCGAGATGTGGCTGCCACTGCTGCTGACGGTTCTGGGTTTCTACTGCTTCTTCGGCGCCGTGCTGTTGCTGCGCATGCGCCTGGAAGTGCTCAAGCGCGAAGCCCGCGCCAGTTGGGTCAAAGAAGAAGTGCAGCACAGTCTGGAGGCCGTTCGATGAGTTTTGCTTCATTCGGCGACTTCCTCGCCATGGGCCATCATGGCCTGTATGTCTGGTCGGCCTACGGCATCTGTCTGGCGGTACTGGCCTTCAACGTGGCGGCGCCGATCGTGGCCCGCAAGCGGTATCTGCAACAAGAGGCGCGTCGTCTGCGCCGGGAGAACGGCAAGTGAATCCGCTGCGCAAAAAACGTTTGATCATCATTCTGGCGATTCTGGTCGGAGTCGGCGCTGCCGTCGGCCTGGCCCTCAGCGCTTTGCAGCAGAACATCAATCTGTTCTACACCCCGACCCAGATTGCCGATGGCGAAGCGCCGCACGACACGCGCATCCGTGCCGGTGGCATGGTCGAGAAGGGCTCGCTGCAGCGTTCTCCGGATTCGCTGGACGTCAAATTCGTCGTCACCGACTTCAACAAAGCCGTGACCATCACCTATCGCGGCATCCTCCCGGACCTGTTCCGCGAAGGGCAGGGCATCGTTGCCCTCGGCAAGATCAATGCGGACGGTGTGGTCGTCGCCGATGAAGTGCTGGCCAAGCACGACGAGAAGTACATGCCGCCGGAAGTGACCAAAGCGTTGAAAGACAGCGGTCAATCCGCACCGACCCCAGCGAAGGAGGGTTGATCGATGACTTCCGCGATATTTATTCCTGAACTGGGCCATCTGGCGATGATTCTGGCGCTGTGTTTTGCGCTGGTGCAAGCCGTGGTGCCATTGGTCGGTGCATGGCGCGGCGACCGTTTCTGGATGAGTCTGGCCCAGCCGGCCGCATGGGGGCAGTTTGCCTTTTTGCTGTTTGCCTTCGGCTGCCTGACTTACGCCTTCATGACCGATGATTTCTCGGTCGGCTATGTGGCGATGAACTCCAACAGTGCCTTGCCGTGGTACTACAAGTTCAGCGCGGTGTGGGGCGCCCACGAAGGTTCGCTGCTGCTGTGGGCGTTGATCCTCGGTGGCTGGACCTTCGCCGTGTCGGTGTTCTCGCGGCAATTGCCGCAAGTCATGCTCGCCCGCGTACTGGCGGTGATGGGCATGATCAGTACCGGTTTCCTGCTGTTCCTGATTCTCACGTCGAACCCGTTTTCGCGGATCCTGCCGCAGATTCCGGCGGACGGTCGCGACCTCAATCCTTTGCTGCAAGACATCGGCCTGATCGTTCATCCGCCGATGCTCTACATGGGGTATGTCGGTTTCTCCGTGGCCTTCGCGTTCGCCATTGCGGCACTGCTCGGCGGTCGTCTCGATGCGGCGTGGGCACGCTGGTCGCGGCCGTGGACCATCGTCGCCTGGGCCTTCCTCGGCATCGGCATCACCCTCGGTTCGTGGTGGGCTTACTACGAACTCGGCTGGGGTGGCTGGTGGTTCTGGGACCCGGTGGAAAACGCTTCCTTCATGCCTTGGCTGGTTGGCACCGCGCTGATCCACTCGTTGGCGGTCACGGAAAAACGCGGCGTATTCAAGAGCTGGACGGTGCTGCTGGCAATTGCCGCGTTCTCGTTGAGCCTGCTCGGTACCTTCCTTGTACGTTCCGGCGTGCTGACCTCGGTGCACGCCTTTGCCTCCGACCCTGAGCGCGGTGTGTTCATCCTGATCTTCCTGCTGTTCGTGGTCGGTGGATCGCTGACGTTGTTTGCCTTGCGTGCGCCAGTGGTGAAAAGTCAGGTCGGCTTCAATCTGTGGTCCCGGGAAACCCTGTTGTTGGGCAACAACCTGGTGTTGGTGGTAGCGGCGTCGATGATTCTGCTCGGGACCTTGTACCCGTTGATTCTCGATGCGATCAGCGGCGCCAAACTGTCGGTCGGCCCGCCGTACTTCAATGCGCTGTTCATTCCGTTGATGGCGTTGCTGATGCTGGTGATGGCGGTCGGCGTGATCGTGCGCTGGAAAGACACCCCGGTGAAATGGCTGGTTGGCATGCTCACCCCGGTGTTGCTCGGCAGTGTCGCGCTGGCAGTCGTGGCCGGCGTCGCCTACGGTGATTTCAACTGGGCGGTGATCGCGACCTTCCTGCTCGCCGCGTGGGTATTGCTCGCCGGCGTGCGCGACATTTTCGACAAGACCCGCCACAAAGGCCTGATCAAAGGCCTGCCGACCCTGACCCGCAGTTACTGGGGTATGCAGATCGCCCACCTCGGCATCGCCGTGTGTGCATTGGGCGTGGTGTTGTCGAGCCAGAACAGTGCCGAACGCGACCTGCGTCTGGCGCCGGGTGAGTCGATGGCGCTGGCCGGTTATCAGTTTGTCTTCGAAGGCGCGAAGCACTTCGAAGGGCCGAACTTCACCTCCGACAAGGGCACCATTCGGGTCATTCGCGACGGCAAGGAAATCAGCGTGCTGCACCCGGAAAAACGCCTGTACACCGTGCAGAGTTCGATGATGACCGAAGCCGGGATCGACGCCGGTTTCACCCGTGATCTCTACGTTGCCCTCGGCGAGCCGCTGGAAAACGGCGCGTGGGCGGTGCGCGTGCATGTCAAACCGTTTGTGCGCTGGATCTGGTTCGGCGGTTTGCTCACCGGTTTGGGTGGTTTGCTGGCGGCGCTGGATCGACGTTATCGGGTCAAGGTGAAATCCAGGGTGCGTGATGCGCTAGGCATGACGGGAGCGGCTGCATGAGACGTTGGTTGATGCTGGTGCCACTGGCGATTTTCCTGCTGGTGGCGGTATTCCTTTATCGCGGTCTGTACCTTGATCCGGCGGAGCTGCCGTCGGCCATGATCAACAAACCGTTCCCGGAGTTTTCGTTGCCGGCAGTGCAGGGCGACAAGACCCTGACCAAGGCTGACATTCTCGGTAAACCTGCCCTGGTAAACGTCTGGGGCACCTGGTGCATTTCCTGCCGGGTCGAACACCCGGTGCTGAACAAACTGGCCGAGCGCGGTGTGGTGATCTACGGGATCAACTACAAGGACACCAACGCCGATGCGCTGAAGTGGTTGGCCGAATTTCACAATCCTTATGCGCTGGACATCCGTGACGACGAAGGCTCGCTGGGCCTGAACCTCGGAGTCTACGGCGCGCCGGAAACCTTTTTCATCGACGCCAAAGGCATCATTCGTGACAAATACGTCGGTGTGATCGACGAGCAGGTCTGGCGCGAAAAACTCGCGGCCAAGTATCAGGCGCTGGTCGATGAGGCCAAGCCATGAAGCGTTTTTTAGCCGCCGTGGTATTGGGCTTGAGTCTGGCCGGTGTGGCGCACGCCGCCATCGATACTTACGAGTTCGCCAAAGAAGGTGACCGCGAGCGTTTCCGCGAACTGACCAAGGAACTGCGCTGCCCCAAATGCCAGAACCAGGACATCGCCGATTCCAACGCGCCGATTGCCGCTGACCTGCGAAAAGAGATTTTTCGCATGCTCGGCGAGGGTAAGGACAACCAGCAGATCATCGACTTCATGGTCGATCGCTACGGTGATTTCGTCCGCTACAAACCTGCACTGAATGCCAAGACTGCCTTGCTGTGGTTCGGCCCGGCCGCGCTGCTGCTCGGTGGCTTTGTGGTGATCGCGGTGATCGTCCGCCGTCGTCGCGGGCAACGCGCCGAAACCCCGCAATCGCTTTCCGCCGATGAGCGTCAGCGCCTCGACCAACTGTTGGATAAAAACCAAGAATGATTGATTTCTGGCTTGCCGCAGGGCTGTTGCTTCTGGTCGCCCTGAGTTTTCTGCTGATCCCGGTTTTGCGTGAACGTCGCGCCCAGCGTGAAGAAGATCGCACTGCCCTGAACGTTGCGCTGTATCAGGAGCGCGTGGCCGAGTTGCAATCGCAACAGGCTGAAGGCGTGCTCGACGCCGCGCAAATGGACAGCGGTCGCGCTGAGGCTGCGCGTGAATTGCTGGCGGATACCGAAGGCGTTACAGCGCCGCGCGTGTCGAAGCTGGGCAAGCCGTTGCCGTTGCTGGCGGCGGTGCTTGTACCGGTGTTGGGACTCGGTCTGTACCTGCATTTCGGTGCTGCCGACAAAGTCGAACTGACCCGCGAATTCGCCCAGGCACCGCAGTCGATGGAAGAGATGACCCAACGTCTGGAGCGCGCGGTTGCCGCGCAGCCGGATTCGGCGGAAGGCCTGTACTTCCTCGGTCGCACTTACATGGCTCAGGAGCGTCCGGCGGACGCGGCGAAGATGTTCGAACGCGCCGCCAACCTCGCCGGCCGCCAGCCGGAACTGCTCGGGCAGTGGGCGCAGGCGCAGTATTTTGCCGATGGCAAAAAGTGGTCGGACAAGATTCAAGCCCTGACCGATGAAGCGCTGAAGGCCGATCCGAAAGAAGTCACCAGCCTCGGTCTGCTGGGTATCGCCGCATTCGAAGGTGAGCGCTATCAGCAAGCCATCGATTACTGGAATCGTCTGCTGGCGCAATTGCCACCGGACGACAAGTCCCGCGAAGCGCTGCAAGGCGGGATCGAGCGTGCCGCCGAGCGCCTGCAAGCCAGCGGCGGCAAGGTCGCCGAGGCTCCAGCGGCCAAAACTGCCGCACTGCTCAAGGTTCGCGTCGATCTGGCCAGCGAACTCAAAGGCAGGGTGCAGCCGGGGGACAGCGTGTTCATCTTTGCCCGCGCCACGTCCGGGCCTCCAGCGCCGCTGGCGGCCAAACGCCTGACCGTGGCCGATCTGCCGGTGACCGTCGAACTGGGCGATGCCGACGCGATGATGCCGCAGTTGAAACTGTCGAACTTCCCTGAAGTCCAATTGGTTGCGCGCATCTCCCGGGCCGGTCAGCCGACCGCCGGGGAGTGGGTCGGTCGCAGCGGCCCTCTGGCCAGCAGCACCACCGCGCCACAAACACTGACCATCGACAGCCCGGACAAATAACCACCGGGAATAAAAACAGGAAAGCACCGCCATGCACACCATCGCCCGAATCACAGTCCTCACACTGGCCCTGGGCATGAGTGCATGTGCGGTGCAACGACCGGAACCGACCACCAACCTGCCGCCAATTCCGCCGTCGCAACCCAGCCCGACTCCGTCGACCTCACCGACACCGGGTAAAAGCATCCCCGCCAAACCGGCGAAACCGGTCCCGCGTACTTCGGCGAGCTTCGCTCCACCACCGGGTGGCAACAGCCATTGGGATCAGAAACTCGGCGTCTACGTCCTCGACGGCCAAACCAACACCTTCTACCGCCAACGCACCTACTTCCGCTGGAACAACGGCTGGAGCCGCTCCATCAGCCCCAACGGCCCGTGGGAAGACACCGACATCCACGGCGTGCCGCCGGGATTGGGCAAGCAGTTCGGACAGTAATGAAAACGGCGATCTTCGGATCGCCGTTTTGCTGTGTGCCTGTTGGGTGCCCACAGAAATTGCTCATGGAAGTGCTGCACAGCGCTCAAGGTTTAGCGGTTTCAATCACACTCTGTAAAACAACCGGGCGTCGCTCTGCGGATTTCTATGCTTGAGTAAAGATAACTCTAGAGTTACTTTTAACAGGCCGAGGCAAGGAGGCGGTTGGTGCAAAGCAGGTTATTGATCAAGGAGCTGGAGGAGGCAGGATGGACGCTGGACGGGATTACCGGCAGCCATCACATCTTCAGGCACCGTTACAACCCGTACACGATTCCCGTGCCTCATCCGAAAAAGGATTTACCGTTGGGGACGGTCAAAAGTATCAGGAGGCGTGCCGGGCTGTACAACCCGCCAGCCAGTTTCGAAGGAGATCCATAATGCAATATCCCATCTGCATCGAGTGGGGTGATGAGAACACCGCCATCGGTATTCAGATCCCCGATATTCCCGGCGCTGTCACGGCGGGGGATAGCTTTGAAGATGCCTACAACGCAGCGGTTGAGATCGCACACATCATGCTGCAAGAGATCGCGGCGGACGGAGAGCACATTCCGTTGCCAACTTCTGCGGCGGCACATCGCAACAATCCGGAATTCGCCGAGATGGGTTGGGGCATGCTGGAACTGGACATCTCGCCTTATCTGGGCAAGACCGAGAAGGTTAACGTGACGCTGCCCGGCTACGTGATCCAGCGAATTGATCGCTACGTGCGTGAGCACAACGTCAAAAGCCGCTCCTCCTTTCTGGCGGATGCGGCGATGGAAAAACTGGTTCGGTATTGAGTGACAACGCTCCCGCGGGATCAATGAATAACCTGCGGGAGCGAGCCTGCTCGCGAAGCTTTTACGTCTTACGCCGTTGCCAATGAACCACGCTGCGAAACACTCAAAAACCGCAACAACGCCAACACCGGAAACGCGCTGCCGACAATCACGATCCACAACCAGCCGCCATGCTCGAATACCGCGCTGGCCACCGAAGAGCCGAAGGCGCCGCCGATGAAAATGCTGGTCATGTACAGCGCATTCAGGCGACCACGGCTTTTCGCGTCCAGCGAGTACACCGCGCGTTGGCCAAGGACCATGTTCATCTGCACGCAGAAGTCGAGCACCACGCCGGTCACGGCCAGACCGATGACGCTGTAGGCCGGGTGGATAAAGGCGGGCAGGAAGCTCAGGCTGGCGAACACCATGGCCAGCAGCGAAGCAATGCGGGTATGGCCGGCGTCGGCCAGGCGTCCGCTGATCGGCGCGGCGATGGCTCCAATGGCGCCGACCAGGGCGAAGATCGCGATCTCGCTTTGCGACAGGCCATGGTTGCGTGCCAGTTCCAGCGGCACCGCCGTCCAGAACAGGCTGAAGGTGGCGAAAATGCAGCCCTGATAAAACGCCCGCTGACGCAGCACCGGTTGCTGACGCAGCAACGTCCACAGCGAGCCGATCAGTTGCGCGTAAGAGGCGCTGTGATCCGGTTGGCGCTTGGGCACGGTCAGGGCCAGCACCACGCTGATCGCCGCCATCAATGCCGCCGCGATCATGAACATCGCCCGCCAGCCGAAATGGTCGGCGACCACGCTCGACACTGGCCGCGCCAGCAGAATACCCAGCAGCAAGCCGCCCATGATCCCGCCGACGACACGTCCACGAGATTCTTCCGGCGCCAGATGTGCAGCCAGCGGAATCAGGATCTGTACCGACACCGAACTGAAGCCCACCAACAACGAGATCAGCAGAAACACATTGGGCTGATCGGTGAACGCAGCACCGAGCAGGCTGGCAATCGCCACCATCGTGGTGATGATCATCAACCGACGGTTTTCCAGCAGATCGCCCAGCGGCACCAGGAAGAACAGGCCCAGCGCGTAACCGATCTGGGTCAGTGAGACGATGAAGCTGGCCATGGTGTCGGTCAGGCCGATGTCCGGCGCAATCAGGCCGATGATCGGCTGCGCGTAGTAGATGTTGGCAACGATGGCGCCGCAGCAGAAAGCGAACAGCAGCACCATGCCCCGGGTCATTGCGTGAGTTGTGGCGGTCATAAGGTTTCTCGATCCAGCGAAAGGGAATGCGGTGAGGCTATGGGACAAGCCAGGCGGGCAGAAGGCGCCTTCGATTGATATCAGTTATTCCGTTGCGGAATGACGGGCTGTCATCGGTTCAATGTTCTTCAGTGGACCTTGCGTCCGGCCGTTGACGGTCGATGATACATTCACTTACATCTTCTTCGATAGCGTGCTTATGTTTGCAGCGACTTGTTGAATATTCATGACCGGAGGATTGCAATGTTTCGTCTGATGCTTCGTTACACCGCAACCATAGCCATGCTCGGCTTGCTGGGCGCGAACAGCGTGCAAGCGGCCGACGCGCCGGGGATGCGCATCGGCGTGCGCGGCGAGATCACTGGCGTCAGCGCCGCCTCCTTGAAAGTCCACGTCAACAGTGGCGAGAATGTGGTAATCCAGTTGACCCAGGACACCAAGGTCCGCGCCGTGACCCTCGCCAATATCGAAGACATCAAGCCCGGCAGCTACATTGGCTCGGCAGCCATGCCACAGGAAGACGGCACGCTCAAGGCGTTGGAGGTGCATGTGTTTCCGCCGGAGTTGGCCGGCAGCGGCGATGGACATCGGCCGTTTGATCTGGCCAAAGGCAGCAGCATGACCAATGGCAGTGTCGGTGATCTGGTGGTCAGCAATGGCCGGGTGTTGACGGTGAATTACAAGGGCGGCCAGCAGAAGATTCTGGTGCCGGAGGATGTGCCGATCGTTAATCTGATGCCGGGGGATCGCAGCTTGCTGAAGGTTGGGGTGAAGATTGTGACGTTCGTGACACAGAGTGCGGATGGCACGTTGACGGCGCAATCGATCTCTGCAGGTAAGGATGGGGTAACGCCGCCGATGTAAAAGCCCCTCACCCTAACCCTCTCCCAGAGGGAGAGGGGACTGATTGGGGGATGCTTGAAAGGTACACCGACCTGAACGTGCTTCAGCGATTCCATAATCGACGAAATCTTTCAGGTCGATGTCTGACGCCAGACACCTCGGTCGGCTCCCTCTCCCTATGGGAGAGGGCTGGGGTGAGGGTAAGGCTTCCACAAAAAAAGGCGACCACTGATGGTCGCCTTTTTCGTTGTCACTTAAGTCTTACTGCCCGCTGTAAATCTGATCAAACACCCCACCATCGTTGAAGTGCGTCTTCTGCACGGTGCGCCAGTCACCAAAAGTCTTCTCCACCGAAAGGAAATCAACTTTCGGGAACCGGTCGGTGTACTTGGCCAGTACCGCCGGATCACGCGGACGCAGGTAGTTAGCGGCTGCAATTTCCTGACCTTCCGGCGACCACAGGTACTTCAGGTACTCGTCGGCAGCAGCGCGTGAACCTTTCTTGTCGACGACTTTATCGACCACGGACACCGGCGGCTCGGCCTCAGCAGAAACACTTGGGTAGATCACTTCAAACTGATCACGACCAAACTCGCGAGCGATCATTTCCGCTTCGTTTTCAAAGGTCACCAGCACGTCGCCGATCTGGTTGGTCATGAACGTGGTGGTCGCGGCGCGGCCACCGGTGTCGAGTACTGGCGCCTGCTTGAACAGTTTGCCAACGAAGTCCTTGGCCTTGTTCTCGTCACCGCCGTTCTTCAGCACATAACCCCAGGCCGACAGGTAGGTGTAGCGGCCGTTGCCCGAGGTTTTCGGGTTCGGCACGATCACTTGCACGCCGTCCTTGAGCAGGTCCGGCCAGTCTTTCAGGGCTTTCGGGTTGCTTTTTCGGACGATGAACACGGTGGCCGAGGTGAACGGCGCGCTGTTGTTCGGCAGACGGGTGACCCAGTCCTTCGGTACCAATTGACCGTTGTCGGCGAGGGCATTGATGTCGGTGGCCATGTTCATGGTGATGACGTCAGCCGGCAGGCCATCGATCACCGAGCGCGCTTGCTTGCTCGAACCGCCGAAGGACATCTGTACGGTGATGTTTTCGTTGTGCTCGGCTTGCCAGTGTTTCTGGAACGCAGTGTTGTAGTCCTTGTAGAAATCGCGCATCACGTCGTAGGAAACGTTAAGCAGCGTCGGGGCTGCCTGAGCGATGTTGGCCAAGGCCAGGCCGGCGGCGAGAAGTGAGGCGCCAAAGAGTTTTTTCACTGCGCATTCCTTGTTTTATCTGTGTAGAAGCAGGGGTGATGTTCATTTGCCACTGACTATAACGGCGCCCGCATAGTCGTTTAAAGATTAAAAAGCTCTGTGCTTATTCCAGTTTCTTAAATAACGCATTGCCACAGCGCGAGCAGAACGCCGCGCCGTGTTCGTGGCTGTTTTTCTTGCACACCGGGCAGTCGTGTTGCAGCTGTTCGCCGCGCATGGCGTTGGCCAGTTCGGCGGTGAAAATCCCCGTCGGCACGGCAATGATCGAATAACCGGTGATCATCACCAGCGATGAAATCACCTGGCCCAGCGGCGTCTTCGGCACGATGTCGCCGAAGCCCACCGTGGTCAGGGTCACGATAGCCCAATAGATGCCTTTGGGAATGCTGGTGAAGCCATGCTCCGGGCCTTCGATCACGTACATCAACGTGCCGAACACCGTCACCAGGGTGCAGACGCTGACCAGGAACACGACGATTTTCTGCTTGCTGCCGCGCAGCGCCGACATCAAATAGTTGGCCTGCTTGAGGTACGGACTGAGCTTGAGCACGCGGAAAATCCGCAGCATCCGAATGATCCGGATAATCAGCAGGTACTGCGCATCGCTGTAATACAGCGCGAGGATGCCCGGCACGATCGCCAGCAGGTCCACCAGTCCATAAAAACTGAAGGCATAGCGCAACGGCTTGGGCGAGCAGTACAGACGCAGGATGTACTCGCCGAGAAAGATGATCGTGAAGCCCCACTCGATGTACGCCAGCACATCGGCGTAGTTGCGGTGAACGCTGTCGATACTGTCGAGCATCACGATCACCAGACTGGCGAGGATGATCAACAGCAAGATGCCGTCGAAGCGCCGCCCGGCGAGGGTGTCGCTCTGGAAAATCATGACGTAAAGCCGTTCACGCCAGTTGCTGCTGCTGTCCATGGAAAACGCCTGAATCAAAGATCAGCGCAGCCTAGGTTGATTCTCCCCGTGAGCGCAAGACGCACTGTCTACCGTGGCTTTGCCGAGCATTTGAATCCCGGCGCGAATCAGCCAGCAGGCGAGGATGAACGGCGCGGTCAACGTGGCCAAGCCGATGGCGGCAAACAGCGGCGTGACCAGCAGTGCGAGGACGATGCCGACCAGCGGCAACCACGGTTGTTGGCGTTGGCTACTGAAGGCGAGGGCGGCGAGTACGGCGTTATAGCTGCCGAGGCCGAAAAGCGCAGCGCTGGTTTCGTGGTGTAGCAGGCTGGAGCCCAGGCCGATGGCAGATGCGAGCAGCGCCCAGCAGAAGGCGCGGCGATCCGCGATCAACAAACCGGCGGCGATCAGCGCGCCTGCCAATGGATGGTCGAGAAACATCACCTGGCCCAAGCCTCGGAGCTCGGCCGCGAGCAGGTTCAGCGTATTCATCTCGATGTGAGCCATCGGCGCTGACGGTTCAGCGAACAGCAATAACGCCCAGCTCATGGCCACGAACGGCGAGGTGTAGGCCGGTATGGATCGGCTGCGGTACACATATTTGAGCCATTGCTGCGTGAGCATCGCGCTCAAGCCGCCGGCAGCGAGAATCAGCGGCGGCAGCATCGGCGACCAAGGGAAATACAGACTCAGCAACAGGCCGAGCAAAACGCCGTTGTAGCTGAACAGCCCGGCCTGGCGATCGGCCTTGGCGTAGTTGCGTCGTTGTGCGGTGAGCAACCCGGCGACAGCACCGAGCAGCGCACCGGCAAACAGCACGGGCGCAGTGAGCAGGATCGCCAAGAGGCACAGCAGGCCGCACAGCGGATGGCGCTGAAGGAATATTTGACTGAAACCGTTGAGCAAAGCCTCGGCCCAGTCGGGGCAGTGGGTGTTGAAATGATTGGCAGGCATGGCAGTTCTAAAAAGTCAGTGAAACCGAGTCGCCTGCTTCGCCAGCAGGCTGGCTCCCACATTGAATCTTTGTTCAGTCATTGATTTTGTGGTGCTCACAAATCAACTGTGGGAGCGAGCCTGCTCGCGAAGAGGCCAGTAAAAACAATGAATCTCTTTGTTATATGAATCTCTGTGGCGAGGGAGCTTGCTCCCGCTGGGTCGCGAAGCGGCCCCAACATGGGTTGATGCGGTTTTTCTGTGAAAACCGTCATGCCCTAAAAGCGACGACTGCTGTGCAGTCGAGCGGGACGGTGCGACGACTCGACGAGCTCCCTCGCCACAGGTTGTGTAGCTTTCGTTAAATCAACGTTTCAATACGCAGCGAGTTAGTTGATCCAGGCTGCCCGAACGGAACACCCGCCGTGATCAGCAAAGTATCGCCACGCTCGGCCATGCCTTGCGCCTGAGCAATCTCCAGCGCGGTCGAGCAGACTTCGTCAACCTGACGCAGGCGATCGTTGACCACCGAGTGAATGCCCCACGCCACGCTCAAACGCCGCGCCGTCTGCAGGTTCGGCGTCAGGTTGAGGATCGGTGCTTTTGGCCGTTCCCGCGATGCACGCAAACTCGACGCGCCCGACTCGCTGTAGTTGACCAGCACCGCCACTGGCAGCACGTTACTGATGCGACGGATCGCGCAGCTGATCGCATCGGAAACGGTCGCTTCAGCTTTCGGCCGACTCACGTCCAGTTGAGTCTGATAATCCGGGCCGTTTTCCACCTGACGGATGATCTTGCTCATCATCTGCACGGCTTCCAGCGGGTACTCGCCGGACGCGGTTTCCGCCGACAGCATCACCGCATCGGCACCTTCGGCCACGGCGTTGGCAACGTCAGTCACTTCAGCGCGGGTCGGGGCAGGGGAGAAGCGCATCGACTCCAGCATCTGCGTCGCCACCACCACCGGTTTGCCCAGTTCGCGGCAGGTGGTGATGATGTTTTTCTGAATCTGCGGCACGCTTTCCGCCGGCACTTCAACGCCGAGGTCACCACGGGCCACCATGATCGCGTCGCTCAGTTCGGCGATCTCGCGCAGCTGTTCAACCGCCGACGGCTTCTCGATCTTCGCCATCAGGAACGCTTTGTCGCCGATCAGTTCGCGGGCTTCGAGGATGTCTTGCGGACGCTGCACGAACGACAGCGCAACCCAGTCCACACCCAGCTCCAGACCGAAACTCAAATCGCGACGATCCTTGGCGGTCAGCGGGCTCAGGTCGAGTACCGCTTGCGGCACATTGACGCCTTTGCGGTCCGACAACTCGCCACCGTTGAGCACGGTGGTGTCGATCGCGTCGTGGTATTTGGTCACCACGCGCAGACGCAGTTTGCCGTCGTCGAGCAGCAGATCCATGCCTGCTTCCAGTGCGGCGATGATTTCTGGATGCGGCAGATTCACCCGGCGTTCATCGCCCGGCGTCGCGTCCAGATCGAGGCGGAATGCCTGACCGCGATGCAATTGGACCTTGCCGTCAGCGAACTTGCCGACGCGCAGTTTCGGCCCTTGCAAGTCCATCAGAATGCCCAGCGGGTAGTTGAGCTGGCGCTCGACTTCGCGGATCCACTGATAACGCTTGGCGTGGTCGGCGTGATCGCCGTGGCTGAAGTTGAGGCGGAAGATGTTGACCCCGGCCTCGACCAGCTCGCGGATGTCTTCGATGCCATCGACCGCAGGCCCGAGTGTGGCGAGGATTTTGACCTTTTTATCAGGCGTCATGATTTAGAACTCTCGAGGATCAGAATGGCGCGGAAGTCGTTGACGTTGGTGCGGGTCGGCTCGGTGACGATCAGTGCATCGAGCGCTGCGAAATAGCCGTAGCCGTTGTTGTTATCCAGCTCATCGCTGGCGCTCAGACCGAGGGCGGCGGCGCGGGCGTAGCTGTCCGGGGTCATGATGGCGCCGGCGTTGTCTTCCGAGCCGTCGATGCCGTCGGTGTCACCGGCCAGGGCATAGACGCCGGGCTGGCCTTTGAGGCTGTCGGTCAGGCTGAGGAGGAATTCGGCGTTGCGCCCGCCACGGCCATTGCCGCGCACGGTCACGGTGGTTTCGCCGCCGGAAAGGATCACGCACGGCGCCGCCAGTGGCTGGCCGTGGTTGATGATCTGGCGGGCGATGCCGGCGTGGACTTTCGCCACTTCGCGCGACTCGCCTTCGAGGTCGCCGAGGATCAGCGTGCTGAAACCGGCCTGACGGCATTTCACCGCAGCGGCGTCCAGCGACTGCTGAGGACGGGCGATCAACTGGAAATGACTGCGCGCCAGGCTCGGATCGCCGGGTTTGACGGTTTCCGATTCCGGGTTTTGCAGCCAGTTGCGTACCGAGGCCGGTACTTCGATGGCATAGCGCTTGAGGATCGCCAGCGCTTCGGCCGAGGTGCTCGGATCGGCCACGGTCGGGCCGGAAGCGATGACCGTGGCGAGGTCGCCCGGCACATCGGAAATGGCGTAGGTATAAACCGTCGCAGGCCAGCAGGCCTTGCCCAGGCGTCCGCCCTTGATCGCCGAGAGGTGCTTGCGCACGCAGTTCATCTCGCCGATGGTCGCACCGGATTTGAGCAGGGCCTTGTTGATCGATTGCTTGTCGGCGAGGGTGATGCCGGCGGCCGGCAAGGCGAGCAGGGCAGAGCCGCCGCCAGACAACAGGAAAATCACGCGGTCGTCTTCAGTCAGGTTGCTGACCAGCTCGAGCACGCGTTTGGCCACGGCCAGACCGGCAGCGTCCGGCACCGGATGCGCGGCTTCGACCACTTCGATTTTTTCGCACGGGGCGCCGTGACCGTAACGGGTCACTACCAGGCCAGACACTTCACCTTCCCAGCAGCGCTCGACCACTTGCGCCATGGCAGCGGCGGCTTTGCCGGCACCGATGACGATCACGCGGCCAGTGCGGTCGGCGGGCAGATGGGCTTCGAGGACTTGGTTCGGATGGGCCGCGTCGATGGCTGTGGCAAACAGCTCGCGCAGCAGTTGTTGCGGATCGACCGACATGGCGGGCTCCCGGAATTCTTGTTATTGGAGTGGAGCGACAACGGTGCAGCGACCCGGTCCCTGTGGGAGCTGGCTTGCCAGCGATTCAGGCGCTGCGGTCTTGCAGGCAGACCGCGTCGATGCCATCGCGGGCAAGCCCGCTCCCACAGGGAGCGAGCCAGAGGCGCAGATTATTTTTTGTCGCGAATCGAGAAGTTGGCCATGTGTTCCAGACCTTTGATCAGCGCCGAGTGGTCCCAGTTGCTGCCACCGATGGCCGCGCAGGTGCTGAACACTTGCTGGGCGTTGGCGGTGTTCGGCAGGTTGATGTTCAGCTCCTTGGCGCCTTGCAGGGCCAGGTTCAGGTCCTTCTGGTGCAGGCTGATGCGGAAGCCTGGATCGAAGGTGCCTTTGATCATGCGCTCGCCGTGCACTTCGAGGATCTTCGACGAAGCGAAACCGCCCATCAGCGCTTCACGCACTTTGGCCGGATCGGCACCGTTTTTCGAGGCGAACAGCAGGGCTTCGGCCACAGCCTGAATGTTCAGCGCGACGATGATCTGGTTCGCGACTTTGGCAGTCTGACCGTCGCCATTGCCACCCACCAGGGTGATGTTCTTGCCCATGGCCTGGAACAGCGGCAGGGCGCGTTCGAACGCATCGGCGTCGCCACCGACCATGATGCTCAGGGTCGCAGCTTTGGCGCCGACTTCACCGCCGGACACTGGTGCGTCGAGGTACTGCGCGCCTTTCTCGTTGATCTTCGCGGCGAACGCCTTGGTGGCGGTTGGCGAGATCGAACTCATGTCGATCACCACTTTGCCTTTGCCGATACCGGCAGCAACGCCGTCGGCGCGGAACAGTACGTCGTCGACCTGTGGGGTATCCGGGACCATGACGATGATGAATTCAGCTTCCTGCGCCACTTCGCGCGGGTTGGCCAGGGCGACGGCGCCAGCGGCAACCAGATCGGCCGGGGCGGCGTCGTGGTGCGCCGACAGGAACAGGCTGTGACCGGCTTTCTGCAGGTTCGCCGCCATTGGGTGGCCCATGATGCCGGTGCCGATAAATCCGATTTTAGCCATGAGAAAATCCTCTTGTTTTTGTCTTTCCCCCGGTTTGCAACCGATGGGCTTTTGTGGCGAGGGGATTTATCCCCGATGGGCAGCGAAGCTGCCCCAGTTTTTAGCGCCAATCAGTTCCAATCCCGGGTGCAGGTTTTACGACTGCCGCGCAGCCGGTCGGGGATAAATCCCCTCACCACAGGGGATCTGGTTTCAAGTCCAGACCCATGTTGAAAACTCGAACTCAGATTGCGTTGTGGGTCTTCAGCCAGCCAAGGCCCGCTTCAGTGGTGGTCAGCGGCTTGTACTCGCAACCCACCCAACCCTGATAACCGATGCGGTCGAGGTGTTCGAACAGGAAGCGGTAGTTGATTTCACCGGTGCCCGGCTCGTTGCGCCCCGGGTTGTCCGCGAGCTGCACATGGTTGATCTCGCCCAGGTGCGATTGCAGGGTGCGGGCCAGATCGCCTTCCATGATTTGCATGTGATAGATGTCGTATTGCAGGAACAGATTGGCACTGCCGACCTGCTCGCGAATCGACAGGGCTTGCGCCGTGTTGTTCAGGTAGAAGCCCGGGATGTCGCGGGTGTTGATCGCTTCCATCACCAGTTTGATGCCCGCTGCCTGCAGCTTGTCGGCGGCGTATTTCAGGTTGGCGACGAAGGTCTTTTCTACCGTGGCATCGTCAACGCCTTGCGGACGGATACCGGCCAGGCAGTTGACCTGGGTATTGCCCAGTACTTGTGCGTAAGCGATGGCCAGATCGACCCCGGCGCGGAACTCTTCAACGCGATCCGGCAGGCAGGCGATACCGCGCTCGCCCTTGGCCCAGTCACCGGCCGGCAGGTTGAACAACACTTGGGTCAGACCATTGGCGTCGAGCTTGGCCTTGATTTCGGCAGAGCTGAAGTCGTACGGGAACAGGTATTCAACGCCCGAGAAACCGGCCTTGGCGGCGGCGTCGAAACGGGCAAGGAAATCCTGTTCGGTGAACAGCATGGACAGGTTGGCTGCGAAACGCGGCATGGTGGTCTCCCGTAAATCTTGTGAGGTTCCCCTTGTGGGAGCGAGCCTGCTCGCGAAAGCGGTCTGTCAGCCAACATCGGTGTTGGATATGAAGCAGTCTTCGCGAGCAGACTCGCTCTCACAGGGAGAGCGGTCAGCAGTTAGTCGAGCAGCGAAATCGCCGTTGGCGCATCGTTGCCGACCAGCGCCAGGTCTTCGAACTCGTTGACAGCGTTGATCTCGGTACCCATGGAGATGTTGGTCACACGCTCCAGAATGATCTCGACGATCACCGGCACCTTGAACTCTTCGATCATCTGTTCGGCCTTGCGCAGGGCAGGGGCGATTTCCGACGGTTCGAACACACGCAGCGCCTTGCAGCCGAGGCCTTCGGCCACTGCGATGTGGTCAACCCCGTAACCGTTGAGTTCCGGCGCGTTGAGGTTATCGAAGGACAGCTGCACGCAGTAGTCCATTTCGAACCCGCGCTGGGCCTGACGGATCAGCCCCAGGTACGAGTTGTTCACCACGACGTGGATGTAAGGCAGTTTGAACTGAGCGCCGACCGCCAGTTCTTCGATCATGAACTGGAAGTCATAGTCCCCCGACAGGGCCACGACTTTCCGGCTCGGATCGGCCTTGACCACGCCCAACGCTGCCGGAATGGTCCAGCCCAACGGGCCTGCCTGGCCACAGTTGATCCAGTGACGCGGCTTGTAGACGTGCAGGAACTGCGCGCCGGCAATCTGCGACAGACCAATGGTGCTGACGTAGCAGGTGTCTTTGCCGAATACTTGGTTCATCTCTTCATAAACGCGCTGCGGTTTGACCGGCACGTTGTCGAAGTGGGTCTTGCGGTGCAGGCTGGCTTTGCGCTGCTGGCAATCCTGCAGCCAGGCACTGCGGTTTTTCAGTTTGCCGGCGGCTTGCCATTCACGGGCCACTTCGATGAACACGGTCAGTGCAGCAGCGGCGTCGGACACGATGCCCAGATCCGGCGTGAACACACGACCAATCTGCGTGCCTTCGATGTCAACGTGAATGAACTTGCGGCCTTCGGTGTAGACGTCAACCGAACCGGTGTGGCGGTTGGCCCAACGGTTACCGATACCCAGCACCACGTCGGATTTGAGCATCGTGGCGTTGCCGTAACGGTGCGAAGTCTGCAGGCCGACCATACCAACCATCAGGGGGTGATCGTCCGGGATGGTGCCCCAGCCCATCAGGGTCGGGATAACCGGGATGCCGGTCAGTTCAGCGAACTCGACCAGCAAGTCGCTGGCGTCAGCGTTGATGATGCCGCCGCCGGCCACCAGC
The DNA here is from genome assembly GCF_018326005.1 of Pseudomonas sp. Seg1. Taxonomy (NCBI): domain Bacteria; kingdom Pseudomonadati; phylum Pseudomonadota; class Gammaproteobacteria; order Pseudomonadales; family Pseudomonadaceae; genus Pseudomonas; species Pseudomonas sp. Seg1. The sequence goes on from NZ_AP021903.1 coordinate 1,905,191, forward strand.
AGTGGGCGCTCAGCCTGATCGAGCAGAGCCAAGGCCTTCTCGACCTGAACGCGAGTCGCGGTCGGTTTGGCCAATGGCAGCGGCTGGTAAGCGTCGATGTCGAATTCGATTTCGGCCATCTGTACGTCGAACGGCAGATCGATCAGCACAGGGCCAGGGCGGCCGGAGCGCATTTCGTAGAAAGCTTTCTGGAACGCGTAAGGCACCTGGCCCGGTTCCAGAACAGTGGTCGCCCACTTGGTGACGGGCTTGACGATGCTGGTGATGTCGACCGCCTGGAAGTCTTCCTTGTGCATACGGGCGCGGGGTGCCTGGCCGGTAATGCAGAAGATTGGAATCGAGTCGGCCGAGGCGCTGTAGAGCCCGGTGACCATGTCGGTACCGGCAGGGCCGGAAGTACCGATGCACACGCCGATATTGCCGGCCTTGGTGCGGGTGTAGCCCTCGGCCATGTGCGAGGCGCCTTCAACGTGGCGAGCGAGGACGTGATCGATGCCACCGACTTTCTGCAAGGCGGAGTACAGCGGGTTGATGGCAGCGCCCGGGATGCCAAAAGCGGTATCAACCCCTTCACGGCGCATCACCAGAACGGCGGCTTCGATTGCTCTCATTTTGCTCATGGTTTTGTGCCTCTTTACGTTTTGTAATTGTATACAAGTGGCTTTGCGCAGAGTGTATTCACGGCGGACGGCGCAGGTCAATCCATTTTCTCAAGCGCCTGTTTCATTCGTCGGAAGCCTGTATGACTGTGGCTTTTCGTCGCACGTGGCGCTTTTCGAGAATTATTGTATACAAAAAAATAACTCATTGTGTTCTATTTGTTGCATCCGGCTGCGGCAGAAAACCGCAGCCCCACGACTTTCCCAATAACAAAATGAGGACGGCACCATGAGCGCTTTAACCTTGAAAGTCGCAGTCAACCTGGTCAACCAGGCCATCAGTGCCGGGCGGGGCATCAACGCCGCGCCGCTGACCATCGCGGTACTCGATACCGGCGGGCACCTGATCACTCTGCAACGCGAAGACGGCGCCAGCCTGCTGCGCCCGCAGATCGCCATCGGCAAAGCCTGGGGCGCCATAGCACTGGGCAAGGGCTCACGCCTGTTGGCGCTCGACGCGCAACAACGTCCGGCGTTTATTGCCGCGCTGAACAGCATGGGCCAGGGCAGCGTCGTGCCGGCACCGGGTGGTGTGCTGATCCGCGATCAGGCGGGGAACGTGCTGGGTGCGATCGGCATCAGCGGCGATCTGTCGGACATCGATGAACAGGTCGCGATCAAAGCGGTGGAGGCGCTGGATTTGAAAGCGGACGCGGGAGTGGCTTCTTGATCTGAACGCAATCACCCCGGTTGGCATTGAGGTGGTGACGAATCGGGGTGGCGTCGATAGACTGCCGCCCCGTTTTTGTATCAAGGAAGATCAGCGTGAAAACGCTCATTCGTATTTCTCTGGCCACGGCCATGACCCTCTGCACGACCTTTCTGCACGCCGCCGAACCGCTGGACGCCGACGAAATCGCGTTCCAGGCGCTTAGCCCGGTGGTGTCCGCGTTGCTCAATGCCGACGATGTGCCCGAGTTGATGGAACGGGCCGAGAAGCTCGAAGACACCGATACGCTGCAGGCGATTGCGGTTTATCTGGCGGCCACCCGTGAAGATCCCAAGCAACTGAAGGCGCCTTACCAGGTCGCCGCACTGTTTGCCCGCCGTGGCGATGACAAGCTGGCCCTGCGCTTTCTTAAAGAGGCCGATGATCGCGGTCTGTGGTTCGGCCCGTTGCTGGCCGGTGACGAGGATTTCTCCGAGTTGCGCGACACCGCCACCTATAAATCCGTGCTGGCCAATGCTCAGGAGCGCTACAAGAAAATCGCCGTCGGCAAGGTCGGCGCGATTTCGGTGCTCAACCCGTCTGCCGGCATTCCCGCGCCCAAAGCTTGCCGTCCGGTCGTGGTGTGGCTGCACGGTTACGGCATCAACGGTGAACTGGATGAAAGTGATCAGCCGCTGGCAGATACCGGGGCAATCATTCTCGGCATCAATGGCACGGAAATGATCAATGCCACCAACAGTTTCCGCTGGATCGGCCCGGGTTTCGAAGGCACGCACAAGGTTGTACAGAAAGGCTTGAAAGAGCTGGAAGCGCAGCAGTGCATCGACCGCAAACGCGTCTACCTGATGGGCTTCTCCCAGGGTTCGCAACACGCGGGTGCCTTGCTGGCCCAGCATCCGGAGGATTACGCGGGTGCGCTGCTGGTCTCACCCGGCGGCATGCAGCCGACCCCGACGGTGAGCAAGGCTCGTGGCAAAAGGGTGTTTGTGATCAACGGCAAAAAAGAAGGGCCGGGCAATCAGCAGATGACGGTCGATTTCCGCCAGCTGTTCAGTGACGGCAATGAGGTGAAGTCCCGTACCCATGAAGGTGGACACTTCTACCCGGATGACTGGAAAACTTCGTTTCCGCAGGCGCTGCGTTGGGTGATGGGTGAAGAGGGTTGAAACGAAAGATCGCCGCGGATGTGCAGTGAATGCATGTTCTCTGGCGTCTGATCGATAGCCATCGCTGGCAAGCCAGCTCCCACAGGTTTCTGTGTTGAACGTGGGTTTTGCGAACAACACAAACCAACTGCCACAGGTTTATGTGTTGAAACCAGATTCAGCGAGCAACACAAATCCCTGTGGGAGCTGGCTTGCCAGCGATGGCGGACTGACTGACACATCAAGATAAAAGACTGGCACAGCCAGATAGACCACTGAGGTCTAGCCTTCTGATGAACACATCATGAAGGGGCAATGGATTGCCTGATCTTCCCGCATCACATCGTCTGCGAACCGGCCGCTATGCCGAGCACCATCGAATCTACTTACTGACCACTAACACACTAGATCGCGAACCGATCTTTTCCGATTTCGCGTTGGGCCGATTGGTTGTTCGGCAGTTTCGTCGGGCGCAAGATCTTGGACTGGCAAAATCATTGGCGTGGGTTGTCATGCCTGACCATTTCCATTGGCTTGTCGAATTGGAGAATTGTTCTCTGCACAAGTTGATGCGCGAGACCAAGTCCCTGATTACGCGTGAAGTGAATCTTTCAAGTGGTAGAAGTGGGCCGCTTTGGCAGCAGGGTTTCCATGATCGCGCATTGAGGCGGGAAGATGATCTGGTGAAAATGGCGCGCTATGTAGTGGCCAACCCATTGCGGGCAGGCTTGGTGGAAAAGCTTGGCGACTATCCACTGTGGGATGCTATCTGGGTTTAATCCAGGACCGAGTCGCCGCCATCGCTGGCAAGCCAGCTCCCACAGGTTTCTGTGTTGAACCCAGATTCAGCAAACAGCACAAATCCCTGTGGGAGCTGTGTTGAACCCAGATTCAGTAAACAGCACAAATCCATGTGGGAGCTGTGTTGAACCCAGATTCAGCAAACAGCACAAATCCCTGTGGGAGCTGTGTTGAACACAGATTCAGCAAACAGCACAAATCCCTGTGGGAGCTGTGTTGAACCCAGATTCAGCAAACAGCACAAATCCCTGTGGTAGCTGTGTTGAACCCAGATTCAGCAAACAGCACAAATCCATGTGGGAGCTGTGTTGAACGCAGATTCAGTAAACAATACAAATCCCTGTGGGAGCTGGCTTGCCAGCGATAGCCGCACCACGGTCTATCAGTCCGGCTCACACCCTTTGAGCACCAATCGAATAATCGTCTGCGCTGCCGCCTCGTAATCCGCCTCGTCCAGCTTGTCCTTGCCGGTGACTGCAGAAATCTGCCAGTCGAAGTCGGCGTAGGTCTGGGTCGCGGCCCAGATGCTGAACATCAGATGATTGGGGTCTATCGGGGCGATCTGGCCGCGGTCGATCCAGCTCTGGATGCAGTCGATGTTGTGCTTGGCCTGGCCGTTGAGCTGCTCGACCAGGTCGGCGCTCAGGTGCGGGGCGCCGTGCATGATTTCGCTGGCGAAGACCTTGGAGGCGAAGGGCAGGTCGCGGGAGATGCGGATCTTCGAGCGGATGTAGCCGCTGAGCACTTCGCTCGGCACGCCATCCGGGTTGAACGGTGTCGACGCTTGCAGAATCGGCACGATGATACTTTCCAGCACCTCGCGATAGAGGTTTTCCTTGGACTTGAAGTAGTAGTAGACGTTGGGCTTGGGCAATCCTGCCTTGGCGGCGATGTCGCTGGTTTTGGTCGCAGCGAAGCCCTTGTCGGCAAACTCCTCACTGGCGGCACGCAGGATCAGTTCTTTGTTGCGCTCGCGGATTGTGCTCATAAACCCGGTGGTTCCTTGCCTGTTCTGGCGGTTGCGCATGGTAGCACCGGCCTCGCGCGACGCTCAAGAATGCCCCGTGTGGTCTGTGGTCGCGTTATGCTTCGCAACATTCATACATAGAAGGAAACAGGATTCATGGCAGGAAGCAGTTTGCTGGTGCTGGTCGACGATATTGCCACCGTGCTGGATGACGTGGCGTTGATGAGCAAAATGGCCGCCAAGAAGACCGCCGGGGTGCTCGGCGACGACTTGGCGCTGAATGCCCAGCAAGTCTCCGGCGTGCGCGCCGAGCGGGAAATTCCCGTGGTCTGGGCGGTGGCCAAGGGCTCGTTCGTCAACAAACTGATTCTGGTGCCGTCGGCGTTGGCGATCAGTGCGTTCGTGCCTTGGCTGGTGACGCCGCTGTTGATGGTCGGTGGCGCGTACCTGTGTTTCGAAGGTTTCGAGAAGCTCGCGCACAAATTTCTGCACAGCAAGACTGAAGATGACGCCGAGCACGCGCAACTGACCGAGGCCGTAGCCGATCCGGCCACTGATCTGGTGGCGTACGAGAAGGACAAGATCAAAGGCGCGATCCGCACCGACTTCATTCTTTCGGCAGAAATCATCGCGATCACACTGGGCACGGTGGCCGATGCCTCGCTGACTCAGCAGGTCATCGTGATGTCGGGCATCGCGATTGTCATGACCGTCGGCGTTTACGGTCTGGTGGCGGGCATCGTCAAGCTCGACGACCTCGGCTTGTGGCTGACGCAGAAGCCTGGGCAAGTGGCCAGAAAAATCGGCAGCGGTATTTTGACGGCGGCGCCGTACATGATGAAAACCCTGTCGGTGGTGGGCACGGCGGCGATGTTCCTGGTCGGCGGCGGCATCCTCACTCACGGCATTCCAGTGGTGCATCACTGGATTGAAAGCGTTGGCGCGGCGGCGGGAAGTGCCGGCTTTGTGGTGCCGATGCTGCTCAACGGTGTAGCGGGGATTATTGCCGGTGCAGTGGTGTTGGCGGTTGTCTCGGTCGTTGGCAAGATCTGGAAAGCAGTAAAGAACTAACCTACAACACAAAACCTTTGTAGGAGTGAGCCTGCTCGCGATAGCGGTGTGTCAGTCGCACAATCATGACCTGACACACCGCTATCGCGAGCAGGCTCACTCCTACAGTTTGATCTTTGTGGTGCCATGAAAAAGGGCCATTCGACTCGCATCGAATGGCCCTTTTTTGTTGCCGCCTACTTATTCGGCAATCTGCAACTTGCGTGACTCGGTGTACACGTAACGCACCTTCTCGTATTCGAACGGCGAGTTCAGCTGACCGTAACGGAAACTGGTCTGGTAGCGCTTGTCGACGGCGCGCAGGGCCCAGATTTCCGGGTGGTTGGAGCTGACTTCCGAAACGTTGAGGAAGTTGATCGCCGTTTCAGCGCTGTAATCCACCGCCAGACCGGCGGTGTCACGCAGGTTCGACGGGCCGAGGATCGGCAGGACGAAGTATGCGCCACCCGGTACGCCGTAGAAGCCCAGGGTCTGCCCGAAGTCTTCGCTCTGGCGCGGCAGGCCCATCGCAGTGGCCGGGTCCCACAGGCCGGCGATGCCGATCGTAGTGTTGAGCAGCAGGCGCGCGGTGGTTTCCATCGAGCGCTGGCCCTTGAACTGCAACAGGCTGTTGACCAGGTTCGGCACATCGCCAAGGTTGTTGAAGAAGTTGCTCACGCCCGTACGCACGAAGCTTGGCGTGATGTAGCGATAGCCATCGACCACGGGCAGGAACACCCATTGGTCGAAGCGGTAGTTGAAGTGGTAAACGCGACGGTTCCACTCTTCCAGCGGGTCATAGACGTTCAGCGCGTTGAGCGTCGACCGCTCGAATTCACGCTGATCCAGCCCCGCGTTGAACTTGAGTTTCGACAGCGGCTCCTTGAAACCGTCACTGTCGACGACCACCGGTGCATTGGCTTTGCTGTTGTCGGCCTGGGCCACGCCTGCACAGAGTAACGCTGCAATCAGCAGGAGATATTTAGCCACGGAAGAACTCCAGCATGGCGTCGCTGTTGACGCGGTAGTTAAGGTTGCCGCAATGGCCGCCCAGTGGGTAAACGGTCAGGCGATCGCCAAAGGTCTTGCGCAGGAAGCCGAGGTCGCCCGGGCCGAGGATCACGTCGTCGGCGTTGTGCATCACGGCGATTTTCGGGCTGTCGTGCAGATAATCCTTCAGCGCGTACAGGCTGACCTGATCGATCAGTTGCAGCAGGCTGCCGCCGTCGGTACGGGCGCGCCACATCGGAATCACCTGTTCGGTCAGGTAGCAATCGAAGTCGCATTGCAGTGCACGCTTGAGGAACGGCGTGAGGCTGGTGCCTTCGGTGATCGGAAATTTCGGCGGGGTGATCAGGCCGCGACGGTTGATCAGGTCCGAAGTGAAGGCGATGTCGGCGGCCGAGAAGCGGAACGAGGTGCCGATCAGCATTGCCATCTGCTCATTGCTCAGATGCTGCTTGGACTGCTGGAAGTCATACAGCAGGGCATCGTTGAGGTCGATGTAGCCTTTCTGCTGGAAGTAGCGGGTCAGTTTGCCCAGTACCAGTTCATAGAACGTGGTGCTGTTGTTGATGCCTTTGACTTCGGTCTGCACCAGCTTGTCGAGGTTGGTGATCGAGGTGTAGAGGTTGACCGGTGGATTGAGCAGCAGGACTTTCTTGAAGTTGAAGCTGCGGCGGGTTTCGTCCAGGTGCGCAACGAATGCGGCATCCAGAGCGCCGAGGCTGTAACCGCTGAGGTAGTAGTCAGTGACCGGCACTTTCGGGTTTTGCGCCCGCACGGCCTGCATCACGCGGTACATGTCTTCGGCGTCTTCCTTGGTCACGCCTGGGGTGGCGAAGCGTGAAGCGGCGCTGATGAAGTCGAAACTGGTCGGCGACGACAGTTGCACGACGTGGTAGCCGGCCTTGTAGTAGAGCTTTTTCAGGTATTCGTTGAGCGTGCTGTCGTAGCGCGCACCGGTGCCGGCGATCAGGAAGATCAGCGGTGCCGGTTTGTCCTGCTCGGCGATGCGATAGGTGAGCTTTTTCACCGCCCAGAAGTTGTCTGGCAGGATGAACGCTCGCTCCGGACGCAGGGTGACGCTGCGATCCGACTGATTGATGTCGTCATCCAGCGGCAGTTCCGGACGCAGGTCCGGCGGAGTCGTGGCGATGGTCGCCTCGAACGGGTTGGTCAGGGGGTAGCCATAGCTGGCGGCGTCGATATCCACCGCCAGTGCGGACGCACTCAGAATAAGGCCGCTGAACAGCGCGGCGAAGCGCAAGGAACGGAGCATGACTAGATCCCTTAGAGGAAGGTGCCGAATGAAGTTCGCAGGCTATGACCACCGGGTTTGCGCCAAAGTGCCATGCCGCGGCACCAAACAGGCAGAATTCGGAGTAATAGTAGCTGGACGATACACTTTGCACGGATTGGATGACTAGTTAACTGTTGTTAGTGCTTGCGTATGGATGGCGGCAGATTAAGCTGGCCGCCGATTTCCGAAGATTGGAGTGCTTCATGTCCCGCCGCTTGCCCATGATTCTGCTGCTTGTTTTGCTGCCGCTATGGCTGGCCGCCAGTTATGGGGCTCGCTATGGCTTTATGGAGGACGGGCAGTGGGTCGGCATCTGCGTTGATGAGGCGAGCCGATGGGAGTGTCAGCTGCGCTCGAACCTGGGGCTGATGATTCACTTCAAGGTATTGGGCTGGACGGCGTTGGGTGCGGCGTTGCTCGGTTTTGTCGTGCCGGGGCGGGCAGGGTGGTGGCTGGCGGTGCTGGCGCTGATGGTCGGGTTGCCGGCACTGGCGTTGTACAACACGACACTGGCGGTGTTTGCGGTGGTGATTGCCGGGTTGCGGCTGGTCAGAGCTTCCCGTAGCGCCTGACAGTCAGCCATCGCTGGCAAGCCAGCTCCCACAGTTTTTTGGGTCGTGCACACATGTCGTGTTAACCCATACCTCTGTGGGAGCTGGCTTGCCAGCGATGAGGGCGGTACAGACGCCGAAGATCAGCGGGTACAAACTCGCAAGCAACGCCACAGCGCAATCACCATCAACCCACTGACCAACGCCCAACCCCACGCCTGCTGATTCTGCAAACCTTCCTGATACAACTGCGGCGCAATGCCCGCACCGACGATAAAGGTCAGCAGAGCAATCTCACGACGCGGCACGCTCACCGGCCGGCACAGATAAACCAGCGCAGGCACCACAAACGCCATGCTCGCAAAACTGCGATAGCGTGCATCAAACACCATTTCCAGCATCATCACCGCCACTGCAAAACCGGCTGCGGCCACCAGCCACCCGGCACGACGCTCCAGCAGGTTGAAGGCTTTTTCACGCCAGCCAATACGAGCGCTCAATGTCAGCGCGGCATGTGCAAGCACCAATAGATTCAGTGCCGTCAACAACCCGACCCACAGCCATTCGCTGGTGAATCGTGTGGTGACTCGCGCCAGATCGCCCCAGGCGCCAATCGAACAAGCGGCGAGGGCGCCCAGCAGCGGCAAGATCAGTGCCGAGCGTGTCGTGCGAACCCGGCCGCCGAGGATCAGGGTGCCGAGGAAGATCAGTCCTCCGGCCGCCAGCAATTCTTTCCAGTACGGCACATTGGTCACGGGACCGGCGAGTACGCCTTTATCCTGACGATCGGCGTCAAACAGCCCCCAATACCCGCCAACCGCGCCTTCGCTTGCCCGCTTCCATGGCTGGTCAAACGCCTCGATCAGGTTGTAATGCCAGCCTTCTCTCTCTGCCATTGCGACAAACCCGCGAATGAACTTGGCTTCGTTGACCCGGCTCGGCAGCGCGGTCTCACGCTGGCGACCTTCGCTCGGCCAACCGGTTTCGCCAATCATCACGTCCTTGGGTGCGAACTTGTTGCCAAACACCTGACGCACGTCCGCGACATGTTGCAGGGCCGCGTCGATGTTCGACGGATCATCTTCCCAGTACGGCAGCAGGTGAATGGTCAAGAAGTCCACCGCCGGCGCGATTTCCGGATGCTTGAGCCAGAACTCCCAGACATCGGCGTAGGTAACCGGTTGCTTGACCTGGCTTTTGACCTTGTTGATCAGTCGGGCCAGTTGCGCGCCGGTGACTTCCTTGCGCAGCAACGCTTCGTTGCCGACGATCACCGCACTGACCACGTCCGGGTTGGCATTGGCCGATTTGATCAGCAGATCGACTTCCTTCTCGGTGTCTACCGGATTGCTGTTGACCCAGGCGCCGATCATTAACTTCAAGCCATGCTTGCGCGCCAGATCAGGCAACGCTTCGAGGCCGGTCATGGAATACGTGCGGATGCACTCAAATCGCGTCGCCAGTAATGCAAGGTCAGCGTCCATGCGCTCCGGGCGCAGCTTGAACGGCACGTCGAACGGCGATTGGTCTTTATCGAAAGGGGTGTAGGAGGCGCATTGCAGCTTGTGCGTCGGCGTCGCGGCGTCTGGCAGAATCACCGGTTTACCCAAGCCGTACCAGAAGCCGCCAAGCGCAAACAGGCCAAGCAGGCAGGCGAAGATATATGGAAGAAAAGGAAAGCGGGAGGTCGCGGACATGGTCAGGCCGAGTGGCTGCAAAGCGACGCATGTTACCTGCATTTAAGCGGGGGTTGGTGGCTCGCATGATTTTGACATGCAAAGTTCGGGCGGATTATTTGGCGTCATTTATATAGACGCGGTTAATGGCCTTCTGATGTCGTTTCTCGTTGCCTTGAGGTCGCTGACAGAGCAGGTCGCGACGGTCGTCAGGTTGATGATCGAAAGCGTCAGCACTCCACTGGCAGTAGAGCGAGTTTGCGGTCGGGCGTGATGGGGGCGCTGTGCACCATAACAATACGTTGACGTCGCCCGTCATCCGTCGGGCGCAGCATTTCGGGGAAGTAACGATGAAGATGCGACGACTTTTAGGCACCGGTGCCGCTCTGGTGCTTGCGATGAGTTCCACATTTGCCAGCGCTGAAAAACAGACCCTGAACATCGGTTACGTTGACGGCTGGTCCGACAGCGTCGCGACCACCCACGTTGCGGCCGAAGTGATCAAGCAGAAACTCGGCTACGACGTGAAACTGCAAGCCGTCGCCACCGGGATCATGTGGCAAGGTGTCGCCACCGGCAAACTCGACGCCATGCTCTCCGCCTGGCTGCCCGTGACCCACGGCGAATACTGGGCGAAGAACAAGGATCTGGTCGTCGACTACGGCCCGAACTTCAAGGACGCGAAAATCGGCCTGATCGTGCCGGAGTATGTGAAAGCCAAGTCGATCGAAGACCTCAAAACCGATGACACTTTCAAGAACCGCATTGTCGGCATCGACGCCGGTTCAGGCGTGATGCTCAAGACTGATCAGGCGATCAAGGATTACGGCCTCGACAAGTACAACCTCAAGGCCAGTTCCGGCGCCGGCATGATCGCCGAGCTGACTCGTGCCGAGAAGAAGAACGAATCCATCGCTGTCACCGGTTGGGTGCCGCACTGGATGTTCGCCAAGTGGAAACTGCGCTTCCTCGACGACCCGAAAGGCGTGTACGGCGCAGCTGAAACCGTCAACAGCATCGGCAGCAAAGAACTGGACGCCAAGGCGCCGGAAGTGGCCAAGTTCCTGAAGAACTTCCAGTGGGCGTCGAAAGACGAAATCGGCGAAGTCATGCTTGCCATTCAGGATGGTGCCAAACCTGAAGCAGCGGCCAAGGATTGGGTCGCCAAGCACCCGGATCGCGTGGCTGACTGGACTAAATAACCCGAAATAGCTTTTGTTCACCACCAATCCTGTGGGAGCGGGCTTGCCCGCGATAGCGGTCTGTCAGTTGACTAATAGTTGGCTGACACGACGTCATCGCTGGCAAGCCAGCTCCCACAGTTTTTTTTGTGCTTGAAATTGGCAAAAGGGTCATGGCGTTCTACTACTAAGGTCGTCTGTTACCGCGCTCGCAGCCGCATACATTAGCTATGTTCCAACAATAATCTGTGCTGCGAGGATAAAAACAATGAACGACAGCATTTACCTCTCGATTCAAAACAGTCCCCGATTCAAGGAGCTGGTGCGAAAAAGGGAAAAGTTCGCCTGGATACTCTCGGCGATCATGCTCGGGCTCTACTCCGGATTCATCCTTCTGATCGCTTACGGCCCGAAAGTGCTCGGGGCCAAGCTCAGTCCCGAGTCTTCGATCACCTGGGGCATCCCGATCGGTGTCGGCCTGATTGTCTCGGCTTTCATCCTGACCGCGATCTACGTGCGCCGCGCCAATGGCGAGTTCGACGACCTGAACAATGCGATTCTCAAGGAGGCTCAGCAATGATCCGGCGTCTACTGGCTTTATTGAGCATCGCAGCGTTCGCGCCCGCCGTCTGGGCCGCTGAAGCCCTGACGGGTGAAGTCCACAAACAACCGCTCAACGTCTCCGCGATCGCCATGTTTGTGGTGTTCGTCGGTGCCACGCTGTGCATCACCTACTGGGCCTCGAAGCGTAACAAGTCGGCCGCCGACTACTATGCGGCGGGCGGCAAGATCACCGGTTTCCAGAACGGTCTGGCGATTGCCGGTGACTACATGTCAGCGGCGTCCTTCCTGGGGATTTCCGCGCTGGTGTTCACTTCCGGCTACGATGGTCTGATCTACTCGATCGGGTTCCTGGTGGGCTGGCCGATCATTTTGTTTCTGATCGCCGAGCGTCTGCGTAACCTGGGTAAATACACCTTTGCCGACGTGGCGTCCTACCGCCTCGGGCAAACCCAGATCCGCACGCTGTCGGCCTGCGGTTCGCTGGTGGTGGTGGCGTTCTACCTGATCGCGCAAATGGTTGGCGCCGGCAAGCTGATCCAGTTGCTGTTCGGTCTCGACTATTACGTCGCGGTGATTCTGGTTGGCATCCTGATGTGCATGTACGTGCTGTTCGGCGGCATGCTGGCGACCACTTGGGTGCAGATCATCAAAGCGGTGCTGTTGCTGTCGGGTGCCTCGTTCATGGCGCTGATGGTGATGAAGCACGTCAACTTCGACTTCAACATGCTGTTCTCCGAGGCGATCAAGGTTCACCCCAAAGGTGAGGCGATCATGAGCCCGGGCGGTCTGGTGAAAGATCCGATTTCGGCGTTCTCGCTGGGTCTGGCACTGATGTTCGGTACCGCTGGCCTGCCGCACATCCTGATGCGCTTCTTCACTGTGAGTGACGCTAAAGAAGCCCGTAAGAGCGTGCTGTACGCAACCGGGTTCATTGGTTATTTCTACATCCTGACGTTCATCATCGGCTTCGGCGCGATCTTGCTGGTCAGCACCAATCCGGCCTTTAAAGATGCGGCGGGCGCTTTGCTCGGTGGCAACAATATGGCAGCGGTGCACCTGGCTGATGCGGTGGGCGGCAGTATCTTCCTTGGCTTCATCTCGGCGGTGGCGTTTGCGACCATTCTGGCGGTTGTGGCGGGTCTGACTCTGGCCGGTGCTTCGGCGGTATCGCACGATCTGTATGCCAGTGTGATCAAGAAGGGCAAGGCCAACGACAAGGATGAGATTCGCGTTTCGAAGATCACCACGATTGCGCTGGGGATTCTGGCCATTGGTCTGGGCATTCTGTTTGAAAGCCAGAACATTGCGTTCATGGTGGGTCTGGCGTTCTCGATCGCGGCCAGCTGCAACTTCCCGGTGTTGTTGCTTTCGATGTACTGGAAGAAGTTGACTACCCGTGGCGCGATGATTGGCGGGTGGTTGGGGTTGGTGAGTGCGGTGGGGCTGATGATTCTTGGTCCGACCATCTGGGTGCAGATTCTGCATCATGAGAAGGCGATCTTCCCTTACGAGTATCCGGCGCTGTTTTCGATGATCATTGCTTTTGTCGGGATCTGGTTCTTCTCGATTACTGACAAGTCGGCGGCTGCGGATAATGAGCGGGCGCTGTTTTTCCCGCAGTTCGTGCGTTCGCAGACGGGGTTGGGGGCGAGTGGGGCGGTTTCGCATTGATGGCTTGATGGTTTTGTAGTGTTGTGCTGAATGCCCCGGTTGAGAGATCGGGGCATTTTTTGTGGGCGGTTATCGGACTTTGGTGGGTTTTTTTATTTTGGGTGTATATCCGTTTTTTTTGTGATGGCTACTTAGGGTTCCGCCCTTACGGCGGGTCACTTTTTCCAGACGCCGAAAAAGTAACCAAAAAGGCTTTACCCTGACGTACGGCCCTCGCTGTGGCTCGGGTTCCTTCGCTCCGTGATCGATCCGGGGGGGGCATCGCCTCCGGTTTGCTGCGCTGCACCTCCTCTCGATGTGTTTGGCTGTGCCAAACGGTCGCTGCGCTCCCACCCCGGATCAATCCCTCCGCTCAGCCTTCCGACGGGCGCTTAAGATCAAGAGCGGTACTCGAGCTAACGCTCATTGTGTTGAGTGGTGAAGATCAAGAGCGGTACTCGAGCTAACGCTCATTGTGTTGAGTGGTGAAGATCAAGAGCGGTACTCGAGCTAACGCTCATTGTGTTGAGGGGTGAAGATCAAGAGCGGTACTTGAGCTAATGCTCATTGTGTTGAGGGGTGAGAAGCGTGCGGTTGGCTTTGGTTTTGTGTTGGGTTTGCCCCTCACCCCAGCCCTCTCCCCTAGGAGAGGGAGCCGATTTGTGAATCTTTCAGAATCTGAGTTCGACTCGGTGTTTCATGTCGGCGTAGCTCTCTCAAACACCTAGGCCAGTCCCCTCTCCCTCCGGGAGAGGGCTAGGGTCCAAGGAGAGGGGGGCCGATTTGTGAGCCTTTCAGAACCTGAGTTCGACTCGGTATTTCATGTCGGCGTAGTTCTCTCAAACACCTCGGTCAGTCCCCTCTCCCTCCGGGAGAGGGCTAGGGTGAGGGGCTCTTGATCTGGCTTTTGATCCTGCTCTTGATCTTCAGGCCCATCGGCAGGCCGAGCGGAGGTGTTCATCCGGGGTAGGCGCGCAGCGCCGTTTGGCGAAGCCAAACACATCGAGAGGAGGTGCAGCGAAGCAAACCGGAGGCGATGCCCCCGGATGGACGCCGTAGCGAGGGAACACTGAGCCTAAGCGAAGTGCCGTACGTCAGGGAGCAGCCCTTTTGGTTACTTTTGGGGCGTTTGCCAAAAGTGACCCGCCGTAAGGGCGGAACCCTAAGCAGCCATCACCGCAGCAACGGATATGCTCACAATCCCCAAACCCCCAAACCCCCAAACCCCCAGACAAACAAAAACGGCCTCCATATAAATAGAGGCCGTCCCCGTTACAAACTTAAGACGTCATCGCAAGACAAGTCTTATTTGCGGTCTTCCAGCTTGGTAATGTCACGCGACTCGTAACCAGTGTACAACTGGCGCGGACGGCCAATCTTGTACGGGCTGGAGAGCATTTCTTTCCAGTGGGAGATCCAGCCAACAGTACGCGCCAGCGCAAAGATCACGGTGAACATGCTGGTCGGAATGCCGATCGCCTTGAGGATGATCCCCGAGTAGAAGTCGACGTTCGGGTACAGCGAGCGTTCGATGAAGTACGGGTCGGTCAGCGCGATCTCTTCCAGGCGCATCGCCAGTTCGAGTTGCGGATCGTTGTTGATGCCCAATTCCTTCAGTACTTCGTCGCAGGTCTGCTTCATTACAGTCGCGCGAGGGTCGCGGTTCTTGTAAACGCGGTGACCGAAGCCCATCAGTTTGAACGGATCGTTCTTGTCCTTGGCCTTGGCGATGAACTTGTCGATGTTCGAAACATCGCCAATCTCGTCAAGCATGGTCAGAACGGCTTCGTTCGCGCCGCCGTGGGCAGGGCCCCACAGTGCGGCGATACCGGCGGCGATACAGGCGAACGGGTTGGCACCCGAAGAGCCGGCCAGACGCACGGTGGAAGTCGATGCGTTCTGCTCGTGGTCGGCATGGAGGATGAAGATCCGGTCCATGGCCTTGGCGAGTACCGGGCTGATCGGTTTGATCTCGCACGGGGTGTTGAACATCATGTGCAGGAAGTTTTCCGCGTACGTCAGGTCGTTGCGCGGGTACATCATGGGTTGGCCCATGGAGTACTTGTAAACCATCGCTGCCAGGGTCGGCATCTTGGCAACCAGGCGGATCGCGGAGATTTCGCGATGCTGCGGGTTATTGATGTCGAGGGAGTCGTGGTAGAAGGCCGAGAGGGCGCCGACTACGCCGCACATGACGGCCATCGGGTGGGCGTCGCGACGGAAGCCGTTGAAGAAGGTTTTCAGCTGCTCGTGAACCATGGTGTGGTTTTTCACGGTGCTGACGAACTGGGCCTTCTGTTCTGCTGTCGGCAGTTCGCCGTTGAGCAGCAGGTAGCAGGTTTCCAGGTAGTCCGACTTTTCAGCCAGCTGTTCGATCGGGTAGCCGCGGTGCAACAGAATGCCGTTGTCGCCGTCGATATAGGTGATCTTCGATTCGCACGAGGCGGTCGACATGAAACCAGGGTCGAAAGTGAAGCGGCCCGTGGCCGTCAGGCCCCGAACATCGATTACATCGGGACCAACGGTGCCGGTTAAAATGGGCAGCTCGACGGGGGCTGCGCCCTCGATGATCAACTGCGCTTTTTTGTCAGCCATGTGGCCTCCTATTTATGCTTGAACCATCAGACAGACCCCCCACGCAGGGCCCGCACCACTATAGTGAGATAAATTCGAATGTCAATTTGCCTAAAGTCTTGCTCCAGAAGGCTTTAAGCGTACTTTTTCCTCGAAATTGACTGCCATTTACGCCTTTTATACGACTTGTGCAATCAGCTATTTGGGGTAGGTGATTGCGTTGTCATTAGTAGCCTAACTGTCTATACTCGGCCACCGACCGCCAAGGGCTTTTGGGCCTGCTTTATTGGGGGTCGCATCCCTGGGTGGTGGTTACCTGACCAGTGCACTCCCCAACAACTTTGCCCTGATTGTTAGGGGCTCTTCAGTGTGAAAAAAAAGCCGTGAAAAGCCAACGACCTGTAAACCTAGACCTAAGGACCATCAAACTCCCCATCACCGGCGTTACGTCGTTTCTTCACCGTGTTTCCGGCATCATCCTCTTCCTGGGCCTTGGCTTCATGCTTTATGCATTGGGCAAATCCCTGGGTTCCGAGGAAGGCTTTGCCGAAGTGAAGGCATGCTTGACCAGCCCGCTGGCCAAGTTCGTAGCATGGGGCCTCCTGTCCGCTCTGCTGTATCACCTGGTAGCCGGTGTGCGCCACTTGATCATGGATATGGGCATCGGTGAGACGCTGGAAGGCGGCCGCCTGGGCTCGAAAATCATCATCGCCATTTCCGTGGTGCTGATCGTTCTGGCAGGAGTTTGGATATGGTAACCAGCGTTACGAACCTTTCGCGTTCGGGCCTCTATGACTGGATGGCGCAACGTGTGTCTGCGGTTGTTCTCGCGGCTTATTTCATCTTCCTGATCGGATACCTTGCAGCGAATCCGGGCATTGGCTACGACCAGTGGCACGGCCTGTTCGCTCACAACGGGATGCGTATCTTCAGTCTGCTGGCCCTCGTTGCCCTTGGCGCTCACGCCTGGGTTGGCATGTGGACCATCGCGACCGACTACCTGACGCCAATGGCGCTGGGCAAGTCCGCGACCGCAGTACGTTTCCTTTTCCAGGCAGTTTGCGGCATCGCGATGTTCGCTTACTTCGTCTGGGGTGTGCAGATTCTCTGGGGTATCTGATTCATGGCTAACATTCCAACGATTTCTTTCGACGCCATCATTATTGGTGGTGGCGGTGCCGGCATGCGCGCTGCGCTGCAACTGGCACAGGGTGGTCACAAGACTGCCGTGATCACCAAGGTTTTCCCGACCCGTTCGCACACTGTATCCGCCCAGGGCGGCATCACTTGCGCGATCGCGTCCGCTGACCCGAACGATGACTGGCGCTGGCACATGTACGATACCGTCAAGGGTTCCGACTACATCGGTGACCAGGACGCTATCGAGTACATGTGTCAGGAAGGCCCGGCTGCCGTTTTCGAGCTGGACCACATGGGTCTGCCGTTCTCGCGTACCGAGCAAGGCCGTATCTACCAGCGTCCATTCGGTGGTCAGTCCAAGGACTACGGTAAGGGCGGTCAGGCTGCACGTACCTGCGCAGCTTCCGACCGTACCGGTCACGCTCTGCTGCACACCCTTTATCAGGGCAACCTGAAAGCCGGTACCACGTTCCTGAACGAGTACTACGCTGTTGACCTGGTGAAAAACCAGGAAGGCGAATTCGTCGGTGTGATCGCAATCTGCATCGAAACCGGCGAAACCACCTACATCCGCGCCAAGGCCACCGTATTGGCTACCGGCGGTGCAGGTCGTATCTATGCTTCCACCACCAACGCCCTGATCAATACCGGTGACGGCGTCGGCATGGCTCTGCGTGCTGGCGTACCGGTACAAGACATCGAAATGTGGCAGTTCCACCCGACCGGCATCGCCGGCGCCGGTGTTCTGGTAACTGAAGGTTGCCGTGGTGAAGGTGGTTACCTGATCAACAAGCACGGCGAGCGTTTCATGGAGCGTTATGCTCCGAACGCCAAAGACCTTGCCGGTCGTGACGTGGTTGCTCGCTCGATGGTTAAAGAAATCATCGCCGGCAACGGTTGCGGTCCGAATGGCGACCACGTAATGCTCAAACTCGACCACTTGGGCGAGGAAGTGCTGCACAGCCGTCTGCCAGGCATCTGCGAACTGTCGAAGACTTTCGCTCACGTTGACCCGGTGGTTGCTCCGGTTCCGGTTGTTCCGACTTGCCACTATATGATGGGCGGCGTTGCCACCAACATTCATGGCCAGGCGATCACCCAGAACGCCGAAGGCGTGGACCAGATCATTCCTGGTCTGTTCGCGGTAGGTGAAGTGGCTTGCGTATCGGTTCACGGTGCCAACCGTCTGGGCGGCAACTCGCTGCTCGACCTGGTGGTATTCGGCCGCGCTGCCGGCCTGCACCTGGAAAAAGCGCTGACCGACGGCATCGAATACGACGACGCTACCGAAGCCGACATCGAAGCTGCCCTGTCGCGTCTGAACGCGCTGAACAGCCGTACTGATGGCGAAGACGTGGCAACCCTGCGTCGCGAGCTGCAAAGCTGCATGCAGAACTACTTCGGCGTATTCCGTACCGGCGAATACATGCAGAAAGGTATCGCTCAGCTCGCTGATCTGCGTACCCGCATCGCCAACGTGAAGATCAACGATAAGTCGCAGGCGTTCAATACTGCTCGTATCGAAGCGCTGGAACTGCAAAACCTGCTGGAAGTGGCTGAAGCTACCGCCATCGCTGCCGAAGTACGTAAAGAGTCCCGCGGCGCTCACGCCCGTGAAGACTTCGAAGATCGTGACGACGAAAACTGGCTGTGCCACACCCTGTACTTCCCGGGTGACAAGCGCGTCACCAAACGTGCCGTGAACTTCTCGCCGAAGACTGTTCCGACTTTCGAACCTAAAGTCCGGACTTATTAAGGGTGACCGCCATGTTGCAAGTCAGTGTTTATCGCTACAACCCTGATCAGGACGCTGCGCCGTTCATGCAGGAATTCCAGGTCGATACCGGTGGTAAAGACCTGATGGTGCTGGATGTGCTGGCGCTGATCAAAGAGCAGGACGAGGGTTTCTCCTATCGTCGCTCTTGCCGTGAAGGCGTCTGCGGCTCCGACGGCATGAACATCAACGGCAAGAACGGTCTGGCGTGCATCACGCCGCTGTCCGCCGTTGTAAAAGGTAACAAGTTGATCGTTCGTCCACTGCCAGGTTTGCCGGTTATCCGTGACCTGGTCGTCGATATGAGCATCTTCTACAAGCAATACGAGAAGGTGAAGCCTTACCTGCAGAACGACACGCCGGCTCCGGCCATCGAGCGTCTGCAGTCGCCAGAAGAGCGTGAAAAGCTCGACGGTCTGTACGAGTGCATTTTGTGCGCTTGCTGCTCGACCTCTTGCCCGTCCTTCTGGTGGAACCCGGACAAGTTCCTGGGTCCGGCTGCACTGCTGCAAGCCTACCGCTTCCTGGCAGACAGCCGTGACACCAAGACCAACGAGCGTCTGGCTTCGCTCGATGACCCGTTCAGCGTATTCCGCTGCCGGGGCATCATGAACTGCGTCAACGTATGTCCGAAAGGCCTGAACCCGACTAAGGCCATCGGTCACATCCGTAACATGCTGCTTTCGAGCGGCGTGTGATTCAGCTGCTGTAACCGTAGAACCGCTGTACCGAAGAGGCTGTGGCGCGGGCTTCAACCCGCGTCATGGCTATAACCAGAGCAGCAGCCATAAGCTGCGGCTCTTATTTTGAAGAAATGAGACAAGCAGGGGCATCCGGGCTGGTACCCGGACTATCAGCGTGATCCTAGGTGGCTTGTTTTGGTCGCTGCATTCGGACTTCTGCAAGTTTGCTCGGTGTCGACGCCGATGGTGTTCCCCTAACCGAGGGTGACCAAGCATGCAAGAAAGCGTGATGCAGCGCATGTGGAACAGCGCCTACCTTTCAGGTGGAAACGCTGCCTATGTGGAAGAGCTTTATGAGCTCTACCTGCACGACCCTAACGCTGTGCCAGAAGAGTGGCGCACCTACTTTCAGAAGTTGCCTGCCGACGGCAACTCTGCCACTGATGTTTCGCACTCCACAATTCGCGATCATTTTGTGCTGCTGGCAAAGAACCAGCGCCGCGCCCAACCGGTTTCCGCCGGCAGCGTGAGCAGTGAGCACGAGAAGAAGCAAGTTGAAGTGCTGCGATTGATCCAGGCCTACCGTATGCGTGGCCACCAGGCAGCCCAGCTTGACCCGCTGGGGCTGTGGCAGCGTCCTGCACCTGCAGACCTGTCGATCAATCATTACGGCTTGACCAATGCCGATCTTGATACGACCTTCCGTGCCGGCGACCTGTTCATCGGCAAAGAGGAAGCGAGCCTACGCGAAATTCACGAAGCGTTGCAGCAGACATATTGCCGCACCATCGGCGCTGAATTTACGCATATCACCGATTCCGAGCAGCGCCAGTGGTTCCAGCAGCGTCTGGAAAGCGTGCGTGGTCGTCCGACGTACTCCGCCGACATCAAGAGCCACCTGCTTGAGCGCGTGACTGCCGGTGAAGGCCTGGAAAAATACCTGGGCACCAAATACCCGGGCACCAAGCGTTTCGGTCTGGAAGGCGGCGAAAGCCTGATTCCGATGCTCGACGAACTGATCCAGCGTTCCGGTTCCTACGGCACCAAGGAAGTCGTCATCGGCATGGCCCACCGTGGCCGTCTGAACGTGCTGGTCAACACCTTCGGCAAGAACCCGCGCGAGCTGTTCGACGAGTTCGAAGGCAAGAAGAAGGTCGAGCTGGGTTCCGGTGACGTTAAATACCACCAGGGCTTCTCGTCCAACGTGATGACCACTGGCGGTGAAGTTCACCTGGCCATGGCGTTCAACCCGTCCCACCTGGAAATCGTTTCCCCGGTGGTCGAAGGTTCGGTTCGCGCCCGTCAGGATCGTCGTAACGACCAGACCGGTGAGAAGGTTCTGCCGATCTCCATCCACGGTGACGCTGCATTCGCAGGTCAGGGTGTGGTCATGGAAACCTTCCAGATGTCGCAGACCCGCGGTTTCAAAACCGGCGGCACCGTGCACATCGTGATCAACAACCAGGTGGGTTTCACCATCAGCAACCCGCTGGACTCGCGTTCCACCGAGTACGCCACCGACGTTGCGAAGATGATCCAGGCGCCGATTCTCCATGTGAATGGCGATGATCCGGAAGCCGTGTTGTTCGTGACCCAGCTGGCTATCGACTACCGCATGCAGTTCAAGCGTGACGTGGTGATCGACCTGGTCTGCTACCGTCGTCGCGGCCACAACGAGGCCGACGAGCCTAGCGGCACCCAGCCGCTGATGTATCAGCAGATCACCAAGCAGCGCACCACCCGTGAGCTGTACGCTGATCGTCTGACTCAGTCCGGTGTACTGGACGCTGAGCGTGTTCAGGCCAAGGTCGACGAGTATCGCAACGCGCTGGACAACGGTTTGCACGTTGTGAAATCGCTGGTCAAAGAGCCGAACAAAGAGCTGTTCGTGGACTGGCGTCCGTATCTGGGCCACGCCTGGACTGCGCGTCACGACACTCGCTTTGATCTGAAGACCCTGCAAGAACTGTCTGCCAAGCTGCTGGAAATTCCGGAAGGCTTCGTAGTTCAGCGTCAGGTTGCGAAGATCTACGAAGACCGTCAGAAGATGCAAGCCGGCGGCCTGCCGATCAACTGGGGTTACGCTGAAACCATGGCGTACGCGACCCTGGCGTTCGAAGGTCACCCGATCCGCATGACGGGTCAGGACATCGGCCGCGGTACGTTCTCGCACCGTCACGCTGTTCTGCACAACCAGAAAGATGCCGGCACCTACATTCCGCTGCAGCACCTGTACGACGGTCAGCCACGTTTCGACCTGTACGACTCGTTCCTGTCGGAAGAAGCGGTATTGGCGTTCGAATACGGTTACTCGACCACCACGCCAAATGCGTTGGTGATCTGGGAAGCCCAGTTCGGCGACTTCGCCAACGGTGCACAGGTTGTTATCGACCAGTTCATCACCAGCGGCGAACACAAGTGGGGCCGTCTCTGTGGTCTGACCATGTTGCTGCCACACGGTTACGAAGGCCAGGGTCCCGAGCACTCCTCGGCACGTCTGGAGCGTTACCTGCAGCTGTGCGCCGAGCACAACATTCAGGTAGCCGTACCAACCACGCCGGCACAGATCTACCACTTGCTGCGTCGTCAGGTGATTCGCCCGCTGCGCAAGCCGCTGGTCGTGCTGACGCCGAAGTCGCTGCTGCGCCACAAGCTGGCCATCTCGACGCTGGAAGATCTGGCCGAAGGTTCGTTCCAGACCGTGATCCCGGAAATCGATGCCCTGGACCCGAAAAAGGTCGAGCGCGTTGTTCTGTGCAGCGGCAAGGTTTACTACGACCTGCTGGAAAAACGCCGTGCCGAAGGCCGCGAAGATATCGCCATCGTGCGTATCGAGCAGTTGTACCCATTCCCTGAGGACGACTTGAAAGAAGTCCTGGCTCCTTATACCAACGTCAAACATGCCGTTTGGTGTCAGGAAGAGCCGATGAACCAGGGCGCCTGGTACTGCAGCCAGCACCACTTGCGTCGCAGCATCAGCAACCTCAACAAATCTCTCGTACTTGAGTACGCGGGCCGTGAGGCTTCTGCTGCACCTGCTTGTGGTTACGCATCGATGCACGCCGAGCAGCAGGAAAAACTGCTGCAAGACGCGTTTACCGTTTAATGCCTTCGCGCACCTGAAACCGAATTTAAGGAACCACAGATAATGGCTATCGAGATCAAAGCCCCCACTTTCCCGGAATCGGTTGCCGATGGCACCGTTGCCACCTGGCACAAAAAACCGGGCGACGCTGTCAAGCGCGACGATCTGATCGTCGACATCGAAACTGACAAAGTCGTACTGGAAGTTCTGGCTACTGCCGACGGCGTGCTGGGCGCAATCGTCAAGAACGAAGGCGACACCGTTCTGTCCGACGAAGTCCTGGGCTCCATCGAAGCGGGCGGCGCTGCTGCCGCTGCTCCAGCCGCCGCTGCTGCTCCGGCCGCTGCTGCCGCTGCACCGGCTGCTGCCGAAGGCGAAGACGATCCTGTTGCTGCACCGGCTGCGCGCAAGCTGGCTGAAGAAAACGGCATCAACATCGCTTCCGTTGCCGGCACCGGCAAAGGCGGTCGTGTGACCAAGGAAGACGTGGTTGCAGCTGTTGCTGCCAAGAAAGCCGCTCCGGCTGCCGCGCCTGCCAAGGCTGCTGCTCCTTCGGCTGCCGCTCCTGTGTTCGCCGCTGGCGACCGCATCGAGAAGCGCGTACCGATGACCCGCGTGCGTGCCACCGTGGCCAAGCGTCTGGTTGAAGCTCAGTCGAACATGGCGATGCTGACCACTTTCAACGAAGTCGACATGACCGAAGTCATGGCTCTGCGTTCGAAGTACAAGGACCTGTTCGAGAAGTCCCACAACGGCGTACGCCTGGGCTTCATGTCGTTCTTCGTGAAAGCAGCTACCGAAGCGCTGAAACGCTTCCCGGCTGTCAACGCGTCGATCGACGGCGGCGACATCGTTTACCACGGCTACGCGGACATCGGCGTTGCCGTTTCCAGCGACCGTGGCCTGGTTGTTCCGGTCCTGCGTAACGCCGAACTGATGAGCCTGGCTGAAATCGAAGGCGGCATCGCCACTTTCGGCAAGAAAGCCCGTGACGGCAAACTGTCGATGGACGAGATGACCGGTGGTACCTTCACCATCACCAACGGTGGTACCTTCGGTTCGATGATGTCGACCCCGATCGTCAACCCGCCGCAGGCAGCGATTCTGGGCATGCACAACATCATCCAGCGTCCTATGGCCATCAACGGTCAGGTCGTTATCCGTCCGATGATGTACCTGGCACTGTCCTACGATCACCGTCTGATCGATGGCAAAGAAGCTGTAACCTTCCTGGTGACCATCAAGAACCTGCTGGAAGATCCGGCTCGTCTGTTGCTGGATATCTGATAGAAGCAGTCGCGGGCTTCAAGTTTCAAGCTGCAGGAAAGGGCAGCTTGGCTTGGAGCGCGCGGCTTGAAGCTTTTCGCTAAAGAGGATTTTTTGAATGTCGCAGAAATTTGACGTAGTAGTGATCGGTGCCGGCCCTGGCGGTTACGTAGCTGCCATCAAGGCCGCGCAGCTGGGTCTGACCACTGCCTGCATCGAGAAGTACACCGACGCCGAAGGCAAGCAAGCCTTGGGCGGTACCTGCCTGAACGTCGGCTGCATTCCTTCCAAGGCGCTGCTGGACAGCTCCTGGAAATACAAGGAAGCCAAAGAAAGCTTCAACGTTCACGGTATCTCGACTGGCGAAGTCAAAATGGACGTCGCTGCGATGGTTGGCCGCAAGGCTGGCATCGTCAAGAACCTGACCGGCGGCGTTGCCACTCTGTTCAAGGCCAACGGCGTTACTTCGATCCAGGGCCACGGCAAACTGCTGGCTGGCAAGAAAGTCGAAGTCACCAAGCCGGACGGCTCGGTTGAAGTCATCGAAGCTGAAAACGTGATCCTGGCTCCAGGCTCGCGTCCAATCGACATTCCACCGGCTCCGGTTGACCAGAAAGTCATCGTTGATTCGACTGGCGCACTGGAATTCCAGACCGTACCTAAACGTCTGGGCGTGATCGGCGCTGGCGTGATCGGCCTGGAACTGGGTTCGGTATGGTCGCGTCTGGGCTCCGAAGTGGTTGTCCTCGAAGCATTGGACACTTTCCTGATGGCAGCGGACACCGCTGTTTCCAAGGAAGCGCTGAAAACCCTGACCAAGCAAGGTCTGGACATCAAGCTGGGCGCTCGCGTAACCGGTTCGAAAGTCAACGGCGAAGAAGTCGTTGTCAACTACACCGATGCCAACGGCGAACAGACCATCACTTTCGACAAGCTGATCGTAGCCGTTGGTCGCCGTCCGGTGACCACTGATCTGTTGGCTGCCGACAGCGGCGTGACCCTCGACGAGCGTGGTTTCGTGCATGTTGACGATCACTGCGCCACCACCGTACCGGGCGTTTTCGCCATTGGTGACGTGGTTCGCGGCATGATGCTGGCTCACAAGGCATCCGAAGAAGGCATCATGGTTGTCGAGCGCATCAAGGGCCACAAAGCCCAGATGAACTATGACCTGATCCCTTCGGTTATTTATACTCACCCGGAAATCGCGTGGGTTGGCAAAACCGAGCAGGCCTTGAAAGCTGAAGGCGTTGAAGTTAACGTCGGCACCTTCCCGTTCGCCGCTTCCGGCCGTGCCATGGCCGCCAACGATACCGGTGGTTTCGTCAAGGTCATCGCTGATGCCAAGACTGACCGCGTATTGGGCGTGCACGTGATTGGCCCGAGCGCTGCAGAACTGGTTCAGCAGGGCGCGATCGGTATGGAATTCGGCACCAGCGCTGAAGATCTGGGCATGATGGTTTTCTCCCATCCGACCCTGTCTGAAGCCTTGCACGAAGCTGCTTTGGCTGTGAATGGCGGCGCCATCCACATTGCCAACCGCAAGAAGCGTTAAGACACAATAAGAAACCACGGCGGTAACGGCCCGTCGTGAGCCTTGCGAGCAAGTCTCACCGCGGAATGTCCGCTGGACGCAGTCTTGCGTAGCTGCACCGGGTATCCGGAAAGGCTACGCAAGCAGCAGTCACAGGTGGCGCGGCACTCAAATGAGCGCAGCGCCGAATGCGCAGTACCTAACGAAGACGGTAAAAAGCATGAATCTTCACGAGTATCAGGGTAAGCAGCTGTTCGCTGAATACGGCCTGCCAGTTTCCACTGGTTACGCAGTAGACACCCCGGAAGCAGCAGCAGAAGCTTGCGACAAAATCGGCGGCAGCGAGTGGGTTGTCAAAGCCCAGGTCCACGCCGGTGGTCGCGGTAAAGCGGGCGGCGTTAAGCTGGTTCGCAGCAAAGAAGACGCCAAAGCCTTCGCACAGCAGTGGCTGGGCAAGCGTCTGGTGACTTACCAGACTGACGCCAATGGCCAGCCAGTCACCAAGATCCTGGTTGAATCGTGCACTGATATCGCTAAAGAGCTGTACCTGGGCGCTGTCGTTGACCGTTCGAGCCGTCGCATCGTGTTCATGGCTTCCACCGAAGGTGGCGTGGACATCGAGAAAATCGCTCACGACACTCCAGAAAAAATTCTCAAGGCCACTATCGATCCACTGGTTGGCGCTCAGCCATTCCAGGGTCGCGAGCTGGCATTCCAGCTGGGTCTGGAAGGCAAGCAGGTTGCTCAGTTCGCCAAGATCTTCGTAGGTCTGGCCAAACTGTTCAAGGATCACGACCTGGCTCTGCTGGAAGTGAACCCGCTGGTGATCAAGGCTGACGGCGATCTGCACTGCCTGGACGCCAAGATCAACATCGACGCCAACGCAATGTACCGTCAGCCTAAGCTGAAGACTTTCCACGATCCGTCGCAAGACGATCCGCGCGAAGCGCACGCTGCCAAGTTCGAACTGAACTACGTAGCACTGGAAGGCAACATCGGCTGCATGGTCAACGGTGCTGGCCTGGCCATGGGTACCATGGACATCGTCAACCTGCATGGCGGCAAGCCAGCCAACTTCCTCGACGTAGGTGGTGGTGCTACCAAAGAACGCGTTACCGAAGCGTTCAAGATCATCCTGTCCGACACCAACGTCGCTGCAGTACTGGTCAACATCTTCGGCGGCATCGTTCGCTGCGACATGATTGCCGAAGGCATCATCGGCGCTGTGAAAGAAGTCGGCGTGAAAATCCCGGTTGTTGTTCGCCTTGAAGGCAACAACGCTGAGCTGGGCGCTAAAGTACTGGCAGAAAGCGGTTTGAACATCATCGCTGCTACCAGCCTGACCGACGCTGCTCAACAAGTTGTCAAAGCTGCGGAGGGCAAATAATGAGCGTCCTGATCAATAAAGACACCAAAGTTATCTGCCAGGGTATTACCGGTTCGCAAGGTAGTTTCCACACCCAGCAAGCCATCGAATACGGCACCAAGATGGTTGGTGGCGTAACTCCAGGCAAAGGCGGCACCGAGCACCTGGGTCTGCCAGTGTTCAACACCGTCAAAGACGCAGTAGCGGCCACTGGCGCTACCGCCAGCGTGATCTACGTTCCGGCTCCTTTCTGCAAAGATTCGATCCTGGAAGCTGCTTTCGGCGGCATCAAGCTGATCGTCTGCATCACCGAAGGCATTCCTACCCTGGACATGCTGGACGCTAAAGTTAAGTGCGACGAGCTGGGCGTAGTCCTGATCGGCCCTAACTGCCCAGGCGTGATCACCCCAGGCGAATGCAAGATCGGCATCATGCCAGGTCACATTCACTTGCCAGGCAAGGTCGGTATCGTTTCCCGTTCCGGCACCCTGACCTACGAAGCTGTGAAGCAGACCACTGACGCCGGTTTCGGTCAGTCGACTTGCGTCGGCATCGGTGGTGACCCGATCCCGGGTTCGAACTTCATCGACATCCTGAAGCTGTTCCAGGAAGACCCGAAGACCGAAGCGATCGTAATGATC
This sequence comes from Pseudomonas sp. Seg1, assembly GCF_018326005.1. Taxonomy (NCBI): domain Bacteria; kingdom Pseudomonadati; phylum Pseudomonadota; class Gammaproteobacteria; order Pseudomonadales; family Pseudomonadaceae; genus Pseudomonas; species Pseudomonas sp. Seg1. Next base: position 1,932,470 of record NZ_AP021903.1, read on the forward strand.
GGCGAGATCGGCGGTTCGGCTGAAGAAGAAGCGGCTGCCTACATCAAGGCACACGTGACCAAGCCGGTTGTTTCCTACATCGCTGGTGTGACTGCTCCTCCGGGCAAGCGCATGGGCCATGCTGGCGCAATCATCTCTGGCGGCAAAGGCACTGCAGACGAGAAATTCGCTGCTCTGCAAGACGCAGGTGTAAAAACCGTGCGTTCGCTGGCAGACATCGGCAAGGCCCTGGCCGAGCTGACTGGTTGGGCTGTCAAGTAAGCCTCGTGCTTAGCTGACGCTTTACCAAACAAAGGCCACCTTCGGGTGGCCTTTGTCGTTTCTGGCATTTAGAGGGACAGGAGGGCTTCTGTGGCGAGGGGATTTAGCGAAACGTCGCACCGCCCCGTTGGGCTGCGAAGCGGCTCCAAACCCGATGTATCCAGCCAATCGAAAAGCGCTAGAAGTTCTCAATCAGGGCTGCTTCGGCCCATCGGGGATAAATCCCCTCACTACAGGGTTCGTGCTCTACCTACAGAGTTCCATGTAGGAAAAATAGATACGTAAACGCGACAAAGACACGTCGCGTATCGGATAGTTCGCCCCCAAACAGTGCGTTTGTCAGACAAATTCGTTAGGCTAGCAGCCATTTTTGCGTCTGCCGCCCACAAGGCATGCAACGCGCTAAACGGGTTGATCCCATACGGATCGACAGCATTTCCCTAACCCCACAGGGAAATCCCCTCCTAAATTCCGATTCAGAGTGTGGTTTCCTTAATGAAAGTTTTGAAAGGTCAGGACATCCTGGCACTGGGTTTTATGACATTTGCCCTGTTCGTCGGGGCCGGTAACATCATCTTCCCGCCTATCGTCGGTTTGCAGGCCGGACCTCACGTCTGGATGGCGGCGCTGGGCTTCCTGATCACCGCTGTCGGCTTGCCGGTGATCACCGTCGTTGCACTGGCCAAGGTCGGTGGGGCGATGGATGCGCTGAGCAGCCCGATCGGCAAGATCGCTGGCGGCATTCTGGCTGCCGCGTGCTATCTGGCGGTCGGTCCGCTGTTCGCGACACCGCGTACCGCGACCGTGTCGTTCGAAGTGGGCCTGGCGCCGCTGACTGGCGAAAGCCCGCTGGCGCTGTTCCTCTACAGCTCGGTGTACTTCCTGCTGGTGTTCTTCATCTCGCTCTACCCGGGCCGTTTGCTGGACACCGTGGGGCGTTTCCTCGCGCCGCTGAAAATCATCGCCCTGGCGGTACTGGGCATCGCGGCATTCGCCTTGCCGGCCGGTGATATTGGTCAAGGCACAGCGGAATACGTGGCGGCACCGTTCTCCCAGGGTTTCATCAATGGCTACCTGACCATGGATACCCTCGGGGCCCTGGTGTTCGGTATCGTCATCGTTAACGCGATCCGCTCCCGTGGCGTCGAGTCGCCTGCGCTGATCACCCGTTACGCGATCATCGCCGGGTTGATTGCCGGTGTCGGTCTGGCGCTGGTGTATGTCAGCCTGTTCCGCCTCGGTTCCGGTAGCCACGAAGTGGCGGTCGGTGCTACCAACGGCGCGGCGGTACTGCACGCTTATGTGCAACACACCTTCGGTTCGCTGGGCAGTGGTTTCCTCGCGGTGCTGATCTCGCTGGCGTGCCTGGTGACGGCGGTTGGCCTGACCTGCGCCTGTGCCGAATACTTCAGCGGTGTGGTGCCGCTGTCTTACAAGACGCTGGTGATCATCCTGGCAGCGTTCTCGCTGCTGGTGTCCAACTTGGGCCTGACCAAGCTGATTGCGTTCTCGATCCCGGTGCTCACCGCGATCTATCCGCCATGCATCGTGCTGGTGGCACTGAGCTTCTGCAAAGACTTCTGGCATGAGCATGGGCGCATTCTCGGCCCGGTGATGCTGGTGTCGTTCCTGTTCGGCACCATCGATGCACTCAAGGGCGCCGGTCTGGCTGACTGGATGCCTTCGCAACTGTCCCACTTGCCGCTGAGCGAGCAGGGCCTGGCATGGCTGGTGCCGTGCGTGATGACCCTGGTGGTCGCGGTGGTTTGCGATCGTCTGCTGGGCAAGCGTAGCGAAGCCATTGCTTAAAGCTTCGTGATCCGCCACAAGCGGGTTTGCAACGCTTAAACAGAAATGCCCCGTATCAATCGATACGGGGCATTTTTTATGGGCGTCAGGCAGTGTCTTTTTCCCTGAGCTAACGTCGAAGCACTGCACAGGTTTTACCTGGAACAGCTTCCATTCATCACAGGGACCCGCATGTCGTTCATCCACGCCAACCTGATCCACCTGCTCGCCGCACTCTGGTTTGTCATCTGCTGGGGCGGTTACACCCGCTACGCCAGCTGGAAGGCTCGCGACACCGCGTGTCTGGCCAGCGTGTTGCATCTCTACCGCGAAGACTGGATGCGCCGCATGTTGCTGCGCGACAACCGCATTGCCGACGCCAGCGTGATCGGCAATCTGGAGCGCAACGCCTCGTTCTTCGCATCCAGCACCCTGATCATTCTTGCCGGTATTCTCACCGTGCTCGGTGCCTCCGAGCGGGCGGTGTCGTTGCTGGCTGACATCCCGATGGTGCAGCAGGCCTCACAGGGCATGTCGGAGATCAAGTTGCTGTGCCTGGCGCTGGTGTTCGTCTATGCGTTCTTCACGTTCAGTTGGTGCATGCGCCAGTACAACTTTGCCGCCGTGCTAGTGGGGTCGGCGCCGATGGTGGGTGAGCGGCATGTGTCGGAGCAGGAGCGCAAGGCGTTTGCGTCAAGGGCGGCCCGTGTGATTTCCATGGCGGCCAACCAGTTCAACTTTGGTCTGCGTTCCTATTATTTCGGCATGACCATGCTGGCGTGGTTCGTCAGCCCGTGGCTGTTCATGCTGATGAGTGCTGGCGTTGTGCTGGTGTTGTATCGCCGTGAATTTCATTCCGACGTTCTTGATGTGATGGTCTATACCCCTACAGAAGCGCCCATTCCCGAGGCAAACAAAGAGGTCGTTTGATGAGTATTCCGTTCTGGTGTGTGTTTATCAGTGCGCTGTTGATCTATATCGCGCGCCTGCCGGTGGGCAAGGCCATGAAAGAGCAGGGCGGCTACAACAACCATCTGCCACGCCAACAGCAGGCGCAACTCAGCGGTTATGGGGCCAGAGCGCTGGCGGCGCACCAGAACAGTATCGAAGCATTCATCTTGTTCGCAGTCGGTGTGCTGATGGCGCATACCACGCAAACCCAGGGATGGTTGATCGATGCCTTGGCGATCATCTTTGTGATCGCGAGGATCCTCTATTTGTGGTTCTACCTGGCTGATATTCCAAAGCTGCGCAGTCTGGTCTGGCTGGTGGGCCTGATTTGCTCTTTATTGTTGATGATTAGTCCGACTTTTAGAACTGTGCTGCTCTAAGCGGCATTAGCGACAAATGACAGGCAAAAGAAAACCCGCACTTGGCGGGTTTTCTTTTTTACACCGAAAAGCAAATTATTGCTTTTTGGCGGCTTCTTCTTGAGCAGCTTGATTCGATTCAGCCTGAGCTTTGGCAGCTTCGGCGTTTTCTTTTGCTGCGTCGTTCACTTTATCCTGAGCTTTGTTCATGTCTTGCTGAGCCTGCTCAGCATGTTGGTTGGCATCTTGAGCTTTGTCCTCGGATTTTTTATCGCAGGCAGCGAGACCGAGGGAAGCGGTCAACATCAAGGCAATAGCTAAAGTCTTACGCATGGGGTGTTTCTCCTTATGGAAAATAACTACTGGCCTTAAGAACGTTGCCCGCAACGTTAAGTTCCTCATTTCTTTCAGATATATAAGTTTGTTTTTACATGGAACTTTTGCGGTATTCCTTACTACTGGCAAAAGGCTCTAACGAGAGTAATTATCAAATGGCCGAAAACCCCGTTTTTGAGCGTGCGACGCGATTTCTGTCGGCGTTGCGTCACTGTCAGGTGTTGGGTTTAAAGGTGTACAGCGCCTCAGTCGAGGGGCTGACGGTGATCCTGCCGTACAGTCCGCAAATCGTCGGTAATCCGCAGACTGGTGTCATTCACGGCGGAGCGATCACCTCGTTGATGGACACGGCCTGCGGCATGTCCACCCTCTGCGTGCTGCCGGAATTCGAAGTCTGCCCGACCCTCGACCTGCGCATTGATTACATGCACGCCGCCGAGCCCAATAAGGATGTCTACGGCTTTGCCCAGTGCTACCGAGTGACGACCGATGTGATCTTCGCTCGCGGTTTCGCCTATCAGGATGATCCCGAGCAGCCGATTGCCCATGTCGTCGGCACCTTCATGCGCATGGGCAAAAATATAAAAGGAACAAAAGGTTTCGGCGGCGCCATCAAGGGGGGAGGCCAATGAGCAACGACCTCAAGGAACAACTGCTACAGGCTCATGCGCAGGGAGACTATGCGCCGTTGCTGAAACTGATCCCGTATGCCGGGCTGATTGGCATCGAATGCTCACGCGTCGGTGACGAGCTGCTGTTCAAGCTGCCGGCGAACAAGGACAACATTGGTAACCCTTTACTTCCAGCGATCCACGGTGGGGTGATTGCCGGGTTCATGGAGCTCGCAGCGGCGTTGCATTTATTGATCTTCACTGGTGCGCCGGGTGTGCCGAAGATCATCGACTTTTCCCTTGATTACCTGCGCGCCGGGCAGTTTCGCGACACCTGGGCCAAGTGTCAGGTGTGCCGCCAGGGGCGGCGGGTGGCCAACGTTGCCGTCACGGCCTGGCAAAGCACAGAAAGCGAACCGATTGCCACCGCCCGCGCGCACTTCAAAATTGAAGAGCCCTTGAAATCCTGAACACTGCCCCAAACTCAGATGACAACCCGCCGTAGACCATTTCGGGTCTCGGCCACTGCCATCTGATTGGAGTTTGATGACCATGAGTGTGGAAACTCAAAAGGAAACCCTGGGCTTCCAGACCGAGGTAAAGCAGCTGCTGCACCTCATGATCCATTCGCTGTATTCCAACAAGGAAATCTTCCTTCGCGAATTGATCTCGAACGCCTCTGACGCTGTCGACAAGCTGCGCTTCGAAGCCCTGGCCAAGCCTGAGTTGCTCGAAGGTGGCGCAGATCTGAAAATCCGTGTGAGCTTCGACAAGGACGCCAAGACCGTCACTCTCGAAGACAACGGTATCGGCATGAACCGTGACGATGTGATCACCCACCTGGGGACCATCGCCAAGTCGGGCACCGCCGATTTCATGAAGAATCTCTCGGGCGATCAGAAGAAAGATTCGCACCTGATCGGTCAGTTCGGCGTGGGCTTTTACTCGGCGTTCATCGTTGCCGACCAGGTTGACGTGTACAGCCGTCGTGCCGGCACCCCGGCCAACGAAGGCGTGCACTGGTCGTCGAAAGGCGAGGGCGAATTCGAAGTCGCCACCATCGAAAAACCTGAGCGCGGTACTCGCATCGTTCTGCACCTGAAAGCGGCTGAAGACGAGTTCGCTGATGGCTGGCGTCTGCGCAACATCATCAAGAAATACTCCGACCACATCGCTTTGCCAATCGAGCTGCCGAAAGAAGCGGCTGCTGCCGAAGGCGAAGAAGCCCCGGCCGTTGAATGGGAAACCGTCAACCGCGCCAGCGCCCTGTGGACCCGCCCTCGCACTGAAGTGAAGGACGAGGAATATCAGGAGTTCTACAAACACATCGCCCACGACTTTGAAAACCCGCTGGCCTGGAGCCACAACAAAGTCGAAGGCAAGCTCGAATACAGCTCGCTGCTTTACGTGCCGGCTCGCGCACCGTTCGACCTGTATCAGCGTGAAGCGCCGAAAGGCCTGAAGCTCTACGTGCAGCGCGTTTTCGTGATGGATCAGGCTGAGTCGTTCCTGCCGCTGTACCTGCGCTTCATCAAAGGCGTGGTCGATTCCAACGACCTGTCGCTGAACGTGTCGCGTGAGATCCTGCAGAAAGACCCGATTATCGATTCGATGAAGACCGCGCTGACCAAGCGTGTGTTGGACATGCTGGAAAAACTGGCGAAGAACGAGCCTGAGCAATACAAAGGCTTCTGGAAAAACTTCGGTCAGGTCATGAAAGAAGGCCCGGCAGAAGATTTCGCCAACAAGGAAAAAATCGCCGGTCTGCTGCGTTTCGCATCGACCAATGGCGACGACGGCGAGCAGATCGTCGGTCTGGCCGACTACCTGGCACGCGCCAAGGAAGGTCAGGACAAGATCTACTACCTCACCGGCGAAACTTACGCGCAGGTCAAGAACAGCCCGCACCTGGAAGTCTTCCGCAAGAAAGGCATCGAAGTGCTGCTGCTGACCGACCGCATCGACGAGTGGCTGATGAGCTACCTCAGCGAGTTCGACGGCAAGACTTTTGTCGACGTGGCACGCGGTGATCTCGATCTGGGCAACCTGGACTCGGAAGAAGACAAGAAAGCCGCAGAAGAAGTCGCGAAATCCAAAGAAGGTCTGGTCGAGCGTCTGAAAACCGCGCTGGGCGATTCCGTGGCTGAAGTGCGCGTTTCCCATCGTCTGACCGATTCGCCGGCCATTCTGGCCATCGGCGAGCAGGACCTGGGTCTGCAAATGCGTCAGATCCTCGAAGCCAGCGGTCAGAAGGTGCCGGATTCGAAGCCGATCTTCGAATTCAACCCGAGCCACCCGCTGATCGAGAAACTCGATGGCGAGCAGAGCGAAGAGCGTTTTGGCGACCTTTCGCACATCCTCTTCGATCAGGCAGCCCTCGCGGCTGGCGACAGCTTGAAGGATCCGGCCGCTTATGTGCGCCGCCTGAACAAGCTGCTGGTTGAACTGTCGGTTTGATCACGTTGTAGGAAAAACCCGCTTCGGCGGGTTTTTTCATTCTGGTGTTTAACAAATCAGGAGTCAGAAATGAGCCAAGTCACTGTACGTTCCGTGGTCTATCAGATTGATGGCCAGCCGTATGAAGGTCGTCTGGCGTTCGACGCCGAACATAAAGACGCGCGCCCGGGTCTGTTGATGGCGCCGAACTGGATGGGTGTCAGCGCCGGTGCCGAAGAAATCGCCAAGTCGGTGGCGGCCAAGGGTTACGTGGTGTTGATCGCTGACGTTTACGGCCAGGCTGTGCGTCCGCAGAACGCTGACCAGGCCGGTGCGGCGATGATGCCGCTGAAGGATGACCGCGCATTGCTGCGCAAGCGTATGCAGGCGGCTTTCGAGCAGTTGCAGAAGCAGGGTGAGGCGGCAGTCGATACCTCGAAACTGGCGGTGTTCGGTTTCTGCTTTGGCGGTTGCTGTGCGCTGGATCTGGCGCGCACTGGCGCGGCGGTGAAAGCGGCGGTGTCGTTCCACGGCACACTGGATTCGCCGAACCCGGCCGATGCGAAAAACATCAAAGGCTCGGTGCTGGTGCTGCACGGCGCTTCCGATCCGTTGGTGCCGAAAGAGCAGTTGCCGGCGTTTGAAGATGAGATGAACGCAGCGAACGTCGATTGGCAGTTGCTGAGCTACGGCGGTGCGGTGCACTCGTTTACTGATCCGCATGCGAATGTGCCGGGCAAGATGATGTACGACGCGAAGACTGCCAAGCGCGCTTTCAAGTCGATGCATGATTTGCTGGATGAAGTGTTCAAGGGTTGATTCTGGTGACAGGCACTCACTTTTCTGATGCCTGACAGGGCCCCATCGCTGGCAAGCCAGCTCCCACAGTTTTCGAGTCGTTTGCAGAATAGCTATTCGACGCGAAAACCTGTGGGAGCTGGCTTGCCAGCGATGACTGACTCACAGGCGACACAGAACTAAGGCAATTCAATCCGCTCAACTTCCCCCGGCACCGTCGGCCAATCCCCGGCCGCCCACTTGCGCCGCGCCTCATCAATTGCCGCCGGATCACTCGCCACAAAATTCCAGTTGATCCGCCGAGGCCCGTCCAGCGGCGCGCCGCCGAATATCACTGCATGTAAATCGCTGTCGGCAAACAGGCTCATCTCTTCCCCGGCCGGCAACACCACCAGCGCGTGCGGTTCAATCGCTTCGCCATTCAACTGCGCATCACCGCTCAATACATATACCGCCCGTTCCTCATGCTCCGTCGGAATCAGCAGCGTGGTCGCCGTCTGCATCTTCACTTCGGCATACAGCGTAGGAGAAAGCACCGGCACCGGTGATTCCAGGCAAAAGCCTGACCCGGCAATCATGCGAATCTGCACGCCGAGGTTATCGCTGACCGGCAAGGTCGCTGCCGGGTGATGGCTGTAATGTCCGGGGCCCTGCTCGTGATCCTTGGGCGAAGCCAGCCAGATTTGCAGGCCGTGCATCGTGAAGCTCTGCTCCCACAGCGGCTCAGGTGTGCGTTCAACATGAGCGATGGCGCTGCCGGCAGTCATCCAACTGACATCGCCAGCGCTGACCACCTGATCGGAGCCGAGGCTGTCCTTGTGCTGGATCTGCCCTTCAAACAGATACGTAAGGGTCGACAGACCAATGTGCGGGTGCTGTCGGATGTTCATGCCTTTGCCGGTCGGATACACGGTTTCGAGCATGTGATCAAAAAACACGAAAGGCCCGACGCTACGGCATTTGGCTGACGGCAACGGGCGCAGAATCGGCTGGCCTTCGACGTCTTCGGCGCGCGGGCGGATGATCAGAGGTTGCGTGTCCATGGTGCATTCCAGGCTGAGCGGGTGATGCCAGAAGCATAACCCGCCACTGGCGCTGTAGTGATTACTGGCTGTCAAAGCCTTGTGGGGCGTGGGTTTCGATGGCCACTTCGCTGGTGGTCATCAGCTTGTGGATCGGGCAGCGGTCGGCGACGCGCAGCAATTCTTCACGCTGGGCATCGGTCAACACGCCTTTGAGGGTGAGGGTGACGTGCAGGGCGTATTTGCCTTTCTGCTCCTCACTGTTGTCGCGTTTCACTTCGACACCGACGCCGGTCAGCGGGATGTCTTTCTTTTTTGCGTACATCTTCAGGGTCAGGGCTTTGCAGGCACCGAGGGCGGCGTCGAAGTAGTCGTGCGGCTCAGGTGCCGAGCCTTCGCCACCGGCGGATTTCGGTACGTCGGCAAACATTTCGTGGTCATCGATTTGTACGGTGTGACGAAAACCTTCAGCGGAGACGGTATTGACGGTAACGGTCATGGGAACCTCACTGGCAGTAGGAAAAGTCGTTCGATCAAAAAAGACCTTGAAGTTATAGAGCATTCCCACTGGTGCGCGTTCCACTTTCCTGCGGGATGAACCCTTGTCATCAGGGCGGGGTCTAGGCTATGCCTACTTGTCGGAGATTAATTGTGTCTTTGTTTCGTTTGAGTCTCGCCTGCCTCCTGGTGTTCGCCGGTACTGCCAGCGCCCGCGAATACACTTACAGCGATGCACACCTGCACTACGTGGATTTTTTCCAGGAAACCGCCGGCATGGCGAAACTGCTGACGGCGATGAAGGAAAACTCCATCGAGCATGTGATGATTTCCGGCATCCCTGTAGCGAAGAAGTGGCACGAAGACGAACCCAAGCGCCCACGTTATTACGCCGGCGATGACGCTGATGCCTATTGGTACAGCGCCACCGACGTGATCGTCGCCGACGCCGTACAGAAATTGACACCTGAGCAGCGTCCGTACTTTCATCCATTCCTTTCCGGCTTCAACCCCAACGACAAAAACTCCGCCGCGCACATTCAACGCATGCTCGATCTGTATCCAGGGTTGTGGCAGGGCATTGGTGAAGTGTTTACCCGACATGATGACCTGACGGCACTGACGTCCGGCGACACGCCGCGCGCCAATAACGAGGCTATGACCAAGATTTATCACCTGGCGGCGGAAAACGATTTACCGGTGATGCTGCACTCCAACATCACCTCCAAGCGTGAGAAGAATCCGCTGTACCTGAAGGAAATCGAGGAGCCGCTGCGTAATCACCCGCACACACGGTTCATCTGGGCCCACGCCGGTACCAGCGCCGAGATTCATCGACACCAGACGCAACTGGATTTTCTCCTGCCCACCCTCACGCGCATGCTTGAGGCTTACCCCAATCTGTTTATCGACTTGTCGTGGAGCATGCTCACGCCTTATCTGCTGGACGAACAGGGCAAGCCGCGTCCGGAATGGCTTGCGCTGGTGGAGAAATACCCGGAGCGCTTCATGCTCGGTTCAGACGTCGTAGGGCGTTTCAACAAACTTGGGCAGGAAATGCATAGCTTCAGCCCGTTCCTCGACGCATTGCCGGAAGACGTTGCCCGCAAAGTGGCGCGAGATAACTTTTTGGCGATCTTGCCGCGAATGGAGTTCAAGTCCGGCAAAACCGCGCTGAATCGTTAATGCCGAGCGTTCGAAGTATTAAGGCCTTTTGATATCACTTTTTCGTCTTACGCAAATTCTCGCCGGGCCGATACCTTCTACAGCAACCAGCTGCAGGGTTGATGCAGCGCTTTTGGAAGGAACCAGAGCAATGAGTATCCGTAGTCTCAATATTGCCCCGCGCGCCGGACTGGGTTTTGGCCTGTTGGCCCTGATGGTATTTGCCCTCGGCGCGTTCGCCCTGCTGCAAATGTCGAACATGCGCGCGCAGTCTGATGAGGTCGACAACAACTGGCTGCCCAGCGTGATGGCCGTCGGCGAGATGAGTCAGGACATGTTGCGCCTGCGCGCACTGACCATGCGCCTGCTGCTCAATCGTGATCCGCAGGCGCTGCAGCAGAATGTCGCCAAGCTCAACGAGCTGCGCGGTGTGCTGAGTGAAGCCCAGCAGCGTTATGACGTGCTGATCGTGTTGCCCGAGGAGCGCAAGCTGTTTGATCGCTTCAAAGTCGCCGAGCACAAGTATCTGGAGTTCCAGGCGCAGGTGATGCAGTTGTCTGCTCAGGATCGAGTCGAGGAGGCTGCTGCGATTCTCAATGGCGAGATGAGTCCATTGGCCGACGACATGGCGGTCACCCTTCGTGAACTGGTCGAGCTCAATAAGCACAATGCGAATCTCGCGACCGAGGCTGCACGACTGGTTTTCATCAATTCGCGGGTGTGGGTCGGTGTCATGATCGCTGTCACTGCACTGATCACCATCGGGCTGGCGCTGCTGTTGACCCGCAGCATCGTGCTGCCGCTGGCGCAATCGCTAGGTGTCGCGGAAGTGGTAGCGGGCGGCGATCTGACTGGCGACATCACGATCTCCGGCAAGGATGAACCGGCGCGGCTGCTGCATGCGCTGAAAAGCATGCAGCACAATCTGCGTGAGACGATCCGGCAGATCTCGGAGTCTTCCAGCCAACTGGCCTCGGCCTCGGAAGAGCTGAGTTGCGTCACCGAAGACGCCACGCGCGGATTGCATCAACAGAGTCTGGAGATCGAGCAAGCGGCCACGGCGGTGAATCAGATGACCGCAGCGGTGGAGGAGGTGGCCAGCAATGCGGTGGCGACCTCCGAGGCCTCGCGTGAATCCGATCGGATTGCCCAGCACGGCCGCGAGCAGGTGCAGCAGACGGTGTCGTCGATTGAGTTTCTGGCTGAGGATGTGACCAGCAATGCCAGTCAGGTGGAAGACCTGGCACAGAAGGTTCATGGCATCAGCAAGGTATTGGACGTGATTCGGTCGATTGCCGAGCAGACTAACCTGTTGGCGCTGAACGCGGCAATTGAGGCCGCGCGCGCCGGTGATGCCGGGCGCGGGTTTGCGGTTGTGGCGGACGAAGTGCGGGCACTGGCGCATCGCACGCAGCAATCGACACAGGAAATAGAGCAGATGATTGGCGGGATCCAGCAAGGCACGGATTCGGCGGTCAGTTCGATGCAGCAGAGCAATGTTCGAGCGCGCTCGACGCTGGAACTGGCCAAGGCTGCCGGGACTGCGCTGGAGGAGATCGCTTCGGCGTTCACGCTGATCAATGAGCGCAACCTGGTGATCGCCAGTGCATCGGAGGAGCAGGCGGCGGTGGCGCGGGAGGTGGATCGCAATTTGATGAATATTCGCGATCTGGCCATGCAGACGTCGGCGGGGGCGAATCAGACCAGTGCGGCGAGTCAGGAGTTGTCACGGTTGGCGGTGGATTTGAACAATATGGTGGCCAAATTCTCGGTTTGAATAAGCACTGAATCCTGTGGGAGCGAGCCTGCTCGCGAAGGCGTCCGTTCGGTCAAATTTTTCAGTGACTGGCACTCCGCTTTCGCGAGCAGGCTCGCTCCCACAGGGTATTGGTGTCGTTGCAGAAATCGCAGGCAATAAAAAGCCCCGCATCTTCGGGGCTTTTCACATCCATCGGATCAGCTACCTTTGACAGCCTTGCCGTTGACCGTACCGTCCTGGAGCATGATGTTGTACTCCTTGCCGTCGGTTTCAACCTGTTGCAGGCGGACCAGCAGGTAATCCCAATCCTTGGCGAACCACAGGACGGTGATGCGCTTGCTTTGTGTCGGGTCGCGTACGCGCTCGACCTTGATCGCATCGATCTTGCCAGCCTTGGTCTCGACTTTTTCCGAACCCAGCACGCGGAAGTCATAGGTATCGACTTCGCCGTCATCGACCACTTGATAGCTCATGGTCTTTTTGCCGGCAGCCACGTCATGTTGCAGTGCCAGTTGATAGGTCGACTTGTCGACCATGCCACGGTTCAGCGGGATTTTCACCGCGTCGCCACGGTCGGTGCCGGTGACCATTTTGCTGTTCCAGTCGAAATCCAGATCAGCTTTCTTGGCTTTGCCCAGACCGCCACGTTCGAAGTGGTAGGACTGCGGCAGCAAGGTGTCCTTGTCCAGGGTCATGGTGCTTTGTTCGGTCAGGCTGGCGATCATCATCGAGGCCTTGAAACTGAGCGTCCAGACGCCGTTGGCACCTTTGGTCAGGCTGCGTTCGGCAGTGCCGCTCATGGGCAGCTGCTTCCAGTCGGCGGTGTAGCTGGCGGAGAACGGTTGAAGGTCTGCCGCCTGCGCAAAAGGCAGGGCGAGCAGTGCGCAAGCGAAGAGCAGGGCGCGACGCATAATATCTCCTAGTGTCGAATCAAGTGGCCGCTGGCCGCGAGTAACTGGCCATCCAGTAAAGCACCTTGCTCACCGAGTGCCAGTCGCCCTTCGGCAAACCAGCGTACCGCCATCGGATAGATCAGGTGTTCCTGAACATGCACTCGCTGCGCCAGACTCTGCGGCGTGTCGTGCAACTCTACCGGTAATACTGCCTGTACGACCAGTGGTCCGCCATCGAGTTCCTCGGTGACGAAGTGTACGGAGCAGCCGTGTTCCGTATCGCCGGCCTCCAGCGCGCGCTGATGAGTGTGTAACCCTTTGTATTTGGGCAGCAGCGACGGATGGATATTGAGCAGGCGACCCTGATAGTGGCGAACGAAATCAGCGCTGAGAATGCGCATGAAACCGGCCAGCACCACGAGCTTCGGATTGAATTCGTCGATCAGTTCGACCAAGGCAGCGTCGAAGGCCTCGCGACCCTCGAATGCCTTGTGATCCAGCGAGCGGGTGGCGATACCCGCGTCACTGGCGCGTTGCAGGCCGTAGGCGTCGGCACGGTTGGAAATCACCGCAGCGATGCGAACCGGGCTGTCGCCGGTCCGCGTGCTGTCGATCAAAGCCTGCAAGTTACTGCCGGTGCCGGACAACAGCACCACGACATCACAGGTTGCGGACATTAATGAGCCTTAAGGTTCTTCAGTTCGACCTGAGCAGCGCCTTCGGCAGCTACAGCGATCTGACCGATGACCCAAGGCTGCTCGCCAGCGTCACGCAGGGTGTTCAGAGCGACTTCAACGTGCTCCTGAGCCACGCAGATGACCATGCCGACGCCGCAGTTCAGGACGCGGTGCATTTCGGTATCGTCAACGTTGCCTTGCTCTTGCAGCCAGTCGAAGACGGCCGGGCGAGTCCAGCTGGCAACGTCAACCACGGCCTGAGCGCCTTTTGGCAGAACGCGCGGGATGTTGTCGAGCAGGCCGCCACCGGTGATGTGGGCCATGGCTTTGACCGCGCCGGTGTCTTTGATCAGCTTGAGCAGCGGCTTCACGTAGATGCGGGTCGGAGCCATCAGCAGGTCGGTCAGCGGTTTGCCGTCGAGCTGGATGGTTTCGATGTCTGCACCGGACACCTCGATGATCTTGCGGATCAGCGAGTAGCCGTTGGAGTGCGGGCCGGACGATGGCAGCGCGATCAGGGCGTCACCGGTGGCGACTTTCGAGCCGTCGATGATTTCGGCTTTTTCCACGACGCCGACGCAGAAGCCGGCCAGGTCGTAGTCTTCGCCTTCGTACATGCCTGGCATTTCAGCGGTTTCGCCGCCGACCAGCGAGCAGCCGGACAGTTCGCAGCCAGCGCCGATGCCGGTAACCACCTGGGCAGCGGTGTCGACGTTGAGTTTGCCGGTGGCGTAGTAGTCGAGGAAGAACAGTGGCTCAGCGCCGCAAACGACGAGGTCGTTCACGCACATCGCAACCAGGTCGATACCGATGCTGTCGTGCTTGTTCAGGTTCAGCGCCAGACGCAGCTTGGTGCCGACGCCGTCGGTGCCGGAAACCAGTACAGGCTGCTTGTAGCCGGCCGGGATTTCGCAGAGGGCGCCGAAACCGCCCAGGCCGCCCATGACTTCCGGGCGCGCAGTGCGCTTGGCGACGCTCTTGATGCGTTCGACCAATGCTTCACCGGCGTCGATGTCTACACCGGCGTCCTTGTAGCTCAGGGAGGGTTGCTTGCTCATGATCCAGGCCTTTAGGGGAGGGGATTCAGGGGTAACGACCGAGTTCAGCGGGAACATCGAAATCGAGGGGGCGATGGCCTCACGCGAGTTTCGAGGTGCCCGGCTGTTGCCGGTCTGCGAAGGCGCGCGATTTTATCAGGCTTGAGGGGCAGCGGCCATCCTCGCACCGACGGGCAGGGCCATATCGGCGGAAATTTTTTGCAATTGAGGCGTACGGGTGCCTGTATAAGGTGTGGCAATTAACCGTCTATCGTTATCACTGTGCAAAAACTTACCGCCGCCGTGTGAATGTTTTGCAACGGCCGAGGGTCACAGCCTTGCTCAACCGGTTCACGCGGCCTGTTCCAGCCGCTCCTGTCGACGGGAATTTTCCATGCGTTTTTGTAAATTGTTGTTTGTGGGCTGTTTGTCTGTGGTCAGCCTGGCGAGTCATGCCGAAAACCTCAAAGGCCTCTATCAAGTACGTGAGCCGGTCCACGGCCAGGCACCGGAAGAACGTGATCGCGCGACTCAGGCTGCGCTGGATACGCTGGTCCTGCGCCTGACCGGCGACCCAAAAGCCCCGCAGAGTCCAGGGCTGGCGGCGATTCGCAAAGATCCGCAGCAGATCATCAGCCAGTTCGGTTTTGATGCCGGGCCGCCGGAGGTGCTAAAGGTCGACTTCGATCCGGCGACCACCGAACAGGCCCTGCGCCGTGCCGGGTTGTCCTTGTGGGGCGCCAGTCGACCTTCGATTCTGAGCTGGTGGCTGAACGACTCTACCGAAGGTTCGAGTCTGGTCGGTGACGGTCAGGCCGCGGCCGCGCCGTTGCGTACGGCTGCTCAGCACCGTGGTTTGCCGCTGCGTTTGCCGCTGGCCGATCTGAGTGAGCAACTGGTTGCCACGGCGCCTGCTTTGGAAGGAAGCGATCCGGCGCCGTTGCGCGGTGCTTCGGAGCGCTACAACGCGGATGCCTTGCTGGCCGTGCATGCGCGCGAAGAGGGCGGGCAGTGGCAAGCCAAATGGCACTTGTGGCTGGGCGATCAAAAAGAAGCTGGCAGCGTGCAGGGCGCCGATCAGGTCGCCGTGGCCGATGCGGTGATGCTGGCGGTGGCCGAGCGCCTGGCGCCACGCTTTGTTGCCAAGCCCGGGGCTTCGGGGCAGCAGACCCTGGAAGTGCAGGGCATGAATCTTGAGCATTACGCCACGCTGCTGCGGTTACTCGAACCGTTCGGCGTGCGTCTGCAAAGTGTCGATGGCGATCGCATCGTCTATCGGGTCAATGGCAGTGCCGATCAGATGCGTGCGCAGTTGTCGCTGGCAAAGTTGCAGGAACTGCCCGCCGAAGCGCCCGTGCCAGTTGCAGCGCCACAGCCAGCAGTAGCAGGTGCTCCGCCCGTTGTGGCTCCGGCCCCGACACCGGCGGCCCCGTCGTTGCGGTTTCGCTGGTAAGTCTTTCCTTATATAGAAGCAACAGGAGTGGTACATGGCCGATACGCGGCGTTGGTTCTGGCTCGGTGGGGTAGTCCTGCTTTGCGCGTTTGTATGGTTGTTGCATCCGATCCTCACGCCGTTTCTGGTGGCGTTGCTGCTGGCGTATCTGTTCGATCCGCTGGTGGATCGTCTGGAGCGCCTCGGTCTGTCGCGCACCTGGGGCGTGATCGCCGTGTTTGCCTTGTTCACCCTGATCGTCACGGCGCTGTTGCTGGTACTGGTGCCGATGCTCGCCAAACAATTGCTGCGCTTGTACGAACTGGCGCCGCAGATGCTCGACTGGTTGCAGCACACGGCGTTGCCGTGGGCACAGGCGAAGCTCGGGCTGTCGGATGGCTTCTGGAAGTTCGACAAGGTCAAGGCGGCGATCAGCGAGCACATGGGTCAGACCACTGACATTGTCAGTGTGGTGCTGAGTCAGGCAACGGCGTCGAGCCTGGCGTTGATCGGCTGGCTGGCCAATCTGGTGCTGATCCCGGTGGTGAGCTTTTACCTGCTGCGCGACTGGGACGTGATGATGGCCAAGATCCGCAGCCTGCTGCCGCGCGATCGTGAAGTAACCATCGTGTCGCTGGCGGGCGAATGTCATGAAGTGCTTGGGGCATTTGTGCGCGGTCAGTTGTTGGTGATGGTGGCGCTGGGTGTGATCTACGCGGCGGGACTGATGATCGTCGGTCTCGAGTTGGGGCTGTTGATCGGCCTGATCGCGGGCCTAGCGGCGATCGTGCCGTACATGGGCTTCGTGATCGGCATCGGCGCGGCGCTGATTGCCGGGTTGTTCCAGTTCGGCGGTGATCTTTACCCGATGATCGGGATTGTTGCGGTGTTCATGGTCGGCCAAGCGCTGGAAGGCATGGTGCTGACGCCTTTGCTGGTGGGCGACCGCATTGGTCTGCACCCGGTGGCGGTGATCTTTGCGATTCTGGCCGGTGGCGAGTTGTTCGGGTTTACCGGGGTACTGCTGGCGTTGCCAGTGGCGGCGGTGATCATGGTGCTGGTGCGCCACGTACACGACTTGTACAAGGACTCCGACATCTATAGCGGGGCGGACGAGCCCGAGTTGTAGTGGCAGTGACGGCCACCCGGCAAATCGCCGGGTTGGCCCGTGTCATGCAGGTGTTGGCGTCAGAGAATCTGTCATAAAACCAGTGTGTTAACGCAAACCTTTGATTTGGCTGGACTCTGTTGCATTGTGCGCTCAGCTTCACGGGTATAAACTTCGCAAACTTTACACAGAGGCCACTAACGGTTCCTTGGGAACTGTTCAGTCAGCATGAAACCGATTCAGCTGCCCCTAGGTGTGCGTCTGCGTGACGACGCCACCTTCATCAACTACTACCCAGGCGCCAATGCCGCTGCACTCGGCTATGTCGAGCGCCTATGCGAAGCCGACGCCGGCTGGACAGAAAGCCTGATCTACCTGTGGGGCAAACACGGCGTAGGGCGTACGCATCTGTTGCAGGCCGCGTGTCTGCGTTTCGAGCAGATGGGCGAGCCGGCGGTGTATCTGCCGTTGGCCGAGTTGATGGATCGCGGTATCGAAATTCTCGACAATCTTGAGCAGTACGAACTGGTCTGCCTGGACGACTTGCAGGTGATTGCCGGCAAGGCGGACTGGGAAGAGGCGATGTTTCATCTGTTCAACCGTCTGCGTGACAGCGGTCGGCGCCTGTTGATTGCTGCTTCGACCTCGCCGCGTGAACTGCCGGTCAAACTGGCTGACCTGAAATCGCGTCTGACCCTGGCGCTGATCTTTCAGATGCGCCCACTCTCCGATGAAGACAAATTGCGTGCTTTGCAATTGCGCGCATCGCGTCGTGGTTTGCACCTGACTGACGAAGTCGGGCATTTTATTTTGACTCGCGGCACCCGCAGCATGAGTGCACTGTTTGACCTGCTTGAACAGCTTGATCAGGCCTCGTTGCAGGCGCAACGCAAGCTCACCATTCCCTTCCTCAAAGAAACCCTCGGCTGGTAGCCATCCCTTTGGTTCTGCGGCTTTCAGCGTGTTTCGGCATATTACAGGCGCCAGAAAATCCGCGTTCCTGCACCGCTTGCAGGTCGCGTATTCGTTCAAATGGGCTTAAGCGCTTAGATGTAAACGAGAAACCGAGAAGTCACAAAAAGATCGATTGAATTTGCAAATGAGGTCGATAGCGGGCATAGTCTCGGCTTCTTTACAACTATCAGCCACGGTCGTGCCCATGCTAAAGCGCTTCGCACCCCTCGTGCCTCTCGCACTCGTCACCCTGTTGTTCGGTTGCGCTGCTCATTCTCCAGTTCAAGAGCAGCCACAACAGGTTAAAAATTCTGCCACTGCCCAGTCTTCCGTTATTTACCAGGAAGAGCTGGACACCGAAAAAGAACTGTCGGACTTCAACGGCAACAAGCCTTACCAGCTTCCAGTTCTGGCCGACAGCATCCTCGAACGCGGCATGTCCCTGATCGGTACCCGTTACCGTTTCGGTGGTACATCTGAAGCCGGTTTCGATTGCAGCGGTTTCATCGGCTATCTGTTCCGCGAAGAGGCCGGCATGAACCTGCCACGCTCCACTCGCGAAATGATCAACGTGGATGCGCCGCTGGTATCGCGTAGCAACCTCGAGCCGGGCGATCTGCTGTTCTTCGCCACCAACGGTCGTCGCGGTCGTGTCAGCCACGCCGGGATCTACCTCGGTGACAACCAGTTCATCCATTCCAGCAGTCGTCGCAGCGGCGGTGTTCGCATCGACAGCCTGGGTGACAGCTACTGGAGCAAGACCTTCATCGAAGCCAAGCGTGCACTCGCCATGGCCCCGACCGTGGTCACCGCGCGCAAGTAATTTCCCGGTTGTCGCCACGTCCGTGGCGACAACAAAGCTTCCCGGCAACGGAGTAGACCTAGACTTTACAAGGTGAAGTTAAAGTCTTACTTGAAGTTTGCCGCGTAGCCGCTAGAATCCTGAATCTATATTGATGGCAAACCGCCTGCGTGCTGCGCAGGCGGTTTTGTTTTCTGTCCATCCGGCAGAGAAAGCCGCAGCCAGATCAGGATGTTCTGCTTATGACCATGTCGGCCCGTCTCGCATTGATCTTCTTCGCAGCGCTGCTCAGCGCCTGCGCCAGTCGTACTCCGCCGTCTGCGCCTGTAGTTCGCGCTCCGGTCGTGTTCGGCCCTTCCCAATCTTTCTCGCCCGCTGCTGAAGACGTGCTGTTCCGCGCGCTTGGTCTGGTCGGCACGCCTTATCGCTGGGGTGGCAACACGCCGGATTCAGGGTTTGATTGCAGCGGGCTCATAGGTTTTGTCTACCGTGATGCGGCGGGTATCTCTCTGCCGCGCTCGACTCGCGAGCTGATTGTGATGCAGGCGCCGAATGTCGGTAAGGAAGGCTTGCAGACGGGGGATCTGATCTTCTTCGCCACCAATGGTGGTTCGCAGGTCAGCCATGCGGGGATTTACGTCGGGGAAGGGCGCTTTGTGCATGCACCGGCTACTGGCGGTACGGTGAAGCTGGATAGCCTGTCGAAGGCGTATTGGCAGAAGGCTTATCTGAGCGCCAAGCGGGTGTTGCAACCTGAGCATCTGGCGCATAACCCGTAATTCAATTCTTTGAAGAACCCTTATGGGAGCGGGCTTGTGTGGCGAGGGGATTTATCACCGATGGGTGGCGAAGCCGCCCCAAAACAACCCTCTCAGTCCACCCGTTGTACCGAGTGTGATGGTTTGGCGACTGCTTCGCAGCCGATCGGGGATAAATCCCCTCGCCACACAAGCCCACTCCCGCAGGTATTGCGTACAGCGGTTAGAACTCTACTTCGCTGAAGACACCCGCCACACCTTGTTCCCCACATCATCCGCCACCAGCAAGCCGCCTTGCTGATCGATCACCACGCCTACCGGGCGGCCAAGCGCGTTCTCGTCCTTGTCGAGAAACCCCGTCAGCACATCCACCGGCGCACCTCTCGGCTTGCCGCCGGTAAACGGCACGAAAATCACTTTATAGCCACTGTGCGGCTTGCGGTTCCATGAGCCGTGCTGGCCAATGAACGCACCTTCCTTGAACTGCGCCGGCAGCGTGTTGCCTGCGGCGAAGGTCAGGCCCAGCGAAGCCGTGTGCGGGCCGACGGCGTAGTCTGGAGCAATCGCCTTGGCGACCAGATCGAGATTCTGCGGCTCCACCCGCACATCGACGTGCTGGCCGTAATAGCTGAATGGCCAACCATAGAAGCCGCCATCCTTGACCGAGGTAATGTAGTCCGGCACCAGATCGCTGCCGATTTCGTCACGCTCGTTGACTGCCGTCCACAACGCACCGCTGGTAGGTTCCCAGGCCAGACCGTTGGGATTGCGAATGCCCGAGGCGAAAATCCGGTGATTGCCGGTCGCCCGATCCACTTCCCAGATCGCGGCGCGACCTTCCTCTTTATCCAGGCCGTTTTCGCCGACGTTGCTGTTCGAGCCGACCGTGACGTACAGCTTGCTGCCGTCCTTGCTGGCGATGACGTTCTTGGTCCAATGGTGATTCAGCGTACCGCCGGGCAGATCCGTGACTTTGATCGGTTGCGACTTGATCTCGGTCGCGCCAGCTTCGTAATGGAAGCGCAGCAGGCGATCGGTATCCGCCACATACAGATCATTGCCGACCAGGGTCATGCCAAACGGCGAGTTGAGATTCTGCAGAAACACCGTGCGTGTCTCGGCCACGCCATCGTGATCGGCGTCGCGCAGCAGGGTGATGCGGTTCGGGCTCGGCACGCCGGCGCCAGCCTTGCCCATGACTTTCTTCATCACCCAGCCACGAACGCCGCTGCTGTCGTCAGGTTTCGGCGGGGCATTGGTTTCGGCCACCAGCACATCACCATTGGGCAGCACGTAGAGCCATCGCGGATGATCGAGGCCTTCGGCGAACGCGGCAACCTGGGTGCCTGCCGCTGCTGTCGGTTTGCCGCCCTCGGGCCAGCCGACCGCCGGAGCAATATTCACCGTCGGGATCAGGGTCTTATTGGGTTCGGGCAGCTTCGGTGACGGGCCGGTGCCGTCGGAAACTTGCAGGCTGGAGGATTCACCGCAGGCGGTGAGCCCTCCGGCGAGGGCGATGACGAAAACGAGCTGGGACTTGCGCATTACTGATCTTCCCTATGAATGCATTCCTAATCATAGAGGAGCGCGCAAGCCCGATGGTTCAACTGCTCAACTGCGGGCCTCTTTGAACAGTACGGCGATGCCCGGGTGATAGTTGCCGGCTTCGTTGCGCAGCTTGCGATAGGCGTAAGGGAAATACCAGGCGACGGCGCAGGTGTGTTCCTTTTGCAGGTCGTCGACCATGTCTTGCAGTTCTTCGGGGCTGGCGCTGTGCTGGGCTTTTTGCGGGGCGACAAACAGGCAGCCGAGTTTTAGATCGCTGGCAAAGCTGATGCGTTTGGCGTCGCCGGTGATCTCCTGCAGGGCTTGGGTCAGGTTGAGGTTGTTGACTCGCGGCCAGCGTTGCGTGGCCTGGATGTATGCGCGGTCTTCGCTGCCGGCGAGAAACAGGTCGGCACGGGCATTGCGCTCACCGTCTTCGTTTTGCTTGCGGGTGGCCGTCTGTTCCAGCGTCACCAGCTCGGCCATCCATGCCGCCGCCGAGAGCAGGCCGAGATTGGCTTTCTCGTCATGCCAGTAGGGCGTGTCGCTGTCGCCGCGCACGGCGTTGTAGCGGTCGATACAGTCAAACCAGCGTTCAAGCACCGGGCGCAGGAATTCCAGGCGCGGGTTGCTGATGATCATGCCTTGCATCGTAATCATCCTTATTGTTGTGATGGCTTTTTCGAGAAAAGCATGGCTCTTTGATATCACTTGTCTGAGCATGGCACAAGATTGACGCCAGTTAATTGATCGACGGCAGTTATTCGCCCGACGGCCCCCTCTTTAATTGACGCTCCACCCCCAACCCTCTAACCTTCGCGGCTTGTTTCAGGTGCTCTGTGACCTGCGTCGACAGAGTGAAACAGGGAAGCCGGTGAGGGTTGTCTTCGAGCGAAGAGCGACCACGATCCCGGCGCTGCCCCCGCAACGGTAAATGAGTGAAAACTGCGTCGAATGCCACTGCTCAAAGCGGGAAGGCGCGCAGTCAGGCGAACGCCGCTCATGAGCCCGGAGACCGGCCTGATCCATCCAGCGGCATCACGGTGGGCGATGCCAGGCTTTTTGCCGTCTATTCTTGTGCCTGCCCGCCGTTATCCAGCCTCAACGGAGAGCTCCCCATGACTGATTCCCCCGAGCGTGACGAACGCCATCTGGCGCGTATGCAGCGCAAAAAAGCCGTGATCGATGAACGCATCGCCAACTCGCCAGACGAATGCGGTCTGGTGCTGGTGCTGACCGGCAATGGCAAAGGCAAAAGCAGCTCGGCATTCGGCATGCTCGCCCGCGCCATGGGCCACGGCATGCAGTGCGGCGTGGTGCAGTTCATCAAGGGCCGTAATAGCACTGGCGAAGAACTGTTCTTCCGCCGCTTCCCCGAGCAAGTACGTTTCCACGTGATGGGCGAGGGTTTCACCTGGGAGACCCAGGACCGTCAGCGCGATATCGCCGCCGCCGAAGCTGCATGGGCCGTCTCTCGCGAACTGCTGCGCGATGCGTCGATCGGTCTGGTGGTGCTCGACGAACTGAACATCGCCCTCAAGCACGGCTACCTCGATCTCGATCAGGTGCTCAGCGACTTGCAGGCGCGTCCACCGATGCAGCACGTGATCGTCACCGGTCGTGCGGCCAAGCCGGAAATGATCGAGATGGGCGACACGGTCACCGAAATGGGCATGCTCAAACACGCCTTCCAGGCCGGTATCAAAGCGCAGAAAGGCGTCGAACTTTGAATCAACCACGTCACTGCCCGGCGGTCCTCATCGCCGCGCCGGCCTCCGGTCAGGGCAAGACCACCGTCACCGCAGCACTCGCCCGTCTGCATCGCAATCAGGGGCGCAAGGTCCGCGTGTTCAAATGCGGCCCGGATTTTCTCGACCCGATGATTCTCGAGCGCGCCAGCGGTGCGCCGGTTTATCAATTGGACATGTGGATGGTCGGCGAGCAGGAAAGCCGTCGCCTGTTATGGGAAGCGGCCGCTGAAGCCGATCTGATTCTGATCGAAGGCGTGATGGGATTGTTTGACGGCACGCCGTCGAGCGCTGATCTGGCGCGGCATTTTGGTGTGCCGGTCCTCGGTGTGATCGACGGCACGGCGATGGCGCAGACCTTTGGAGCGTTGGCGCTTGGATTGGCGCGCTATCAGCCGGACTTGCCGTTTGCCGGCGTGCTGGCCAACCGCGTCGGCACCCTGCGCCATGCGCAATTGCTCGAAGGCAGCCTCACCGAAGGTTTGCGCTGGTACGGCGCGTTGTCTCGCGAAACCGGCATCGAACTGCCGAGCCGCCATCTCGGCCTCGTGCAGGCCAGCGAACTGAATGATCTCGACGTGCGCCTCGATGCGGCCGCCGCAGCGCTTGCCAGCAGTTGCGAGGTAGCGCTGCCACCGGCCGTGGAGTTCGCCGCGCCTGACGTGATCGCCGCCGAGCCATTGCTCGAAGGCGTGCGCATTGCCGTTGCTCGCGATGAAGCCTTTGCCTTCACCTATGGCGCGAGCCTCGACCTGTTGCGCGCAATGGGTGCCGAATTGAGCTTCTTCTCGCCGATCCGCGATACGCAATTACCCGAGGCGGACAGCCTGTATCTGCCCGGTGGTTATCCGGAATTGCATCATGTTGCGCTGTCGCAGAACACCGCGATGCTCGACGCGATCCGTGCGCATCACGCGGCTGGCAAACCGTTACTCGCCGAGTGCGGCGGCATGCTGTATCTGCTCGATTCCTTGACTGACGTTGAAGGCACTCGCGCTGAACTGGTCGGTTTGCTGGCGGGCGATGCGGTGATGCAAAAGCGTCTCGCGGCGTTGGCCCTGCAAGCGGTGGATCTGCCGGAGGGTTCGCTGCGCGGTCACACCTATCATCATTCCCTGACCACCACCGAGCTGACGCCGATTGCCCGGGGCCTGAGCCCGAATGGCGGGCGCGGGGCCGAGGCGGTTTATCGGGAAGGGCGGATGACGGCTTCGTACGTGCATTTTTATTTCCCGTCGAATCCGACTGCGATTGCCGCGCTGTTTGCGCCAGATCTCAAGGCCGCCATCGCTGGCAAGCCAGCTCCCACGGTGGGCGGTGTAAAGCCTGAAGAAATGCGATCGCCATTAGGGACTGGTAATCCAGCTTCTGTGGTGGGTGATGCAATGTCTGAAGAAACCCAATCCCCTGTGGGAGCTGGCTTGCCAGCGATGGGGCCATGACCGACAACGCATTCTCCGAAGCCGAGCGCGCAGCGGTTTATCGAGCCATCGCCGAACGCCGCGACATGCGCCATTTCACCGGTGGCACTGTCGCGCCCGAACTGCTGGGGCGACTGCTCGAGGCCGCGCATCAGGCCCCCAGCGTCGGCCTGATGCAGCCTTGGCGCTTCATCCGTATCAGCGACCGAGCCCTGCGCGGGCAGATCCAGAATCTGGTGGAAGAAGAACGCATCCGCACCGCCGAAGCGCTCGGCGAGCGCAGTGACGAGTTCATGAAACTCAAGGTCGAAGGCATCAACGACTGCGCCGAAGTGCTGGTCGCCGCATTGATGGATGATCGCGAGAAACACATTTTCGGTCGGCGCACGCTGCCGGAAATGGACATGGCTTCGTTGTCTTGTGCGATTCAAAACCTGTGGCTGGCCTCCCGGGCTGAAGGCTTGGGCATGGGCTGGGTCTCGCTGTTCGAGCCGCAAGCGTTGGCGGATCTGCTGAAACTGCCGGCCGGCGCCAAGCCGCTGGCGGTTTTGTGTCTGGGCCCGGTCAAGGAATTCTATCCGGCGCCGATGCTGGTACTCGAAGGGTGGGCGCAGGCGCGTCCGCTCAATGAGTTGCTGTTTGAGAATTATTGGGGAGTGAGTCAATGAGTGTGGCGTTGTTGAGTGTCGCCGCGGTCGCGCTGGATGCGCTGCTGGGTGAACCGAAACGCTGGCATCCGCTGGTGGCGTTCGGCAATTTTGCCGGGCGCATCGAGCAACGTTTCAACGCCGGCGGACGTGGCTGGCGCAGCCATGGCGTCACCGCGTGGGTGATCGCGGTGCTGCCGCTGACGTTGCTCGCCACCGCGTTTTCCTGGGCGCCGTACGTGGGCTGGCTCGTCGAAATTCTTGCGCTGTATTGCGCCCTCGGTATGCGCAGCCTCGGTGAGCACGTCGCGCCGGTTGCCGCGGCGTTGCGCGCCGATGATCTGGAGGAAGCGCGCAAGCGTGTCGGTTATCTGGTCAGCCGCCAGACCAGCGAACTCAACAGCACTGCGGTCGCCCGCGCCGCTACTGAATCGGTGCTGGAGAACGGCAGCGATGCGGTGTTCGCCGCGCTGTTCTGGTTTGTCGTGGCCGGTGCGCCGGGCGTGGTGCTGTATCGCTTGAGCAATACGCTCGACGCGATGTGGGGCTATCGCAACGAACGCTTCGAGCGCTTCGGCTGGTGCGCGGCAAAAATCGACGATGTCCTTAACTACATTCCTGCACGGCTTGTTGCTTTGACCTACGCAGTGCTGGGCAAAACCCGACTCGCCTTGAAATGCTGGCGTACCCAAGGCCCGCAGTGGGACAGCCCCAACGCCGGCCCGGTGATGGCAGCAGGGGCTGGTGCGCTCGGCGTGGAATTGGGTGGTCCGGCGATTTATCACGGCGAACTGCATGAGCGTCCGCAACTCGGCGAAGGCCCAGCGGCCGATGCCGATTCCATCGACCGTGGCTGGCAATTGGTCCAGCGCGGCGTATGGTTATGGCTGCTGATTCTCTGCGTGGGGGCTGAATTCTATGCTTGAGCACGGTGGCCGGCTGCGCAAGGCTGCACACGATTACGGCATCGCCGAGGCTGACTGGCTCGACCTGTCCAGCGGACTGGCGCCGTGGCCGTTTCCAGTCCCGGAGATTCCGCTGCGCGCCTGGGCGCGATTGCCGGAAACCGATGATGGTCTCGAGCAGGCGGCATGCGATTACTACGGCGCGGCGCAGGTGTTGCCGGTGGCCGGTTCGCAGATGGCCATCCAGTTGCTGCCGCGTTTGCGTCGTGCCGGCAAGGTCGGCGTGCTGTCGCCGTGTTATGCCGAGCATGCCGAGGCCTGGCGGCGCAGCGGCTACATCGTGCGCGAAGTGCTGGAACAGGAAGTCGAATTCTTTCTCGACAGCCTCGATGTGCTGGTGGTGGTCAACCCGAACAACCCGACCGGCCTGAGCCTGACCCCGGCGCGCCTGCTCGACTGGCATGCGCGGCTCGCTCAGCGCGGTGGCTGGCTGGTGGTCGATGAAGCATTTATGGACAACACGCCGCAACTGAGCCTGGCCGCGCATACTCACTTGGTCGGTCTGATTGTGTTGCGCTCGTTCGGCAAGTTTTTTGGCCTGGCCGGAGTGCGGTTGGGCTTTGTGCTGGCCGAGCGCAAGTTGCTCAAGCTACTCGCCGAACAGGTCGGGCCGTGGGTCGTGAGCGGACCGACGCGGGTGCTTGGTCAGGCCTGTCTGCAAGACACCGAAGGTCACACCCGTCAGCGCATTCGCAGCGATGAAGCGAGCGAGCGGCTGGCGCTGTTGCTGGAACGCTATGGCTTCAAACCGCACGGCGGTTGCGCGCTGTTTCAGTGGCTGATCACCGAGCAGGCGCAAGCGCTGCACGAATTCATGGCCCGACGCGGCATCCTCCTGCGCATCTTCACTCACAACAGCAGTCTGCGTTTCGGCCTGCCTGCCGATGCAGCTGAAGAGGCGCGCCTCGAACAGGCGCTGCAAGCTTTCGCCAAGGAAACCCGATGACAACCCTGATGGTGCAAGGCACCACCTCCGACGCCGGCAAAAGCACCTTGGTGACGGCGCTATGCCGCTGGGCGACCCGCCAAGGCATCGCCGTGGTGCCGTTCAAACCACAGAACATGGCGCTCAACAGCGCGGTGACCGCTGACGGCGGTGAGATTGGTCGCGCGCAAGCGGTGCAGGCACAAGCGGCGAATCTTGAACCACACACCGACATGAATCCGGTCTTGCTCAAACCCAACAATGACACCGGCGCGCAAGTGATCATCCATGGCCGTGCCGTCACCAGCATGAACGCCGTGGCGTATCACGATTACAAGGCCATCGCGATGCAAGCCGTGCTGGCCTCGCACCAACGGCTCAGCGCGGCGTATCCGCTGGTCATGGTCGAGGGCGCGGGGTCGCCGGCGGAGATCAATCTGCGTGCCGGCGATATCGCCAACATGGGCTTTGCCGAAGCGGTGGATTGTCCGGTGTTGCTGATCGCCGACATCAATCGCGGCGGGGTTTTCGCCCACTTGGTCGGCACGCTGGAACTGCTCTCGCCGAGCGAACAGGCGCGGGTCAAGGGCTTCATCATCAACCGTTTTCGTGGCGACATCGCCTTGCTGCAACCGGGCCTCGACTGGCTTGAGCAGCGCACCGGCAAACCGGTGGTGGGCGTGCTGCCGTACGTGATGGACCTGCATCTTGAAGCCGAGGACGGTATCGATCAGCGCCAGACCGACAAGGCCGAACAGGTATTGAAAGTGGTGGTGCCGGTGTTGCCGCGGATCAGCAACCACACCGATTTCGATCCGCTGCGTTTGCATCCGCAAGTCGATCTGCAATTTGTCGGTCCGGGCCAGGCGATTCCGCCGGCGGATCTGATCATCCTGCCGGGTTCGAAAAGCGTGCGCAGTGATCTCGCGTATCTGCGCGCCAACGGTTGGGAAACGGCGATCAGCCGTCACCTGCGTTACGGCGGCAAAGTCTTGGGGATTTGCGGCGGTCTGCAGATGCTCGGTGAGCAGGTGCATGACCCGCTGGGCCTGGAAGGCGCGCCGGGTTCCAGCGCCGGTCTGGGTTTGCTGGCGTTTGCAACGACGCTGGAGGCCGAGAAGCAACTGCGCAATGTGCGCGGGCGTCTGGCGCTGGAAGAGGCTGAGGTCAGCGGCTATGAGATTCATGCCGGTGTGACCAGCGGGCCGGCGCTGGAGCATGCGGCGGTGCATCTGGATGATGGTCGTTGCGACGGTGCGCAAAGTCTTGACGGGCAGGTGTTTGGCACCTATTTGCATGGCTTGTTCGAATCGCCGGCAGCCAGTGCGGCGCTGTTGCGCTGGGCGGGGCTGAGCGACGTGCAGGAGGTGGATTACCACGGCTTGCGCGAGCGCGATATCGAGCGCTTGGCGGATCTGGTGGAGAAGCATCTGGATACCGATTTGTTGCGTCAGCTCTGTGGGATTTGAGTTGCCTGTGCTGGCCTCATCGCTGGCAAGCCAGCTTCCACAAGTATTGATGTCGGCTGCAAATTTTGTGAACACCTTTGAACCCTGTGGGAGCTGGCTTGCCAGCGAAGAGGCCGGTTGGCTCACTACACATTTTTCTGGATGACCCATGCTCCAACTGATCCTCGGCGGCGCCCGCTCCGGCAAAAGTCGCCTGGCAGAAAAACTCGCCAGCGACACTCAACTGGCCGTGACCTACATCGCCACCAGCCAGACGCTGGACGGTGAAATGAGCGACCGCGTCGCCCATCATCGTGCCCGCCGCCCCGCTGAATGGGCGCTCATCGAAGAACCGCTGGAGCTTGCTCGCGTATTGCGCGAAAACGCCAGTGCCGAGCGTTGCCTGCTGATCGATTGCCTGACCCTGTGGATGACCAATCTGCTGATGCTCGACGATGCCGAACGCCTCGCTGCCGAACGCGAAGCCCTGCTCGATTGCCTGGCGTCACTGCCGGGGGAAATCATTTTTGTCAGCAACGAGACCGGAATGGGTGTCGTGCCGCTGGGCGAATTGACTCGCCGCTACGTCGATGAAGCCGGTTGGCTGCATCAAGCTCTGGCCGAGCGTTGTCAGCGTGTTGTCCTGACCGTCGCCGGCCTGCCCCTGACCCTGAAAGGATCTGCCTTATGACCCACACCTGGTGGCTGAACCCGTGCAAACCGGTGCACTCCGATATCGTTGAGCAAGCGGCGGCGCGGCAACAGCAATTGACCAAACCGGCCGGTTCCCTGGGGCGCCTTGAGTCCGTGGCGGTGCAACTGGCCGGTCTGCAAGGGCAGGTCAAACCGACGCTTGAGCAGATCTGGATTGCGATTTTTGCTGGCGATCACGGCGTGGTCGCTGAAGGCGTTTCCGCGTTTCCACAGGAAGTCACCGGGCAGATGCTGCTCAACTTCGTCAGTGGCGGGGCGGCGATCAGCGTGTTGGCGCGCCAGCTCAATGCGCAACTGGAAGTGGTGGATCTGGGCACGGTGACGCCGTCGCTGAATCTGCCGGGCGTACGTCACTTGAACATCGGCGCGGGTACGGCGAATTTCGTTCAGGGCGCCGCGATGACCCAGGCGCAAGGCGAACTCGCGTTGCAGGCCGGTCGCGACAGCGTACTGCGGGCGAAAGCGGCAGGCGCGCAGTTGTTCATCGGCGGCGAAATGGGCATTGGCAATACCACCGCTGCGAGCGCGCTGGCGTGTGCGTTGCTCGACTGCCCGGTGGTGCATCTGACCGGTCCCGGGACTGGTTTGAATGCCGAAGGCGTCAGCCATAAAGCGCAAGTGATCGAGCGTGGTTTGGCCTTGCACGCGGCGCAACGGGGTGATGCGTTGCAGACGCTGTTCAATCTGGGTGGTTTCGAGATTGCGGCGCTGGTCGGCGCGTATCTGGCAGCGGCGCAGGAGGGTGTCGCGGTGCTGGTCGATGGCTTTATCTGCACCGTCGC
Source organism: Pseudomonas sp. Seg1 (assembly GCF_018326005.1). Lineage (NCBI taxonomy): Bacteria > Pseudomonadati > Pseudomonadota > Gammaproteobacteria > Pseudomonadales > Pseudomonadaceae > Pseudomonas > Pseudomonas sp. Seg1. The sequence continues at coordinate 1,962,309 of NZ_AP021903.1, forward strand.
TGCGCTGGTAGCTGTACGCCTGAATCCGGCCTGCCGCGAGTGGCTGCTGTTTGGTCACCGTGGCGCGGAACCGGGTCACCGGCATGTGCTGGAAACGTTGAACGCCGAACCATTGCTGGAACTCGGTCTGCGCCTGGGCGAAGGCAGCGGAGCGGCGTTGGCGGTGCCGCTGTTGCGTCTGGCCTGTGATCTGCACGGGCAGATGGCGACGTTCGCCGAAGCGGCGGTGGCGGATCGTCCGGCATGACTTTGCGTCTGGATCTGCTGCGCCACGGTGAGACGGAACTGGGTGGTGGCTTGCGCGGCAGCCTCGACGATGCGCTCACTGAGAAGGGCTGGGCGCAGATGCGTGCGGCGGTCATCGCGGGCGGGCCGTGGGATCGTCTGGTCAGTTCGCCGTTGCAGCGTTGTGCGCGCTTTGCCGCTGAGTTGGGCGAGCAATTGAATCTGCCGGTGCAACTGGACAAGGATCTGCAGGAACTGCATTTCGGTGCGTGGGAAGGGCAGAGCGCGGCGGCGTTGATGGAAACCGATGCCGAGGCGTTGGGGCTGTTTTGGGCGGATCCCTATTCATTTACGCCGCCGCAAGGGGAGCCAGTCGGCGATTTTTCTGCACGGGTGTTGGCGGCGGTTGCGCGGTTGCACAGGGCTTACGCGGGTGAGCGGGTGCTGCTGATCAGTCATGGCGGAGTGATGCGCCTGTTGCTGGCGCGGGCGCGAGGGTTGCCTCGTGAGCAACTGCTTAATGTCGAAGTCACTCATGGGGCATTGTTCTCACTGACCGTCGACGCTGATGGCTCGCTCAAGGAAGGTCGCTGACATGTTGCCGCTGTGGATCGCCCTGCAATTTCTCAGCAGTTTGCCGATTCGTTTGCCGGGGATGCCGGAGCCTGAACAGCTTGGGCGTTCGCTGCTGTTTTATCCGCTGGTCGGGCTGCTGTTCGGCGTGATGCTCTGGGCGCTGAATCTGGCGTTGGCGGGCGCGCCGCTGTTGCTGAACGGGGCGTTGCTGTTGACGGTTTGGGTGTTGCTCAGCGGGGCATTGCATCTTGATGGACTCGCCGACAGCGCCGATGCCTGGCTCGGCGGTTTTGGTGATCGCGAGCGCACGCTGACGATCATGAAGGATCCACGTAGCGGGCCGATTGCGGTGGTGACGCTGGTGTTGGTGTTATTGCTGAAGTTCGCGGCGCTGCTGGCGTTGATCGAACAGCAGCAGACGCTGGCGCTGATCATCGTGCCGGTGCTGGGGCGGGCGGCGCTGCTCGGGTTGTTTCTGACCACGCCGTATGTGCGGGCCGGTGGCTTGGGGCAAGCGTTGGCCGATCATCTGCCTCGCAAAGCGGGTTGGTGGGTTGTTGCGGTGAGCGCGTTGGCGTGTGTGCTGATTGCCGGGTTCAAGGCTGTTGTTGCGCTGCTGGTGGCGGTTGTCGTGTTCGTCTGGCTGCGGCGAGTGATGGTGCGGCGGTTGGGCGGTACGACCGGAGACACGGCGGGGGCGTTGCTGGAGTTGCTGGAGATGGCGGTGCTGGTTGGGCTGGTTTTGGTCTGACAGATTTCTGTTGAATCTGCTGGCCTCATCGCTGGCAAGCCAGCTCCCACAGGTATTGGGGTGGTTTGCCGATTTTTGGGCAATGTCATTTCCTGTAGAAATTTTATGTTGAATCTGCTGGCAAGCCAGCTCCCACAGGTATTGGGGTGGTTTGCCGATTTTGGGCAATGTCATTTCCTGTATAAATTTTATGTTGAATCTGCTGGCAAGCCAGCTCCCACAGGTATTGGGGTGGTTTGCCGATTTTTGGGCAATGTCATTTCCTGTAGAAATTTTATGTTGAATCTGCTGGCAAGCCAGCACCCACAGGTATTGGGGGGATTTGCAGATTTTGTGGGCAATATCATTCTCTGTGGGAGCTGGCTTGCCAGCGATAGCAATCCTTCAGGCACCACAAATGTTATGGGTGAACTCATCTGTAACTTGATTTAACACAGTCGCGGGTATATACACGCATCATGCTTTCTTCTCAGTGTTTGTGCACTAACCTGCGTCGCGCCGCTCGTGGCGTCAGCAGGCATTACGACGGCGCTCTCGACGGCTTCGGGATCAACGTTGCCCAGTATTCTTTGCTGTGCAATCTGCAGCGTCTGGATCAACCGAGCATCTCCGAACTTGCCGAAGCCATGGGCCTGGATCGCAGCACCCTGGGGCGCAATCTGCGCGTGCTGGAAGGCGAAGGGCTGGTGGCGCTGGCCGAGGGCGCGGACATGCGTAACCGGATTGTCCGGCTCACCGAAACCGGCGCGCAGCGTTTGGCAGCAGCGCTGCCGGCGTGGGAAGCGGCGCAGCAGCGATTGATTGATCGCCTGGGTGCCGAGAAGCGTGAAACCTTGCTCAAATTGCTGGATGAACTGGCTTGATGCCAGTTTTTTCGGGTTCAAGCGGGTATATACCCGCGACTGGAGAATAACAATGACATCGATGTGGCGTGCGTGCGGTTGGGTGTTGCTGGGTAGTGCGCTGATTCTCGCGTTGTCATTGGGCGTGCGTCACGGCTTCGGCCTGTTCCTGTCGCCGATGAGTGCGCAGTTCGGCTGGGGCCGCGAGGTGTTTGCCTTCGCGATCGCTTTGCAGAACCTGATCTGGGGTCTGGCGCAGCCGTTTACCGGTGCGCTGGCTGACCGTTTCGGCGCGGCGAAAGTGGTACTCGTCGGTGGAGTGCTTTACGCGGCGGGTCTGGTGTGCATGGGGCTGTCTGATTCGGCGGTGACGTTGTCACTGAGCGCCGGCCTGCTGATCGGTATCGGTCTTTCCGGCACCTCGTTCTCGGTCATCCTCGGCGTCGTGGGGCGTGCCGTGCCACCAGAGAAACGCAGTATGGGCATGGGCATCGCCAGTGCCGCCGGCTCTTTTGGCCAGTTCGCCATGTTGCCGGGGACATTGGGGCTGATTGGCTGGCTCGGCTGGTCGGCCGCACTGCTGGTGCTGGGCCTGCTGGTGGCGATGATCGTGCCACTGGTGAGCATGCTCAAGGACAAACCGCTGCCGGTGCTCGGTCACGAGCAGACGCTGTCCGAGGCGCTACGCGAAGCCTGTTCACACTCGGGGTTCTGGCTGTTGGCGTTCGGCTTTTTCGTCTGTGGTTTTCAAGTGGTATTCATTGGTGTGCATCTGCCGGCGTACCTGGTCGATCAGCACTTGCCGGCCACGGTCGGCACCACGGTGCTGGCGCTGATCGGGCTGTTCAACATCTTCGGTACCTACACCGCCGGGTGGCTCGGCGGGCGCATGTCGAAACCGCGTCTGCTCACCGCGTTGTACCTGTTGCGTGCGGTGGTGATCGTGCTGTTCCTGTGGCTGCCGGTGACGACCACGTCGGCCTACCTGTTCGGCATGGCCATGGGTTTCCTGTGGTTGTCGACGGTACCGTTGACCAACGGTACGGTGGCAACCTTGTTTGGTGTGCGCAATCTGTCCATGCTCGGTGGCATTGTGTTCCTGTTCCATCAGCTCGGATCGTTCCTCGGCGGCTGGCTGGGCGGGGTGGTGTATGACCGTACCGGGAGTTACGACTTGATCTGGCAAGTGGCGATTCTTCTCAGCCTGTTGGCGGCTGCATTGAACTGGCCGGTGCGCGAGCGTCCGGTGGCGCGCCTGCAAGCCGCTGCGAGCGCCGCATGAGCCGATTCTGGCCACGAATCGCCATCACCGCACTCGGCGCCGCTTTGCTGGCGCTGGTGTGGTGGGGCTGGCATCAAGGCGGGCTGGCATTGATGCAACTTGGCATGAGCATTTGCTAGAAGGCTGTCCGGCGAGTAACGTCGAAGTCTGACGACTGCTCAAGGATGTACGACATGCTGATGCGCTGGTGTGCTGTTCCCGCGTTGCTGGTGGCGTTGACTGGCCTGGCCCAGGCGGCGGATTGCCCGGAAGTGTTGCAAGGTTCGCTGCCCAAGCTGCGAGCCAAGGAATCCATCGATCTGTGCAAGCAGTACGCCGATAAGCCGCTGGTGGTGGTCAATACCGCCAGTTTCTGTGGTTTTGCGCCGCAGTTCGAAGGCCTTGAAGCGCTGCACAAACGCTACGAAGGGCAGGGGTTGCAAATGCTCGGCGTGCCTTCCAATGACTTCAAGCAAGAGTCCAAGGACAGCGCCGAGACCGCCAAGGTCTGCTACGCCAACTATGGCGTGACGTTCGCCATGACCGAACCGCAGAAAGTCCGTGGTGACGATGCCACCCATCTGTTCCAGGTGCTCGCTGCCCAAAGCAGTGCGCCAAAATGGAATTTCTACAAATATGTGATCGATCGTCAGGGCAAGGTCATCGCGAATTTCTCCAGCCTGACCAAGCCCGATGATCCGGAATTTATCGCCGCAATCGAGAAAGCCATCGCCTCGAAACCCCTGAAGAACTGAGCTCTTGTGGGAGCGAGCCTGCTCGTTTCTGAGGGCGAACGCCAGGCACAAAAAAGCCCCGCTTCTGCAAAGAGAGCGGGGCTTTTTTGTGGGCGAGGGGGTTAGCCTCGCCGTGCAGCATCAGAAGCGGTAAGTCGCGCCGACACCGAAGCCGTTTGCCGAGTTTTCATACTTGGCGTTGTAGCTCTGGCCACGATCGTTTTCGTTGCGGATCTTGACCGACTCTTCCTTCAGGTACGAGTAAGCAACGTCGATGGTCAGGTCTTCGGTCGGGCTCCAGCCGGCACCGATGCTGAAGATGGTCCGGTCGCCGGTAGGAATACGTGGCGAACGGTCGACGTTGTTGGTCGGCGACTGGTCGAAGGTCAGACCGGTTCGCAGTACCCATTCCTTGTTCAACTGGTACGAAGTACCCACGGCGTAAGCCCAGGAATCGTGCCAGTTCTGGTCTTCGGTGATCTCGCCGAACTGACCGGCCAGCAGCGGCTGCACACCGGAGTTCTTGACGGTGATCTTTTCCAGCTGGCTCCAGCGGGTCCAGGTCGAACCGGCGTAGACGTTCCAGCGGTCGTTGATCGCTTGAGTGACCGAGAAGTCGATCGATTCAGGCGTGGTGATCTTCAACGAAGCATCGTACTTCTGGTTGGCGCCCAGACCGACTGCACCGAGCACACCGTAGTTGACCTTGGTGTTGCCTTCCAGCTTGTAGTCGACTTTCGAGTGGTAAGTCAGACCCAGACGAGTGGTATCAGTGGCTTGTACCAGCACGCCGATGTTGTAGCCCAGCGCGGTGTCGTCACCCTTGATCTTGACCTTGCCATCCGGCGCGGCCTGAGTGATCGACAGGTTGGATTCCAGCGTACCGTCGATGCGGTTGATGGTCGGACCGAAACCGATCGATACCTTGTCGTTGAAGGCGTAGCTGACAGTCGGCTGGAAGGTGATGACTTGTACTTCAGACTTGCTGCCGAAGTAGCGGCCGGCAAAGTTTTTCTCGTAGTCAGTAATCAGGCCGAACGGCACGTATACACCGAGACCGAATGCCCAATGGTCGTCAATCGGTTTGACGTAGAAGCCCATAGGTACGGAGGTGAAGGGCACCATGTCGCCTTTGTTGCTACCGCGGTTAGGGCTGGAGCTGGCGTCGCTGATATCGGTTTTTGCGTCGAGGAATGCAACACCGCCCGTGACTTGTTCGCGCTTGATGCGCGACATGCCGGCAGGGTTGCCATAAACAGTGCTTGCGTCGTCGGCAGAAGAAGATCGCCCGGCGTACCCAGTCCCCATCCCGCTGATGCTGTGTTCGTTGATGGCAAAGCCAGCTGCGAAGATCTGGGTGGATGCCACGGTTACGGCAAGACTAAGGGTGGTTTTGAGCATTACTTTTTTCATTATTAGAACTCCTGGTGATCACCGGGGCGAAAATTACCAACATTTTCGTCTCGGCGCTATAGTCCGTATGCCTTGAGTTAGAGCGGTTTTGTAGGACAATCCGACCAGAATCACTGCCTGTTGGGCGATCTTGTGAAACTGCTTGGTCAGCAAGCGACCTGATTCAGCGGTGAAACACAGGTTTGCCAAGCGCAGGTGAAGTCACGCAGACGACCTTGAGGTTGAAAGGTCTGACGCCAGATACGCGCCATACCGAGCAAGTCATTCGGGTCGGGGAGAGTAGGGTTTTGTTCTTCCACCAGCAGCCAGGCGATCGCCGTGGCGTAACGCAGGTTGACGGTCAATTCCAGGTGCGGGCCGCTGAGAAAGGCATGCTGGCTGGCGAGACCGCGCACCAGGCTTGCACGCTCCGGATCGAGCGCCAGGTAGTGATCCCAAAGCGCCTGATGGCGATGCTCGGCGATGCGGTAGAGGCCGTGGCCACGGCGGTCATGCAGGGCGGACCCGAGGGCAGACTGGCTGGCGGCGATGCCCAGCAGCAGGGATTCGGCGGTCGCGCAGTGACGTCCCAGATAAATCAGCGTAGGACGGATCACATAGCGACACAGTTCGCTGGCAGCGATACCCATAAATCCCTCGGATCTTGTTATTGGGCGGCGATACCTGAAGGGGCCTTGGCAGCGGTGGATCGACTCAGGCTCGCCGGAAGCGGATCACGCCGCTTGAGTTGAAGTGTAGTGTCATATTCGCGACGTAAAGGCCTGTTTTTAAAATATTTCCGCCGACCCGTTATAACCGTTATATCGGAAGGTGCTTAAGCGCTGACCGCGCAAAGTGAAACATCAGGCAATAAAAAGCCCCGCGTTTTAAGCGGGGCTTTTGCTTTTTGCAGCCTTTTCGGCTTTCAGGCAACCAGTGCCTGACGGGTACGATCGATCACGGCCTGCAGCGGTTCGGCGCTGGAGTATTGATCGGGGTACAGACGCTCGCTGTGGCGGGCGATCCCGTGTTCATTGACTACGGTGAAGCTGAAGCAGCCTTTGCGAGCGGCCATGATCAGGCAGTTCATTGGTGCAAAAGCGTTGGTTAGGGTGCGAATGGCATCCTGAGTATGGATTTGAGTAGACATAGTTATTAGGTGTTCCTACAAATGACACGGATAAGAACCGTGCAACGTTAAAACGTTCCAGTAATGTCGACCACCATTGGTCGAACAAAGAACCCGACTGGAACAAAGCAGCCAGTTTGAAGCGCTGATAAGTGAGCGCGCTTGGGCTGGCAGGTAGGTACTTAGGAGGACAGGCATCACATCAAGGGCAAAGGTTCTGGGCCCGGGGTGAAGATCCTGATCAATTTGCAGGCTGGTTCGGTCAGAGTAAGTGGTCTTCGCAACACCCTTTGCATTATTCAAAGGCCGTATCGCGGAAAGATTTACCTGGAAACCATCGAGGGGTCGTTCCCGCTTTTTTCGGTAAGGGCTTCTTGGAAGAAGGCTGACCGTGGGGATATGTTCGACCGGAATTGACTTTCAGCTTGGTACTAACGCCGCGGATAGTAATGGATCATTTTTGTTAAAGCAAACCTTTGTTGAAAAATTATTGAAATCTCTGGCCAAGTCTGCTTTGCATTCCATTGAATCGCCCCGAATCGGCTCACATATCGACCACCGGTCAGTGAATGTTTTTCCATCAAGCCGCGTTTTAGAGCCGCTTATCCCCAGGCAGACAGCTAAAACGACCGGAAAAAGCGCATCGATATAACCGGGTAACAGGTACTTGTGCACATTAGTTGCGCGAGCTGTAACGACGCTGTCACATCAATCCTGACCCCGATGGCTGCCTGTAACGAAAGTTTAAGTCAATGAAAAACATCGCTTTTTTTTGTTGGTGAAAAAATCGTCAGTTTGACTGCGAGCCCCATTCCACAAGGCTTTGCGAGGGTTGAAGGGCGGTTGTCCACTGAGTTATCCACAGCTTCTGTGGATTGTCCCGAGCGCTTGCTCTAGGACGGGCGTGCCGGGTTGTTTTTCGACTTTACCTGTAAGAAAAAGAGAGTAGAGTGGCGCGCCTTCCGATCTGTCCCACAGTGTTTTATGAAGTTTCGCTCAGTATCAGACTCTGTTACCTCAGAACCTCCTCGTGTTACGTCGCCAAAGCGATTTTCCGTACGTGTGGCCGAATGGCTGCTCGACAGCCCGCGCCTGAGCGACAGTCACAATGCCAAGCACCTTGCGGGTCGCTTGCTCAAGCAACCGGCGCGCGAAGGCGTGGTCGCCGCGCAAAGCCGTCTCGGACAGTTGATGTGCCGTGAATGCGGGAATGCCCGCGATCGCCGCATCGGTCACGATCTGTTGCGTCAGGCCGCGCGCGCCGGCGACCTTCGTGCGCAACAGGAACTCGGTCTCATCGAAGACTGAGCTGTCCAAGTTCTGACACCTTGGTTAACCTTCAGGCTTTATCGGATCGGCAGGAATCGCTATGGCTATGGACTTGACCAGCGTATTGCTGGGGCTCGCAGCGGCAGGGCTGCCGTTGCTGGCACTGGCCTGGCAACTGCAGCGCCGGGCGAGCAGCGGGCAAGCCGAAGTGGCCTTGCTCGAAGAGCGACTGGCCATGGCGCAACTGGCACAGGACGGGCTCAACGCTCAACTGGAGGCCAGTCGCGACGAAGTCGCTGACCTCGGCCAGGCCAACGCGGCCAAACAAGCTGAATTGGCAGCCCTGCGTCGCGAAGTCGAGTTGTTGCAGATCGAGCGCGATGACGCCCGTGACGCTTCCCATGCCTGGAACATCGAGCGGGCCAACAAGGAAGCCGAACTGCGTCGCCTCGACGCTCAGGCGGCATCGCTGAACGCCGAATTGCGCGAGCAGCAGGAAAGCCATCAACAACGCCTTAATGACTTGCAAGGCTCGCGTGATGAGTTGCGTGCGCAGTTCGCCGAACTGGCGGGCAAGATCTTCGACGAGCGCGAACAGCGTTTTGCCGAGACCAGTCAACAACGTCTCGGCCAGTTGCTCGATCCGTTGAAAGAGCGCATCCAGTCTTTCGAAAAACGCGTGGAAGAAAGCTATCAGGCCGAGGCTCGCGAGCGCTTTTCGCTGGCCAAGGAACTGGAGCGTTTGCAAGCGCTCAATCTGCGCTTGAGCGATGAAGCCACCAACTTGACCCGCGCCTTGAAAGGCCAGAAAACCCAAGGTAACTGGGGTGAGTTGATCCTCGAACGCGTGCTGGAACATGCCGGCCTGGAGAAGGGCCGCGAGTACCAGACGCAGGTCAACCTCAAGGGCCCGGACGGTGAGCGCTTCCAGCCCGACGTGATCATTTACCTGCCAGGCGACAAACAGGTCGTGGTCGACTCCAAGGTCAGCCTGACCGCCTATCAACAGTACGTTGCCGCCGAAGACGACACCCTCGGGCAGATCGCGATCAAACAGCACGTGCTGTCCCTGCGTAATCACGTCAAGGGCTTGTCGGGCAAGGACTACAAACGTCTGGAGGGCCTGCACAGCCTCGATTTCGTTCTGCTGTTCGTGCCCATCGAAGCGGCTTTTTCGGCGGCATTACAGGCTGAGCCGACGCTGTTTCAGGACGCGTTCGACCGCAACATCGTGATCGTCAGTCCGACCACGTTGCTGGCGACGTTGCGGGTCATCGACAGCCTGTGGAAACAGGAACGCCAGAGCCAGAACGCCCGGGAAATCGCCGAGCGGGCCGGATGGCTGTACGACAAGTTCGTGTTGTTCATTCAGGATCTGGACGAGGTCGGCAATCGCCTGCAGCAACTGGACAAAGCCTACAGCTCGGCGCGCAACAAGCTGACAGAAGGACGCGGCAACCTGGTCAGCCGCAGTGAGCAGCTCAAACTGCTCGGCGCGCGGGCGAGCAAAAGCTTGCCGGCGGATCTGCTGGAGCGAGCGATGACGGATGTCGACGGGTTGGTCGAGTTGCCTGAGTAAACCCGATTTTTGTGGCGAGGGAGCTTGCTCCCGCTGGGGGGCGAAGCACCCCCGAAAACCCCGATTCCGATTTATCTGAAACACCGCGTTGAATGGTTTGGCGCCTGCTGCGCAGCCGAGCGGGAGCAAGCTCCCTCGCCACAGGTCTTGCGCTATCTTTGCGTTACAGCGGTAAATGGCGACTCAACAACGCCCGCAGCGCCGCCGGCTTCACCGGTTTGGCCAGATAATCCAGCCCTGCCGCATGCACCTGCGCAACCATCTCTGGTCGCCCGTCGGCACTGATCACCACGCCTGGCACCGGCTCACCCAGACTCGTGCGTAACCATGCCATCAACTCGGTCCCGGTATCCCCGTGATCGAGGTGGTAGTCGACCAGCGCCACTTGCGGCCGCACCCCGTCGCTGAGCAACGCTGCACATTCCTCACGATTGCGCGCCGTCCAGACCTGACAACCCCAACGGCTCAACAGGCTGTTCATGCCAATCAGAATGCTGTCTTCGTTATCGACGCACAGCACCTGCGCGCCGCTCAGCATCTTGCCGTTTATCTCGACAGCAGCGCTGGCCGGCACGGTCTGCGTGCGAGCCAGCGGCACACTGACGCTAAACACACTGCCGCGCCCCGGCCACGAGCGCACACGCAATGTATGACCGAGTACGCGACACAAGCCGTCGGCGATCGCCAGCCCGAGGCCGAGACCTTTTTCGGCGCGGGTCTGATGACTGTCGAGGCGTTTGAATTCCTCGAAAATCACCTGCTGCTTGTCTTCAGGAATGCCCGGCCCGCGATCCCACACCTCCAGGCACAACTCGCCGGTGCGGCGCCGTACGCCCAGCAGCACCGGGCCTTTGGCGTAGCGGAACGCGTTGGTGAGGAAGTTCTGCAGGATCCGCCGCAGCAACTTGATGTCGCTGTCGATGCGCAAATGGCTGCCGCGTACGCGGAAGGTCAACCCTTGTTCCTGAGCCTGCGCCTTGAACTCGGCGCCGAGCGTGTCGAACAGCTCATTGACCGCAAAAGGCTTGCGATCCGGGTTGATCTTGCCGTTTTCCAGGCGGGAAATGTCCAGCAGATCGCTGATCAGGTCTTCGGCCGAACGCAACGAACTGTCGAGGTGCTGCACCAGTTTCTGCGCCTCGCTGCTCAAACCGTCATCCTGGTGGGAGAGGGCGGCGGAGAACAGGCGAGCGGCGTTCAAGGGCTGCATCAAGTCATGGCTGACGGCGGCGAGGAAGCGGGTTTTCGACTGGTTGGCGGCCTCGGCGGTGCCCTTGGCTTCGGTCAGCGCGACGTTGAGTTGCGACAGCTCCTGAGTCCGTTCGCTGACCCGTTGCTCCAGGCCTTCGTTGGCTTCGGTCAAGGCCTGCTCGGCCTCGCGGAACGCGGTAATGTCGGTAAAACTCATGACAAAACCGCCGCCCGGCATCGGGTTGCCGATCAGCTCGATCACCCGGCCGTTGGGGAACAGCCGTTCAGAGGTGTGCGCGCGACCCTGCCGCATCCAGTGCAAACGCCGGGCGACGTGGACTTCCGCCTCGCCGGGACCGCACAAGCCACGCTCGGCGTTGTAGCGAATGATGTCGGCAATCGGCCGGCCGACGCTGATCAGTCCGTCCGGGTAGTTGAACAGTTCCAGGTAACGCCGGTTCCACGCCACCAGTTTCAACGACTGGTCGACCACGCTGATGCCTTGGGTGATGTTCTCGATGGCGCCTTGCAGCAGGGCGCGGTTGAACTGCAACACCTCGGAAGCTTCGTCGGCGATTCGCACGACGTCCTCCAGCTGCATTTCCCGACCTTCGATGGCGGCTTTTACTACCGCTCGCGTCGAAGAGGCGCCCAGCACGCCGGCCAGCAAACGTTCGGTATGGGCAATCCATTCACCGTCGGCGTTCTGATTGGGGTTGAAGGCTTTGCCTTGGCGGTAGGCGAATCGAATGAAGCTCTGGCGGGCACGTTCTTCACCGACAAAGCGCGCGGCCAGTTGCAACAGATCATCGATCTGTACCGCCAGCATCGAGCGTGCACTCGGGCGGGCGCTGATTTCCTGACCGATGAAGCGCCCGGCCTGCCAGTGCTCCGACACCCGCGTGCGGGACAACACCGAGACCCAGGCGAACAAGGTGAAGTTGCCCGCCAGCGACAGCACCACGCCTTGGGTCAATGGCGTGATCGGCAAGTTCAGCGGGTTGCTGTGCAGCCACGCCAGACCGGGGAAGGTGTCCAGCGACCAGCCGAGACTGCGCGCGGCAATCGGCAGGATCAGCGTGTAAAACCAGAGGAATGTGCCGGCGGCGAGGCCGGCAAACACGCCACGCCGGTTAGCCTGTTTCCAGTACAGCGCGCCGAGCATCGCCGGCGCCAGTTGCGTCACGGCGGCGAAGGCGATCTGGCCGATGGTCGCCAGACTCGCCGTGGAACCGAGCAATCGATAGCTGACATAAGCCAGCAGCAGAATCAGCACGATGCTCACTCGGCGTACCGACAACATCCACTGACGAAATACCTCGAACGGACGCTCGGCATTGTTGCGCCGCAGCAACCACGGCAACAGCATGTCGTTGGAAACCATGGTCGACAGCGCCACGCTGGCGACGATGACCATGCCGGTGGCGGCTGAAGCGCCGCCGATAAACGCCAGCATGGCCAGCGCCGGGTGGGCCTGGGCCAGTGGCAGGCTGATCACGAATGAATCAGGCAGCACGTTGCTCGGGAGCAGCATCTGACCGGCGAGGGCGATTGGCACTACAAACAGCGCGGCCAGCGCGAGGTACGCCGGGAACACCCATTTGGCCAGGCGCAGATCCTGCGGATCGATGTTCTCCACCACGGTGACGTGAAACTGCCGCGGCAGGCAGATGATCGCCATCATGGCCACGCCGGTCTGCACCACCATCGACGGCCAGTTGATGGTTTCTTTCCAGTATTCCTCCAGGCGCGGGGCGAGCATCGCCTGATTGAACAGGTCGTCGAAACCGTCATACAGGCCATAAGTGACGAAGGCGCCGACGGCGAGAAAGGCGAACAGCTTGACCAGCGATTCGAATGCAATCGCCAGCACCATGCCCCGGTGGTGTTCGGTGGCGTCGAGGTTGCGCGTGCCGAAAACAATGGTGAACAGCGCCAGCACCAGCGACACGATCAACGCGGTGTCCTGGGCGCGGGTGCCCATTGCATCGGCCCCGGCGCCGATCAGCAGGTTCACGCCGAGGACGATGCCTTTGAGTTGCAGAGCGATGTAGGGCAGAACGCCGACCAGACAGATCAGCGCGACGACCACCGCCAGCGATTGCGATTTGCCGTAGCGCGCGGCAATGAAGTCAGCGATGGAGGTGATGTTCTCCTGTTTGCTGATCATCACCATTTTTTGCAGGACCCACGGTGCACAGACCAGCAGCAGGATCGGCCCGAGGTAAATCGGCAGGAATGACCACAACTGTTCAGCGGCTTGACCGACCGCGCCGAAAAACGTCCAACTGGTGCAATAAACCGCCAGCGACAAGCTGTACACCCAGGCACGCATCCGTGGCGGCAGCGGCGTGCTGCGACGGTCGCCGTAGAAGGCGATGGCGAACATGATGGCCATATAGGCCAGAGCGACGGCGGCGATCAGCCCGGTGGACAACGACATGCAACACTCCCGACAGAAGACTCCCCGGCAGTCCTGCCCGGGCGGACAGTCTCGCATGAGTGCGGCGGTTAGTCAGTGTCGACCAAGGTCGTGGAGTGGCGGGGTGTCGCAGGTGTGGAACCGGGTGGTTTTTGCAGTGACTGGGCGGCCTCATCGCTGGCAAGCCAGCTCCCACAGTTTTCAGGGCGTATACAAAATTTGCATTCGCTGGAGATCCCTGTGGGAGCTGGCTTGCCAGCGATGGCGTCAGTCCTGTTTCAGCGCGATATCAATCAACCGGTGCAATTCCTCCACCTGCAACGCCGCCGCGGAAAACAGAATGCGAAACACCACCGGCGCCACCACCAGATTGATCAAATGATCAACGCTCGGTGCCGGCTCATCCGGATGCCGCTCAATGATCGTCTGCAACTGCGCGCCGATAATCGTCACGCAATACCCCGGCGTGGCACTCGCCTGCACGTCGCGCATCATGTTGCGTCCAGGCTCGGAACTCATCTCGTCGAGATACTGCTCGGCCCACGCGCGGATATCGCTGCGCAAACTGCCGGTTTCTGCCGGTTCGCTGTCAGGACGCATGCGGGCGAGGGCGACGTCGGCCAGTAAGGCCGCCAGATCACCCCAGCGTCGATAAATCGTCGACGGCGTAACGCCTGCGCGTGCGGCGATTTGCGGGACGGTCACGGTCGAACGCTCCTGTTCTTGCAGGAGCGCGCGGACTGCCGAATGAATCGACTCTTGCACCCGGGCACTGCGACCACCGGGGCGTAAACCTTCTTTAATAGCCATGCGGCAGACCTTAACACAAAGAATTTGCTTTAAGCACAGGCCGAGAGCACACTCCGCAAAAGCAAAAAATTAGCTTTTGCGGAGTGTGCACATGAATAGCCTTGCATCCAATCGTCCCAGCCTGTGGTTTCTGGCGATCACCTTACTGAGTTTTCTCGCCGCTTCCACGGCGCCGACGCCGTTGTATCACCTGTATCAGGATCAGCTGCATTTCTCGGCAGCCATGCTGACGTTGATTTTCGGCGTCTACGCTCTGAGTTTGCTGGCGGCGCTGTTAACCGTCGGATCGCTGTCCGATCATCTCGGGCGTAAACCGGTGATCTTCGCTGCCGTTCTGCTCAATGCGCTGGCGATGCTGTTGTTCATCAGCGCCGACAGCGTCACCTGGCTGATCAGTGCGCGGGTGCTGCAAGGCTTCGCGACCGGCATGGCCACTGCCGTATTAAGTGCAACGTTGCTCGACACCGACCGTCAGCAAGGTCCGCTGATCAACAGTGTTGCGCCGTTGCTGGGTATGGCGTTGGGAGCCATGGGCTGTGGCCTGCTGGCCGAGTTCGCTCCGGCGCCGTTGCAACTGACGTACTGGCTGCTGCTCGCGCTGTTTGTGCTGCAAGCACTGTATGTCTGGCGCCTGCCGGAAATTGTCAGCCCGCAGCCTGGGGCCTGGGCGTCGTTGCGGCCGACGCTGCATGTCCCGGCTCAGGCGCGTTCAACGTTGTGGCGAGTGCTGCCGCTGAACACCGCGACCTGGGCGCTCGGCGGTTTCTACGCATCACTGGCGCCGTCGCTGGTGCGCACGGCCACTGGTTCCACATCCAATCTGATCGGCGGCGCAACCGTCGCGGCACTGACCGTCACCGGCGCCCTGATGATCTTCACCCTGCGCAATCGTCCCGCCACGCGCGCTTTGCAACTCGGCGCAAGCCTGCTGCCAAGTGGTCTGGTGCTGATTCTGCTCGGTGTGCACAGCGCCAGTCTGTCGCTGTTTTTCCTCGGCACGCTGGTCGCCGGGTGTGGTTTCGGCTCAGGCTTTCTCGGCGCGGTGCGCAGCCTGGTGCCGCTGGCGTTACCGCATGAGCGGGCCGGGTTGATGTCGGCGTTTTACGTGCTGAGCTATCTGGCGTTTTGCGTGCCTGCTTTATTAGCCGGGCACTTCACCCACCAACTCGGATTGCTGGCCACGACTGATGTGTATGGCGGGGTGCTGATCGTGTTGGCCGTGGCAGCGCTGTTGCTCAGTCTGCGTCCTCGATCTGCCAAGGTGTGCAGCGCTCCATAAGCACAGCGGTTTCGGTTAGCCTTGCCCGGCCACTCTTCTCACGGATCGATTCATGAAGATTATTCGCAGCAAGACCTTCACCGCCGACCGCGCCTGGGGCGCGCTCGATATCGCCAACATGAACGGCATCACCACACGCCTGCACTGGACTGATCAGCCGTACAAGTGGCACGTCAATGACGGCGAGGAAGTGTTCGTGGTGCTCGACGGCAAAGTGTCGATGCATTACCGCGAGGAAGGTGAAGAAAAACAGGTGCAGTTGGAAGTTGGCGACATCTTCTACGCCTCGGTCGGTACCGAACATGTCGCGCATCCGCAGGGCGTCGCACGGATTCTGGTCATCGAAAGCGAAGGTAGTGTTTGACTGCTTATCTATAGAACAGATAACAGTTAGAGAAATTACCCGTTATATAGATATTCGATTCGGATCTACCATGGATTCAACCTCACCCGAGGACAGGAGTTCATGATGATTTGCCCTAACAGCGCCAAACCCGGCATCAAGCCGCTCAGCCAACTTCAGCATCCGCGTGAAGTGATCCGTCAATTCACTCCGAACTGGTTCGCCGCAACCATGGGTACTGGTGTGCTGGCGCTGGCACTGGCGAATTTGCCGGTGGCGATTCCCGGGATGCATGCCGTGGCCGAAGGGCTGTGGCTTTTCAACATCCTGTTGTTCACATTGTTTACCGCTGCATACGCCGCACGCTGGATCCTGTTTTTCGACGAGGCGCGGCGGATTTTCGGCCATTCCACCGTATCGATGTTCTTCGGCACCATTCCCATGGGAATGGCAACGATCATCAACGGCTTTCTGTTGTTTGGTCTGCCGCGTTGGGGCGAGGGTGTCATCCAGCTGGCCGAAGTGCTGTGGTGGATTGATGTGGCGATGTCTCTGGCGTGTGGCGTGTTGATTCCCTACATGATGTTTACCCGTCAGGAACACAGCATCGACCAGATGACGGCGGTTTGGCTGTTGCCGGTGGTGGCTGCGGAAGTGGCGGCGGCCAGCGGCGGTTTGCTCGCTCCGCATCTGACCGATGCCCACTCGCAACTGGTGGTGTTGACCACAAGCTACGTGCTCTGGGCGTTTTCCCTACCGGTAGCGTTCAGCATTCTCACAATCCTGTTGCTGCGCATGGCCCTGCACAAACTTCCTCACGAGAATATGGCTGCATCGAGCTGGCTGGCCCTCGGCCCGATTGGCACTGGTGCGCTGGGCATGTTGCTGCTGGGGGCCGACGCGCCGGCCATCTTCGCCGCCAACGGCCTGCCGGGCATTGGCGAAATCGCTTCCGGCATTGGCTTGGTGGCGGGGATCACACTGTGGGGCTTTGGTCTGTGGTGGATGCTGATGGCACTGCTGATCACCGTGCGTTATCTGCGCGACGGTATTCCGTTCAACCTCGGTTGGTGGGGGTTCACCTTTCCATTGGGCGTGTATTCGCTGGCAACGCTCAAGCTTGCCAGTACGCTGAACCTCGGGTTTTTCAGTGTGGTTGGTTACGTGCTGGTGGCCCTGTTGGCCTTGATGTGGCTGATTGTCGGCAAGCGCACCGTGCAAGGGGCATGGCGTGGTGAGCTGTTTGTTTCGCCGTGCATTGCAGGTTTGAAGAAATAACCTGAAAAGTTTAGGTAATGTGTGGCCTGGATCGCGGTTCGAGATTCCAATACAAGAACCCAGGCCTCTCTACCCAACATCAGGAAAACACGGAAGATGAGTCACCCCTCACAGTTCAACCTGCTGCGCACCCGGCGCTTCCTGCCGTTTTTCATCACGCAGTCGCTCGGTGCGTTCAACGACAACGTGTTTAAACAGTCGCTGATCCTCGCCATTCTCTACCGGCTGACCATCGAGGGTGATCGCTCGATCTGGGTCAACCTGTGTGCGCTGCTGTTTATTCTGCCGTTCTTCCTGTTTTCGGCGCTGGCCGGGCAGTTCGGCGAGAAGTTCGCCAAGGACGCGCTGATCCGTCTGATCAAACTTGCGGAAATCGCCATCATGGCGGTGGGCTCGGTCGGTTTCCTTTTCGATCACTTGTCGCTGATGCTGGTGGCGCTGTTCGCGATGGGCACCCATTCGGCGCTGTTCGGGCCGGTGAAGTATTCGATCCTGCCGCAGGCCTTGCGTGAAGAGGAATTGGTCGGCGGCAACGGTCTGGTGGAGATGGGCACGTTCCTCGCGATTCTTGCAGGGACCATCGGTGCCGGGGTCATCATGTCCTCGACCCACTACGCGCCGCTGGTGTCGACCGCCATCGTCGGCATCGCCGTGCTGGGTTATCTGGCCAGCCGCAGCATTCCCCGCGCGGCGGCCTCGTCACCGGAAATGCGTCTGAACTGGAACATCTTCAGCCAATCCTGGGCGACCCTGAAACTGGGCCTGGGCCAGACGCCCGCAGTATCGCGCTCGATTGTCGGCAACTCGTGGTTCTGGTTTGTCGGGGCGATTTACCTGACGCAGATCCCGGCCTACGCCAAGGAGTGGATGCACGGCGATGAAACCGTGGTCACGCTGATTCTCACCGTGTTCTCGGTGGGTATCGCGCTGGGTTCGATGCTCTGCGAAAAGCTCTCCGGGCGCAAAGTCGAGATCGGTCTGGTGCCGTTTGGCTCATTCGGTCTGACGGTGTTCGGCTTGCTGCTGTGGTGGCATTCCGGTGGGATTCCCGACAGTGTCACTGGCCACAGCTGGACCGAAGTCCTGGGCTTTGCTCACACCTGGGCAGTGTTGGTGGACATTCTCGGCCTCGGCATTTTCGGCGGCTTCTACATCGTGCCGCTGTACGCATTGATCCAGTCGCGCACGGCCGAGAACGAGCGGGCGCGAGTGATTGCCGCCAACAACATTCTCAACGCGCTATTCATGGTGGTGTCGGCGATTGTCTCGATCGTGTTGTTGAGCGTGGTCAAACTGTCGATCCCGCAACTGTTCCTCGTGGTGTCGCTGCTGAACATCGGCGTCAACGCTTACATCTTCAAGATCGTTCCCGAGTTCAGCATGCGTTTCATGATCTGGCTGCTCAGCCATTCCATGTACCGCGTCGAGCATCGCAACCTTGAAGCTATACCGGATGAAGGCGCGGCGTTGCTGGTGTGCAACCACGTGTCGTTTGTCGACGCTTTGCTGATCGGCGGCGCGGTGCGTCGGCCGATTCGCTTTGTCATGTACTACAAGATCTACAACTTGCCGGTGCTGAACTTTATCTTTCGTACGGCGGGGACGATTCCGATTGCCGGACGCAATGAAGACATTCAGATCTACGAAAAAGCCTTCAGCCGCATTGCCCAGTATCTGAAGGACGGTGAGCTGGTGTGCATCTTCCCTGAGGGCAAGTTGACTGCCGATGGCGAGATCAATGAGTTCAAGGGTGGGCTGACGCGGATTATCGAGGAAACGCCGGTGCCGGTAATTCCGCTGGCGTTGCAGGGCTTGTGGGGGAGTTTCTTCAGTCGCGACCCGAACAAGGGTGTGTTCCGCCGGTTGTGGTCGCGGGTGACATTGGTGGCGGGTGCGCCTGTGGACGTCGAGGCAGCGCAGCCAGAGAAGTTGCAGACGTTGGTGGGCGATTTGCGGGGCGCCGTTAGATAGTCGGTGAAGGGACTGGCCCTATCGTTGGCAAGCCAGCTCCCACAGGTTTCCTGGGTGTACACAGCATTTGTGTTCACCGGAAATCCTTGTGGGAGCTGGCTTGCCAGCGATGGGGCCAGAGGCCTAAGCGCTAATTTTAAGGCCGATCAAACCAGTGATGATCAACGCCACACTGGCCAGCCGAATCAACGCCATCGACTCGCCAAACAGAATGATTCCGGCAATCACCGTGCCCACGGCACCGACCCCGGTCCAGATCGCATAAGCCGTGCCCAGCGGCAATTCCTTCATCGCCAGACCCAGGAGGCCAAGGCTGATGGCCATGGCCGCAACGGTCAATACGGTGGGGAGCGGGCGGGTGAAGCCATCGGTGTATTTCAGGCCGACGGCCCAGCCGACTTCAAACAGGCCGGCGAAAAACAGAATGATCCAGGACATGAGAGACCTCCATCGATTGACGGGGTCGTCCCCAGATTAAAAACTCGATCGAGCCGCAGGGTCGTCCCCGCGTTGCGCGACATATTGCCGAGCCTTGATCCGGGGATCAAGTTTCAGCTCAGTCGACGGCCTGTTGCGCCAATGCTTCGCGATCTTCCTTCTCACTCATGCGCCGGAAATAGGTTGAAAGGAGTGCCCCGGAAATGTTGTGCCAGACACTGAACAATGCACTTGGTACCGCCGCCAGTGGCGAGAAGTGTGCACTGGCCAAAGCGGCGCCCAATCCCGAGTTCTGCATGCCGACCTCCAGCGCCAGCGACTTGCGCTGCGCCAGCGGTAATTTGAACAGGCGACCGGTGAAGTAACCCAGCAAGTAGCCGAAACTGTTGTGCAGCATCACCACCGCCATGATCAGCAGACCCGATTCGGCGATTTTCGCCTGACTGGCCGCCACTACAGCGGTGACGATAATCACGATGCTGATCACCGACACCAGCGGCAACACCTCCACCGCATGGCGGACCTTGTCACCGAGCAGGCGTTGCGCAACCACACCGAGAATGATCGGCAGCAGCACCACTTGCAGGATCGACCAGAACAACTCCATGAACGACACCGGCAACCACGCCGAAGCCAACAGCCAGATCAACGCCGGGGTCAGCAGCGGGGCGAGGAGGGTGGTCACGGCGGCAATGGCCACCGACAACGCCAGATCGCCACGGGCCAGCCAGGTCATCACGTTGGATGAGGTGCCGCTCGGGCAGCAACCGACCAGGATCACTCCGACGGCGATTTCCGGCGGCAGGTGAAATACCTGGCAGAGCAACCACGCCACTCCGGGCATGATCACGAAATGCGCGACTACGCCCAGCGCGACACGCCACGGGTGGCGGGCGACAGCGGCGAAATCATCAAGTTTGAGGGTCAGGCCCATGCCGAACATCACCAGGCCCAGCAGCGGCACGATCGCGCTTTTGAGGCCGAGGAACCATGCCGGTTGCAGGAACGCGATGACCGCGAAAATCAGAACCCAGTAAGCGAAGGTATTGCCGACAAAGCGGCTGAGTGCAGCCAGTGCGCGCATGGCTTGTTCCTTATTATTGAGTGAACACCACATAACATTGTGGGAGCTGGCTTGCCAGCGATGGCGGTGTGTCAGACGGCATATGAGCTATCTGTAACACCGCTATCGCTGGCAAGCCAGCTCCCACAGTAGACCCCGGTTTCTTCAGTTGAAACCGGTTATGTTCAGATCCCCTGCGGAGTCTCTTCGCCACCCAACGCTTCCACCAGCGCCGGCAGGAAATCACCGAACGTCAGCATCATCAGGGTGAAGCTGGCGTCCAGTTGACCCAGGGCCTCGTCGCCGCCGTCCTGTTCCGCCTGATCCTGCAACAGATCTTCGAACTTCAGGCGTTTGACGGTCATCTTGTCATCGAGCATGAACGACAGCTTGTCCTGCCAGGCCAACGACAATTGAGTAACGACTTTGCCGGTGCTCAGGTGCAGCTGGATTTCTTCGCTGGTCAGGTCCTGACGCTTGCAGCGCACGATGCCGCCGTCTTCGTGGGTGTCGCGCAGTTCGCACTCGTCCAGCACATAGAAGTCGTCGGCGGCTTTCTGCGTGGTCACCCAATCGGTCATGACTGCGGTCGGCGCCATTTTCACGGTCAGCGGACGAACGGGCAGGGTGCCGATCACTTCACGAATGGTCGAAAGCAGATCTTCGGCACGTTTCGGGCTGGCCGAGTTGACCAGGATCAGGCCTTGTTTCGGCGCGATGGCGGCGAAGGTCGACGAACGACGGATAAAGGCGCGCGGCAGGAACGCCTGGATGATTTCATCCTTGATCTGGTCGCGTTCCTTCTTATAGACCTTGCGCATCTGCTCGGCTTCGATCTCTTCGACCTTTTCCTTGACCGCATCGCGTACGACGCTGCCCGGCAGAATGCGTTCTTCTTTACGTGCAGCGATCAGCAGGAAATCACCGCTGACGTGCACCAATGGAGCATCTTCGCCTTTGCCG
This sequence comes from Pseudomonas sp. Seg1, assembly GCF_018326005.1. NCBI lineage: Bacteria > Pseudomonadati > Pseudomonadota > Gammaproteobacteria > Pseudomonadales > Pseudomonadaceae > Pseudomonas > Pseudomonas sp. Seg1. Next base: position 1,983,825 of record NZ_AP021903.1, read on the forward strand.
AACGGCGCGACGAAACCGTAGGTGGTCAACTCCTGGCTTGCACATGGACGCGCCAGTTTGGTGGCCAGTGCAGTTTCCAGCGCCTCGGCATCGACAGGCAGGTCTTGGGTCAGGCGATAGATAAGCAGGTTTTTGAACCACATGGGGTGAGTCTCTCCTTTATACAAAGGGGGGCATTATTGTCTTCGCCGTGGCATAGGCCAACCCTTCTCTAAGCCTTTGGAAGGCCTGAGAAAATTATTTAAAAAAGTGCTTGCCAGAGGTGGGGTCGCTCCGTAGAATGCGCGCCACACCGAAGCGAAGGGTGATTAGCTCAGCTGGGAGAGCGTCTGCCTTACAAGCAGAATGTCGGCGGTTCGATCCCGTCATCACCCACCATTCGTTTCAAGTGTTTAGCGCAGCGGTAGTTCAGTCGGTTAGAATACCGGCCTGTCACGCCGGGGGTCGCGGGTTCGAGTCCCGTCCGCTGCGCCATATTCGGTAACCTGGAACACTGAACGCCAGGTCACCACGGAAAAACCCGCCAAGGCGGGTTTTTTTCTGCCTCGAGTTGTACCTTCGAGATGTGTCGTTTCACCGGTTTTCGGATTTATTTGAAAAAAACTTCAATTAAATCAACACTTTACGAAAACTTGTGGCATAATGCGTCCCGTAACGAAGCGAAGGGTGATTAGCTCAGCTGGGAGAGCGTCTGCCTTACAAGCAGAATGTCGGCGGTTCGATCCCGTCATCACCCACCATTCGTTTCAAGCGTTTCGCGCAGCGGTAGTTCAGTCGGTTAGAATACCGGCCTGTCACGCCGGGGGTCGCGGGTTCGAGTCCCGTCCGCTGCGCCATATTCGGAATCTGGAACACTGAACGCCAGATTCCACAGAAAGCCCGCCTAGTGCGGGCTTTTTGCTGTCTGGCGTTTGGGTTTTCTTCACGGCCTATATCTATGTAGTGCCTGCCAGTCGCATCGTTTTCGGACAATGGACCTTGTTTTCCATGACCTCATCAGGTCATGGCGCCGATTCCATTGCCTGCCGAGAGCCCGACCGCATGCCCCCAACTCCCTCTGCAACCGCTACCGTTTCTGCCGACGACACGAATGCGCTGTCATTCATGGCAGACAAACCTGCATTTCTCTCGAGCGATGATGCCGCAGCGTGTCTGCACGGCCTGCTGAAACCGCCGCGAAGTACCGAGTTGCACTGGTTCATTCTGAAAAGCGCGGACGAGCGCTTCTATTGCGTTCAGCGGATCGAGGCTAAAGCCAGCGGGGTCGAGGAAAAACTCCCTGATCCAGCCAAGGATCCGCGTCGAGAGTGGGCAGTGACTGCCGGTGCGAATGGCCAGTTGATCATTCCCAGAGGTTTTTCCCTCGAAGCGAGTTTCCATGCGCACCCGGCCAAGGTTCAAGGCGCCGACGAAGCCACCACGGAATGGGTTCAGCGCAATCGCTTCTTCACCATTGCCGATTTGTCTGCGGTGATGAATCCGCATCGAAAATACTCGAAATGTTATCTGAGTGCCGGTAACGGCGGACTTCTCTCGTACACGTCGACCAATCTACCGTTTGAACAGGAACTGTCGCCGCGCCTTGCGCCGAACCCGGATGGCGATTCGCGACGTTTTCAGATCCTGTATGAAGAGGGTTCGATTCCCAGCAGCCTGTGGATCCTGTTGGCGGTGGCGGCTGGAAAGGTAACCGTTGTGGTTCCCGGGGATCTCTGGCGGCACCGTGGCCGGCTCAAAGCCAGTTGGCGGTCGGACATTCTGCAGGCACCACCGGCGCTTAAAACCATGCCGATCTTTGGTCCGATCTGTCGAAATGCAAAAGAAGCAGCCGTCTATCTGCGAAAACAATTACCCGCGTTGCCGTCGGCAAATCCCAGTGTCGGTTTTATTCTCAAACATAACGTCAGTGATTTTCTGATCGTCACCGAGCCGGTCTCCCGCCAATACGCGAGCTTTGACCGCAGTGCGCTGTTTCCCGGGAATCAACAGGGTCAGCCGCGCATCCCCCGAGCCTTTCGCGTGCTTGGTATTTATCACTCGATTCAACCATCGCCGACATCGGGCGGGACCGATCTTTCGCGCAATTTTTTCTCTACCGCCGACCTCAAAGTCAGTCTGGCACGGGTCAGTGAGGCGCCTCATCAACGCATTTTTGCAATCACCCCCGACGGCGCTGTCTTGCGTTTCGCCAAACCGATACTGCCCAAGGTTCGCGAGTTGATCGCCGAACTCACCCAAGACCTTGAGCAAAAAATCAACTCCGGCGACATCAGTGCGCAGATGTTGATCGACAAAGTCGCCAGCGCCGGAATTCTCAGCGTCCTGCTCCCCAGTGCTGCATGGCCCCAGGCTGGAAGAGTCATGGCGTCATCTGCCGCACAGCAAGAGCCGTGATCAACCGCCATTGCGCTGATGACGATAGTCGCTGACCGCCTCGTACACCGCTTTGCGCAGGCGATTGATCCCGCCAATCGGGCGGTGCGCTTCAATGCCGAACCAGGGGTTGAAAGACAGGTTGTCGCAATCGAGGTTCTGCTGCGGTGTATCGAAATCCTGAGGTGGCACGGTGATACGGGCCACGGTTTCGAACGGCGAATCCTGCTCGCGCCACTCGATGCTGGTGTCCTCGATCGGCATGTATTTGTTGGCATCCTGGCGCTGAATCTGCAGCAGGAAACAGGCCGGTACGCGATCCGTCGAGAGTTGCTGATACAGGGCGCTGCGCAGGAAGTTCGGCAGATCCTGGTTTTGTTGGGGCAGGGTGTAGGCCGGGCAATTGTCGGGATCCGGCGTTACTCGGAACTTGGCGTTCGACTCGCCGAACTTGTACGGCGAGACCGAGAAATACGTGGTCCGTGTCGGGCTGTCCGGCGCAGGCGACAAGGTCGCCAGGGCAATAAACAGATGCCGGACTTGCCAGGTGCGGGGATCCCAACCGGGGAAAAACGCCATGACCTTTTTGCCGTCAGCTTGCGCCGCCACATTCTGACGATACTCGGCGACATCACTGACAAAGAAGTTCGGATGACTGAACATCACGAAGTCTTGCTCATGCTGTTGCTGGCGGTTGTCGAGCAAGGGTTTGCCGGGTACGTCGAGCAGTTTGATCGCCATGCCCCGGGCATCGCGGATGCTGTCGAACTGCGGATAGGCGTTGCCGTTGGACAGGCGAATCAGCGCTTGCCAGGTTTTCCCCGGCTCGCTGAACACGCCCTGCTGCAACGACTGGGCAAGTTGCGGCAGAACCAGCACCTGCGCCTTCACGCAACCATGCGCCTTGGCGTGAGCGTCGCGCAGATAGCGGGTCGGCTCGCGGTGCTGATCAACAATGCGCACGGCGGTCTGGATCACCTCTTGAGTCATGGCCGACTCGCCCGGCGGAATCTGCTCCAGCGCGGAAACCGGGCCACGGTGCTGCCAGGCAAACCAGGCCCAGGCAACGGCCCAGCCGAGCAGTCCGATGGCGAGTAACAACAGCAGGGTTTTGCCCAGGAGGCGCCCCAGCCACAACCAGATCCGGGCCAGCGGCGGGAGGTCTTTCTTGAAGGTCGAGATCATGGCAATTGCGCCTCCAGTGGACCGCCAAGGACTTTCAGGTATTCCAGCAACGCCCAACGTTCTTCGGGCTGCAACCAGCGGCCGATGACGCCGTTGCCGCGTTCACCCGCACGGAATTCATGCCCGCTGTTGTGGTTGCCGGTGATCCGCGTGTCGAACAGGAAGCCGTTGGTAAAAGCCTCGGTGCGATAGCCCAGATGACGCGGATCGTATTCGAAGCTGCCTTTATAGAAGGTGGTGGCGCGCTCATCCTGCGGCGACAGCAACTGATAAAGGCTCGGCACCGAACCGTTGTGCAGAAACGGCGCAGTGGCCCAGACGCCGGCCAGTGGGCGAGCCTTGTAGGCGACTTTTTCGCGCACACCGATCGGCAGGCCGAAACCGTCGAGTCGCGGTTTCTCTTGCGCAGTGACGTTGGCTTCGCGGTAAGCGCGGTTTTCGACGAATGCGGTGACGTACGCCAGGCCTTTGGCCACGGATAACTGGCTCAGATCTAGCGGCTCCTCGGGTGACGGGTGCAGTTTCACGTCCATTTTTTCCAGCTCCTTCAAGTCCCATTGCAGGGCCGTGAGGTCGAAACGATGGCTGGCGATGTTGTTGGCAGCATTCGGATCGGTGCCGATCACCTCCACTGGCAACAGGTGCAAATGTTGCACCCAGCGTTCGCCTTCCTGAGTCTTGCGCGGAACGTGGCAGCCGGCGCAGTTTTCGGTAAACAGTGCGCGCCCCCTGGCCGCCAGCGCTTTATCGACGACGCCAAACACGTCTTCCGGCCACGCGGGTGGTTGCAGGCGCTGCAGGGTTTCTTCGATTTTGTGCAGATCACGCACACGGACGCTGGAGGCATAGCGTTCATCACCTTGCAGCGGTTGGCCATTGGCGTCGAAGAAGTTCAGGGTGGCGCCGACACCCAATGCCTCGCCGATGTTGCGCGCCATCGGCTGTTGCGCAGAACCGTTCCACTGCACCCAGTCGAACGTCCACATGTCCCACAACTGCGGGTAGTCCACCGGCGCGTTGGCGACGCGATAGTTGGCGGGAGAAATGGCATCGCCGAACGTCGCGTTGGCAATCCGCCCGAATGCATCGGTGCGTCCCGGGCCTTCTTCGGTGGGGTAGAGGCCACGGTGGGTGTCGTTCCAGGCGACTTTCAGAAAGGTGTTCAGCGAGCCTTTGAAGTCTTTGCGCAGTTGCTCGCGGCGTGCGTCGTAGTCATTGCCCAGCACCTTGCGCGCGAAGCGTTCGAATTTCCATGGGTTGTAGTAAGTCGAGGTCAGACTGGCGACCAAGGCTTGTCCGAAACTGCCGCCGCGCAGCGTAGGAACACTGGAAGGCAATACGTGTTGCGCCGAGCCGCCATCAATACGCACGGCTTGGCCGTTAAAGCGCAATTCGCCGGTATGGCAAGCGGCGCAAGTTATGTCCAGATATTGCTCGGTGCTTCCGGGATTCTGGTGCCGCGCAAAGCCGACAGGAAGATTGCCGGGGTTGTTTGGCGTGGCTTTCTGTTGTGGATCAATCAGAAAGCCAAAGCGTGCGAGGTATTCGGGAGAGGCGAAACGCTGTTGCGAAAAGGGCAACTCCAGCGCCTGGAACCACTCGTAACGCAATCCTTTGACCTGAGTGCCCTGTGGCGTGAAGTAGTAGGTCTGGCGTTCTGCCTGCGACCACTGATTCAGGTAATGCACCTGCTGCACGGGGGTGTAGAAGGGTAATTTCGGATTGGCGACGTAATACAACACCACCGCAAGGACGAGTCCAAGCAGCACGACGATCAGGGTCAGCACACGGAATAAGAGGCGCAAGATAAACATCCTTGTCGAATTGTTGCGCTGTTATGCCTGAGCTTGACCCGGTGCGGCAAGTGGCCATTACGCCAAGTCATAAGGATGGGTGATTCGCTCGCGCTCAGGATCAGATGACAGAAGCTTCATCATCCGTTTGCCCAAATGCGTTTTGGTCCCTGAACTTATCGCAGGTTTACTGCTCTCATGCCGGTAGCCATTGGTCGTGGCGGCCTGATAAGCTCGCGGCTTTACTCGATTGCCCTTTCGGCGCATGAACAAGGAAATAGCATGAAACAGCATCGGTTGGCGGCGGCGGTAGCCCTGGTTAGCCTGGTCCTCGCGGGTTGTGATTCGCAGACCAGCGTAGAGCTGAAAACCCCGGCGCAAAAAGCTTCCTACGGTATCGGCCTGAACATGGGCAAGAGCCTGGCTCAGGAAGGCATGGATGACCTGGACTCCAAAGCGGTAGCCCAGGGCATCGAAGATGCCGTCGGCAAGAAAGAACAGAAGCTGAAAGATGAAGAACTGGTCGAAGCTTTCGCCGCGCTGCAAAAGCGTGCCGAAGAGCGCATGGCCAAGATGAGCGAAGAGTCGGCAGCTGCCGGCAAGAAGTTCCTCGAAGAAAACGGCAAGAAGGCTGGCGTGACTACCACCGCCTCGGGCTTGCAGTACGAAGTGGTCAAGAAAGCTGACGGCCCACAGCCTAAGCCTACCGACGTAGTGACCGTTCACTACACCGGCAAGCTGACCAACGGCACCGTTTTCGACAGCTCCGTCGAGCGCGGCAGCCCGATCGATCTGCCGGTGAGCGGCGTGATCCCGGGTTGGGTTGAAGGTCTGCAACTGATGCACGTTGGCGAGAAGTACAAACTGTACATCCCTAGCGATCTGGCTTACGGCGCACAATCGCCAAGCCCGGCAATCCCGGCCAACTCGGTTCTGGTTTTCGATCTGGAACTGCTGGCCATCAAGGATCCAGCCAAAGAAGACGCTGCTGCCGCCAAGTAATCGGCCAGGGCTTCAACAACAACGCCTCGCTTATGCGGGGCGTTGTTGCATCTGGACCTTGGCAAGGGTAAACAGAGCGAACCGATGCCGGTCAGAAGAGTCATAGCCTTTGAGGTTGCTGCGCTAGACGCCCTGAGCCGCCAAGTCAATGAAATATTGGGGTTTTTTATGTGAGTAAAAAACGCCCGATCTGAGCGCAGCCCTTATGAAACGGGGCTCTCAGCGCTGAAATGCAGCTCTGTTCACAAGGTTATCCACAATTTGTGTGGATAACATTTCAACGGGAGGAAAAGATGAAAGCTCCGTGGAATTTCGCTCGATTCCTGCCCTTGGCTGGCCGGTTGCTCGCTCGCGGTCGCCTGCCGACGTTGCTGTTTGCGGTAGCCAGCAAAGGCGCTGCGCAGGGCAATCGTCTCGGAAAACTGAAGGATGATCTGCGTTTGCTCCAGGCGCTATGCCTGGCCTACTGGCGCGGCGAGTATCGCGCTATCAGTCCCAAAGCGTTGATCTCGGTGGTCGCGGGGCTGATGTATTTCCTCAGTCCGGTCGATGCAATCCCGGATTTCATCCCGGTATTCGGCATGCTTGATGACATAGCCGTCCTCGCCTGGCTGATGAAAACCCTCGACGATGAACTCAGCGCCTTCAGACTTTGGCGCAATCGCCAGCAACCGGAAAAACTGGCGGTCGTCGAGCGACTGCCTGATACCCCCGCGCAACTGCAACTTCAGGGCCCGAAAAAGCCCTGATCCACCCAACCCGCCAACAGATAGATACCCCCCGCGACCTTGGCCGCTGTTAGGATTACACTTCTAGGGAAAAGTGCCGACTCGCTAAGTGTTGTTGTCCTACGGGGTAGTCATGGATATTCAGATAATTGCACGCGATGGCGAACCCGAATACGCGGTTCTGCCATGGGCTCAGTATCAGGCTCTACTGAAAGCAGCAGGCATCAACGAAACACCGTCGCGGCAGGCTCCAGAGCCAGTCGCGGCATCACCGGACCCGATTCTTCCAGGTCTGGATCAACTACGCAGTTTGCGCGAAGGGAAGGGCATCGCCATCGAGGCGCTGGCCCGCACGGTAGGCATCAGCCCGTCTTACCTGGCCATGATTGAAAGTGGTGAGCGTCTGCCTGACGCCGCGATTCGCCGCAGCCTGGCCTGGGAACTGACGGTGCCAGGGTGGAGGGAAGAATCGTGAGCGTACGCATCAGTCGACAACATTGGGACGGATTGCTGGGGGAGCTGGATCAGGCACGCAGGCAGCGCCATCTGCTGACTTATCGGGCGCTGCTCGAACGTTTGCAATTGCCGACGCCGGCGATGCAGACCCTGACCGCCGCGCTTGAGCATCTGGCGGCACTCGACGCCAAGGCCGAACAGCCGTTGCGCAGCTCGTTGGTAATCAGTCAGGGCGCGAGTCGTCTGCCGCGCACCGGTTTTTTCGAGTGCGTTGAGCGTCTGGGACGTTTTTCCGGGCCGTCCGATGGTGTTGCAGCGGCTTCCTGGCATGCTTCGGAAGTGGTCAGAGTCTTCGAATACGAGTACCCGGAATCGGCGGAGGCCTGAGTGTTTTTACGACTCAAGGCGCAGGCCAGCTACTGGTTGGCGCGCCGGCTGTTTCACTGGTCGTGGTTTGTCCGTCAGCCGCGCGGCTGGCGTTGGCTGGAGGGCCAGTTCGCACGCATGGCCAACCTCGGCGATGTCGGCGCGCAAAGCTTCTACGGACACATCCTGACCTTTCGCGGTGTCGGGCTGGGGGCGCGAGAAGAAGGCGTGCGCCTGTTGCGGTTGGCGGCCCTGGCCGGTGATGGCAAAGCGGCCTATCAGGTCGGTGTGATCAGCCTGGCAGGCACGCCAAGCAAAGCGCCGGATCCTGTCGAAGCCGCACGCTGGTGGAATATGGCGGCCAAGGCCGGGCATCCGTTGGCCGAGCTTAAATTGAAAGAACTGGGGACTGGAGGTTCAACGCAGTAACTTCAAATATGTCTGCCCAATAAACGTGGCGTGAGGGAAACCTCACGCCACGTTTGCGTTTATGCCGGTCTGTTTATTTTTTTTGATGTTTTACAGACTAGTCCTACATCCATTGCCTACTTGCCTGACTTCTTTCCTGATTGATCCCCCGCACAGTTCCCGCGCCTAATTTTTGCGCGAGGGAACGTTCATGCTCGACCCGGTCATTCAGTCCACTCCGTACGCCAGCGTACGTTGATGGAAGCCATCACCCGTATCGAGCAAGAGCTCGACAGCTTCCCCGACACCCTCAGCCTCTACCGCGAACAGCTCAAACATTGGGCCAGCCGTACAGCCGATACCGTCAGCCACGCCGCCGATCTGCCGTCGCTGATGGGCATGGAGCGGTTGATCCGCTTCGGTGAAAACACTAGCGCCGTCAGCAGTAGCGACGACCAGTTTTTCTCCCGCGTCGTCCAGTGCCCGAAGGGCGGATTGATGCTGATCGAGAGCAAGTTCGAATCGGTCTATGACATCCCGCTGGGCAACATCGTGGTTGATGTCGTGGCGGTAGATGGTGGCAAAACAGTACCCGTGACCCTTGATGCCCAAGGCCAGGGCGAATTTCGCGGCGAAGAGGGCAAGTTCTATCGGGTGCATGTGCACAGCGCTGTCACCCCGAAACAAGTTGAAGATCTTTTCGAATCCTACGATGGCCTGACCGTTGAGCTGGATGATTGGTTGCGCAGCGAGTGGCAGGGATTCAAGCCGCAGTGGTCGCAGTCGGTGGCGACGGCGGCGGGCAACGGCATGCTCGCCGGCAGTTGGGCGGCGATCGAAGGGGTGTGGGACAGCATTGGGATGCTGTCGGACATTCTCAAGGATCCGGGCGCGTTTGCAGAGCGCCTGGGCAGTGGCGCGGCGGATCTGATCGATCTGGTTGCGAACGCTCCCGAGCTCACGGAAAAGCTGCAGTTGCTGGTCAGTGACGAGGCCGCGCTGTGTTTGCTGTTACGTACGGCCAGCCTTTGGCTGGAGATGCTGCCGCCCAGTGAGGTCTTCGGCAAAACCGCTGAAGTGGTGTCGCTGGTCATCGTGCAATTGTTGATTGATGTGCTGATTGCCGTTGTTCTGACGTTTGCCAGTGGCGGCGCGGGCATCGCTTATCTGACGCTGCGTATGGCGGATCGCGCGGTTCAACTGCTGTCGGCGGTGATGCGGTTGGTGAAGGCGTTGTTCGGCATCGTCAGTGGCTTCATCAAGTACGTTGATAAATACAAGACCGTTGCCGCGCGCGGGATCGCGGCCAGTGTGAAAAAAGGCCGGATGCAATTGCGCTGGAATGCCAAGCGCAACGCTTTGCTGAAGAAAAACGAACACCACGACGACGCTCCGGATCAGGCGAAAAACCCCAACGGTGACAGCGCCGATTGTGTGCCCGGTACTTGCACCAACGGCTGCCCGGTGTCGATGGTCACTGGCGAGGAACTGCTGACCCTCACCGATGGCGTGTTGGATGGTTTGCTGCCGTTTGAGTTCACCCGTTTGTATCGCACCAGCGCGGCCGAGATCGATGTCGGGCTAGGGTTTGGCTGGAGTCACTCGCTGGCGCATCGGCTGGAGTTCGATGGCGATTTTGTGGTCTGGGTTGACCATGAGAACCGGCGTACGCGGTTTCCGTTGCCTAGCGTTGCGCGGCCGGCGATTCACAACAGTTTGTCGCGGGCGGCGATTTTCCTCGGGGATGAGCCGGAGGAGTTGATCCTCGCGCTGGCGGGGGACGCGGCGCGGTTTTATCACTTTCGGGCTGGAAGGCTGGCGGCGGTCAGTGATGGGTATGGCAACCGTCTGCGTATTAGTCGGGATCGTCAGGATCGTGTTCAGCGGCTGGATAACGGGGCTGGGCGGGCGTTGTTGTTGCGCTACGATCGGGCTCATCTGGTTGCGGTGGATTACCAGCGCTTTGATCCGACGCAGAATCTTGCTGAGCCTTGGCACACCGAGCAGACCCTCGTCAGTTACGCCTATGACGCCTATCAGCACCTGATCGAAGCGCGTAACGCCGTCGGCGACAGCGAGCGTTACGACTACGACGATCAGCACGTCATTCTGCAGCGCCAGTTGACCGGTGGCGCGAGCTTCTTCTGGGAGTGGGAGCGCGCTGGCAATGCTGCCCGCTGCGTGCGGCACTGGGCCTCGTTCTCGCAGATGGACACCCGTTACGTCTGGGACGACGACGGCAGCGTGGCGGTGCATTACGTCGATGGCACCGAAGAAACCTACGTCCACGACGACCGTGCACGCCTGGTGCGCAAGGTCGAAGCCGACGGCGGCGAGCATCTCAAGGCTTACGACGACGCGGGACGTTTGATCGCCGAGCAGGATCCTTTAGGCGCCGTTACCGAATACCGCTACGACGACGTCGGACGGCTGGTCGCGCTGCTTCCGCCGGACGATGAGCCGACGTCCTACGAGTACCGCAACGGTTTCCTGCACAGCCGCTGCCGTGGCGAGGCGGTGTGGACCTACCGGCGCAATGCCCAGGGCGATGTCACCGAAGCGGTTGATCCCGACGGGCAGGTCAGCCATTACCACTACGACGCTCGCGGGCAGTTGCTGTCGATCCGTTATCCGGACACCAGTCGGCATGTTTTCGTCTGGAACACGCTCGGTCAACTGACGGAAGAAACCCTACCCGATGGCGGCGTGCGGCGTTTTTCCTACGACGCTCTGGGGCGGCGGACGACCACTGTTGATGAACACGGCGCGATCACGCGGCAGCACTGGGACGCGGTTGGCCGACTGATCCAGACGACTTCTCCTACAGGTTCCACCCGTGCCTACAGCTACGGCGCTTATGGCCAGGTCACCGCCGAACGCGACGAACTCGGGCGCATCACCCGCTACGAGTATGACGATGACCTCCACTTGGTCTCGCGCAAGATCAACCCCGACGGCACGCGGGTGCAGTATCGCTACGACCATGCGCAGCTGCTGCTCACCGAAATCGAGAACGAGTCCGGCGAAAAGTACCAACTGGACTACACACCAACCGGACTGATCCGACAGGAAAGCGGCTTCGACGGCCGACGCACGGCCTACGCCTACGACCTCAATGGCCATCTGCTGGAAAAGACCGAGTTCGGCGATGACGGCTCTGTTTTGCTCACCGCTTACGAGCGCGATGCCGCCGGGCGCCTGCTGATCAAGACCTTGCCGGATGGGATCAAGGTCGAATACCGCTACGACCGCCTCGGCCGACTGACCGGCGTCGACGATGGCCAAAAGCACCCGCTGGCCTTCGAATACGACCTGCAGGATCGGCTGATCACCGAGCATCAGGGCTGGGGCACCTTGCGTTATACCTACGACGCCTGCGGCCAGCTCAAACGCCAGCGTCTGCCGGACAACAGCAAGCTCGACTACCACTACGCCAAGGGCGGCGCGCTCACCGCAATCCACCTCAACGGCGCGCCCCTGACTTCGCATCGCTATGAGTCCGGTCGTGAACAACAGCGCAAACAAGGCCTGCTGCTCAGCAAATATGCCTACGACGATCAGGGCCGCTTGCTCGCCCACGCCGTAGGCCATGAGCACGCTTCGCTGTACCGCCGCGATTATGCCTACAGCGCCAACGGCAATCTGCAGCACATAACCGACACCCGCCACGGCCAGCGCACCTACGGCTATGACGCCCTCGACCGGCTGATCCGCGTACGCCACTCGCGCGACGAACTGCCGGAATCCTTCGCCCACGATCCCGCCGGCAATCTGCTGATGCAGGACCGTCCCGGCCCGACACAGATCAAGGGCAACCGCCTGCTGCTGCAGGGCGACCGCCACTACGACTACGACGCCTTCGGCAACCTGATCCGCGAACGGCGTGGCACCGCGCAAAAACTCGTCACCGAATACCGCTATGACAGCCAGCACCGCCTCATCGGCCTGACCCGTCCCGACGGCAAAACCGCGTCCTACCAGTACGACGCCTTCAACCGGCGCATCCGCAAAACCGTCGACGGCACCACCACCGAGTTTTTCTGGCAAGGCGACCACCTCGTCGCCGAAAGCAGCAAAACCCACCACCGCAGCTACGTCTACGAACCCGGCACCTTCCGCCCGCTGGCGCTGCTCGACGGCAAAGGCCCGAAGAAGGCCTGCCCGTTCTACTACCAACTCGACCATCTCGGCACCCCGCAGGAACTCACCGACTACAGCGGCGAAATCGTCTGGTCGGCGCAATACGACGCCTACGGCAAAGTCGCCGCGATCACCCTGGCCGGCGAGGATTACCTGGACCAGCCACTGCGCTTTCAGGGGCAGTATTTCGATGGGGAAAGCGGGCTGCACTACAACCGCCATCGGTATTACGACCCGAGGTTGGGACGGTATCTGACGCCGGATCCGATCAAGTTGGCCGGTGGGTTGAATCAGTACCAGTACGTGCCGAACCCGACGGGGTGGGTGGATCCGTTGGGGTTAGCTTGCACTCCTTGTCCTGGATCGGGTGTTGCTGATGGCCCCTACAGTGAAATCGTTCCAGGAGGAGGGTTAGAGGCCCATGAGTCTCGAGGAGGGCATGCTATTGCGAGACATGTCGATAGGTCGGAGGCTCAACTAAGAGCTAGACTATTAGCTGAACCGAACATACCTATTGCGTCAACATTTCTTAATAGAGCTGAAGCTGAGGCTGCACTCTCAAATGTTATGAGGATCAACAAAGTAAAAATTGATGACTTTCTAGCAGGTAACGCAAATAAACTCGTGATTAATGAGCGGGTGTCTGCTCCTGCTGGTGTGGGTGTTGTGAGGCAGAGCGGAAATTTGGAACAACTGTCTAGTATTAGATTAGTGCTACGGCGAGATTCAACTTCACCACTTGGTTACTTTATCTTGACGGGGTTTGTAAATGACAACTGAAGATTTTCCTAGCCTATTCCAGTTTCTCGGGGCCTATTTTCACGAAGACTGGATGTGTGAGTTTGACTTGGCAGATGACGTTGTTAGATCTTTCCTCGCGGACTCAGAAGGTTTTGTAGTAAGTGAAGTGATAAAGGAAATCGATACCTTGTTGGCCGTGGAGATGACAGAACACGAAACTCGAGATTTTTTGCTGAAAGAAATTGGATGTTGTTACTGCTATTGGCATGACTGGCAAAATGGATATGCTTGGTTGAAGCATATTTCTGCAGTTCTTCAAGAGGATTCACAAACTTATGTTTAAATTTTTCTTGGATAGCTTTTATTATTTTTGATCAATAAGAATATTGATTCATGAGCCGTCCTCTTCGCGGGCAAGCCCGCTCCCACATGGATTTATGCTGTTTGGAGGATCAGCGTTGGCCAATTAGTTGTGAGGTATGGAGATCGGGGGCGGTGAGGCTGTCGAGTAGGTGCACGCTATACCCCGGAACATTCTTCGCATGATGCTTCGCCTGCGAGGCCATCTCCGCGAGTTGGCTCGCATCAAGTTGTGCGCAGGCTTCGGGATGCAGGTGGACGACGCCGATAGACAGTGACAGAAGCGGAAATTCCTGCCGCACCCCTTGGCGATTCGGCGCAATGAAGCAACCTGCTTCAAGATGTTCGGGGCGGTAAAAGCGGCGGCATTGGCTTTGGAAGTCATCAAGCAACTGGTTGAGGCGTTTGCGCCAGTCCTCGGGGCCGAGAACGAGTAGGAAGTCATCGCCGCCGATGTGGCCGACGAAGTCGCGCGACGGGTCGACGCGTTCGTTGAGGCATTGCGCCAGGCACAGCAGGACTTCGTCGCCGCGGCCGTAGCCGTAGATGTCGTTGAAGGGTTTGAAGCTGTCGATGTCGACGTAGCAGATGATCGATTCGCGGCCCTGTTGCAGCAGGCGGGTCAGGCATTGCTGAATGGGGACGTTGCCCGGTAGCAGGGTCAGTGGGTTGGCGTAGCGGGCTTGCTGGATTTTCAGTTCGGTGATCAGTTTGAGTACGTCGATCACGCGCCCGAGGCCGAGGTAGCCGCCGTTGAGGGTGATGATGAAGTCTTCTTCAATGCGTTGGCGGGCGCGGCTGGTGATCAGGCGGCTGACCTGCTGTAGCGACTGGCTCATCTCCACGGCGAGGAAGTCGTCGTTCATCAAGCGGCTGATGGGTTTGCGGGCGAACAGGTCGGTGGCGAAGGGTTTGAGCAGGGCATCCGATAGGGAGTGGCGGTGAACGATGCCGCATGGCTGGCCTTGTTCGTCGAGGACGGCCAGTGAGTTGAGGTTGGCCTGGCGGCGGAAGGCTTCCAGCACAGTGGCGGTCGGCGTGTCGCGATGCACGGCGGGTTGGTCATTGAGCAGAGCGCTGAGATCGCTGCCTTCGTCGTTCAACGCTACGGCGCTGCTGTCGTGTTTCGGCATCAAGGCCCGGGCGTCGCGGGGCGGATGTTCCTGCGGTCGGCCGAGCAGGTAACCCTGTACCAGATCGACACCCATCTCGGTCAGCACCGCCAACTCTTCCGGCAATTCGATACCTTCGGCAATGACTTGCGCCCGCGAGGCCTTGGCGATTTGCAGGATCGATCCAACAAACTCTCGCTTCAACGCATCCTGATGAATACCGTCGATGAAGTGCCGGTCGATCTTCACGTAATCCGGACGCAGTTCCGACCACAGGCGCAGGCTCGAATACCCGGCACCGAGGTCATCCAGCGCAATCGAGAAGCCCATGGCTCGATAGTGATGCAGTGCAGTTTGCAGCAATTGGAAGTCGTCGATCGGCGTCTGTTCGGTCAGTTCGATGACTACCTGGCTTGGCGGAATGCCGAAGTCCTGCAGCAATTGCAACGTACGCCCCGGCTGGTGCGCAGCTTCGAGCAAGGACTCCGGCGAGACGTTAAGAAACAGCTTCCCCGGCAGTTGCTGCTCGTTGAAACGGCGGCAGGCGCTCTGCCGGCAGGCGATTTCCAGTTCACTCAAACGGCCGGCCTGACGCGCTACGGCGAACAATGCGATGGGTGAATGAAGAGGGCTATTGGACGGGCCGCGGGTAAGGGCTTCGTAACCGAGGATGCGTCGTTCGGAGAGACAGATGATCGGCTGGAACAGGCTGTGTAATCCGCTTTGAGTCAGGATCGAGCTCAAGGCACTCAGCTGTTCGGTCGTGGTCATGGCAATCTCTGGCGATAAAAAAAGGACTGGGAGCGCTCTCGATGAAGAGAGTGGCTCCCAGTCCTTTATTGCACGACAGAATGATGACTGTTTGATGACGATCCGGGGATCGTCAGCATTAAATTGCCATCACTTTACTTCTTGGCCACCTGATTGCTCAGCTTCAGGTAATCCAGCAGCACACGCCCTGTTTCGCTCAGGTAGGCATCGTCTTCCGGTTTGACCTTGTCCGGCTCAGCGGCGGCGAGGGCGTCTTCGTCCTCTTTCTT
Source organism: Pseudomonas sp. Seg1 (assembly GCF_018326005.1). Classification (NCBI taxonomy): domain Bacteria; kingdom Pseudomonadati; phylum Pseudomonadota; class Gammaproteobacteria; order Pseudomonadales; family Pseudomonadaceae; genus Pseudomonas; species Pseudomonas sp. Seg1. Next base: position 1,999,529 of record NZ_AP021903.1, read on the forward strand.
CAGCTCTTTGAGCGGCTCTTCGCCTTTGGCCTTGCGACGGATGTTTTCCATCGTCAGCTGTTTGGCGTCGATGTCGGCGTGCTGGGCACGACGATCGGCCTCGTTGAGGCTGACGGTTTTTTCTTCCATCAGTTTCTGCGCCAGCGCCAGCTTGTCACGGATGAAGACGAACTCGGCATCCTTGGCGGTGCGCGTGTCGTGCTCGGACTTGAGTTGGGCCAGGTACGGTTTGAACGGATCGGCTGCCGGTTTGATCGCCGCGCGGATGGTGTCCCACGGCATGGCTTCCGGCAGGGCACTCTCGCCGATTTCCTTGGTGTCGATCAGCGACGGGTAGTCGATGTCCGGCAGGACGCCCTGATGCTGGGTGCTCTGACCGGAGACCCGGTAGAACTTGGCCAGGGTCAGTTTCAGTTCGCCATGGTTCAGCGGCTGAATGGTCTGCACGGTGCCTTTACCGAAGGTCTGGCCACCGATGATCAGCGCGCGGTGATAGTCCTGCATGGCGCCGGCGAAGATCTCCGAAGCCGAGGCAGACAGGCGGTTGACCAGCAGCGCCATCGGGCCTTTGTAGAACGCACCCGGGTTTTCATCTTCCAGCACATCGACACGGCCATCGGCGTTACGCACGAGGACGGTCGGGCCCTTGTCGATGAACAGGCTGGTCAGCTCGGTGGCTTCCTGCAAGGAGCCGCCGCCATTGTTGCGCAGGTCGATGACCACGCCGTCGACTTTGTCTTTCTGCAGTTCGGTCAGCAGTTTCTTGACGTCGCGGGTGGTGCTCTTGTAGTCCGGATCACCGGCACGGAACGCCTTGAAGTCGAGGTAGAAGGCCGGGATCTCGATGACGCCGAGTTTGTAGTCCTTGCCGTCCTGTTTCAGGTTCAGGATGGACTTCTTCACGGCCTGGTCTTCGAGCTTCACCGCTTCACGGGTGATCGGCACGATCTTGGTGGTCTGGTCGTTCGGCGCGTTGCTCGCCGGAATCACTTCCAGGCGCACGACGGTGCCTTTCGGACCGCGGATCAGCTTGACCACTTCGTCCAGACGCCAGCCGACCACGTCGACCATCTCTTTGTTGCCTTGGGCAACACCGATGATCTTGTCGGCCGGAGCGACCTGCTTGGTCTTGTCAGCCGGGCCTGCCGGCACCAGACGCACGACTTTCACCTGGTCGTTGTCGCTCTGCAACACGGCGCCGATGCCCTCGAGGGACAGGCTCATGTTGATGTCGAAGTTTTCCGCGTTATCCGGCGACAGATAGTTGGTGTGCGGATCGTAAGACATGGCGAAGGTGTTGATGTACGCCTGGAAGATGTCTTCCGGACGGGTCTGGTCCAGGCGCGACAACTGGTTCTTGTAACGCTTGGTCAGGGTTTCCTGGATCTGCTTCGGCTCTTTGCCGGCGATCTTCATCCGCAGCACTTCGTCCTTGACGCGTTTGCGCCACAGGTCGTCGAGTTCAGCGGTGGATTTGAGCCAAGGGGCGTCCTTGCGATCGATCAGCAAGGTTTCCCTGGTGGTGAAGTCCATCTTGTCGACGCCTTTGTTCAGCTCGGCAAGGGCGAAGTCCAGACGCGCCTTGACGCGGTCCAGATAGCGCTTGTAGATGGTGAACCCGGCGTTGAGGTCGCCGCTTTTGAGGAAGTCGTCAAACTGGGTTTTCCACTTGTCGAATTCGGCAATGTCGCTGGCCATGAAGTAGCTGCGCGACGGGTCGAGCAGCTTGAGGTAGCTGTCGTAGATGATCACCGAGCGCGCATCGTCGAGCGGCGGCTTGCTGTAGTGGTGACGCTTGAGCAACTCGACGACGTTCAGGCTGGCGATGACTTCATCGCGATCAGGCTGCAACTTGTCCCAGCTGTTGGCTGCGAATGTGGTGCCAGACACCGGCAACAGGCCGATACCGATAAAAAGAGCGAGGGCGGTGCTGGGGAGCAAATGCTTCATGCTGATTCGACGCGGGGACAATTGATAACGCATATTAGGCCGTCTTTGAAGTCGCCGGTTCTACGAGAGCCGGTCGCATAATGCAAAAAGCCCGGCGCTACAGCTTCGGGCTCAGTCCAGACTCACTATGGAGGCACTGTGAAGGCATTGCAAGGCGTGGAAGGTCAAGTGGCATGGGTTGAAGAGCCGAGTCCTACGTGTGATGTAGGACAAGTCCGCATTCGAGTGGCGGCAGCCGGCCTCAATCGCGCTGATTTATTACAGAAGGCAGGGCTTTATCCGCCCCCGCCCGGCGCCAGCCAAGTGCTCGGTCTGGAGTGTTCCGGGGTGATCAGCGAGGTTGGTGCGGGCAGTTCGTGGCAGGTGGGCGACCGGGTCTGCGCCTTGCTGGCCGGGGGCGGCATGGCCGAAGAGGTGGTGGTCGACGGACGGCATGTGCTGCCGGTGCCGGAAGGTGTATCGCTGATCGAAGCAGCGGCATTACCCGAGGTTTACGCAACAGTCTGGCTGAATGTGTTTCAACTTGCGGCACTCAAACCCGGTGAGAAAGTTCTCCTGCACGCCGGGGCAAGTGGAATCGGTTCAGCCGCCATTCAGTTGTGCAAGGCGTTTGGCAACCCTTGCTGGGTCAGCGTCGGCTCCACCGAGCGTTTGGCTTACTGTGAAGCGCTGGGAGCCCAGGGCGGGGTGGTGCGTACCGATGACCTGGAAAGTCTGCGCGACTTCGGGCCGTTCGATGTGATTCTCGATCCGGTCGGGGGCAATTATTCGGTGCTCAATCTCAAGCTGATGGCGCTGGATGGGCGTTGGGTGTTGATTGGTTTGATGGGCGGTCGTGAGGCAAAACTGGATCTGGCGCAGGTGTTGGCCAAGCGTGTGCAACTGCTGGGCTCGACCCTGCGCAGTCGTGACGATCAGTTCAAGGCCGATCTGTTCAGTGATCTGAGCCAGCATGTGTGGCCGCTGTTTGCCGAAGGGCGGCTGCGTCCGCAGTTGGCCAAGGCTTTTGCGGTGAAAGACGCCGAGGCGGCGTTTGCCGAGCTGGCGAGCAATACGGTTTCGGGGAAACTGGTGTTGGTGATTGACGACAGCCTGAGCTGAGAACGCAAACCCTGTAGGAGTGAGCCTGCTCGCGATGGCGGTCTGTCAGTCAGCATTGATGTTGGCTGACAGATCGCCATCGCGAGCAGGCTCACTCCTACATTTGATCTCCGTTATTTCCAGAGATGAATTGGCCAGCCGGCCTTTTCGGCGTGTTCAAGCAGCACCGGATCCGGATTCACCACATGCGGGAAATCCACCTTCAGCAACAACGGCAGATCATTGCGCGAGTCGGAATAGAAACTCGCGCCTTCGAGGTTTTCTTCCTCGGCATCCAGCCATTCCAGCAACCGGGTAATCTTGCCTTCGCGATAGGTCAGGGTGCCCACGGTGTGGCCGCTATATACGCCATGCGCGACTTCCAGTTCGATGCCCAGCACCTCGTCGATGCCCAGGCGATCGGCAATCGGTTTGACCAGATGTGTGCCTGAGGCCGAGATCACCAGAATCCGGTCGCCGGCCTTGCGGTGGGCGGCGATGGTTTTGGTCGCGTCGCTGAAGATGATCGGCTCGATGAAGTCTTCGACCCACGGGCCGACAAGGTGCTCGACCTCTTCCGGCGTGCGGCCGATCAAGGGTTCGAGGCTGAACTCCATGTAGTCTTCCATGCGCAATTTGCCATGGCTGTAGGCGTCCATCAGCTCATTGTTCTTGCGCATGAAGGACTCGGGATCGACCCAGCCCAGGCGCCCCATCTGCTCACTCCAGAGGGTGGCGCAGTCGCCGTGGATCAGGGTTTCGTCCAGATCAAAAATTGCCAGGGCCATCAGTTCTCTCCGAGAACAGCTGCGAGCTACAAGCTTCGAGCTGCAAGAATTGGAATCAGCTGCGCCGCAGTCTACAACTTGAAGCTTGTAGCTCGAAGCTTGCAGCTGCTTTTAAGCTACCTCACACAGGGCAGTCGGATCGATGGAAAGTGCCAGGCGCTGACCGTCGGGATGCAGATCGGCGGCCGAGCGGTTAAGCACATCCACCACCAGTTCCACGCCACGCGCCTCAATCCGGTAGCGGATGACGTTACCGAGCAGGCTGTGGCTGCGAATCTGCGCGTCGAGTTCGCCGTTGAGGCTCAGTTCGATAGCTTCCGGGCGAATGGCGATGCGGTGGTTGATCGGCCGTTGCAATAGCTTCGACGCGTCATCGGCGTCGAGCAGGTTGTAGTTGCCGATGAAGCCGGCAGCGAATACATCGACCGGAGCGGTGTACAGGGTTTCAGCGTCGCCGCTCTGTACGATTTTTCCCTGATTCATCAGGAAAATCCGATCAGACATGGTCAGCGCTTCTTCCTGGTCGTGGGTGACGAAGATTGTCGTAAGGCCGAGTTCGCGCTGGATCTGACGGATTTGTTCTCGCAGGTGTTTACGAATCCGCGCATCAAGTGCCGACAGCGGTTCATCCAGCAACAACAGGCGCGGGCGGGTGACCAGCGAGCGGGCGAGGGCGACACGCTGGCACTGGCCACCGGACAACTGATGCGGATAGCGGCTGGCGAAGTCGTTCAGTTCAACCAGTTTCAACACTTCGGCAACGCGCTTTTGGCTGTCGTCGGCGTTGACCTTTTGCATGCGCAGGCCGAAGGCAACGTTCTGTTCGACGGTCATGTTGGGGAACAGTGCATAGCTCTGGAACACCATGCCGATACCGCGTTTCTGCGGACTCAACGGCACGATGTCGACACCGTCGAGCAGGATCTTGCCGCCATCCACCGGCGTCAGGCCGGCGATGCAGCGCAGCAGGGTGGATTTGCCACAGCCGGACGGGCCGAGCAGGGTGACGAATTCGCCCTTGTTGATTTCGCAGTTGATGTCGCTGAACACCGTGGTGCCCGCGTAGTTTTTCTGCAGGTGTTGGACGCTGACATAGCTCATTCGCTTTTGTCCTTGTTCAAGATGTTGGCGATCCAGGTCAGGACCAGCACGAATAAGAAATACGAGATGACCAGCGCACTGGTGAAGTGGCCACTGCTGTTGCGCATGTTGTTCAGATAAACCTGCAGGGTTTCGTAGCGGGTGCCGACGAGGATGTTGGCGAAGACGAACTCACCGAACAGGAACGAGAACGACAGCAGCAGCGCGACCATCAGGCCTTTACGTAAATTCGGCAGCACCACCAGAAACGCCGCTTGAAAGGTGGTGGCGCCGAGCAGTTGCGCGGCGTCCATCAGGTCGCGCAGGTTGATCGCTTGCAGGTTGTTGGTGATCGCCCGATACATGAACGGTAGCGCCACGGTGAAGTAGCAACCGATCAGAATCCATGGCGTACCGACCATCGCCATCGGCCCGGAACCGTACAGTTGCAACAGGCCCACCGACGACACCACTGGTGGCACCGCGAAGGGCAGCAGGATCAGGATGTTCATCAGCGCATCGAGTTTCGGGAAGTGGTAATGCACCACGAACAGCAGCGGCAGGATCAGCACCACCGACAGCACCAGCGCGCCGACGCAAACGAGCAGCGATTGGCCAAAGGCGTGGAGAAAGCGCGGGTCGCTCCACAACTGGATGTACCACTTGAAGGTGAAGCCGCTGGGCAGGATGGTCGCCGACCAACTGCTGGCGATCGAATAGACCAGCGTGCCGGCCAGTGGCAACAGGAGGATGGCGAACAGCAGGTAGACCACGACGCGGTGGTAGACACCGGCCGGGCCGGATTCAGCGCGAGACATGGTAGCTCCTCTTCAGCAGCAGTTGATGCACAACCGTCACGATGGTCATCAGCGCCACCAGTACCACAGCCAGCGCACTGGCCAGATTCGGATCGAGGGAAATATCCCCGGAGACCATCGCCGCAATACGGATTGGCAGCACGTTGAAGTTGCCGGTGGTCAGTGCGTACACCGTGGCGTAGGCGCCGAGGGCGTTGGCCAGTAGGATCACGAACGTGCCGAGCAGCGCCGGGGTCAACACCGGCAGGCCGATGTGTCGCCAGAACTGCCAGCCATTGGCGCCGAGCAGCGCTGCGGACTCGCGCCAGTCTTCCCGTAAGGCATCGAAGGCGGGGTAGAGCAGCAGCACGCCGAGCGGAATCTGGAAGTAGGTGTAGAGAATGATCAGGCCGGTTTTCGAGTACAGGTTGAAGTCCTGAATGATCCCGGCCTGCTTGAGCATGATGGTGAAGCTGCCGTTGAAACCGAGCAGGATGATGAACGCGAAGGCCAGAGGCACGCCGGCAAAGTTGCTGGTCATGTTGGCGAAGGCATTGACGAAATTGCGCAGTTTGGAGTCGACCCGGCGCAGCGAATACGCACCGAGTACGGCGATGATGATGCCGAATACACTCGACCAGAAACTGATCTCGAGGCTGTACTGGATCGCTTGCAGATAGAACTTCGAGCTAAAGATCCTGGTGAAGTTTTCCAGTCCCCAACCGAATTCCTCCGATTGCAGGCTGTTGATCATCACCCAGATCAGCGGAGCGATTTCGAAGACGATAAAGAACAGGGCGAAGGGCACCAGACACAGGGCCGCCAGCCATTTGCCGCGAGTCATGGCATTCACTTGAGCAACTCCCGGCACACAGGTTTGTCGTGGGGTACGCCGAGCAGTTCGCAGACCGTGCCGCAAATTTCCGTCTGTTTCGGTGTGGCGTTTGCGTCGAGGCTGAAGGCGTCACCGAGGACGAACAACGGCACCTGACGTTCTTCGGGAAGCAGGCCGTTGTGCGAGCGGTCGTTGTTCATGCCGTGGTCGGCAGTCACCAGCACCTGATAACCGGCGTCGAGCCAGCCCTGCACATAGTCGGCGAGATAAATGTCGGCGAAACGCGCGCTGTTGCGGTATTGCGCGGTGTCGAGGCCGTGCTTGTGGCCGGCGTCGTCGATGTTCATCGGGTGGATCAGCAGGAAGTCCGGCGCGTGGCGCAGGCGCAGGTGTTCCGCGTCGGCGAACAGGTGCGAATCCGGGTAGTGATCCTGCCAGTAGAAATGGCCGTGCTGGATCGGCAGCGTCGGATCGTCGGTGTGACGGTCGCGGGCGGCCACGAATGGCGAGCGGTTGTACAACTCGCTGACCCAGTGATAGGCGGCAGCGGCGGTTTTCAGCCCGGCCTCGCGCGCGTAGTGATAGATGCTGCGCTGGTTGGACAGGCGCGAGACGTTGTTGTGGACGATGCCGCTGTCAATCGGCGGCACGCCGGTGAGGATGCATTCGTAAAGCGGTCGGGACAGGGCCGGCAACTCGCACTCCAACTGGTAGAGCGCGGCGCGTCCTGCGCCAACGTAAGCCTGCAGATGCCCCATGGCGTGACGCGCGACTTCATAGTTGAGGCCGTCGAGCACGACAAGGATGACGTTGTGCTTCATAGGGGCAAAAACTCCGCGAAACAATAAATTGCAGATTCAACCTGGACCCCCTGTAGGAGTGAGCCTGCTCGCGATAGCAGTGGATCAGTCAACACTGTTGTTGAATGTTCGACCGCTATCGCGAGCAGGCTCACTCCTACATGGGGATTTGTTTCAGATCACAAAGTGGTGATCAGCCGCGTTACTTCATCTCTACGATGACTTCTTCGTTCCACTTCTGCGGCAGGGCCTTGGAAGTTTTTTCCCACGCATCGGCGTCTTTGATCGGCGTGACCTTTTTGTACTGCTCGTTCGGCAGCAGCTTGGCTTTCACGTCTTCCGGCAGTTGCAGGTGCTCGGCGCGGATTGGGCGCGCATTGCCGCGGGCGAGGTTGGTCTGGCCGGCGTCGCTGAAGATGTATTCGCGGGTCAGCTTGGCGGCGTTAGGGTTTTTCGCGTATTTGTTGATGATCGTGGTGTAGCCGGAAATCACCGAGCCGTCGGACGGAATCAGCACCACGTAGTCATCCGGGTTGGCCATCTTTGCCTTGTAGCTCAGGCCATTGAAGTCCCAGACCACACCGACTTCGATCTCGCCTTTTTCCATGGTGGCGATGGTCGGGTTGGCCATCGACAGGCGACCTTGCTTGGCGATGTCGGCGAACAGCAGCAGCGCAGGCTGGATGTTTTTCTCGTCGCCACCGTTGGCCAGTGCAGCGGCGAGTACACCGTTGGCGGCTTGTGCGGCGGTGCTCACGTCACCAATGGAGACCTTGTATTTGCCGCCCTTGAGGTCAGCCCATTTGGTCGGTACCTCGGAACCGTGCAGAAGTTTTTTGTTGACGATGAAGGCGATGGTACCGGTGTAGGCCAGCGCCCAGTTGCCGTCCTTGTCCTTGGCCCAGTCCGGGACTTGATCCCAGGTGCTTGGCTTGTACGGCTGCACCACGCCTTGCTTGACCGCGATCGGGCCGAAGGCTGCACCGACGTCGCCGATGTCGGCGCTGGCGTTGTCTTTTTCGGCAGCGAACTTGGCGATTTCCTGAGCCGAGCTCATGTCGGTGTCGATGTGTTTCAGGCCGTAGGTCTTGGCCAGGTCTTCCCAGGTGCCTTTCCAGTTGGCCCAGTCATCGGGCATGCCGACACTGTTGACGGCGCCTTCCGCTTTCGCAGCGGCTTCGAGGGTTTTCAGATCGGTGCCTGCCGCCATGGCGGAGGTGCACATTGCAATGGTCGAGCCTAACAGTGTTGCCAGGAAAAGCTGTTTCATTCCGAAGCTCCTTGGTCGTGTTCAACGCTGCGATTGCGGTTTGTGTTGGTCTAGGTCAGCAATACCTGAGCCAATTTAAGGGGGCTGGATGACACTTTGATGTCGGTGGTCGCCGGACAAGCCTTTTATTTGCCCGGTTTCGACGGCTGCCCGCTAAGCGTAGACCATGCTCAAAGCCCCGGAGAGCAAGGGACTTGGCCGATGTATTGCAAGTCGTTTAGCCGACCGTTCAGCAGGTTTGTCATCTCTTGGTCATCTGCACTGCCTAGGCTTGCAACACACGAAAGCGGTGAGATCGCCGTGCGGTTTTGCCCCGAAACAGTGCTGGTCTAGTCCAGATAGGTAACGTTGATGCGCGATGAGGCAACAAAAGCGGTGACAGCGATTGGCCAGGTGTTGCAGGAGCAACTTGACCACGGGCTATTGGCGCCTGGCAGTAAGTTGCCGGCCGAGCGCAAGCTCAGTGAGTTGTTCGGCACGACGCGGATTACTGTGCGCGAGGCGTTGTTGCAACTGGAGGCGCAAGGGCAGATTTATCGTGAGGAGCGGCGGGGCTGGTTCGTTTCGCCGCCGCGTCTGGCTTATAACTTGATGCAGCGCAGTCACTTTCACGCGATGGTCAGTGCGCAGGGGCGGGTGCCGTCGACCGAGGTGATTTCGGCTCGACTGCAACCGGCGTCGGCGGCGGTCTGTGCCTGGCTGCAGTTGCCGGCGCTGTCGAGTGTGATTCAGATTTGTCGGTCGCGGCGGATTGATGGGCGGCTGGTGCTTTATGTGGAGCATTATCTGAATCCGCAGTTTTTTCCGGGGATTCTGGATTTTGATTTGAATCAGTCGATTACCGAGTTGTATGCGCGGCATTACGATTTGCACTACGGGCGGGTGCGCTTTGAGATTGTGCCTACGTCGTTGTCGGTGGATGCGGCGGCGGCTTTACGGGTGTCGGTGGGGAGTCCGGGGTTGCGGATTGCTCGGGTCAATTATGATCAGCATGAGCGGTTGATTGATTGTGATCTGGAGTTTTGGCGGCATGATGCGATTCACGTCGGGGTTGATGTGGTTTGATCGTTTTTGGGGGCATATCCGTTGCTTCGGGTGTTGCTGATTAGGGTTCCGCCCTTACGGCGGGTCACTTTGGCAAACGCCCCAAAGTAACCAAAGGTCTGTGCCCTGACGTTCGGCCCTCGCTGTGGCTCGGGTTCCTTCGCTGCGGGATTGATCCGGGGGGCATCGCCTCCGGTTTGCTGCGCTGCACCTCCTCTCGATGTGCTTGGCTTCGCCAAGCGGTCGCTGCGCTCCCACCCCCGGATCAATCCCTCCGCTCAGCCTGCCGATGGGCGCTCTAGATCAAAAGCGGTACTCGAGCTAACGCTCATTGTGTTGAGTGGGGCGGCATGCGCCGCGTTTCGGGTGTACTCATTTCCTTGTGGGAGCTGGCTTGCCAGCGATGGCGGCCTGACAGCCGACCAGTCTCTGGCTGATTGAGCTCGGTCCATTGTGGGAGCGAGCCTGCTCGCGAAAGCGCCCCCACAGTCACCCCCTCTCTACTTGCCACCCCCCGCATTGGCATACAAAAAATCCGTCGCCAGCGACGCCAATGTCCTCACGCCCACCACCAACGCCGACTCATCCACAAAGAACCCCGGATTATGATTCGGTGCTGCCTTGCTCATGTCCTGATCCCGTGGCGTCACGCCCAGAAACACAAACAAACCCGGCACTTCCTTGGCATAGAACGAAAAGTCTTCCGCGCCCCCCACCAGCGGTGCATTCACCACATCATCCTTGGCTGCCCACTTCAACGTCGGCAGCATTTTTTCGGTCAGTGCCGGGTTGTTAATCGTGGGGTCGTATTTTTCGATGATGGTGACGTCAGCTTTCGCGCCACCGCTCTCGGCGATTTTCTCGACGGTCTGGCGCACGTCCGCATGCAGTTTCTGGCGAATGCCGTAGTCGTAAGAGCGGATGGTCCCGGTCATGTCGACGGATTCGGGAATGATGTTGTAGCGGGTGCCGCCGTTGATGGTGCCGATGCTGACCACTGAGGGGTAAGACGAGATGTCGGTACGACGGCTGACCACGGTTTGCAGGCCGACGATGGTTTGGGCGCCGACGGTGATCGGGTCGATGCCGTCCCAGGGACGGCCGGCGTGGGTTTGTTTGCCGAGGATTTTGATGCGCAGGTCGTCGGAGCTGGCGAGGGTGGCGCCGGGGCGATAGGCGATCTGGCCGGCGGGGATGCCGGCCCAGACGTGCAGGCCGAAGACAGCGTCGGGTTTGGGTGACTTCATTACGCCTTCTTCGACCATCATTTTCGCGCCCCAACTGTTTTTGCCGTCGGGAATGAAGTCGCTCGGACCTTCTTCCGCCGGTTGGAAGTAGAACACCACGGTGCCGGGCAGGGTGTCGCGCAGGCCGGTGAGAATTTTTGCCGTGCTGAGCAGGATGGCGGTGTGGGCGTCGTGGCCGCAGGCGTGCATGACGTCGACTTCTTTGTCGAGGTAGGTGCCTTTGGCTTTCGAGGCGAACGGCAGGTCGGAAACTTCCTTGACCGGCAGGGCGTCCATGTCGGCGCGCAGGGCCACGGTCGGGCCAGGAAGGGCGCCCTTGAGGATGGCGACCACGCCGGTGCGGGCGACGCCGGTTTTGACTTCCAGGCCCATGGCTTTCAGTTGTTTGGCGACCAGTTCCGACGTGCGTTTTTCGCTGTTGCCGAGTTCCGGGTGGGCGTGGATGTCGCGGCGGGTTTCCAGCAGTTCGGGTTCAAGCTGTTTGGCTTGCGCGGCGATCTGTTCGCGGCTGCTGTCCATTGTCGCCGCGACGGCGTTACTGGCGATCAGAGTGAGCAGAAGGGCTTGGGCAATGCGTGTCAGCTGCATCGGGTTTCTCCATGGTTATTGTTTTTCTGGCTTCCCTGCCTGTGACCCGAACGTCGTGCCTAAGTGCTATTCCTTCGGCTGGCCACCACCGGCAGTGATCACCTGCACACTCATTCTCGGCGTCGCCAGATCCAGCCCTGCCTCGTCCAGATGCCGCTTGAGCGACAGGTTGAAGGCCCGGGAAACTTCCCATTGTTTGATCGGCGCAGTCTTGAATCGAGCACGCAGAATCGCGCTGCCGGACTCGAAACTCTCGACACCCTGAATCTCCAGCGGCGACCAGATGTTGCGCCGTTGCAGTGGATCGGTGCGCATCTTCTGGCCGACTTCGCGCATCAGTTTGATCGCGTCGTCGATTTCCATGTTGTACGGCACGGCCACGCGGAAGATCGCGTAGCCGAATTCCCGCGAGTAGTTCTTGATGCTTTTGATTTCGCTGAATGGAATCGTGTGGACGATGCCGTCGATGTCGCGCAGGCGCACGGTACGGATGGTCAGGCCTTCGACGGTGCCGAGGTGGCCGCCGACGTCGACGTAATCATCGATGGCCAGCGAGTCTTCGATGATGATGAACAGGCCGGTGATCAAGTCCGCGACCAGTGACTGCGCGCCGAAACCGATGGCCAGACCGATGACACCGGCACCGGCCAGCAGTGGCGTGACGTTCATGCCCATGTTCGCCAGGGCGACGATCAGCGCAATGATGAAAATCGCCACGAACAGCACGTTGCGGATCAGCGGCATCATCGTCTGCGCGCGTGCGTTGGCCAGGCCTTTGCGTGAGCGGGTGAGGGCGTGATGCACAGCGGTGTCGGCGAGAATCCAGATCAGCCAGGAGAAGATCAGTGTGCCGATCAGGCTGAACAGTTTGACGCTGACGTCATGCCCTTCGCCTTCGGCAAAACCGATCAGCGACTGGCCCCACACCCGCAGGCCGAGTTCGATGAACACCAGCCAGACCAGCAAATGCGCGAGTGTGTAAAAGAAACTTTTCAGGCGCTCGGAGTAGAGCGCGTGGCGTTTCGCTCCGCGTTGCGGTTTGAGCGAATGCCGGCGTACCAATCCATTGATGACCATGCACAACACCAGCAGCACGGTGCAGATCAGCGACTGGCGCAGCGCGGTGCTGGTGTCGCCAGCGGAAACAAACGTGGCGAACAGCGAAATGCCGACCAGTACCAGTGCCGGCACGTACCAGAAGGTCCCGAGGATTTCGATGGTGTCGCTGAGGGCGCGGCGGGTCAGGCGCCGGGATAGCGGCTGATTGCGGATCAGGTGCGCGATCGGCCGGCGGAAACGCAGGATGAACAGCCCGGTTGACAGCGCGGCGAGGACATTGGCGACAGTCGCCGCCGTGTGTGCCAAGTGCACGCCGAGGCTCTCGATCAGACGCGGGTCGTTCAGCGCTTCACCAAACGCAGCAAAACTGCCGATCAGCCACAATGGCCGGAACGCCTGATGGCGCAGGATATAGAGCGCGCGATGGCGGTGCGGGCCGTCGAGCAGGGAGAATGCGATCACGCAGATCGCCGAGAAACAGGTGCCGACCACCAGCGCATAGGCCAGCACCATCGCCAGGCTTTTGCCCAGTGACGAGGGCAAGGCGTAGCTCATGTAAACGGTCATCACCAAGGCGATCAGCCACGGCCCGAGTTTGCGCAACGCGAAGCGCAGCATATCCAGAGCCTTGGGGTGTTGCGGCAGTTCTTCGGTGAGACCAAAGCGCATGCGCACCCGGTGGCCGAGCCAGATCAGCGCGGCGGCGAGCAGGCTCCAGACCATCAGAATCACCGCGAAGCCGAAGATGATCGGCAGCCATTCACTGGCCGGGAGCAGCATGGCTTTCAGCTCATCCTTGGCCAGATCGAACTCGTTGGACCAGCGATTGAGCGGGCTGTCGGCGCCGGAGAATTGTTTTTCGAAACTGGCCAGCGTGCCGCCGATCAGGCCGAGAACGCCTTCTTCCGGTGAGGCCTGAGCCTTTTTCGTGGCGTCGCGCAGCTTTTTCAGATCGGTCAGCAACTGCGCACGTTGCTTGTCGTTTTCCAGCGACTTGATGACTTCATCGAGGGATTGCCCCAGCGGTTCCTGGGCTTCGGGCTGCGTCTTGGTGGTGTTGAGCAGGCCCGGCAGACCGACCGCGTGGGCAGGCGCCACGGGCAGCAGCGTCATCAGGCAGATGAGGAACAGGCAGGGTAGAGCAAACAGACGAGCAAACACTAGGCGGTCAACCTCGCAAGGGGCGGATTCGCTGGAGTGTACGAGCCCGCCTGATTCAATGCGAGCCGGGCGCGGATTTATTCGTTGAGTTTGGCGAGGATCTTGTAGACCACGGTGGCGAGGATCATCAGCATGCCGATCCACATGGCGAACACCCCGGCGTTCTTGTCGCGGAAGTTGAAGCCGATGGCCAGCAGGATCATTCCGCACAGGATCGGAATGAGCATGGCGTGGAAGGAGGACATCGAGATCATGGTGACTGCCTTGTCGGGAGGGATGATTCAAGTCTAGGTCGGTTTCTGACGCGGGTGGTGATGTGTGTCAGCAATGAGCCGGTGTTTGTTCGATCTTGTGGCGAAGGAGCTTGCTCCCGCTCGGCGGCGCAGCCGTCGTAAATTCTGAGCACACGATCATGCTGACTCTACGCGTGCTCAGGTTTTGGGGCCGCTTCGCAACCCGGCGGGAGCAAGCTCCCTCGCCACAAATACTGCTTACGGCAATTCGCGGCAGGCGTAGAACGCGCTCAGCACTTTCACCAGGTGCGCCAGGTCATGGCTGCCGCACAACTCCCGAATCGAGTGCATGGCGAAGGTCGGCAGACCGATATCGACGGTGCGCACACCCAGATGGCTGGCGGTGATCGGGCCGATGGTCGAGCCGCAGCCCATGTCACTGCGCACCACGAAGCTTTGCACCGGCACTTCTTCGGCCATGCACAGATGACGGAAGAAACCGGCAGTTTCGCTGTTGGTGGCGTAGCGCTGGTTGCTGTTGACCTTGATCACCGGACCGGCATTGAGTTTCGGGCCGTGGTTGGCGTCGTGCTTCTCGGCATAGTTCGGGTGTACGCCGTGGGCGTTGTCGGCCGAAACCAGCAGGGATTTCTGGATGGTGCGGACGAACTCGTCACCTTCCGGCAGCAGGCGGCGCAGGGTCTGTTCGAGCATCGGGCCGTCGGCACCGCAGGCCGAGCAGGAGCCGACTTCTTCGTGATCGTTGCACACCAGCACGCAGGTTTCGTCGGTCTCGGCAGTGAGTAAGGCTTGCAGGCCGGCGTAGCACGACAACAGGTTGTCGAGACGCGCGCCAGCGATGAAGTCGCCGTTCAGGCCAATCACTGCAGCACTTTGCGTGTCGTAGAAACTCAGCTCGTAATCGAGCACGACGTCGGCGTTCAAGCCATGTTCGCGGGCCAGTTGATCGGTGAGTACGGCGCGGAAGTCGACGCGCTCGTCACCGGCAAATTGCGCGAGAATCGGCGGCAGTTCGGTCTGCGCGTTGATTGCCCAGCCTTGATTGGCTTCACGGTTGAGGTGAATGGCCAGGTTCGGAATGATCGCGATCGGCGCCTTGAAGTCGATCAACTGGCTTTCGACCTTGCCGTCGCGGCGGAAGGTCACGCGGCCGGCCAGCGAAAGATCGCGGTCGAACCACGGGGCCAACAGCGCACCGCCGTAGACTTCGACGCCCAGTTGCCAGAAGCCCTGACGCTGCAGCTCCGGTTGCGGCTTGACCCGCAGGCACGGGCTGTCGGTGTGCGCGCCCACCAGGCGGATACCGCCGTGCAGTGGCGAAGTGCGGCCCATTTTGATCGCGACGATCGAGGAGTCGTTACGGGTGACGTAATAGCGGCCGTTAGGCTCGGTGGTCCATGGCTCGCGCTCGTCGAGGCGCACGAAACCGGCGGCCTCCAGACGTTGAACAAGGCTGGCAGTGGCGTGGAACGGGGTAGGGGAGGCCTTGAGAAAGTCGATCAGGCCTTGGTTCAACTCTTCGCGCATAAGAAACTCCAGACAGCAATGGGCGGGAGTTTAACGCATCGGCCGGGGAATTGAATCTGCACCGGATCCCTGTAGGAGTGAGCCTGCTCGCGATAGCGGTGTGTCATTCAAATAATTCTGGTCTGACACACCGCTATCGCGAGCAGGCTCACTCCTACAGGGTTTCTGCGCAAGCCGTCAGAAGGGGGCGGGGCACTCGAAGCGCAGGCGTTCACCGGTTTGCGGATGGGTGAAGCTGAGCATGCTCGCGTGCAGGCACAGGCGCGGCCAGGCAGCGAGGGCTTGTTCGTGTGCGTAGAGGCCATCGCCAAGCAACGGATGCCCGATCGACAGCATGTGTACACGCAACTGGTGCGAGCGGCCGGTGATCGGCGTCAGCTCGACGCGGCACCAGTCGCCGCAACGTTCCAGCACGCGCCAGAAGGTCAGAGCATGTTTGCCGAATTCATGATCCACCACGTGACGTGGCTTGGTCGGCGGGTCGTAGCGCAGCGGCAAATCGATGCTGCCGCTGTCCAGCTCCGGCTGACCCCAGGCCAACGCGGTGTAGGCCTTTTCGGTTTCGCGGTCATGAAACTGACGCGACAGTTCGCGATGGGTGTCGGCGTCACGGGCCAGCAGAATGATGCCGGAGGTTTCCCAGTCCAGACGATGGACGATGCGCGCTTCCGGGTAGCCGTTTTCCTGCAAGCGGGTTATCAGGCAATCCTTGTTGTCGTCGGCGCGACCGGGCACCGAAAGCAGCAGGGTCGGTTTGTCGACCACCAGTACGGCGGCGTCCTGATGGATGATGCGGATGTTGGACAACGGCATTAAAACAGCCTCGTAACAAATGCCAACGGCGGCTCAGGGCCATTCCGGTATGGGAATGGCCCTGAGCCGCCGTCGTTCCTGCCGGATCGACTCAGCGATCTGGCAGGGTGATGTTGAGTTCCAGAATCGAGCAACTGCCCTGGCTTTCCAGTGCAACATGTACGTCGTCGTTGCCGATGTTGACGTACTTGCGGATCACGTCGACCAGTTCCTTCTGCAAGGCTGGCAGGTAATCCGGCGTGCTGCGCTGGCCGCGCTCATGCGCCACGATGATCTGTAGACGCTCTTTCGCTACCGAGGCGGTACTTGGCTTTTTGTTGGCACGAAAGAAGTCAAAAAGGTTCATTACCTACCTCCAAACAGGCGCTCGAAGAATCCCTTCTTCTCGACATCGAGGAAACGGTGGGCTTTTTCTTTGCCCAGCAAACGGTCGACGGTATCGCTGTAAGCCTGACCGGCATCGCTCTGGTCGTCGAGAATCACCGGTACGCCCTGGTTGGATGCCTTGAGCACCGCCTGGGATTCCGGGATCACGCCGAGCAGGGTTACCGAGAGGATTTCCTTGACGTCTTCAACGCCAAGCATCTCGCCCTTTTCAACACGCTCCGGGTGGTAGCGGGTGATCAGCAGGTGTTCCTTGATCGGGTCTTCGCCACGTTCGGCGCGACGCGACTTGCTGGCCAGCAGGCCGAGCATGCGGTCCGAGTCGCGTACCGAGGACACTTCCGGGTTGGTCACGACGATCGCTTCGTCAGCGAAGTACATGGCCAGGTGCGCACCTTTTTCGATGCCGGCCGGGGAGTCGCAGACCACGAACTCGAATTGTTCCTTGAGCTCCATCAGAACCTTTTCCACGCCTTCGACAGTCAGCGCGTCTTTGTCGCGGGTCTGACTGGCGGCCAGTACGTAGAGGTTTTCCAGACGCTTGTCTTTGATCAGCGCCTGTTGCAGGTTGGCTTCGCCGTTGACCACGTTGACGAAGTCATACACCACGCGGCGCTCGCAACCCATGATCAGGTCAAGGTTACGCAAGCCCACGTCGAAGTCGACGATCACTGTTTTGTGGCCGCGCAGAGCGAGGCCGGTACCGATAGCGGCGCTGGTGGTGGTCTTACCCACACCACCCTTGCCGGATGTAACCACGAGAATCTTGGCCAAGGTGTTTCACCCCTAAGGAAGAAGGACTGTTCAGCCCCTGAAAAACATCTCTTGAAAACTACTGCAGTCGGACAGCCTTGGCTGGAATTTGGCTTTAGGCCTTTTTCCTACTTCGTTTGAGCCGTTTTCGCTACGTTTTAGAGATGCTTGGAAAATGCGGCAGTATCCGTTAAAGCCGAATGATGTTCAACACGTCGCCCGACAGGCTGACCTGTACGCCCGAGCCCCACATCGGATCGCGACGCAAGTCTTCGGAAACCTTGTAGTGGCCTGCGATAGAGATCAGTTCAGCGCTCAATTGCTGACAGAAAATCCGCGCCTTGGTGTCACCCTTGACCCCGGCCAGCGCACGACCGCGCATCGGGCCGTATACATGGATGTTGCCATCGGCAAGAAGTTCCGCCCCCGGACTGACCGAGGAAACCACGACCAGATCGCCACCCTGGGCATATATCTGTTGGCCACCACGTACTGGCGTGGTGATGACGCGGGTCGGTTTTACGGTCGGCTCCGGCGGTTTTTCCGGTTTCTTTTTGACTTCGGCTTCCGGGGTTTCCAGCGGCCGTTCACGGGCGCCGGACGGCGGCAACACCGGAATGTCGATGGCGATGGCGGCGGCGATGTCTTCGATGCGGCTGGCGCGAATCGCCAGGGTGCGCAGGCCATGTTGGCGGCACACGCGCATCAGGCCCGGCAGATCGACCGCGCCTTCGCTCGGCGGCAGTTTGTCCAGCGCCAGAACCAGCGGCGCGTTGCTGAAGAAGTTCGGCGCCTGGGCGACTTTGGCGGCCAATTGCCGATCGAGGCTTTCGAGGTCGTTACGGGCCAGTTCCAGCACAGTAATGGCCAGCATGCTGCCCTTGAGCTGGAATACGGGATCTTGGTCTAACGGTTCGGTTTGGCTCATGTCGGCATACAACGGCTTGTCACTAAAAGTGCCGAGACTTATAACGAGAACGCCCGCGAGCCGCAAGCCGGGTCGAACGATGTAGAATGCGCGGCCACTGTATTTACGGAAGCTTTAATGGATCGCCCGCGTTTTCGAAGAGCATTTCTTGCTCCACGCTTCTGGCCGCTCTGGTGCGGTCTGGGGCTTTTATGGCTGATCGTGCAGTTGCCGTATCCGGCATTGCTGACCATCGGTCGAGTTTTGGGCGCGCTGATGTATCGCGTGGCCGGCGACCGGCGGCGCATCGCCAAGCGCAACCTTGAACTGTGCTTCCCGGAAAAATCCGCCGCCGAGCGCAAACGCCTGCTCAAGGAAAATTTTGCCTCCACCGGCATCGCGTTTTTCGAGATGGCGATGAGCTGGTGGTGGTCCCGCGAGCGCCTGGCCAAACTGGCCCACGTCGAAGGTCTGGAGCATTTGCAAAAAGCCCGGCGCGAAGGCAAAGGCGTGATCCTCATGGCGGCGCATTTCACCACGCTGGAAATCGGCGCGGCATTGCTCGGTCAGCAGCACACCATCGATGGCATGTACCGCGAACACAAGAACCCACTGTTCGATTTCATCCAGCGTCAGGGCCGCGAGCGGCACAACCTCGATTCGCTGGCGGTGGAGCGCGACGATGTGCGTGGCATGCTCAAATTGCTGCGCTCCGGTCGGGCGATCTGGTATGCGCCGGATCAGGACTACGGCGCCAAGCAAAGCATTTTCGTGCCGCTGTTCGGCATTCAGGCAGCGACCGTGACCGCGACCACCAAATTCGCCCGGTTGGGCAAAGCGCTGGTGGTGCCATTCACTCAGGAGCGTCTGGCGGACGGCAGCGGTTATCGCCTGACGATTCATGCGCCGCTGGAGGACTTCCCCGGCGAGACCGAAGAGGCCGATTGCATCCGCATCAATCAGTGGGTCGAAAGCGCTTTGCGAGCCTGCCCCGAGCAATACCTGTGGGCGCATCGCCGCTTCAAGAGCCGTCCACCGGGCGAGCCGAAGCTGTACGCCAAACGCGGTTGATTCACCCATCCCTTTAAGCACCATGGAGTGTTGCGATGAGCCCAGCTGAACCGGTTACAGGTTTGATTCTTTCCGGCGGCGGGGCTCGGGCGGCGTATCAGGTGGGGGTGTTGGCGGCGATTGCCGAGTTGTTGCCATTGGGCGCCGACAATCCGTTTCCGGTGATCGTCGGCACCTCGGCCGGGGCGATCAACGCCGTGAGCCTGGCCAGCGGCGCCACGGATTTTCGCGCCGCCATCGAACGCCTCACGCTGTTCTGGCAGGGCTTTCGCAGCCATCGCGTATTGCGCAGTGACTGGCCGGGAGTGATCCGCCAAGCCAGTCGTTTTGTCAGCCACAGTTTGCTCGGCATGGGCCGACATCTGCCGGTGGCGCTGCTCAACAGTTCGCCGCTGCGCGATCTGCTCAATGAAAAACTGCACATGCCCGGCATCGCCGAATCCATCGCACGCAAGCAATTGCACGCGGTGGCGGTGACTGCGTTCGGCTATGAGTCGGGGCAGGCGGTGACGTTCTATCAGGGCGGCGGCAAGATTGATTCCTGGCTGCGGCATCGGCGCATCGGCGTGCCGACGCAATTGTCGGTGGAGCATCTGCTGGCCAGTTCGGCGATTCCGTTGTTGTTCGCTCCGGTGAAAATCGGCGAGGAATATTTTGGCGACGGCGCAGTGCGGCAATCGGCGCCGATCAGTCCAGCCCTGCATCTGGGCGCCAGTCGCGTGCTGGTGGTCGGTGTCAGCGGCAACCCGCGCGGGTTTGATCCGCAGCAGCCGCTGGAGCGCACCTACACCGGGCAACAGCCGACGCTGGCGCAGATTGGCGGACACATGCTCAACAGCACGTTCATCGATAGCCTGGAAAGCGACATCGAGTTGCTGCAGCGGCTCAACCAGTTCAGCCACCTGATGCCCGCCGGCACGCCGACTCGCGAATTGGGTGTGGCGCCGGTGGAGGTGCTGGTGATTTCACCGAGTCAGCCGATTGATGAAATCGCGGCACGGCATCGTCAGGAATTGCCGGCGGCGTTGCGCTTGTTCTTGCGCGGGCCGGGAGCGACCAAGACGAGCGGGGCGGGGGTGTTGAGTTATCTGCTGTTCGAGGCGGGGTATTGCAGCGAGTTGATCGATCTGGGGCGACGGGATGCGTTGGCCAAGCGTGAGGAGCTTTGCCGGTTTTTGGGGATATCCGAGGCGGTGGCTCCCGCCTGAGATTTGTGGTGCGGCAAATCGCTGGCAAGCCAGCTCCCACAGGGCTTTGCGTCGTAAACAGATTTTGTCTACACCAAAGAACTTGTGGGAGCTGGCTTGCCAGCGATGGCGTCCTCGCAGACGCCACTTACACCCGCATCAGAAGTGGAACTTCACCAGGAAGCTGGTCACGTTCTGATTGGTGGTGAAGGCACGGGTGTCGTCGATCCCGTACTTGTCTTTCCAGTAGTCGTACTCAACACCGACGTACAGCTGCTTCTCGCCGAAATTCAGCGCCTTGCCCAAGTCGTATTTGACCTGTGGGTTGAAGTGCAGGTTAGCGTGGTATTCGCCACGGTTGTTGACGTCGTTGTCGACGACCCAGTCCATGTAGCCGTCGATCAGCACGTTCGAGTCGCCGACCGGAATGGTGTAGGACCACACTGGAGTGATCTGCCAGACGTTGTCACCCGGACGCGAGCCTTCGGTGTGGCGCTGGTAGAAGTTCAGCTGGAAGTAGTCGAAGCCCGGGATGGCCAGGTCGAAGCCAGGACCGATCAGGTAGGACTCGGTGTCACCCTCGCCGAACTCGTATGTCATCGCCAGCAGGACGTCTTTGATCGGGCCGAATTCGATCTTCTGGTCGAGCACCTTGCCCAGCGAGATGCGCGGGCTGAACTCGCCGTAGTAGGTGTTCGGGCCGTTGTTGAAGTCCTTGTCACCGTTGTAGAAGATCTTGTCGACGAACAGGAAGTTGTCCCCATACTTCCAGGCGTCGGCGTGCTCGAAGGTGACGGTCTGCTGAATCGCAGGGTTGACCTTGAAGTCTTTGCCGTAGAGGTAGGTCAGGCTGTTGTTCTGCCATTGCAGCAGGCCATCGGCCATGGCCTGGCCGCCGGCCAGCATCGATCCCGCGAGCATCAGGCTGGTGCACATACGTTTCATTCGGTTGCTCCCAAAGTAGGTGTTCCACGTTTATTTTTTTAAGATCGGCGCTCTGGTGTGGCGCCTTTTTTCGTTGCTGCAAAAGTCATCCGATTGGTCAGCTTTCATGCTGTTAGCAAGAGCTGGGCCAAGGCTTTCGAAAAGCAAAAAAACGCCCGGTCGGCTGCTGAAAAACAGTCGACAGAGCGTGTTTTCGGGATGCCTCGGTACTGACCGGGGCCGGGATAAGTTGGCCCGTCGGTCAGGAATTAAATCCGGGCTTTTTTTTAGACCGAATTCATGAGGCCGCGGAGAATACTGACTCCTTGGCCAGCTCTCAAGTGCCCCGCAACAGAGCACCGACGACAGGTATGGGGCACGGTTGCGGGTCATCTTAAAAGTGCACCTTCACCAGCAGGCTGGCGGTGTTCTGATTGGTGTCGAGGTTGTGGCTGCTTTCGACCCCGTATTTATTTTTCCAATAACTGTATTCGGTGCCGACATACAGCTGCTTCTGACTCCAGCCCAGCGCTTTGCCCAGGTCGTATTTGATCTGCGGATTGATGTGCAGGTTGGCGTGGTAGGTGCCGCGCGAGTTCTCGTCGTTGTCGACCACCCAGTCCAGATAACCATCGATCAGCAGGTCGGAATTGCCGACGGGGATGCTGTAGGACCAGCCCGGGGTGATCTGCCAGACACCGTCGCCGGGGCGCGGGCCTTCGGTCTGGCGGCGGAAGATGTTCAGGGTGACGTAGTTGAAGCCCGGCACCTTGAGGTCGAACCCGGGGCCGATCAGATAGGCCTCGCTCTCACCTTCGCCGTACTCGTAGGTCATCGCCAGCAGCACGTCCTTGATCGGGCCGAATTCGAGCTTCTGGTCGAAGATCTTGCCGAACGAGAAACGCGGGGTGAATTCGCCGTAGAAGGTGTGCGGGCCCTTGTTGCGGTCTTCCTGGCCGTTGTAGAAGATCTTGTCGACGAACAGGAAGTTGTCGCCGTACTTCCATTTGTCGGCGTGCTCGAACGTCACCGTCTGCTGGATCGACGGATTGATCGCGAAATTCTTGCCGTACAGATAGCTCAGGCTGTTGGTCTGCCACAGCAATAAATCGCCGGCCATGGCTTGGGATGCGGCCAGCAGGCCACCGCTCAACAGCAGGTTGGTTTGCGTGCGAATCATCTGTTGCTCCCTCTTGTTTTTATTGTTTGAGGCGCAGAGCTGTTGCGTGCCTTTGTAGGAGTGAGCCTGCTCGCGATAGCGGTGAATCAGTCAACATTGATGTCGGTGTTGATGACGCAATCGCGAGCAGGCTCACTCCTACAGGGTTAAATCGGTGTTGCTGTTAATGCTGATGCGCGTGGCAGTCGTTGATCGCCGCGCGCTCGGCGCCGCCGAGAATGTTGAACAGCAGGTTCAGCGTCAGCGCACTCAGCGTGGCCATGGCGATGCCGCTGTGGGTGATCGGGCTCATCCACAACGGCAGGTGGGCGAAGAACTCCGGACGCACCACAGGGATCAGGCCCATGCCGATGCTCACCGCCACCAGCAACTGGTTGCGACGGTCACCGATGTCGGCTTCTTGCAGAATCTTGATGCCGGTCGCGGCAACCATGCCGAACATCGCAATCGCCGCACCGCCCAATACCGCCGGTGGAATCGACGCCACCAGGAAGGCCGCTTTCGGCAGCAGGCTGAGGACGATCAGCAAGCCACCGGCGACGATGGTCACCGAACGGCAACGCACGCCGGTCATCTGCACCAGGCCGATGTTCTGCGCGAAAGAGGAGTGGGTGAATGTATTGAAGAAACCGGCCACGAATGAAGCGCCGGCATCGCACAACAAGCCGCGACGCAGCATGCGTGGGCAGACTTCCTGGCCGGTGATCTTGCCCAGCGCGAGAAACATCCCGGTGGACTCGACGAAGATGATCACCACCACCAGGCACATCGACAGGATCGGCGCGAGTTCGAATTTCGGCATGCCGAAATGCAGTGGGGTGACGAATTGCACCCATGGCGCGTTGGCCATGCCGCTCAGGTCGACCATGCCGATCGCGCCGCACAGCAGGTAGCCAAAGCACATGCCGATCAGGACGGAAATGTTTACCCAGAAACCGCGCATGAAGCGGTGGATCAACAGAATGGTGCCCAACACCAGAGCGGCGATGGCCAGATAAATCGGTGAGCCGAATTGCGCAGCGGCGGCACCGCCACCAGCCCAATTCACGGCTACGGGGAATAGCGACAAGCCGATCGAGGTGATGACTGTGCCGGTCACCAGCGGCGGGAAGAAACGTACGACCTTGGACATGAACGGCGCGATGATCATGCCGAAGAAACCGGCAGCAATGGTGGCGCCGAAGATGCCTTGCAGGCCGATACCGGGCATGCCGGCCATGGCGACCATGCTGCCGACGGCGGCAAAACTGGCGCCCATCATCACCGGCATGCGAATGCCCATCGGGCCGATGCCCAAGGACTGCACGATGGTGGCGATACCGGCGACCAGCAGGTCGGCGTTGATCAAGAAGGCGATTTCTTCACGACTCAGGCCAGCGGCCTGTCCAATGATCAGCGGCACCGCGATGGCACCACCGTACATCAGCAGAACATGTTGCAAACCGACCAGGATCAGTTGCAAAAGGGGCAATCGCTGAATGGCGGGTGCGTCGGGGATGCGCGCTTTGGACAGCTCGGACATGCAACACCTCGGATCTTTTTTATTCTTGTGATTGAACAGCTGCCGGGTTGCTCGCAGCTGTTTCTTTGCATCAGGTAAACCGCGTTGCGGCCAATCGCTGGCAAGCCAGCTCCCACACAGGCAGTGCAAAACCCTGTGGGAGCTGGCTTGCCAGCGATGCTTTTGTGGCTTAGTTGGTCTGCGCTCCCTGCGCGATCCATGCACCGATCAGGTCACGTTCCTGCTGGGTCATCTGGGTGATGTTGCCCAGTGGCATGATCTGCGTGGTGATGGCTTGCGCCTGGATGCGCGCCGCGTTCTGGCGGATCTGCTCGGGGGTGTCGAACATCACACCGGCAGGGGCCGCACTGAACAACGGGCTGGTCGGTTTGGCCGAGTGGCAAACCGCGCAACGTTCTTGAATCACGTTGTGCACTTTGTCGAAGGCCGGACCTGCATTGGAGGCTTGCGCCGGTGCTGCTGCAGGCGCTGCTGCGGGTGCTGGCGCTTCAGCCGGTTTCGCGCCACCGCCCAGTGCCGTTTCCGGCAGCGGCTGGTACTCGATTTTTGCCGGAGCCTTGGCCACTTCCGGAGTGGTCGACATCGGTACAGGACCGGTGACGTACGCCAGAGTGATCATGCCCACCGCCGCAACCGGCAGAGTCCAGGCAAACTTGTGGCTGTCGTGACGGGTGTTGAAGTAGTGACGCACCAACACCGCCAACACTGCGATCCCGGCCAGGATCAACCAGTTGTACTGGCTGCCATAAGTGCTCGGGAAGTGGTTGCTGATCATGATGAACAGCACCGGCAAGGTGAAGTAGTTGTTGTGACGCGAATGCAGCAAGCCTTTGGCCGGCAGCGCCGGGTCCGGCGTACGGTTCTCAGCAATCGCCGCGACCAGTGCGCGTTGCGCCGGCATGATGATGCGGAACACGTTACCGACCATGATGGTGCCGATGATCGCGCCGACGTGCAGGTACGCACCACGACCGCTGAACACCTTGCTGAAGCCATACGCCGCGCCGATGATCAGCACGAACAGGATGAAGCCGAGCAGGGCAGGGCGTTTGCCCAGAGCGGAGTCGCAGAGGAAGGAGTAGATGAACCAGCCGAGGAACAGCGAGCCGATACCGATGGCCACGCCTTCAGGGCCGCTCAGTGTGCTGCCCGGAGCCAGCAGGTAGAGCGTTGGATTGGAGTAGAACACCACGCACAGCAGCGCGATCCCCGACATCCAGGTGAAGTAGGCTTCCCATTTGAACCAGTGCAGGTTCTCCGGCATCGACGGTGGGGCCAGTTTGTATTTTTCCAGGTGATAGATACCGCCCCCGTGGATCGCCCACAGATCACCGGCCAGACCGGTTTTCGGGTTGACGCGGTTGAGGTTGTTCTCCAGCCAGACGAAGTAGAACGACGCGCCGATCCAGGCCACGCCAGTGATCATGTGAACCCAGCGCACGCTCAGGTTCAGCCATTCCAACAGATGTGCTTCCACAGTCTTTACCTCTCGCCTGTCACTCTTGTTGTCGAGTGATCAGACCTTCTCTTATTGGTGGGGGGCGAGGATCAAACGCTCATCCTCTTTGAAAAAATGCTCATCGCAGTTATTGCCTGTGCCACTGCGATCAACCACCAGGAAGTCATCCCGCTTTTCGATCGTCAGCACCGGGTGGTGCCAGACGCCGCGATGGTAATTGATGCCCTGCCTGCCGTTGGTGACGAAGGCGCGGACCAAGCCTGATACAGGTTCATCGCCAAGTGGCGCGACCACGATCAGAAAGGGGTTGCCGAGCAGCGGAATGAAAGCCTGGCTGCCCAGCGGATGGCGTTCCAGCATGCTCACGGTCAGCGGCATGTCCTGCGCGTCGGCGCGGAAGATGCTGATGATCGCGTTGTCCTCAGGCGTCGCGGTTTCGACCGTCGCCAGTTTGTGGAAGCGCATGGTCGAACCGTTGTTGATCATGAAGTGATCGCTGCCGTCGGTTTCGATCACGTCACCGAAAGGGGCGAAGGCTTCTTTGGTCAGCGGTTCAATCTGTAGTGTGCGCATGCTGTTCTTCTTATCCGAATTCTGTTGATCGTTCCCACGCTCTGCGTGGTAACGCCGCCATGGACGCTCCGCGTCCGCTGTGACGCGGAGCGTCACGGTATGCATTCCCACGCAGAGCGTGGGAACGATCATTGCCTTACTTAGCGACCTTGCCGAGAACGCGCAGGCGGCTCACACCACCATCCGGGAATACATTCAAACGGATGTGGGTGATCGGCCCCAGTGCCTTGATCTGCTCGACGAAGGTGTGTTCGGCGTGCATTTCCAGCTTCTGGCTTGGCAGCAGTTCGCGCCAGAACAGCGACTGGGTTTCGATCTGGCTGTCAGTGCCGCCCTTGACGAAAGCGCCCTGGATCGAGCAAGTGTCCGGATAGTTGCCCTTGAAGTGCAGGGTGTCGACGACGATCTTCTCGATCTCGCCCGGGTGGCCCAGCGCGACGATCACCCAGTCATTGCCTGGCGTGCGACGACGTGCTGTTTCCCAGCCGTCGCCCATGTTGATGCCACGGCCCGGGTTGAGGATGTTGCTCATGCGACCGAAGTGTTCGTCGGAGCAGGCGAGGGCGCGGCCACCGTTGAGGGCTGCTGCCAGATCGACCTGTTCGTTGTCGCCAACAGCGGACCAGTCGCGGAACGGAATGCCGTACACGCGCAGACGGGCGACACCGCCATCCGGGTAGATGTTGAAGCGCAGGTGGCTGAAGGCCTTGTCGTTGCTGATTTCGTGGTAGTGGTGGCTGTTGCCCTGCAGCTCGACGGCCGACAGCACTTCAGTCCACTGGGTGTTTTCGTCAGGCTCGCCCGAGGCCAGGAAGCACGCTTCCAGAGACGCCGATGGCGGGAAGTTGCCGGTGAAGAATGAAGTGTCGATGTCCACGCCTTTGATCGAGCCCGGAACGCCCAGGCGGATTACGGCGCTGTCGAAGCCTTCGAAGCGCTTGCGGCGCGATTCCCAGCCGTCCATCCACTTGCCGTTGTCATCGAACACACCCTCCTTCCACACGGCCGGGGTTGGCTGAAACAGACGATTGGCGTCTGCGAACCAGTCATCGGTGACCGAGATGATTTTGGTGCCCAGACGGGCATCGGCCAGGTTGACGAACTTCTCGAAAGGTACGGCGTAAGCTTTCATTCTTCTTGTCTGCCTTTAATAAGTTGGCTGGGGATGCTTGCAAGACCCTGGGTACTCTCCGCGTTTGATGTACTCGGGTCAGGCTTGCTAAAGAGTCAGTAAACGGAACAGGGCGATCTTGTTGATCTCCGCCAGCGCGCATTTGAACTCGGTGTCGACCGAATTGTGAATGCGCGTTTCGAACGCCGCGAGGATCTGATGCCGGTTGCTGCCTTTTACCGCCATGATGAAGGGAAACTTGAACTTGGCTTTGTAGGCGTCGTTCAGCTCGGTGAAGCGAGAAAACTCTTCGGCCGTGCATTGGTGAATACCGGCGCCAGCCTGTTCATTGGTGCTGGCTTCGGTCAGTTGGCCCTGGACGGCGGCTTTGCCGGCCAGGTCCGGGTGAGCGTTGATCAACGCGAGTTGACTGGCGTGATCGGCGCTCAACAGGATGTCGCTCATGCGCTGGTGCAGGGTTTCGATCTCGTCGATCGATGCGTCTGCGCCCAGGTCGTAGGCCTTCTCGGCCACCCATGGCGAATGTTCGTAGATGTCGGCAAAGGCTTTGACGAAGGCGTCGCGGCTCAGGGTCGACGGTTGCAGGGTTTGAAAGCGGCTCATTTGGCGGCCCCTTGGTACGGCTGGGTTTCGTGCCAGTGGCGCGCGATGTCGACGCGACGGCTGAACCACACCTGTTCATGACTTTTGGCGTATTCGATAAAGCGTTTGAGCGAAGCGAGGCGACCCGGACGGCCGATCAGGCGGCAGTGCAGACCGATCGAGAGCATCTTCGGCGCTTCGGCACCTTCGGCATAGAGCACGTCGAACGCGTCTTTGAGGTATTCGAAGAAGTCGTCACCCTTGTTGAAACCCTGTACCTGCGTGAAGCGCATGTCGTTGGTGTCGAGGGTGTACGGGATCACCAGATGCGGCTTGCCGGTCGGGTTGTTCGGTTCCCAGTAGGGCAGGTCGTCGTCGTAGGTGTCGCAGTCATAGAGGAAACCACCTTCTTCCATCACCAGACGACGGGTGTTCGGACCGGTGCGGCCGGTGTACCAGCCCAGTGGGCGCTCGCCGGTCAGTTCGGTGAGGATGCGGATCGCTTCGAGCATGTGCTCGCGCTCCTGCGCCTCGTCCATGTACTGGTAGTCGATCCAGCGATAGCCGTGGCTGCAGATCTCGTGGCCGGCTTCGACCATCGCGCGGATCACATCCGGGTGGCGCTGAGCGGCCATGGCCACGGCGAAGATGGTCAGCGGAATGTCGAATTCCTTGAACAGTTTCAGGATCCGCCAGACGCCGGCGCGGCTGCCATACTCGTAAAGCGATTCCATGCTCATGTTGCGCGCGCCTTGCAGCGGCTGAGCAGCAACCATCTCGGACAGAAAAGCTTCGGATTCTTTGTCGCCGTGCAAAATGTTGCGCTCGCCGCCTTCTTCGTAATTGAGTACGAAGGACAGGGCGATGCGGGCATTGCCCGGCCAGTGTGGGTGAGGAGGGTTACTGCCGTAACCGATCAGGTCGCGTGGGTAGTCAGCGCTCACTGCAGTCTTCCTTCTTATTCGTTGACAGGTTGTGTAACGGCCCGGCGGTGAGTGTGCAGGCTGGCGTCACAGCGATGGGCTGATTGTATACAACTTTATTCTCAATTTGTAAGCCTGAATTTTCGCAAATTTCACCGACTGTCATCTTTTGCTGTTAGTGGCGTGAGCCTGCAAGAAACCTGCCTGACCAGTCAGCTAATGGATAGGAGGTTCAATGATCAAGCGCTTCGCTGGCAGAACGCGGGGAAAGTCCCGGATGGCGGGGGTGATGTGAAAAATGTCGTTTTTATTGTGTACAATTTTTTTGAAAAGTGTCTTAATCAGTCGCTCGCCGCAACTTTTCGTGCTTCGAAACGGTGCGGTCTCCTTTTTATCTGACTTCGGGAGGCGCGAGGTCTGACTGCTCTTTGCGGCCAGGCGCGCAGAATCAATGGGACGTTTGACTACACACGTTTTGGACGCTGCACACGGTTGCCCGGGCAGTTCGATCAAGGTCGAGCTGTACCGCGTTGAAGGTTCGCAACTGGAATTGGTCGCCAGTGCCGTGACCAACAGCGATGGCCGGGTCGATGCACCGCTGCTGCAAGGTGATGACTATCGTACCGGCGTTTATCAGGTTCAGTTCCATGCGGGCGATTACTACCGCGCCCGTGGCGTGCAACTGCCGGAACCGGCGTTTCTGGACGTGGTGGTGCTGCGTTTCGGCATCTCTGCCGAACAGGATCACTACCACGTGCCATTGCTGATCTCGCCTTACAGCTATTCCACGTATCGGGGCAGCTGACCCCCAAGCAGCTGCCCCCACCGGGAAGCGACTGCGCATATAGCTTCTTTGGTCTTTCGCCCGCTCACACTGCGGGCTTTTTTTCGCCTGTTGAACGGGGGGCGGGGTGACTCTCTATTGGATTTTCGTGAGATTTATGTGGCTGGGCGATCACCGCTGAACGTATCCGGATGATGATCCGATAAGGTCTCGCTTTCGCCGGCGAGACGCGGGCGCTTGCCTGGGCCTGACTCGTCTGCCTGCGATTCCTCGGCCAGTCGTCGATTATTCGTCGGCGTATGCTCGGCGGCGCTTGTGGCGTCCGCTACTTTGCGGCGCCAGCGATTTGTTCCGGGAATCTGTTCAACCCGTTCGCCGGAAGGTTTCAGTTCGCTGGCAAAAGTCTGCTGATACTCACCCTCGGCGTTTTTGCCGACCATGACGGTGCCTTCAGCCGTATCGACATAGGTTTTGCGGTGCTTGTCATAGCGGATACCCTGCGCTGACGCCGCCGGGTCTGATAGCCGCGCAGCGAGATGAGGCGCGAGAGCGCTGGGTGTTTTCGCGGATGCGCGCGCGGTGATGGCCGCAGGAGAAAGGCTTGCTGGCGAGTCCGCCGAAAGCCAGGCCGGCAGTTCAAAGCGCCACGATGACTGACCGCTGATCTTATGCAAAAAAGGTCCGGGCAAGTCCGGTGTGAAGTCGAAAGGCACTTGATAGCGGCCATCCTGTTGGCGTTCAACCAGAAAATGGCCCTCGTTTTCGATATAGGCATACGTCTTGCCATCCGGACTGATGAACAGATCGCTATCGGTCGTCAGTGCCCGCAACAGATGCACTTGATCCGCCGGCCAGGTAATCGATCGCCGAGCGTTATCCGGCGTTGGCCACGACGTTGCGGGCCTATTGCTGACGGAAACCGCCGAGACCGGGTTGTTTTCGTCTGTACTTTCGCGAACGCGTGCAAAGGGCTGATCTGCTGCGGGAAAGACGGAGTCAGTGCTGCCGGCAATTCTGTGAGTGCCGTCAAGCGTCTCAGTCACAGGCCGCGCAGGGGGCGTGGACGAGTCAGGTGAAACGGTGCCAGGGAGTTTTTTCGGTGTTTTGGCCATTCTTTTTCGCTCGATATTCGTGATGGGTCCGGGTTACGCACTGCACGTCGCAGTGCGCCTGAAACAGGTGTGCCTGCCGCTGAACGTCAGCCCTCTCTCACAATGAAGAGCAACGTCTGTTGCGCAGAGACTGGCTGCGTACCGCCGACCAGATAGACGACCTTGCCGGGCTCGAGCATCTGGCTCCATTTCGATTTCTCGACCCTGCTCCTGAAGCCTTCGCCGGTCAGTTCAGAAGCCGGGTCCATGGCTCGATACAGCGTGCCGTCGGCAGCGCTGGGGCGAAATCTGAGGACGAATACGCTGTCGAGGTTTTCCCGTTTGAAGAGCAACGCGTCATCGCTGAACATGCGGCTGGTGCGATCGACCGTATACCCGCTGTGTTCGAGGAGGTCGCTGAACATCGCGCGCAAACTGGCGCCCGGCGTGTCCAGCGCGTCGCGCCATTGCTGGTGAAACCGGCTGGTATCGAAATCGAGTCGCTGGAAGGCTTCGCCGGACGGCAGCGGGAGCACAAGGTTGTGCCCCAGCAGATCGACGCTGGGCTGTGCCGGCAGGATGGGCAGCAGCAACAATGGGTCGGCCAGTTCAGGCCTAGGTGCGGTCGAGGTGGTTCTGTTCTCCCAGTGATACAGCGTGTCGAAGAGAATGCGCAGGCCATCACCGTTGATGACTTCGGATTGATTCGCCTGATTGAACACGGTTCTGGCGATAGCATTCGACGACTGCTGCGACAAATCCAGAAAGGTTTTACCGACATACCCGGTCAGCGATCCCTCAAACGGGCGTTGCTCCACGATTGCCCAGGCATCATTGGTCTTAACCGCCCACTTTGGTTGCAGAGACAGGTCGGTCTGCAACATTTGCTCGAAGGCGTCGTATCGGCCAGGGGTGAAGAGCGGGTTTTCCAGATAGACGAGCAGCGTATCGGCCTGCATCCGCTGCGGCACGATCACATAGTGCAGACCGTCTATTTCGATAGAGTCATTCCACTCCGGTTTGCTGGTTTTGCCCCAGCTTCTCCAGGCTCCGGTCGAGGGCTGTGCATCAGGTGTAAGGCCGGACGACGGACGTGCCAGCGTGGGTTGTTGAGGGGCGGACAGGCGCGCACGTTTGCTGGACCCCGGCAACTGCTCGTCGTCCTGTCGGGTTCGCCAGCGTTTGCTTCCTGGAATCTGCTCGACCCGCGCGCCGAGCGAGTTGCGCTCATGGGCGGAGGCTTGCTGATAGCCGCCCTCCGGATGTTTGCGAACCATAAAGGTTGTGCCGTCTTCCATGTCGACATAGGTGGCTTTGCGTTTGTCATAGCGCATGCCGTCCCAGGTGGTTTGCGCGTTGGTCAGCCAGGCCGCCTGATCGGCGGGCAAAGGGCGTGGCGGCGAAGGATTTGCCGCTGTCTCGACACTCGCCGCCGCGGGCACGGGCCGAGCGGATGGCGCGGGGCGCCAGTAGGCTTGGCCCTCGACTTGCGTGAGCAGCGGACCCGCTTCGCCGAGGCCCTCTGGCCAGTGCATGCGGTAGCGGCCATCGGCTTGACGGTCGACGCGAAAGTAGCCTTCGTCGGCGATGTGGGCATAGGTATCGCCGTCCGGGCTTTCGTACAACCCGCGGGGATTGCTGATTGCGCGCAACAAGTGAGCGTTTTTGGCCGGCCAGGTGATTGCGCGCATATTGGCTTCCAGCAACGCGGCGACAGTCTCCGGCAGATTGCTGATGGTAACCCCTGGCGGCTGCTGGTTTGCGTTTGGCGAAGGATTCCCGGCGTCAGAGTGAGGGGCGCGAATGATCGAACCTATCGGGTCGGAACCGCCGGTATGCGGAAGATGCCCGGCAGGCTCATGAGTAACGATTCGGGTAACCTCCACAGACGTGTCGGGTGCAGAGGTGATAGGGATTTTTTTCGGTGGTTTGGCCATACAGGTTTTCTCTTCAATTGGACTGCTGCGGCGCAGTGGGCGAGTGAGGCAGTGGACGCTCGGTCTACGGTCATCCCTCTCTCACCATGAACAGCGTCGGTTTGCCCGGGGCGATCTCTTGCGTGCCGCCCACCAGGTATACGATCTGGTTCTGCGCCAGATGGGTGGTCAATGTCTGTCGGGACACGTGGCTGAGTTTTGCCAGGAAGGCCGGGCTGGACATTTCCGCGCCGGGCACGCTGTAACGGGCAATCGTGCTGCCAGTGACGCGTGGCAGTTTCAGGACGAATATCGCGGCGACGCCTTCGCGGTGAAACAGCAAGGCGCCTTCGCTCATCGCCCGCGGGGTCGTATTGATGACGTAACCGTTCTGCCGCAGGACTGTGCTGAATAACGTGCGCAGGCTGGCACCCGTCGGGGCCGCTGCGTAGGTGCCCCATTCGAGAGGGAACTGTTGCGGGTCAAAGTCGATTCGCTGCAAAAAACGCGGGGAGGGCGCGGGCAACGAAAGTACGCCTCCCGGCACCATGGTGAAGGGCTGAACAGGCAGGGGCGGTAGCATCAGCAGCGGATCCATGAGCCCGCGCATAGGCGCTTCGTTGTTGATGCGATCCATCCAGTGGCGAAAGGTCAGGGTCATCACCGAAAGGCCATGCCCGGTCACCGTGCCCAACGGGTGACTCTGGTCGAACACGGCGCGCGCCAGGTT
This sequence comes from Pseudomonas sp. Seg1, assembly GCF_018326005.1. Classification (NCBI taxonomy): domain Bacteria; kingdom Pseudomonadati; phylum Pseudomonadota; class Gammaproteobacteria; order Pseudomonadales; family Pseudomonadaceae; genus Pseudomonas; species Pseudomonas sp. Seg1. The sequence continues at coordinate 2,032,940 of NZ_AP021903.1, forward strand.
GCTCTGCGAGTGATCGGAGAGGTATTTGAACGAATTGGCGACGTACTGCTTGAGAGGCATTTCAAACGGGAAATGGTTCTCCAGCACCCTCCATTGGCCATCGCGGTGTAGCGCCCATTTCGGCTGGCGCGAGGGCTCAAGGCGAAGCATCTGTTCAAACGCGTCGTAGCGCCCGGGCGCAAAGCCTGGGTGTTGCAAATAGACCAGGCCCGTAACGGGGTGGATGCCTTGATCCACGATTGGGTAATGCGCACCCTCTATTTCGATGGAGGCGCCCGATTCCGGAGGGGTGTTTTTGCCCCAGTTGCGCCATTGCCCGGCCGACAGATCCAGTGCATCCGGTTGCCGGGACAGAAGACTTTCCACGAGTATCCCGGCTTCTTCTGCCGCGCTGGTTTGCTCGTCCAGACGTGGTCGTTTGCTGGGACCTGGCGTAGGTTCATTCGCCTCGACGAGCACCGGATCAGCGTCCACAGGCGAACGGTTCGGCGCTACCTGGCGCCAGCGTTTCGACCCCGGAATCTGTTCGACCCGTTCGCCGGTCGGGCTCAATTCGCCGGGATGGGTTTGCTGATAACTGCCATCCGGGTGTTTGCGTACCATCACCGTGCCGTGCTCCAGATCGACATAGGTTTTTTTGTGCTTGTCGTAACGGATCCCCTCCGCCGAGCTGTCGGCACTGGTCAGCAGAGCTGCCAGTGCCGGATCGATGAACGTGGCGGGACGCAGATCCGTTCCGATGGCTGAGTCGATGGCAGGTGTCGCCTGGCTGGCGCCCGGAAGGCGTGGGTCGTCCTCTGCAGACGCCCGCCGTGCAGGCACGTGAGGTTCGGGTTCAGGCATCTGGCTGATGATGACGCTCGAGTGCCGGCCGGGTACGTCGGCCCCGCTTCCTGTCGAGGTCCCGGGTGTCGGCTCGGTGCCGGTCAGCGCCGGCACCGAGTGCCCAGTATCGCCGTGGCTGCCACCCGGTGGCTCGGTCACGGGTCGGGTGGGGTTCGCAGTGTTATCGGGCTGAGGTGAAAGCGGAATTTTCTTGGGCGATTTCGCCATTGCGATGCTCCTGTGAAGTACGGGTTCTTCAAAGGGCTAATGCTGGGGAATCGGGGGAGGTGGCGTGCGGTATATATGTCTTGCACTGACGGCAAATGATGCAAGTCGTTACGAAGTGAACGCCTTTATGCGTCAAGGCAGAGGCTGCCCTCGCCGACAGAGCGGCGAGGGCAACTGTGGCTGTCAGCGCTCTCTGAGGATAAAGACCGCCTCCGGGTTCGATTCGACTTTCATCACCCCGCCAATCAGCCAGACAACCTTGCCTTTTACCGCAGCGGTGCTCAGGGCGGTATAGGCCTCGCTGCCGATTCGGGCAGATAAACCCGGATCAGCCAGCTCGTTGCCAGGCGTATGGGACAGACCGATATGCTCGACCGTGCCCAGTTTCAGAAAAAACACCTCGTCATGATTGCTCCGCCTGAAGACCAGCGTCGGCTTGCGATGGTCGTGGGTCAGGGGAAAAACGTCATAGCTGCTGCGAATCAGCAAGGCGCCGACCAGACGCCTGAGGTTCAGATCGGTCGGCTCCTTCTTGTAGTTCTTCCACTCGAATGGAAAATGCTGCGGGTCAAACATCAGTCGCTGCAAATCGCCTTCGACCTGCGGGTGCAACGGAATGACTTTTTTTCCCGAGACCTCGATGGAGTTCGCCACCGGCAGCATGTTCAGCGGGTCGGCAAACGCCGGTGTTGTGGGGAAGGGCTTCTGGTTCCATTGACTCAAGACATTCTGAATGTTGCTCAGTCCGGTGCCGGTGACGGTGGGTGAATCATCCGACAGTTCGAACAGTCGGCGGGCGACGGCTCTTGCCGTGAAATTGGAGAAGTCGATAAAGGTCTCGGCGACGGACTGGGTCAACGGCTTCTCGAAAAGGCGCTTGCCGGGGCGAACTTCTCCCGGCTCGGTGCCGATGCGGAAAGTGGCGACCGGCTGGAGTTCCGGGGCCGTTTGCAGCATCCGCTCAAAGCCAGCGAAGTGTGTGGGCGCAAATTCCGGGTGCTGCAAGTAGTACACCTTGGGCAGGCGATGGGGTGCGGACCCGACAGGTACGATTGAATAGTGCAGCCAGCCGAGCTGGATGGATTCGCCAGTGGTGGGCTGATGCAGATGGCCCCATGGCAACCAGAAGTAAGGCGTTTGCTCAGCCATGATGGCGCTGTTTGCGGCTGTCGGAGCCTCAGGTTCTTGCGGGTCGTCAAGCCGTGCACGCTTGCTCGGGCCAGGCGTCGGTTCGTCAGCGGTGCGAGTGGGTTCGGCAGTGTCCAGGGCCTTGCGTCGCCAGAGTTTCGTTCCGGCAACGGCTTCAAGTTCGGGGCCGGAAGGAGAGAGTTCGCTGGCGGACGTCTCGCGGTAGGCGCCATCGTTGTTCTTGCGCACCATTACCGTGCCGTCTGCCGTGTCGACATAGGTTTTCTTGTGCTTGTCGTAGCGGACTCCGTCGGATGACAGGTCGGCCTTGGTCAATGCCGCTGCCAAATGAGGGGCTAAGTAGGTCGGCGGTTTTGGCGTTATGGAAGCCGCTGCTGTCGGCGACGATTGCCAGCCCGGCCGCTCGATGCGCCAGCGTGGCTGACCTTCAACTTTGGTCAAAATCGGGCCGGGCACTCCGGGTGCAAAGGACAGGGGCACGTGGTAAACACCGCGTTCATTGAGCTCAACCAGAAAGCGGCCTTCGTTGCCTATTTCCGCATAGGTGCGCAGGTCTGGTCCTCTGAACAGTCCGGTATCTGCTCCCAGAGCGACCAATTCGTTGTAGCGACTTTGTGGCCAGGCAATTTCACTGCGGGCGAATCCATAAGTATCAATGCTGTGACCGGGCAGATTGCTCACGATAACGTTAGGCTGTTCAACCACCGGGATCTGTGACTGACGCGCTGAATGGCCTGGTGTCGGGTCACCGTCCGGCAGATGCAGATCCGGGAATCGGTGACCGGAGGGAAGATCAACGCCAGTTCGGGTGGTGGGCGTCGACGCGTCGCCTGCGGAAGATTTCGGAATTTTTTTGGGCGATTTGGCCATGAACGGATACTCCATTTGATGAACGTTTCATCACATTTTTGACGCGCACTTGAGTGCAGCCCCGACAGGGTCGGGGCTGGGAAAATTGAAAAGCTGTTGGTTTGTCAGAGTGCGCTGGATTTACACAGTTGTAAGTCGAGCGGATTAAGAGACAGGCACCGAATCAAAGGCGATTATTGATTCTTGAAGCGGTGTCAGTTGTGGTTTGGGTAGCTGATGATTACACCGGCCGGAAATATCGAGATGTGATCTGTTAATGATGTTGGTTATATAGGGCTTGGTGGCCCAACGACGTTTTGGAAAGCTGTAGCTCAGTTCAAAGGTCGGGTAATTTTTGAGGGTGGCATTTCTCACCGGCAGTTCCAGTTCCGCCACTTGAGAATAAACTCCCGAGAGCGCCACGGAAGGTCCTGGTGGTTCAACGAAGTATCGAGCGTCGACGCCTGTGATGGTAATCAGGTCGAATGACAGGTCGACCGTTTTAATGATCCCGTTTTCGACAATGACATGCACGGTGTCGATGATGTCTTCACTGCCGTATTCCGGAAGATGGATTGTGCAAGTGCCGATATGGAGTTTGTTGTTTTCAAGTTTGATCTCGACATTGCCCAACGCTGTGGCATCCAGTTCCCAAGTGGACGAATGCGGCAATCTGACACTCGCACTGGCCAAACCACCTGGTGTCGCGATTTTGAGGTTCATGTTGGCAGCGAGGTGAAGAATGTAGGTCCCGCCTTGACCTTCCAGACATTCCAACGCGGTTTGCTCGGAAAGGGGGGAGAAATTGATGCAGGCACCCCGGGAACTTAATGTGTAAGCCTCGTTTTCGGGCAGATCGAGAGGCGGCCAGCTCGCACGGTAGTTTGACGAGAAAGGTTGCAGGGTTTTCCATCGCGCATAGCCGTCCGTAGAGTAGTCATCCTTAGTGGGCGGTATGATTTTTGTGATTCGGGGACTGGTCATCAAGCCATCATTGAATACGAGCACGTACTTCTGCTGGACGCCCTCGGCAAGTACTTCGAGGAAGCGTTCCATCTTGTCGGTGCCGTACAATGCAACGTCAAAACTCGAAAACGTAGAGAACGTCAGCTTTTTTTCGCCGAAGTGATAGGTCAGATTGGTCAAGCCATGAAGGCAGTTGGTCTTGACCCCCATTCCGCAAGCGAGCTCTACGTTGGTAATTTCGTTGCTGGCGTATTCCAGATAGATTTTTATACTTTCCTCTGTGCGTTTGATTGAATCAAAGAAAACAGGGTGTTCATTGCGCGGGATGTAATAAGTCGCATAGTTTTTGTGTTTGATTTTGCAAACGCCGGAATAGAGGAAGATCGGTTGTAAAGGAGTGCCATGCTTTAAGATAGTCGCTTCCAGAGTCACATATCCAAGTCTGTGTACCGACTCAGGAAAGTCAGGCGCGAGGTAGAATTGGTCCTTGGTGAAAAAAGTTATTTTTTTGTTTTTTATACGAAGTTCGCCGTCTTTTTGTTCGTAGACGTTCGCAATGACTAACTTGGTTTTCTCATGGCTGTCAGCGTTTAGCATCAATATCAGTGAGCCGTCCTCCATCACGATAAAGTGGTCGATCAACTCCATTCTGAAATTCAGCACAATCACACTGTCCTCTTCTCCGTCTTCGAAGATAGAAAGTGTGCCCGGTACTTTGTCAATAAAATATTCATCCACACCGGCTCCACCCCAGGCTGACGCACCCGCTTGCAGCAAATGAATCTGATCGTTGCCAGCCCCCGCCCGGATGATGTCGTTGCCTCGCGCCTTGAGGACATTGCGCTCATCGGTCCCGGTCACTGTGCTGGATGTACCGGCGACGGTTTCGACATTCTCGATGCTCTCGAGGGTACTGTGCGCACTACGCTTCAACTCTTTTCCGGTGGCTCGATCCAAAACGATTGCTTCGATCGTGCCGGCGGCTAAATCAATGTTGTAGCGGGCCACAGGTTTGTACCAATGACGGTTTTTCTGTTCAACCTTGCCCAGGATCAGCGAATCGTTGCCCGCACCACCACGTAATGTCCAGCGATCAGCCAGTTCATCTTCCGGATCGCTGACAACTGCACCCTGGAATACGAAGTGGTCGTCCTTCTCGCCGCCGGTCAGTTGTTTTTTCCCCGCATTGAAATAGAAAGCGTTCGGTTTTTTTTCTACCCCTTGTATGGCGTCATCACCGCCGCCCATGAACCACACGACACCTTTGTTTTCTCCCGCAGTGCCTATTTCTGCGCCGGGGGTCTTGTCCGTTACGCCTTCGCGGGCGTCAATGGTGTCGTTTCCGTCTTTTATCTTTGGTGAAGAAACGCTGTCCCAGTGCCATTCCTTGGTCCACCAATTCTGCTTCTGGATGGGTGTTGTCTCCAGTTCCACATCGAAGCTGCCATTTACAATGGCCTCGGTGGTGTCCTTCAATTGCCCCTCCAGCAATTTTTTCGCCGTTTCCTTCAATTGCTTGCCGTGATCGATTTTGGCTTTGGCGAGCAGAAACCGATTCTGAACGTCGGTCGCTGGTCCTTGCAGGCAGAACGCGAGAAATCCGGTCTCCCAACGCTCGGCAATGGAGAGTTCGATGTAATCATCGATGTCATCCACCGCACGTACCGCGCCATACACCTGAGACCCGATTGCCAGCATGACCCCCGCTATGAGGCCCACCGGGCCAGCGGAGGAGAAACCGGCCATTGCTGCGGCGCCAAGGATCACGGTCATGGCGGCACTGGTGATGCTCAGAGCACCACTGACGTAGTGATCCAGGGCTTGCTTGCCAGTGGTGTTTTCAGCTGCGGTGAAGGATCTGATCGCCGTGAAGATATCGAACGGCAACGTCAGCGCTCCCCCGATCAGACCTCCGGAGCGGCTCAGCCTGACGGCGAATCGGGTCTTGGCGAAATCCTTGAAAGCATGTTGCCCGGCCTTGATCATGCGCGAGGCCTCATGCGTAACGGTCACGTCAACAGCAATGGAGCCGACTTCGCTTACTATCCCCGTGCCATTGATAACCGCTTCATGGACGTTATCGGCTTTGATAGCCTCGTATACGCCCCGTATGCCCATGAATATCCCGAAGCTCTGAATCCCTACACTGGAGCCGAGTGCGGAATAGCTTTTTACCTTCTGAACCCAGACCGGGGTGTTTTTTGGCAAGGAGGCGTGACGCAAATCCAGCTTGTGCGCTGCATTCAACAGCTTCTCGAGTTTGCCGCGCAGGCTGGCCGCATCTTCCGTGGCTTGAAGATTCTCCCTGATCATGCGCGGAGACGTTAATGGTCGCCGACTGGCGATGTCGAACAGCAGATTTGGCAGCAGATAACTGTCTCTGCCACTGGCCGCTTTCATATGGGTTTCGATGTCGGTCAAACTGAATTGCAAAGAATTGACGAAAGAGCGCTTGGGTACTCGAAAGAAGGTGTTGTCACCGTTCAGGGGCTGGCCGTCGATTCTTGCACCCAGCGCATCGAGAGCTACCCGAGTCACCGAAACCTGGCCAATTTCAAGTGGCCCGAAAAGCTTGTCGTTGAGATTCAGTTGGCTGGTGTAGGTTTTACTTGATGTATCGGTAGCGTTATTTCTCGCTGTTTTCAGATCGAGAGTGGACTCCGTGCGCGCATTGGCAGGCTGAGGGCCAATATCGTTAATGACAACGGAGTCGTGCTGTATTTCAGGCTCTTGTATAAGAGTGGCCATTTGAACATCCTTGTTCGGCGAAATATATATTGAGTGGCGTGGCTATACTACTGTTGATTTTTGACTGGTGTATATCGCCGGGTTGTTGCGATGTATTGCATTTGTAAGAATCAATCGGTAAGTGGAAGTGACAATAAGGTGTGAAATAAGTTTCAGGGTTCTCTTGCCGTGACAAGGCCAGGCTGCGAGTTTTGCCTTTGTTTCCTGGTCTCGATCGGGTAAGAGACCGTATTGCGAAGCGGAGGAGTGGATGTTGTTGCTTGTATTCGTGGCTTGGGCAACATATCGCTGCACAAAGTTTTGCTGCGCTGGTGACTTATAATAAGGTTTTTCGAAGTGTTCCTGATAGTCGCCAAGCGCCGCTGTTCGCCAAAGTGTACGGAGTGATAAAAATAGCCATACTGGCTGCAATTGTTTTGCAATCAGAATGGCTATTTAACAACATCATCAGTAAGTTTGCCGTAACTTGTCAGTGGCTGCTAATCAAAGAAGCGGCTGCCGCTCCCCCGAACAATCCGGCACTGATGCGATTGAACCAGCTCTGGCCTTTACCGCTGCGCAGATACCGCGCTGCACCATGGGCGCCGAGGCCGTAGGCGAGTTTGCACAGCAGGTCCAGCACGGTCCAGGTCGCGATCATCACCAATAGTTGTGGCAGGAAGGGTTGTTCGGCGCTGAGGAATTGCGGCAGGAATGCAGCGAAGAACAGGATGTCCTTCGGATTGCTCGCGCCAAGCACAAAAGCACGGCCAAACAGCGCGCGGAAACGCGGTACCGGCGCTGCTTGCGGCACTTCAGCGCCTGTGGAGGGCTGACGCGATTGCTGCCAGCTCTGCCAGGCGAGGTAGAACAGATAGAGTGCACCGACAATTTTCAGCGCGCTGAAGAGTTTTTCCGAGGCGAGGAGCAGGGCGCCCAGACCCAGCGCGGAGGCGCTGAGCAAACAGATCGAGGCAAAGACACCGCCGAGAAACGCCGGGTATGAACGACGCAGACCGTAATTCAGACTGTTGCTGATCATCAGCAATGACAGTGGCCCCGGAATGAGGATCACCACCAGTGCAGCGCCGCTGAACAGCAGCCAGGTTTCCAGACTCATCACTTTGCTCCTTCTTTTTGTGGGTATTACGAGTGCGCAAAAGCCCCACCCGCGAGGGTGAGGCTGATTTGAAGCGGAACCGCGTAGCGCTTACAGGAAGATGAACTTGGCGATGAAGATCGCGCAGAGCACCCACAAGCTCACGGAAATCTCTTTGTACTTACCGGTGCCGGCTTTCAGCGCCACGTAAGTAATGAAGCCCAGCGCGATGCCGTCGGCGACCGAGAAGGTCAGCGGCATCATGATTGCGGTGACGATGGCCGGAATGGCGTCGGTGGCTTCATCCCATTCGATATGGGCCATGCCGCCCATCATCAGCATCGCAACGTAGATCAATGCACCGGCGGTGGCGTAAGCCGGAATCATGCCGGCCAGCGGTGCGAAAAACATTGCCGCTATAAATAGCACACCTACGGCGACTGCGGTAAGACCAGTCCGACCACCAGCGGCCACGCCGGCAGCACTTTCCACATAGCTGGTTACTGGCGGAACGCCCACTACCGCACCGAATACGCTGGATGCGCTGTCGGCTTTCATCGCGCGGGACAGGTTTTCGATACGGCCGTCAGCGTTGACCAGATTGGCGCGCTGGGCCACGCCCATCAGGGTCCCGGCGGTGTCGAACATGTGCACAAAGAGGAAGGCCAGCACCACGCTGATCATGCTGACGTTGAATACACCGGCCACGTTCATGGCCATGAAGGTCGGCGCCAGACTAGGCGGGGTCGACATGATCCCTTCGTAATGCACGATGCCCAGGCCCCAACCGGCGAGGGTCACGGTGATGATGCTGATGAGGATCGCGCCGAACACCTTGTGGTAGCTGAGGATTGCGATCATCAGGAAGCAGATCGCGGCGAGCAGTGGGCCGGGTTCGCGCAGAGAGCCGAGTTTGATCAGCGTGGCCGGGCTGTCGACGACAATGCCGGCGGTTTTCAGGCCGATCAGCCCGAGGAACAGGCCGACACCGGCACCCATCGCGAAGCGCAGACTGACCGGAATACTGTTGAGCAACCATTCGCGAATCCGCGAGAAGGTCAGGATCATGAACAACACACCGGAAACGAACACCGCACCGAGCGCGGTTTCCCAGTTATAGCCCATGGTGCCGACCACGGTGTAAGTAAAGAACGCGTTGAGGCCCATGCCCGGTGCCAGACCCACCGGCCAGTTGGCGTACAGGCCCATCAACAGGCAGCCCAGCGCGGCGGCGATACAGGTGGCGACGAAGGCCGCACCGTGGTCAATCCCGGCATCGGCCATGATGTTCGGGTTGACGAAGATGATGTAGGCCATGGTGATGAAGGTTGTCAGACCGGCAATCAGCTCGGTCTTCACCGTGGTGCCATGCAAGCTGAGTTTGAAGATGCGCTCCAGCAGGCCATTGCGTAACGGCGGCGAGAGGTCCAGCGTCGATGCTTCGGATTTGCGGCTTTCCACAGCGAGTACTCCTCAAGAGTTTTATTGTTATTTCCAGGGCCGGACCCATGAGGGGTGGCAGCGGCCCTTTGAGGCATACGCGAATTTGTTGACCATGCGGTCAGGAACTCGCACGCTGTGGATTATGCTTTTGTGTACAAATAAAGCAAATATTGTTTTTGGTTTTGTTTACGAAAGGTCCGTCGATAGGGATATATCGCCTTCGAGGGCCTCATCGCTGGCAAGCCAGCTCCCACAAATTTGAGTCGTTCTGCACATCTGGGTGCACCGCCAACCATTGTTGGAGCTGGCTTGCCAGCGATAAGGCCAGATCAATCAGTCGAGAACCGTCTGACTGTTCCCCAGCGCCAGATTGACCGCCAGCCAGCCATTCACCGCCGCCTCCCCAGCCTCGGCAAATACCCGCTCCAGCAACTTCACCTGCTCACGCCGCAACGCCTGTTCAAACTTCGCTCCTTCGGCCGTTAATTCCAGCAGGCGCTTACGCTTGTCAGCCTGCGATGCCACGCTGTCGACCAGATGCATTTCCTGCAACTGGCGCAGCGGCATGTTCAGCGCTTGCTTGCTCACCCCGAGCAAAGCCAGCAACTCCTTGACGCTCAAATTCGGATAACGGGCGATGAAAAACACGATCCGCTGATGCACTCGTGACAAGCCGCGGCGCTCAAGCATTTCATCAGCTTTGGCGGTGAAGGCCTGGTAGCCGAAGAAAAACGCTTCCATGGCCTGTTGCTGACTACTGGGATTTTTAAGGTCAAGCATGTTGACGTACTCGCTCAAGCTGTCGTAATTTCAGTCAATCAGTTTGACTTATTTTTCATTCGCCTCGCTACAGGTGACCGCCATGGCTTTTTCCGAACGTGTCTCGCGCCTTAAAAGTTCTTTGATCCGTGAAATCCTCGCCGCGGCCCAGCGTCCGGAGGTGATGTCATTCGCTGGCGGTCTGCCCGCTGAGGTCATGCTGCCGAAAGTCGAATGGGCCGACATGCCGCTGTCCCTCGGTCAGTACGGCATGAGTGAGGGCGAACCGGCATTGCGCGAGGCGCTGGCAGCGCAGGCGAGGGCGCTTGGGCTGGACTGTCAGGCGAGTCAGGTGCTGGTGGTCAGCGGTTCGCAGCAGACCCTCGATCTGACGGCCAAGTTGTACATCGACCAAGGCACGGAAATCCTCCTCGAAGCGCCGACCTATCTCGCCGCGCTGCAGATTTTCCAGCTGTTCGGTGCTGATTGCCTGACCGTGCCGCAAGAGTCCGATGGCCCGAACCTGGCGCAATTGCGCAGTCGTCTGGAGCAGCATCGCCCGGCGTTCATCTACCTGATTCCGACCTTCCAGAACCCGTCAGCTGTGCGCTACAGCGAAGCCAAACGCGCCGCCGTTGCAGCGTTGCTCGACGAGTTCGGCGTGACCCTGATCGAAGACGAGCCCTACCGCGAACTGACTTTCGACGGCGGCAGCGCCAAACCGATTGCCGGGCGCCTGAAAAAATCCAGCTGGATCTACACCGGTACGGTCTCGAAAACCTTGCTGCCCGGTTTGCGTGTCGGTTACCTGATTGCCAGCCCTGACCTGTTTCCGCACCTGCTAAAGCTCAAGCAATCAGCGGATCTGCACACCAATCGCATCGGTCAGTGGCAGGCCTTGCAGTGGATTGGCAGTGAGAAATATCAGCAGCATTTGAGTCAATTGCGCGGTTTCTACCGTGAGCGGCGCGACGGGTTTCAGGCGGCATTGGAAACGCATTTTGCCGATCTGGCTGATTGGAATGTGCCGCAGGGTGGGCTGTTTTTCTGGCTGACGTTGAAGCAGCCGCTGGATACGCGGACATTGCTCAACGAAGCGTTGGCCAATGATGTGGCGTTCATGCCGGGCGAGCCGTTCTTTCCCGATCCGGATAAAAATCTCGGGCATCTGCGTTTGAATTTCAGCCATATCGATCCGGCGCGACTGGATGAGGGGCTCAAACGACTGGCGGCGGTGGTGCGCCAGGCGCAGGCGGCCGAGGCGGCCTGAGAAAAATAAACCGGCTCAAGGGCCGGTTTATTTTTGTCTGGGATTTGCAGAGCCTGTGCGGGCTCCATCGCTGGCAAGCCAGCTCCCACAGGTTTTGTGAACGCCACAGATCACAGTGGGAGCTGGCTTGCCAGCGATGGGGGCATCAGCAACACAACATCAACATCAGACCGCCGCGAACCGCTTATCCAGATACTCAATGATCACCTTGGACTCATACATCCAGGTCGTCTGCCCATTCTCTTCAATGCGCAGGCAAGGCACCTTGATCCGGCCGCCCTGTTCCAGCAGCGTCTGACGATCCTGCTCATTGTTCTTCGCATCCTTCAGCGCCACTGGCACATTCAAACGACGCAGGGTCCGGCGGGTTTTCACGCAGAACGGGCAGGCGTGGAACTGATAAAGGGTCAGATCCTTTGCCGCAGCGTCTACTTGAGCCTGAGCAGCGGCGGGGCGGTTTTTCTTACCGGGACGGGTGATGAAGTCGACGAAAATGATCAGTTGGCCAAGGCCGACACGAAGCGCTTTTACGAACACGTTGAAAGCCTCACGGTACACATTGAGAAAGGCGCGCAGCTTACCCGATTTTTCGCAGACGAAAAAAAACCGGCGATCAACGCCGGTTTTTTTCTGTAGCAAGTTACTTGATGAGGCTGAGGAACTCGCTGCGAGTCGCTGCGTTTTCACGGAACTCACCGAGCATCACCGAGGTGATCATCGACGAATTCTGTTTCTCGACACCGCGCATCATCATGCACATGTGCTTGGCCTCGATCACTACGGCAACGCCCAGCGCGCCGGTAACCTGCTGAACCGCGTCGGCGATCTGGCGGCTGAGGTTTTCTTGAATCTGCAGGCGACGGGCGTACATGTCGACAATGCGCGCGACCTTCGACAGGCCCAGCACTTTGCCGCTCGGGATATACGCAACGTGGGCCTTGCCGATGAACGGCAGCAGGTGGTGTTCGCACAACGAGTACAGCTCGATGTCCTTGACCAGCACCATTTCGCTGTTGTCGGAGCTGAACAGGGCACCGTTGGTGACCTCTTCGAGCGTCTGTTCATAACCGCGGCAGAGGTACTGCATGGCTTTGGCGGCACGCTTTGGCGTGTCGAGCAGGCCCTCGCGGGAGGCGTCCTCGCCCAGTTGGCCGAGAATCGCGGTGTAGTTCTGTTCCAGTGTCACAGGGGCTGATTCCATAAGGGTTTCAGAGGGGTACTGTTTCTGTCTGTACCAATTTTGTACCAATCAAGCTGTTTTCGAGCTTACCGAGTTCACCCCAGTCGGTGCTGGAATTGATCCATCGGGAGTAAGTCGATAGCAACATCTGAACGCTATGACCGAGCTGAGTGGCAATAAACGCAGGGTTCATACCCGCCATGAGGCACATGGTAGCGTAAGTGTGTCGGCAGTTGTATTGCCGGCGGGCGCGAATCCCCAATTCGGTCAGCGCGGCCTGGAAGTGTTTGTCGGTCAGTTCGAATGCGCGCTCAGCCCGCGACAGGTGTTTAAATGGCAGAAAAATAACCCGCCCCCAATACGCTCACCGACATCCAGAGCGCCAGAGTAGATCTCTCACGTCAGCGATTTTATCGAGTAAAATCGCGAAAAACGTCAACCTTGCTATGGCGGCACTGGCCATTCTCACGACCTCTAATAACCTGCAAAGGTGCTACTGACACGAAGGCCACGTTCGCCTTTACCCTGTAAAGAACCCGCAGAGGTGCTGTGTGTCGAGGCTGAGCCTAGGCATTCGCAGGCAAGAAAAGTTGGGTGAAAAATTCAATTAAAATGACGGCCCGAAAGGGCCTTTTGCATTACCGGGATGCGATTTTCGCACCTATTAGCCAAAGGAAAATCATGGAAAGTTCAATCAATGATATGGCGTTCACAGAGCGTCGCCGCGTGCCTGTGAGAGCTTTACTAGGTGGAGTTGTATTCTTGGCGATGGCCATCCAGGGGTTCCGTATGGAGTCCAATGGAATCGCTGCGCTGCTGCTAGTGTGTTCGTTATGGTACCTGGGCATGGCGTGGCTGAATCGCAACGCTGGTTCACAAACTTTGATGATCCTCAAGGCCAAGGGCATCTGGTTTTTCAATGCTGATGGGTTAGTTCCCTACACATCGATTGAAGCCACAGAGGTCGAATCGTACAGCGGGATAGCTCAGATGCAACTCAATACGGTACTTCATATCATTGCCGAAAAGGCTGACACCCTGCCGAACTTTAATGACAGCCGGTGGAAGATCTTTTTCAAAATGCCAAGTGCGCGTAAGGGTAAAGGCTTTCGTAAGCACCTTGTAGTGTTCAACTATGGTGGTCTGCGCGACGAGGACGGCAAAAATGTCGACTATGACAACCTCGAAGAAGAACTTACCTACCGTATCGAAAAGGCTTACCAAGAGGAACATGAGCAGAGCAATCAAGTTTATGTGCCCTCATCGTCAGCAAACGATGCGCTGTCGCCTGTCACTCATTGAATCCTGGTTATCGCGTCTAGCGCTGGCAGTGGGTGCAAAGCCGACTGCCGAAAATTGAGGGAAAAGATCGCAGGATCGCCATAGCCCAGCCGTCAAACCGCTGGGCAGTGGTAGTAGGAACGACGACCCTGCAAGTTCGGTGTAACGCGATTATTCGTCGCGACCTTCCATCATGGTGCGTTTAAGCATCACGTAAACCGCCCCCGCACCACCATGTTTCGCTTGGCACGAGCAGAAACCGAGTACCTGCGCGTGCTGGCGCAACCAGGTGTTGACGTGGCTTTTGATCATCGGCCGCTTGCCGTCCAGCCGCACAGCCTTGCCGTGGGTGACGCGTACGCAGCGAATTTCGAACTTGGTCGCTTCAGCGAGAAAAGCCCAAAGCGTTTCCCGGGCCTTTTCGACACTCATGCCGTGCAAATCGAGGCTGCCTTCGAACGGGATCTGCCCGATCTTGAGCTTGCGCATCTGACTTTCCTGCACCCCGTCGCGGGCCCACATCAACTCGTCTTCCGGGCCGACGTCGATAACGAACTGATCGGACAGACCGTCAACGGTAGTGGAATCGGTGCGCACGGTGGCGGATTGACGCAGCTTGGCGATCTGTGCGCGGTCAGCCTTGGGTTTGCCGGTGTCGGCGCGGTCGTGCTTGATCGGCTTGACGCCTTGGATCGCACTTTTGAACAGGGAAAAATCGTCGTCTTGCATGTCAGCCTCCGCGAAGGGCGGCCAGTTTACCCAAGTCGAAACGAAACGGCCCGGCAAAAAGCCAGGCCAGTGATTCAGTCGTGTTTTTTCATCAGATGCGGGGACATGTTCAGTTCCCGCGATTGCCGTGCGCGACGGCGGCAGCGACGCCACAGGGCGACACCGAAATACAGAAACAGCAAACCGACTGCCAGGATGATTGCCGAGCCCATTGGCGTGGCATTCAAGTCGCCGAGTGCCGGCGGGTGCCCGAGCAGGCTGGCGGCTCCGGCCAGTGCCAGCAGCACGCCGAACGTTGCCAGAATGGCCGCGATCGCCGCGCCGAAACGAAAACGCCAGTTGCTTTGGCCTTTGGGCCGCAAGCGGCGTGCGTCAAATCCATCGGATAACTTCATTCCGACCTTCCTCAATGGGTATCGGCCCTTCGACCGGGAGTTGACCGGGTTGTTCCTGAGGCTATGGCATTTGCGGCAAATGAGAGGATTTTGCGGATGAGCGGCGCTGTGAGCCGCTCATCAGAGCGTGATGTGAGCGGATCAGATCAGGTCTTGAGTCAGTGCGAGGGTGGCGAAGTTGTCGGCCATGATCGCCATTTCGGCTTCCTGCACGAGTTCGGCGCTGAGCACGCGGCCCTTGAAGGGCAGGTCGCGAGTGGCACAGGCGTCTTCAACCAGAGTGCAACGGAAACCGAGGTTCTTCGCTGCGCGTACGGTGGTGCTGACGCTGGAGTGGCTCATGAAGCCGCAGACGATCAGGTCCAGCGAGCCAAGGTTCTGCAGACGATCGAGCAGCTCGGTGCCATGAAAAGCGCTCGGCAGCAATTTGCCGATGATGGTTTCATCGCCCTGCGGTTCGAGGCCAGGGATGAACTCGCCGCGTTCACCCTGCGGGTCGAACAGGCCACCGACGGTGCCGAGGTGACGCACATGCACGATCGGCCGACCGGCTGCACGGGCGGCGGCAACCACTTGTTTGATGTTCGCGACAGCCGCGTCCATACCGCTCAGGGCCAGTGGGCCGCTGAGATATTCTTTCTGGGCATCGATGATGACCACGGTGGCATGGCTCAACGTGGCCGCTGCGTAACCGCGACCGCTGAGTTGAAACATCGTTTTTGGAACGGACATTCTGGGGCTCCTTGGGGTGGGGCTTTTGCGACATTGTCCTCTGGCTGAGCGCTTCTGTGAATCGCTACCATCGTAGGCACCGTCGTTACTGGCCTGCAGCCTTGTCAAGTTACACGTTCTGTTCAATAGCTGTCGCATAAAACAGAAAACTCCTACCGTCGCGCCGGTATTTTTCCTTCGTCGTCGTGGCGCGTTTTGGCTGGTAGAATCGCCAGTCGTTTTTTCTGGAGTTTTGCCCCGTGATCACTTCCCGACTTCGTACCCTGCGCGACCACATCCGTTGGGCCGTCAGCCGCTTCCATGGGGAGGATCTGTTTTTCGGCCATGGCACCGACAATGCCTGGGACGAAGCCCGGCAGTTGGTGCTCGGTGCCTTGCACCTGCCGTGGGAAATCGCCGACAGCTATCTCGACTGCGCGCTGGAAGACGACGAACTGGTCAACCTGCAACGCCTGCTCAAGCGCCGCATCGAAGAGCGCATTCCAACCGCTTACCTGTTGGGCGAAGCGTGGTTCTGCGGCATGTCGTTCATCGTCGACGAGCGCGTGTTGATTCCGCGTTCGCCGATTGGCGAGCTGATCGAAAACCGCTTTGCGCCGTGGATTGGCAACGAGCCTGCGCGAATTCTTGATCTGTGCACCGGCTCAGGCTGTATCGGTATCGCCTGCGCCTACGAGTTTCAGAACGCCGAAGTGGTGCTGGCCGATCTGTCATTCGAAGCTCTGGAAGTGGCCAATCAGAACATCGAGCGCCACGGTGTCGATGAGCGCGTGTACACCGTGCAGGGCGATGGCTTTGATGGTCTGCCGGGTCAGCGTTTCGATCTGATCGTGTCGAACCCGCCCTACGTCGATGCGGAAGATTTCGCCGACATGCCGGACGAATATCAACACGAACCGGAGCTTGGTCTGGCCTGCGGAGACGATGGTCTGAACCTGGTGCGGCGGATGCTCGCTGAAGCGGCGGATCACCTGACCGAGAAGGGTTTGTTGATTGTTGAGGTGGGCAACAGCCAGGTGCACGTTGACGCGTTGTACCCTGAGGTCGACTTCGCTTGGCTCGAATTCGAGCGTGGCGGGCATGGCGTGTTCATGCTGACGGCGGAACAGTGCCGCAATCATCAGGCGCTGTTCGCTTCCCGCGTCTGACCGATACTGATCGTTCCCACGCGGAGCGTGGGAACGATCAACAAAACCTGTGGGAGCGTGGCTTGCCCGCGATGGGGACGCCTAGGTCTCAATGTGTTACCGGTGCGTAGCAATCCAGATCAGCAAACCAGCCTGAAACACCGCAAACGCCACCAGACAAGTAATGGTAAAGCGCAGCCCAGCGTCTTCACGCTTGAACTTGCTGACTTTCTCATCCTGCTTCTTCAGCTTCACTTCCTGTTCAGCCAGATTCTGTTCAGCCTGCTGGAGCATCTGCGCCGCTTCAAGAATCTCGACGATCTGCAGCTTCTCGCTGTTCCAGTCACCGAGCAGATCACCGACCTGCACGTCCTTGATGCTGCCCTTCAAATGCTGGGCATCGGCGTACACCACATCAAACCCATGCACGCGCAAAAAATGATCGCGGCGCAGACGGGTGTCTTCGTTCAGCGCGTCCTTGTTGTTCAAGTCCATGCCGTCGACGGTATAGGTCGGCCAGCGCTTCTTCGCCCAGTTGATACCTTGCGCGGCGACGAAACGGCCGATGCCACGGTTCAACGGTTCGATCTGCAAGCCGCTGTCCGGGCCGAAATGCACACGTTTGGTGGTGTGATCGGCCCACACATCGAGATGGTTCTGTTCTTTGCGCACCCGCTGGCTCGGCAATTTGATCGCCATGCGCATCAGGCTGTGTTCTTTGCTGTGGCGCTCGGCGTAACCGAATTCGACAAAACGCAGCGGTCGTCCACCGGTGTGGCGGTCGGTCTGCAGCGGGGCCAGGCGGAGCATTTTATGGTGCTCGACGTGGACATCCGCCCACGGCAGCTCGACCGCTGGCGGTGCGTCTTTTTCAGCGGTGGTGTCGGGTGAAGTCTGGGTATCAGTCATAACGGCGAGATCCTGTCCAAGCCCTGCTTGTCGCCAGCCGATACGCTGGCGACAAAGGCTTATCGGCCGCTTCTTTCAGGACTAGAGGGTAAACAGCGTTTAACGGGTGCGAAGTCCGTCAATAAACTCGATGATTTTCGAACCCAGCTCTGCAGCCAACGGCAAATTCGGGTCCTTGTAGGAGGCCAATTGCCGCTTCATGTCGTTGTGCACGATGCGCATCACATGGTTCATGCCTTCAATCACCACCAGTTCGGCGTCCGGTTTGGCAGCCTTGAGCAGTCTCGCGTCTTCGGTGCCGACCTGAATGTCGTTACTGCCTTGAACGATCAGCGCCGGCATCTTCAGTTGTGCGAAAGCCTTTGCCGGGTCCTGACGGAATAGTGAAATCAGATACGGCTGGACGCTCGGGCGGAAAATCACTTGCAGCGGTTGCGGGACATTGTCATCGGTGTGGCCGGCCTTGAGGCTATCGAGCAATTCATTACTGCGCAGCATCAACGGTGGCGGCAGGCTGCGCGCCAGTTGTTCGCGGATTACCTGATCGACCGGCCGGGCGCTGCCCGATAAGGAAATCACTGCCGCCGCATCGACTTTCGGCGCGGCGAGGCTGGCGATCAGTGCGCCTTCACTGTGGCCAAGCAGAATCAGTTTGCCGAAACGCGGATCAGCCTTGAGCTTTTGCCCCCAGGCCACCGCGTCGGCCGCATAGGCTTCGACCGACAAATTGCGCTCATCCGGTGTCGCCGCCAGGCTGGCGGCCACGCCGCGCTTGTCGTAACGCACGCTGGCGATGTTGTGTTTGGCCAGCACCCACGCCAGCCGTTTCAGGCTGTCATTGCGCCCGCCGTCGGGGTTGTTTCCGTCACGATCCGTAGGACCGGAGCCAGAAATAATCAGGACAACCGGCACCGGGTTGTCGGATTTTGGCAGCAACAGCGAACCGAAAAGTTCGCCCGTGCCGGTATCCAGAGATACCGGACGCTGTAGGACTGTCGCCTGGGCAAAGCCAGTAAAGAGGGTAAGACTCAAGATCAAAACTCGCAGCATCATCACGCCATCATTCGCCAAGGTGCCGGTTGGACTCGCCAGCACCACTAAGGTTCGAGGATGAACTACTCGGTTAGCCTGCGTATACTGGCGCGCATCACGAATTTGGGTTTGATTTCACGGAGCGTCCTGCATGTCCGGCAATACCTACGGCAAGTTGTTCACTGTCACCACCGCTGGCGAGAGCCATGGTCCGGCGTTGGTCGCCATTGTCGACGGCTGCCCGCCGGGCCTGGAGATTTCCCTCGAAGACCTGCAGCGCGACCTTGATCGCCGCAAGCCGGGCACCAGCCGCCACACCACCCAGCGCCAGGAAGCCGACGAAGTCGAAATCCTCTCCGGCGTGTTCGAGGGGCGCACCACCGGTTGCTCGATCGGGCTGTTGATCCGCAACACCGACCAGAAGTCCAAGGACTACTCGGCAATCAAGGATCTGTTCCGCCCGGCCCACGCCGACTACACCTATCACCACAAATATGGCGAGCGTGACTACCGTGGCGGCGGCCGTAGCTCGGCGCGCGAAACTGCGATGCGTGTGGCGGCCGGTGCGATTGCCAAGAAATATCTGGCGAGCCAAGGCATCGTCATTCGCGGCTACATGAGCCAGCTCGGCCCGATCGAAATCCCGTTCAAGACCTGGGATTCGGTCGAAGAAAACGCTTTCTTCAGCCCTGATCCGGACAAGGTCCCGGAGCTGGAAGCCTACATGGATCAGTTGCGTCGTGATCAGGACTCGGTCGGAGCGAAGATCACCGTGGTCGCCGAAGGCGTGATGCCAGGCCTTGGCGAGCCGATTTTCGACCGTCTCGATGCCGAACTGGCCCATGCGCTGATGAGCATCAATGCGGTCAAAGGCGTGGAAATCGGCGCCGGTTTCGCCTGCGTTGCCCAGCGCGGCACCGAGCATCGCGATGAGCTGACCCCGCAAGGTTTCCTCAGCAACAACGCCGGCGGCATCCTCGGTGGCATCTCGTCCGGCCAGCCGATCGTTGCCCATCTGGCGTTGAAGCCAACGTCGAGCATCACCACCCCGGGCCGCTCGATTGATGTTGAAGGCAACCCGGTCGACGTGATCACCAAGGGTCGTCACGACCCATGCGTCGGTATCCGCGCCACGCCGATTGCCGAAGCGATGATGGCCATCGTGCTGATGGATCATCTGCTGCGTCACCGTGGCCAGAACGCCGATGTGCGCGTGAGCACGCCGGTGCTGGGTCAGCTTTGATGGCGGGCCTCAAAGCCGTCACGGCGTAACCGGCGTGGCGGCGCTTCCTTACTGGCGACTGTCCAGTTTCTATCTGTTCTATTTCGCCTTGCTCGGTTCGACAGCGCCGTTTCTGGCGCTGTACTTCGATCACCTCGGATTCAGCGCCGCGCGCATTGGTGAACTGGTCGCAATCCCGATGTTGATGCGCTGCGTGGCGCCGAACATCTGGGGCTGGCTCGGCGACTACACCGGCAAACGCCTGGCCATCGTGCGCTTCGGCGCAGTGTGTACGTTGCTGACCTTCTCGCTGATTTTCGTCAGCAAAACCTACGCCTGGCTGGCCATGGTCATGGCGCTGCACGCGTTCTTCTGGCACGCAGTGCTGCCACAGTTCGAAGTCATTACCCTGGCGCATTTGCAGGGGCAGACCTCGCGTTACAGTCAAATTCGTCTGTGGGGTTCGATCGGTTTCATCATCACCGTGGTCGCGCTGGGCCGGCTGTTCGAATGGCTCAGCCTCGATATCTACCCGGCGGCGCTGGTGCTGATCATGGCCGGTATCGTCCTCAGCAGTCTGTGGGTGCCGAACGCCCAACCTGCGCAAGGCAATCGGCCGAGCGGCGAGGGTTTCCTCAAACAACTGCGCAGCCCCGGCGTGCTGGCGTTTTACGGCTGCGTTGCGTTGATGCAAATGAGCCACGGCCCGTATTACACCTTTCTGACCTTGCACCTTGAGCGACTCGGCTACACGCGCGGCACCATCGGCATGCTCTGGGCCGTGGGTGTCGTCGCCGAGGTGTTGATGTTCATGGCGATGAGCCGGATTCTTGCGCGGTTTTCCCTGCGCCGGGTGTTGATGGCGAGTTTTCTGCTGGCGGCGCTGCGCTGGTTGCTGCTAGGTTCGTTCGCCGAGTTCCTGTGGGTACTGTTGTTCGCGCAGGTTCTGCACGCGGCGACCTTCGGCAGTTTTCACGCCGCTGCCATCGCCTTCGTGCAACGTAGTTTCGGCGCACGCCAGCAAGGTCAGGGCCAGGCGCTGTACGCAGCCTTGGCTGGCACCGGCGGCGCGCTCGGGGCGTTGTATTCCGGCTACAGCTGGAATGCCCTCGGTGCGACATTGACCTTTAGTATTGCCAGTCTCGCGGCGCTCGCTGCTGCCGTTATCATTGCCACACGTATGCAAGAGGACAGGCCATGAGCCTTACGCGTGAACAACTCGCCCAGCAAATCGTCGACGCCGGGCGTTTTCTCTACGGTCGCGGCTGGTCGCCGGCCACCAGCAGCAACTACTCGACGCGCCTGTCGGCCAGCGAAGCGTTGCTGACCGTGTCCGGCAAGCACAAGGGCCAGTTGGGTCTGGACGATGTGCTCGCTACCGATCTGTCGGGTAACAGCCTGGAGCCGGGCAAAAAACCGTCCGCCGAAACCCTGCTGCACACCCAACTGTACAGCTGGCGCCCAGAGATTGGTGCGGTGCTGCACACCCATTCGGTGAATGCCACGGTGCTGTCGCGCCTCACCCCAGAAGACTTTATCGAGTTCGAAGACTACGAACTGCAAAAAGCCTTCAGCGGTATTTCGACCCATGAATCGCGGGTGCGCGTGCCGATTTTCGACAACGATCAGGACATTGCGCGCCTTGCCGCCAAGGTGCAGCCTTGGCTCGACGCCCATCCCGATTGCGTCGGTTACCTGATTCGCGGCCACGGCCTCTATACCTGGGGCGCGCAGATGAACGACGCCCTGCGCCAGATCGAGGCTTTCGAATTTTTGTTTGAGTGCGAGTTGAAAACCCGCAGCGTCATGAACCGCCAAGGCTGACTTCACAAGAAGTAGCCCATTTGCCTGATGAAATGCTGTGCCCGACCGGTCTGCAAGAACCGGACGGCAAGGCCGATACCGAGGAATTGCCCCAATGAGCAGCCTGTCCGTCTATCACGTTTCCAGCCCTGACATTCCGAACAAGGTGCTGACCCATTTCGAAGACATCGCCTCGACCCTGGCCGAGCAGGGCGTGCGCTTCGACCGCTGGCAAGCCGCTGCGAAAATCCAGCCCGGCGCAACCCAGGAAGAAGTGATCAGCGCCTATAAAGAGCAGATCGACAAATTGATGACCGAGCGCGGTTACATCACCGTCGACGTCATCAGCCTCAACAGCGACCACCCGCAAAAAGCCGAATTGCGCGCCAAGTTCCTTGAGGAACACCGGCATGGCGAAGACGAAGTACGCTTTTTCGTCGCCGGCCGTGGGCTGTTTACCCTGCACATCGACGACTACGTCTACGCCGTGCTCTGCGAAAAGAACGATCTGATCTCGGTACCCGCCGGCACCAAGCATTGGTTCGACATGGGTGAGCATCCGCATTTCGTCGCAATCCGTCTGTTCAACAACCCGGAAGGCTGGGTTGCCAACTTCACCGGCGAAGACATCGCCGGTCGTTTCCCGCGTCTGGAGGACTGAAACGATGTCGATCAAAGCCATCGTCACCGATATCGAAGGCACTACCAGCGCGGTGAGTTTTGTCTTCGACGTGCTGTTTCCCTACGCGGCCAAACACCTGCCGGATTTCGTACGGCAGAACGCCGAACGCGCCGATGTTGCCGAGCAACTCGAAGCCGTGCGCCGCGACAGCAATGCGCCGCAGGCCGATGTTGAACGGGTTGTTGAAATTCTCTTGAGCTGGATTGAGGAAGACCGCAAAGCCACGCCGCTCAAAGCCTTGCAAGGCATGGTCTGGGCGCAGGGTTATCACGCCGGGCAGCTTAAGGGGCATGTTTACCCGGATGCTGTTGAAGCGCTGAAACGCTGGCATCAGGCGGGTTATCAACTGTTTGTGTACTCGTCCGGCTCGATCCAGGCGCAGAAGCTGATTTTTGGCTGTTCCGAGGCGGGTGATCTGACGCCTTTGTTCAGCGGTTACTTCGACACTACGTCGGGAGCCAAGCGTGAGGCGCAGTCCTACACGAATATTCAACAGGCGATCGGTGTTGAAGCGGGGCAGATCCTGTTCCTGTCGGACATCGTCGAAGAACTTGATGCCGCGCAATCGGCAGGCTTGCAAACCTGCGGTCTGGCCCGTGAAGGCGGGGCACTGGGTGCGCATGTCACCGTTGACAGCTTCACCGGGATCGAACCGGAAGCCTTCTAGCTTCACTCGATCAAATGTGGGAGCGAGCCTGCTCGCGAAAGCGTCCGTTCAGCCAACCTTATCAGTGGCTGACACACCTCCTTCGCGAGCAGGCTCGCTCCCACAGGTTTTTTTGTTAACCGCAAAATATAAACAGGCCGTGAAGCGCATGCTCCACGGCCTGTTCTGTTTAAAGCGTTAAAAAATTACAGCGAGTGATACGTCGGCAGGGCAAAACGCTGCTGGCTTTGCAGCATGGCAATTTGCGGCAATTCACTGGCCTGTTCGGCCAGGTCACGACGAATCGCGCTGATCGCCCACGACAGTTGGTCGCCGGCATGCAGTTGCTGATACGTGAGTGCGCGTTTGAACACTTTGCCGTCGGCGCTGCGCAGGGTCAGTAGAATCCCGCCATCGGGACGTGGCGCGGTGGTGACGTCGAAGTTGGAGAACAGGGAGGTAAATTTTTCTTGGATCAGGCTCATGTTTTTCAGCTCCGTATGCACTTGAATGGCAAGCATGCAGAGGAGGTTGCAGCGATTGTGCCAGCATTTGAAAAAAATAAAATCGTTGTAAATCAACAACTTAAAAACCATCGGAATTCAGGAGATCGTGCAATCTGCATGAATGGCCATCGTGCATCCTGCATTTTGCGGGATCGTCGACGAATAAACGGAACCAATTGATAAAGCCAGGATCCTCGCCGTCGCCGCTCAGCCTGCGGATACAAAACATTGCAAAAACCGCGTGTACAGCCCGAGAAGCGCTGACGTATTTTCGGACTCGACCCTCGCTCATCGAGCGTCGGTAGTTTCAGCGCGACAATAAAAAAACCGGCCACACGTCAAGGTCGAACGGGGAGCTTCCATGAGTCACGCGCCAAGCGACACGATTACCTGGGGCATGATGCTCCGCAAACTGCCGATGATTGCCAAAGCCATCCCGCGGGTGGTCAAAGGCATGAAGGTGGCCAACGTCACGGATCCGACCCAAAGCTGTGGCCTTGGCTGGACGTTCGAACAAGCGACCCTGCGCAATCCCCAAGGCCCGGCGTTATTGCAGGGCGATGTGCTGCTGACCTATTCGCAGGTCAATCAGTGGGCCAACCGTATTGCCCACTATCTGAGCGGACAGGGCATCGGCAAGGGCGACGTGGTGGCGGTGTTTATCGAGAACCGCCCGGAGTTGCTGGTGACGATTCTGGCGCTGGCCAAGGTCGGAGCGGTCAGCGCCTTGCTCAACACCTCGCAGACGCGCGACACGCTGATCCACAGTGTGAATCTGGTTGCGCCGGTAGCGATTGTGGTTGGCGAAGAATTGTTGCCCGCGTTTGCCGCAGTGCGCGAGCAAGTGTCGATTGCCGCGCAACGTACCTGGTTCGTGGCCGATCAGGACACTTACAGCCATCCGGGCATTGCGCCCGACGGCTACGTCAATCTGATCAGTGCCAGTGCCGACGCCGCCAGCGACAATCCGCCGAGCAGCCGGCAAGTATTCTTCGACGATCCCTGTTTCTACATTTACACCTCGGGCACCACGGGCCTGCCGAAGGCCGGCGTGTTCAAGCACGGCCGCTGGATGCGCAGTTCCGCCAGCTTCGGCATGATCGCGCTCAACATGGGCCCCGACGACGTCGTCTATTGCACTTTGCCGCTGTACCACGCCACCGGTCTTTGCGTGTGCTGGGGCTCGGCGATCAACGGCGCGTCAGGTTTCGCGATCCGCCGTAAGTTCAGCGCCAGCCAGTTCTGGAACGACGTGCGCCGCTACCGCGCCACCACCATCGGTTACGTCGGCGAGCTATGCCGTTATCTGGTCGATCAACCCGCCAGCGCCGATGACAGCCGTCACGACGTGCGCAAGATGATTGGCAACGGTCTGCGCCCCGGTGCCTGGGCCCAGTTCAAGACGCGCTTCGCCGTTGACCACATTTGTGAGCTGTACGCGGCGAGCGACGGCAACATCGGTTTCACCAACATCCTCAATTTCGACAACACCATCGGTTTCTCATTGATGGCCTGGGAGTTGGTGGCCTACGACCATGACAGTGGCGAGCCGCTGCGCAGCGACGACGGTTTCATGCGCAAGGTCGGCAAGGGTGAGCAGGGCCTGTTGCTGGCGCGAATCGATGAAAAAGCGCCACTGGATGGTTACACCGATCCGCAGAAAACCGCCAAAGTCGTGTTGCACGACGTGTTTACCAAGGGTGATCGCTTTTTCAACACTGGCGACTTGTTGCGCAACATCGGTTTCGGCCACGCGCAATTTGTTGATCGACTCGGCGACACCTACCGCTGGAAGGGTGAAAACGTCTCGACCACTGAAGTCGAAAATCTCTTGTTGCAACACCCGCACATCTCCGAGGCGGTGGCCTATGGAGTAGAAATTCGCAATACCAATGGTAGGGCGGGGATGGCGGCGATCACGCCGGCGGAATCCCTCGCGACGCTGGATTTTGCCGAGTTGCTGACGTTTATTCGTGAACGCATGCCGGCGTATGCCGTGCCGTTGTTCCTGCGGGTGAAGGTGAAAATGGAAACCACCGGCACCTTCAAATACCAGAAAACGCGCCTGAAAAACGAAGGCTTCGACCCCGGCCAGACAGGCGATGATCCGATCTACGCATGGCTGCCCGGCACTCACACCTACGTACGTGTAACAGATGAAGTATTGGCGGAAATCGATCAAGGCAAACATCGTTATTGATTCTGGCTATAGGCGTTCTTGAGAAAAAGGGGGTGACAGCTTTAGTTTCGCTCGGGAAACTGTCGGCTTTCCGATTGACCGAAAGTGGAGTTGCCCCATGTCCGACCAAAGCCGCCAGATGACCCCTGAAGAAGCTGCCGAATTCACCGAGCAGGTTTTCAACAAGGCGCGTGACGGTGATGCCGAGATGCTTGATCGCCTGGTCACGGCCGGTTTGCCGGTGAACTTGAAGAACAGCAAGGGCGACACGTTGCTGATGTTGGCCAGCTATTACGGCCATGTGGATGCGGTCCAGGTGCTGCTTAAACACAAGGCCGATCCGGAAATGCGCAACGGCAACGGCCAGAGCCCGATCGCCGGTGCGGCGTTCAAGGGCGACCTGGCAGTGGTCAAGGCGCTGGTCGAGGCGGGAGCCGAGATCGAAGGTTCGTCGTTTGATGGTCGAACCGCGCTGATGATGGCGGCGATGTTCAACCGAGTGGCAATCGTTGATTACCTGATCAGCAAAGGTGCAGATCCAAAGGCCAAGGACGCCAATGGCGTGACGGCATTGGATGCGGCACGGACCATGGGCGCAGTCGACACTACTGCGCAACTGGAAAAACTCCTCGCCTGAAATTGTGATCCCCTGTGGCGAGGGAGCTTGCGCCCGCTCCAGTGCGCAGCGCTGGCAAGCTTTTTTGCGGCCGCTTCGCGCCCCAGCGGGAGCAAGCTCCCTCGCCACAGGTGTCGGGTGTGCTGAAGAATGCGCTATCCTTCGCGCCCTCGAAATTCACCTTCGCCACAGGATCCGCCCTCATGAAAGCCGCACTCGTTGAACTCATCAGCAAAATCAGCTCCGGCTGCATGGGCGAGGACGAGATCCTGAACGTGGCCGACGAAGCCGCAGAAGCCTACGCCGATGCCGACGCTTTTCTGACAGCCAACCCGGATATCAACTACGACGACACCTTCCCGATCCCGTTGGGCGAGTGGGTAGTGGTCGGTAGCCTGCCGGAAACCGTGCTGTTCCAGGCTGATACCTACGTCGACCTGTTCGCGCAGATCGTTGCCTCGTTCGGTCCGACCGTCGACTTCAACCTCAAGCCCAAGCAACTGGCCAAGACCGAAGCCCTGACGGCGCTGAACCGCATCCAAGTGCAGATGAGCAGCCTGAGCAAGGAAAACGGCGGCTACACGCTGATGAACTTCAGTCAGTTGCTCGACGATGAACTGCAAGTGGTGCTGGTCTATGGCAACGACGTGCCCCGGGTGCTGGAACTCTGCGCCGAAGTCGGCATCGCCGCTGCGCCATCGCTGGAAGCTTTGAAAATTGCCGTTCACGTCTGAGCGCAATAAAAGGGAACCCTGCGCGCGACCGTCTATCCTAAAAGTGCATGCCACTATTCTGGAGCGACACCATGGGTTCCACGTTCAACGGTTTGATCGGCCTGATCATCCTCGCCCTCGACATCTGGGCCATCATCAATGTGCTGAAAAGCGGCGCGACCACCGGGATGAAAATCGTCTGGGTGCTGCTGATCATCCTCCTGCCAGTGCTGGGTCTGATCATCTGGGCGATTGCCGGACCGCGGGGCAACGTCCGAATCTGATCGCGATTTCGAGACTGACCACAAAACCTTTGGGAGCTGGCTTGCCAGCGATAGCATCACCGCGGTGTCACTGAGAGACCGGGGCGACTGCATCGCTGGCAAGCCAGTTCGCACAAGGTTATGTGGTATGCCGATGAAGTGAGGTTCGACCTGTCATCTTCGGCAACGTAGAATGCGCGCCTTTCCCGGGCAATCGTCGTCACGATCGACGCCCGCGCATTCATCGGAGCACTTGACCATGACCGTCACCAAGACCAGCGAGTACCTGGAAACCCTCTACGAAGGCTACGGCCAGCGTTTTCGCATGGAAAAACTGCTGCACGAAGTGCGCACCGAACACCAGCACCTGGTGATTTTCCAGAACCCGCGCATGGGCCGTGTGATGGCGCTGGACGGCGTGATCCAGACCACTGAAGCCGACGAATTCATCTACCACGAAATGCTCACCCACGTACCGATCCTCGCTCACGGCACCGCCAAGCGCGTGCTGATCATCGGTGGCGGCGACGGCGGCATGTTGCGCGAAGTGACCAAGCACGCGGGCGTCGAACACATCACCATGGTCGAGATTGACGGCACTGTGGTCGACATGTGCAAGGAATTCCTGCCGAACCACTCCAAGGGCGCCTACGACGACCCGCGTCTGAACCTGGTAATCGACGACGGCATGCGTTTCGTCGCCACCACCACGGAAAAATTCGACGTGATCATCTCCGACTCCACCGACCCGATCGGCCCGGGTGAGGTGCTGTTCTCGGAAAACTTCTACCAGGCCTGCCACCGTTGCCTGAACGAAGGCGGCATCCTCGTGACGCAGAACGGCACGCCGTTCATGCAGATCGACGAAGTCAAAACCACGGCCGGTCGTCTGCGCAGCCTGTTCCCGGACTGGCACTTCTACCAGGCCGCCGTACCGACCTACATTGGTGGTTCGATGACGTTTGCCTGGGGTTCGACCAATCCGGCCTACCGCAAACTGAGCCGTGAAGTCCTGCAACAGCGCTTCATTGGCAGCGGCATCGTCACTCGCTACTACAACCCGGAAATCCATATCGGTGCGTTCGCGTTGCCGCAGTACGTGCTGCAAGCGATCAACAAACCAAGCAACGACTGATCACCCATTTTTCATTTGTGTATGGATCCCCTGTGGTGAGGGGATTTATCCCCGACCGGCTGCGCAGCAGTCGTAAATCCAGCAAGCGCGGTCTGCCTGATCACCGCGTTGGCTGGTTTTGGGGGACGCTTCGCATCCCATCGGGGATAAATCCCCTCGCCACAATGGTTGTGTGCAAAATTCGCGGCGCATCTCCAGGATGAGGTTTTTTTCATCTTTGCCCGCTGTAATCCTTTTGAACCAACTTTCGGCGTACCAGTCGATTTAGGTGTAAGCCCATTTGCGGGTTTGATCGAGGAGGCACCGATGCAAAAGTGGAAAGTCACTTTCGTGGATGATCACGGTGAAATTGTCGATGAGGTCTTCGAGCGAGCCGAGTGCCCGAGCGACGATGAGGCCGCGCGACTGATCAAGGAGCGGCTCCTGCCTGTGGCCGCCGAACTGGATCTGAACGATCTGGAAGGGCGCACCGCCGATGCCGGCGTGAAAAACCTGAAAACCCAGAACAGCATCGAAATCCGCAGCATCACTCCAATCTGAAATTCTTCCTGTCACTTGAAGCACCAGGCCTTGGCAGCGGCTCTATCTTGGGGCTACTCTGCAAGCGAGATCAGCGAACGGATCGCTAAGGTCTGGTCTTGTCAGCTACATGCTTGTTTCCCGCGCGCAACCACGTTGCCGTAGTACTTTGGCCAAAGGCCCGGGGCGGGAATACGGAAAGTCTATCCATCTATCCGAGGGGGACGATTCATGAGCACAGCCTATCAAGAAGACATCAGCAGCAATGTTCTGCGCCGCATGAAAGAAGGCGGTTTCGATTTTTCCCGATTCCATCCCATCGAGTTCTACGCCATTTTCCCGGACGAGGAGCGGGCGCGCAGGGCGGCAGGCAAGTTTCGCGGTGAATCCATCAATGCCCAGGTCAGCGTGCGCGACGACGGCGCGTGGTCTCTGGAGTTGAGCAAAGTGATGTACGCGACATATGACGATATCGGCGATTTCGAGCAGGGGTTTTCTGCCGTGGTCGAACCGCTGGGTGGCATTATCGAGGGCTGGGGCGTCAAGCAGGAGGTGCGCAATCGCTACCGTCTGAACTGATCTCTTGCAGTAACTATTAAGCAACGGCTGACCTTTGGGTTGGCCGTTGTCGTTTCCGGCGTTCGAAAACCGCTGCGGCAAAACCCTGAAACAAGAATCCGAGGCCAAAAAAAAGCCACCGGAGAGGGTGGCTAAAAGGGAAGACCGATAAGGAGAGGAAACCGGTCAGGGTTACAGCGGGGCGGGCTGCGACGGCAGTCCAGAGCAGTTGAGCCGGGCACTTCCCGGCGCGGTGGCCGATGAAGTTTTGCGGCGAATGCGCGGATTATCCGCAGCCGTCGCCGAGCAGTGAAATCAACTCTGACTATGCTGGTGATAGGCGATGCAGTGCGTCGCAATGAAGCGGGGGCAATCAGGTTGGGGCATTTGCCGCACAGGAATGGTGCGGCGCCTGCGGCGTGAATATCCAACCGATTGAAATCAAAGCGTTTATGCCGATGGCACGGGCCTTGCGAAGGCCTGTAGGTCCGGGTGACAAGGAGTACGGCATGATCCGCACCTATTTTGATGAGATGTACGATGCCGGCGGCCAGGTTCGCCCGCATTACCGGGAGTTCGCCCGATGGCTGGCCGACACGCCTGACGAGCTGCTGGCTCAACGGCGGCGCGAGGCCGATTTGCTGTTCCATCGCGCCGGCATCACGTTCACGCTCTACGGCGATGAGCAGGGCACAGAGCGCCTGATTCCTTTCGACACCATTCCGCGGAGCATTCCCGCCAGCGAGTGGCGGATCGTCGAACGCGGCTGCATCCAGCGGGTCAAGGCGCTGAACATGTTTCTCGCCGACCTTTATCACGAGCAACGCATCATCAAGGCCGGGATCATTCCCGCCGAACAGGTCCTGGCCAACGAGCAATACCAGTTGGCGATGCAAGGCCTGGATCTGCACCGCGATATCTACTCGCATATTTCCGGCGTTGATCTGGTGCGCGACGGCGACGGCACCTACTACGTGCTCGAAGACAATCTGCGCACGCCTAGCGGCGTCAGCTACATGCTCGAAGACCGCAAGATGATGATGCGCCTGTTCCCTGAGCTGTTTGCCGCCCAGCGCATCGCGCCCATCGACCATTACCCGAACCTGTTGCTCGACACACTGAAAAGCTCCAGCCCTATCGACGATCCGAGCGTGGTGGTACTGACGCCGGGACGTTTCAACAGCGCGTTCTTCGAACACGCGTTTCTGGCGCGGGAAATGGGTGTGGAACTGGTGGAGGGCGCCGATCTGTTCGTGCGTGACGACAAAGTGTTCATGCGCACCACTGACGGCCCGAAAGCGGTGGACGTCATCTATCGCCGTCTCGACGATGCGTTTCTCGATCCGCTGGCCTTCAACCCCGACTCGATGCTCGGCGTACCGGGGCTGCTATCGTCCTACCGCTCCGGCAATGTGGTGTTGGCTAACGCTATCGGTACCGGCGTGGCGGACGATAAGTCGGT
This sequence comes from Pseudomonas sp. Seg1, assembly GCF_018326005.1. Classification (NCBI taxonomy): domain Bacteria; kingdom Pseudomonadati; phylum Pseudomonadota; class Gammaproteobacteria; order Pseudomonadales; family Pseudomonadaceae; genus Pseudomonas; species Pseudomonas sp. Seg1. The sequence continues at coordinate 2,063,944 of NZ_AP021903.1, forward strand.
GTATCCGTTTGTCACCGACATGATTCGCTTCTACCTCGACGAAGAGCCGATCCTGAAGAACGTGCCGACCTGGCAATGCCGCAACCCGTCTGAACTTTCCCATGTGCTGGCCAATCTTCCAGATCTGGTGGTCAAGGAAACCCAGGGCTCCGGCGGTTACGGGATGCTTGTCGGGCCGGCGGCAACGACGGCGGAAATCGATGCGTTCCGCGAGCGGATCAAAGCCAAGCCGCACGCTTACATCGCGCAACCGACGTTGTCGCTGTCGACCTGTCCGACCTTTGTCGAAAACGGCATTGCGCCGCGCCACATCGACTTGCGCCCGTTCGTATTGTCCGGTCGCGAAACCCGGGTGGTGCCCGGCGGTTTGACCCGTGTCGCCCTGCGCGAAGGCTCCCTGGTGGTGAATTCCTCTCAGGGCGGCGGAACCAAGGACACCTGGGTGGTCGAGGATTGAAGGAAGCTTGCCATGTTAAGTAGAACTGCCTCGGATCTGTATTGGATGTCGCGTTACCTGGAGCGGGCGGAAAACCTCGCACGGATGCTCGACGTCAGTTATTCGCTGTCGCTGATGCCGCAGGACGGTCGCGGCGATGGTCTGCACGAATTGGCCATGCCGTTGTTGATCACCGGCACCCTCGACGATTACCTGGAGCGCCACGGCGATTTGCACGCCGAACGTCTGCTGCATTTCTTCGCTCTGGATGCGGCCAATCCGGCGAGCATCTACAGTTGCCTCGGCGCGGCGCGGGCCAGTGCTCACGCGGTGCGTGGCCGGATCACCGCAGATATGTGGGAAAACATCAACGCCACGTGGCTGGAGATTCGCGGCATCGCCGAACAGGGGCTGAGCCGCTATGGCATGAGTCGTTTCTGTGAATGGATCAAGGAACGCTCACACCTGTTCCGGGGTGCCTCTTACGGCACGATCATGCGCAACGATGCGTTTCGCTTCATTCGCCTCGGCACCTTTATCGAACGTGCGGACAACACGCTGCGGTTGCTCGATGCCCGTTACGAGATGGCGGGCGATCAGGCCGAAGCGGTCAGCGACGGCACCGCTCATGCTTATTACCAGTGGAGTGCCTTGCTGCGGGCCTTGTCGTCATTCGAGGCCTACACCGAGATTTATCGCGATGCGCCCGGCGCCCGACATGTGGCGGAGCTGCTGCTGTTGCGCGCCGATGTGCCGCGCTCCTTGCGCGCCTGCACCGAGGAGATCGACCAGATCCTCGCACAGTTGCCGGGGGCCAACGGTCGGCCGGCACAGCGACTGGCGGCAGAAATGGACGCACGCCTGCGCTACACCGGCATTCACGAAATTCTCGAAGAAGGCCTGCACGCCTGGCTCACCGAATTCATCCCGCTGGTGCGCCAGTTGGGCAACGCCATTCACAGTTCATACCTGGAGGCTGCATGAGACTTTCCATAAGCCACGAGACCACCTATCACTATGAAGATCAGGTGCGGGCGAGCATCCAGTATCTGCGACTGACACCTCACGACAGCGAGCGTCAGCACGTGCTGAGCTGGCAGCTCGACCTGCCACGCCCGGTGCGCGCGCAGCTCGATCCGTTCGGCAACATCCTGCATGTGCTGACCATGGATGAACCGCATGAAGAGATCATCATTGGCGCCCGGGGGCAGGTCGATATCGACGAGTTGCGCGAGGCCGAGCATGAGAGTCAGTCGGCGCTGCCGTTCCTGCGTTTCACCCGGCTGACCGAAGCAGACGAAGCTCTGCGCGCGTTTGCGGCGAAATCCTGCAAGCAACGGCGTGACCGCACGGCGCTGATCGATTTGATGCACGGCTTGAATCAACACATGACCTACACGCCGGGCTCGACCGAAGTCGACACCAGCGCGGCTGAGGCTTTTGCCGGACGCTCGGGTGTTTGCCAGGACCACGCCCACGCGTTTCTGGCCTGCGCGCGTAGTCTGGGGATTCCATCGCGTTATGTGTCGGGGTATCTGTACAGCGAAGATTGCGAACATCTGGCCAGCCATGCCTGGGCAGAAGCGTGGCTGGATGATGCCTGGTACAGCTTCGACGTGACCAATGAACTGGCGCGGCCGGAACGGCATTTGAAACTGGCGGTGGGTCTGGATTATCTCGACGCCTGCCCGGTACGCGGCATGCGCCGGGGCGGCGGGTGTGAGCAGATGCATGCAAAGGTGTTCGTTTCGCCGACACCTGCGCCGGTCATCTCCGTGCAGCAGCAATAAGATTCGGGACGCCGCAATCGCTGGCAAGCCAGCTCCCACAGATCACCGCTGATTCAAAGTCGGCGCTTACCCTGTGGGAGCTGGCTTGCCAGCGATGAGGCCAGTGATAACGATCAGGGCTTAACCTTGCGCCCGGCCATGTGTTTCAAATAACCCACTAACATCTGCAGATCCCGATCCGGCAACACCTGCGCCGAAAAGCCCGGCATTTTCGCCTGCGGCCACTGCCGCAAACTCTGCGGGTCACGAATGTAACGCTTGAGGAAATCCGCGCCGAAATACTCGGTCGGGTTATACGGAATATTCAGATCCGGCCCGAATTGCGCATCTCCCGCGCCATTCAATCGATGACACGCCAGGCAGTTTTTCTGAAACAACGCGAATCCCAGATTCACCGGGTCATCAGCCTTTAACGCCGGATCGGGCAGCAGAGCAGGGAAGCGCTCGGCCACTGGTGCCATGCGCTTGATGCTGGCGACTTCGAACGGCCACTGCTCCGGGCTGATCTTGCCGATCTGTGGATCGGTCCACACCAGATAAAACGGCCCGGCGCTGTGTTTGCCTTCCGACAGCGGCGGCCATGGCCTGGCCGGATCTTCAATCGCCAGCCACGCACGCGAGCCTTGGGTGTTGAGCAGCGGCGCAGCACTCAATTCGGCGGCGAAACCATCCAGCGCCACGGCCTGCAGATGATCTTCGGGATTGACTCCATCCAGTAACGCCGCCAGCGGCACGGCGCGATAAGTCATGTCCTTCTTGTAGGACACGTCGTTCTTGATCGTGAGGGTTTGCACCTGAGGATGCTTGAGCAGCTCCTCGGTCTGCCAGGTGCGACTCTTTGCGCCCAACTGCAAATCCAGCTGCGCGGCAGACAGGGGCATGCTCAGCAGCAAGGCCCCGAATACAATAAGCGCTTTCAAATGATCGCCGTCCATGTCGTGGAAGTGCGCAAAGATTGGCACAGCCATGCTGGCCCGGGTAGCGGGCCAGTTACATTTTCAATGGCGATAAACAGCACCTGCCGCTTGTACTCAGCCGATGACCTTGGTCAGGTTCGGCAAAATCAACAACAGCGTCGTGGCGAAAAGAATGAGTCCTGCTTGACGAACTTTCGGTTGTTTGAACATGGCTTGACCGCCTTTATTGTTATTTCCTGATGCTTGCCTGCATATCCATGACGGCAAGCGCTGCACTTCCTGTTAAAGAACGCCTGCCTCGGCAAAACCCGACGACCATGACGTACATGTTCTACCTTAGGGCCCGCGTCACGCTTGGCTTAGATCCATTTCATATGGAGTCGTTGTCAATCGCGATAAAAAAGGCATGAGGCGTATTGCCAGCTTCTTTGCCGCCCGCTTGCTAGACAACTCGCCGACCTGAACCGGTTCACCCAGCCGCGGATGACCGTCCGTCTGAGCGTGTGCGTCAACAGCATTGAGCACTGTGGTCATTGAATCCATGGCCGCTCAGGCGAAGAGTGGAGTCACAAGAAATCACTCACCGCACAGGTTAGAGGACGTCATGACCCAAGCTTTGATTTTCGATGCATTGCGCACGCCCCGTGGCAAAGGCAAGGCCGATGGTGCATTGCACAGCGTCAAACCGGTGAATCTGGTTGCCGGCCTGTTGACCGCGCTGCAGCAGCGCACCTCGCTGGACACCAGTCAGGTCGATGACGTGGTGCTCGGTTGTGTTACGCCGATTGGCGATCAAGGCTCGGACATTGCCAAGACCGCCGTACAAGTCGCCGATTGGGACGTCAGCGTCGCGGGTGTGCAAATCAATCGGTTCTGCGCCTCGGGTCTGGAAGCGGTGAACCTCGGCGCGATGAAAGTGCGCTCAGGCTTCGAAGATCTCATAGTGGTCGGCGGTGTCGAGTCGATGTCGCGGGTGCCGATGGGCAGCGACGGCGGCGCCTGGGCACTGGATCCGCAGACCAACCTGCACAGCCACTTCACCCCGCAGGGCGTCGGTGCGGACCTGATCGCCACAATCGAAGGTTTCAGCCGTCAAGATGTCGATGCCTACGCGCTGCACTCGCAGCAGAAAGCGGCGCGGGCGCGGGCCGATGGCTCGTTCAACAGGTCGCTGGTGCCGGTACGGGATCAGAACGGCATCATCCTGCTCGATCACGATGAGTTCATTCGTGCCGAGTCGACGCTGGAAGGTCTGGGCAAGCTCAAACCGAGCTTCGAAATGATCGGCCAGATGGGCTTCGATGCGACGGCGTTGCGGGTTTACAGCCATGTCGAGCGCATCAACCATGTGCACACACCGGGCAACAGTTCCGGCATCGTCGACGGTGCGGCGCTGATGTTGATCGGCTCCGAGACCAAGGGGCGAGCATTGGGCCTGCAACCGCGGGCGCGCATTGTTGCCACGGCAGTCACCAGTACCGATCCGACGATCATGCTCACCGGTCCGGCGCCGGCTACCCGCAAAGCGCTGGCGAAGGCCGGTCTGCGGGTGGAAGACATCGACCTGTTCGAGGTCAACGAGGCGTTTGCTTCAGTGGTGCTGAAATTCATCAAAGACATGGTGGTCGACCCGGACAAGGTCAACGTCAACGGCGGTTCGATCGCCATGGGTCACCCGCTGGGCGCTACCGGTTGCGCGATCCTCGGCACCTTGCTCGATGAACTGGAAACCCGGCGCCTGCGTTATGGCCTGGCGACGCTGTGCGTCGGCGGCGGCATGGGCATTGCCACCATCATCGAACGTCTCTGAGCCCCGAATTCAAGGAACCTTGTTATGAGCGAAGCCATTCGTTACGAAAAAGGCCAGGACGCCATCGTCGTCCTGACCATCGACATGCCGGGCCAGAGCGCCAATACCATGAACGCCGTGTACCGCGAGGCGATGGCGGCCTGTGTTGCCCGGCTTGTCAGTGAAAAAGACAGCATCGCCGGGGTCATCATTACCTCAGCGAAGAAAACCTTCTTTGCCGGCGGCGACCTGAATGAATTGATCAAGGTCGGCAAGCCCGAGGCCAAGGCCTTCTATGACATGGTGCTGACCCTCAAGGGGCAATTGCGCACTCTGGAAACCCTCGGCAAACCGGTGGTCGCGGCCATTAACGGCGCGGCGTTGGGCGGGGGCTGGGAAATCTGTCTCGCGTGTCATCACCGCGTAGCGCTGGACGATTCGTCAGTGCAACTGGGTCTGCCGGAAGTCACTCTGGGCCTGCTGCCGGGCGGCGGCGGGGTAGTGCGTATGGTGCGCATGCTCGGTATCGAAAAGGCGCTGCCGTATCTGCTCGAAGGCAAAAAGGTCCGTCCGCAACAGGCGTTGCAGGCCGGTTTGATCGACGAGCTGGCGACGGATCGCGATGAGTTACTGGCCAAGGCGCGCGCGTGGATCATTGCCAATCCGACGGCGGTGCAGCGTTGGGACGTGAAAGGCTATCAGATTCCCGGCGGCACACCGTCGAATCCGAAAGTCGCGCAAATGCTCGCGATTGCACCGTCGATCCTGCGCACGAAAACCCAAGGCACGTTGCCTGCGCCAGAGAAAATTCTCTGCGCGGCCGTCGAAGGCGCGCAGGTGGGTTTCGACACTGCGCACCTGATCGAAACTCGCTACTTTACCGAGTTGGCCACCGGGCAGATCTCGAAAAACCTGATTGGTACCTTCTGGTTTCAACTCAACGAGATCAATGCCGGTGGTTCGCGTCCGCAAGGTTTTACGCCGTTCGTCACGCGCAAGGTCGGTGTGCTCGGCGCCGGGATGATGGGCGCCGGAATCGCTTTTGTCAGCGCCTCGGCCGGTATCGAGGTGGTGCTCAAGGACGTCAATCTTGCCGCAGCAGAGAAGGGCAAAGCCCATTCGGCA